>JAHHHJ010000037.1 GCA_019359445.1 Kastovskya adunca ATA6-11-RM4 | reverse complement strand
AAATGATTCGGCTCGTGGGGCTGTCCGTAACGCAGCCTGAAGGCTCGAAGATTCTTAGCTGTCAACTCAGTTGGGACTCTTCAGGGCTATTGAAAGCCCCGTCTCTAAAGAGCGGGGAAGCTTACCCCACCCCACATGCAGTTACACATTGCTGTATTGGGAAGCGCGGGAAACATGCCAACTCTCACCTTCACTGCCCCTGGAACACAGGGAGCCACCGTAACCGGAACGCAGGGCATGGGAGTTAACACCCCCAATGCTGCCGCCGTTGCTGCTGCCACAGCGGGATTGGCGGGAGATGTACACAGCCCAAACGGCAGAATATTCACGGAAAGGAGCATAATCCATAATGCTGGCGGCTGAGCATTTAAAGTAATTTTTTTCCAGCAGCAGCTTGCAACTTAATATCACCTGCCGACGTAACTTTGATAATTTTGGCACTGGTATTATCATCAAGCAAAATCTCGTGATTGCCACCCGATTTAACTTGGATCTTTTTTTGTCCATCTTGATCATCCAGCCGCACTTGATGCTTGCCTGTTGTTTTTAATTCGGCAAATTTATCACTATCATTTAAGTGAAGTTTGTGACCTGTATACCCTCTCAAGATAGGCTCCTTTTTTACTACTATCCCCCAACTAACCAGATATCAATACCGCTCTGGTTAAGTAGTGTGTGAATAAAGCTCTTGATATCGCCTCCGACAAACTCGACATTGTGGTCTTTTTCACGTTGAGTTCTTGAGAAAACAAAACCTTTCTTACCTTGGTAAGGGTATTCCCCAAAACTCAGCATTTGCTGATAGGTTTTATTCCCTATTAGCACCGTGTCAATTTGAGCGCAAAACTCAACACAACCATAGTAAGAATCGGTAAATAGCCATTCTACATCTCCTGATGTTCTGGCAACGTAATCATCAATACTAGAGGCAATTAACAACCGTGTTTTTCGCATAATCGGGTTAGTCTTCTCTTCAGTATTTATAACTCTAGTAATACTTTTGACTTTGGTAAATTTACGGAAATCAGTAGGTAATACTTGTAGACTAGTTAGCGATCGCTTCCTGTATCTCCGATAATTCTTACAAAGCTCCCTGAGATACCTGTGGCACATAAGTTGAAAAGATTGCAGTAAAGTGTCCTGATTTCCTCAGTGAAAGCACGTAAACAGTTTTAGGGATAGTACAAATATCACCGAGGGACATCAGGATTGAACATTGGATAGGTGTATGTTTGTTCAGAAACATAGTGTTTCTGAGCAATTGATTGTTTTTAACTAGAGGGCTTCTACCAAACCCCATACTTAGGGGTTTTAACAGGGGTTTGTAGTAGTTGATACTCTGCAAACGAAAAAAACGTTTTTACTTAAAAACAACCAAATCTGCGAGGAGTCACAGCAATGCTTGACAAGGTGCCAGAAAAGCAGATGCATATAGTCAGATGGTTGCTGACTATCGGCTGGATAATTCTAATTTTCTCGCTCTTTTATGACCCCATCTCGATCCATCTCACTCATCCAAACAATCAAAGTAGTCCCTTTAGTCTCAACCTAAATCAATGCGTCAAGATTCAGAGAGAATGCCTTAAGCAAGCACCCTATACCTTGGGAGCACCTCTATTCTGGGGAGCGATCGTTCCCAGCTCTATTATCATTCTTCTGGTTTTTGGTCATGAAGCTTGGCGGCGCATTTGCCCTTTATCATTTCTATCTCAAATTCCTCGTGCCTTGGGATGGCAGCGCCAACAGAAGGTTGTTAATCCGCGTACAGGAGCAGTTCGCAAAGAGTTAGCCAAGGTCGCCAAAAATTCCTGGCTGGCTCGCAATCATTTATACCTGCAATTAGGACTGCTCTTTATTGGATTGAATATTAGGCTGCTTTTGGTTGATTCCCATCGCATCGCCTTGGGAATTTTTCTCCTGCTCACGATTTTCTGCGCCATCTTTATCGGTTACTGGTACGGCGGTAAAAGTTGGTGCCAGTATTTTTGTCCAATGGCTCCGGTGCAGATGATCTACACGGGGCCACGGGGCTTGCTCGGAAGTGAAGCCCACCAGGGACAGCGGCAGATTGTCACTCAATCTATGTGTAGAACGGTTGATAAGGAAGGGAACGAGAAAAGTGCCTGTGTTAGCTGTCAGTCTCCTTGTCTAGATATTGATGCGGAACGTTCCTATTGGGACGTTTTGGATAAGCCGGGGCGAAAATTAATCCAGTACAGTTACCTGGGACTGGCAATCGGTTTTTTTACGTACTACTTCCTCTATTCCGGCAACTGGGATTACTACTATGCAGGCGTTTCCGGTCGCGACGCTACCCAGCTTCAATCCATTTTCAGACCGGGATTTTATCTATTCGAGCAACCCATTCCCATTCCTAAACTGATAGCGGCTCCCCTCACCCTCGCCTTATTTGGAGGAGCAAGCTATTTTCTTTTTCAACAGCTAGAACGCAATTATAAAGCCTATCGCCAACGGCTCAATAAACCGCTCAATCAACACCAGGTCTTACACCATACTTTTTCGATCGCCACCTTTATTGCTTTTAATACCTTCTTCATTTTTGGCGGTCGTCCTCTGTTGGGAAAACTCCCAATTTCCCTACAGTTAATCTTTAACGGCTCTGTGATTTTAGTCAGCACGTTGTGGCTTTATCGAACCTTAGGACGTAGTAACGATGCCTATTCCCGCGAGAGTCTAGCGGATAGTTTGCGTCGTCAGTTGAGTAAGTTAACGATTGACTTCTCTAGGTACTTGGAAGGTCGTTCGATGGAAGACCTGAAACCGGATGAGGTGTATGTTCTGGCTAAAGTACTGCCCAGCTTTAACCGAGAATACGGGTTACAGGTTTACAAGGGGATGCTGCGAGAGGCTTTAGAACAGGGTGAGGCTGACTCTGCCGATAGCTTAGAGGTTCTCCAGCCAGTCCGTTTAGGATTAGGGCTAAAAGAAGAAGAGCATTTTACCGCTTTGACTGAGCTAGGAATTGAAAGCCCTGACCTGCTTAATCCCCAGAAGCGACAATCCCGTGAAAACCAGCTGCGTCTTGCTAGTTATCGGCAATCCTTAGAGCAGCAACTACTGAAGTTGGTGGAGACGGGAGTACCTTTGCAAGTGGCGCTCCGACAAAAGCACAAGCAAACCTCCGCATTGAAACGGGAGTATGGGATTACCGCCGAAGAGGAAGCCCAGGTTTTAGCGGGAATGTTTGATGAAAACAGCACGCTCTTGCGTCGCGCGGAGTCGCTGGTTGCCCAGTTGAAGGAATTGGCTGTGCGTTACCAGGTCTTGAACAACCTGGTTCCTAACTCAGATGCGCCTGTATTTAAGTTACTGCAACTGGTTGCTGTGCAGCAAAAGCAACAGATTGTGACGAAGCAATTGCTGAGTATTCTGGAAATTTTGAGGGATGCACCGGAAGCGGCAAAGATTGCTAGCGCGATCGCTGTCTTGGCGGAGAATGTGTTGGCTGAGCTTTGGCAAGGAACCGATGGCACTTTGGCTTGGGAAAACCGACTGAGTGCTGAGGTTGTGGCGTTGCTGCGACCGACTGAGTCGGGAACAATGCCGGAAGTGCTAGCGGTACAGCCCGCCACCGCCTCTAGACAAGTCGCAACCATACCGTTAGGACGATCGCCTTCGGCTAGCGCTACCGGAATCCCCACCGTCTTACGAGTTGCTGGACAATTGGACTCTAAAGTGATGCCAGCAAGCCGTCTCGGATGTGCGATCGCGGTTCTCAACGAACTGCTGCAAGAGCTAGACCCCCTGATTGAAGCCGCCAGCCTCTACGCATTGCACCAGTTAGATGCAGAGCAAGGTCGCTCCTCAGCTCGCCAGTTACTGAGCGTCTCTAAACCAGGGGATTGGCTAGTGCGAGAAACCGCCAACAATATTCTCGACCCGGACTCAGCGGAGGCTGATGCGGGGGTGCAAACCCTAATTGCTCGGATTGCGGTGAGGGGAAAGATGGAAGAGCGCGTCTTTCAGCAGCCAGTAGTGCGGGTGGGATGCAGACCAATGAACGAAATTGTACTTCTCGATCCCAACGTCTTTGAGCAACACGCCCTGCTTTATCTAGATGACCAAGGAGTTAGCGCCATCGAGTTGGGCAGTCCCAATGGTCTCTATATCAACGAGAAAGTCATCCACAATGACCGTGAGCGGCTTTACCAAGGCGATGTGATTCGCTTTGGTAGTGCCTCTGAGCCATCGATTACCGTTCACTGGGAAAAACGCCGGGTGCATAAGGATACGGCTGCGAAGGTGCTGGGAACTCTTGATAAGTTGTTATTGCTATTTGAGAGCAGTTTTTTGAGAACCGTCAACCCGAATGCCCTGATCGAACTAGCTCGTGATGCGGAGGTCAAGATTTACCCGCGCGGGGTGCAACTATGCAAAGCTGGCGAACCATCCGATGAAATTTTGCTGCTGATTGAGGGAGCCGCAGATGTCAGCGTCATCCGAGGAGACGGGGAGCATATCGTTGGTGCAATCCATATCGGCGAGACAATTGGCGAGATGGGAGTACTGAACCGCCAAAGGCGTTCGGCAACGGTAGTGACAACCGCCGAGAGAAACCGAGTTTTAGCGATTAAATCCAAGAATTTTGAGATGGTGTTGCGTCAGGATTCTGAGCTAGCGAGGAATCTCTTGCTGATCCTGAGCGATCGCCTACAAAGACTAACTGCCAAAGTCAAGGCTCAGTAACAACAAGATTTTGACCGATATTCCCCCTGACTCAGGTCAAACGGGGGCTAGATATAAACCGTTGAGACAACAGGTAAGCGATCGCATTTCTCAAATTCTTAAACTCCCTCAAACCTATGCTCCAAATCAAACTGCTAGACTCTAAAACACCAACTGAGAGCCAAGAACTCGACCTAGAGCTAGAAACGACGATTAACGGCGAGTGTTTTATTGGTCGCTCTTCCCACTGCGCCATCTTTCTCGATAGTCCAGAAGTGAGCCGCGTCCACGGAAGTATTTGCTTTGAGGAAGGACACTATTGCTTTACTGACCTAGCAAGTTTAGGTGGCTCTCGATTAAATGACGAAGTCGTCAAGGTTAACCAAAAATATCTCCTCCAACCTAATGACATTATTCGGATTGGTGAATTTATTCTTGTCATCAAAGCTGTGGTATCAGAAGGGGAAACGACAGAAATTGCCGCCGCAACTCCCGCCCCAACACCACCCACGGTTCGCCCCATCGTTATCCCTCCGGCAACTCAAAAACCGCTATTGCCAACCGCTCCTCCCAGGGAATACATGCCTCTGGCACTTGTACCCCCAGAGCAGATCAGCTCTTGGACAAAAGATGAACTGACGGTTCGCTGCTTGCGGATCACTAACGAAACGGCGGACGTGAAGACCTTTTGTTTCGTAGCAGAGCCGCCCGTGCGATTTACCTATAAGCCGGGTCAGTTTGTGACGTTGAATCTGCAAATCAATGGCAAGAGTGTCAAACGCTCTTACTCGATCTCTTCTACCCCCTCACGACCTCATACGTTAGAAATCACGGTGAAGCGCGTTCCCCCGCCACCGGATGTCCCCGATGCTCCTGCGGGTCTAGTTTCCAATTGGTTGCACGACAACCTCAAGGTGGGCACCGAAATCAAAGTCAAGGGGCCATCTGGGAAGTTTAACTGTTTTGACAATCCGGCTCAACAACTGCTGCTGATTTCCGCCGGGAGTGGCATTACGCCAATGATGTCGATGTCGAGGTGGGTTTTTGATACCGCTGCTGATTGCGATATTGTCTTTTTTCATTGCGCCCGCAGTCCCAAGGATATTATTTTCCGGCACGAGTTAGAGATGATAGCCGCCCGGAACCCCAAGTTTCGTTTGGCGATCGCGACTACTCGCTCGGAGCCAGGTCAAGCCTGGTTCGGCTTTACAGGTAGACTGACGGAAACAATGCTATATGCGATCGCTCCTGACTTTTGGCAACGTACAGTTTATGTTTGCGGGCCCAATGGTTTTATGCAAGGTGTTAAAACCATGATGGAAGGTCTGGGTTTCCCGATGCAAAACTACTACGAGGAAAGTTTTGGCGGTGCGAAAAACTCCAAGCCGCCATCTCCTTTAGCCTCACCAATTCCTACCTCTGTAGCTGAACCCATTGAGCCAATAAAGGGTGCAGTATCCCTAGATAGTATCCGTATTGCAGTACCGATGCTACTTTCAACGCCCGCACCCTCTCCAGAAGTAAAGTCTGGTGGGCTGGCTGTAGCGTTTGCCAAGTCTAGTCAAGAAGTCGTCAGTGATGGGCAAGACTCCATCCTCGAACTCGCTGAACAAGAAGGAATTGAGATTGATAGTAGCTGCCGTAGTGGTGTCTGTGGCACCTGTAAGCAACGGAAGCTCGAAGGAGAAGTGAAGTATGAAGGAGACCCGGATGCCCTTGATGAGAGTGAGCAGGAAGAAGGGTATATTCTGCCTTGTATTGCTTACCCTGTGGGGCGAGTTGTGATTGATGTTTAGCGATCGCCTCAAGGCGTATTCGCCGTCTTCTTTGAAAAATTAGGTTCTACAATATTGGGGAAGCTCTCAAAATTACGCCGCACCCAGTCCATCCCCACTTCATTGTTGAGCTTAATTTTCTGAGGCGTATCGGGGTAAAGTTTCCCTAAAATATCTGCATCTTGATCCACAACGACCTTGCCAAACTTGAGATACGTGCTGCCAAATAGCTTAAAAACTGGATGCTTAGCTTGACCAAAGAGCAAAATATAAGTCCGCGTTCGATTCTCTGCTTCTGGCACAAAGATATTACATTGGGCGGCTTTACCCAACGGCATTTCTCCATGAAAAATTACTAAGGCTGGAAAGTGATTTTCCAGGTGCGCTTTAATGGTGCTGGGCAGTAGTAGCAAATCGGGTTTCCTGAGCTTTTCTACCAAGCTGTAGGGAGCTGTGGGCGTGTCAAAAAATGCATGGGAATGATGCCCGTCATCAATGAATTGATGAAACTCCACACTGGTAATCCGAAATAAATCTCGGTGAGTGCCGTTTTGATGATTGTAGTCGTGCATATTTAGCAGCATGGTCAGCAAATCTGTCTCGACACTTCTATCTGCGGTATGCCCGATAAAGTAGTAACTATTTGCGATGTCGTTCAGCACGCTAGGAATGGGGATTTTCGGCTCATATCCCCCATAAGACCAAATGAAATCTCCTTGAATCGTTAGCTCTAAGGGTTGCAGTTGGGGCAAGGTTTTCTTGCTCGCTCCTGGCAAAACGGTACAGCCCGATCCATCAAACTTCAAAGCATGAAACGGACAGACCACAGCGCTTGTGCCGTTGCTTTCGGCTTCGCACCATCCCTCCGACAGCATCGCTCCCATGTGCGGACAGGCATTAGGCAGGGCATGGATGGCTCCGGCAGCATCTTTCCACATTACATAGTCATTACCATACAAGGAAATTTTCCGAGGTTGATTCACGCCCAGCATCGACTTATGTGCCAACAGCCAAGGCGCACCAGGAAGCATAGACTGCATGATGTTCTCCGCGAGATATAAAATTGTGAAAAATCAGTCACGTTCTTAAAATATGACAGAATATTCGCATTCGTCAAGCAGTCTGCGTCGTCAACCGAAACAGCAACGAGGGAAAGAACGAGTTGAAAAAATCTTAGATGCGGCGGCGGCAGTATTTGACGAGGTGGGCTATGAAGCGGCAACCACTCATCTGATTGCGGCAAAAGCGGGAACGGCGATTGGTTCTCTGTATCAGTTTTTTCCCGACAAAGCCGCCATTTTTAATGCGATGGAGTTACGCCATGTCGAGCGGGTTAAGCTCATGTGGGCAGAGGCAAACACGCCGGAAATTGTCCAGTTACCGCTTCGCCAAATGATTCGCGCGATCGCCACGGCTGTTGCAAAACTGTTTGAGCAGCCCGTGTCACGGGTGGTGTTTGTGCAGTTTTTTGTCTCCCGCGAAATGTTTCAGTCGATTGATGAAAGTATGACTCAAGAAGCCATTAACTTCATGGCAAGTGTCTTGAAGCAGCGAAACCCGGCATTGAGTGAGGCGCAGTGCAGTTTGTTGGCAGAAGTGTGCGTTCATAGCGCCAATGCGGTCATGCTGTCGGCACTTCGCAACCCCGATTTGCAACACCGTCAACGGTTAATTCAGCAAATTGAAGACTTACTGGTGTCATATTTAGAGTCATATGTGGGGGATAGTCTGTTGAGCAATGTAATGAAAGTAATGATATGCCCCCACTGTCAATCAAAGCAGTTATCCAAAAACGGACATCGCCGGGGGAAGCAGTGCTATCGCTGTAAGGATTGTGGGAAACAGTTTGTGGAAAATTCTAAGCGAGGAATGTGAGTCTTGCCGAATCTCTAAAGCGCTTGATCAAATACCGTATCGAGTCAAATATCGCCGCGAGAAGGTTTGAGCTAGGTGTATTATTAAACTCCCTAAACGCTAACTAGTTGAGAGACTTTCTTCCCTACTAGTAAAAAGGTGGTCATTTCTCCTTTACCTTTGACTTGAATAGTCCCCCGCCTCAGAAACAAATATTTATCTTGCAATCGGTCATAGGTCGATTCCGTGACTTGAATGCACCCGGCTAACCCATGAGATTCCATCCGACTAGCGGTGTTTACCGCATCGCCCCACAGGTCGTAAATAAACTTTTTGGTACCAATTACTCCCGCCACGACAGGCCCTGTATTAATGCCGATGCGGATATTAAGATTAGCCCCATGTAATGCACTTAATCGTGCTAACTCTTGTTGCATATCTAATGCCATTTCCGCGATGGCTTCGGCATGATCGATCCGGCGACTAGGCAATCCACCTACTACCATATAGGCATCCCCAATCGTCTTAATCTTCTCTAATTTATGCTCTTCGCTCAATCTATCAAAGGCAGAAAAAATATCATTGAGTAGATTAATTAGTTGTGCTGGAGAATTCTTTTCAGAAAGCTCGGTGAAGCCAACAATATCGGCAAAAAGGATCGTCACTTCCGCAAAACTTTCAGCAATTTTGCTCTTACCATCTTTCAACTGCTGGGCAATGGATTCGGGCAAAATATTGAGCAACAAATGATTAGACTTTTCCTGCTCAGTTTTTAGTTCAGCATTGGTTTGTTGTAACGCCGCCGTGCGTTCAATGACTCGCTTCTCTAACTCGTGGGAAGTGCGGCGTAGTCTACCGATTACCAGGGTCAGTCCTGATAGTGCCAAGGCAGATAAAAATAGCAGTGCGAATAAGGTTCCTCGCAGTGCTGTTTTTGTCTGGGTAGCAAAATCATCCAATGGGATAGTAACTTCCAATATGCCGCGCACGTCCCCTACTTTCCAGTCAGTCTTTGGGCTACTGGGATGGGTATTATGACACTCAACGCAGCTTGCTTGCATGATATCGGCTTGGGCGTATCGCAAGGCTCGCCGACCATGAAACTGCTCAATGTGTACAAAATGCTGGTCAGAATTTTTCCTTAAGGCACTGAGGGCGTCCCACTCGAAATCATCTTTGGGCCCTCCTTCTTTATTTCGCGAGGGAAAAGGAAAGTCACTATATAGCCGCACTGACATCCCTTGGTTTTTTTCACTGAGACGTTTAGCCAGTTCGAGCAGGTAGGTGGCGGGTAAGGGGATGGCGTTTTCTTGGGTAGCGTAGTCGTGAGTAATGATGACATTGTGAACATCTGCTAAACGATTGACAGCGCCAACGCTGTAGAGGGTACGTGCTTCTGCTATAGCGTCGGCATAGAGGGTGGCATTCTGAAGCGCTTGTGACTCGATCAGGTTTGAGGAGAGACGAGACATATTTGACATTGCCACTCCTACTCCTGCACAGAATAGAATTGCCAAAATCAGGATAGTTCGCTTATAGAGCAGTTGAATGAAGGCATCCCTAGCTTGAGCCGTCAATTTTCGCATGTCATCTACACATTAACAGGGCTGCTCCTGTTCATTGTTCAAGGTTTAGCAAACATTTCCGGAAAGCACTCACTAAGTTAAACTATTCCGATTAATGTTTTGTAAAGGCATAAGTGATTTTACTGAGTTGAGTAGAGAGTTATCAGATCTTGTTCCCTTAGGGCGAGTTTGAGTCACACTGACACTCTGATGATCGCAATTGCTTATTAACACTCGTTGTAACCCTAAGAGCTGAAATGATAGAGGTATTTCCCGGAAAAGCAACCTATAGGTAGGGGAGAAATGCCCTTCGCCCTACTATATTTGGTGTTGCTGCGTAAGTTTTGAGGTAGGCTCTCAGCGTGGAAAAAAGCGAAAAACAGAAGATGCTGGCGGGTGAATTGTATCGCTCGAATGACCCGGAGTTGGCACGCGATCGCGCCAAAGCTGGAGAATTTCTTCAAATCTACAACAGTACGCTAGCAAAAGAAGTAAACCGACGCACAGAAGTGCTACAAGCGTTATTTGCTCAAGTTGGCTCAAATATCGAAATTGTGCCGCCCTTATTCTGCGACTACGGCAGCAATATCTATGTGGGTGACGATGTATTCATCAACTGCGGTTGTGTGATTTTGGACTGCACCTCAGTTCGCATTGGTAACAAAGTCCTCGTTGGGCCTTCAGTGCAACTTTATACCGCTTCTCACCCTATCGATCCAGAAATGCGTTTAGCAGGTTTAGAATCTGCTGCCCCGATTACAATTGGCAACAACGTCTGGATTGGCGGCGGTGCGATTATTTGTCCTGGCGTAACCATTGGTGACAACACCACAATTGGTGCAGGTAGTGTGGTGACAAAAGATCTCCCCGCTAGGGTTGTCGCGGTTGGGAATCCTTGTCGAGTTATTAGGGATGTGTAGTCATTAAATTAGTCATTACAAATGTGAAGTGGTAGATACCACCACCAGCGATCGCTCCTTTTACCCGTTCAACTTCCACCCCAGATATGGCTAATATTTTCCACTTACCCACTGAACTGTCTGCTGAAGAATTATTTGAGCCTTTGGTGTCGGGTGAAGCTGTGTTAATTGAGCGGATCATTTCCACCGGACAAACTACACCGGAAGGGGAGTGGTACGACCAAGAACGTTATGAGTGGGTAATTCTTCTACAAGGCGAGGCGAAGCTTACCTATTTGGATGGTTCTAGTATTAGTCTCCAAGCCGGAGATTATGTCCTGATTCCGGCTCACCAAAAGCACCGGGTTGAGCATACCAGCGCTGAACCGCCGTGCATCTGGTTAGCGGTTCATGCCAATCTGCAACCAAGCTAGAAATTGGCTTTTAAGTTGGTGGGTTACGCTAACCTAGAGCAACGCTTCGCGATCGCAAGAGTGTTGATACTAAAGAACGTCACCTGTGCAAGCTTACAAGTGCGCTTTTTCGACTATCGTACCAGCGATTCACCGCTGAGATAATTTTATCTATTTCCTCATCAGTTAAGTTTTTAAACTTATTACTTTGATTGAAGATGAGTTTTTGATGGCTCTGTTCTTCGACAACAGGTTCTAAAATCCATTTGTAATACCCACGATCGTCTTCGAGATTAAAAAAGAATAGGCAAACGGGGAAAGGTAATTCAGTAAAAAATTGGAATGATTTTAGATTAGGCGGAATCTTGATAGTATTATCGTGCTGAATTATTCGTGAAGCAGAAACCGTCGCTTTAATAGTTACTCCAAAGAGCCTACCACTGTAATTTCCTTCTTTACCAATTGTTACTAGAAAGTCTAAACCATAATCATTTTGCTGCCTTGAAATAATGAGATCATTTTGACGGGTCAAGTACATAATCGCCAAAGATTCTGCCCGTTGTCCAATATACCAAGCTTCCTTTTTTGCCACAGTTCTATCTCCAATCACGATCGGAAAATTGCGAATCAAAAAGGGTAGTATTGTATCTACTCCAAAAGTCGTTTACCTCCTTCCACAGAGCTTCCCTGTTGAGTCTATTAATCGGAAATGCCGTAGAGATGCTTGACAGGGAAGCGAGATAGTTCCCGTTTGCAGAAACGACATAGCCCTTCTCTGTAATTTCATCTATGCCAACTATGTAAGTTGGAGCTGGATACGAAGCTAATCCTCGCACCTGCTCTTGCGGTACTTTAACTTTCAGTCGCTTGAGTTTCTTTGTATAGCCTTGTCGCGTTGTTTTAACTTGTACGAAGAAGTAAGGGACAGTGCCTTCAGCCCTTACTAGTTCGACAATAAAATCAATGTACTGCCATTTATCTCCTAAGAACTGCGGCTTGAAAATTGGACCGGAATTAGAGTGAAACGTAGTCATTAAGACCGTGAATATTGCCTCGCCTCGCAGTCCAAGGGCGTTCCTCATTTATATCATCTGTCAAGTAATAGATTGTTCCTAATTTAGTGCATATTTTAGAACGTCATCTAACTTTCGGAACCGACAAATTCTCCCAGCCCGTTCCTTGATAGCCAAAGTCAAAGAGTTCTGGATGAATAATTTCTGCCAAAATTTCTAGGGAATCTACTAATCTTGGCCCAGGACGGTTGAAGTAAGCATTACCGTCAGTAATGAAGACTTTGCCATTTTTCACCGCTTGCAAGGTTTGCCAATCTGGGCGATTCTCCAAAGATTTTGTTTCCTGACGAGTGCGCTCTAAGCCGAAACCGCAAGGCATGATGATGATGATTTCGGGATCGGCTTTGAGTAACGCCTCCCACTCCAAGTAAGGGGAGTGTTCTCCCGCCGTACCGAATAGGGGATTGCTACCTGCAAGTTGTACGAGTTCAGGAATCCAGTTACCTGTTGCCATGATCGGATCTGTCCACTCGATACAGGCAACATTAGGGCGATCGCGTTCTGATAAACCCTGAGTTTTCTGCTGACACGCGGCGACGCGAGATTGTAATTGATTCAGTAACGGTTGAGATTCTACCTCCAGGATGTCAGCGACGCGTTGAATATCTGCCCAAATGTCAGCCAGTAGATCTGGCTGTAGGGAAATAACTTGTGGCTGGCTATGGGTGAGTTGGGTAACTGCTTTCTCAACGTCGGCAAAGTTAACCGCACAGACATCACATTGGTCTTGGGTGATGATGTGGGTGGGTTGCAGTTGTTCGAGAACGTCGGTTTTGATTTTGTAAATACTTAGGGCTTTTTGGATTAAATCGAGGACATCGGCATCAATTTCCCCACTGGTTTTGTGGGAATCTAGCTGTGCTTCCGTGCAAACTGGGCGGTTTTGGATTTCTGGCGGATAGTCGCATTCATGCGATCGCCCCACAATCGCCTCTGTCAATCCCAACGCCGCCACAATCTCAGTAGCACTGGGAAGCAGCGAGACAATTCTCAATTGTTTTGTATCATTCATAAGGCTTTAAGGAGTTTTTGTAATTTAATGAGCTTCAATAGATCGAGTAAATTTAAACATCTTCTTACCTAAATTTATTTAGCAGTGGTTCCCGTGTACAGAGAACGCCATTATCTGCATTGGGATCAAAGGAGTTTTCATCACGTTGAGATACACCTGCATAACTAAAAAAAAATGCTCACTCTCTCCAAAAAATGGCATCTTTTCCATCTATTCCGCTTCTTCTAAAAGAGAGATTTTGAAGTTTTGATAGTTTGCCAACCTGTCCCCACCTCCCGGTCGCAGCCAGTTGGAATTGTCTCCTGTTTCTCCGTAGCTAATAAATTCTTGTTCGTAATTTCCCCCCAGAATACTCACTTGCTCTGGATATGGAGTCTGTAACGTCTGAACAAACTGAAACGTTTCAGAACAGAAGTGACCGCGATCGCTCAAATCCTCTACCTGAATTAATCGCTCATTTTCGGGGTTCCAATGATACTCTAGTAAAGCTTTGAAGATATTGAGACCGCCCTGGACATCTCCAACCATGAGGATATTCTGCATAGGATAGGTTCTTCAGCACTCAGGGAAACTTCTCCCTTCCCCTGGTAGATGTTGGTTTTGGCGGTTTGAGACAAGGGAGTAGAGAGATTTAGATACAATATATTTGCCCTCATTTTTTCCAGCTTTATTTTGAAGATTGGACAAAATGGGGCTTATAATAATAGTTTTGGCTAAAGTTTTAGTTTAGATCCAGGACAAGTAAACAAGAGGAAGCTATATGTCGAGATATCGGGGCCCGCGTCTGCGGGTTGTTCGTCGTTTAGGGGATCTGCCCGGTTTAACCCGCAAGACAGCCCGTCGAGCTTACCCACCGGGTCAGCACGGTCAAGCGCGTCGGAAGCGGTCAGAATACGCTGTTCGACTAGAAGAAAAGCAAAAGCTCCGCTTCAACTACGGAGTCACTGAAAAGCAGTTGCTCCGTTATGTCCGCAAAGCCCGTCGAGCGACAGGCTCAACTGGTCAAGCGTTGCTGCAGCTTTTAGAAATGCGGTTGGATAATACTGTGTTTCGCCTGGGGATGGCGGGAACCATACCTGGTGCACGCCAGTTGGTGAACCACGGTCACGTAACGGTGAATGGTCGGAGAGTCAATATTCCTAGCTACCAGTGCCGCCCTGGAGATGTGATTGCGATCTCTAGTCGCGATCGCTCCAAGCGTTTGGTAGAACAAAACCTGGAGTTTCCCGGTTTGGCGAACCTGCCAAGCCACCTAGAGTTTGACAAGAACACGCTCACGGGTAAGGTCAACAGCATTGTTGAGCGTGAGTGGGTGGCTCTACAAATCAACGAACTGCTAGTGGTTGAGTACTACTCACGTAAGGCGTAACCCAAGGCATTGATGCTAAAGGTGAAAGGCAAAAGGAAGAAGCAGTTAGTACTTCTTTCTTTTCACTTTTGCCTTACAGAAAAGCGATGCTGAAAGCCCACCTCTTTTAAGGGTGGGATGAAAGAAAGCGAGGCGTCCAGCTAGAAAACGCAGTTTTTAAAAAGCGCCCACCTGTTTTTAAGCCATAATTAGAGAATGTT
>JAHHHJ010000008.1 GCA_019359445.1 Kastovskya adunca ATA6-11-RM4 | reverse complement strand
AGGGCTTTCTGACTCTTTTAGCTGATTTACTTAATGGTCTTCCACTTTCTTTGGGTCCTTTGTCTGCGACTACAACTGTGACTTTCTTCAACTCCGCTTGATTGTAAAAAACCTACACCTGTGAGAGCAGGGGAGCGGGGGAGAGAAAAGTTGACAACGATTAGCCATTACTCCAATCGCCTATTTCATACTTCACCCTTCATACTTCACCCTTCATACTTCACCCTTCATACTTCACCCTTCATACTTCACCCTTCATACTTCACCCTTCATACTTCATCCTTCATACTTTCTCCCCGACTCAGGACTCAGGACTTAGAATCTCAGGACTTTCTTCAACCTCAGCCGGGAAGAGACGATTGCGGAGTTGTTCGTAACCCTGGGAATCGAGCGTCCGCCATGCCACAACCCCTGCAACGGCGCTGAGAAATACCGCCATCGCCACCAGCATCAGCGCTAGACGAGTATTCAAGCGACGAGGTATCAACGTGCGATCGCGGGGTTCCTGCGCGGCTCTAGCTGCCGCTTCCTCTGCCTCTTGGGACTGTGCTACCTGAGCAAACTCTGTTTCTAGCGTCTTCGTTTCCGGCTCCAACTTGCCTGTCGGCAGTTCTCCAAAATTGAGCACCACCGGGTATTGAGGAGAAACGCCATACTCGCTTAGAACAACTGAAGTATTGTCATGACCGTTGTGTTGATTAGCCAAATCAATCAAAGACTGTACAGCGGCTTCTACAGTCAGTTTGCCTCGCAAGACATCAGGGGTAAAACTTGCCCAAATTTCCTCAACGCGATCGTTGTCGCTCAAACCATCCGAACACAGTAACAACAAACCATCCTCTTCCAAAATGAAGCGCTGTACCGTCGGGCGCAGCAATTCTGCATCTTTAGTCCCTACGGCTTGCGTCAGTGCTCCTGCATCCTCTCTTAGCAATGCCTCAGAGAGCAGACTGCGACCCATCCGCACTTCTCTAGTTACCACATCATCATCAATCGTGAGTTGCTGACAGTAACGCGGTGTCAACCAGTAAGCACGGCTGTCTCCCACATTAGCGATATAAAGTTCATGTGCATTGCCACTTCCGGTGGGGGTATTAACGATTTGCGGTAGCTGCAACGCCATGACTAAGGTTGTCCCCATGCGACGGCGAGATTCGCGCTCTTGTTCGTCATTGCGCGCTGCAATCAAGTTATTCGCCACCCGGATAATTGCCGCCAACTGATCTTTAACCAGCTCTGGCGTCATCAGTTCCGGGTCTTCTGCCAACTCCGCCAGCATCCCCCGAATTTGCAGCTTAATCGACTGCACCGCTAGCTGGCTGGCAACTTCCCCTCCGTCGTGTCCTCCAATGCCATCACACACAACCGTCAGGTGGGCAACGAGGGGGTCGCTGAGGGGACTATCTGGACTGGGGAGGTCAGTTGCTGTGGGAAAGCAGCTATCCTCATTGTGCTTGTGCTGCGGGCCGATATCCGTTGCCCCCGCTACTGTTATTCGGAGGGGTTGCTGGGCAGCTTGTTCGAGCAATAGCTGATTTAAGGCTGTGGCGATCGCCTCTAAGGAAGGTTTCTCTGCCTGCAACTGTTGAAAAATCTCCTCCAACCGAGATGCGACGGCTGTCTTAGCCGAACGGAACCAACTTGTCCAACTCACACCCAACTCAGCTAGCGTTGCTTTTACCGGAGCTTGGATGAGAGTTGTGCTTCCGACTGATGTGTTCTCAGCCTTACCCGAAGTCAGTGCTGCCAAAGATCGTTGTACGGTTTCATCCCCCTCGGTATACAGTTCCTGTAACCGGACGCGCCAGCCTTCTACTCGGAGATTGTCGGCTACCAAAAGACTTGCCGCGACCCCCAGTTCTGATAAGGGTGTCCAGAGTTCCAGCAATTGCCAAATCCAGTAAACCTGACGCAACGGCGTTGCTTGAGACCACGCCTCTAGAATGGTTGGATAAAGTTTGCCCTTTGTATTGACGGGGATGTTGTTGAGTAACAAAATCGGGGTGGATTCTGGTGTGGACTGGCAGATCCCATATACCCCAGGAACATGTAGCGAGTGGGGATACAGGCGCAGGTAAGGGATAACGTCACCCGTCAGCGGCTTGGGAACTTGTGGCGGTCGGTTCGGCTGAGTGTCTCGCCAAAGTTGGGGCGCGATCGCTAAGTATCTGCCAGCAACTAGATCTCCAGGCGCTATGGTTTTAGCACTAGATCCGGTTGCCCAAAGGTATGTATGGTTTAGCGACTCAGAACTACTCATAAATTTAAACAATAGCTAAGTTAATTTGCATAGAGCGGTCAAACCCCTATTGGCTAGGCTAGATTAAATTTAGCCTCAGCTAACTGTTTAGCTTTATACACCCTACGATGCCTGGTTGTTTGAAGAGATTAGTCGAAATGGGTAGAAACAGCAACAGTTCTTCTGAAGGATATCGTTAGTTATTGGTTGAGGGGTCAGCTCGATCTAGCTATTGAAGTTTCTTTTCAACCTTAACTTCTACAAGTGAAGCGTTAGGAAGCAGGCGTTGCTATTCCCTATAAGGAAGGGTTAAGGAATTTTAAGAAATTTTTAGCCCCTGTCAGGTGGGATAGCCACGCCTGACACAGGATAGTACTGACATAGTTGCTTAACGCCTACCCTCTGACGACGGGTTAATAGAGGCTTCCTCATCGAACTACTCAATGAAGCCGGAATGAATATCCCCAGAAGTGAATTATTAACCTTAGTAGCGCCAAAGGCTGATATGCCATTGACCACCACTGAGTTAGTTGCAGGAGTTGATATGGCTTTTTCTTGGCTACTGGTAACTCCGGTAGCGCCTCTACTCAGTACAACTCTGCTTTGGCTGGTAGCCGGAGCAATTCTTTGCCTGATGGAGATGTTTTTGCCGACGGCGTTTGTGGAATTCATGATGGGTATCAGCGCCTTGCTTGTGGCTGGGATATCACTGGTGTTGCCCCAGTTTCCGTTACAGGTTGTATTGTGGTTAATTTTTTCCACTGTCCTGATTTACCTGTCACGGCGTTTTATGCCCCGCCGTCGCGTCATGATAATTGAGGATGCCAGAGAAGGCGAAACCCTGACCGCTATTGCCGCTGGGGAAACTGGGCGCGTGCTGTATGAAGGGAACTCCTGGCGTGCTCGTTGTGAAGACTATGAGCAGGCGATCGCTCCCCATCAAAAAGTTTATGTTCTCAGGCGCGAAGGCAACACCTTAATTGTGATGCCAGAGCATCTACTGCGTCAGTAAAGCCGCTACTTGAATGCTTTGTGGAGTGTACTCAACTTCACCACCTTTTTGCAGGAGACAACACACATGGGATTTTCTCAACTTTTTTTGCTCGTCTTTTTAGCCCTTGGCGGTTCTGCTGTGGCAGGCTCCGTTAAAATCATCAATGAAAAAAATGAAGCGTTGGTGGAAAGTCTCGGCAGTTATAAAAAGAAACTAACTCCTGGACTCAACTTTGTCACCCCATTTATTGACAAGGTGGTTTATATGGAAACCACCCGTGAAAAAGTCATCGACATCCCGCCCCAATCCTGTATTACCTGCGACAACGTTTCCATCAGCGTTGATGCGGTTGTGTACTGGCGAATTATGGATATGGAGAAAGCCTACTATCGAGTAGAAAATCTCCGGGATGCGATGGTGAACTTGGTTTTGACCCAGATTCGCTCGGAAATGGGCAAACTAGAACTCGATCAAACCTTCACCGCCCGCTCAGAAATTAACGAGCTGCTGTTGCGAGAACTGGACATTGCTACCGATCCTTGGGGCGTGAAAGTGACACGGGTTGAGCTGCGAGACATCGTTCCGTCTAAGGCGGTTCAGGATTCGATGGAATTGCAAATGTCTGCCGAACGCCGCAAACGGGCATCGATCTTGACCTCAGAAGGCGATCGCGACTCCGCTGTCAACAGCGCTAGAGGTAAGGCAGAAGCACGGGTTCTTGATGCCGAAGCGCGTCAGAAATCTGTGATTCTGGATGCAGAAGCCGAGCAAAAGGCAATTATTCTCAAAGCGCAAGCCGAACGCCAAAGGGAAGTCCTCAAAGCTCAAGCTACCTCTGAGGCGTTGCAAGTGATTGCCAAAACCCTCAAAACTGACCCCCATGCTCGTGAAGCGCTGCAATTTTTACTCGCCCAACATTATTTGGAAATGGGCACCGTAATTGGCAGCAGCAACAGCAGCAAGGTGATGTTCATGGACCCCCGTAGTATTCCGGCAACGGTGGAAGGGATGCGCTCAATTATCAACGATGGAGAGCAGGTGAATTCCTATCCTCTAAATCTAGATCTTGAGCAGATAGAACGTTAATTTCTTGGCTTAAGAATTTACCTATCCTGTGGGGCGGCAATGTCTGCCCCACTGCCTATTCAATGCGTCATTTATAATTAGGCAAGCTCTCCTAAAATAGGGAGTTTTTTGAGTTGAATTTTAGGAGGATAGTATGGATAAAGTTTCTGTAGAAAAGGATGCTCTATTATCCCGTGTATCAAAGGTAGTAAAAAAGTCGTTTCAGCGTAATAATTTGTTTCGAGAAAAGCTAGATGAAGATGAGATGATTCAACATTTAGTGCAACTGTTTGATAAAATTTCTCTTGAGTTCTCCTTTGAATCTATAAACCAACACTTTCAAGCCATTGTCTATAGTAAGAAAGTTGTTCTTCAACAGTACCAATCTTTTCAGGAGCGGTCTTGTCAAAAATTTTCACCAAATCACTTCGCTGAGGATGTTGTCCCATTTGACGGATGTAAAGTTTGTACCCTCCGCCCATATCCCTTGACATTCCGGACGGATAAGCATCGAAGCAGGCTCCGTTGCAAAGGATTCTCCAATCCTTTTCTTCAAGAAATCTCCTCAGATTACAAAGACATTCAAAAATGTCTTTACCACTAAATTGCTGTTCGCCAAACTCAGAATTTTGAAAAGTCAAAACACAAGGTGGCTCTCCTCGATAAGAAACAACACGGTCATACGAGATAACACACTTAGACTGACAACTAGGATTGCTCCCGACTTTTATTAGAGGGACTTCCACAGACATAGCTTACCTCCGTCTAAATCTTGGGTTTAAGATAATTCTTCCCTTAAACCTTTCCGTATCTAAATCAACTGGTTTAGCTGCGATGATATCAGGGTAAACGCCTCTAAAACGAGGCAGTCAGGGGTGTAAGATGAGAAATTTTCCTCGGCTTGCCCATGCTCTCAGCGCCAGTATTCCTCACTCTGATGCACATTCCCATCCAGATTTTTGATGCGTTTACCCTGCTTAAAATAGGGATTTCTTGAGTTTAATTTTAGGAGGATAGTATGGATAAAGTTTCTGTAGAAAAGAATGCTTTATTATCTTATTTATCAAAGGTAGTAAAAAAGTCATTTCAGCGTAATAATTTATTTCGAGAAAAGCTAGATAAAGATGAGATGATTCAACATTTAGTGCAACTGTTTGATAAATTTTCTCTTGAGGAGTTGAGAACTATTGATGAGGAAGATTTAATAGAGCGAATTGATAGTATCTTGGTACTGGAAGCGACGTCGGGAATGCTAAATGATTTAACAGCGGAGGAGATGGAAATTTTTGATGCCGCAGTGGAAGGAAGATAAGAAATTTGGGTTATTTACTTGATACAAATATCGTTACTGCACATTTAAAGCAGAATGAAAGAATAATAACTAAGTTAGAAGAGGTGAGTCTTCAAGGGCAAAAAGCTTTTGTCAGTGGAATTAGTTATTATGAGATAAAAAGAGGGCTCCTCGCTGTGAATGCAACAAGGAAGCTGTCTATTTTTAATACTTTTTGTCAGACCTATCGACTATTGTTACTAGACGATATAGAAATTCTAGAAAAAGCTTCAGAAATTTACGCAGATTTGAAACAAAGGGGTAGACCTATACAAGATGCAGATATATTGATCGCCGCGACAGCAATAATACGCGGCTTAATTCTTGTCTCGAATGACTCCGATCTACTGAGAGTTCAGGGAGTTACTGTAGAGAATTGGTTAAGAACAGAAGATTAAGGCGATCGCTCTGTTTAGCTGAGTTGGCTGGGGCAGAAGGTAACGAGGAAGAGGCGATAAAATTAGCGAGTGGAGCAGAGCATATTGCTGGGACTGAAGCCACATCTGTACGCGATCGCGCTGTTCTTTTTAAGGAGCGATCGCTGGGAGAAAAAAGAATAAACTCCCTTAAAGATGTAGTGCTACTGCCCTTTCCCAAATTTTCCATAAATGGCGGACAAGATGCCCGCCCGACAAAGATTACCGAAGACTGCTAACGACCAATCACTAAACCGTCGCCGCTTTTTCTAACATTAACTTCGACCGCTTCAGAACTTCTGGTAACTGCACGGGATAATCTCCAGTGAAGCAGGCAGAACAGAAACTATTGGGGTCTTCGTTCGTTGCTTCCAGCATTCCATCCCAACTGAGATAGGCAAGGGAATCTACACCGATTTGCTCGGCGATTTCCTCGACTGACTTAGTTGCTGCAATCAGCTGATCCTGGTTGTCAGTATCAATGCCATAGAAGCAGGGGTGAGTCACGGGGGGTGAAGAAATCCGCATGTGTACCTCCGTTGCACCCGCATCCCGCAGCGCTTTGACAATCTTGCGGCTGGTTGTTCCTCGGACAATGGAGTCGTCCACCATCACGATGCGCTTTCCTGCTAAAACATCTTTCAAGGGGTTCAACTTCATCTTAATGCCAGACTCGCGCATCGCTTGGGTGGGCTGGATGAAGGTACGACCAACATAGCGGTTTTTGATTAAGCCTTCGGCATAGGGAATGCCAGTAGCCTGAGAATAGCCAATCGCGGCGGGAATACCAGAATCCGGCACAGCAATGACAATATCCGCATCAACGAAGGACTCTTTTGCTAAATAAAGACCGCATCGCAGGCGATAGCTATAGAGCGTTTCGTCGTGCATGACGCTATCGGGTCGAGCAAAGTAAATCATCTCAAAAATGCACAGCTTCCGTTGTGGTTTCTTACTCCAATGGAAGGACGCCAAGCCTTCTTCAGTAATCCAAACCAATTCTCCCGGTTCAACGTCCCGGAGGTACTCCGCCCCAATAATGTCTAAGCCGCAGGTTTCAGAAGCAAGGACGTAGCGGTTTTTTTCTCCCTTCAGAATACCGATGACGAGGGGACGAATGCCGTTGGGGTCGCGGACACCCATCAAGCCAACAGGAGTGCCAATGGTCAGACTGAAGGCACCAGAACAGCGGTGAAAGGCGCTGATGGCAGCTTCTAACCAGTCTTTACCTTTGTCTACTTCGGCACCAATGGCGATCGCGATCGCTTCTGAGTCGGTCGTTGTTGTAAAGTCACAGTTCTGCTTGAGCAATTGCTCCCGCAGTTCCTGAGCATTGACCAAATTACCATTATGTGCTAGAGCCAACTTCCCTAAGCGAGTTTCAACCACCGCTGGCTGGGCATTCGCCACTCGGCTAGAACCCGTCGTGGAGTAGCGAGTATGTCCTACCGCTATGTCCCCTACCAAATTAGACAAGATGCCTTCATTAAAGACCTGAGACACCAAACCCATATCTTTATGCAGATGCACCTTACCCCCTTCAAAGGTGGCAATTCCGGCAGATTCCTGTCCCCGGTGCTGCAAAGCATACAACCCAAAATATGTGAGTTTGGCAACAGCCTCCCCCGGTGCATAGAGACCAAAGACGCCACAGGCTTCCTCTGGCTTGTCTGGTCGCTCGGTAGACCCATTGGGGGATTGAGCAAAATTCTCGTCAGAGGAAAGGTGGTGGAGAGGAATCATGCTACGGCTTGCTCCTGATAGCGGCATTAATTCAGTGAGACCTGTATGTAAGCGGATTAGGGAGAAATGTTAACCCAGCTTAACAATCTCTTAACAATACTACCAAAAAGGGTAGATTGAGACGCTAAGTTGTGGTAATTACAAACTGAGCTGTCTCAACTCAGTGGTAAAAGCTGGATTACACCCTCAAGCGTCGCTCAATGGCATCATGCCAAGCGTCGCCCATCTCTGCCATGCTAGCGTTCACCACGGGGAAGTTGTCAGGGGTAATAATGCGGAAATCTGCCTGTTTTTCTTGCACAACGCCAATTTCTTGCCAGTGCAAGCCCAAGCGTTGATTTAAGTAAGACTCCCAATCAGCTTGTTGTGCCGGAGAGACAGACACCACAATTTTCGGGCCACCTTCCCCAAACAGCACTTCATCCCAACGCTGTCCGGATGCCGATAAAGTCACATCTGCCCCCAAATTCCCTGCTAGACAGGATTCCGCCAACGCTACGGCTAATCCCCCTTCCGCACAGTCATGGGCCGAACGTACCCAACCTTGGCGGATTCCCTCCCGACAAGCCGCTTGTACCTGCCGCTCCTGCTCAAAATCTACCCGGGACGGTTTTCCCGCCACCGTTTGATGAATCGTGGCTAAATACTCCGATGCACCTAACGTTCCTGTTAATTGTCCGAGCAAATAGATCACATCCCCTGGGGTTTGCCAGCCTTGACCGCAAATCCGAGTAATGTCAGGAACTAGCCCCACCATACCGATAACAGGCGTCGGGTAAATCGGTTGCGGGTTGCCGTTGGCATCAAGGGTTTCATTGTACAAAGAGACATTGCCACCCGTGACAGGCGTGCTGAACTCGCGACAAGCTTCAGCAATGCCGCGACAGGCTTCTGCAAGCTGCCAGTAACCAATCGGTTTTTCCGGACTGCCAAAGTTGAGGTTATCCGTAACGGAGAGAGGTTCTGCCCCCACACAACTGAGGTTACGGGCAGCTTCTGCCACAACCGCTTTTGCTCCTTCGTAGGGGTCGAGATACACGTAGCGGGAATTGCAATCTACCGTCGCGGCGACACCGGAGCGGGATGAGGAATTGGCAACCGCGTCTATAGGACGCAGGCGAATAACCGCCGCATCCGCACCACCGGGCAGCAAGACGGTGTTGTTTTGTACCTGATGGTCGTACTGACGATAAACCCAACGCTTTGAGGCAATACTGGGGGTATCGAGCAGTTGCAGGAGAATATCGCTCCAAGTGCGATCGCTTCCTGCAATCATCATGCCGGAACTGTTACCAGGGGGGAGAGACTCCACAGACCACTTCCATGCTTCCCGCGCATAGTCTGGAGGTTCCGAGAGGAGTTGGCGATGATAAATCGGCGTGTTGTCTGCTAAGGCGGTGGCAGGAATTTCGGCGGCGACTTCCCCGTGGAAGAGAATCCGCACAATCGGTTCTGCAATCACTGCGCCTGCTACAACCGCCTGTAAGCCCCAGCGGTGGAAAATATCAATGAGTTCCTGTTCCCGCCCCTTTTGGGCAACAAAGAGCATCCGTTCTTGGGATTCTGAAAGCAGGTACTCGTAGGGCACCATGCCACTTTCCCGCACCGGAATACAGTCCAAATCGAATTCAATGCCTAAACCGCCTTTGGCTGCCATTTCTGAAGTTGAGCAGGTAATTCCGGCGGCTCCCATATCTTGCGCCGCCACAACTGCCCCAGTTTTAAAGGCTTCCAAACACGCTTCAATCAATGACTTTTCTAGGAAGGGGTCGCCTACCTGCACGGCTGGGCGATTATCCATCGATTCATCGCTCAGTTCCGCACTGGCGAAGCTAGCCCCCCCCATGCCATCTCTTCCGGTGGTGGAACCCACATACAGCACCGGATTACCAACACCAGAGGCACCAGACTTGACAATTTCCGGTGTCTCCATCAACCCCAGGGCCATGGCGTTAACTAGGGGATTGCCAGAGTAGGCGCGGTCAAAGTAAACCTCACCGCCAACGGTGGGAACCCCGACGCAATTACCATAGTGGGCGATGCCATCAACAACGCCTGCAAAGAGGCGGCGAGTCCGGGCATCTTCTAAAGAACCAAAGCGCAGGGAGTTTAAAATGGCAATCGGACGCGCTCCCATGGTGAAGATGTCTCGCAGGATGCCACCGACTCCTGTTGCGGCACCTTGAAACGGTTCTACGGCTGAGGGGTGATTATGGGATTCAATCTTGAAGGCAAGCTGCAGCCCGTCGCCCACGTCTACAACGCCAGCATTTTCTCCAGGGCCAACCAGAATGCGCGAGCCTTCTGTGGGAAACTGCTTCAGCAGTGGTCTGGAGTTCTTATAGCAGCAATGCTCTGACCACATCACCCCAAACATGCCTAATTCCGCTCGGTTGGGATGACGCCCCAGCCGCTGGACAATATCTTCGTATTCTTCGGGTTTTAGCCCTTCGGCAGCAATTTCTTCAGAGGAAAAGGGAACGCTGGGAATAGCGGACATGGAAGCCTAACAAAAGTGGGACAAGCCCAATTTTACTGATTTATCGCCCCGTCGGTGGAACTGTTGTCCTGTTGCTATCAGTCTCAAGGGAGGCAGAGGTAACACCAGGAGCAGGAGCCAATTAACAGGCAAGTTTGGTTTTCACTTGTCCAATGTTTGCTTAATTTTCACTATGATTCGCTATTTGGCAGGAATTAAACGAGGGATTTATAATGCCAGATTTTAGTTTGAAAACTTTTAAAATAATTAAGCAATTTACTATAATAGTTACTGGTACTAGGAATAGTTTCAGGGTTGCTCAGGGAAAAATCCAGTCTTTTATACTTGTTTATTTTTCATAACCTGTATTGAAAAAATGAAATCTCCCCTACTCATTGAGAAGCTGCACTGGGTGGGAGACATCGCCAAACAGGATTCATTTATCCCTATGTCAATAGCTTAATGTTTTTCTCTCTGGTAGAAGAACAGATCAACATAGGTATTGTGACTTTCTTCGCTTTGAGTTACCACTGAGAAAAATAGTAACTCGTAAGGGGGAAAGGACGCTTTTTGTGCATCTACCCCAAAAAAAGATAGTGACCTTATCGACCGCTTTTTTCCTTGTTGCACGGGACTTTTGTAATGAATTGCGATCGCGTTTTATCAGGGCAGGATTTCCCGGAGGAGTCTTGCTCTGAGCCAGCCAATGACTCGGAGGCGCAGCCCGAACACTACCGTTGTTTATGCCAACAGGCTTCAAACCCCATCAAAGCCATGGAGGAACGCTGTCGTACCCTGCTCAATAGCGCTACTCTGATGATGTGGTCATCCGCCAGTGACGGGCTGTGTAACTTTTTCAATCAGAGCTGGCTTACCTTTACAGGACGGACTCTAGAACAGGAGCTGGGTGAAGGCTGGCTAGAAGGCGTACATCCTGAAGACAAGGAGTACTGTCTAAGTACTTACCAGTCTGCCTTTGATGCCCGTCAAGACTTTGAGATGGAATACCGTTTGAGACGTGCCGATGGAGAATATCGCTGGATTCGCGATCGCGGCGCTCCCTTATGGAAACCAAATGGCAGCTTTGAGGGTTACGCTGGCTCCTGCTTTGATATCACAGAGCAAAAGCAAGCAGAAGCCGTACTAAACCACAGCAATCAACTCTTTCGAGCACTGGCTGAAAATGCCCCAGATATTATTACTCGCTTCGATCGACAATTGCGTCATCTGTATGTCAATCCAGCCGCTCAAGGCGTTAGTGGGATGTCTCCCCAAGAGTTTATTGGTAGAACTAATCGTGAGTTAGGCTTACCGGAGCCACAAGTCTCTTTGTGGGAAACTGTCATGCAGAGAGTGTTCGCTAGCGGTTGCGAAGAGGTGATGGAGTTTGAATTTTTCACCCCTAGCGGACAAAAGTTTTATCAGGCTCGCGTTGTTCCGGAATTTTCCGACTCAGGACTAGTCGAAATGATTTTGTGCGTCACTCGCGACATTACAGAACTTCATCGAGTTCAAGAGGCATTACTCAAATCTCAAGAAAAGCTGTCGCTTCATGTGCAACAAACACCCTTAGCGATTATTGAGTGGGATATTGATTTAGAAATTACGGAATGGAATCCTGCGGCTGAAGCGATTTTCGGTTATAGAAAAGCGGAAATTATAGAATCTTCCTGGCAAGCTCTTGTCCCCCTAGAAGCGAGGGAAAGGGTTTTGCAAGTGTTTAAAGACTTGCTAACCCTAAAGCAAAGCATTCAGTGCACCAATGAGAATCTGACTAAAGACGGCAGAACGATTACCTGTGAGTGGTACAACACGCCCTTAATTGACCAGGAGGGAAACGTTGTCGGCATTGCTTCCTTGGCGCAAGATATCAGTCAACGGCGACGAGTGGAAGAGGCATTGCGAATTAGCGAGTACCGCTATTACTCTCTAGCGAGATTGTCTCCGGTGGGGATATATCGCACCGATGCTGAAGGAGGTTGCCTGTATGTCAACAAACGCTGGTGCGAGATGACAGGGCTGACTCTGGGAGAGGCTCTGGAGGATGGGTGGTTATGTACGGTACATCCTGATGACCGAGAGCGGGTTGTGAGCGAGTGGCAGCAGGCTGTTCGAGAGCAGCGGAGCTTTCAGTCAGAGTGGCGCTTGCTTCACCCTAACGGAGCGATCGCCTGGATTGTTACTCAAGCGGTTACAGAGGTTGGAGATTCAGGCACCGTCGTTGGTTATGTAGGTACGCTAACCGATATTACTGAGAGCAAGCTAGCAGAAGCCGCGCTCCGACAGCAGACTGAGCGCGAGCGACTGATGGTGGCAATTCAAGGACGGATTCGCGCTTCTTTAAATTTGGAGGAAATTCTTAATACGGCTGTGGTGGAAGTTCGGCAGTTGTTGGAATGCGATCGCGTTGTTATTTATCGACTCTTACCCGACAAAACGGGTAGCATTACCACCGAAGCGGTACTATCCGATTATCCAGCGATTATAGGATCGACGTTTCCCAAAGAAGCGATTTCCAAGAACTGGTATCAATATTACTGCCAGGGAAAACTGCGGGTTATCAATGAGTTAGGGCATTACGATAGCGATTCAAAGTTATTTGAGCAAATGCATCCCTTTGGCGTTAAAGCTGCCCTCAGAGCGCCGTTGCTAGAAAATAATAAACTCTGGGGATTACTAATTGCCCATCAATGCACAGCGCCCCGTTTCTGGCAGCCTTTTGAAGAGCATTTGCTGTCAACCCTTGCTACCTCGCTTTCTGTGGCGATTCAGCAAGCACAACTGTATCAACGCTTAGAAGCAGCCAATCAAGAGCTACAGCGTCAAGTTTCCTTAGATGGGTTGACGCAAATTGCTAATCGCCGCCGTTTTGACGAGCATCTAGAGTACGAGTGGCGGCGGCTATCACGGGAGCAAGCCCCCTTAGCCTTGATTTTGTGCGATATCGACTACTTTAAGCTCTATAACGATACCTATGGTCATTTGGTTGGCGATCGCTGTTTGCAAGAAGTTGCCCAAGCAATTAACAGCGCCGTCAAGCGTCCAGCGGATTTAGTGGCACGATACGGCGGGGAAGAGTTTGCCGTAATTTTGCCCCACACCAAAGCCCATGGAGCAATATCTGTAGCAGAGAAAATTCGTACCTTAGTCAGACGGCTGCATATTGCTCATGCCCATTCACCCGCCAAGGAAATTACGCTGAGTTTGGGCATTACTGTCACTGTGCCTTCTCCTAAAAGCTCACTAGAACAATTAATTACAACCTCTGATCAGGCGCTGTATGAGGCAAAAGCACAAGGACGCGATCGCCTGCTACTAAAACCTTGTCCTGAGTAAGTCCTGAGTAGGAAGATGGGGTGCAGGGGTGCGGGGGAGCCGGGGTGCAGGGGATAACTACACTTCATACTTCACCCTTCATACTTCATCCTTCACTCTTCACCCTTCACCCTTCACCCTTCATACTTCATACTTTCTCACCAACTCTCTCGCTCCCCGAAGACACTCCACAGTGCTGCCTCGGAGGGAATCACACCTTGGGTTTCTTGCCCACCGATTCCGTAAATAATGGGCATCAACCCAACGGCAAAGGAACCCAGAATAATCAAAAAAATCATCAATACTTGATTCGGTTGAGGATAGGAGGTTTTGACGATTGCAATTTTTTCTCTAGTGTGCATATTAAGGCTCCCAAGTCATAAAAAAATAGTTTATTTTCTTCTAACTTAGCAAGCATTTTGTGCCTAAGGATACAGAATATATATTCTGTAACAAGAACTACAGAAAGCTCCTTTTTTCTGAAAAAGACATCGCTAGTACAAAAATTGGCATTTTTTGAAGATTGCTGAGTTGAGAAAAATTAGTTGATATTTTTTGTTTGCCGATACGCAGTTAATAAATTGAACAAGTTTTATCGATAACTTTTTGTTTACAAGATATTTAATTCACCTTAACTAGAACTTTCAGTCTAAGCTCTATGATTGTTCCGAGAAGTTACTGAGGTGCATCTCCAATCCCTTTGTATATATAGGCTCGCACAGTATAGGTACTTTCTTATATGTATTCTTGCAAATAAGAAATTGTGCCTGTACGAACGTTCCGGCGTGCTGTTGTTACAAAAAGTTGAGAGGCTGCCTTAGTTTCCAAACGGCAATAAAGAATTCTTTTACTTTTTTACCTATGGCACGCCGATTAACGAGACGTTCATTTTTGACCCTCAGCGCAACGAGTGCTGGTGTCGTTGTAGGTTCCCGTTGGATGAAACCAGCGATCGCCCAGCTGACTCCTGAGTCGATCTCTGCCGTGCAAACGGGAGATGTAACGGCTACTAGCGCCATAATTTGGGCGCGTAACGAAGGGAATTCTCGCTTGGTGGTTGAGCTGTCCGCTTCGCCCGATTTTAGGCAAAAGACGCAGATTATCGGCGGCTCCCAACTGACGGCAAGCACCGACTATACAGGTAGCGTTGACGTTGGTGGTTTGCGCCCCGATACAACTTACTATTATCGCGTGCGATCGCGTCGCCCCACTCCCCAAGGCGTGGGTAGCTTCCGTACAGCTGCCGCTCCCGACGCAGATAGCTCGGTGCGGTTCGTCTGGGCAGCAGATCTGGCTGGACAGGGTTGGGGGCGCAATCCCGAACTGAAGATTACTGCCTTTGATGGCGAAGTCATTCAGGGAGGGTATGTCATCTTTGAGGTCATGCGTAAGCTCAAGCCAGACTTTGCGCTGTTCTCCGGCGATATGATTTACGCCGATAACGCCATTCCGCCAACTAAAGCAATTCCTGAAGCCGTGGGAGGCGGAACCTGGATCAACTCACCCGCTAAGGATTTTGTAGCGATCACCCTAGATGAGTTTCGGGCAAACTGGAAATACAATCTCGGCGACGACAAATTCCGCCGCTTCCTTGCCGAAACTCCCGTCTACGTTCAGTGGGATGACCACGAAGTCACAAACAACTGGTATCCCGGCGAAGTTTTGACGGCACCCTATAACGGTTTGTCAGCCACCGTTCTCGCCCAGCGAGCGAGGCAGGCATTTTTTGAGTACAACCCCATCCGAGGCGATGAAATTTTCCGCAAATTTCAGCGGGGTAAGCATTGTGAGTTATTTGTGCTGGACGAGCGCTCCTACAGAGGGCCTAACCCTCAGAACACCGAGCCATTTTTGCAAATGTTGGGGCAGGAGCAGTTTGAGTGGCTTAAGCGTAGCCTCAAGGCTTCGTCTGCAACATGGAAAGTCATCGCCACCGACGATCCCCTGTCCATCGTTACGGGGGGCGAAGGCGATTGGGATGCTTGGTCACAGAACGATCCGCGCGTATTAGGGCGCGAAGCGCAATTGCGCGACCTGCTTGCCTTCATCAAAAACGAAGGGATTAAGAATGTCGTCTACGTCACAGCCGACGTACATTATGCAGCGGCGATTTTCTACGACCCCAGCAAAGCTGTTTTCCAAAACTTCGATCCCTTCTGGGAATTTGTAATCGGCCCCATTCACGCTGGAGCTTTTGGCCCCGGACAGCTCGATCCGAGTTTCGGCCCTGAGTACAAATTTGTCAGAGCACCAGGTACCCAAAACCTTCCTCTTAATCTGCCACCGCCATATTTCCAGTTCTTTGGAGCGATGGAGATAGATGCTAGAACCGCTCAGTTAACAGCACGAATCCACAACATTGATGGGGCAGTGGTGTACGAAAAGGTATTAAATCCCGAAGACTAAGCCAGAAGTGTTTTGTCTTTGCTACAGCTTGCAACGTTGCAACAACCTACTGATAAAACTTGTACCCATCCCAAATAGTATTGCCATGCTAAAAAACAAAAGCGCTCTTTATCTAGGATTATCCGCGATCGCCATGGTGTCTTCGGTGGCACTTCCTGCTCCCGTCCTCGCCGCAATAGCTACCTTTGATTCTTTCGCTGAAGGCGCTTCGGGAACAACAATTACAGATGGAGGGATTACCTTCTTCGACTTAGATGTAGGTTCAGCACCAGGGGAACCCTTTCCAGAGTTTGTGGTAGAAAGTACGGATGAGTTTGAGCCGTTCTTCTCTCGTCCCAACTACTTAACGGCGGGAGGTTTTGCCGAGGGTTCTGCTTTCAGTTTTGGAGCGATTAACTCGCTACGTTTTACCAATCGGAAAATCGAATCAGCCGCCAGCCTAGATGTTTTTAGCCTATTACCTTTTGAGCCAACGAGTAACGTGCTGACGCTGGAGGCTCTCCTAAACGGCGCTTTAGTGGCGAGCCAGCAAGTCGCATTAGCTGATTTTGAGGTGTTTGGTTCCTTTGATGACCTGCTATATCAAAACCTAGCAATCTCCGGCGTACAGTTTAACGAACTCCGCTTAGTTAGCTCTGGTGATGATAATGGTGCTTTTATCGGTATTGATAATGTCCGCGTCGGCGAGTTGGCTAGCGTCCCGGAACCCACTTCTATATTGGGAGTTTTAGCTTTTGCTGCTTTCGGTTCAGTTTCTGTATTGAAGCGCAAACATCAATAGCCGTCCGGACTAATCGCCAGGGAATCAATTCCCTGATTAATAGCAAAAGTCCTCCGCTGGCTCATCTCTTTACTGACTAGGTAAAGAGATGAGCGAGAAAGCAAGTTTTCGACTCCGACTCATCTCGCCACTAATGCAAAAGCGGGGGACTTTTAGCAAGAATTTCGTTGAGGTTTGGTGGAACTAGTGGCAAACCATCAAAACTACGACCATCATCGCTGTTACTGCGAGTAGTCCTTTGAGCAACTGCTGGAGATGAGGAAGGAGGAGTGCGGAATCCTAGCAGCACTTCAGAACCGTTAAAATATTGTACCCATTGCTCAAGGCGCGGGTTTTGTTGCCAATCAGGGCGAGAAACTCTCACTAAAAACAAAGGAGCAACCTGACCATTTCTCTCCACCATGAGCGTGACTTGCACTTCTCCTTGCTCAGGATTTTTGGCAAATGCTTGTTCAACAAAGGTCTGGGTTTGAGTTTTTGCTTGCTGGAGCAAGGACTCTAGAGTGGGATGGTTAGAACCATCAATAACCAAGTTAGCCCGATCGCTTTGGGCAAAAGCTGGGGAGGCGATCGCTCCCATCCCTAAACCTAGAGATAACGCGCCAATAATTAACCAGGAACGGATGTTGATTAAGCTCATCGCTATTTAAGAGCATTACTTATTACTTATTTAGCAACTGGATATTAATCCCTTGGTAAGTCGCTGTTAAGCTAGCATTAACGAACGCGATCGCTAAATAGATACAGCCGCACAGCCCTTGATATCCCATCGCTAAGGCAAGTCAACACTAACTAAAGCTTACCCCAAACCTACGATGTCCTTAGCCACTGCCGCCACACCCCTAAATCAAGACCAAGCCCTCTCCCTGATTGAGTCAGTGATCAACCAATCGGAAGCCGAGGGCGTTTTTGTTCGTGTCGGTGCTGAAGAATCTGCCTTAAGCCGCTTCTCGGAAAATCAAATTAGCCAGAATGTCAGTCAAAGCGAGTTTAGCCTCACCATTACCAGCTACTTCGGCACCCGTAGCGCCTCCGCCTCCACTACCGAAACTGAACCCGACGCTATCAAAGCCGCACTACGACGCTCAGAAGAACTCGCCCAAATTGCCCCAGAAGATCCGGAGTGGGTGCCTTTACTTCCGCCCCAATCCTACGAAGATCGTACCCCAGCGTTTGACACGGCTACAGCTACGCTCTCGCCTTTAGAACGGGGAGAACTCATTCAGCGGGTGTGTGCTGAGAGTGCCGCCGCGAAGGTGGATGGTTCCGGCACCCTGAGTACAGAAACCTCTGTGCAGGCAATTGGCAACTCTCAAGGGCTGCGAGCCTATAACCAGGGAACAAATGTAAGTTACAGCTACACTGCCCGAATTGAAGATGGTTCAAGCTGGAGTCAACGCACAGCTTGGGCGGTAGAGCAGTTGCCGATAGCCTCCCTGACTCAGCAGATTATTGAACGCGCCTTAGCCTCTCGCCAGCCTCGCGATGTGAAGCCCGGTAAATATCCTGTTGTCTTCGACGGTGCGGCGCTTGCGGATTTGCTGCCTTGGGTGATGTGGAATCTAGAAGCACGAGCAGCGGATGAGGGGCGATCGTTTATGTCCCGGACTGATGAATCTGGCAAGCCCGTGGGCAATCGCTTAGGTGAGCCGTTATTCAGTCCTTTAGTACAGGTACAACGCCATGCTGCCCATCCTTTGTTACAAATGGGGACGTTCTTTAGCGATGGGTTAAGCAATTCTTCCTTAGAAGTAATTAAAGACGGTATTCCTCAATTTTTGGCATACAGCCGTTACTGGGCTGCCCAGCAGGGTAAGGAACCGACAGGTGCGATGTTCCCCATTGTAATGACGGGTTCTTCTCAATCGCTGACGGACTTAATCGCCTCCACAGAGCGAGGAATTCTGGTTAGTCGCGCTTGGTATGTGCGCTATGTTAATGCTCGGACGCTGGAAGTCACGGGTATGACTCGTGATGGCACGTTCTGGATTGAGGATGGGCAGATTGCTTACCCGATTAAAAATTTGCGTTTCAATCAGCTTTTGCCAGAGATGTTACGGGATATCGATGCCGTGAGTATGGTGCATCGCTTCGGTAATAGTGTTGTGCCTGGGGTACGGGTAAAAGAGTTTAATTTTAGCAGCGTGACGGATAGTGTGTAGATTTCTCCGAGCGCGGATGGGTGGGTGTTGGGAGGCGATCGCGTTTTGATATGCCTCTATCCCTTTTGCTACAAGGATTTCACCCCTATCTACCTCAGAACCGACCCGCGCAGTGGCTGAAATGCTTATTCTGTGAGCACTTTAGCCAAAAGCTTTTCTCAGCTTTTTGGCGCTTCTGGCTCTCAAATGCTATAATTTTTTCAATCCGCGCAACTGCACCTCGAAAACTAAATACACCAAGCTTTTCAGGCTGCCGCGTTTAAACTTCTACTAATCCCTATTAGGGATTGAAACATAAAGTCAGTAATTCGGGTAGCCGCGTTCTCCCAGTTTAAACTTCTACTAATCCCTATTAGGGATTGAAACGCCAGGACAGCAGCCCCAACCGCAATCAATCCTGTAACTTTAAACTTCTACTAATCCCTATTAGGGATTGAAACATTGGGTTTTGGGTAGGGGCGATCGCCCGGATTCTTTCTTTAAACTTCTACTAATCCCTATTAGGGATTGAAACCCTCTGGCTTTACTTCGATCACCTCGGACGCAAATCCTTTAAACTTCTACTAATCCCTATTAGGGATTGAAACTCCTTCATAGATGGTGTAAGGTGCAGGCGGATAGATTTAAACTTCTACTAATCCCTATTAGGGATTGAAACATGGGTAAGGAAGGCGTCACTTAGAGATTGCTCATTTAAACTTCTACTAATCCCTATTAGGGATTGAAACATATGCTGAGTCAATGCTAAAAACAGATGTGGCAGGAGTGCAGCCTGTTTAAACTTCTACTAATCCCTATTAGGGATTGAAACGGGGGATACTTTAGCTCTCCAAGTACCTCCTAAATTTAAACTTCTACTAATCCCTATTAGGGATTGAAACAGAAAACGCAAACTTTTATCATCCCTGGCACATTTTTAAACTTCTACTAATCCCTATTAGGGATTGAAACAGCTCGATACGAAATCTCCTCATCTATAGAGAGCAAAGTTTAAACTTCTACTAATCCCTATTAGGGATTGAAACTGTACTTCCACCGCGCAAACTTCATAGAGCATAGTTTAAACTTCTACTAATCCCTATTAGGGATTGAAACGATAGCTACCTCAGCCAAAAAGGAGAAGAGTCACTTTAAACTTCTACTAATCCCTATTAGGGATTGAAACATCAACGGGGCGATCGCCTGGTCTGAGCAGGTTGGTTTAAACTTCTACTAATCCCTATTAGGGATTGAAACTCTTACATACATACCAAGAAAATGGTAGAAATCATTTTAAACTTCTACTAATCCCTATTAGGGATTGAAACAATTCCGGATGCATTGGGAGACAGACAATTGGGTTTTAAACTTCTACTAATCCCTATTAGGGATTGAAACGCCGGGAGCGTCGCTAGAATCTACTGCCCAGTAGAAAATTTTAAACTTCTACTAATCCCTATTAGGGATTGAAACAAATCTTTCTCTAAGCTATTCCCTATCAGGGATTTTTAAACTTCTACTAATCCCTATTAGGGATTGAAACATAACAGCGATTTTTGCCTTATTTTTTAGCCAGTTTAAACTTCTACTAATCCCTATTAGGGATTGAAACATTGCCGCCCGCTACAATTTGATGTACTCCTCCTTTAGTTTAAACTTCTACTAATCCCTATTAGGGATTGAAACATGAATGTTCGGCGGAAGGAATGGGTACTAATCCCTTTAAACTTCTACTAATCCCTATTAGGGATTGAAACTAGGAGATAGGGCTAAAGAGCTACCAGCTAGTAGAATAGCTTTAAACTTCTACTAATCCCTATTAGGGATTGAAACGGATCAGAAATTGGATTCCGGCTAGGGGCAATCGCGCTTTAAACTTCTACTAATCCCTATTAGGGATTGAAACGAGGCTAATAGCCTTGATATTTATAGCATCTTATTTGAGTTGTGAGATGCGATCGCCTCAGATCCCCGACTTCTCTAAGAAACTGTTTCTAAAGTAATGTTAACTGGCTAGGTTGCCTAACGATTGGATAGATCCCCCCTAGCCCCCCTTTTTAAGGGGGGAACAAAATCTCTTAAAAGTCCCCCTTTTTAAGGGGGATTTAGGGGGATCTCCAGGGATTTAAATTCTTTAGAGACAGCCTCTGAGAAGTTGGGGATCTCGCATTCACCTGTAGGGAGCGATCGCACTGTGATCAAGCCAGCCTCTTTAGAAGCTGTTGAATTTTAGCTTGCTGCCGTTGTTGAAAAGGCTGCGGGAAGCTTAACTCCAGCAAGATCCGATTATTTAGAGCCTCGCTTGTCGGCTCAGATACTACCTCTACAGCCTGCACCCCAGCAAGCAAGCGTGTGGGTGTAGCATCATTCGCCCCCTGACTGATCAATAATCCCACGACAGGTTTAGTGCGCTGCAATTGGTCTAGATGGGGAAGCAAACTGCCATCCATTTCTAGTCGTATGCTACTAACTCCCATCTCAATTACCTGCCCAAGGTAGTAATCACCTTCCCAGTAAAGCTGCGTCAACGCTTGAACGCGCTGGCGTACCTTCACCCCCTTGCTAGGTTTAGTCTCACGGAAAGCACGCATTAATCCCGTCGCCAAGAACCTGAGGGAACCCAACGGATCATCAACCTCTTCCCGCTTCTGGGAATACCACTCCTTTACGTCCGAATAAAGTACCAACGATAAAGCATCAAGTTGAGGGCGTGACGCATTAATAAAATTAACCGCTAGTACAGATTGCGATTCATTGAGAGGTAAACCCCGAACAATTTGTGCGGACAAAAAGGCGCGTGCTCCAAAGTCTCCCACCAGCTCTACTTCCACTTCATCCGGGATATTGGGCCAGCTATCGAGTACGATTTGGGCACCCGTTTCGCTCACATCAGTAGTTTTGCCTGTCCAAGTCCGCTCATTGCTATAAATGATTGCTGTTAACTCTCGATTCAGGCGGTGGGCGCGTCGCAGTTGCGGTTGCTCGAAGGCAACGAGTAGGGCGGCGGCGATCAGCACCAGATTAAAGCCGCACCACAGGGCGTTAACCAAGACAGCCTGTTTGTCTTCTGGTCGCAGAATTAGCCAAAATGGCACAGCAATTAAAGAAGTGACAATCAGAGCCGCTACCCCAATCAGCACTCGCGAAGATTGCCAATCGAAGCTGCGTTTAGTGACGACTAATCCTTTGTCGGTCACATTAAACGAACCCAATTTCGGGTTGATTAGCGCCATGAAGGTGACAATCCCCGATTGGTACGCCATCGCAAATTCATAAATCTCGTTCCAGAAGGAATAACGAACTTCCTTGTAGGTGATGTAGTTGGTATTGAGGGCGAGAAGAATGTGAGGCAAGGCGTAAACTAAGGTTTCTACCCCCAAACCTTGAATCGGATTAATGGCAAATAACAGATAAAGGGTGGGAGCGATCGCATACATCAACCGGGGAAAGCCGTAGAAAAAATGCGACGTCGCAGAAAGATAGCAAAGCCGCTGAGGAATCGTTAGATTCAACTTCCGGTTAAACATCGGGTTTTCTAGGCGGAGAATTTGCGCCATCCCCCGCGCCCAGCGCACCTGCTGACCGACGTAGGAAACAAACTTCTCCGGGGCTAGCCCCGCCACCATAATCTTGTCGTAGTAAATCGACTTGTACCCCAGAGAATGCAGCCGGAACGCCGTATGGCAATCTTCCGTAACGGTTTCCGTGGCAATTCCCCCTACTTGCAGGGCGTACTCCTTGCGAATCACCGCCGCACTCCCGCAGAAGAACGCCGCATTCCAAAAATCATTCCCTTTTTGCAGCACCTTGTAAAATAACTCGTTGCCCACAGGCACCTTACCCCGTGTTAACAAATTGCGCTCAAAGGGATCGGGATTATAGAACCAGTGGGGCGTCTGCACAAAGGCAACCTTCTCATCAAAAAAGAAGCCGACCGTGTGCTGAAGAAGCTGTCGGGAGGGAATGTGGTCACAGTCAAGAATCAGGACTAAATCGCCATCCGTCCGACGAAAGGCGGTGTTGATGTTTCCGGCTTTGGCATGGTCATTGTTATCCCGCGTCAACAAAATGCAACCTAGTTCATCACACATTTGGCGCAACTGTTCGCGACGGGCTTTGTATTTTTCTGCCCTGCCGTCATCTAAGATATAGACTCGTTTTTTATCCGCCGGGTAATCCAGGGCTAAAGCACCCAGTGCCGTATTGCGAACAATCTCCACATCTTCGTTGTACGTGGGAAGGTAAATATCAACTTTAAACCACTGATCCTCAGGGAAGAGCGACAGATCGACAGGTTCGCGGTCTTTAATCTTCAGGGTTTGAAAATAAGCGAGAAACAGCGTCAGGATGGCATACAGCTCTGCTGCATACAGCAACACACAGGCTATCCCGTTAATCCAGGTATCGAAATTGAGAGTGTAGCTGGTGCGGTAATACAGATAGCGCAGCGTCGTGACACTACTGAGCCAAACCAGAAACAAATGGAGATACTCCGAGGTATCTTTACTGGTCTGTGTTTTTTCCACTTCCACAACCAGCCAGCCCATGATTGCCAGCAGCACCGCCACTACTCCCTGTTGCCAAATCTTCAGGGGGGTAATGATTAAAGGAACTGACATAAATAGCAGCACAAAAATCAGCCACTTAAGCTGCGGTTGCGTTGCTCTGCTCAACGTGCGATCGAAAAAATGCGGCAGCAAATCAACCAGCCCTTGAGTGACGTGCTCCCTGCGGGGGCGCAAGGAGCGGTTACCCTGACGATTCCTCCAGAACTTTAATCGACTGGTCATGGTTTATCCTTGATAGCAATCCGCTTGAGATACAGTTGGGAAATGCCGTAAAGCACGAGGGCAAAGAGGACAACGCCTGTGGGTAACAGGAACCAGTGTTCTTGGAGCCAGCGCGTTACCTTACTTAACAGATTGGTATCTTCGATGCGACGGGGCTGGGATTTCTGCAAAAACTCCAGGTTGTAGGCATCTTCGTCGTAGGCGGAAGTATTTTCTAAGTTGGAGCTGACCAGCACCGTATCGTCTTGAAGCTGGAAGAACCAAGGGTCTTTATCCAGTAGCTGTTGCACCTGCTCCAAACCTGTTTCGGTCTGACCGCTCAAAGCCAGCAAGACACGATCGCTATTCCAGGGAGAAATAATTTCTTGAATTATTCCTTCTTCATCCGACAAGGTTTGGATATTACCTTGCTGCCACTGACGCCCGAAGACATTCTTCAGTTTCAAGGCACCCGCTTGAAAAACTTCCGGGAAGGGAAATTGCTCTCGCACGCCAATTCCCACTAAATTAGCTTGCGATCGCACCTGTTCGGGTAACGAGTCAGTGGTATAAACCTGAAGCTTCACCGATTCTGATTTTGAGAGCCTGCCTAAGCGTTCGCTAAACTCCAACAGGGTGAGCAAGTCTGTCGGCGAAGGGTTCTGGGGCACCACAATTGCAGTTTGGGACAGGTCTTGCGGAGCCGCAAAGGGAAAACCAAAGCGCAGCAACTTCAGATCCGGCAATTGAACGGAGTTTTCCCGATTGAGGTTAAAGCTGGTATCGGCATGAACCGTACCCGTTAGTTGCCCATCGGTGGCGCGACCGCAAGCATCAGCCGGTTCTCTGGGGTTGAGACGGAAGGCAACTTGCAGTTTGGAGTTAGGCTGAATCAAGTTTTCCGGCAAATTCACCTTTAGGGATTTGCGCGTCGCTCCGGCTTCCTCGCTCAATCGCGCCCCACCAATGAACACGCCATCCAGTAGTACTTCTACCGCCGAGGTTCGGGGATTGACTTGCGGTCCGTAGCTGTAACGCAGATTCATCGAACTGCCGCGTTTAAAATCATTGTTGGGCAAAGCGCGGAAGTCAATGTCAACGGGGGGAGCATTAGAACCGCGAACGGTTATATCCTTAAACGGCTGCGCGTCATTGGACGTTTTTAAGTCGCTGAGTTTAAAACTCTTCTCCTGCGGTAGATAACCGGGCCACTGCTGAGGCGCTGGGGTTGGCACATCGCTAACTTGCGTCACCAATATCCCTTGACTAGTACCGAGTTTTCGATCTTGAGGCTGAATCAAAAACTGTACGGCTTTAGCTACACCCTCCGGCCCGTTCCCCGTCGCCACTAGCACGGGAGAGCCGCTATCCTCGGTGGTAGTCACCATCAACACCCCAACATCTGGGGGTAAAGGTGCAAGATTGCCATCAAGAACGCGACCGCCACTAATTTCAAAGGGCAGTTCCAAGGACTGGAGGGCAGGTTGCTCCTCTGGCGTCCCAATAATTGCTAAGCGCTCGTTCCCGTCTACCTCGTCGAAGTCGGTGACTAAGCGGGTATTGACGGGACGATAATCCGCCAGCCTACCTAACGCTGCACTGTAACGAGCCGATGCCGTTAGCCAAGAATCGCTGATCTTCTGCGGTTCTAGAAAGGCGATTTGATTGGGATCTAAGCTGAGGTCGTCAAAGAAGGGATAGGGATAGCGGCTGAAGTTTAGGGCAACAGGTTGTGGCTGGTATTCAAAAACTACTTTGGAATCGGGAAGTATCTCAGTCCATAAGGTAGGATCGCTGGCGTTCTCATCTTTGCAGTCTTGGGCGTTGTGCTGTTGAGCGATTAGCGAAATGTTATTGAAATCCCGAATCCGCTCTGGGGGAATATTGAATAGGGCGCTGCCGATTTGAGACTGCTTGCGGTTGAGGGGGATGCTGCCAATGCTGGCACCATTCATCATCACTGTCAGATTAGAGCGACTCGCTAACAACGCTGGCGAGTGCTGATAGCGAATTAAGGCTTTAGCCGATTGCACATCCCAATTACGGGGGCGAGTAAACCCTAGCCGAGCTTGGGAGTAGAAGCCCTCCAAGCGGAAGCGCTCACCCACAACCGGACTGCGATTAAACTCTAGGACGTACTGACTGGTCGGTGTGGTGTCATCCTCAACAACACGATTCGGCTCCTCTGGCGGCGTTGCTCTGGCAGGGCGAACAGGCTGAGGAGCGGGTCTAGGAGCAGGGGACGCTACGGGGGGTGAGCTTTGCCGACGCTGTTGCCTTGGCGGTGCAGCGGCGGGGGGAGGAGCGGCGGGACGAGCGGCGGGACGAGCGGCGGGTTGTCGTCTTCGAGGCGGCGATGCTGATTTGGCAGGAGCAGAGGGAGCCGCCGGACGGGGTTTGTAAACGGGAGCTTTGGGCGGCGGACTCGGTAAAGAGAACTCTTTAATTTGCTGGTCTTCTAACTGTTTAATCTCGTTTTCGCTTTGAGCCTGAACGAGAGCGGGAGCCAACCCAATCACCGTGCAAGTACAAGCGATCGCCAGCAGCAACACCAGCAAACGGCGCTGAAAAATGCCTGCGGCAGTCTTGCTTTGATGGCGGCGTTGTCGTTTTCCAGAGGAAGGTAGATGGCGGAACAAGTAGCGAAGAAAGCGTTGCATACACTAATTCGTCTGGTTTAGCTGGATTGAGTTTGCTGTGCATTATCTGGCGAGGGTCAGAAAATTGCACTATTAATTGAAAGATTGTGCGCGCGATCGCTAGCGTTCGTCCGGGTCTAAAAGCTGTGCCGTCACGGTAGTAGGAGGCAATAACCCCAACCAAGCAAGATTCTGAACGTAGTAAGCCATGTCATTATCCCAAACCCCCTCTTTGTAGGACGTTAGCAGTTTGCGTTGTCGGATCTGTTCGGCTGTTTCCGAGTCGATTAAGCGCAAGGCAGCATAAAGCATGGCATATTGCGAAGTAGATTCATAATCAACGGTTGGTTGCCCTTGTAAATTGATCTGAGCGGGAATTTTTCCTTCGCTGCGCCAGCGCTCCTGCAAATCGCCCAAGTGCTGGCGCAAAAACTGCAAAGCTTCCGGAGACTCAAACCAGGCAGCATCTAAAGCGACTCGCCACCAAACGCGGTAAGCATCAAAGCCATACTGCGAGTGCAGCGGGCTGGATTGGGGTACGCTCTGGAATAGACCCGTTTCGGTATCTAGGGCAACCCAATCACTCGGCAACTTCACAGCGGAAATCTGAGCAGCATTTTCTAGCACGTAGTAACTGCTGTCTACCAAACTCATCCAGTCGTGGTCGCCATCGACTTGAGCAAATAGGCGGAAGGCGTAGGGGGCAAGGTAGGAGGGGTTAAGCTTCACCAAGGGCGGCTTCACAAACGCCTCCTGTGGCCCTGGTAGCAAATAGCGCCTGCCATTAGCCGTAGTCACTGTAGAGTACTCCCACAAATCTTGTAGCTTGCCGCGAGCTAACTCCAGGTATTCCGGACGATTCCAGCGACGAGCCGCAAAAATCAGGGCGGTAATCGCATCGATATCAGCATCACTGGCAAAATTTCGGTCGATAACTCCCCACTTCCCCGTTTTGTCGCGTCCCCACTTCCATGCCCACAAGCGATCGCCGGGTTGTCCATTTGCCTCCTGACGCCGGAGATTCTTCTCTGCCCAGTCGAGGGTTTTGGCAAAGGTCGTTGGGTCATCAATTAACACGGCGCGGAGCATGGCGTAGGCTTGGGCTTCGGAAATCGAGCGATCGCTAGCTTCCCGATCGATGACTCGCCCATCGTCTTGAATAAAGCGCTGTTTGTAAACCTCCCAACTTTGCTGGAGCAGTTCCTGGTTTTCCGTTGCTGAAGGCAGCGACGGGGTGCGACTTACCACAGGAGAGACGGTAGCAACTGGAGTGCTTTCTGGTGGGGTTTCTGGCTGTCTCACCTGGGAGTCGGAAAAACAGCCCGCCAGAGAAAACAGGATGAAAGTATAAGCGGGAAAGATGAATAAGAATTTACACCCGGCGGTAATTTTCAATAGATTCCAGCGACTTCTATTCATCGGTTCATCCTTTAGCTAGTAGCGTTCCCAACTCGGCTGAAAGCCTCTGCGTCTGAGAAAGCCCTCTTGTAGCTGTTGCATTTGCTGAGACAATTCGCTGTCGGATGTCCCGTTGGCGACTTGTTCGAGTTGTAGCACTTCCAGTTGCTGTAGTGCCGCTAGTGGTCGGTCTTGTGCCGCCGACAGTCCGGCTAAAGCGCGGCGCACTCCCACATCATCCGGATTGACCGCCAGAGCTTGGGAATACAGTTCCTCCGCCTGGTCGAAGCGCCGCTGTCGAAAGCGAACGCCCCCTAAAGCGGCTAAGGCTCCAGTATTATCCGGCTCCTGAGTCAAAATCCTCTGGTAAGCCCGGTCAGCCAGTTCCAAATCGCCCGTGGCTTGCGCTAATTCTCCTTGTACGAAGTAGGCACCGAGGTTGTCTGGATCGTTGGCAATCAACCGCGCCACTCGCGCCCTTGCCTCGGCTGGGTTACGGGTAGCGATCGCCTGAACTAATCGCAGTTGTACCGGGATATTAGTGGGGTCAATCTCAAGCAGGGTGTTATACAGAGGCTCCAGTCGTGAATTGGCGGGGAGGGTAGCCACTAAGCTAAATAGTTCCGGAGGGGCGCTGGTTGCAGGTTGGGTGACTAGCCAGTTGTTGAGAATTGCCTCCGCCTCTGACTGGGTAATGCGTCTAGCTTGGTAGGCAAGACTTGCTCGTCCCAGTTGCAGGGTGGAGTCTTGAGGGTTGAGGGCAATGAGCTGGTCATACAGATCCAGCGCCGCGTCAGGACGACCTTGAGCGATGCGGACTCCCGCCAGTCCCTGCAAGGCTCCACTGAGAATGTCTGGATCGGTGGGGCTACTAGCAATCAATCCTTGATAACGTTGGGCGCTAGCTTCTAAGTTGCCCTCGCGACGCTCAATGTCTGCAATTAGCAACTCTGGGGCTTGGTCGTCAACGCCCTCGCTGGTGGCGTTGTAAGCGGCTAAGGCACCTCTTGCCGCCGCTAACTGGTTATTCTGGATGTAGATTTGAGCAATTCGGAAGTTTAAGAACGGTTCATTTACGCCTGTAGCCAGCAGATTTTGGTAAATCGGCAGCAGTTCTGGAATGGGAGGGTCTACTCGGAGCAACGATTGAGCGATTCGCCGCTGTTGCAAGAAATCGGTGGGGAGCGTTTGCAAGGCGGTCTGCAAGCGCTGTCTGAGGTCAGTTTGCGAGATGAGACCGAGTTGATTTTCTAGCGCTAATTGCTGCACCAACAGACTGCTATCATCCGGTTGGCTTCTCGCTAGTTGTTGATACAGTTGCAGGGCAAATTCCTGCTCTGCAGGAACGCCACTCAACACATCCGCTACTTCTCGAACTAACTGGGGGGAGGGATTGGAGGACTGGTCTAGTGCCAGTTTGTAGAGGTCGGCGGCTTCTGCGGAGAGGGTGGGTTGGTTGGCACGACGACCAATTTCATTGAGCGATCGCGCTAACGGTAAAATTGCCTCGGCTCTACTTCTCAAGGGGTCGAGAATTGCTAAGGCTTGGGCGGGTTGTTCATTCGCTAGATAAGCTCTGGATAATTCCGCCCGCGTCTGAATCCCGCGCTCATCTAATGTGGTTGAGTTAGAAGCTTGTAACTGACTTTCTAGAACCTGTACGGCAACGGCGGGAGTCCCGGTTTCCCGTAAAGCACGAGAATAGGCGATCGCGGCAAACCCATCAATCGCTTGCCCTGTCGCCCGATAGCGATTAAATAGTTCCAGTCCTCTTTGGTAGTCGCCGCTGTAGGTGTAAGTCTGGGCTGCCCCTAGCAAAACATTAGGAGTGGGATTACTTTGTAGCGCCACCTGATAGTCTGCCAGCGCTTCCGAAAATCTTCCTTGGTAACCGTAAAGTAAGGCGCGTTGGGCGCGGGCTTCGGTGTCACCAGGATTCAAATTTAATAAAGTGGTGAGTGCCTCAATGCCCTTAGGTTGCCACTCTGAGCGATAAGCACCCAAAAATCCCACGGTTTTTAGTGCCAGTTGGTTGTCTGGCTCGAGGGTGATTAACTGTTGATAAGCCTTCCAGGCGTTTTCATCTTGTCCCGCCCGTCGGTAAGCGATCGCCAATCCTGTAGCGGCGGGTATCGACTGAGGGTAACGCCGCACGGCTTGCTCAAAGGCAGCGATCGCATCATCAATCCAGCCTCGACCCAAAAGCGTATAGGCACGCTGGATGTCTGCGGGTACAGTTTGGGCGTAAGCGGCGGGAACCACCACCGGGCAGAGCATTGGTTCCCACAAAAACCCCAAACTTACAACCGCAATCCAACGCCGCCATCCAGGGCGAGTCTTGTGTTCTCGCCGAACGCCAGTGCCAATAGAGTAATCCTGTTGCATTATCGAAACTCTCTATTAGTTGGAGTTACATCAAACTCAGTTTTAACTCGAACACCTAAGACTGTCTCGGAAAAGTCATTGCGTTGCTGAACTGAAAAACCGAGCCGGAGGTTAGATAAAAAGCGAAAATCGTAAAATACCTCTAATACATCCGGTCGCTCAATTCCTGCTTGTTGCCGCAGTTGCTCGTTAGACAACGCGCGACCATAAGCGATACCTAGCCGATCTTCTGGGGTAAATAAGTCTAAAAAGCTAACCCCGAAATTAAACGTATCTCCCCCTAAACCTAAGGCTTGATTTTCGTACCGACCGTAGCGACCAAATAACCCTAAATTGAGATTAGGAACAAATACTTCCGCATTCACACCATAGGATTCCTCTCGGTCAGATTCCAAAATGCCAAAACGATCATCTCCCCTGGGGAGTTGAAATATTCCCTGGAATCCATCGTTGAGTCCGGCATCGCGGCTGGCGGCATAGGTGCCACGAATAATGGCGTTACCGTACCTGATGCCCACTTCCCCAGCAAATCCATCTAAGGTGAAGCCGCCAATATTCCGCGCGGAAGAATAAACCGCCGCCTTCGCCTCAATGTTATCGGTCAGAGTCCAGTTAACTAAGGCACCTGTACGAGGAGCAATTCCCGTGGCGCTGAGGGCAGGATTAGTCTGAAACACGGGATTGAAGAAATGCGTGGCTCCGTCTTTGGCAAAGCTATTGCGATCGAAGTAAGACGTTAAATCGATTTGTCCGATGACAAAGCGGAGATTCGGCAAATCTTGCAGCGAGGTTGCTAAATACAGTTCGTTCAGTTGCAGTCCCTGTCCGCGAGAATCATCAAAGGCAGTGCCATCGGTTAAATCCAGGGTGGCACCCGCTAAAACGCGGGGGGTCAGGGGGTAAACGGCTGCTAGCCTAGCTCGTGCCGAAGAATCATCGCCCTGGAGCAAATAGACGCCTTGTAACTGCAAGCTTGGCTCGTTCAAAGCCGTACTGCGCTGCAGGGGTTCCTGTTGTGACGGTACCGCCGCTGGTGGGTCGATAGTCGGGAACTGAGCGGAAGGATTCCCTATAGAAGGAGTCAGCGCTGGCGCAGCAAAGTTACCACTAGGGGAGGAATTGCTAGGAGGGAGAGTGGGAATGGTTGGGGTGAGGGTTCCCCGTTGCGCTGTCGAGGGTTGGAGGCGATCGCAACTCGTCCCTAGGCACTCCTGCTGTCTTGGGGCTAATAACCCTAAACCTACGTCAGAATTGCTTCCCGTTGTCACTAAAAGTGGGGGTTCAGCGATCGCCCCGGTTGGATTAGGAGGCAATGCCGGAATACCCCCCTCGCGTCCGGAGAAGGTTTGCGCTGGGCTAGGAGGAGTAAAGACCGGGCTGGACGCAGTAGTACGAGCAGCCGGAGCCACCGCCGCATTGCCTGACATCTGTTGGATTAAGGCGTCTTCAACTTGCTCAATGGATTGGAAGGTTGAAGGCGTTGGTATCTGCCGTTCTGACGGTCTGGGAACGAAGGCTTGAGGCGTCTCCGGACGGCGTTGTGCCAATGCTGATGCCGGAATCGGCTCAGAATTTTGGGGTTGTGGCGGCGGATTAGCTGGGGTGGGTTGGCTTGCCAACAACTCCATGACCAAGAGAACCAATACTGACCCCACTGAAAGCGAGCTAGCAAACCGTCGCGAGTCTGAGACGGTAGAGCGGCGAAAATCAAGAAAGATTGGATGCATCACTAAGCTTGGCTTGATATATTGACGAATATCCTGAGTTTAAATTGCCCCAACCGCTATCAGATCGTTCGAGTTTATCCCTCAGCCGTTCGTCGCTATTTTGATCATTCACCCATGCCAAATCTATTTTGTCCACTAACTTTCCCTCAGAGATTGACCCGTAGGTTCGTATATTTACGGACAGTAGGCGTTTGTCTGATTTTAGTTCTAATTCTTATTACTGGATGCACCCAAGAGCGATCGCCGAAAGTTGAGTTGAACATGCAAGTGCAACCATCAAGCCGTCCTGGGGCTTATCTGGTTGCTGGAAGTACTAATCTACCTGAGCAAAGTCTGATTGCCGTAGCAGCGACTCGCTCGCTTCGTCCTGGTTCAACGCCGGATGGGGTTTTTCAACAAAACGCAACTTATTCTATCCTGGCTCGACAAATTGTCAAGGTAGAGCAGGGAAACTGGCAAGCTACGTTGAATCTCTGGCAAATTGCACCCAATGGTCAGTTTCAAGAAGCTTGGCAACTCAATCAGTCTGAGATGGGAGTTTCTGTGAACCCAGAGACAGAGGTGACCTTTGTCGCTCTGGTCGAACCCGCAATTCAGTCTCCTGCTTTAGCACAAAAGCTAGAAACACTACTCGCCAATCCCTCTGGCGAACTCGTCCGATTTACAACCGATGATCAATATATACAAGCAACAAAAACTCTCTTGATTCCACTTCCGACCGGAAAAACCACACCTCCAGTTTTAGGAGCAGAGGATGAAAATGGGGGCTGGGGCGATCGCTTCCTGATTAAGGAGGAACCACCGAACGCTCAACCGGCTAACTTGCCACCGGCTAGCGAAACTCAGACCAACGCTCCCCTTTCATCTTCAGAGTTTTTACGTTAAGACTCGGACTTTGTAAAGAAATCCCTATAGCAACGCTCCCATACCTGAGCATTTTAGATAAAAGGGGTTAAGCCGTTTTTCTAGGGGCTCTTCTGCGGCTTCTTGAAGATTTTTTTTCAGGTTGCTCTGGTGAAGATTGGGAAACTGCTTGGTGTTGTTGCCGCTGAGATTCTAGAACTAATAAGCGATGATGAATCTCCTCTAGAATAGGATGAGGACTTTCTACTTCCTCTTGGAGAGGGGTGGATTCATCCGGGTCTTGCAGAACCGTTTGCAGGCTCTGGAGTTGAGACATCATTTGTTCAAATTGACTTTGTAGCTCTTGAATCTGCATCAAGGGCTGCTCTTTCCTGCCATTTCTTTCACTGACGGCTAAAGATTTGCCAGCCGTGGAATAAGTTGTTTCATCAGCGATCGCATAAGCCATGGCAGGCTTTTGTTCCCTAGGGGTAAAAGACCAACGGTCTAGATGATATCCTACGGATTCTGGTTCAACCTTGCTTTCGGTAGCCTTAACAGGGGCGTTTGACTGGATATTTCTGTTTTGTTGCTGGCAAGGCGCATCTGTGATTTCGGTAGCCTTGATAGCAGAAACTTTTGGCTGGGGGCTGTCAGAAACTTCATCATCTACAAAGAAGTTCAATCCAGAAGCTTGTAGCTGCATTTCTGACAGTTTTAGCTCCTCAATTTGTCCTTCCTTTTTCTTTAAATTGTCTTGAAGTGTAGACAATTCTTCGTCAATCTGAGCTGACTTGCGGCTAGACTCACGCCATCCTGTGATCGCTACACTGCCAACTGCAACTCCCAAGGACAGTGCTGTAGCAAAGCCCAAGTAAGGAGCCGCCACATCCCGAACCTTGCCATGAAACATCGGTTCCTCCCGAAGTTGGATAACTACGTCCTCAGAACCAATTACCGTCAAGGGCAAAGTTAACAAAGAAAAGATTGCACCAGAAAGCACTACTGAGGGTAAAATAAACCGTTTGAGAGGGGAAACCGTCATGACTGAAACCTCCACAAGATAGACGAGGATTGAATAAACTTGAGAAGCGATAGCTTTTAGCTAACCAGCAGCATTACTGAACAGGTGCTCCTTGATTAAACTTAACCAGATATACAGTAAATTTCCTTATAGGATTAGTGAAGAAGCTCGAAAAAGTATAAAGTTTTAGTAAATTTTACTGAGCAATCGGTGAATATACTGAGTAGCAGTAATACCAGAATGCTTTCTATTACAGCTATTTGAGCATTTTGATTAAGGATACAGAGGGCTTGATTGTTTAGCGCTTCTATCAGCTTGGTCGAGTTATATATGAATGAAGAAGTGCCTAAGGGGTAGAAACTTGACAGATTTACCTCATCCCCTTGGACGCGGGCGGAGTCGAACCTACTTCTTTGAACTTTAAAAAAAACCAATGCAGATGGCTAAGTTTTTCCAACAGAGCTTGCAGTTACTGAACTTTGTCTATCAGGCATTAAGACTGACGGTTCTCAGACTCTATAGGCGAAGGCGAACAATTTTTTCGCGCCAAACTGCACCTAAGCCAAAGAGTACTGATTTAAGGGTTCGTAGTCAGCACTTCAGTGCGGCGGCGAAGACAGCGCAGAGGACAAACCCGCGTTATATCAGAGCCATTTCACTTCAGCCTGTGAAGTTGAGAAAATTTTGGCGCGGGTTCAGTCTGGCTTTATTGTTGGGTTTGACGGCGTTGTTGTTGCACTCTCACCACTCAGTAAACAGAGCAGAGGCGGCTTTAACCATTCCGGTTCCCCTTTCTACTCGCGGTTCCCAAATTGTCGATGCTTCCGGGAAACCTATCTTGCTCAGAGGGGTAAACTGGTTCGGGATAGAGACAGAAAACCACGCCCCCCACGGGTTATGGGCGAGAGATTACAAGGAGATGTTGTCGCAAATTAAAAGCTTGGGCTACAACATCATCCGGCTACCCTACTCGGTGCAAGCTCTCAAAGAGAAAGAGGTGACTGGGATTGACTTCAGCATTGGCAGCAACAACGAGCTAGAGGGGAAAACGCCTCTAGAGGTGATGGATTTGATTGTTCAGGAGGCTCAACGGCAGGGGTTGTTAGTTCTGCTCGACAGTCATCAGCTCAACAACAAACGCATTCCTGAGCTTTGGTATGGTGATGGGTTTAGTGAGGCAGATTGGATTGATGCCTGGAAAATGCTCGCCACTCGCTATAAAAATCAGGCGAATGTGATTGGGGCAGATTTGAAAAATGAACCCCATGGGCGAGCTAGTTGGGGTACTGGCGATCGCCAAACCGATTGGCGACTGGCAGCAGAACGGGCTGGTAATGCGATTTTGTCGATCAATCCCAATTGGTTGATTGTGGTGGAAGGGGTGGAAAATAATGTCCCCGGACAAAAATTACCCATTCATTGGATGGGCGGTAATTTAGAAGGGGTAAAGCGCTATCCTGTACGGTTGTCTGTTAAGAATAAGCTAGTTTATTCTCCCCATGAATATGGGCCTGGGGTTTTCGATCAACCTTGGTTTTCTGAAGCCAGTTTTCCTAACAATCTTGAAAGACGGTGGGAAATTGGATTTAACTACATTGCTAGGCAAAAGATTGCCCCTGTTTTAATTGGGGAGTTTGGAGGGCGTCAGGTAGACAGCACTTCTAAAGAGGGCATTTGGCAGCGAAAGTTAGTAAATTTCATCAATCGCGAAAAACTCAGCTTTACTTACTGGAGTTGGAATCCCAATAGTGGTGATACGGGGGGCATTTTGCAAGAGGATTGGCTTAATGTCGAGCAACCGAAGCAAGAACTTCTCAGTACTTTGTTACCTCGGCAAAGTGCGCTGGAAAGTTCTCCTCGTACTCCCTCATCTCAACCGTCGGTTAGCAGAGATACTCGGCTGGCAAAACCTTCATCTGAATTGGGTTCTCCTCGTACTCCCTCACCTCAACCCTCTGTTAGGGTTCAACCGAGTACTTCTGAGACACCTCGCCGCCCTGAACGGTTTAGGGTTAACCAATCTGCACCTTCTCGACTGAAGTTGAAAACAGAGACTAATATTCAGTCAGATTGGCAAAGTGGCTTTTGCGTTAGTATGCGCGTGACTAATCAAGGTAATACCAAGGCAGAAAACTGGCAACTGAAGTTCCGGATGAATCAGGCGGCGATCAATAACAGTTGGAATGGCAGTTTTGCTCCCCAAGGATCGCAGTATGTGGTGACTCCGCCAGATTGGGGACGAGTTCTTGAGCCAAATCAAACGGTTGATATGGGCTTTTGTGCAAATAAGCTAGGAACTGACTACCAACCTCAGAATGTTTCGGCTTTGATCTTGTGAGTTTGAACGGTTCCGAGCGCGGATGGGTAGGTGTTGGGAGGCGATCGCGTTTTGATCTGCCTCTATCCCTCCTGCTACAAGGATTTCACCCCTATCTACCTCAAAACCGATCCGCGCCGTGGCTGAAACCCTTGTCTGAAGGTGATTTTCGCCAAGAGTCTTTTTCAGGTTTTTGGCGCTTCCCTCCCTCAAATGCTATAATATTTTCCATTCGCGCAACTGCACCTCGAAAACTAAATACACCAAGCTTTTCAGGCTGCCGCAGTTTCAAATACCAATAATCCCTATTAGGGATTGAAACAGGTCGAGGTGTACCACCACCTAGTAACACGATGCGTTGGGTTTCAAATACCAATAATCCCTATTAGGGATTGAAACCAAAGAAAATACTGCCCGCCAAAAGCGAGAACAGACAGTTGTTTCAAATACCAATAATCCCTATTAGGGATTGAAACTTCAAGAGAGAGGGGACAGGAATTGATCAACCGCCGTTTCAAATACCAATAATCCCTATTAGGGATTGAAACACTAGGAGACAGGCTCTATGGAATGCTGGATGACACTCTGCGTTTCAAATACCAATAATCCCTATTAGGGATTGAAACAATATTTCTCAATTCGCCAATGTTGTTGAGGGATAGTTTCAAATACCAATAATCCCTATTAGGGATTGAAACTATTTAGGTGCAAGAAGCACTTGCCGCCAAGTCAGGTTTCAAATACCAATAATCCCTATTAGGGATTGAAACATGAAAAGTACCTTATAGATGCCTTTAATGTAGGCGGTTTCAAATACCAATAATCCCTATTAGGGATTGAAACTTCATCATTCCCCCTTAGCAGCTTGGAGGAAATAGTTTCAAATACCAATAATCCCTATTAGGGATTGAAACCTTGAATGAGGCTGGCTACTAAAAGTTCTAAGCGATCGCCTGTTTCAAATACCAATAATCCCTATTAGGGATTGAAACCTGAAGGGAGCTAGGTCAGTCGATCAGTCTGTAGGTTTCAAATACCAATAATCCCTATTAGGGATTGAAACACTGGGAGTACTGCTTACCCACAATCCAGCTCAGGTTTCAAATACCAATAATCCCTATTAGGGATTGAAACCAAATATTTACGGGCATTGCTCCGGGTGAACGCGGGTTTCAAATACCAATAATCCCTATTAGGGATTGAAACGCCATCCTTCGAGATTTGCCCCCAGAGATCCGAGGTTTCAAATACCAATAATCCCTATTAGGGATTGAAACGCACTTTTAGCAATGCTTGAGGCAACGCTTCGGTTGGACTCAGCGAGTTTCAAATACCAATAATCCCTATTAGGGATTGAAACCCTAGCTGGGTGAGTGAAGCGGAAAAGGCTATCCGGTTTCAAATACCAATAATCCCTATTAGGGATTGAAACGAGCTGCTGCGTCGTCAATGGTTGCGACTGGCGACGTTTCAAATACCAATAATCCCTATTAGGGATTGAAACTCGCTGGATGATGATGCCTTACTTCTTCACAAAGACCTAAATGGTTTCAAATACCAATAATCCCTATTAGGGATTGAAACAGAGCGATTGCTATGCCGGGGCAAAGACCCGGACGTTTCAAATACCAATAATCCCTATTAGGGATTGAAACCAGAGAAGGAAGCTTTAAAAATCTCTTGCAACTGGTGTTTCAAATACCAATAATCCCTATTAGGGATTGAAACCCCTTGCCCAGCAGGTTACAGACCGCTGAGAATCGTTTCAAATACCAATAATCCCTATTAGGGATTGAAACCGGCAATCTTGAGAGCAAAGGAGATTCCAAAAGGAACCACAGGTTTCAAATACCAATAATCCCTATTAGGGATTGAAACTTGGAGGAGGGGGGAGAAGTAGGGCTTATTTCCCTGTTTCAAATACCAATAATCCCTATTAGGGATTGAAACTAGGAAGATAACTACTCACCATCAAAATATTAGTTTCAAATACCAATAATCCCTATTAGGGATTGAAACTAATAAATATCCTGGCACCGTACTAATAACTTTAGATAAGGTTTCAAATACCAATAATCCCTATTAGGGATTGAAACATTTAAATTGGTTACTTTAGCGGTCAACGGATTGAGTTTCAAATACCAATAATCCCTATTAGGGATTGAAACCATTCAAACATCCCCCCGGCTTGGTTGTGCTGCGTTTCAAATACCAATAATCCCTATTAGGGATTGAAACAAGACTATCTATTAGCATTGAAACAAAAGCAAGCTAGTTTCAAATACCAATAATCCCTATTAGGGATTGAAACATTTAACTAAATCGTATAAACCCTATTACCTACAGTTTCAAATACCAATAATCCCTATTAGGGATTGAAACGTTTAAGTTCGTTCTACTACCCTTAAGCATTGAATCGTTTCAAATACCAATAATCCCTATTAGGGATTGAAACATGAATAGCTATCATCATCATCCCCAATTACATCCGTTTCAAATACCAATAATCCCTATTAGGGATTGAAACCTGCTTCTGGGATTCCCGTAAGGCTTCCTGGCTTATTTCCAGCCAGTTTCAAATACCAATAATCCCTATTAGGGATTGAAACCTGCTTCTGGTAGCATCCAGCATATTAGCTGAAGTGGTTTCAAATACCAATAATCCCTATTAGGGATTGAAACGGTAACGGTGGGAACCATAGATCACCAATCTATAAGTGTTTCAAATACCAATAATCCCTATTAGGGATTGAAACATCTTCTCTTTTGGAAGCGCGGCGCGGTTTAGGGAAAGAGCAGGTTTCAAATACCAATAATCCCTATTAGGGATTGAAACGTGTCGCCTGTATCCAATTACTCACGTTTACGTGGATCGGGTTTCAAATACCAATAATCCCTATTAGGGATTGAAACTCCAGACTAGCGAGGGGTTTCTTTCAAAGAATGAGTTTCAAATACCAATAATCCCTATTAGGGATTGAAACGGGGATTTAATCAAGTCGTCCAGCACCACCAAGGTTTCAAATACCAATAATCCCTATTAGGGATTGAAACTTGAACCAGCCTCTTTTATCCGATCGGCAAAACCACTTATGTTTCAAATACCAATAATCCCTATTAGGGATTGAAACAAATCAAGGAATCGCTCGTTCACATTCACCAACTGAGTTTCAAATACCAATAATCCCTATTAGGGATTGAAACGTTGCTCAGTAGCTACCAAAACACAATCACTCAAGGTTTCAAATACCAATAATCCCTATTAGGGATTGAAACAGTAACAATTGTCGAACGCATTTTGTTAGCAACTGTTTCAAATACCAATAATCCCTATTAGGGATTGAAACTATTTCCTCCAAGCTGCTAAAGGAGAGTAGATGAAAGTTTCAAATACCAATAATCCCTATTAGGGATTGAAACTTCTTTTCTCAGATTTAAACCCAGACTTGCATTTTCGTTTCAAATACCAATAATCCCTATTAGGGATTGAAACTACGCTTTTTTTAACCTCCTCTTTTTGCTTTTTCGTTTCAAATACCAATAATCCCTATTAGGGATTGAAACAGAGTACTCTGGCTTATACCTTAGGCAGTAACATACTAACCTAGTTTCAAATACCAATAATCCCTATTAGGGATTGAAACATAAACACTAGACACCCTCTGAGGGATAACCTATACTACAGGATGAGCTAGAGGAAATGAAGCTTATAGACTCCCTGAGACTATAACCAATCGCGCCCCAAGGTATTTAAGCAAACTGCTGCCTCCGTAGTCCCTTGAAAAACAGGGAGGGCTGAAGTGAGTATAGACTTAGATTGCTGCAAGGCTTAAACATTAAAGACTTACGCCCTTTAGTGTTGATAGGGTAAACCCTCTGCCTGCTCAAGATCTAGATGGTCGCTTTCTAGATCACATAGGAAAACCACCTACGAGATCCGATCGACAGCTAGCGATCACAGGTTTAAACTTCTACTAATCCCTATTAGGGATTGAAACTGCCTACGCAGCAAATTTTAGAGAGGGTTAGCTTAAGTGTAACCCTCCACTAACTTCTCAGTACAGCATTCTTACTGTGGTCTTGAAATCGGCCAGGGAATTCTACTTTCTGCCGCTAGCTGGCTGGAAACCGCTGCGGCTCCGTAGCGGTTGAGGTGGCTGGGGTCAGTAAAGTATTCATTTTGATTGAGAAAGCGATCGCCCATGTCAACGAAGATAAATCCTTCTTGACTAGCGCGTTGCTGCATAAATTGCCGAAACTGCTGTTCACGGCTGCGGCGCACCGTATCTAGATAATCTTTGGTAACGGGTAGGTTAACCACTACAAGCGGAATTTGCTTTTCCCGTGCAAAGGCTTGTAGCCGCTTGAGAGCCGTTGCTTGCTGACCTGCCATACTAAAGGGTTGGTAGTCCGCATCGTACCGCCCTGCAACCCGTGGCTTTTGCTGGTAGTACTCCGTTGGGGAAAAGCGCTCTTCTACCGTCAGGAAGCCGTTAGCGTCAATTGCAGAGCCTTGGTAACTGGTGTTTGCCTGAGTATTTGCCTGAGCAATGGTAACCTGGCGGATCAGCCAGCGCTCGGGAGGGAGAGGGGAAGTAGTGGCGGTATCCTCAGCTTCAGCGGCTTGGGCTACCTGTAAAGGCTGGGAATTCTTAGCCTCGTCCGTTGGGACAATCACAGCTTCCTCTGGGCGTGTTTTTCCGCAAGTAGCACCCGGTGCTAATTCTTGGGGCGGTAGCTTCGGACGGCTACCTGTAGCAACACTCTTATAGCCGGGAGAGCTAACGAGGGCGCTGTAGGTTTTATCCGGTCGTCCGCTATTAAATGCCCGCACGCCATCTGCCAATACAATCATTTGGGGCAGTTGTTCTGGTGTTAAAACTTGTCGGATTAGTAAGTCAACAAATTGCGCTGTTGCTCCATTAACGCCGAAGTTAAAGATTTTTAAACCCGCGTTGCCTTTGGCGGCTAACGATTGCTGTAGCTGACTAGGATCAACGCCTAACAAGGCGCGGGAACTGCCGACGATGAGGATATCCGGTGCTCCTACCGCCTCAACGTAGGATAAGTACAGCAGCAACTGCTCATCTAGGAGGGCGTTGTCAAAACTGTTGAAGGGAAGTTGCGATCGCGTTGTACTCGTTTTCTGTTGAGCAACTTGTAAGTTTTTCAGGTACTCTGTTACTTTTTTCTGGGCAAAGGCTTTCTTCGGGCTATTAAAAGGAACCGCCTGCATCCTCTCAATCGCTTGAATCCACTCTAATGAGACGGCATTCCACTGGCGATCAGATTCGGCAGACTGGGCGAGAATCGCCGCGTTCATCGCCTGGTTGATTGCCTCAGAGAAGGGATCAACGGCAAGCTCACAAGTCGCTGGGGCTTCCGAGACGACAGGGCGATTCCCTGAAGTCAGTCGAGAAATAAATTGTGCGGTAGTATTGGGCGCTGACGAGGAAGAACAACCAGCGACAAACGCACACAGAAGGGTAACACTACAGGCTTTTAGGCTGCTGGTGATGGCTGGACGTTGGCGGCAGAATCTCTGCATAAACGTTATGGGGGGGTAAGTGACGCGCCTTGTATTGACTCTCTAGCAAGCCCTGCGTTAGTGAACTCTAAAAATTTTAACTGGCAACTTTTCGAGAGAGAGTCTTACCATTAACTATATATTGACGGAGCACGGGTCATCGATCGCTCAACATTGTTGCCGTTGTACTACAAAAAGTCAATTCACCTCGATCTTAAAAATTCTTCAACATTTGGAGTTTAAGGAACAAAAGATAAAAATTTTCCTAACTTACCAATTGCCAAGACAGCCTCTGAAAAAAATGCCCGCTTTGCCTGACGGAGTTTTTATGAATGAGACGTTTAGGCACTTCCATTCATAAAAGATACCGAGGGAATCAGTCCATTCCTACAATCGCGGATTTCTCTCATGGTTGGAGTTTTTTTGTTCTGCGTTTACTTGGTTTTCTTCAGCCTGCTCATCAGCTCTTATCGCCCTCGCCCCGCTCAACCTTGGTGGCTAAAAGTGATGACAGAAATGCCTCACTGTACCTACTATTTTGGCCCTTTTGAAAGCAATGACGAAGCGGAACTGAGGCGTTCAGGGTACATTGAAGACTTAGAAGAGGAAGGAGCAAAAATTGTTACCGTTTCCTTGTGGCAAGGTCAGCCTCGTACTCTCACCGTTACAAACGAATAGTGTTAAAAATTGTCTCTAGGCGATCGCATAAGTGATAAAAGTAACGAAAACTATTCGAGGGTACCTAAAATTAGTTAGCGATCGCACAATGAAAGACAAACTGACCGAGTGGCTCAACCAACTTTTGGCGATCGATTTTTTCCTAGTGCTGTTGAGTTTTTTTTGGTTAGCGATCGCCGTTATCGGTCATTCCCTGGGCGTTCCTTTAGGACTCGATCTCTGGTATCGCCTTTGGCAACCCGTCTTTACCCCTGCTATCGGCATTCTCATGGCAGGAGCGCTAATCAGCGGGATCGCTAGCCAAATCTCTAAGCGGCTAAACTCCAACTAACTCAGGACTCAGGCTGCGGTTGTGTTATCCGGGCTTCAATATCCTCCAGCGTATTGAGCAGCAGGCGTTTTGCTTGCAACTCCCAGCCCCATTTCTGGAGGCGATAGGCGCTTACAGTTCCGATGACGGCGGCGACATAGCCTAAGCTTTGCGATAGAGAAACCCCGGCTAATAACCCTAATCCCGCCAGCCCCCAAAACGGCAAAGCCACCGCTTGGCGCTGTTCCTCCAGGATTTGGCGAAAGCCACTTTTGGGAAGTTGCACAGCCAAAGCTTCACGACAACGACGCTGTTCTGCTATGGGGACAGATAGACCAATTTTGCGGCGGAGTTTTTCCATTTTGCGGGCATCGGTGCTGTACTCCGTCAGCTCATCTTCTGCCATTTTGATCAAGCGGTCTAGTTGATCCATACTGTCACCTCAGGCGTGCAAATCTCAGTTTAGGCTCGTGAGGTGACTTGCCGAAACACCTGCGATCGCCAAATCGTTTCTATAATTTAACTTTGCGTGCCTCTACCTAAAACAATCCGGTAGAGCCATGTCTTAAAACTCTGTCTACGCAATTTTTATAGTTATTCGTCGCTATGTCTGCCGATCAGTCCCCTTTAGAAGAAATTCGTGCCACACGCTTAGAAAAAGTCGCACAGCTTAAGCAGCTAGGGTTTAACCCTTATGCCTATCGCTGGGAATCTACCCACCATACCGCCCCACTCCAAGAGAAATTTGCTGATTTGTCTGCTGGCGAAGAAGTAGATTTTGAAGTAGCGATCGCGGGGCGCATCTTAGCACGGCGAGTGTTCGGAAAACTGGCATTCTTTAGCCTGCAAGACGAAACAGGCACAATTCAGCTTTATCTAGAAAAGAAAAAAATTACAGAAGGCATGGCAGACGTTCCCGATGCCTTTAACCACCTCAAGCAGCTTACCGATATTGGGGACATTATCGGCGTCAAGGGGACAATTAAGCGCACGGAAAAAGGCGAACTCTCCGTTTACGTCAGCCAATACGCCATGCTGACAAAATCTCTTTTACCCTTACCGGATAAATGGCATGGTCTAACCGATACCGAAAAGCGCTATCGCCAGCGCTACGTTGACTTAATTGTTAACCCTACCGTCCGGGAAACCTTCCGCCGCCGTGCCAAAATTACCGCCGCGATTCGCCGTTACCTAGAAGAGCAAGACTTCATCGAAATTGAAACCCCCGTACTTCAAGGAGAAGCCGGGGGTGCAGATGCACGTCCGTTTATTACCTACCACAACACCTTAGAAATGGAGTTGTACCTGCGAATCGCCACAGAACTCCACCTGAAGCGGCTAATCGTCGGTGGGTTTGAAAAGGTATTTGAACTAGGACGGATTTTCCGCAATGAAGGCATCTCTACGCGCCACAACCCAGAATTTACCTCAATTGAGGTTTACCAGGCTTACGCCGACTACAACGACATGATGGCGCTGACGGAGGGCATTATTACCACCACCGCGCAACAGGTGTTGGGAACGCTACAAGTGACCTACCAGGGTGAGGAGATTAACCTCACTTCCCCTTGGCGGCGCGTGACGATGCACGAGTTGGTGAAAGAACAAACGGGGTTAGATTTCAATTCGTTCAAAACCCTGGAAGAGGCAATATCCGCAGCAAAAGGAGCGGGGATTGCCAATGTTGAGGAATGCCAATCCCTCGGAAAGTTGCTAAATGAAGCCTTTGAGCAAAAATGCGAAGCAACTTTGATTCAGCCGACGTTTGTGTTAGATTTCCCGGTAGAAATTTCGCCCCTTGCCAAGCCGCACCGCTCAAAGCCGGGATTAGTCGAGCGATTTGAGTTATTTGTTGTCGGGCGAGAACTGGCAAATAGCTTTTCTGAGTTGACTGATCCCATCGATCAACGCGAACGTTTAGAAGCGCAAGCGGCGCGGAAAGCCGCCGGGGATTTGGAAGCGCAAGGCGTGGATGAAGACTTTTTGACGGCGCTGGAGTATGGAATGCCACCAACGGGCGGTTTGGGAATTGGCATTGATCGCTTGGTGATGCTACTAACGGATTGTGCCAGTATTCGGGATGCGATCGCTTTCCCCTTACTGAAAAACTCTAGCCAGGTGCTGAAGTCTTTCGACTATGACCAAAATACCCAAACCCTGCAAGTAGAATTTACCAACGGCAGCATCTACAAATATCACGATGTCCCGGAAAAAATCCATCACGAGCTAAAAATTGCTACCTCAGTTGGTCAATACTTTAATACCCACATCCGGGAAAAGTACGGATGCGATCGGGTGATATAGCTAACGGCGCTTGGACTAAGGGAAGAAGCTCGTAAAATGGGCTTAAGTTGACACCAATGAAAGCAAGAGCGCCCCTACAATATCCTCGGCTTATGAAAAGCCCCTCTTTTTAAGGGGAGTTGGGGGGATCTCTTTCTATAAAAGCTCGAAAGATCGATGAATTTCCCCAATCCCTAACCCGAAACCTCCACCATCTCAATTACGCGCCCTTCAATATCCTTCACTAGGAAATTAAAGGGTTTTTGAGAGCGGACTTTGTACTTCAATTGCCGCATCTGCACGCGCATCAGCACCTGTTCAAGACATTCGCGATCAAAACATACATGGCGATGGCGATTTTTGCTACCAAAGCTTGCCCCCGAAATGACGTGTAGTTGGGTGCTCTTTTTAAGCTGATACCACAATCCATCTGAACCATTGAGCTTGGTGGCGCTGGTGGTTCCCATTCCTGCTGACATATACAACGGATCGATACCCGTTACTCCTAAGGTTTGCTCGTAGTTGTAGTAGTAGTGCAAGGGGACTTCGGCGGCTGACAAATCCAACAATCCTTCATAGAATTGCCGCGCCACTTCCAAATCCGTCACCATGACGGTATGGACTTTTGGGGCGCTAGTGAGAAACATCCACATAGCACCCGCATAGGCGGCTAGCAGCATCACCATGATGCCTTGAGTAGAAAGGAGACTATCTAAAGCGGGGAAAAACGCGCCCAGGGTCAAGGATGAAGGAAGCAAAGTGTTGATACTAATTGATAAAATCATGAACTGACAAAGTGTGTATAACCGATGTCCAGTTGCAGGTAAGATTAAACCACGCCTACCTGCCAGAGTGATGCTACTTATTTTAACCAAGTTAAAGCGATCGCTGACTTGGGAACACAAGTAGCTACGCACAACTATAGTAAAATTGCAGCGCTCTGTAGGACACTCACCAGCAATTTGTGACTGATGCTACTAGTAGACATTAAGGGAAGTATCTACTTTAATTTTCTTAATTCCAGCTCGTAATATTAAAACCAGTGCAAATCCCGCATTTTCCTGAATCCAGTCATCCGATGGTCAAGTCACTGTTTCCTCACAGTGACCAGGAATTGCTAACCCTGTTTCAGCACTATCCAGAGCAGGGGAAGTACTTCACAGCGATTTTCTGTCGCTATAGCCCGATTGTTTATACCTTAATTCAGCATTCAGCGCGATCGCCTGTACAAGCCGATTACCTGTTTGCTCTCACCTGGCGTCATATCTACTACGAACTGCGAGGTTTAGACTTACGTGCAGAAATGGCATCCGGGACAAATTCCTTCCAAAATTGGTTGATTAATATAACGGCTTACTGCATCAACCAACTCGAACTTCCTCCCGTTGAATCGATTCAATACAACCTGCAAGCCTCCTCGCCACCGTTTTGGTGTTACCTAGAACAGGCATTGGAACAACTGCCGCCTGAAATTCGGTTAATGGTGGTAATGGCGCAAACATTCCACTGGAGCGAAACCCGCATTGCCGCTTATCTACAGGCAGAAGGAGAAGCGATCGCTCCCGCCGAAGTGCGGATTTACTTGCAGCAAGGCTATCAACTCCTAGAAGCCGCTTTACCAGAAGATATCTGCGCGATCTATCTCGGTAAGGAAGTAACTTCTGAACCACAATCTCAGAGGTATGCGATGCCGACTCTAAGCCAGTAGACTTAAGTCAAGTAACTTGAGTTACGGCGGGTCTAAGGTTTCACAGCTAGACGTTGTGGGCATCATTTGAGTTGGTTTTTGTAAAGCCTAGGGGAGGGTTTGATGAAAAGATGGTGGCTGTCAGCCGTACTAGCACTCGCACCAGTCATACTGACTGACACGGGTGCCTTTGGTCAGCTCAATCCTGCTAGTCTAGGTGCGCTCGGTCTCGACGAACAACTCGATATCCGCCGCTACAACGACACGCTTGGGGAAGTGAGAAGTGAAGCTGACCTCTTGTTGCGCTTTGGCGGACAGGCAGCGCAGAAAGGCAATCTAGAGAAAGCGATTGACTACTGGACGCAAGCACTCTTGCTTTATCAGCAAGCAGAAGACTATGAAGGCATTGGTTTAACCTACGACTACCTGGGGCTTACCTATGCCCAGTTAGGGCGCTACCTTGAGGCAGAAAATGCCCTACGGCGGCGCTTAGGAGTCGCTCGTTCCCGCCAAGACTTCCTGGGGCAGATTTATGCCTTGAATAATCTGGGGACAGTGTTGTTGCAGAGCGAGAGTTTTGAGGCAGCCGCCAGAACCTTTGGCGAAGCACTGGCGATCGCCCGGAGCATTGACAGCGATACCGGGGAAGGACTAAGTCTGAGTAACCTTGGTTTAGTCGCCGCTGGTGCGGGAGACTACCAGCAAGCGATCAAACGCTACGAAGCCGCGCTGACACTGCGACGTCGCACAGGTGATCCCTTGGGAGAGGCAAATACTCGCAATAACTTGGGAGATGCTTACCGGGCGCTAAATCGCCACAGAGACGCCCTCGCTTCCTATCGCTTCGCCTTGAGGCTAGCCCAAAACAGCCGCGACCCTGCCAATAAATTTCGCGCCTTGAACGGTCTTTTCGGTTCCTATAGCGCTCAGGGACAATATCTCTTAGCTTTTAGAACCCTCGATCAACGCATTGCTCTAGCACAGGAACAGGAAAATCGGCGTCAAGAATTAATTACCCTCCGCATGTATGCCCAATTGTATCGGGCATCAGGAAATACCGTGGATGCTCGGAATTTCTACGAACGGGCGATCGCTCTTGCCACAGCATTAGGCGATACCCAACAAGAGGCGCTCTTACGGAACGAGCTGGCACAAATTATCTATCGTCGTGCAGGCACTTAAGTGAGGAGTTCGATACCTCTGGTAGGGGCGAACCGCCAGCGCTGACGCCCAGGGTTTGGTTAACGCCCCCACATTAGCGTTGTGCGGTGGCGACGTTTACAGACATTACTGAGCAGAAGCTAAAGGACTTAGCACTACGGCAGCAATTTCAGAAAGAACAGCTAATTGGGGTGATTGGCGATCGCATCCGCCAATCCCTGAATCTACAAGAAATTGAGGAGAAGAGTTCGCCATAATTTTGCCCAATACAGATAAAGCTGGGGCGATACAAGTGGCTGAGGCAATTCATCGGATCGTTCGAGGCTTGAAAATTGCCCATACCCAATCCTCCGTCAGCCAGTACGTCACTGTTAGTTTAGGCGTCGCCAGCGCATTGTTCCTTCCGGCGATACTTCACCGATAGATTTGATTGCTATAGCTGACGACTTCCTTTATCAAGCCAAAGCTGAAGGACGCGAGCGCATTATTGCCAAGGTATAAATTGACTGACCTTTATGCGGCTTCCCACATTTGTTTGATTTTGTCCGGTAACCAAGTGGCTATTTCCTCATTGCGCTCTAGTGAGAGTTTCTCTTTAGTGGCACTAAAAACTGCTGAAACGGCTGTTTCTACGTCCACTCCTTGAGGTAAATCGGCTTCTTGTCGAATCCGGAATAGAAAAGAATCAGCATCAAACTTCTGCGGTTCTCTAACTTTGCTCATAAAACCAGCAACCGGGTCGGTATCTTGCCACAAATCGGTTAACTTATCTTGAATAGGTTTATCTTTTGTGGGAACTTCTTCCTCAGGAAGCTCTGCTGCCACTCGCTCCGATGCTTCCCTGGTCATCAAATCCCGCATTGTCCGAAACACCAGTTCACTAACCTGTTTAGCATCAAAGGCATTTTCTAAATGTCCCTTCTGCATTACTGTGTCTATAAAAGGCATCTTATTTCTCCTTTTTTTAAATTGTTATTCTGTCCGACGCTTATAATTATGAACGTCGGACAGCAAAAGTTAGTTTTTCAGCAGTAGTCGCCTGAAAAATTTACATCCGCATTTTTGCAAGTTTAGGCTTGCTCCCACATAGTTTTGACTCTACCGGGGAGAAACCCAGCAACTTCCTGAATTCGCTCTTCAGACAGTTCGTCCTTAGTTGCTGAAAAGACGGCGTTAACAATTTTCTCGCCGCTGACTCCCGGAGGGGCTCCTCCTTCTTGTTCAACTCGAAAAACAAAGAGATCGTCGTCAATAACAAAGGGAGCAGGACCATCAAATGGGGGGCGAACTCGACTGAGCCACGCGACAATTGGGTTCGTATCTTTCCAAAGGTCCACAAGGTCGTTTTGTAAAGCTTTGTCGTCTGTAGGTAGAGATTCCTCTCCTTTTAATTCCTCAGCAACGTGGTCTTGCGCTTCTGTGGTCATCAAGTCGCGCATAGTGCGGAAGACTAGTTCGGTGAGGTCTCTGGCGTCAAAAATATCCTCTAGCTCTGCTTTCAGCATCACCTTTTCTAGGAAAGGCATGTCCTTGGTAGCAATTGGGACTACTGGCCCTTTTTCTAGCGCCTTAGGAGGATTGGCTTCCATTTTCTCCAGCATTTTTAGACCTTTATCGGTCAGTTTTGCCCGTTTAAAGGTGATTAAATGGGGTAATGGGCCGTCTTCTGCTCCAAAGCTATTAGCGACGCGAAAGTCTACCTCTTCGGAATCAATGACGCTAGGAACATCTTCCTGGTTGGCGTAGGCGTTCCCGGTAAACTCAGCGTCGATGTACTGTTTTTGATTAAGGTAATCAAGATGACCCAACAGGTCTGACTGTGAAAGATTACGACCCACAAAGTCGGATTTTGTAAACCCTACTGGGTGCTTACCTTGGTCATCACCTTCATGAATTTTTTTTAACATGATATAGGTGACATCTTCTCTTAAGGCAATTGGCATATTCGTCTCCTAAAAATTTCAATTTTGGGATACAGTGATTACGGCTGGAGCAGCGGTGACCACGGTTTCAATGCACAATTGACCCAAGTAGGCTACAGCTGTAGTGGTGACTAAACTTCATTGACAGCGAGTAGCTAGATGTCGCTGAATGTTCCAGCCTTTTATTAAATTAGGTTGTGTTGCAAGCCCCTGCATCTGTCACAAGTGGCATTCTGAAGGTAGATAGATGAGGAGATGGGGTGCAGGGGTGCAGGGGTGCAGGGGAGATGAAGAGAATCTCTTACCTCTTACCCTTCATACTTCATACTTCACCCTTCATACTTTCTCCCCGACTCAGGACTCCATCTTCAAACTTCCTTGATAGGCGGGCAAGCTAACGGTGACAGTGGAGCCTTGATTGAGAACGCTGGCAACCTGGATGCTACCGTGATGATTTTCGACAATGGCTTTGGCGATCGCTAACCCTAATCCTGAACCAGCAGCAGTATCGTGAGTGCGGGCGAGGTCTACGCGGTAGAAACGGTCAAAGATGTGAGAGAGCGCCTCCTCAGAAATACCACTTCCTGTATCCCGCACCTGCACTTGCAGTAAAGACTGAGGATGTCGTCCGCCGACGGTGCCAAGGCGTTCGGTTTGTTGCAATTCCACCTGCACAGAGGCTTCCTTTGAGGTGGGAGTATATTGCACCGCATTACTGACCAGGTTGGTAAATAGACGTGCTAATTGATCCCAGTCTCCTAGAAGAGTGAAGGCATTGTCTGACTTATGTAGTTCGTTACTCGTCGGCGTCTCTAGCAGATTCAGCGAGAGGGATATACCCTTCTCTGCCGCCACTAGCTGCTGTTCTTCAATCACCTCCATCAGTAAGGCATCTAGAGGTACAGATTGCTGCTGGAGTTGTACCATACCGCTATCGGAACGCGCTAGAAACAGTAAGTCATTGACTAAGCGCCCTAAACGTTGAGTCAGTCGTTCAATCACCTTCAACTGTTGCCGCTGAAGATGCGTGTCTAAATCTGGGTAGGACAGCGCCATCTGCACGTTCATTTGGATCATTGCAATCGGGTTTCTCAGTTCGTGAGAAGCATCCGCCGTGAATTGCTTCAGGCTTTGGTAAGACTTCCGCACAGGCTCCATCGCGATTCCCGACAGGAACCAGCCAATTGCCGCCACCGACAGCACCATGATTAGGGTGCCTAATGTTAAGTCAATAATTAATTGCTGGATAGGCTTTGTGACTTCAAACCAAGGATGGCTCACCCGCAGATAACCCAGAACGTGACGCTCAGTTTCCACGCGCTCGGTTACCTGGCGCAACAGGTGATCGGCGGCAAGATGCACGGTTTTTCCCATCGGGTTGAGGTTGAGGGGAATATCCAGGGGTTCTGATAAGGTTGACCACAGCAGCTCGCCATTGGGGCTAAACCATTCCAGGTCGATGTGGTCGTCATCTACAGTGTTGGTGTTGTCTCGAAAGCTGGCTTCGATATTAACGCGATAGGGAACATCAGAACCTGGGGTGGGTTGAATAATCAGCGATCGCTCTACTACTTCCACCACATGCTTCAATGTGTCATCCACCCGCTCAATCAGGGTGCTACGGACATATACATAAACACCTGTGGCAAAGAATAAAAGCAATACAGCCGTTACTCCGGTATACCAAAGGGCAAGTCGGCAACGCGTCGCTTGAAACATGCTAATGGCAGTTGGGAAAAGAGTCAGTGAGTAGGGGAGCAGGGGTGCAGGGGTGCAGGGGTGCAGGGGTGCAGGGGTGCAGGCTTCGACGTGAGACTTCGGCGTGAGCGCGGTTCCTGAGCCTGCCGAAGGGCAGTCGAACGCTCAGCCGAACGGGTGCAGGGAAGAACCTCTTACCTTTCATACTTCACCCTTCATACTTCACCCTTCATACTTCATACTTTCTTTCCTACTCAGGACTCAGGACTCAGGACTCACCGACTCTAAGCCGCCCGTTCTGGTTCAAACTGGGTGAGGAAGCGGAAGGCTTTGAGGATGAAGCTGGCACACTCTTGGGGCGAGGTATTGTAGAAGGAACGCCACGCGGCGGCTTTGTACTCGTCGTAATGGTTGGTGTGTTCGGGGAAACGCTCTAGCCATGTTAGTCGCACAGCATGACCAACGAGTACATCTAGTACAATGTATTCTTCAATCTGGAGTTCGGGGTTGCGTTCAACAACGGCGGCAAGTTCCATCAAGGCTTCGATGTTCACTTGCCGATATTCTGGAGCCTGAATTTTGTTGAGCAAATGCTCGACGCGTAGGGCAAAGTTCTTCTCACCAGGAGTCATCTCCGAAAGCAGCAGTTGACTATCCAGGCGATTGCGGCGTTCTAATTTGTCGCCAATAATCAAACCTTTACAGTGTTTCATCACTTGCCAGACGCTGGGGTAGAAGTATTTGGGAACTCGACCCGCTGTGCCGTCAAGTTGCCGCTTTTTGACCCAACTCCCTGCTACGGGGAGATCTTCCCGTTCCGAGCTGTCTGTGACGGTTGCCCAATCAATAGCTTGTTTCGGCTGCTTGAGGTGCAAGGCTTCTTGCTGCCGCAGCTTTTGGTGAATGTCGTCGTAGCCTGCTAAACAGGAACGTAAGCGCCTTTTGACTTCAACTGGACTAGAAGACATGAGCTGTTCGTAAGCTTCATCCTGGGTGATGCCTAACTCTGTTGCCAGTTCACTGGTGATCAGGAGAATCATATACCCTACGCGCAGAGTCAGCAGTCCTTGAAATAGCTTTGGTTGAGCTTTAATCAATAAGCCCAGGTAAATGAGAATTTCTTGGGTGAGGACGCGATCGCGAATATCTTCTCCACAAAACTCATCGATCTTCGCCTGAATCTCCAAGTGGGGCATTGGCTTTTTAATCAGTGATGCCTCGCTGTAAGCCTTTCCCACGGTAATTTGCTTCCCACGGATCAAAATATCGGTGACAGCGTCTGACAAACCGATGTCTACTTTATTTAGTAAACCCGCCGCTAGACGCACAACAGTCCAGTAAGGCGATGGCCCTTCACTTGCCGCTTTAACGTACACCTCATTCAGCAAATCGGTGACAGTGACAGGTTTTCCTGGCCCGCCAAATCCGGTATCAAAATGCCATCCTTGCAACCGTCGCAGCGTCCGCAGTAACTCGATTTGCTCGTAGAGATTCTGAGAATCCCGGAGGCTATCGAGCAAAAATTGCAGATTCGTTTCGCACTCTAAGAGAAACTCCTGGCTATGGCTTAAGGGGCCATTTTTATGGGAATGGCTATGGAGATAATAGTCAGGGTTGGTGGTGGTATTAATCGGCGATCGCGTCAGTTCAAAATCATGCAAAAAATCAATCCGTTCCGTTCCTGCCTTCAGCATCAGTTGATTAAGACGCCCCAGCTTCACCGACACACCATTACAGATACCGCTCTTCATTTCCTGGATTAAGACTTGCATCGGTGCATCTTCATCCATCCCACCATCATCCGTCTTCTCAGACCCCATCTCCAACATCGTCTTAGTTAACAACAACGTCATCGTCGGACGCCCTAACTCCCACCAGTGACGCTGAATATAAGCCAGTTCGCTCTTAATCTGATCCACCAAAAAATGGTAATCCAGCGTCAGGTAAAACTGCTGCTGGTCTAAAAACGATGGCAAGAAGACCATCGCCTCTCCCTGAATCCGAAAGATGCGCGAAGTCATCAAACTCCGCAGGCGTCGCACTGGGCGTCCCGTTAAATTCAGTGCGTCATTGCGCCCAATTTGGGCATACGCCGCAGACAGTTCGGTTGCCTGACGTACTTGCAGTGGCTCTACCTGCGCCAGCGTCTGTGTAGCGATTCCGTAAGCCCCCAGTTGTGCCTGAAGCTTTTCATCTTCTGCGATTAGGGCAATTTGCACCATCGGGTCTTGATGACGCCCCACCCCTAAATGCCGCCCCAATGGGTCAATATCTCCTGGTGCCAGTAAGCCCTCATTCAGCAATTGACCTAGAAGATACAAACTCTGCGCCCAGACTAAGGGGACATTTTCATTGGGAAGACGCAGCTGGCTGTGGGGAGATTTGCGTTCTGCCTCAATATTTTCCTCAGGCACATAATACAATTCTGGAAGTAGCCCAATCCCATCACGCTCGATTAGTAAATCTTTTAACAACTGATGATATTTTTCAACGTGTTTGATGTCTCCTCGAAATAGTCCGTCTAACATCAAATAAGTGAAAAACAAGGGCCATTCTGACTCAATATGCTCAAACTTTTGCAGTTCCCAAGGTTCGTAATGCAGGCGAGTTGTATTTTCTAGAACCGTTTGATGCCCATCCCGCAAAAAGCGTTTGCAGCCATATTTTCCCTGCAACTTATCAATGATTTTTTGGCGGGTGCGTTCCACTAGTTCTGTGTTTTCGACCGCGAACGCTGGAAAACCAATCACGCTCAAGAGGGCGGCGTCGGTTTCTTTAGAGCTAGATTCACGAGGAAGTAAGGATTCGAGGGTAATTCGCGATCGCGCAATTTCATCAGGTAAAACATGAATCACCGAGGCTTGGGAACCCCGCACCCCAAATAAATCTAGCCCGTTCATCGCTTCTAGTGCGGCTTTTGCCATACCTACAGAACTGGCGTTGAGTTCCGGATTGCCGTGATTGGCTTTGTTACCCCGTTCCCAAATTCCATAGTCCGGCGTCCGATACGCCCTACCAATGTAATAAACGAGGTTTTGGACAAAGTTAACTTCATCAATCGTGTAAACGATGTGCAACCCCGATGCCGTCATCTGCGCCAGCATCAACAAAAACAGCGAGGTCGCATCCAGTTGCAGGTGTCCCCATTCGTCATCCCCCACAACCACATCGCCCGTGTGGGTGTTGTACTTGGCGTGTAGGGCATCCATCAGGGATTGAGTTTGTTTGAATCGCTCGACTTTCGGCGCTTGTCGCATGATGCAGAACAACAGCCCTCGCATCAGCTTGACCACGCTTTGTTCCAACTCAAACAGGCGTCCGCTATCAGCATCTAGCTTGCGGTACGCCAATGCTAGTCCCCAGACTGCCAAAATGCTGTAAACGTTGTCCCGCATCCAGGCATCGGTATAGTCGCCGTGGGCATTAACTGCGGTACTAGCGGGCAAAAGCCCCGTAATCGGGTTTTGACGACTCAAAATGACTGTCTTGATGTGGTGGTAGTAACTATCTAGTCGCTCTGGCAGCCGGGAGGCGATCATGACATCCCCTTGATGTGAATAATTCCGAAAATCTTACCCCTTCACGACGGGCAATCGCCGCGTTGCCTTCTCCAATAACTAGGATTACAGGGCGCTCTGAGGTGCGGCAGAGTGTGCCGTGAAAGGAATCCATCTTAGTCTAAGCAGAACCCATGAACCGCGTCGGTACAGATTGTTGCAGTTTTGCTAATTTCCAGTTACATTAATTTACAGGTAAATTTACAAAATGTAACCTCAGAAAATAAGAATTATGCAAACTGAAAACCGTAACGACGTTAAGTTTGGCTTTACCCCTCAAGCGGAAAACTGGAATGGTCGCTTGGCAATGATCGGCTTTGTTGCGGCTCTGATTATCGAATATGTTAGCGGTCAGGGTGTACTACACTTCTGGGGCTTGATTTAACTTCTCTGTCGCGAAACCTCAAATTAATCTGACAACCTCAATTCATGTTGCTGGGAGTTCTTATAAGAATCCCAGCTTTTTTTAGTAGGTGACAGTCAGTAGTCTGTTGTTGGACATCTAAGAATTGTTTTTGGTTGCAAAGATATCATGAAGACTGATGGGTGTGAGGTAGCTGACAAGATACTGCTGGTAAATTGAAATCACACACAGACTTCCCCTTGACAACAGCAACCCTCAAACTTCCGTATTCTCAACGTCCTAAATGTAGCGTTGGGATCGTTAGAATGCTTTTAGGCTGGCTTTTTCGGTGTTCATAAATTGTCAATTTCTAGCTCATGCAGATCTTGAATAATTCTGAGCTATTACAGCTCTTAATTGAGCGTATCCCATCAGGGGTAGCGATGTTTGACCGCCAGATGCACTACATGCTGGTAAATCGTCGCTGGTTGCTTGATTATGAGCTGAATGAGATAGAAATTATCGGGCGATCGCTTCTAGAAGTCGCGTCTGGTGATTATGAGGTCTTTGCTAACCTTCCTGATGATTGGCAAAATATCTGCCAACGGTGTTTAGCCGGAGCGATAGAACGGCAAACGGTCGAGGCTTTGATCCGAGGCTCGCAAAAGCGCGTGCGGTGGGAGATTCATCCTTGGAAACAAGCCGAGGGGGAAATTGGCGGCATGATTATTTACAGCGAAGCGATCGCGCTAGAAGAACTGGTACAACAACAAACAATTGAACTGGTGACAACAAACCAGCAACTGCGGGCGGAAATTGCCGAGCGTCAGCAAGCTGAAGAAGCATGGCAACAAAGCGAAATGCGATTTCAGCAACTAGCAGCCAACATACCGGGGATGATTTATCAGTATGTGCTGTGTCCGGATGGTCGTCACTATTTCTCCTATGTCAGCCAGGCTTGTGTTGAGCTATGCGAATTAGAGCCAGACGCTGTTAAGCAGGATGCGGAGTGCCTATTTAGCGTGATGCATCCGGATGACCGACGAGAACTAGAGCAGAGCATTATTGTTTCTGCTCAAACGTTACAGCCTTGGAGTCATGAGTGGCGAATGATTACGCCATCGGGACGCCTCAAATGGTTGCAAGGTCGTTCCCGACCAGAAAGGCAAGCCAACGGCAACATTATGTGGGGTGGCTTGCTCCTGGATATTAGCGATCGCATTCAAGCCGAACAACAGCGAGATAGCTTTTTCCAACTTTCTTTAGATATGCTAGCGATCGCTAGCTTTGATGGCTACTTTAAGCAACTTAACCCAGCTTGGGAAAAAACCCTCGGATGGACGCAAACGGAACTGAAAGCCTCTCCGTTCATTGAATTTGTTCATCCCGATGACCGAGAAAAAACTCTACAAGAAGCCCAAGCACTATCTACGGGTGCTGAAGGCATTAGCTTTGAGAATCGCTACCGCTGCAAAGACGGCTCTTATAAATGGCTGGCCTGGAATTCAGCGTCTTCCATAGATCGGCAAATGATTTATGCCGTTGCTCATGATATCACCGCGAGCAAACAAGCAGAAGCCGACCTTCGAGAGAGTGAACAGTTTTTACGCTCCATCTACGATGGCGTCGAACAAAGTATTTTCGTTGTCAACGTCACAGAGGATGGCGACTTCCGCTTTGCGGGTTGGAACCCAGTCACCGATAAGAGTATTGGTATTAAATCTTGGGAAATTTCCGGCAAAACCCCGGAAGAAATATTTGACAGCGCAACAGGCACTCAAATGCGGCAACATTATGTGGAGTGTCTCAAGGCTGGCAGGGCAATTACCTACGAAGAGTGCCTCTCCTCTCCAATCGGAGAAGTCTGGGCACTTACTACCCTCAATCCCATACGGGATAAGCAAGGGAGAATCATCAAGATTATCGGTACATCAAATGTTATTACCGCCCTTAAACAGGCAGAGCAGACGCTGCGACACTCGGAGGAGCGATATCGTTCGCTGGTTGAGGCAACGTCTCAGATCATTTGGGACACTAACTCAGAAGGGGAATTTGTTACCGAACAGCCAGATTGGAGCGCCTTCACTGGACAAACGTTTGAGGAGTTGAAGGTGTGGGGATGGTTAAATGCCGTTCACCCAGAGGATCAACCTTATATATTAAAGGTGTGGTCGGCTGCTGTTGCTAGTCGCACCTCTTGCCAGATCGAACATCGCTTGCGACGCCACGATGGCGAGTACAGGGATATGAGCGTTCGTGCGGTGCCTGTATTAGAGCCAGATGGCAGTATTCGGGAATGGGTGGGAGTTCATACTGATATTAGCGATCGCGTCGCCGCAGAGGAAGCACTGCGGCACTCAGAAGCGCGATTTAGAGCCTTAGCCGAACGGGAAGCTTTATTAAACCGCCTCTCTAGCCAAATTCGTAACACCCTTGATGTAGAGACGATCTTAGAAACGGCTGTCAGCGAAATTCGTGACTTGTTGCAAATCGACCGCTGTACCTTCGCTTGGTACGTAAAGCAGAGCGCTCCTCCCACCTGGGAGATAATTCAGGAAGCTAGAACTTCAGCTATCCCTAGCACGCTTGGTTCCTACCCGACTACCGAAACCGATCCGGTAAGTCAGCAGCTTTTGCGTGGAGAAGTGCTCCGCATTGATGATCACCTCTCTTGCACTGAGCCAAGTTTGCAGGAATTTTTACAAACTGCTGGATACATTTCGCTGCTTTGTTTGCCGATTCAAACTCGTTCGGGTGAAATTGGCGTGCTCAGTTGCGGTCACAGCCACTCCTCTCGCCCTTGGACTGATAGTGAAGTGGAACTGTTGCAAGCGGTAGTTGACCAATTGGCGATCGGTATTAATCAAGCCGAACTGTATTCCGGCTCTCAGGAAGCCACCGCAACGGCTCAATCCCAAACGACACAGCTTCAGCAAACGCTACACCAACTCAAACAAGCACAAACTCAGCTCGTACAAAATGAGAAAATGTCGAGCTTAGGTCAGCTTGTAGCAGGAGTAGCCCATGAAATCAACAACCCTGTTAATTTCATCTACGGCAATTTAACGCACACGAACGAATACACACAAGATTTATTGGGGTTGCTGGCACTGTATCAACAACACTTTCCCAATCCCACGCCAGAGATTTTAAACGAAGTAGAAGAGATCGATCTAGAATTCCTCGTCGAAGACTTGCCAAAAATGCTGACTTCAATGAAAGTCGGTGCCGAACGCATTCGCGAAATTGTCCGCAGTCTCCGCAACTTCTCTCGCCTCGATGAAGCCGAAATGAAAGCGGTTGATATTCACGAGGGGATTGAGTCAACACTGATGATTCTTGCCAATCGTATCAAAGCCAAAGGCGACCATCCGGCGATCGAGATTGTCAAACAATACGGCAAATTACCATTAGTGGAGTGCTATGCGGGGCAACTCAATCAGGTGTTTATGAATTTGCTATCCAACGCCATTGATGCCATTGATGAATGCTACAAAGGACGGTTGTTGAAAGACACTGAAGTGCATCCTGGTCAGATTCGGATTTCTACTGAAGTAAGAGAGGATAATCAAGTCACGATCGCGATCGCTGATAATGGTTCGGGGATGAGTGAAACGACATGCTCCCAACTTTTTGACCCTTTCTTTACCACTAAACCCCTTGGCATTGGCACCGGATTAGGATTATCAATTAGTTATCAAATAGTGACTGAAAAACACAACGGTCGTTTGTACTGCAACAGTCAACTCGGTCAAGGGACAGAGTTTATCATTGAAATTCCCCTACAGCCGCAGCAAAAACCGTCTAGAACCCAAGCCTTAGGCAAGCCAGTAGAGACTTAGTTAGGGGGCGCTGGGACTAGGGAGAAGAAGGAAAAGTATTCTAGCCGTCCTAATCATTCCTGAATCTTTTGGTAGGGGCGTATAGCTAGCTATACACTTTAAACTCTAGATGTTCACTAATCTAGGATTTTTGTCACTCCATAAATAAAGCGATAAGCCAATTGTTTTGGCTTTTTTCTAATACATTCATCCCAAAAAAAGCAAAGAACAAACTTAAATGTTGCTCTTTGCTTTTGGGAAATTGTTGCTAAACGCCGGAGGTTGAGGTGTTAGCGAATATATTCTTTGAGAATGCTGTTGCGGTTAGGATGGCGCAGTTTGCGAAGCGCTTTGGCTTCGATTTGGCGAATCCGTTCGCGGGTGACATTGAAGATTTGACCGATTTCTTCTAGTGTCTTCATCCGTCCATCATCCAAGCCGTAACGCAGCCGTAGAACATCGCGTTCGCGAGGGCTAAGGGTATCGAGGACGCTCTCTAAGTCTTCCCGGAGGAGATTTTTAGAAACTTGGTCTTCGGGGGTTTCGCCGTCGGCTTCGATAAAGTCTCCGAGGCGGGAATCTTCTTCTTTACCGATGGGGGTTTCCAGGGAAATGGGCAATTGAGCAGATTTGGCGATGAAGCGCAGTTTCTCAATGGTCATTTCCATGCGGTCTGCGATTTCTTCTTCAGTGGGCTTGCGACCCATTTCCTGAGACAAAATTTTGGTGGTTTTCTTGATCCGCGAAATCGTTTCGTAGAGGTGAACCGGGAGGCGGATGGTACGAGACTGGTCAGCAATAGCGCGGGTAATTGCCTGACGAATCCACCAAGTAGCATAAGTGGAGAATTTGTAACCTTTTTCGTGGTCAAATTTTTCGGCGGCGCGGATCAAACCCAAGCTACCTTCTTGAATCAGGTCTTGAAAGGAGAGTCCCCGATTCATGTACTTTTTGGCAATGGAGACAACCAGTCGCAGGTTGGATTGCACCATTTTGTCTTTTGCCCGCCGACCCAGGTAGAGGCGATGACGAAAAGCTGGTAGCGCCATGTTAACTTCGGTTGCCCATTCGCTATCTTGCGGCTCCCTCTCTAGCTGATCGACCAAGCGATCACGAATGCGTTCTAGCTCCAATAGATCCGCGATTTTCCGAGCGAGTTCAATTTCTTCATCAGCACGCAACAAGCGGATGCGACCAATCTCTTGTAAGTAGAGGCGGATTGAATCTTCTGTATAGTGCTTTTTTTTGGTTTGCGCTCTACGACGAGTAGTACGTGTCTTGCCAGGTTGACTATCGTCCTCCTCTGCTTGAACATCCGCAAGCTCGTCTGGGTTCGCGTCCTCCTCTATTAAGAGTTCCAACTCGCTTTCGGGCTGAGTCAGTGTTGAGAGTACGTCGTTAGCCTGGGTCATGCCGTTTTCCTCATGCTCCTTCAGTAAAAAAAAATAGTAGATGGTATTAGTTGATCTACTTAAGATAGCCTAGCCAGTGAGACACTTTCCTGCACCACCAATTCCTTGATATAGGAGGTGAACTGGAAAATTAGATCCGAGTTCTATTCTTAAACTCAACCTTCAGTAAAAGCGTGATCGGTAATTGTTTAAGACTGACTATGTCGCAAACTTTTCCGATTGTAGCCTCTCTTACAAAAAATGCACGTAATTTAATCAGTGAAATTGTCTAGGGTCAAAAATTCACTTTAGGTGGCTTTGATCTGAACTTTCTGCTATTGAGATCAATAAACCCATGTCCAACTCCATTGCTCGATCGAATTTGTGCAGTACAGGCATGACTCAGTGAGTGTTTAGGCAGAGATTTTAATATCAACCGCACTTGGCAACATCCTGAATTTAACTGGATTAGAGTGTCATGGAAGATCGACAAGGCTAGCCATGTCAAGATGGCACCTGATCCCAGTTAAAAACGCAGCGTTGTCTGTGGCTGAATAAATCTTCTCTAAACTTAGTCTGAGTCTGAATTTGCTTGTACCAGAAATCTGAGAGGATTATACTCAGCTATTTTAATGAATTCTCTCGGCTTATGACAGCTAATGGGCGAAAAAATTACAACAGAGATTTCAGATCGATAATAGTACACGGGTACTATATTACTGAACCTCCCTTGTTTATCAGGTTAGCGAAATTTTTTTGGCTCAGATAGATTCTTCACAATAGTTCAGCATGAAACTTGCTGATACTAACTGAAATCAAAAAGCCTTGATGTTGTCCTCGGTGCAAGCCCGAAAAAGCACTCTCTACTCGATTGAACTGGGACATCAAGGGTGTTTCTCTAAATTAATTGCCCACACCACGGCTCAGACTTTGCTGCCAGAGTTGCTCCACGCTCACAAAATGGTAGCCTCGCTGCAACAGTAATGGGATCAGTTGCGCTGCTGTTTGGGCGACATCCTGTCCTCCATAGTAGCCATCATGCAGAACAACAATCGAGCCATTTTGAACTTGCTCTAACACTCGCTGGATGACGACAGAGATGCCAGGACGTTCCCAGTCTTCAGGAACAACACTCCACATCACAGGACGGTAGTTCCAAGAGTGCAAGTACTTTAAGGTTTGGGGGGTAAATAAACCGTTGGGAGGGCGAACATCGCGAACCAACTCTGGGTTGAGTTGGCAAGCAGAAGCGATCGCGGCTTGAGTTTTTGTCAAACTCTGCTTGAGTTCTGCGGGATTCAGGAAAGCGAAGTTGTGATGGGAGTAACCATGTATCCCGATCCAGTGACCTTGCTGATAGACTTGTTTGGCTATACTAGGCGATCGCTCGACACAAGACCCCAACCAGAAAAAACTCGCCTGAATTCCATAACGCTCTAGTACAGGTAACAATTGGGGCGTGTATTGAGGATGAGGGCCATCATCAAAGGTCAGCGCGATCGCCCGTGAATTTGTTGCCCCCGTCCAGAGACAGCTAGGAAAACTGGGCTGAAGAATTCGGTAAACGATAGGATAGAGCGGAGCTAGCTGCATTGTTTTATCTTTACTTTTCCCTTGTGTCTTTCGATCGTTACTCGCGACATCGCCAAATCTTTTCAATCCTAACGAGCTTTTTTATGGTCGTGGTGCTGTCTGGTTGCCAAACCACCACAACAAACCAGTATGAAGCCACAGCCCGGACAACCGTAACCTGGCAGGTTCAGTATGGCATTAACCCTGCAACCGCTAAGCAGCCTCGCTTTGAAGAATTTGCCTCCGCGTCTCTACTAAACCGCAACGGCGAAAAACCCGAAGGTAGGGTAATCGGCCCCGATGACCAGGGATTGTGGTGGCCCATTTCGCCTCCACGTCCAACTGTTGATGAGGTGGAACAACGAAAAAAGTTCAACGAGAAAGCCACCAGACCGGAATTATTGCGCTCTGTAGATTATCAGATTACCTTCACAAAAGATGGTGAGAGAGTCACCCGACCAACCAACTACTCCGTCTATCGACAAGTTGTGAAAGCCTACCCTTCACAAACGCCCTTGCAGCTTACTTTAGGAGTCGGCGTTAGCGGAGTGGATGGCATTAGCACCCATCCCACCGTGGAAAAGGCAGTTCCTCAGCAGTAATTAGCGATTGGCGATCGCCAAGACGGAGCACCGATTTCTTCATAAATAATTAGTCAAAAAGATGTGCCGTAGTCAACGCTGTCAATCCATGCTGTTAATGGGTTGAAAGATTATTGAAGATGGCGCGACACTCCTTAGACGGAAGTTCAGGTTGAAGCAAGAGTGTAAAGTCCTTGGAGAGCAAACAGACTTTAACTTAATGTAATGCCAATGAGTTTTAACATCCTTAAACAAACCAAAAAGCTGCTGATCGGTGGAGTAGTCCTCAGCCTGGGACTATTTCCTTTGCCAGCGTCAGCGCAAATTTCCAACCCTCAAGTGGCATCACTAGTAGAAGCCCTGCGGCTGGCTGCTCCCCAAACCGGGAGAGAAGACGATGGACTCTACAGCGATTGGCAAATCAAAGCCGCTAATATACCCCGTTGGTCTAGACAATGCATTGGGCGAGAACTCACCCCTGCCGACTTTGAAGCTAGCCCCGTCACAGCCCGCAGCATTCTTGTTTGCGTGATGGGCGATGTCCTGCGCCAGCAGTATCAAGCCAGTGGTAATAACGAAGCCCTTGCCGTGCAGCGCACAGCTTCTTGGTGGATGACGGGCGATGCTACCCGTTACAACAACGCACCAACGACGGCTTATACTCAAAGAGTTCTCAACTTTTATCAGCAGCAGCGCTCTAAACCAGCCGCCTCATCAACACCAGCCACTCCAGCACCGCAGGCGACAACGACTCCACCTGCTACCTCAGCCACTCCAGCACCGCAGGCGACAACAACTCCACCTGCTACCTCAGCCACTCCAGCACCGCAGGCGACAACAACTCCACCTGCTACCTCAGCCACTCCAGCACCGCAGGCGACAACGACTCCACCTGCTACCTCAGCCACTCCAGCACCGCAGGCGACAACGACTCCACCTGCTCAGCGCTCATCTCCACCTCAGCCTACTCAACAAGCAAGGACGTCTTCTTCCCCAATCTCCGATGCTCAAGTGGCATCACTAGTAGAAGCCCTACGGTTGTCTTCTCCCCAAACCGGGAGGGAAGACGATGGACTCTACAGTGATTGGCAGGTGAAAGCTGACAATATTCCTCGTTGGTCTAGACAATGCATTGGGCGAGAAATCACCCCTGCCGACTTTGAAGCTAGCCCCGTCACAGCACGTAGCATTCTCGTTTGCGTGATGCGCGATGTGCTGCGCGATCAATATGCTGCTAGTGAAAACCGAGAAGCTGTTGCTATCCGTCGCACGGCGGCTTGGTGGATGACAGGCGACCCCAGTCGCTATAACACCAAACCTACTGCCTCCTACGCTCAAAAAGTGCTGGATTTTTACCAACAGCAGCGTTCTCAATCTTCCAGTCCGCGATAACTTGAGCCTGTCTATCCCCCCTTGCTTTCACAAAGTCTTCTTAGGGGGGAGGATAAAAAATCGCTCTCAACAACAAGGGAGCGAAGGGAAACGCGATCGCAGGCGACGCTGGGCGTCAGGGACAAACTGCGACATCGCCACTAAATTTGTATTTATACGTAAGCAGCTAATCCTTCACCCTTCACCCTTCATACTTCATCCTTCACCCTTCATACTTCATTCTTTATTAGAAGCCAAAGCTAAAGTCATCGACGATGAGTTGACCGTCGAAGGCTGAAAGGGTGATGCGAGAAATGTTAGGGCTTTGGACGCTTAGTTGAGTATTAGGCAGAATTTCTGAACTAGAACCCGCGAGATTGGCACTCGGCATCTCACTACGCAACAGAAGATTATCTTGAGCGTCATAGGCGGACATGATTGTTCGCTGAGAACTGGTGACGTAGCAGCAGACAAAGCAAACGGGTTTGGGAAAGATTGCTTCTATCCAACCACTGTCTGGTGCTCCCATCAAGACTGTCGTACCAGATCGAGGGGGGTAAGCAGGATTGGAGGGTTGGAGAGCGATCGCATTTCTAAACAGCACTCCCCAATAATGAAACTGCTTCTCCACTCCTTCAAAGCATTTAAGATCTTCCAGATTGAGACGAGCGCAAACGGGTTTGACAGTAAGATGCTTCGGCTCTGAATTACCTATTTCCCTTACAGGAGAAGCTATCACAGCTTGGGACTCTTTAAAACTAGCTGCCGATTCAAAGGCTTCCGAATCTCTGGCTTCCTCCCACGGAAGACTGCTTTGCTTTGCCATAACACTCTCTCTTGTGCAGTTTCTCAAAACCAAACTACCTTCAACGGCTTTGACATCAGAAGGTTGAACCTTCTGATCAATTTTTCAAATATTAACTACGTACAGCACTCAATACCCTCCGGATCATCCTGACTCCTTACTTCGTCGCTGGCTACCAAGTGGACATTTCCATTTGTGCTTCTAATACAGCTTGCAGCATGGAGATTTAACAGGAGTGTGATACTAGAGGCTACAAAAGTTTTTAAGCCATTACAGATACTTACTTTTCCCTGTTGGTAAAAAGCTCACGATTTGGTAAATATTTTTTGAAGAGAAAACCGTCGTGAAAGTTCCCTCTTTTGCCTTTTTGCAGTAATTACGAGCCGTCTGTTGGTTCTGATGCACCCCAATAAGACGACTCAAGACGTAATGCAATAGTTAATGCCCCTAGTGTGGATTATCTCCGATCTTTCATAAATTGGGGAAAAATTGATCGGAGGAGGGGGAGAAAGGCTGAAGGATGAAGAGCAGGAGCAGGAGTGATGAAATGATGCTAGCAGCGCTTGCTAGTAGCCCGGAGATTAGGGGAGAAAAGCTAAACAGGGGGGCGGGGAGCGATACTTCAATCTAACAACGACAGACCTCTCCTAGCCCCCTCAAAAAGGAAATCCTCAGAAAGCAGCACATAGGCTGATTAGGGAAAAAATATTTCTCCCTGTTGACACTCAGCGTTTTAAAAAGAGGCTGATTCTTGGGTCGTTGAGGAGTTAGAGAGCGCTTAACCTCTTGTCAAGCTTCTCAGGTATGTCTTACCTCAGTATGTAGAGAATTACTCTATTCTTGCTTTTCCTACAATGCAAGGAGTTTAGGCTGTTGCCGCTGTTGGTTTTCGCTATTGCCATTGTAGTAGCGGCCCTACAAACTCGCTTTTTACGCTTTTCCGCTGATGAAGGCGATTTTAGCAATTAATGCCTGAATAAATGCAGCTCCTAGTTTATAGCCGCCGAAATCAATTCGGCGGCTATAAGCATCCCGTGAGTTAACAGAGATGAGGCTATGACCTCTGTTTTTAAAAGATCGGGGAGTCTGAAGATGCTAGCGGTAGGCTTGATGAGCCGTAAAAGCTACTTCAGGACGCGAACATCAATAACACTGGCATTGAAGTTGTACTCTAAACCTTCTAACTCAACAGGCGTCCCGATTTTGATTTTGCTGTTACCTAGTACAGCACCACTGTCAGTCACTTGTCCTCGACCTTCCAGCGTCATTAGCAGATCGGTGCTAAAAGAGTAGGAACGAGGGTCTGGCAACTCTTTAACAGAGCCATCTGGCTGGGGTACGGCTAAGGTTCGTTCCAGTTCTTGGACAGATTTCACATCAACCTGACCGTAAGGTTGATTGCGGATAACGATATTTGTCTTTTTTTTGTCGCGGAACTGCTGGATTAGAGATTGAGGTTCCTTGACGCTCAGCCCCCGGACAATGACATCTACTTCGATGGGTTTTGTGGCATTGACCTGGGCGATAGAAGACCCAGTTGTCCCTGGAAAAACAAAGATACCGAGAATCACTAACAAAATTACTAAGGCAGCACCAACATCTAAGATGCTGACTTTACCGAAGACGCGTCCTTTAGAATCCAAAATAGCCATTGATACTGTTGCTCTGTGTGCTAACTACAAGAAAGACAATGAAAGCAGCTTTTCGCTAACTATTGAAAAGGCGATGAGGCTTGTACTTGTAGTCTGGTGTTAAATTACCACAACTGTTGCGCTGAGGGCGAGGTGATGAAAAGATTGCGACTTATGACTTTTTTGGGTGCTGAAAGTTCCAGCCAGGGCAGTGAGCGATCGCTAAAAATGGATAAGTAAGCGGTGAAAAGGCAACATACGGTACTTAAACTGCGTCTACTTGATTGGCAACTGCCGCTAAGGTGGAAGTCGGTAAACCTGAGCAGGACTACATTACCTGTATTTTCCTTTTCCCCAATTGTTCCTCACGCTTAGTCTACGATGAAATTGAACTTCCTTTCTTCTTTCAATCGCTCCCGGCGTAGCTGGTTGTATCCGTTGCTGTCTGTAATGATGGCAATTTTGATCGTGGTAAGTGCCCCACAGGCGTCTTACGCCCGTTCATGGCTGGATTTAATTTTTCGTGGCGTCCAAATTATTCAGCTTTCTAATGTGGGCGATCGCCAAGAAGTCCAGATTGGGCAGCAGATTAATCAACAGTTGGTGAGCAACCGAGTTCGGCTCTATCGCAATCCAGAAATTAATCGCTACGTTAATAATATTGGTCAGCAACTAGCAAAACAGAGCAGTCGTCCTAATATTCCCTACACCTTTCAAGTGGTTGCCGATGATAGTATCAATGCCTTCGCAACTATGGGGGGCTTTGTCTATGTCAACACTGGCTTAATGGCCGCCGCAGATAATGAAGCGCAATTAGCCAGTGTAATGGCTCATGAAATTGGTCATATTACAGAACGTCACGCACTAAAGCAAGCACGACAGTCTGCTGTTGCCAGTGGTGTCGCGGCGGCGGCTGGGCTTGACCGCAATACGTTGGTGCAGATTGGGGTAGACCTTGCCTTGAGACGCCCCAACAGCCGTGAGGATGAATTGGAAGCGGATCGAGAGGGGTTGAAGATGTTACGAGGAGCAGGCTATGCGCCATCCGCTATGGTGGAGTTTATGGAAAAGCTGCTCCAAAAGCGCTCGGTTCCCACCTTTCTCAGTACCCATCCAGCAACTAGCGATCGCATTGGGACGTTGCAACGCCAAATTCCCTCTACTGAGGCGAATACTGGGGATGGCTTAGATGAAGCTGCCTACAAGCGCCAAATTCGCCCTGTACTATGACCGCATTACTGAACGACGCGGGAACACCTGAGAAGGCTCAACCCACGTCACGGCTTCCGCTAAGGGCAGGGTTCGGCGACGGTGGCGAAAGGTGTTGACTTGATAAACGAGGGAGTTATTGATATCTAGGGCAGTCATCCAGCCGCTTTTGGGATGATAGGCACCTGTATCAATATCGAGCCAGCCCTGTCCTTGAGCAATCTTGCCTGGCTGGACGCTGGGAAGTGTGAAGGTGATGGTGTGACCTGTAATGATCAGCTTGTCGGGGAAGTAGGGTTGAGTCATGCTATGAAATTCATCTCGAATCCAGCAAAGCTGATCGGAGGTTTGCTGTTCAATGGGGATTGTAGGATGGACGCCAGCGTGAACGAGCCAAACATCCCCAAGATCTAGATGAGTAGGGAGTGACTGCATCCATTTGATATGTTCAGGTAAAATGCCCCCTTCACCATAACTATTAACTGTGCTATGACCGCCGCTGTAGAGCCAGGCTTGCAGTGCTGGACCATACATTTGCCCGTCACCCAAAACATCGATGAGCATTTGCTCATGGTTTCCTAACAGGCAGTGGTAAGGGCTTTGCTTGACAAATTCTACAACCTGAGCGCTCTGAGGGCCGCGGTCGATTAAGTCTCCAAGAAAATAGACGTTGTCATCGCTAGTCGGTGCGATCTCGTCCAACAATATCATCAGAGTTTCGTAGTGACCATGCACGTCACCGATAACAATACGACGGGGGGTCATTTTTTTTCTTCCATATCCGATTGCACTGAACTGTTAGATAGCACCCTTAAAATTTGGTTAGCACAGTTGTTGTCGAAAACATACTTTCGCTAGTTACTGTACTTAGTATGCCCGATTACTTCCACAATCTTTCCTTTGGGAATGATTTATTATTTGTTAATACAATTAACAAGCCAGAACTTACTGTTTCGGGAGAAAATTAATCAATTTCAGATGAAAACTTTGGGCGTTGAGTACTGCCTTTAATAACAAAATTTGGCTGTAGTTTCTTTGATAAAATAACTTGAGCCAAGAGGGATGGGTTTCTTGCTTGAGGGGGTTTGCCGCTGTTGTTGCTGTTCTCTACTCAGAGAATTCTCTATTTGTAATAAAGTTTGTTGGTTTTTGAACTATGTCTATTATTACATTGTCTCTTATTAATATTCTGAAACAACCCACAAGCCCTACTTGGGTTGAGCAAGCGATCGCCAACCTTGATGTAATTCTCCTGGATCACTCCCATTGTGAACGCAAGGCGGCGGGAGTGGCACTGAATTTAATGTTTCGCTACCCTGCTTACACGCAGTTGGTGCGGCAGCTAACTGCGATCGCCATTGAAGAGTTAGAACATTTTGAACAGGTCAATCGGTGGCTAGAACGTCGGGGGATTCCCCTAGCACCGCTTTCCTCTCCTCCCTATGGTGCGGGACTCAAGGCGCTAATTCGACGCTCGGAACCGGAGCGGTTACTGGATTCTCTATTAGTTTCAGGATTGATTGAGGCGCGTTCCCATGAGCGGTTGGGTTTGTTGGCAATGCACTGTCCTGAGCCGGAGTTAGCTAAGTTTTATGGTGGGTTGATGGCGTCGGAGGCGCGTCACTATGGAGTTTATTGGTTGTTGGCGGATGCTTACGGTGAGCGTGAGGTGGTTAAGCAACGGCTGGAGGAGTTGGCGATCGCGGAAAGTGAGTTATTAGCGACGCTGTATCCTGAACCGAGAATTCATAGTTAGCTGATTTTTGGGGAAGAACCAAGATTTGGGGGGCTTCCCCCCAATCCCCCCACTGGGGGCGCAGCACCGCCCCCAGTCCCCCCGTGCAAGGGGTGATCGGTTTGTGGTGTTGGGTGTTGGTTAGGGGGAGTGGGAATAGGGAGTGGGAATAGAAATATGAAGAGTTACTATGGTGAGTTTTTAATTCGTTCTTGGACTGCGGGCGATCGCTTTGGTGCGGTGGAGGTGATTCGGGAGGTTTTGGTTGAGTATGGATTGTTTTGGGAGCCGACTGGAGCGGATCGGGATGTGGTGGAGGTGGAGCGGTTTTATGTTGAGGCGGGTGGGGAGTTTTGGGTAATTGAGAGGGAAGGACAGGTGGTGGGGACGGGTGCTTATTATCCGGTGGAACGAGGGGAAAAGGCTGTGGAGATTCGCAAGATGTATTTTTTGCCCCAGATTCGAGGGCAGGGATTGGGGCGGTATTTGCTGGAGCAGTTGGAAGTAGCGATCGCTAAACGGGGGTTTGAGCAGGTTTGGATTGAAACGGCAAGTGTTCTGGCGGAGGCGGTGAAGTTGTACGAACGCAGCGGTTATCTGCCCGCTACGGGGGTTGAGACAGAGCGCTGCGATCGCATTTACGTTAAGGATTTACGTGAGAAAGGTTAGGGAGTTATTGCTCTGGGGCTACTGACTTAAGGCACGCATGAAGCGCTGTAAGTTGGTCAAGAAACCCGCTTTTTTGGGAGTTGGGGCTGGGGTCTCGCCTACTGTTTCGTCGGTGGTACTGGTTGGCTGTCTGCTTAGGATTTGGTCAAGTTCGTCTCCGGCTGGTCTTTGTGATTCTTCGGTAATGAGCTGGTACTCGCCGTCGCTGATTTCTTGCCAGACTTGCCAAAGGGAGGGGTAGGTGCGGAGGATAGCGGCTCCTTCGAGGGGTTTGAGGTAGTAGCAGGACTCGATTGTGTTGAGGAAGCGATCGCGCATTTGACGAGCGGAGTAGCCAATACCAACGATGGAAATATCTTCCATCTGGGGATTGAGTAAAACAAAGGGGCGATCGCCTGCTAGGTTGAACATTTTTTCAACTTGAGCCACTTCCACGGCTGACGGGGAAATGACCAAGAAGGCTTCGTCCTCCGGCTCAATTTTTTTTTCGGGTGATGTCCGGCTACTACCAACATCACTAACTTTGAAGGGAACTTCACCCCAGTCCCGACGAGCCAGAGCCGCCGCCCCTGTGTCGGGAAAGAAGACTTTTAGCCCGGAACCATAGCTTTGAAATAGGGGGATAAACTGCTGGGCAATTGACTGGGCTTGGAGAGCAATTTCTGGGAAGACTAACTGGACTTGTAGGAGGCGGTGACCATCATCCAGAGCCGCTTGTGTCGCCTCTTTGGCTTGGGCGATCGCTTCTTCTAAGGTTTTGGGAAGTTGAGCCATTTATCGTCTGTTTACTAAAAAAGCTTATCTTTTGAAGACATCGTCAGGGAATCACTTTCTACACTACCCCTAAATTTAGCTAAACGTCGGAAGCCTCACGCCATATTTGTACTCAAATTGGCGTGAGATGGATAGGCAGTCAATCGACGGGGTTCAATACCCCTGAGATTGACAACTTCCTGATAAGTTCTCGCAGTACATCATTTTGTGTCCGTTTGGTCAACTTGCAATACTGCGCTAAGTGCTGGTATTCCTGGTCTGATGGTCTAACTGTTATTTTTGTCATGCCGCCATATTGCCGTCACTTCAGTTATGATTATGGCATGAGAACTTCATACCAGTACAAATTAAAACCAACAAAACACCAAGCCAAAGAGATAGACAGATGGCTGTCCATGTTATGCGCTCAGTACAACTATTTGTTGGCTGATAGGTTTAACTGGTATGAGGAAAACCGTTCTCCTATTAATGCTTGTCCTCTGGTATGTCACCTGCCTGAATTGCGGGACAACCCCAATTATTTCACTCAGAAGAAAACCCTACCTCAACTCAAGAAAACACATCCTTGGTACGGAGAGATTTACTCACAAGTGCTTCAGGATGTAGTCAAGCGAGTGAAGGTAACTATGAATAGATTTCTCAAGGGTGACAGTAACGGTAAGCGTAGCGGAAAACCAAGGTTTAAAGCTCGTAACCGTTATCGCACTTTCACCTATCCCCAGATGAAAGAGGGATGTTTGCAAGGCAACCTAATTAACCTGCCAATGTTCGGGAAAGTTAAGGTTGTCCTGCATCGCCCTATTCCTAATGGGTTCAAAATCAAAACGGCATCTGTCACCAAAAAAGCTGACGGGTTTTACCTGACGCTCTCGCTGGAAGATAAAACGGTTCCTACAATTAAGCCAGATTTCAATCCAGATAAAATCACCGGGATTGACATGGGACTGAAGGAATTTTTGACAACTTCTGAGGGTGAAACGGTTGCTATTCCACAGCATTACAGGAAAGCTCAAAAACGGTTACGGGTTATCCAGAAGCGGGTATCACGCCGTAAGAAGGGGAGCAATAGTAGGCTTAAAGCTATTAAGCAATTAGGAAAGCAGCACAAGAAGGTTGCGGATGAGAGAAAAGATTTTCACTTCAAAACAGCCAATTGGTTGTTGTCAAAATATGACGTAATCGCTCACGAGGATTTAAACGTCAAAGGACTTGCTCGTACAAGGTTGGCTAAATCTGTGTTGGATGCTGGTTGGTCTAGCTTTCTGTCGATACTGGCAAACAAAGCCGAAAAAGCTGGTTTGTTGGTTGTCCCAGTAAGTGCCCATAACACCTCACAAGATTGCTCCAGTTGCGGCGAGAAAGTACCAAAAAAGCTGCATATTCGTTGGCACAACTGCCCTCACTGTGGGTGTAGTCTAGACCGTGATCATAATGCAGCTATAAATATCAGAAACAGAGCGGATGGGCAAACCGTTCTTAAAGCTCAGTTAATGTCCTATGCTCTCTTCAGGAGTCGCTGAGAAGCCTACACCATACTGTACTCAGTTGGTGTAGGAGTTGTCACTGAAATTAGACAGTCGATAAGGCGGCTTTGGGTATCAGTCGCTTGAGGATTTGCTTGAGAACCATTGCTGTCCACTCTACATCGGCTTCTGTAGTCTCACGTCCTAGGGTTAGGCGAATTCCTCCTAGGGCTTCTACGTCACTGTAGCCCATGGCAAGCATGATGGGGCTAGGGCTGAGTTTCCCGCTATGACAAGCGGAACCCGCGCTGATCCCAATGCCAGCTAGGTTAAGTTGCCGCACCAGGGTTTTACCTGTGATGCTTGTGTTGTCTGTGTTGGTTATACAGAAACTAACGTGATGAGGTAAGCGGTGCAACCGAGAACCTGTGGGTTTTAGATTGGGTGTATCTGCCAATTCCTCGAAGAGTTTGTTGCGTAACTCGATTAGTCGAGGTGTCTCTTTGGCTAGTTCATCGGCGGCAAGTTCCGCCGCCACGCCGAAACCGACAATCATTGGCACAGCTTGGGTGCCGGAACGCAGTTTCATCTCTTGTCCCCCACCTAATAAGAGGGGAACTAATTTCACGCCGGGACGGATATAAAGCGCTCCTGCTCCTTGAGGGCCGTAAATTTTATGGCTGGAAAGCGAAAGCAAATCGATGGGGAGCTGTTGCATGTCAATCGGCAGACGTCCGGCAACTTGGACGGCATCGGTATGAAACAAAACGCCGCGATCGCGGGCAATTTCTCCCAGTTCTACAATCGGTTGTAAGGTGCCGACTTCGCTTTGACCGTAAATGACTGAGACTAAAACGGTATTGGCTTGCAGGGCGTTTTTTAAATCCTCTGGGTTGACTCGTCCCTGGCTATCTACTGGTAGCCGCGTCACTTCCCACCCTTGTTGCTCTAATAAGTTAGCTGGTTCGGCGATCGCAGAATGTTCAACGCTGGAAATAATTAAATGCTGGGGTTTCTGGTAGGAACGTGCCACACCCATGATGGCGAAATTATCCGCCTCAGTGCCACCGGAGGTAAAGATCACTGATTCGGAGGTAGCGGCATTAATTAGTCCTGCTACCTGCATTCTCGCTTGTTCAATTAACGTCGCTGACTGTTGTCCCCACTCATGCAGGCTAGAGGGATTACCCCACTGTTGTGTGAGAACTTTTTGCATCGCAGCGATCGCTTCTGGGCGCGTTGGTGTTGTGGCACTATAATCCAGATAAATTTGCATCTTAAATTTCGCAACGGGCTATCTCTTTTAGGATATAGCGCTGGCTTGTCCGTTGTCTGTTGTTGTGAGTTCTCAGTCGTGAGATCAGGGGATAGGGAGAACCAATAACCTCCTTCATACTTCATCTAAATACCCGGTTTACTAATGTTATAAACCTCATGGGAGATGACGGCTTGTGGTGCTAGGAGTCTGCCGCAACAGATAAACCAGACTCGTAGACTTGGTGTTTATGTTAAGGCAAATGGGAATAATGATTGAGGAATAATCTTCATTATTCATTCCTTGGTTCACTATCAAACAACGCTTGTGTCTCAACGTTCTCCAACTCGGTTGTCTGTTTGCAGCGCCTTGCTGCTAACACTACTGCTTTCAGGGTGTCAACAAGCCCGCTCCCAACTACAGCGTCCGGCTCCTCTGCCTCAAGATACGTTTGTACAGGTTTACTTTAATCAGGCAGAATCAGCGGAGTATACAGATTCTTATCGACAACTCAAGCGTTCAGGGGATGATTTGGAGGCGCTCATTGTAGAAGCGATCGCCTCGGCTGAGTCCACTGTAGATGTTGCGGTGCAGGAGTTACGTCTGCCCAAAATTGCTCAGGCGTTAGTAGAGCGTCATCAAGCTGGGATACAGGTGAGAGTGATTCTCGAAAATACCTACAGTCGTCCCTGGAGTGAATACACCGCTGCTGAAGTAGAAAAATTGCCGGAAAGGGAGCGATCGCGTTACAACGAGTTTCGCAAGTTAGTAGACAGCAATGACGATGGTCAACTGAGTCCGGAGGAAATCAACACCAAAGATGCTTTGGTTGTGCTCCGTAATTCTGGTATTCCTGTTATTGACGATACGGCAGACGGCTCTAAAGGCACTGGATTAATGCATCACAAGTTTGTCATTGTTGATAACAGTCGGCTGATTGTTACCAGTGCAAACTTTACAAGTAGCGACATCCACGGCGATCTCAGTGTGGCGGAAAGCCGAGGCAATGCCAACAATCTTTTGAAAATTAGCAGTCCAGAACTCGCCGTTCAGTTTACCGAAGAATTCAATCTTATGTGGGGCGATGGACTCGCAGGGCAGCCTGATAGTCGATTTGGTGTCAAAAAGCCGATGCGAGCGCTACAGCCAGTTACCCTCGGTGATGTCACTGTTACCGCACAATTTTCTCCTGCCTCTGCTACCCTACTCTGGAGTCAGAGCAGTAACGGTCTAATTGGCAAAACGTTGAGTACAGCTACTCAAAGCGTTGACTTGGCGTTGTTTGTCTTTTCTGAGCAGCCGCTCGTGAACCTTTTGGAAGTGTCCGCTCAACAGGGTGTACAAATCCGCGCTGTATTTGATCCGGGCTTTGCCTATCGCTACTACAGTGAGGCACTAGACATGATGGGAGTGGCGCTGAGAAACCAGTGCCAGTATGAGGCAAATAACCGTCCCTGGCAAAACCCCATTGCTACAGCTGGTGTTCCTCAACTTCCTCAGGGAGATTTGCTGCATCATATGTAGGGCGACACTTACATTGATTAATTCGAGACTTCTTGGAACTTAGCGGGAAGTGTTGGTATAGCGTCCTTTCAAGGGATTACCGCTTTTGGACTATGACAAATAGATTGATTAATGTTGTCGCGACTATGACAAATAGATTGATTAATCAGCCTATTCTTACTGAGTATATTTTGCAATAAGCTACCTTCTATTTTCTAGTGACTCGACTTTTATTTGTAGTTGACTTATTAGTTGTGCGCTCGAAGTTTGCGTAGCAGATTGTCGCTCCACTGCGACTTCGATTTTATTGAGCTGCTCTTTGATAGCTTTATTCTGTTCTTCTAACCGGGCTACTTGATTGTTTGTGTTGCTGACTGTCGCGAGTGTCGTTAAGGTTGCCGCTGTCGCGATCGCTGCGATCCAATTTGCAAGGTGGTCGGTCAGTATGGACGATTTGCTTGGGTTTAACATTGCTAAAAAGGTCTGGGTAGTTTAACGCTACCTAGACCTTCTAGTGATATTCAGGCTTATTTGTTTCGTTAGCAGCAGGCTTGGAGTAGCTCGAAGTGGTGATACTCGGATCTTCTGATGGGGACGCCGTTGTAAATTTCTTTGCTGAACTTTCCCCAGAATCGCCCGAAGTCGCCGTTGGTGCGGAAGGCGGTTAGGAAGCCGTTGATTACGCCGTCTTGTTCTAGTCGCGAGTTGAAGGCGTCCAGGTCGTCGGGCTGCAAGCCTGAGCGTGACTGGAACTGCTCTCTAATATCGGGCGGTGCGATCTCATCAAAGGGCAAACCTGTGAAGGAAGGCATTTTGGGATTCATGTAGAGGATCTTGCCATTCCGTAGGCTTGCAAAACCTACGGGATTGGGAGCGGACTTTGCCTCAATCTCTAATTCTTCTGTGCGAGACCTGGGGGAAGATATCAAAGTGCGTTCCGGTTGAACGATGACGCGATCACCTTCAGCCTCATTGGTTGACGTAGTAACCATCTCTACCGGAATCTCTAGATAATTCCCTATCAACGCTTGCTGGCAACCTACTCGATAAGCCCACAAGGCAATTTCCTCAAGGTGCTTATCTAAAAGCTGTTGATGCTCTTTAGGATTTTTGAGGTTAGATATCTTGAGAGTCCGGGACTGAAAATCGACGGAGACTTTCCAGTCTGTATGGCGAATTGTCTGCCAAAGAAGATTAGATCCCATTTTTCACTCCGTTTTCGGATTTCTTTATTTTCATTAGCTCTCTTGTACTTATACCCAACTCAGCGGCTAAGGCTACAAATTCGCGATTATCTGGAGTTTCTCCCGCTGCTACTTTTTTGAGGAATTCAGCCGCCAGATTGGATGAGGTACTTTCGTTAGAATCAGCCTCGCACCAAGACTGAATGAAGTCTCGCAAGACTGGACTCATCTTAGTGCGCCGTTCTGCACACTTAATTTGAAAACGTTGTTTTAGAGCAGGGTTTATCTTTAGTTTGATTTCTTCAGTATCTTCCATGCCCTAATTTTGGCATTGATGGGAAAATTCCTCTAGTGGTAATTTTCCCATTTTCCCATTTGGGAGTAAACTACAAGCAAAAGCGATCGCCGCTCCATCCACCAGATATCGCAAGCGATCGCTTACCCCCAAAGGAGGCAATTTGATTATGCACCCGATCGCTCTCTTAAGAAAGTGGAACTTGTCATATACTCAGCTAGCAAATGAACTGCATCTCACTGAGGCAACGGTGAGAGCTTGGGGCTTCCGCTCTACAGCTAAGAAATTTAGGCATCCATCCGATCTGGTACAGCGTACCTGCCAGCTCCTGGACGAAAAGTGGGAGCGCGAAAAAAAAGCAGAGACAGAAAGCCAAGTTGCTTGAAGTGGAACTAACACCTATGAAAATTAGAACTATCACTGGGACTATCCACTATTGCAACTCAGGCAGAAAAGAAGTTCAAACAGTTAACTGCCTATTTGATGACAGAGCTGAAAAGTACGAACTAACAAGGGTCTATGTTGTCGAATTTAAACAGGAATTAGTTTTCAGCAAAAATGACAACACATTTCTGGTGAACGATCATGAAGAAGACTAACGGCTGAAGTGGACAATACTACCGCTCTTGCACCTAGCCCCTCAACTTGAGGGGCTTTTTAATGTTTACAAGCCTCTATGCAAGGTGCATGGAAATTTGAATGCAAGATGCATGGTATCCAAACACAAGTCCCCAAGAAGAAAGTGATTGCCGACATTTCACTCAAACGGTGGGGAGTATCACAAAGGACAGTCAACCAATCCACTTTTTGGCGATGGTGCGACTGTTTAGAAATCTCTTCAAACGCTGATTTCTTTTCCCTTTCTGAATACAAAAAACTGCTCAAGTACGCGCTGCACCTTAGGTGTGGCGGCAATAAATATAATTTCACCGAGGAAAGCTATGACGACGATTGCTCAACTGTTTCAAGGTAAAAAGGTTGTTTCTAAGGCTCGTGGAAAGGCAATCGCAGAGGGTATTGGAGCCTCTGAGCCGTTCACAAAAAACCAGTGTAAAGAGATTGATGAGATCGATTCCTTAATGACTGCCCAAAGTATTAGAGAGCCAGGTGAAGCAATTAAACGTTACCGTGCCGGAGAACGGGCTGTCACGGCAAATTCTAAGACGCAGGCTTATACGGAAAAAATCAATGAGGAAGGTGCCAAGACTGCCGAGGAAATGCGGCAAGATCAGCTTGCACTAATCGATCGCAGTGCTGAGAAACAGGCGGCAGGACTAGTTATCACCAAAAACGTCCGCACTGCCCAATATCTGGCAACGGGGAATTTTCACTCCCCAGAAGTCAAGGAAAAAGTCCGTCAATCAGAGCGACTCGTGGAAGCGTGCCTGCTAGGAAACATCCTTGGGTATGACGAGGGAAACTTACTAGATGGTTTCTCGACCGATGCGAGGACGCTAGAGGGCGCGGCTTCAGAGAAGGCACCCTCCTCTGCAACTGCCTAGAACTCCAAAGGAGAATGTTCGTGAACCTCTTAGTAAAAGCATTAGGTGTAGCAGCGACGGGAGTTGTAGGCAGTGCTGTTGCGATGCAGCTCCTAGTCTTGCCTGCATTGGAAAAGTCTGTTTCCGAAGAGCGAATGATGGCGATCGCCTACCAAATAGGAACGGGGGCTGGATTAGCTTCCGCCGCTACCCTGCTGGTGGCTGAGTTTCTGGGAAAGCGGAAGATTCCAACAACCCCAGAGGAAGCTATCTTGATGCAACTTCAGCGCTCTGAAATAGAGCCAGAGCAAGCAGCAAGGCTTTCGGAAGCCTACGCAGCGCTATCGGGCCAGAATCGCCTGGGTTCGTAGCATCTAACAACCAGCAACCAGGCTCAACCACTGATTTTTCCATGTTGAGCCTGCAACCAAACAACCGCTATTTGCAACCGAGGCTTTTGCCATGATGGGAGGGTTTGAAGGATTTGAAATTTGGGAGCCGCAGGAAGAGGAAGAGGTTTCTGCTCAAAGTAATGGAAAACCTCAACCAGAAGAACAAGAACCCGTTGACGTTACTTCTCAACACAAAGAACTTGTAGATTCAGCACTGAAGGCGAAAGACGTTAATCGCCGTCGAATTTTCACTGTACTAGTAGGACTTGCGGGATTGGGGATTGTCAGCAGCATTCTGCTTAACCGCCCTCAGCGGGAAGTTAAGCAGCTCCAAAACGTTCAAGTTCAAGAGCCTCAAACTCAGCAGCCGACTCCTACTCCTTCTACTTCCCCTGCTGAAATTGAAATTCCCTCATTACAAATCGACGCTACTACTCAAGCTAGGGACGAAGCGCTGGGACTGGCACTTCTAGAAACAGAGAGCTTGGTAGACAATGCTAAGAATGCCCGTAGGGCTTTTATGTTGAGCAAGTCTCAGAAAGAGCTGGAAGGAAATAGCATTCCCAGAGATATTACTTTGCTGAGAGAAGTGTATCGGCAAGTTCAAGAACAGCAAAAACTGCTGATCAACTCTGGTGAATTTAGCGGCACTGCTGCTCATCAGAAAACTCTTCTGCCGCTACTCGCTGATAGTTTCGCTGTGCTAGATGCCCTGCGGATCATCTGGGATGTTGAAATTCCTAATAACAATCCTGAAATAGAGGAACAGGCAGCAATGGCTATTGAGGCTGTATGCGCCAGCAGCGAGTATGCCTGCCCCTCATCCTATGACTTAATCAAAGCAATGGAGCGCTCTGGGGTTGCTCTTCGTCCGTTGCCGTCGCGCCCATCCGCTAATAACGTAGTCCAGGAGACTATCCGCCCAGCCGAGTTGAATCGACACATGGCTGATATGTGGCGGCTTGGTGCAGTTGTCCGACGCCGCACTCACGAGCAAAAGTTGAGAGAGCTGGGCATTTCTGATTCTGAGGCTGTACCTCCACAACCTTCTGCCTCACCTAAGCCGGAAGAAAAAGACAATGGCTTACCCAAATAGATACCAAGCAAAGCACCTCGCCATTCTTGGCTTTGTTGCTTCTATAGCTAGCGCTGTGACGTTTTGGGGAGTTTCGCTCAAAAGTGAAAGCTACATCGGCGGATTTCATCCGTACCTCAATCAGGCTCAGGCTGGCTACCAGATTGATCATGGTAAAAACCCCATCCGGAACCGGGAATTTTACCTGATTATGATGGGTAGCTCTATTCTTATGGCTGGGTTAATCCTCAGCGCCGACGATGGTGCAGGCAATGCCCTAATTGATTTGCGCCCTGATGCCTTTAGAAAAGACTTTGCAGAAACAGCAATCATCACGGGGCAAATCTTTAACGAGTCGCTGGGGACGGCGATCGCTGGCGGTCTGTCTTGGGCTGTTCTGAGAGGAAAGAAAACCGCTGAGGTTGTCTGGCTTAACACTGCACCAGCCCAGGTAAAAACGGCTCTGGAGAAAAAGACCCTTGCTGTAACTTGGCTTAAGGAATTTCTCAAAGCGCCTCACGCCTGGATCGCGGGGCGTACAAGAGCAGGAAAAACCTTTTTGATGCTCTGGATTTTGAAAGAAATTCTCAAAGCAGATTCAAACGTGGAACTTCGGATTTGGGATATTCACTATCTCAAACCTGACCCAGTAACAGGCCGGAAGAACGACTGGATGCGCCTGCCTCGCAGCTACGTGCAGCGCAAGCCGGAAGATATCATGGCAGCCTTCTTAGCAGAAGACGAGGAGCTAGAAAGACGCAAAGAGCTGGGGATTAACAAGCCCAAGCGCATTATTTTGATCGACGAACTCAACTCCACCGCCAAAGCTTGTAATGGCGGGAAAGGAAAGGACGGCGAGTTTAGCCGATTGTTAGCCAAATTCCTTTACGAATCCGCTGGCTATGGATGGAAGTTCTTGCTCTCTGGACAAGCCCTAGCAGTTGGCGAAGCGGACATCAGCGAGGATACACGGCGCAATATGGCTCTAGCGATCTGTGGAGATGATGCAGCAGACTCGGATGCGTTGCTCAGGCTCTCTAAGAGCAAAGCCAAGGAACTTGCCCAAGAAGCAGGAACCTTACTCAAGCAGAAAGTAAGAGTCGCCTGTGTTCAAATTCCGGGCAGGGGAGCAACCATTCAAGTCATTCCAGATCTTTCAATGGCTCCTACCTGGGAAATCAAAACCAAGCAGCCCCAAGATGCAGACCTAGCTTGGTGGAAAAGTATTTGGACTTCTGAAAAGAAACAGTGGCTTGAAACCCTTGCCTACCGCTTCGTGGCAGGGGAGATAAAATCGCCGCTGAAAGAGGAAGTCTGTCAGGGCTTCGGTGTTCCTTATGGCCCGCGATCGCCTAGGTATGCAAGGTTTGTCGCGGACGCCTGGAGGAATGCTGTTGAGATCGCAAAACAACGACTAGAAAAGGATGAAGAGTAATGGACGGAAAAGGAATTGCTGGATTACTTTTAGGAACCGCAATAGTTATTTACGGTGGTGGCCAATTTGCGGGTGGACTGATTACTCGCAGCCTCAAGCCTGACGGAGATGTATCACGCCCACAGGATGTGGGGCGGAATGCTGGTGCGGCAATCTCCGGAGGATTGCACGAGTTCATCATGGGAACTTTTCCAGCTTTTCGCAATGGAAAAGATGCTAGCAGCCTTGATTCTGGTACAGGTGGGAAGCTTCGATTTGAGGTTCCTCTACCTACACTACCTAGCTCAGTTAACTCGATTGGTCAGGGGAGCGTACAGCCTGTGCGCTCTTTTGAGAGTAGCGTCAATCCGGTCAGTGCGTCCTTGCGCTCTGCCCAGATTAACGGTGGCGGCGTGGTCAGCCAAGACCGTAACGGCGATGGCATTGTCACCCTTGACGAACTCTAGGAGGATTTGATGGGGCGGACGATTTGGAACCTTTCGGCTTGCTTTGGAGTATTTTGCTTCTTGGTCTGGACAAACATACTCCCGTCTTTGACAAAGATGGTAGGAATGCTCAAAGGAATTGATGAAGCCAAAGCCACAGCGCAGAGGATTTATCAATCAATAGAGGCTATTCCTGATTCACCCTACCTCAGCAACGATAAGGGGCTAGATCGTCCCGCCCCTAAAACTCCTCACGGTCGCGTGATTCCGTTGTCTGCTGGCACCAGTGAAGCAGAGCAGACAAAAATTGATTGCAAAACTTACCAGACCTCGCTAGCCAAAACCGCAAAGGATTTGGGCGGGACTTTAAAGATGGAGGATGTTCCATGCCCCGCCGAATAACGAGTGAGGAGATAATTGAGCAGCTTCGGCGGGACTACCCCAATGGGTTTCCTTCGGAGAAGACGCTGGAGGAAGCGATTAGCGCGATCGCCCGTCACCATGCTCAAGAAGAAGTCGGTAGTCTGAAGGGATTTATCGCAGTTGTTTTGCTAATTGTCTTGGCGTTCAAACTTCGTTTACCAGTACCTGCGCCGCCGCAGTTACTGCCCAAGCTAATGACCAGCGAAACTGGATCGTCACTGGCTAAAACAACCTCTTTTGAAGCTTTAAAAGTGGCTACCCCATTTCTAATCGATAACTCTCCCCCTGGTAGCTGGGACTTTACCCTAAGCCGCAATGGTTCAACTTCTGTAGAGATTCCCAGTCCCTGCACAGGGGTTGTTAACCGAGTTTGGTTTCAAGGTGTCAGTGGCAACTTAACAACGGGCAGAGGGGCAGGACAAATAGTGCAGGTTGCCTGCGAAGGCAAAGATTACGGCTGGCTTATAGCTCACATGGAGAAGCCTTTAGTCAGAGAGGGCGACCAGGTGCTTAAGGGTCACGCGATGGGGATTCAAGGATCAACTGGACGCAGTAATGGTGATCATGTCCACGCTCAGATTCACAAAATCCAAGGCGACAACTGGGGGGCAAGGATTACCGATCGTGCCCACACCGCGCCACTGATTGAAAATTACTTTGCTTTTGTGAGGAAAGGTCAATGATAAGCAAAGAAGTTGAAGCCGTTTTGTCTACTGGCTTTTGTGAGGTATATACAGACTCTGAAGGGGTGCATCATTACGAGTTTCCTGAAATGGTGGGGGACTTGGGTTACTCCCCAGAAAATTTAAGAATTGTGCGCCTGATATGGCACGCACATCCAGAGTGGCAGGGTCAGGATGAAAACAGTGTCCCGGATTGGGATGCCATTGACGAAGAGTTTGTCTCATACATGGAAGATACGCAATGAGCCTAAAACAATGGGCTAGGCGCTCTAACTCCTCACCTGACTATTTGGGCGATTTGATCTTACTGGGGTTAGTGGGAGCGATCGCCCTCAACTCGTTGCACAACGTATTGAAACGATTCTCTTTAATTCCTCAGTCTTACCAAGAGGCAACCTATACCTTGCCTTCTGCGATCTCTTCGGATACGGAATTTGTTGAAAAGACCCAAGCGATCGCTCATCGCCTGGGAACCAAACCTGAATATCTATTTGCAGTCATGCATTTTGAGAGTGGCGGCTCCTTTAGCCCTAGCAAAAAAAACTTAGCAGGCTCTGATGCCACCGGATTGATTCAGTTCATGCCTGCTACGGCAAGGGGCTTGGGAACTTCAACTGCTGCCCTTGCGCGAATGAGCCGAATTGAGCAGCTTGATTATGTAGAGCGATATCTACGCCCGTTTAAGGGGCAGCTTAACACCCTAATCGATACTTATATGGCTGTCCTCTACCCTGCTGCTGTCGGCAACGGTGGGAACTATCGCCTCTTCACTAGGGGAACGATTGCCTATCGGCAGAACGCTGGGCTAGACAGCGATCGAGATGGCGTGGTTACTGCGAAAGAAGCGGCGGCAAAGGTCAGTCGTTTTCTGCCACCAACAGACCGTAAACCTTAGTCAACTTTTAAACCATCTATGAGTTCTGGCGTCATTCACGACCGCGCTATTTTGCTATCTTGTCCGGTTGTTGCTGGGGCTGTAGCGGCAACGACAACACTCCAATTAGGAATCGTAGTTGGCATCTCTTACCTGATAGGTGGACTGTGGCTTTCTCCCGATTTAGATATCCACAGCCGCCCCTTTCTTCGTTGGGGCTATTTGAAATTTTTGTGGATTCCCTATCAAAAAATTGTCCCTCACCGCTCCCGGCTTTCACACAGCGTCCTTCTCGGCACCCTTGGGCGTGTGGGATACTTCATGATCGTGCTTTTTCCCTTCTGGGTACTGGGAATTATCCCCTTACCAGAAGTTAAGGCAGCGCAAATTGCCGCTATAGGCGCGGGATTAGAGTTAAGTGCGTGGTGTCACTTGCTATTAGATAAGAAGTAACCTTCCACACATCAAATCAAAGGGAGGTTCGGTTTATGTTCCCCAGTGACTTTCTAGATACAAATGTCTTTTAATTCTGTGTTTGGTCATACTGCGGTTTTTCAAGCCAAAACAGCAACGGCTCTGTGAAAAATTCCTTGTGGCAAGCATTACATTTAAAACTGATTCGGATACAATCTATTTCGTCAGTTTTCCTGGAGATGTAATCTCTGCTGGTGCAATAGGGGCACCCATACCATTGCACTCGTTTGGTCATTGAGCTGTTGGTTAGTCTACTTCCAGATCTTGGTATTCAGGCAGTATCTTCGGATAGTCCGAAGATACTTTTTTCTTCTCGCCAATGATCAGAGGAAGACCTGAAATAAGATACATGGACTTGCTGGATCAATAGCACCTTCTCGTCAGCTTCTACAACTCTGTAGGACGTTAGGCTTCCTGGCACAGGAATCAGGGTGAAATTGAGAAGACTGGGGACTACCAGCAGTCCTGGCTGGATCGCTTTTGGTGGCATAGGAAGATGGGAGATAGATAACTTCTATTTTATTCCCTCTTTAGGCGTATGCCTTTAGACAGACTTATTTAGAAAACGCAGACTGAAAATTTCTAGGTTTGTGGAGTTTGATTGAGGGGAAGAACTGCATTCTCATTCTATAAATGTCTTACAGACTGGGTGAATTGCGTCCGGAATATGAGCAGATGTTTGCGGAGATCAAAATCCGCTCTAACTGGATCGGGCGAATCCAATCGACTTGCACCAGGATTCAGGAAGGAAGGGAGCGCTACGAGCAGATTGCGAAGGCGGTAAACCCGCTCATGCCCTGGTACTTTCCAGGAATCATACATAGCCTAGAATCTAGCTTTGCTGAGGCACATCTTCACAATGGGGATTCCCTAAAGAGTCGGACTGTGAGAGTGCCTGCGGGGAGACCAACCGCGCCTCCCAATAACGGGATAAGCTACAGCTTCGAGGAATCTGCCGTAGACGCCTTGATGATGCAGAATCATCAAAAGGCACAACAGTGGGATATCGCTGCACAGCTCTGGCGTTTGGAGCTTTACAACGGGTTTGGATATCGGACTAAAAAGATTTTTACTCCTTATTTGTGGAGTAGTACAAATTGGTATCAGCAAGGCAAATTCGTTGCTGATGGTCGATTTGACCAACACGCTTGCTCTGAACAGGTAGGCGCAGCGGCTGTTATATGGTGGCTATTAAAAGAGGCTCCCGAAGAAACCTCACCGCAGAAATTTGATAGTAACGCATCAATTCAACTGACCCAGGCAGCTCAATATTTTCAAGATCTACCTCACCAGACTGCGGCATTGCAATGGCTCCAGTCGCAAACCAACAGTGAGATTTTAGAAGAGTTTGCCAAGCGCTGGCGAGATGCCCCTATACGCCCTTTGAGTATCTTCACGCCTCCATCGGATTTGCCGAAGTTAGCGGTGTTTGAGATGAAGCTGGGGCGATCGCCTCAGTTATTGCTAGGCAATCTCACCTTCTATAACGAGTCGGGGCAGCAGCTTTTAAGGGTCGTTGTTACCAGTGGTGCTTCCGGTTATCAGAGTGCATCGAATTTCTCTAGTCGCGGTCGCGGCCCTTGCCCCCCAGCAAAGAATCTACAGATCAGCACCAACGGCATCTACATCCCAAAAAAGGGAGTAGAGGGAATGTTTTACCCCATCTTGCCGTTCCTAATGCGGGAGTACGGACGTAGCGACATTGGCTTGCACTTTGATGGCAACGTTCCTGGCAGTGCTGGCTGCATTGTTGTTCAGAATCGGCACTCATTTGATTCCTTGGTCGTACCGCTGCTGAACAAGGCGAAGTCGGCTGGTATCGACACTATTCCTTTAGAAATTAAGTACTCCTGATGCAAGTAAAAAATTACTTTTCTACCTCTTCCTTTTGGTCGCTAGTGTCTTTGGTTTCAGCGGCGGTCTATCCCTACGTTCAAGAAGTTGAGGCGGGGGAGAAGCTGTCAGCGTCAATGACAGTGGGATTGATTGTGGCGGTGTCGTCGGCGATCGGGAACGCGATTGGACGACTCAATGCTAATGACACGGTGGTTTATACGCCGCCAGGTGTGCTGGGTTTGAATCGCAGCAATGCAAAGCAGAAGGCGAGAATTCAATCAGCGCCTCTAAATCAATCGAACTTTCCTAAAGCTGTTGATGAGGAGTTTTGGGAAGAGGAGTATTAGATTTGGTAGGCTTTGCCGCAGTTTAGACAATCGAGCATCAGAGCGATTTGAGGAATGCCGCAATGAGGGCAGCGGTTTTCCTTAACCCTCTGTCGCATACGCTCGTTTTGTTCTTCCTGTCGTTTGATGTGGTACTGTCGCCACCTCTCTTCTCTTTCGGCTTCTTTCTGGCGCTTTTGTTCTTGCTTGCGCTGCCACTTCTCTAGCCAAATCTTAGGTAAGAAGTCTGGGTCTTTGCCAAAGATGTAGATTTGCTCCAGAAAATCTATCTTAAATTCCCAGTTACCTTTGAGATTCCAGCCCTGGTATTGGTATCTGCGAGGGTGATTATCCCAGATAATCAACTGGATTTTGTAAGCATCCCAGAGCGCTTGGCGGTGAGTGCGATCGAAACTAATAAGATGGACAGCACCAGGCACAGCAGAAAGAATTTCGTCTGGATCGGCGAAACCCTTTTTCTCAACTAAAAGCTCACAAATACTGCGCCACAGAAATAAGTCTTCGTAGTTCATCACTACAACTTAGTGAACTTATTTTAAATTTTATCGATTTAGGAGAAGCTGGAGAACTAAACCAATACCAGCAATAATTAAGAAGCCTAAGACAACTCCTGAAGCTACAGAGCTGGTCAGGTTTTTTCTTAATATAGAGACTTCTTTCCTAATCTCCTGTAACTCCTGACGCATTGCCGCTAGTTCTGTAACTACTTGATTTTGGGCATTGTTTTGAGGTGGTTTTGATTTTGGATTATTCATGTAGATAGAAAATTATTCTAGAGTTTAGTGTAGTAATGGTACCAGTGGATCTGGATTTTTTCGCAGAGTAAAGCAATAAATAGAAAGTAGTTGCAACAAGAACCTGGAACTGAACTTGGAACTAAAAAACAAGAACCTGGAACTGAACTTGGAACTTGGAACTAAAAAACAAGAACTTGGAACTTGGAACTTGGAACTTGGAACTAAAAAACAAGAACTTGGAACTTGGAACTTGGAACTTGGAACTAAAAAACAAGAACTTGGAACTTGGAACTTGGAACTAAAAATGATGAGCCAATCAGCCCTAACTTTGCAAGCGATTAAAAACTTGATTTCTCTGAGCGAATGTCAGGAGCTTCTGGAGTTTTGTGATATCTGGAGAGAGCAACAAGAAGATGGAGAAGTGGCGCTCATCGTAGATTGCTCTCAAACTAGCAACCTAGACAAACTTTGGGAACAACGCCACTTCATCTTAGATAGCGCTACTTTATTGGGCTTGACTGGAAGATTAATATTTAAAAGGAGAGGATTCCTTTTTGGCTCGGTTTCCTCTCCTTCAATCTATGAGGGGGTGCAACCCAATATGATCTTACCAACAACAACAGCAAACAGTTGCAAGTATGCTGACTTATTACGCATAGCCCTGAACTCGGACTATCCAGCTTATTTTGTCGAGATTCCGCACAATTGGCACTGGGGACAGCCTCAGCGCTGCATCCTGACCAGTTCCCAAGTTACGGATTTTTCGGGACGAATCGCGCCCCGATGGCACGGTGACGACGTGACACTGCTTTTCGATCGTCCCGAATTTGAGAAGCGGCATGAAGCCTTGATGAAAGAGATTTCTACAGCGCCGGAAGGACAACGAACAATCCTTCGTGATTACGAATACCGCTCCTATACCGTCGATCCTACGCGGGATTTACTATGTAGGGCTGAAGAGAGGCTCTACAACGCCGATATAGAAATCACTCAAGTTGAGGATCTCAACCTGTTAGTCTACATTTGCTACTGCAAAGAGCGGCAACCTATCACTTAACCCCATTAGACATTCCGTTGTCTGCCCTCTGCTCTCGCTGAGCAGGGGGATTTTTTTCTCTCAAGCCTGCCGCTTCTAGCCATTCGCTTTCGCGGTAGATGCCTGAATCTTCAAAGGGATCGACTAAAACTCGGATGATCCTGACTTCATCGTCAGACAGAGCGCTATGTTCGCCGGATTGAATCTGACGAAGGCGTTCAACGGACATCTTAGCTGTTTTGGCTTTTTGCATTTCATGCAGTTGAGCCTCTACTTCTTGCTGGGAGAGATTTCTGAAATTGACACACTCCCGAATCATCCTGGCAATATCGGACATAGCACCCTCCTGATCTGGAAACCCTTGCGAACCGCTACAAAATTCATCTGTTGCGATTGTGCAAAGAGCCTCCCAATCATCCTGATAAGTTTTTGAGGCTATTTCAATGTTGTTCTGGCTGAACGTAGCTCTGTAGATGTAAGGAGCCAGAGCCTTGAGAATGTCTTCTTGCGGCTCTCTCAACGAGCCATTCGCATACTTAGCAACGGTGACATGGGAAATACCCGCTCTTTTTGCCAGTTGCCTAGTTGACCAGGAATTGATCGCCAGGGTTGCGCGGATGACCGCCTGCAACCGCTCAATTCCTGCGGCTGTGTAGTTTGGTCGGGGTCTGGTCAATTTTTCAAAATTGAAGACGATCGCTGTCACTGGCTTGCCTACTGCATTTCTTCTTGCTTGGCTTCAGTATAACTTGACTGGTTCCACTGGCACCATTATGATAGTGCTAACACCACTAACACCGCTAACAGCACGAACAATTAGGTGGAACCGTGAACGCAAACAGCGAAAAAAGCCAACAAGTACGACCAAGAATAGATAAAAAGCTGTGGTACCTTGTTCGCCTAGGAGCCGCCCGTCAAGGGGTTTCTGAGCAAGATTGGCTTGCTCAAATCATAGAAAAGGAAGCTGCACGCCAAGGGATAGAAGCGGGTGAGTTTAAGTCACCATGTGAGGTGGCGTGATGGTGCAACAGTGGATCGCTCCTTTAGATTTGGTTGGACTGCCTGGGATGCCAAACACCAGGCGAGGGGTCACAAAAAAACTCGAAAGAGAGTGTGCTAACAGCCGACGTAAGCGCCAAGGGCGGGGCGGAGGATGGGAATATTCCCTGGACTGCTTGCCCACAGAAACACAAGCGGCTTTAAACTCCGAACATTTCTCGATTGAGTCCGAACATTGCTCGGCAAGCTCCGAACATTATGAAAATCCTCCAGTAGTTGTAGCTCCCCAACCAATTCAAACCGAAACCTTTATTGAGGACTCTGATACACAGATTCCCGCAGGCGAAAAAGCCCAAAAGCGAATTGATGCTTGGGTTTACGTGCTACGGGAGTGGGAAAACTTTTGTAACAACGAGGGGTTGAAGAAAATTGAATGCCAGTTCGAGTTCTGTCGCCGCTACAAGGCTGGAAAACTTGATATTCCTTCAGATGTTCGCGAGATTCTTCCCAAGAATCTCTCAAGAATGACGTTGGAGCGGAAGCGCCAACAGCTAGAAAAAGAAGGGGTCAATCGACTGGCGGGAAAGCACGGGCACCGCAAAGGAAGATCAAAGGTTGATGAGCGCTTTGCGGTGCGCGACGTAATTACTGCGATGCTCATCGACTTCCCCCATGCCTCGACACAGGATGTCTTCTTGGCGCTAGAAGGCAGATTTGAGCGCGAGATTCTTCCTTCACTTCGCACTATCCAGCGGTGGGTAGCGAGCTGGAGGGAGGAGAACGAGAATCTCCTTCTGGCAACTAGCAATCCAGACGCCTGGAAGTCAAAGCGGATGGTAGCTTTTGGACGCTACTCGGAGAATATCAAGTATCCAAATCAGCTCTGGGAGCTGGATAGCACCCCTGCCGATATCCTTCTGGAAGATGGGCGATATAACATCGTCGGTTTGATCGATGTCTACACGCGCCGAGCAATGTTGCTGGTAAGCAGGACGAGTAAGGCAAGCGCGATCGCCGCTCTTCTCCGCCGTGCGTTACTCGAGTGGGGAGTCCCAGAAGTTGTAAAGACCGACAACGGTAAAGACTACACCAGTCGCCATCTACTAAGGGTTTTGGCTGGTCTGGACATCAAGCAAAAACTCTGCCAACCCTTCCATCCCTGGCAGAAACCCCATATCGAAAGGTTTTTCAAAACTTTCTCTCACGACATTCTCAAGCTCTTACCTGGCTACGTCGGACACAACGTTACTGAACGTCGGGAACTGGAAGCGCGGCATTCCTTTGCTGATCGCCTATTCCAGAAAGACAAGACGCTTGAGCTGCGAATCAGCAACATTGAATTTCAGCAGTTCTGCGATCGCTGGTGCGATGACGATTACCAGCACCGCTCTCATGAAGGTCTGCAAGAGCAAACGCCCTTCCAAGTTCTGACCAACAGCCGCGCATCCATCCGAACGATAGTGGATGAAAGAGCTTTGGATATCCTGCTTGCCGAAGCCCCTGGCGGCAACGGTATGAGAAGAGTCCAAAAACGCGGCATTCAGCTAGAGGGAGCTTGGTTCATTTCTCCAGAACTGGAGGCGTTCATCGGGCAATCCGTCCAGGTGCGCTTTGATCCTCACGACTTGGGACGCCTCTATATATTTGGCGGCTCCGATCTTCGCTTCATCTGCGTTGCTGAATGCCCAGAAAGAACAGGCATCAGTCGGAAAGAGGTTGCCATCGCTGCTAGAACTCTACAGAAGCAGCGGATTTCAGCAGGGCGCAAAGCCCTCAAGGCGATCGCCAAAAGGGCAAACACTGGCGAAATCGTCGAACAGATTTTATCCCACCGAGAAGAAGCTGCAAATCAGTTGGCAGCGTTCCCCGCGCCATCTGAAGAACACAGCAGCAAGGGCTTGCGAGCAGCCCAAGAGGCAGTTGAAGCTTTGCGAGAACCGACTTTACCTCAACCTCCCTCTGAGGAAGAGCTAGAGCGCGAACTCGCAGCTTTAGAAGCCATCGAAAAAACAGCCACGCCCAAGTTTCAGATTCGGGATTCCGAGTACTGGTACGCGCTTTGGTCGGAAATCGAAGCGGGGCAAATTATTCCAGCGTCTGAAGTGACTTGGATGAAGTACTGGCTGACAGAAACTGCCGCTGGCGAAGGCATCCAACTCTATTTGAAGCCCCTCAGGCTTCAGCAGATCTTGGAACGCTTGCAGGAAGCCGTTGTCGCCATTGACGGTGACAAACAGCTAGCAGTATGAAAAATCCCTCTGGCACCGGGAGTCAACCAACACCAGAGGGCAAAAACCACACGTTTTGAGGACATTATAAATGCGAAATGAACTAGCCAAGACAAGAAACATCCGACTCCTCTCAGAAACCCACAAGGAATTGATCAATCTTCCCTCTCGTGTCAAAGAAAGAATGGGTATTATTTACGGTCAAAGTGGACTCGGAAAAACGACGGCGATCGCTTGGCTTGCCGTCCAGGTCAGCGGCATTTATCTAGAGGCTTCATCGAATTGGACGCCCTACTCAATGTTGGGCGACCTTGCTCACGAGTTGGGCGCAGTACCAATGCGCTCAGCCAAAGCAACTGAAGACCTTGTTATTGATCGCTTGAGAGCGGCTGAAGCCCCTCTCTTCATCGACGAGGTAGACCGGATTGTGGACAATGTCCGCTTACTGGAAACCCTTCGCAGTGTCCACGACAAAGCAGGCATCCCAGTCATTTTGATCGGAATGCAGAACCTCGATCAAAAACTTGCAAAGCGAGAACAACTCTCCAGCCGACTAGCAAAGAAACTGAAGTTCCTACCCTGCGACATCAGTGATGCCAAGTCGTTGGCGCAAACCTGCTGTGAAGTAGGCATTGAGGAAGATTTAATTGCTGAAATTCACAGCAGATGTAAAGGGTCAGTCCGCCGCATCATTGTTGAGCTTGCCAAAGTAGAGGCTTTTGTCAAGAGCCAGCGCTGGGAAGCCTGTAACAAAGTTCAGTGGGACGCCTACTTAGAACGCCAAGGAGGTAAGCGGTAATGATCAACGACTTCTTCTGCGGACATTTCAGCTTAGTTAGACACGGCAATCAGGTGGGATGTTGCGATTGCAATCGCTGGTTCTCTTTGAATAGTCCAGTCGGCAAACGTTATCTAGCAAATCATTCAGTCTCACCAATTATCAAAGATATTCATCAGTCGCTTTTGAATGGTCATCAGCAGCTCCAGCAGATAGATGGGACATCAGATATCGAGAAGCTTGCAGAATTTATCAATCGACGAGAGGTGGAGCGATGCGAGGACAAGTAGTAGGGCGGATTTACACAGCAGCTTTTTGTTCTGTCCTCCACGATCTTTTGGAGGAGATTCGGGGATACGAATCAGAGGTTTTCAGTGCCTCTAAGGCAGCTCTAACGGATCAAGAAATCGAACTCATCGCTGCTGAAATCATCCAAGAAGCATCCCAATCAATGATTTCTGGATACAGCCTGATGAGTTGCCTATCAAATCTTCGGTATGGCAACCGGATGGGAGGGCAAGATGAAACCCGGTAATCCCATCCCCAGAACACTTACTTGGCAAAGAATGCAGAAGTTAGGCGAATTTACTTTGCGAGATTTAGCTGATTGTGCCTCTCGTGGTTTTCTTCAGCAGTATGTTCAAGAGCTGGAGAAAGCCAGCTACTTGAAGAAATTAAACCCCAATAGGGCAGGCAGACAAATAACCCGATATCAGCTCATCTACAATACTGGCGCACAAGCACCAATTGTAGCCAGTGGCGAGGTAGTAGATCCCAACAAACAGAAAAGCCCGGATAAGCAAACTCGTTGCTGGCAGGCGATGCGAGTTTTGAAAGTCTTTTCTCAAGCTGATCTACAAACGTGCGCCGAAATTGATGAAGATTTTGCCTACGAATACTGTGCTGCCTTGATTCGGGCTGGCTTCCTGACTAGCAACGGAGGCGGACGGAAAGGCTCGGAATATCGCCTTGTTAGAAATACTGGGCCTCTAGCCCCAGTATTGCAATTGCAAAAGGGTCAGATTTACGACCCAAACATTAATACAACAATCTGTTCAGTTCGCAAAAACAAAAAGGAGATAGCCAGTGCTTAAACTCAGTCAATTCATGCCTTCCGATTTGGCAAAACTATCTTACGACTCCCAGCAGCAATTTGAAGAGTATCAGAAGTTCATCGCTGCTAATCCTGACAAAGCAGGGGATGCAGCTATAGCCATCTATGTAAGTTACCTGGAACTTCAAGGCAAGTACGACCAGTTAATGAAGCAGAAAAATATCACCGCCTGATGAGACTGCTGGCCCAGTAGTCGAAACGCCCCACCTGGGGTGTAGCGGATGGGCAACCATACGCAGTGTAATCTCCCAATTAACGGGGGAGGCTGTCCTCCCCTCTTTTTTAAAGATGCTTCAACTCTATGACCGTGTGATTGTTACCAAACCGAATAGCGAGTGGAACGGGCGCATTGGTTCGGTTCACGAGATCAGTGCATCAAATAATACTGTCTGTCTATTTTTCTGGGGCCAAGATTTTTTCGACGCCACAGAGAACACCTGGAAAAAACGGCTTCACATTTTTTCCTTTGGGCAAATCAGAAAGATTTCTAACTACTAGGAGGCTCTATGCCAGAACTAAATGAACTAAATCAAGTGCCTGAGTGGGCACGCCCAAAACAACAAAGCTCAATTATTTTTGACGGAATGCCCCGACGCTATCGAGCGGCACTCCTAGATGGAACCTTCATTTTGGATGACAATGCCATTGGGCAGGAATTGCAAGCCCAAATATTTGACTACGGTTGGATGAATAAGCCGCAATACAATGGCGGCATTACTCCGACCTACGAGATATTATTCCTGGACTCCAGCAAGATTATTTCCCTCCTCAGGAAGATTGGGGGGCTGTGATGGAAGAAATATCCCCGCAGCTAGTCATTACATTCCTGCAAAGTTACTGCCAGGGTGCCAGTAAAGGGATGCGAGGGGCAGATTTAATAGAAGCGATGACAAAAACCCTGGCTACTCCTTCCAAAATCCGGAGGCTACGGCATGTAGTCTCCGAATTAAGAGACCAAGGATTCGCAGTTTGCTCAACGCCAGAAACAGGGTACTACTGGGCAAGTAGCAGCGAAGAAATCAATGGTGTTTGCAAATGGCTTCATTGTCGAGCGGTAACTTCTTTGCGAATTATTGGCAGGCTCAAGCGGAATGTTCCTGCCTTGGAAGGGCAGCTATCCCTACCGATCGCCGCCCTTAATCCACAGATTCCACAGGTGTCTGGGGTTAATTACTCGCGCCCCGTTCAAATCAGTTTGGTGGCGCACATCCCCCAAGAACTCCACCAAATCCTTAAACAGTATGCCGAGGCTCACAACCTCGATACTAATGAGCTTTACACCCAGGCGATCGCCGCCTTCCTATTCCAGCAGGGAGTCTTAGATGTTGCGGAAGTTTACAGCCAAAGCCTAGAAAATGGAAGTACAGACCACAACTAAGCTCTTTCGATCATTGGGGCTTCTATGGAAAGCGAATCCTTACCCGCAGAAGAGAGAAAACGGCTTTTAGCTAAGATTCACGTTGCTAAAAAGCAATTGAAACTTAGTGAGGAAGCTTATCGAGCATTTCTTCAGGGTGTAGTCGGGGCATCTTCTTGTAAGGATTTGGATATTTCAGGCTTAAATGCGGTTCTCAACGCATTTAAAGCCAAAGGATTTAAAACGCGCCTCAGCCCCGCATCCAGCCATAAACCGCGCAAGGATCAAACAGATAAGATCCGAGCGCTATGGATAGAACTCCACAACGCTGGAAAAACCGAGGATGGGAGCGAACCAGCGCTGAATGTCTGGATAAAACGGATGACAGGTATAGAGCGCCTGGAATGGACAAATAAAAAACAGCGAATTGTATTGATTGAATCTTTGAAAAAATGGCTCGAACGTTGAAGAAGCCGTACCAGTCCCCACCGCCTGCTTTTCAAATAGGCGATCGCGTTTTCTACGAGGGGCAGAGATATTCGGTTGTGGCATCCAGTCACGCCCACGTGCAACTAGAGGGACTTGAAAATGCAGTGCCTGCCTGGTGCTGCAAGTTAACATTTAGGAGAAATGGGGATGGTAGAACACCAAGAAATCGACACTAGGCTCATCAGGAGAGATGGTGGAACACAAACCCGCGCCAAACTCCACGAAGAAACTTTGCAGGAGTACAAAAGAGCCTGGGAAAATGGCATAACTTTGCCGCCTATCGATTTGTTTTTTGATGGTCTGAATTACTGGTTAGGTGATGGCTACCATCGCCTAACCAGTAAAGAACAGAGAGAAGAAAAAACCATTGCTGCCAATATTTACCAAGGGACTCAAAGAGATGCAGTTCGACATTCTCTTCAAGCCAACTCTCGGCACGGCTTGCCTCGCTCCGCTGCCGACAAACGTAGAGCAGTAATTCGAGCGCTCAAAGATGAAGAGTGGTCGCAATGGTCAAATGTAGAGATTGGTCGGCTTTGTAATGTAGACGAAAAATTAGTTCGCAACATCAAGATCGAGCTTATGAAATTAACTTCGGACAAACCGAAGGAAGAAATAGCTCAAAAAAATGGCGTTGAGATTGAGGATTTGCAAATTGCTAAAGAACGGGTGGAGAATGCGCCCCAGAAGCGCAAAGCCACCCGCAACGGCAAGACTGTCCAGATGAATACTACCAATATTGGAGAATCTTCCAAGTCAAAAGCCGACGAGAAAGAGCAGGAGATGCCTGCTGCGTGGCTGGAAACCGGAGACTTTGAGGTACAAGTTGACAGTCAGGTTCCTCTCACTGTGGGCGTTTCATTCACTCCAGATCTTAAAGGAATTGCCCATCATTTTAGTTTTACGGGAGTCATCAGTGAAACTGGCTACCGCTCTGAGTATGTGAACACAAAAAATAGCCAAATTTTAAACCTGTACGATACCCCTCAAAAGTTTGCTGAAGCTTCTGTGTGCCAGTGGTATGAGGAACTAGCAAAAACACTGTCCAAGCGCTTTAGGCCCGGAACAGAAGTAGAAGTCGTTTACGGAGATCAGGTTCGCGGCCCTTTTCTAGACTACATACACAGAAAGGGAGTTGTAGAGAAGTTTAAAGGAAACTCTCCCCACGACCAGGCATGTGTTCTCCTCTATGGAAAGCGAAACCTCAGAGAGAAAAAGGTATTTATCCCCTATGTGTTTCTTAAAGCAGTTGAGCTAGAAAGCCAACCTAAGTTCAAAGAAGGTCAGATCGTCTGGTATCCCCTGAATGGTCAGTGTTTTGAGATTAAGGAAGTTCGCTCAGTCAAAAAACATGGATTGACACACTGGCAGTACAAAATCGATTTCTTCTCAGACAAAGATTATTGGATGGAAGAATATTGGGCGAAGGCAATTGAATCAGGAGATTATCTCGTTGATAAGCATGGGTCTATCGCTATTGTCGCTGAAGTGCAAGAGCAAGGAATTCGCCTAGATTGGACAGGCGAGGGGTCTTGCCCTAGCCCCGCCAGCGGCGAAAATTGGCATGATTGGCAAAAGGACAGAGCGACTATCCTCACTTACAAGCTCTACAGTGACGGACAGAAGCCATCAACGGCAGTCAAGAAAGACATCACCCAAGTTACTACAGCTAGTGAAATGGACGCCTACATCGACCTGGTGGGCTGGTTAGAGATGGCTAAAGAGTTTGCTGAAAGTAACACAGAAGAAAGATGTCGAATTCGCAAGTTTTACCCTGGTATCTATCAAGTCATAGAACCCCATGTTGGGGCGGTATTAGTCGAGATAATTAGGCGAGAGGATGATAATTCTCTTGCTGCCCTGGCAAACTACCAGAAGCAAGTTAGTCAGGATGGGAAAGTTACACCCTTGGCGACTCTCATTGAATGTTCCTCGCCGGAGGAACTAGCTGAGTATTTAGAAGCCATTGGGGTAGAAGTAGCATTTGAGGAAATTCGAGAGTTGAGGGAAGAGCGCGATCGCCTAGACAAGGAAGTCAACGAGCTTCATGCCAAGAACGGCGACTTAGATTTAAAGCTGACGAACCTTCGTTTTGAGTTGGAAGAGTTGCAGCAAGAAGTTGAAAGCTACGTAGCAGAGTAACAATGAACAAATCCACAGCATCCAAAATTCGCCTTGCAAGTGATCGCCTGCAATTTATCCACCAAAACATAAAATCCTATCAGGTTGTTATTCCCTTGCTAGATGAACCTTATCAACTAGCTCTATCGGTGATGGATTTTGATGAGGAAGAAGATCCTAGGGAAGTAGCTAAAGTTCTAGGCCTCAACTGGCAAACTGTCGTTCAAATTAGGCGAGCATTAGCAGGCTAGATGTTACGAAATTCAATAAAGAATGTTCCCCTAGCCTTTGCAGGTTAGGGATTTTTTTATATAGATGAAGAGTCTATGAAGTCAGTATTCATACATACGACACGCAATCAGCCAAAAGATAGATTTAATCTACCTCCCGACTCCACGAAAAAACTAAGCCTGGATAAAACGGGGGAGGAAAAGCAACCTTATAAGAGATCCCCCAATGAACGTAGTGACAGTCGTGGAAGAAGAGACGCAACAAGAAATTTGGAATGCCATTGACCAGAAAGATCTACCGTCGTCGATGGATGAATTGCTTGACTTAATTGGTTTCGAGAAGACAATGATTCTTCTCAAGATTTGGGCAGGCAAAAAGCTTTATATATCGAAAAAAGTTAAAGCCGAGCATCGTCTAATCCCTCTTATAGGAGAAGTAGCAACGACGAAGCTGTGCGGCGAGTACGGCGGCGACTACCTGAGATTCCCAACAGCGCGATCGGCTCGTGCATCGGCGAGACATGCCGTAATTCGGTTGCACCATAAGGAAGGAGAAACTACAGGTAATCTGGCTCGGAAATACAAAATCAATCCGAGATATGCCGCTAAAATCATCGAAGCCGCACAGAAGAAGAACTGATTTTCTTAGTATAACGGCAACATCATTGGGGTGATGAGCGAAACAACGATATGCCCCGCCGTTCAACAATTCTCCAGCTTCCAGAAGAAATAAGACTTGATTTGGATCGCCGTCTCATAAGCGGCGGATTTTCCAACTACCAGGGACTAGCGGAGTGGCTGAACGAGCGGGGTTTTTCTATCTCTAAATCAGCTATCCATCGCTACGGGAAAGAGTTCCAGGAGCAACTTGACAGCCTGAAGATAGTCACCGAGCAGGCGAAGGCAATTACAGAAACAGTCGGCGACGATGAGAACGACCTGGCTGATGCCCTCACTCGACTGACTCAACAGAAAATCTTTAAAGCCTTATTAGACCTAGAACTAGAGAATGACGGAGAGCTTACCTTAGATAAACTGGGGCGTACGGTTGCAACCCTAAATCGCTCTAGTGTGACAGTGAAGCGCTTCCGGGCGGAAGTGCTGGAGAAAGCTAAAGCCACTGCTGACAAAGTGGCAGCGACTCTCAAGACAAAAGGAATGAGCGACGAAACCGCCGCTAATATTCGCGCTCAAATCCTAGGAATTGCTCAATGAGAATCTCGGAACTAGGACTGGCACCGGAAGAAGTGCCGAAAATCCTTCTGCCCTACCAGCAGCGCTGGCTGGCAGATACGAGCGGTATTAAGCTCTATACAAAGTCACGGCGGATAGGAATTTCTTGGACAGAGGCTAGCGATTGCGCTCTAGCAGCGGCTCAGACCAACGGCGAAAACACCTACTACATTGGCTATGAGAAGGAGATGTCCAGGGGCTTTGTAGAGGATGCTGCTGATTGGGCAAAAGCCTATAACATAGCTGTTTCGCAAATCGACGAAGATGAGGAAATTTTCCGGGATGGGGACGAAGATAAGAGTATCCTTGTCTTCCGGATTCACTTTAACTCCGGCTACAAGATCGAAGCCCTCTCCAGCAGTCCGCGAAATCTGCGATCGCGCCAAGGTCGAGTAGTCATTGATGAGGCATCCTTCCACGATGATTTTCCAGGTTTATTCAAAGCTGGTAAAGCGCTCCGACTATGGGGCAGTCATATTCATATCATTACGACCTACAACGGCATTGAAGAGCCTTACTACGAACTAGAGCAGGATGTCATCAAAGGCAAGTTTCCCTACTCACGACATTTCACCGACTTCAACCGGGCACTAGAAGAGGGATTATACGGGCGCATTTGCCTGGTAATGGGGAAGAAGTGGAGTGCAGAAGCAGAGGCAGAGTGGAAGGAACAAACCATTGAGGAATTTGGGGATGATGCTGACGAGGAACTCTTTTGCATCCCCAGCCGCAGCGGAGGAGTTTATTTCCCCAGAGTTTTAGTCGAGCAATGTATGTCCGCCGAGACTCCGGTTTTGCGTCTCAGCTTGCCGGATGAATTTGCGCTCAAGTCCGAGGAAGAGCGTTTCTCGGAGATGCAAGACTGGCTGGAATTTCACCTCGCGCCCCTTTTAGACACACTTCATCCCCATCTCCGCTCCTCCTACGGCATGGACTTTGGGCGATCAGGGGACTTGTCCTACATCATTCCGTTGCAAGAGCAACCGAACTTAGTGAGGAAAGCCCCTTTCGGTCTAGAACTACGGAACGTTCCTTTTAAACAGCAAGAGCAAATTTTGTTTTACCTCGCAGACCGCCTGCCGAGATTTGTTGGCGGCTCTCACGATGCGCGGGGTAATGGTCAGTATCTGGCTGAGGTAGCGATGCAGCGCTACGGTATCAGTCGCATCAGCCAAATCATGCTGACGAACAACTGGTATTTGGAGAACATGCCCAAATACAAGTCAGCACTTGAAGATCGTTCAATCCTATTGCCGGAAGATTCTGACTTACTGCTTGACCATAGATGCGTTGTCGTTGAGCGTGGCGTACCTAAAGTGCCCGATAGCAAACGCAAACGCGGCACCGATGGAAAGCAGCGGCATGGAGATGGGGCGATCGCTGCCGCTTTGGCTTGGCACGCTAGTAATAACGATCAAGAAGAAGGGTATAAAAGCCAAGGCTCAACGTCGTTTGATGCCTGGTAGTTTGATTGCGGGGCCTGAGAACTAAGCCTGATTTTTTTAATTGCCATCCATGACAGTTAATGAGAAGCTTCTCAACTGACATGGACGAAAACTGGGCTTATTACACCGGAGACACTTTCAAGTTTTGGACGGGGCCGCGCCCACCTCAGAATCACCCCAAGTATTCCGATGTCATAGCGCAACTTCAGAGCGTCTATCACTCCTATAATTTGATCCGCGAGACGGCTCATCATTATAGAGATGCCTTAATCGGACAGCCGTTTAATTGGTATTTGAAAGGGACTAACGGAGAGAAGGTAGAGGAATCAAAAACTGAGGCTCTAATCCAATCTTGGTGGGATTGGCAAAGGCATCTAGCCGTCTCTCAAAACACAAATCAAGGAAAGCCGATTGCCGAAGCTGTCACCCAAATGCTTGTCCGGGGAGATGGTAACGGAACGGGAACAGGATATTTGCGGCTCTATTCTCCTAAGCGCTACGCAGAAGCATCAGAATCCTGGAAACGGATCGTTTTGCACTGCCCATCACCAGGATCAGTAATCACCGAACGAGATGACGACGGCATCCTCTACAAAGCTACCTACTGTCACAGCAAAGGAAAGGAAATATACACCCTCCTGGATAACGGGCAGTGCGAAGTTCAAGTACAGGAGGGCAAAGCTGAAAAAGAACCCTACACAATTGATTTAGGCGGACGACTGCCAATATTTGAGCTACGCAGTTCTTGCTTGTTCGGTATTGATGCCAAACAAGCACAGAACAGCATCAACAAGACGTTAACAATGAAAAGCGTCAATAACAACATGGCAGGTTTTCTGGAGCGGGTCATTCTAAACGCCCAGATGCCGGGGCGCTGGGAAGAAGACCCTTCCGCTCCTGGTGGCGAAAGATTCGTTACTGAGCCTGGAGCAATAGAATTTGGAGCAAACAAACTTGCCTTCATTCAGGGATTACCCTTGGGCGATCCAAGAAATCCTGTAGGGTATACGAACCCTTCTATTCAGTACCGGGAACCTGTCGGCGTTCAGACTTTCGGCGACTCTATAAATATTGATATCGCCTGTTTCTATCGCTCAGTTGGCTTAGGGCACCTGCTGGTATCCGATGATGGCAATCTGTCAGGAATCAGCCGAGAAACAGTTAAACAAGACTTTTTAACCCGCCTTGAGGGTTACTCGGAGGTTGTAGAAGCCGCTCTCAGCGAGGTTTTTGCCACCGTCTTGTTATTGCTGGATGAGCCAAATTACACGCCAGTTGTTGAGCTAAAGCTAGCTACCGGGAAGCCGCTTCCAGAAGAGAGGCAGGTAAACCGCGACGACTACAACGCCGGATTGCGATCACGTACTACTGCAATGAGCGAGGCAGGCATTAGCGATCCAGATGCTGAATGGGAATTAATCAAGCGGGAGAGGAAAGAAGACATGAAACGGATGCCTTCAGCTCCTTTTAGCTCTGATGAATTTAATCAGAAACAACCACAACAGCAACAAGAACAAGAGGCAAATGATGCGACATGAGCGAAGCATCTGCCACGCTTGTTGCTCGGTACGACCGAGTAACTGCTGACCTGGAAAGTAGTGCTGTAACACGATTGGATGCAGCACTAGAAAATTCGTATTCCCAACTGGAAACGCAACTGCTGACTACTTACCCCGCAATCGGGGCAAATGACTCGCTGCTGGCGACTCAAAGAGCGCTACTGATTCAAAGCGAACTGAAGGATTTACTTTCGTTCGTTAACCCCAACAATCGAGCCGAATACGAGCGGGAATTTCAGCAACTACTACAAACCTCTAGCCAGAATGGGACAACCTTAGCAGAGGAACTGCTTGCTCTTAGTGAAGGGGAATCTTTTGTCAAGGCTACTGCCACAGTCCCTATTGAGGCAGTAGCTTTTGCTGCACGCGATTCTGTTAGCCGTTTATCTAAACACACAGAAGAATTTCGCAATCGAGCAACCGGGTTAATTCAACTGGGATTAATTCAAGGTTGGGGTGTGCAGCGCGTGGCGCGGGAGATGCGTAATCAGCTTGGGATTACCAAAGGGCAGGCAGAGCGCATTGTCCGCACGGAGACGCTCAACGCAACAGATAACGCGACTCGCTTCACCTATAAGCAAAATGGCATTGAATACGTCCAGCGGATTGCAACCCAAGATGAGCGGGTTTGTGGATTCTGTGCTGCCCGTGCTGGGCAGGTTTACCCGATTGAGCAAGCACCAGCAGTCATCCACCCCTACGACCGCTGTTACAACCTGCCCTGGAAACCTGAGTGGGAGCAAAATGGGCTGATCGACAATGCTTGGATTATTCGCCACGCCCAAGATTGCCAGAAAAAAACTCCAGACCAGATCAACTACGGCGCTGCTCCCTTTGAACGTGCAGGAGGATTAGCACCGCTCAAGCCTGTCTGGATACCGGGTAAAGGCTATCAAGACCCAGAGGTACAGCAACAGGGTTACAGTTCAGCGCTAGCTGGATTAGTGGCATCTCTTCTGCCACAAAAATCAGACGCCCTACCCTTACCGTTTCCAGTTCCAGAAGAAAAAACTAATCAAGCTTTAAAAAACTTAGTAATTGGTTCAGCGATTGTTGGTGTTTCACTAACTGCCTATTACTTCGCTAAAGAACGCTATCGGCAGGGAATTAAAGAATCTGTTCGTATAGCGAAGAACATGGTTCCCGACCTAGAAGCAGAACTGAAAGATTTAGACCTGAGCGACAAAGGAGGTATCACTTTCATTGTTGGTGGTTTTTTTGGTCGTAAAGGTAAGGGTTCAACAGTTCTGAACGGTGTTTTTAAAGCCATTTTTCCCAAAGATGACTATCAAGTTGCTTTTGAGTACCCAGAATTTGATACAGAAGTTCCCATCGAAAACGATCCTACTGGCATTTTTCACGCATCTAGAGCAGTCTCCAAAATGATATCTACTGCAATTGTCAGTGGTCGCAATCCTGCGGCTGTCAGACTTGCAGCAACAGCAGCGGCTTATTACAAGAAATATGGGATTCCTGCCAATTTTATTGGTTATTCCTCTGGAGGAAAAATTATTGAGGAAGCTATTCTCCTCTGTAATGAGATGGATATTCCTGTTAAAGGGTTATCGTTTGGTAGCCCTGGCTTTGGTTTTATTGAAGCCAATCTTTCTCCAGGACAGTACATCAACTTAATGGGGGCAGGGGATATATTGCGCTCATTTTTACCTATAAACACCATTGAAATTTCTGATGTTAAAAGTCACGATCTTAACGAGTATTTTTCTAGCGATCAAGCCATTTTAGAAGTTTATAAACACTTTGGGTTACTAGAACGTTTAGAAAGACAGCAGTTTCGTCAAGAACAGGAAACAGAACAACAGCGCCAGGAAAAACTTAAGAGAGCCGAACAACAAAGACAAAACTTACTAGACGAATTTCTGATCGATATCTGGGATGAGACACCAGCTCCACTGCCAGGAATCGAGCCTTTACTGGCATCTCCAGAAGGACAAGAAGCTAGAAAGGTGTTACGAGGTGAATTACCCAGGCTTGCCTTACCTCCTGCTCTCATTCCTTTAGATCTGACAGAAACAGAGCATAGGGAGCTAGAAAAGCGAATTGCCGACAATGTTTACAAACTTGCTTTACAACAATCTCAATCGGAAGAAAGGGCTTACGCTCGGCTAGCAGAAGGACGCATCCGCCAGCGAATTGCTGAAATTAATCAGCAGGCTCTTCCGCCTCAACCCAAGCTGCAAGCGCTTCGCAAAGCAGTCTATGAAGAGATTCAGCCTATTGCCAACGCCTCTAAGAACATCAAGCCCCCTGGTGCCTCTGATGAAGAGGAAATGCATTCATTCCGCTTTGCTGGCGTCAACTGGCACGGCAGCGGTGATTTAAAAGAATCATCACGGGATTTGGATCTGCTGCGGCAGTTTGCCGGATTGGATCTACCTCCAGAGCTGACTAGGAATCTCAAAAATATTTATCTAACGCGGCAGCAGAATGCTTACGAACGCTTTTGGCGCAAAAAGCTCAAGCTGCCTACCGCAAAGGTTCCCGCAACAGTCAATTTAGAGGATGGCTCTGTCAGTTTCTACTCAGGGCAAGCCAAAAAAGATGAACTACTCCGACAGATGGCTTACCTCAAGGCTTATCAAGAGTGGGGAAGTCTGGCACCGCCAAAAAACTCCGAGTACTGGCAAGCCATGCAGAAGGAGCGTGCCACGACTGGCTATGGACTAACAGGGGCAGCACAGGACTTTGCCGATTCAGTCAAAGAATTTTTTGTTTCTCCAGACCACCTCAAACGCTTTTCTCCTGCACGGTATGAAGCGATCGCTCGGATGCTCAAGTATCGGCATCCAGAAAAGCCCAAGCCAGTAGCCCCACCACCGGAAAGTAGACCAGATACTCGCAGCCCTCAGATTGTTAGCGATGTGCGGATTCAGACGGAACAAGTCAGCAAATCTATCCAAAAAGCCAGCCAACAGGCGGAAGTCTTGGCTGCTAAACAGCGCACAACAGCTAAGGCGAGAAAGGCTATTGCAGATGGACAGCAAGCCATTGCCAAGTTTCAGGGTAAGCAAGAATCTGCCCTCGAACAAGCCCGAATTCAATCGCAGCGCATTGAGGAAGCTAATCGAGAGGTAGAGGCTCTAGAGACCAACTACCGCCGTATCGCCGACCCATTAGGCGTTCCTTACTTTGACAATGCTCCCCAGCAAATCAAAGCGCTGCAAAAGCAGGCAAAATCTATTGACCGGGAAATCCGAGCCTTAGAGAAATCAGGAGCTGATGCAGCGGCTGTCCGCAGTAAGGCTCAAAAGTTACAAGCGCTATTAAGTGATCTCACTACTCGCCGAGATACTCTCAAATCTGACGGAAAGAGCAAGCAAGTTCAGCAAGAAATTGACGGATTAACGCGATCATTCGACGAGGCTCAACAGTCACTCATTGAGGCAGACCGTTCCCCAGAGCGCTCTCAGGCTTTGAGAGGATTGCAGCGAATCCGAGAACAGATCGGCGATTTATCAGTGGTATCTCCCCAGGAACTCCACCGGAGGGATTTAGCACCCCGTATTCAGGAGCTGGAGCAACTGGCAAGCAGTTTGGAAGAGGTACAGCGCCGCGCCAGCAACTCTCGCAGTCAGCTTGCTGATTTGCAGCGCCGTGTTCAAAAGCTGCCCACAAGGGTAGACCAACTCGACTCCAGCAAACGCCAGCAGTATGAGCAATCCCTGGCGCTGAGACAAACGCAAGGCAAACTACCTAAGAAAGTTAACAACTATCGACTTCTGAGGCAAAACTATAGCGATCGCCTCAACACCAAGCGCCAGGAGCAGCAAAAGTTAGCAGACGACTATGTGCTGCAACGGCAATCAGCATCGAACAACATGGCTAGCAAGGTAGAGCGAAATTTACAAATTATCGAGAGAAATTTGATTGCCCTGCGTACCTATCCGCCGCGAGTAGTGGCACTGCTGATTGATTCCAAGCAATGGGAAGCAGGGGAGATTCCCTCCGATTTGGCGATCGTGTATGAGGGTCAATCCGATTCTCCTAAAAACCGCCTGCGTAAAGAAGCCGAAAGGGTCAGCAAACTTATCGGTCAGATCAACGGCACAATCACCGCTCTAGAAAAGGATTTGGATTATCCAAACGAAGTCTCGCGCCAAACACTGCAAAGAGCAGAGCAATTTGCTACTGAGTGGCAGCAGATTCGCGATGCAGCAGCGACTGAAGGCAGCACATCAGATGCTCGACTTAAACGACTTCTGGAGAAGCCAGAAACCACCTCTGTAGCCGATCTGCTGCAATACAGCCAGAAGATACTCAACGATTTGGAGACCTGGAATCAGGAGTACGTGAGGATCTTACTGGATGACGAAGAAGCTGACCCCGCCACCATAATTAGCCAATCTGAAACCTACAGCCGCGCTCGCAATGCCTTCCAGGAAGAATTGACCGCCGCAAGGGCAGAAATTGCCCAGTGGATTGAAGAGGGCTTGGCAGATAGTGCCGCCATCAAGCAGCGAGCAGAAAGCGATTTGTCACAACCGTTAATTTATGAAATTGATGGCAAAGCTCGAACGGCAGAAGAACTGCAAGCCCAACTTACTGAACTGAGAGCGAGAGTCAAGCAAGACTTCCTTACTTTCGCTCAACCCTCGCAAGAGCCAGAGTTTGCCCTCACAGAAGAAGGACAAGCAGAAGCAGCAGAGAGACAGACAGTTTCGGAGCGTGAACAACGCCGTCGTCAGCAAATTGAAAGCGATTCTCGCTTGCAAACTCTCCGCCGAGAGCTTGCAGAAAATACGCGGGAACTGCAACGCCGACGCGAGGCAGCAGAGCGGGGAGCCACCGCTAAAGAGCGGCGATTTGGGCAAAGAACTGCCAGGCTTGAAGCGAAGCGTCGGCAGTTACAGTCTGATATCCAAATTCGCCTAGAGGAGTTATCTGATGAAAATTGAACGAGTAGAAGGGTCAACGCCTAACAATGGGGCTTATGCGCTGGTGTACTACCAAGCTGCTGATGGGAGTCCGGTAGAGAAGAAGCAAGCCGTCAGAGGGGAGATAGTCGAGTTCTCAGCTAAAGATAAGCCAATCGCCGTATCCTTCATAGTTCTATCCCCTGAAAAATCTGAGACTGAATCTTAAAAAGTTAGCGCCCCACAATGAGCCTAGAACTATAACCATCAGGCTTTTGTGGACTACAAAGACGCGATCGCTGCATTAGCAGACTTCGACGATGCCGACGACATTATCAAAGCTATACAGGGCAAAGTTTCTGGGTTGCTTGCTGACCAACGCAAGCTAGAGCAACAAAACCAGAAACTTGAAACACTCACTTCTCACATCCTAGAAGCTTCTGGCGCTGAAGGGGAAGATTTTGAGGCAAAGCTGCAATCCTCTGCCAATAAAGTGAAAGTTCTGGCAGACGATTTGAAGCAAGTCAGAACTCAGGTAGAGCAAGCAGAAGCCGCCAAGAAAGAAGCAGAAACAAAATTAACTCAAGCAGAAAAACGTTCTCTCATTCAGAGCGCGGCCAGTAAGTCTGGAGCTGTTGCAGAAGTTCTCGAACAACTCCTGACGGGCTGCTCTGATGAACTGGCGATCGCCGATAACAACAGCGTCACTGTTGGTGGCAAAGCACTGCGCGAGTATGCCGAAGCTTCCGCAACCTGGAAGCCTTTTCTTCCCGCACTTTTTCATACCACCAAAACGCAGCTACCCAGCGGAAGTGCTAGCGGCAAGGCTTCTACCGATCCAATTGGTGATTACCTGACTAATAACTACACAGTTCCTGACTATTTGAAGGCTTAAACATGGCAAGAGTTAATTTTTCCTCCCCTCAACTTACTCCGCCAGCTTGGGCAGGGGACTTTCTAGATCGTCACTCCCTAATTCCAGGCGGGGCACGCATCAATCCGGCTGATTTTGCTGCTGATGTAGAAGGGCGCAAGCCTATTAAATCCGGCACATTACTAGGTCGGACTTTCGCAGAACGCACAGCGGGAACTGGCTTCGGAGTAGCCGCTGCCACCGATGAGGAAATCTATTTATTGGCGTTCGACGTAACGGATGCCGTTTTCTGTGCAGATTGCGAGCTTTACCGCCACAACAGCTTAGTCAAAGAAAATTTCTTGCCTGACTGGGCAACGATGGCTACTGCCCTCAAAGACAAAATTCGCGCTTTATACCAAACCACCACTGGAGTTGTCTAATTAGATGGATTTATTAACTCTCGTTAGTCAGATGCAAGAGGAGGGTAAATTTGCTCAAATTGCCCGAAATCCTCTTGCTCAATTTCAAGCTCCTCGCCGTCGTTATATCGGTGCCGAGATTTTGCCTGAGCGTCCAGTTGAAGAGAATATGTTTCGCGAGGATGAGGTGAAATTCCGTACCGTTGTAGCGAATGACGGCACCCGCTACAGCCCGACCCAGAAAAAAGACGGAGACTTAATTGGATTCGTTGATGTTGACTTGGGCAACTCCGACATCGCCCGTGACCTGAATGGGCGACAATACGATGCTCTCATCAAGCTTCTAGGGCGCGGCAGCTCAATGGAAGCAATGGCACAAGTCGCCAATTGGGCAGATGTAGTCCTCAACAGAGCATTAGGCGAGAAGTCGGAAAAAGAGCGCTGGGAAGCAATTGTCAACGCCCAAGTTGTCCGTCAGGGCGACAACAGCTATCAGGAAATTGTTAACTTCAGCAATCCAGCAGGGCACCGCGTTACAGCCGTCACACCTTGGTCAGACGATACCTACGACCCCTTTGTCGATATCTTCAGCATGGTTGATCTGCTTTATGCCAAAGGCTATATGGTTAGCCGGATTGTATCGGGGCGTAAAGTCACCAGCATCATGGGAAATAATGACAAGGTTCGGACTCGTACTAGCCGAGTTCAGGTTTCACCTACAGGTCAGATTCAGGGAGTTCCAGGTCGCGCGGAGAAAGCCTCTATTGATGCCATTTTTGGAGCAGACGGACTTCCCCCCATTGAACTGTACGATTTACAATACCGCACACAAAACGGTTCAATACGATTCTTGCCCGATGACTGTATGGTTTTCATCTGCTCAACAGGCAGAGATGAAAATCTTGATTTAGGTGACGGACAAATTTTGCCAATCCAAGACACTTTGGGATACTACGCGATTGGTCGGGCGGTGGGTCAAACTGGGCCAGGTCGAGTCATCAATGTCGTCTCAAAAACTGATAAGCCGCCTCGTTTAGAAGGAGAAGCATACCAAACGAGTTTCCCAGTTGTCCTTGAGCCAGAGGCGATCGCTGTCATCAAAGGGATTAGCTAATGAAAGTTAATCTCGATCAATCCTACATTCATGGCGGCAAGATTTATCCAGCGGGTGAGGAGGTCGAAATTCCTGAAGATATGGCAAAGCGGTTAGGTTTAGTCACGACCACACCAAAGCCCAAGGAGAGCCGTGCCTCTAGTTCTGAGCGATGAATATCGCGTTATCAAGCATCTAAAACTTGCGCCTTCCAAAATTGGGGAGGTACATGAGAAAGCCGAAATAGTGAATCGCTCCGAGCTATTGTGCCAAATGGTGCTAACTGTCCTCGAAAAACTGGATGAGCTAGAAGAGGCGATCGCTACAGAGCAATCCTCAACCAGCTTCGCTCTTACAAAAGCTGATGTTGTCGAGTGGGCACCAGGGCAACGGACAAGCGGGATGGAACAGCTAAAGCTGGCGAAAGCCTATGAACTTGCTCAATACATGGACATCCCTATCGGACGACATCGAGCAATACACACTAGTTCAATGGAATTTCAAGCCTATTGATTGGTCGGAAATAGTTATCTATAGAGTTCAGCTCTATAGATAAGCAAACAAGCTCTATAGATAAGGAAGAAGATGCCAGGAAGTTTTACAAATTGGGCAGAAGCTCAAATCCTCAATGCTGAATTAGGGGGAGTCAACTGGGCGGTCAACAGCACGCTCTACTTCGGATTTACCCTAACTGCATCTGGTGAAGCGGGGGCGGGAGCAGAACCCGTTTCGGGAAATATGACGCGGGTAGCAGTTGCTAACAATCTGGCTAACTTTCCCGCCGCTGTTAACGGACTCAAAACCGTTACGGCAGATATCCAAACCAACCTAGCTACTGCGAACATTGGGTCAGTGGTCGATCTAGTCATCTGGGACAGCGCGGTTGCAGGGAACGCCGTTGCCTATGCCCAGCTCCCGGCTGCCAAATTAGTCCAGATGAATGATGGCTTGTTAATCCCAAGTGGCAGCATTACTATTCAAGCTCAGCCCGGAGGCTTCTTCTCACTACTGGTGAAGAATGCATGGCTGGATCACATATTCGGCGGCGTTCCCCGCCAGATCCCGCCGACTTGGTATGTCGGCTACGTCACAGGTACGCCGAACGATACCGCACCTGGAGCCGAACCGATTGAGCCTAGCTATGGGCGAGTAGCCTTCGCTAATAATACCGTCTACTTTCCAGCCGTTTTACCTGGTCAGGGAAAAACTAATGCCCAGCCAATCGTATGGTCTGAAAGCACGGGCAGCCAAGGATTGATTAGCCATCTGATCTTTTTTGACGATGCGACCGGGGGTAACTACTGCGGACGCAATCAAGTCCCTGCCACATCTATCGACCAGTACGACATCCCTTTTGTAGCGGCTAATTCCCTCTCTATCTCGGTGGACTAAATGCCCCTCGTCGCAATCACTCCATCTCCTATCTCTTCAAGTTTTGCCGTTGCGGTCACACTGGTTAAGCGACGGCGTAAGTTCGCACCTCGACTAATTGCAACGAGCTTCCTGACCAGTGTTTCAACCGTCAACCGCATCCGAAAGATTGAGTCAACCTCGCTGAGCTTCAAGAGCGATGGCAAAGTTGTTCCCTTGAAGCGAAACCATCGGTTGGCTCCTCAGCCAGTCCAAACAGTTTTTGCCCTATCTGTGCCAGCGGTGCTGTACTTAAACCCCATGCAGAAGCCAGAAGGCACAATTTCTGCTGGAGGGACTTTCTTAGCTGGACAAAGGCTCAGAGCGGGAGATTTGTACACCTTACAAGTCCGCGTTATTGGGGAGAGATTAGCAAATTTCCAAATCTACTTCCGGGCTGCTAGCACGGTGGAAATCGGAGGAAAAACGCTGCTCATCTCCAAATCCCAAGGGAAAGGGATTACTGTTCCAGTTCAGGGAGTAGATCCGGAAACAGGAAAGGAGCTAGTAACCGCTAATGTCTTCATTTACGGAACAGATACAGCGGCAGTCTTTAAAGAAACAGAATTCCGGTTTGAGCTAGAGGTTGATGATGGGCTGGGAGTTCGGTACACCCTCAAAGATCAAGGCAGCTTTAGCATCTACCCTGATTCCCCTCCCTAACTACTTCGGTTCGTCCGAAGTTAGGGAGATTCCGGTTTAGAAACAAAACTTCCCTTACCAACGGGTAATACAAGCCCGTCAACAGTTGCTCGAATCCGATAACTCAAAGTAATTGGATTCGACGACGGCAATGAATCAAACAACGTTTTTTCTAGGGTTGTCGAAGCGGACATTTCCCCAGGCGTTTGAGAAACAATTTTGATTGAATCGTCTGAGGTTGTTTTAGTGGTAAGAAGTGAAGCCATTCCACTCGTGTAGTGTTTGACTTCAAAAACTAAAGTCGCTCCTACTAAATTCACATCGTTTGATTTGAGCGAGAAATTAATTGGAATGTCGTAGCTGCGCTCAAATTCGCCATTATCTAGGGTGCTTCCCAAAACATGAACCTCACTGTCGATTTCAAGAACTTTAGCAACTGAACTGATACCAGGAACCGTTAGAGCAATGCTCAAAGAACTCAAGACTAGCCGCTCCCCATTTAAAGACCGGGTCAACGCCACTTTAACCTTTCAAGTACCCACTGCACAGATGGGGAGCGATAGCAGAGGAAATCCTGTTCCAGTAACAGAGTCCCTAACAGTTCACTGCTACTTTAAGCCTGATAATCGCCCTCGCGAGCTGTTCTTCCCTGGCATTGGTGAGAAAGAGGAGCCGATGATTGGCTATGCTGTCCTGCCAATGCAGCTTCCAGCCTCAATTAAAGATGGAGCCATAGCACAAGCAGAAGTCGGAGAGCTAAAAGGGAAGTTCACCTTGAAGCGCCAAACCTTACCTATACCTGAGTTTGAAAGGGAAGCAGGGACTAAGTTTCACGGCATTTTTACAAGGCAGGTCTGAGGATGGATGCGATCACGCTACGAGACAAAATTCAGGCAATCCTTTCAGACCTCCTAGGAACCTACACCTTTCCAAATGGGCAAACTGTTCCGGCAATTAGTATCTGGCATCCCAGCTATCCGCCGAAAGGAACTGAAGCGTCGGGACTAGAAGTGACCCTGATTTTTGCCTATGAATCTCCGTTACAACCCTTAGTAGAAGCCAACCTTGTAATCTATCAATCGCGCTTAGAACTGCGCCAATGGAATCCTGATGATGACACTGTAGAAGCCACAAATCGCTTAATTGACCAGCTACCAGAGATAAGTCTTGTCCGCCCTCGAATCCTTCCAATTAGCCAGCTAGACAACATCGAAAGCCGAACTATCGAGCTTGAACACCCCTTGATCAGGAGACGCAAATAAATGGCACATCCGCCTATCAGAGGCAAAGATGTAAAAATCACAATCGCGCTGCTCGGCAAAAAACCGGGCGATCGCATCAAGCCCACTCCAGAAACCCTCGCCATCGGAGCCGCTGGCCCCGCCAAAGGAGCAACAACAATTACTCTAGCTGGCGCTCCGACTAATGTTATTCAGTCAGGACAACGGCTTTTGTTTGTGGACGAGGACGGTAACGAGTTTATTGCCGTCGTCTCCGCAAAACCAACATCGACAGCTTTAAGCGTTCGGGCACTGGACGAAGCTATTCCCCCTGGGGCAACTGCCCAGTTCCCCGTCAAAATGTGGGATCGCACCGATTCCGGTGTTGATCGCTCCTACAACATGGCTTCTGTCAATCATTATGATGATGGAGGCACCAGAGACGGTGTATCGACAGGTTCTGAGAAGAACATTTCCCTTCCTGGTATTTACTACGAAAAGAATGCTGGATTGATTACTTGCCTGCACGCAGCAGATCAAGGAATCCCGATTTGGATTCGGCGCGAACTTCCACCTCCTAGCGATGCCTTCAGCACGGGGCGCGTAATTGAAGGAGCAGGTCTTATTACGGGTGCGCCCGATTCCGCACCAACAGATAACTTCGTGACGATGGATTTGAATGCATCCTTCGTTGGCGATGTCCTGGAGGTTTCGCCTCTAGCTGTTGCTTAATGTTCGTTTCACTCCTCAAAAGCAAAGCTGTTTTTGCTTGTCACTGCGAAATTGGAAGTGACAGTATTTTGATCGGCATCCTCGTGGTTAACGAGGCACTTGAGGAGTGCGAACTGACAGATCCTGACACCAAAGAAAAGTATCAGGTCTTTTTCCCAAATATTGAAACACCCGCATACGACGTGGAGATAAAGCGTGTCAGAAACAGAACCCTATGAGACTCTATTTGGCGAAGAGCATGAAGAAATATCTGCCCCTGGCTGTGGCAAGCTTGTGCTTCCCAGGTATGGTTGCTCGACTGTTTGCGAAGAACGTGAATTTCGCCGCATTTACAGCGCCATAGATCGAGAGAAAATCAAAAACCAGGATATTGAGGCTGATCTAGACCTCAAAATCGACGTTTGTACCGTAGTTATCAAGTCACGGTTAGACCCTAACTGGAACCGGGAAAAGACTCTTGCCAGAGTCTGGGATTTACCCCAAGGAAAAGTAATTGGGGGAATGCTCTTGCTAGAAAAACTGTTTGACTTTTGGGCAACCCACGAAATGAACCGGGGTAAGGTCAGCGTAGAACAGAAGGATTCAGCCCCAAAAAAACCTTCGAGTGGAACGAAATCTACTGGCGGCTAAAACTGGCATTTCCAAACGAAGAACGCTTCAACGCCAAGAACTTTGGCAGATGCCCCATCCTGCTCATAGAGCAGGCTCTAGCGGCATTTAACCAGCACCAGTTAGAAGTTGCCAATATGCAGGCAACTCCCGTTGCTCAAGCCGCATTGGCAATCTGCGCTCTCAAGGGAGCCAAGAAAGTCAAATCGAGCATGTTCAACCCGTACGGGCAGGCACTGTATGAGCAGATGTGCAAAGAGCTTATCTCTCCTGCTGCTGCCAGAACATTTTTAAAACTTGCTAAGGAAGCAAAAATCCCAACCTGGGTAACAGGCTACTTAGACATCGAACAAATCCAATCCGCCGCAAAGTAATGACAAACTACAAGCTCACTATAAACGTCGGGGCGATCAACGCTGCCACTGAAAAAGCTTTTGCAGAAACAGCTTTGTTGTTAGGGCGCAAGTTTTCTGAAGTCATTACCGAGCCGAGAACGTGGGCTGGCTGGAGCGGCCCCCTCGACATTGTGGATACTGGCAGGCTGCGATCTTCCCAGCAGATGGTATTTGCCAGCCCAACAGAAGCCGTTTTTGCTTGGAGCCTCGAATACGCCGCTCCAGTTCACGAGGGGTATGTCACAAAAAACGGCACTCAGATACCAGGTAGACCCTGGACGCAAATTGCTCAGCAAGAGATGAATGTCCAAGAAACCTTTGCTGTTTTGTATCGCCAGCAGTTGAGGTGACATGGAACTAGGGCAGCTACAGCTAACTCTATCCGCTGATGGGGCACCAATTCAAAATGCTCTCAGACAAGTTCGTTCTGAGGCAGCAGATACAGCGTCCGCCATCAGCGGCATGTTTTTGGGAGCTTTTCCTGCAACTGCGGCTGTCACTTTTTCGCAAGCATTTTTCGTTGGTATTGCCAACGATATTGAGCGCCTTAACACAGGATTAAGCACCACAGAACTTCTACTAGGCAACCTAGAAAAAGGATTCCAAGCGGTTGGACAAATCGGAATTCTAGAGTTAGGCAATATTGCTGCCTTTCTTAAAGAGGATTTGTTCGAGGGGCCGCTTGCTGGAATTCAGCAGGGAATGCTGGAGCAAGTGGGGTTAGGACAGCTCAATAGCCTATATGGGCTAGCTTCGGGGGCTGACAATGCTGTTAAATTGGCTCTGCCTGCACTACAGGGAATTACGCTTGGCATCCAAGGGATCGATGATGCTTTGGCAAATATTCAAGGGAAAGCCAATGCTGCCAGTACTTTCTTCATTGGCATTGCAAATAATGCAGATCTCGTCAAGGATGTTCTAACTTCCTTAGCAAAGCTGATCGACGATGGAATTGAAAAGGCGATCGCCCGTATTAAATCTCTACATCCTGCTTTAGCGACCGCTGGCGATCTTCTTCAGTCCCTAGGTGCCGATTTTCGATTAGGCACCTCAGTTCTTGGAGAATATGTCGAATCAGCAGAAAAAGTTGAAAAAGCGGCTACCGGAATGTCCCAAGCATTTGGGCATGTCCAGTCTGCGGCAGGAACTGCCCGTAGTGGCTTGGGGCTAGGGCAGTCCGCCCTCAATGAATTTGGCAAGACCGCTGATAAAAGCAAGTCTGCTCTAGAAAAATTCCGAGCCGGACTTAAAGATATAGCAGATGCAGGTACACTTTTTAGTTCCTGGCAGACAGCAAGCGATATCTTTGATCAGTTTTTTGGCGATCTAGAGCAAAATTTCAATGCTGCAAAAGCAGCCGAAAATCTAGCCAATCGCTTAGATGTAACTTCTAGTTCAGCTAGGGGCGTGTCAGAAGATTTAGAGTTTCTTCGCAAGGTCTCTAACGATTTAGGAACTGACTTCAATGCTTCGGCTGAGGGCTTTGCTCAACTTTCTGCTGCCGCTCAGTTAACCAATCTCAAAGGGGAAAAAACCAAGCAAATATTTCAGGATGTTGCTCAAGCATCAGCAGTCATGAGACTTTCAGCCGCCGAGACTGAAGGCGTATTTCTTGCTCTGCGTCAAAGTTTGAGCGGTGGAACGATTCAGCTTGAAGAACTTAATCAATTATCAGAACGGCTTCCCGGTGCATTCCAAGCAGCATCGCAGGCTTTGGGCGTTACTACGGGCGAGCTGCGTGGACTGATTTCCACTGGGGCAGTCGCCTCAGAGGATTTCATTCCAAAGTTCACGGCTCAGCTAGCAGCTAATACGCAGACAGGGGTTGTAGGAGCTAGCCAGAGTGCTGAAGCATCAGTAAACCGCTTCAATAATTCCCTTCAATCTCTGCAAGTCGAAATGGGGAAAGCTTGGGTGGAAGTGGGAACTCCAGCACTCAATATGTTCTCCGGTGCTTTAGACGTTGCTACAGCCAATGAAGAGCTTTTCTCTACAACTCTTGATGCTCTTCTCATTGCCTCAATTTTCAAAGCTATTCCAGCCTTAATCAACTTTGCAGGAGGCTTCGATGTCATCAAGGACAAAGTGTTCGCAAATACTGGAGTACTGAAGTCCTATGCCATCCAAGTAGCAGTTGCATATGCCGCCATTGAAACCTTCTACCGCATTATGGATCGCGTAAAAAATGGCGCTGAAGGTTTTGATACCTCTATCAAGTCCATTGAACTTTCATTAGAAAGTCTCACAAGCACAGCAAGCAAAACAGGACAAACGATTAAAGATGTTCTTCCACAAGAGCCAGCTCCCACCGATTGGTTAGATGCCCTGGTTCGCAAGTGGAATGATTTGCCATTTTTGTCAAAAAATTTAGATGAAAAATTCGGACTCAATAAACTTCTAGATATCCCCACCAATGCCCAAAAACGACTGGATGATATTCGGATTGCGATCGCCGACTTGGGAGAAGTCAGCGGGAAAACAGCCGATGCAGCTCGCCAGTTACGCGAGCAATTTAAATTTGGGCAGGGGCCACTGGCTGAATTGAAGGCAATCGATTCTCAGCTCAAAAGCTTGGAAGCTCAAAAACTGTCCATAAATCCAGAAAATGAAGGAGCAATTAAAAAACTCGCAGAGGATGAAAAGCAGCTTCTCCAGCAGCGAGTGGAAGCTCAGAAACAAGTACAGGCAACACAGGCAGCGCTAAACAATGCAATCACACAAACTGAACAGCGCCTGAAAGCGATTGACCCCGCCAACGTAGGGGTGAAAGCAGCGCAGGAATTGAGCGGTCAACTGCAAATTCAACTCAATGTCCTTACCAAGGAAAAGACTGCTTTTGATGAACTGGCAAATACCGCCACCAATACTGCACAGGTAATCAGCAATGATTTTGCCAAAGCGACTTCTGACCTGGAGCAAAACTTTGTTAGTGCGCGGGCGGCGATCATTCAAGCCCAGGCAGAGGGGCGGCTATCTGAAGAACAAGCCAATCAGCAGTCATTGGAGGCAGAGAAAAACTATCTATCCGAAAAGCTCAGGCTCAATCAAGAAAATCTTGAAAAGATCCGCGCCGAACTCAATCGTGATGTTGTCACCAAAAAAATCGATTCCACTGCTGGCTTATCTACAGACCAGCAAAAGAAACTAGCGGAAGAAGTAAAGCAACTGGAACAGGAGACTGCTCAGACTCGCATTGAGCTAGCCCAGCAAGTTGTCCGGGAGAAGAAGGCGGCTGAGGAAGAGATGCTGGAAGCTTTGCGACGGGCAAATTCTGAAGCTGAGGCAGTTATCCAGCGTACCGAGACAGACCGAATTGCAGCTATCAAACGCCAGCAACTAGCAGGTCAAATTGGTGAAGAACAGGCAACCCAAAAAATTGAGCAGATCAAAACAGATAGCCTTAATGCCGAACTAGCTCAAATCAAAAAGCAAATCTCAGAAGTTGCGAAGCTTCGCGCCAGTGGCTCATTGTCGGTTGAGGAAGCCAAAGCCAAAGAACTCGAACTTAACCAAAAACTCTCAGACGCCAACTTGCAGTTCCTCGACCGCGAGCTAAAGCAGCGCGAGGAAGTTAAACGGAAAGCCGAACAACTTGCCGAAGAAGAGAAGCGCAAGGCAGAGGAGTATGCTCGCAAGCAGGAGCAACTTGCTGAAGAGGCACGCCGTAGAGCGGAAGAAGCCAAGCGCCAACAACTTGAGCAGATTGAGGAAGTCAATAAGCGTGCTGAATCTGCCATTCGTCAGTCTACAGACCAGCAGATCATTGCAGTCAAACGGCTCCAGCTAGCGCGGCAGATTTCAGAGGAAGAGGGGCAAAAACATATTGAGCAGATTCAAGCCAATGCCACCCAAAAAGAAATTGCTGCCACTCAGCAAAAGCTTGCTCAAGTCAATCAGCTCAAAATGTCGGGGCTTCTGACTCAAAAGGAAGCCACTGAACAGCAGCTTCAACTAGAAGAGCAACTGGGGCAGTTAAACCTGCAACAGATCGATCGACAGCTCCAAGCCCAAAAACTACTTGAGGAAGAACAGAAACGCTCTCAAGAAGAACGGCTTCGGAATATTGAACAAGAAACCGAGGCGCGTCGAAATCAGATTGAGCTTGACCAACAGGCAAACGACATTATTGCTAATGCCCGAAAAAGTCAGCTTGACCTTCTTAATGCCCAGTTGAATCTAGCAGGCGCTCTTGGCTCCCTAGAGGAACAGCGTCTAGAAATCAAGTTAGCGGAGGCGTCTTCTGACGCTGAAAAGTTCCAAATTGAGCAACAGTTGTCCGCAATCAAGCTCAACAATCTCAACGAGTCTCAAGCCATTCAACGACAAATTTTCGAGCTGTCCCAATCACAAAATGCTATTGAGGCAAATCGAGCGGTATTGATGGCTCAGATTGCCGAACTGGAGGCACAAGCAGCATTGGAAAAAGCTAAGGCTGCCAAAGCCTCTCAAGCAGAGCTAGATTCACTTGAAAAGGCACTGTCTCTCAGGCAGCAGATTAGTTCCCAAATGCAGCAAGCCTACGAACAGCAAGGCAAGTTGAGGGATATGGAGCGGCAAGCTCTACAAGCCAATCAGCAGCGAGAGAAAGAGCGTCTAGAGGCGGACATCCGCGCCAAGGAGAAAAAAACAAAAGAAGTTACATCCAGTACGGCAGGAGGAGCTGGCGGAAGTTCGACAAGCAAACCAACAAGCAGCTACAGCCTGGTTGTTGGCAGTGCCCAATGGGAGCAAGAGCGACGCGCTCGCAGCCAATTTGAGCAGACCTTGCAGAAGCCGGGAGACCAACAACTCAACTTACTGCATTCAGCCACGTCGATGCGTGAAAACCCATTCTTCTCGTTGATGCTACAGCAAAACGGTATGGGAAACATAAATGAATTGGCTAATCAATTCCGAGACATGAACCCAATCAAAGCCGCATCCGTTGAGATGCGTTCGGCCATCAGTGGCAAGGACGCCATTGAAGAGTTAAAGAAGCTCAACGAGGGCATTCAGTCTCTAGCGGCGAGACCCTCAACGCTTCAGGTCAATGCAGTTAACCCGGTTAAAGATGCAGGTCGTATTTATTCCAATTTATCCCGCAACGCAGCACGGGGGGCAGGTTTATGAGTCTAAAGTTGAGCATTAACGGATTATCTCTGACTATCAATCGCTGTTCTGACCCTAAGTTCCCAAGGGCGAGAATCCAACCCTATGGAGGATTAGAGTACAGCATTCATGGCACACCCATCGGCGATGGATCATCGTTTGAGCCTAAATTCATCTGGACAATCACTGCCGTTTTACTGCCTGAAGAAGCACTGGTATTAGAGGCTATATACGCCGAATTTGACCGTCAGCGCAGGATGCCACCCTATGCGTCCGCCGATATTTTACTGGTTGATACCTATCAGCAATACATTGAAAGACTGCCCAGAACAAGGGCGATCGCCCCTGGTGCAACTGAATCTCTGATTGGCTCCTCTCATGTAGGCTACTTCCCACAATTTAAGGCCTGGATGGTAGAGCCTCCGGTTTTTTCAGCATTGGGATATTACCGGAGTTGTACCCTCACTTTGCAGGAGTCAGTTTTAGTTTCCGCTTAAACCTATCTTCGGATAATCCGAAGCTGAACAAATGACAGCCGCCGCCGTAATCAATGTATCCGCCCGTTCCTATTCCCTCAGTATTGGGGGCGCTGATTGCACTATCGCTCTCAAAACTGCGGCGGGGGGATACTCGCATTACGACCAATCCGGGCTGATTCTCCTCAACGCCAACTTTACCCTTGGGCCTGCCTTGGGCTTTGGCGAGAGCCTCAATGACCGCATTAACAATCGCTGGGCGCGGGGCAACAGGATTGACGTATTCATAAACAACTCCAGCACTCTAACGCGCGCTCCTGTATTAGGTTGGCTCTATATTCTCAGCTCCGAGTATGACGGAATTTCAGAACTTCGGATTGAAGCAGGATGCGCCCTCTCGCTGCTCAACTTTCGCACGCCTGCTGGGGAAGGAGCCTGCATCAAGTTAGGGCAAGCCACACAATTAGATTTAATCGCCTCCAAGCTTCTGAACAAGGCGGGGATGCCCTTGCCCTACAGTGGCGGCTTGGCGGGAGAATCGCTCAACATGCCCCTGCCTAAGCTCACCAATGAGAGCTATGTGAGCATGTTTGGAAAACTGTGCTGGGCGAATGGTCACGTCGGATACCAGTCCAAAGATGGGTTGATTAACGTCAAAAAGGCGAGTCTCTTTCCTCCGGCGCTACTACAGAAAAATGTCATCAGCCACGCCATTACCTACGACCGCCTCAGTGGTGCCGAAAGCCCCTGTGAGCGCATTGTGGTACATGGCATCCGCAAAAAAATTAAAGCATCCAAAGACAATGAATTTAACGACAGCAAGCGCTACGGCCCCGCCGCACTAGTCGATCCTCAAGCCTCCGATGGCGGCAAACTCATTTTGGTGGAAACCCACCAGCGCCAAGAAGAAATTAATCGGAAGGGTCGGATAAAAACCGTCACCGCCACCAAAAAGCAGCCACTAGGAATAGTCCTTCCTGAAAAGTTTCCCGGAAAGTACAGCTTCATTAACTCTGAGCAAATAGTTGAAAAGAGCTTCTACGAACTGCCGCCCCCTGGCGCTGATGAGTGCAACGAAATTGATGAAGGGAAGCTGATCAAAGTTGAGACAGAAATCTACCGCCCCAAAGGGGTGGTTTTGCGTGAGTGGCTTGCGGTTCAAGAAGCTCGTACGGATCAAAAGGTCATCGTTTCCGGGCTAGAGCGATTGGTTCTGGCGGAGAAACGGGTAACGAAGTACGAATACAACTTTAAAAAAGCTGTCGAGAAAAAACCTAACCTCTCGGTGGCTGTTTCCGGTGCGGGGGGTTGGAGTGTCATCGGCACGGGCAGCAACCAGGGGTTTATGCAGACAGAAGGGGGTGAATCAGTTCCGGCCCTGGTCATTGACACGCTCATTCAACGCCCAAGGGGATTCAACTTTCCCGATCTTGCCGATCCAGATGCTAACGGCGGCTTGGTGGTAATGAATCCCCTCGCCATGCAAAATAGCGAACGTCAGCGCCAGGAATGGCGACTGCTCAGGAGAAATCCTTCGGAGTGGGAATTTACAGAGTCTACTTCCCAGCTCTATGGAATTGCCCAGCCCGATACGATTGAGCTGCTCAAAGAGAAAGGAGTGGCGCAGATCCAGAGCCTGCGGGACTCCTTAATTACCATCCACAAACAGCCAGTAGTATCGAATTCCGGGCAGACTACGCCTCCCGCCCCGGAGCGCTTTTCGCCCGAGGTGGCAATTACAGAAGAACCGATTATAGAGGTCGTGCAATTTCCTCCGGTAGCTGGCAGTGGTTTCCGAGACAGAGAGCGGGAATATAGCGTTGATTCTGCCCTCGTCACGAGCGCGGCTCAACTGCAAAATATCGCCAAAATTGAAGGGGCGATCCTCTGGGGCCGACACAAGGGGCAAAGCTGCACGATTGATTTGGACGACGCGATCTTTAATGCCTCCCCCTTGGCTCGCTGTGATTGGACGGAACCCGATGGCAGCGCCCAAGCCTTCCTGATGGATGGACTCAGCATCGCCCTGACACCCACCAGATTCGCGGCTAGCTTCGACGGCATTTGGATTGGGCGGGTTAGTGCCAGTCCCTTCTACGGCAGCTCTGGCAATGTCGTTCTGCCCCCGTCCACTGAAGTCCTCATCCCGCCCTATACCTTGCCTACGGTCGTCAATCTGGGCAGCGGCTCTGGCTTCGATCTCCGATTCCTGCCCTACAATACCGCCGAAATCATTCAGGCATCCACACAACTGGGGAGTGGTTCCTTCTTCCGCTTGTTGAAGGATTGGCGCTACCTCGCAGCAAGGGATTGGGGTAACGTAACCGCAAACGAGTGGGGCGTAATGTATCCCACGCCAGAATTCCTTCTACCAAAACCCCTAGACTTAATCGGCAAAATTCAGGAAACGACGGGCACCATCACCTGTGGCACCTGCGCTCTAGGAACAGGTAAGGTGCTGATTTTCGAGCAATGGGAGCCATTGCAGGCTTACACCATCACGGTAGAACTCGATCCTGGATTGGGTGCAACAGTCGGCTCAGGAGTAGAAGTGCAGCGCTGGAGCGTTGAGCCTTATTGCCCACCGCCGCCATCCAACAATACCAACCCACCTTGGACGGGTCGCCATTGGGTAACGACGCTACCTGCGGGAGGTGGCAGCTTCCAGTTCGCCGTCCCCGCCGACTGTTACGGACTCTCAATTTTCATCCGTAACCCCAACAATAGCGATCGCTTCGACGCCGCTTGCTTGACCTGGAATCAAGCAACCAAAACCCTAACCGCCATGAGCTTTTAATCAATGAACCGCGATAACTTTATCTACCAATTGGCTCGCTGCGAAGTGGGCTGCTCTCTGTTTTTCCGCCGTGCGGCGATCCGTGCGTCTGAAGCCGGAGATGAATCGCTAGCAGCAATCCTTCATGAAACTGCCGATTCCGAGTACGACCACGCCAGGGCGTGGTACGAGCAACTTCGACACCTCCGCAAGTTCCCACCCCCTAAAGAAGAATTTCTTAGGGAGGCTTATGACGGCATTGGCGCTCATCGTCCGGAGGTAATCAAGAATTTGGAGATGCGATCGCCCAAGCGCCCAGATGCCCCTGAACTTTCCAGACGCTACCGTGCTTGCCAATTCTTCTTCAACGGGCGATCGGCGTGCGAATTAGACAACGCTGATCTGCTGGCGGTCATCGTCGTGGCTGAAGTGCTTGTCAGTGTGTTCTATTTTGTTATTGCTCCAATTGCGCCGCGAACCGCCTTGAATTTGGCGATTGAAGAGGCATTGCATTCTGGGGAATACAGAGTATTGATTGTCCAGCGATATGGCTGGCGCTCCATTGGGTTGATTGCGGGTTGGGCAATACGGGCGATCGCGGCAATCCTGATTCTAGGGTTTGAGTTAAGTGCTTTAAAGCAAAGCGGTTACGAGCGACCCTCACAGCCTGAAAACCTTACAAGGTAAGAAGAAAAGTCCTTAAAAGCAAATTCCAGGCCGTCACTAAAACTGAAAAATATAGACCTGACTATTCACCCAACGACTAAAGCAGGATGAGGTGACACTAAGCGCGATCTCACCCCCTCCTGACCCATGCCCGAAACTGGCTATGCCAACATCGCCGCAGATTTAACGCAGCTTAAAGCTATCCCCGCTTCAGAGCGGGTAGATAAATATTGCTTGCTGGTTCCTAGCGAGCGATCGTGGTTTCAATTCGTTGCCGATTCTGTCAGCAATGCGGATGGCATTTTGATCATCGCCCCAGATCAAGGTTCGGGTCGCTGGCATCGACTCAGCGTGACCGATCATGGAATGCTAGCGGGATTGGGGGACGACGATCATTCCCAGTACTACAATACCCAACGCCTCGATCAGTGGTTGTCCGCCAAAAGTACCAGCCACTTAGGAGAAGGTAGCAGGCTCTACTACACCGATACGAGAGTTAGCGCCAACAGTACGGTAACGGCAAACGCCAACCATCGAAATGCCGTAGGTGCGAACCCGCATGGTACTACCGCCGCTCAAGTCGGCGCAATTCCCTCTGCTGAAAAAGGAATTGCCAACGGGGTTGCCTCATTAGACTCTCAAGGGAAAGTGCCCAGCGCCCAACTACCTACCCTCTCAGATACTGAGACTCAACAGCGCACCATCGATCCAACCCTTGCCACGCCTGGAAATACCGGGAATTTAATGCAACTGCTGAGTTGGTTAGCAGGGCGAATCAGGTCAATTACCGGGAAACCCAACTGGTTTGATACCCCCGACACCACGCTTGCTGAGGCGGCAACTCACCACACGAGTACAGCTAATCCGCACGCTGTAACGGCAGCTCAAACTGGAGCCGACACCGTAGGAACGGCAGCGGCATACATGAATGCCCACACCAATGCGAGCCATCCGCATGGGCAGTACGCTTTTGGCACCGACTTGAGTACTCACAGCTCATCTAGCGGGAACGGCACGCACATCCCAACCGAGGGAATTGTAAATGCGAATATCTCCTCAACTGCCGCGATCGCAGAAAGCAAACTAACTCTAGCAAGTGATGCAGCGGCGAACGTGGCGAGTCGGCGGACACTGGGGACAGGGGCATCACAGGCGTGTGCGGGAAATGATATGAGACTGAACAATTCTCGTCCACCTGATGCCCATAAATCCAGCCATAAAACAGGAGGGACGGACGCGCTAACACCGACTGACATTGGGGCGATCGCTTCCTCTGAAAAAGGCGCGGCAAGTGGCATTGCGGTACTTGGTGCCGACCAAAAACTAGCCGACGCGCAAGTCCCCGGAGCCAATAAAATTGCTTTTACCCCTGCTGGAAATCTTGAAGCAACCACCGTGCAGGCGGCGGTTGCAGAATTGGACACCAAAAAGCAATTGAAGAGTCAGACTTTAACAGACCTTTCTGCTTTAACAACGACAAGTTTCGGAAGAAACTTACTGGCAAGAACTAGCGGAGCTAATGTCTACAGCTATTTAGGAGGTATTTCTTCTATAGCTAATGGATCTGGATATCACAAGTTACCTGATGGATGGCTTGTTCAAATCGGAAGCTATGTCGTCAGCCTTGACGCCAACGGGAATGGAACCTTGCTTTATCCGGTGAGCTTTACTGGATTCGTTGTCCCTGTAGTCTCCAACGGAGATACGGGGGTACTAGGGAGCAGCGTCTTTGCAATCGGGCCAGGCAGTACTCTAAATGATTGTAAAGTGACAGTGCGCCCTAATCCAGGCGCAGGTAACGTTCGTTTTAATTTAATTGCTGTAGGAATTTAAGTGGATAGCGAAATAAAGAAATACGCAGATATTGCTCCAAATACCAGAAAAATAAGAGGATTCTATTCCTCAGAAATCAATTTTTCAATTCCTAGTACGGCGATTGAGATTTCGGAGGAACAATGGCAGGATTGCGTAAGTAATCAAGGTAAATGGATGGGTAGCGAAGATTTAAAAGACTTGGTACTGGCACCTACTATCCCGCCACCGGAGCCAATCGCAATAGCTGATTACGCAGCTTTTAGATTTATGATCGTTACCCACTCTGCTTATGAGCGAGTAATGGATTCACTCGCATCTGTTTCCCCAACGCGGAACAACACAGTTTCTCAGGCGTGGGGAAAGGCAGAGGATGGAGAGTCTTTAGCTATAGCTGTTGCTCTTTGGAACAAATTCATTCCGTCAATCGCCCAATTGACAAGTGCGGAAATAGAGAAGTGGCAGGCGATCGCCGATGAAAATAATATTCCAATTAAAATTAACCCAGATACCTCAATCACTGTGGTAAAGGAGTAGATTGATGCCAGATACAGGAGGATATTTCCAAGCAGGAATCCAGGAAAAAGAGTTAGTTTTCTGGGGGTCTGGAACCTTCCGCCTTTTATTGTGCGAATCCGCGTTGTGGACGCCGGAAACCGCTACACTCCAACAAGTCCTAGATTCTGAATTTATCGAGCAATTTGGTTACTCTAGAAAACTTCTTAACCCTGGCACAGGCACCTGGAGTAGCACCAATCGCCGCGAGGAAAGATTAGATTCTCAGTCTCAATCTGCCATCGGAGGCGGACTCTTAGTGGATGGACTCGCCATCCTGAAAAACGCCAGTGCCAAAGCAAACCTGCCTCTCATCGTCGATTCTGGCAGCAACACCTTCACCACCCCTGTTGCTCACGGTCTGGCCGCCAATGAGCTAATACTAATCACCTCAAATATTGCACTCCCCGGAGGCGTGATAGAAAACCAAATCTATTACGCCTCCAACCCATCTGGACCGACTTTCCAAATTGCTGCCACGCCAGGGGGTGCAGCAATCGATTTAACCGACAACGGATCGGGCAACATTTATCTGCGCTACGCTAGCGGGAAGCTAATTGCTTGGGCAAAGTTCGATCCGCCTAAGCAAATCGCCGATGGTGCCTCTGGGCAATTTCTCCTCAATTTCGCAGGTTTGAATTCTGGATATGTCGCAGGAATCTGATGAGGCAGCAAGGCTGGCAGAAGAGCAAAAAGCAAAATCGCGCCAGATATATATTCAGAAAGCCGTGCAGCGTCAGCGACAGAATGACAACGCTACGCAGCCAACAACCTACAAAGGATACAACTCCCGCACAGGAGAATCTCTAATCCAGGGAGCAAACGGCGGTCAAGTAACGGCAAGTAATATCAGCAACGGGTTGGTACAACCCGGCGACACGATTCAAAAGCGCGGACGCTTTGCTGACTGGATGCCGCGAGTCCCCGCATCTGAAGTGACCGAGGAGGAAAAACGCACCAAAAATGAACCAGCCTTCTCAATTGCATTTCTCCTCAAGAAGCAGTACGAAAGACCCACAGCAGTTGAGTGCAGTTGTGCTGCATGGGAAAGGGCAGCAGACAAAGAAGATGGTACCGGAGTCTGCCAGCAAGTCTGCACTTCGACCCCGCTCAGCGACCCCGGCAGTGGAAGCTATGATTCTCTCAATACCTGCATTGAAGAAGAAACAATCAAGCGCCAGGAAAAGTACCAACAAGCCCTCGACTCCTACACCGAAGCAGAGGCAACAAAGCAACAGCAGTACCAAGATGAGCTTGCCGCCTACAACTACGCCAGAGGGCCAGGGTATCAACTGGCACTTCAAGAGTGGGAAAAGGGCAAAGCTGATTTTGATAAGTTCTTCGCTGATGCGATCGCCGGATTGAGGAATAGGAAAATTACCGAGTCTCCCAAGCCACCGGCGTTTGGCGTAGCAGCCTCAGCCTGCTTCATCGGCGACTTCTATCGCGGCCCTTATATCAACCCCACCCCTGAACCGACCAAACCACCCGAAACAAAGACTGTATCCACGAGAACTTCAATTCGGTATCCCCCAACAAACAGCACAGCCTTTGTAGATGGAACAGAGTCGCGCAAGAAGTCTTTCTGGACAATTTTTGGGATAGAAATTCTTGCTCCTCAACTCGACCCCCAACCAGCAGACTGGGACGTTTACTTTCCCAGCCGTCACCCAGAGGCTTGCACCTCTGCTTGCCAACTAGGCTGCCTGGTTGGAGTTAATTACTTCACGATAGGCCCCTACGCCGCCTATCGTGCTGGACGGACTGAAGCCGGGGAGTATAAGCGAATTGGCGATCCTAACGTGCCTTGGCCTGACCTCAGTGTCGAAGAAGTTACCGATCTCACCATCACCAACATCACAGTCCCTCCTTACCCAATCAAAAAACCGGAACCCCCATCAGGCCCACCCCCAGAGCCTCCAGTACCGGGAGTCCCACCCCTAGCACCCAAATCGGTGGTGGAAGAAAAGCCCACTAAACTGACAAATGCCTTCTATTTGGCGAAGCCGGGTTTCTCTCCCGAACTCCTTTTAGAACTAACTGACGATGATCCTTATGAAGCCTTTGTTACCTTATCTAAATCCAGTGGCATTATCGTTTTTAAGCGAGGCCAGGAAAAAGAAGAGCAAGAAGAACAGGGACACTGGTGCAAAATAACAAGCTTTGTTATTTCAAAGGAACCTTTATTTGCAACAACTTACGAATATCCCTCTAGCCTCACCACTGAACTAGAAAAAAACTGGCAACTGCCTTGGCTCAACTACAAAATTGAACCCGATTTAGAAACTCTCAGCCCTTGCCTCAAGCACTTTGCTGTTGGAGAAGAAGGCAGGTTGAATAGCTTTCTCAATTTGAGCGATTCCCAAGCAATTACGATCGCTCCAAGACAAACAGTTAAAGTCAAACCAAAGGGCAAAGATTCTCAGACACTACCCTTGCTTGAAGCTCTATTTCGGCCAGACGCCACACTGGAAATCATGGTAACAGCCACTCCTTACCAAGAAGGAGTGGCTTGCAACGTAAAAAAGCCAGAAGAATTTAGCTTTAAGATCAAATCCCTTTTAAAGAGCGATTTGGTTGCCGACGACACCCTAAAGCTAATTGCCGCCAGTCCTATAATCTCAACGAAACTAAAAAACTAAAATGACCTGTCCTTTCCAAAACCCCTGCGATGATAGCTGCTCAAGTCTAGCGATTTGTCTAGCTGAGAGCCAAAAGAACAATAGCCGCGATCGGCGATCACGAGGGGTCGTGGCGGCTCAGACTGCCACTGATAACCAACAGGAATTTACAGGGCGGTACGTCGGTTTCAACTGCACGACAGGAAACCATGTTTGCGCGCTGCCCAGTGGTGGGAAGGTCGAAAGTGCCTCAATCACAAACGGATTAATCCAAGGCGATCGCCCCGTTACCGTGAACATTCCTCAAGGGAGCGATCGAGGCATGATGGATGCAATGCCGCGTTGATTGATTAATCATTCTATTTGTCATCAGTTAATCAATCTATGTGTCACCGTACAGCTACAGCTGGTGTTCCTCAACTTCCTCAGGGAGATTTGCTGCATCATAAGTTTGGAGTAGTGGATGCAAGTACGGTCGTTACTGGCTCCCACAACTGGTCGCAAGCCGCCAATAATCTCAATGATGAAACGTTACTGATCATTCAAAGCGCGACTGTTGCTGCCCATTTTGAGCGGGAATTTGGGCGGCTTTATGCGAGGGCTGTGCTGGGGGTACCCGTGAAAGTACAGCAGAAAATTCAGGCACAGCAGCAAGAATGCCCCGCTGTGGAATCCCGTCCTTCTAGTCCCAGTAATGCGCCAGCAGTGGGGCAACTGGTGAACCTTAACACCGCTAGCCAAGAGGAATTAGAGACGTTACCAGGGGTAGGGCCAAAGTTAGCGCAGGAAATTATTCGCGCTCGTCAGCAGCAACCTTTTGGCTCGGTAGAAGACTTTGATCGGGTGCCAGGAGTAGGGCCAACTCTGTTAGAAAAGTTAGAGGGTCGAATTAGTTGGTAAACCTCTATTTTTTTATACTAATTCTCTAAATGCTTGCTACAGATCCTTTTCTTGCTTCCCTTTTTAACCCTGTTGGGGGGATCTATGTGTAGCTTCTTAAAAGGGAAATGGTATTACAGTATCAGAGCCTAAGGCGAGACAAACATAAAATTGAAGCAGCGGATCAAACTCCCGTTCCTGTTGCCTTTTGCTCTCTGTGTGGTTTTAACAATAGACTTCTTGCATGAATTGGAATTACCCACCTTAATATCTCCTTGGTAAGGGGGGGGAAACTATCTCCCTCCCCTTGCCAAGGGGAGGGTTGGGGAGGAGTCTAGAGGATTTGTGCAAGAGGTCTAATAAGCGAAGGGAAGCTCTTAATTTAACTCTCACCTGAAAGGCGATGTTGACACGTTTCAAAAAGCGGAATTTATTGGCGGGGCTTTGTTTTGCTGCTCTGCTCTTACTGTTCGTGCTGCCAGTCTTTTCTCCTGGAGCCGCCTCCTCAATTTTGGAGTCTCGCGTATCGCGTTTAGAAGCCGATAATGCTCAACTGCGATCGCAACTCAGTCGCTTGGAGTCTCAAGTATCCCGACTTAGTGGGTTAGAGTCCTCAAATGTCAGAGATAATCAACCGAGATTATCCGCTCCTGCACCCGTTCCTCCTTCCCCTAGACAACTGCCGAGTAACGATCCCATGTTCGATCGCTTGGCAACGTTGGTTATTGAACTAAAAGAGCGAGTAGTTCGCTTAGAAAAGCGGCTCGATGAGCTATTCTAGCGGCATTAAACCCTACGACAGTCATTCATTCGCGGCGGCTAGTCGCTAGGAGGCAAACACTCTTGAATATCGGCAAATGGATTGGCTTGTTTACCTTTTTTGTTTCTTTGTATATCCTGTGGCAAATTCGAGAGGTACTGCTACTGGTATTTGCCGCTGTCGTCATCGCCAATGCGTTAAGTATTCTGGTGCAGAGATTTCACCAGTCGGGGATGAAGCGGGTTTTTGCGGTTGTGCTGGCGCTGCTGCTACTATTTGGCGTTTTGGTGGGTTTTTTCTGGCTGATTGTGCCGCCTTTTGCTGACCAGTTTCAACAGCTCATGGAGTTAGTTCCTCAAGGGATACGACGGTTAAGCATTTGGTTTGAGGTGCTACAAGCGCGTATATCCCCGCAATTAATGGAGTATATTCCCAGCATTGACCAACTCATTCAACAACTACAACCTTTAGTCAATCAGCTATTAGGTGGTGGGCTGACTATTTTCTCTACCTCATTGGGTTTTTTGGTGCGGTTACTGCTGGTGCTCGTTTTGACGCTAATGCTACTCGCCCAGCCAGCCGCTTACCGCCAGAGCTTCATACGGCTTTTTCCTTCGTTTTATCGCCGCCGAGTTGATCAAATTTTGCTTCAATGCCAGGTAGGGTTGCGCGGGTGGATGGTGGGCATTCTCTTCAATATGCTCGTCATTGGGTTAATGAGTTTTGTCGGTTTGGTGATTTTGAGAGTGCCGCTAGCATTGGCGCAGGCATCTCTAGCAGGAATCTTGACGTTTATTCCTAATATTGGGCCCGTGTTAAGTGTAATCCCGCCGATGGCGATCGCTTTACTTGAAACTCCTTGGAAAGCGCTTGCTGTACTGATTCTCTATATCGTGATTCAGCAGATTGAATCTAATTTTCTTACTCCCTATGTAATGGCACATCAGGTATCGTTATTACCTGCTGTGACTTTAATCGCTCAGGTCTTTTTTGCCACGTTCTTCGGCTTTTTGGGATTACTACTGGCTTTGCCCCTAGCGGTTGTCGGTCAAGTTTGGCTTCGGGAAGTGATCATCAAAGATATTCTCGATCAATGGCATTCCCACGACAAACAGCTCAAGGAAGAAGTAGTATTGGTTTCTGAAAATTTAGTAGTGCCTAAGCCTTCTAGCCCAACTAAGGATGCAACGGAAGAATGTTCTATCGTTTACGACAAACCAAGTTTGGATGAGGCGGATGAGAAGTCGTAATGCGAACTATTGCTGAAATCAACGACAAAATTAGCCGCCAGTCGGCGGTAGTGCGGACAGTAACCGAATTAAAAGTACGAGTTGCCGAAGTCGGAGTTACTCAAGCGGCAAAGGAAACTGATGTCATTACCACTGGCACCTTTGAGCCGATGGAATCTTCGGGGGCGATGATCAACTTAGGGCATACCGACCCACCGATCAAAATTCGCAAGTGCTGGTTAGATGGCGTTCCTGCCTATGCTGGCTTTGGAGCCGTGGATTTGTATCTGGGGGCAACTCAGATGGTGGATTATACGGGCATGGGTGACATTCCTGATGTGGAAGAGTCAAAGGAACGGGGCGGGGGTCATGTGATTGAAGACCTGATTGCGGGGAAGGCGATACAGCTACGCGCGACTGGACAGGTAACCGATTGCTACCCTAGAGCCTCGTTTGAAACGACAATTACCCGCGAGACGATTAATCAGTTTTACCTGTTTAATCCCCGTAATTTATATCAAAATTTTATTGTGGGAGTAAATGGAGGCGATCGCCCTCTCTTCACCTACTTGGGCCCCTTACAACCCCGACTCTCCAACGCCGTCTACTCTAACCCCGGTGCGATTTCCCCCCTTCTCAACGATCCCGACCTCCAGCTTGTGGGCATCGGCACCCAAATTTTTCTCGGTGGTGCTATTGGCTATATCGCCTGGGAAGGCACCCAACACTTCCCGCTACAAAAACGCCTTCCTAACCGCACTCCTGTAGGCCCAGCCGCCACTCTTGCCTTGATTGGAGATGCCAAGCAGATGCATCCCCAGTGGGTCAGGGGATGTTACTTCAAAAACTACGGCCCGTCCCTAATGCTAGGGGTGGGCGTGCCGTTGCCCGTATTGAATGCAGAAGTGGTCAAACGTTGTGCTGTCCAAGACAAAGACATTGTCGCTCCGGTGGTGGATTTTTCCATCCCTCGCCGCGTTCGTCCGACCTTTGGTTTAGTAAGTTACGCCCAGCTCAAAACAGGTCGCATCACTATTGAGGGCAAGTCGGTGAGAGCTGCTCCCCTCGCCTCACTGTTTCGCTCGCAACAAGTTGCACTCTCGTTGAAGCAGTGGATAGAACGGGGCGAATTTATGCTGACTGAGCCTGTCGCCACCATTCCCACAGACCGCTCATTTTTACCGCAAGACCGCTGGGGTTCGCAAATTAGCTTGGAGTGAGGGGAAAGGATGAAGGCTTCGACGTGAGCTCAGCCGAACGTATGAAGTATGAAGTATGAAATTACTAATTAACGTAGTAGCTTTGACGCGCTACTACCTGTCGTTCAACCCAACCTACGGGCGATTGCGATCGCACTGGGATGTAACCCTGAAGAGGGATACCTTGCCCACAAAAAAAGGAGCCATATTTGACTCCTTTTCTCTTCGATCTTTGGCAAATCTACTTCACGGTGACTTTTGCACCAGCTTCTTCCAACTGCTTCTTGGCATCCTCTGCCGCATCTTTGGTGATCGCTTCTTTAACTGGCTTGGGTGCAGATTCCACCATATCCTTGGCTTCTTTCAAACCCAGACCAGTCATGGTGCGGACGACTTTGAGAATAGCAATCTTCTTGTCAGCTGGAACTTCTTCCAGGATGACATCGAATTCTGTTTGCACTTCCTCTGGTTCAGCAGCAGCAGCGCCACCAGGAGCCATCATCATCATGCCACCAGCGGGAGCAGCGGCACTGACACCAAAGGCTTCTTCAATTTGCTTGACGAGATCGGCTGCTTCCAACAGAGACAGTGATTTTAGCTTTTCCAGAATTTCGTCGGTTGCTGTAGACATGGAATTTAGTCCTATTGTTGTAGTTAATGTTCTAGTTGTTGTTGGAGGTGTTTTGCCTCACTCAGTCTGAAGCGGCGTCATCAGAAGTGCCTTCTTCTTTCTCAGAAATTGCCTTGATGCTTCTACCCAAGGAAGCAGGAACTTCGTTGATGCCCACGGCAATCTTGGTCGCCAAGGCATTGATTGCACCAGCGATTTGAGCAATGAGCTGCTCTTTCGAGGGCAAGTCACCAATCGCCTTAACTTCAGCTTCGGTGAGGGCGCGACCTTCCATAACGCCGCCTCGAAGCTCGGTCTTCTTAGACGCTTTCTGGAAGTCTTGGTAAGCCTTAACGGCACCACCGATATCTTCTTTAACCAGCATGAAGGCAGAAGACCCAGCCAGAAAGTTCGACATCGGTTGCCAGGCTTCGTCACCCTCGATTGCCAGACCCATCAGGGTGTTCTTCGTCACCTTACAAACGGTGCCTGTTGGACGCAGGCGATCGCGTAAATCTTTGATTTCGGCAACGGTTAGACCTTGATAGTCAACGACAAAAGCGAGTTGAGCCTCACCCAATGCTTCTTTGAGTTCCGCTACGATCGCTTTTTTATTTTCTAGGGTTCTTCCCATCTCTGTTTCACCTCCTTATATAAACGTGCAAAATTGACAAGTTTGGATATTGCAGCCGTTTGACCTGCCTAAAAACAAAACCTCGGACGCCATGCCGAGGTTACGCTTTTCATCATGAATGCCATGCCACTGAAGTTAATGCTGGTGGCACAGCCGATGGAAGGGCGTTGACCTCGGCAGGCTATTTAAGCAATTACTTGCTCCTGCTGTCTTTGGCACAAGCCAATTTAATTTTTAGCGGTCAATGAGAGAAGGGCTAAAGATTATAATCTAACACTACTCGTTTAGGCAGCATCACCAAGTTTCAAGTCGCGCAGGGTGCTGATGTCAACTTCAATTGACGGCCCCATAGTGGCAGATATGAATATACTCCGCCAGTAACGACCTTTAGCACCTGAAGGACGGTTACGGTCGATGGTTTCCTGCAGTGCCTTGAGATTAACCAGCAAGTCTTCTGCCGGAAAAGATGCCTTGCCAAACATAACATGAACGATGCCAGTTCGGTCAGCCCGGAACTCTAGTTTACCAGCTTTGAATTCTTCAATCGCCTGTGCCAGGTTGAAAGTAACTGTTCCCCCTTTGGGCGAGGGCATCAATCCCCGTGGGCCCAAAAGACGACCTAGCTTTGCCACCTGCGGCATCATATCCGGTGTGGCAATCAGGAGGTCAAAGTCCATCATCCCTTTTTGGATGTCTTCGATCAACTCTTCAGAGCCAACAACATCAGCACCAGAGCTGCTGGCTTCATTAACTTTTTCACCTTTGGCGATGACAGCTACCCGCACCGTCTGACCTGTACCTTTGGGAAGAGCAACGGTTGTTCGTAGCTGTTGGTCGGTGTATTTGGGGTCAATTCCTAGGCGGATATGGGCTTCGGCAGATTCTGGAAACCTTGCCGTAGCCGTCTCTTTGAGCAGGTTAAGTCCTTCTAAAGGTTCGTAAGGACGTTCTTCAACCTTTTGAGTGAGTTCCTGTAGTCGGCGTGATAGTTTTTTTGTCATGTATCTCCTGGGGTGCCTAGCGAAGCGTTGCTTCTCCCCCTGTAAGGTTTGCTTACTTGAAATTCTAATCGTGCCTAAAACGGGCGTTTAGTCAGCGACCTTTACACCCATATTCCGGGCAGTGCCTTCAACAATTTTCATTGCTGCTTCAATATCATTAGCATTGAGGTCAGGCATTTTGGTTTGGGCAATTTCTTGCAACTGAGTGCGAGTAATTGAGCCAACGTTCTTTTTATTAGGTTCGCTGGAACCTCTTTCGATTCCTGCGGCTTTCCGAATCAGTACGGAGGCGGGAGGCGTTTTGAGGATAAAGGAAAAACTTCGATCCTCATACACCGAGATTTCCGCTGGCACAATCATGCCAGCTTGATCAGAGGTTTTGGCGTTGTACTCTTTGCAGAACGCCATGATGTTAACCCCATGCTGACCGAGTGCCGGACCAACTGGGGGTGCAGGGTTGGCTTTCCCGGCTGGGAGAGCCAACTTAATTATTGCAACGACTTTTTTTGCCATTTCTAGCCTGTTTTTTCGATCTGGTTAAATTCCAATTCTACTGGCGTGTCGCGCCCGAAGATTGAGAGTAAGGCTTTCAGCTTGCTCCTTTCAGGGCTTACTTCAATCACTTCTCCCTCAAAATCTTTAAATGGCCCAGAAAGCACGATGATTTTGTCTCCAATTGACATATCAAACTTGACAACTGGCTCTTGCTCTTGGGCTTGTTTAAAGATGCGTTCGACTTCGCCAAGACTCAGTGGCACGGGTTTGACGTGACCACGCCCTCGCCCGTAGCGGCGTTTTTGTTCTGCCCCAACAAAGTTGATCACGTTAGGAGTGTTTTTGACGACCTGCCAAGCATCATCGTCCATCACCATTTTGATCAACACGTAGCCAGGAAAAACTTTTTCTTCGGTATGCTGCCGAGATCCATCTTTACGGATTTTGACAGTCGGCGTCTGAGGAATCTGTACTTTCAAGATCCGGTCAGCAACATCCAGCGTTTGAATTCGCTGTTCTAGGTTCGTCTTGACCCGCTTTTCACAACCAGAAGCTACCTGAACCGCATACCAGTGAGGCCTAGTAGAGGTCTCTGGTTGTTGATTGGTATCATTGGGTTCGTCTGCGGCAAAACTCATTAAAACACCTTTCCTGACAGCCAAACGAAGAAATTATCTACTAAATAAATCAAGGTCGCAGAGGCAACCACCATCAAGATAACAGCTGCTGATTCGCTCAGTAATTGCTGGCGACTTGGCCAAACTACTTTGCTCAGTTCTTCTTTAGTTTCCTGAAAAAACTTTACAGAGTTAAATCCTGATGAGGCTTCTTTGGTTTCTGGTTCAGTTTTAGTTTTCTTCGCCACAATTTTTGCTTTCCCCCGTTAATACAGTTGTGAGGTTGCTTCTGGTGGGATGAAACCAGACTCACAAAACAATTCTACCCGAAAGAGATCGACATCAAGCCAATCAGGCAGGCGATCGTGCCTTCGGGCAGAATTGTAGTTGATTAATCAGAGCGCGCCCTGGAGGACTTGAACCCCCGACATCAGGTTTTGGAGACCTGCGTTCTACCAACTGAACTAAGAGCGCACAGCTTGACGGGAGTTTTGGATTTATACTCCTGTGTATTTTATTTTAACGTAATTGTGGCACCAACTCAAAACTGATTAAATTGAGATTAGATTCCCCGGTCGAAACGCTGCTTGACGCGAGTGGCTTTACCGATGCGATCGCGTAGGTAATACAACTTCGCTCGACGCACTTTACCGCGACGGATAATCTTGATGCTCTCAACCCGAGGGGAGTGTAGCAGGAAGACCCGCTCAACACCTATCCCTTGAAAGATTTTCCGGACGGTGACCGTTTCGTTGATGCCACCATTTCGCATGGCAATCACTGTGCCTTCATAAGGCTGTATCCGTTCCTTGCCGCCTTCTCGAATGCGGACTCCTACCCGAACAGTATCGCCCACATGGATAGTAGGCAAATCGGATTTTAGCTGTTCCGATTCAATTGAGTTGATGATATTTTGCGCTGGCACTTTCATCTGATTCTAAGAAAAGTCACAGCCTCCTATCTTACCGCTAAAACTCAGTCTGTGTCTAGACTTTACTCCCACTCCTGGCAACTTTTATTTTTATCCGGGCAAAAATCATCCCTTAATCTCTCAATCTTCCATCTCGTCGGAGGAAAAAAGAAAATGCCCTTAAATCAATAAAGGCATTTCTGAACATTTATTTCAGCGAGTTGAAAGACTAGAAGCTGAAGGTTGTGCGGATTGTGCCGATGATGATGTCATCGTTGTTATTGTTGTGACCTGGCGCTGTGAGCCAAATTACACCAGGAGTGATAGCGATGTTGTCGGTCAGGGAGAATCTGTAGAAACCTTCAATGTGCAGCCCAGTATCAGGGTCTTTTCTTTGGTTAGGGCCAGTAGCACCATCAATGAGACCCGCTAAACTGGCGTCACTACCTGTTAGCTTTGGTTCCATACCTACTACAAGACCGAGGGTATTCCCTTCCCCACCTAAATCATTGAGAGCAAGTGTTACACCATAAGTCCAGACATCAGCATTGCCTAAACCCAGAACAATGGCGTTGGTGTAGGCACCCCAGCCACTCAAAATCAACTGGGGACTAAAAGCAAAGGAAGCTTCAATCCCGTAGGAGTTCCCGACAACTCTCCGTTCCAGTACGTTGACTTGAGAAGCAAGGCTACCAGTAGCATGGCGAAGGTTACCAGTAGAACCAACGAAAACACCATCACTATCGCTCGTGAACGGATCTTCGGAGTTGTCGTACATATGTACATAGGTGGCAGCGATCGCAAAGGCATCGCTCGGCTGGAATGTTACTTGACCAAGGGCACTGTAGTTACCAGAGAAAAGACCCTTTTCACTTTCAGTAGGACTGCCGCCACTAGGATTTTCAGCATTACCAGCTAAGTAAGCTGCGCTTACAGAAATGGGAGAATTTCTACCAACTGTGACTCCAGCTCCGGCACCGCCGCCTCCCATCCGGTAGATAGGACTGAATCGCCCGAAACGGGAGATGGAACCACTACCGCTAGATTCAAAAGGACTGAGGACAGGAGCTACTTCATCTAGATCGCCTCCATTGGCAATTAGACTGACTCTGGCTCCACCCACATCAAAGCGATAGGCTAAGTCGTCAATTCTAACATCGTTACCGTCATTGCCTTCAAAACCTAGTCGCCCCTCATTTGTAAGAGTGCCCACGTAAGTAAATCTTTGAACATTTCTTGCTTGAAGGCGAATACGCAAGCGATCGCTACCGGTGAAACTAGTATCAAAATTCAGTCGCACCCGGTCTTGGAAGACGGTATTATTGTCGTCCCCATAATCAACGTTATCGACGTTCTCTTCGCCTCCAAACATATCGCTGAGAGCGAAAATGACTTCCCCGTTGAGCTTTGTGGTGGTGGAGAACTGATTGTCTTCCAGGAAGCCGACGCGACCTTCTAAGTTATCAACGCGAGTTCCTAGGGTTGCCAGTTCCGCTTCAAATTCCTGAACTAGGCGCTGTAGCGTTTCCAAATCATCGCGGGTGACAAAGTCAGCCGTGGAAGCGGCAATCAAGCGCTCAATTTGGTTCAAGCAAGAATTCAAACCAGCGGCAAATTCAAAACGGGTGGTTGCCCGATTTCCTCGGAAGGTGCCATCGGGATAACCCGCGATACAGCCGTAGCGTTCTACCAGTTCCCGTAGTGCTTCGTACGCCCAGTCTCCGGGAGAGACATCTCGCAGTTGGGTAACGTTGGTAACTTGGTCTAGAGAATTGCCTTCGTTGTTGTAGTTGTTGATTTGCTCAAGGGTGCTAGTTGAGTCAGTTGCAGGCATTTGGGCAACTAACTTGCTTTCTGGCCCAGGAGTGGCTTGAGAAACCGCAGTATCCTCAACTATCGCTTCGGACAATTGAATACTCGGCTCTACTTGAGAAGTAGAAATGTTCTCAACTGTCGCTTTGGACAATTGAATATCACTTTCAACAATCGGCTCTACAGAAGCCAGCGTTTCATTGTTGGTAGCGATAATTTTTTGAGCGATCGCGTTTTGAGTCGCACCAGCGCTGCCAGATACAAACAAAAATGCACCTAGCACAACCGGACTTACCTTCAGAGCATTCCAGAGCAGTTTAAACATTATTCATCCTCACACCTAATTGATTTCACACAAAGCTTTCTGAGGTGAGCACAAGTCTTGAAAACCAGGGTTGAAAATCGCTCCAATTATGCCACGATTACAGAGAAAAAAGGGCATTAATGGAAAAATTGCTATTGCCTAATCAATGTTATTAGCAATGCTTAACAAGCAACGTATTTTAAAACACTATATAAGGAATTGAAATTGGCAATTTGAGGGCTAAAAAGACCCTAATTCCTGCTTCTAGCTGGCTATTGGCATCCATAGATAAGATATGGAAACCTTCAGTAGGATGGAACCTCAGACGGCTTGCTTTCATCCCATTGGCAGCAGGTATCTTAGCCGGGGCTGAATCTTCAAAGGCAAGGGAAAGTTTTTTTCTCTAGGCAAAAAGCCAAGAAAAACTCTACGCCTCATTAGCTCCAGAAACAGAGTTTGTTTGCCATCTTACTTCTGGGAGTTTAGAGACTGGTAAGGCTTAGGTAATCGTCTGGTTAAATACCGTCAATTGCTACGATCGCTGACCTGTGACGATATAGGTAACGCGCTGACCGATGTTGGTGGCGTGGTCAGCCATGCGCTCTAAGTGACGAATGATCAGGGTTAATAACAGAATCGGTTCGATAACGCCTTTGATGTCCTGCTGGTAAGCCAAGGTGTTGTAAACCCTGTCGTAGGCATCATCGACCTTGTCATCCAAGACCTTTACGGCTTGTCCTGCTGTTACATCCAAATCCACCAATGCCGCTAAACTCGCGGCTAGCATGGCTTGGGCATGATGGGACATGATCTCGACTTCAGGTAAGCAAGAATGAGGCGGGTAAGGAAAGAGCTTCACGGCAATTTCTGCCAAATCTTCGGCATAGTCACCAATACGCTCTAAGTCTCGCACCAACTGCATCAAGGCACTAACGAGGCGTAGATCCTGGGCAACTGGCGATTGTAGCGTTAACAGAATGCTGCATTCTAGTTCGATTTGGCGATAAAACTGATCGATGCGTTTATCGAGCGCGGCAACTTCTTTGGCAGATTCTAAGTTACGGGCAAATAAAGCTTGGTGACTTAAGCGAAAAGATTGTTCCACTAAGGCACCCATGCGTAGAACATCTCGCTCCAAACGCCGGAGGCAACGTTGAAAGTGAAAGCGTTCAGAATGGTTAGTTTGAGAAGACAGGTTCACCTCAGCTCACTCTGTTGTGGGAGAAACGGCTAGTAAATACAGTGATAGCAATCCTGTTTAATATTTGCCAGTAACCGGAAGACTGATTTGGAGCCATGCACCCCCGGTTTTTGGATGATTTTGCGCCTGAATCTCTCCTCCATGAGCGAGGATAATTTTTTGCACGATTGAAAGTCCTAAGCCACTTCCACTGCTGTTAGGCAACCTTTCTGGAGAACCGAGGGCTGTCTGTTGCCGATGGCGTGAGGTTTCGCCACGATAAAGGCGCTCAAAAACATGAGGTAAGTCAGCCTCAGCAAATCCGGAACCTGAGTCAATGATGTTGATTTGAACACAGTTAAGCTCGTCTGTGGCTGGGAGGAGACTCACCTCTACTCGAATCTCAGCTTTAGTAGGGCTGTGTTTAATACTGTTGTCGAATAAATTGATGAAGACTTGGGTGAGGCGGGTGGGATCAGCTTCTAGCCAGACGCTATCGACTCCCTGATAGGCAAGACTAAGCTGCTTTTGTTGAGCTAAGGGTTCTAAGTTTTCCCACGCTAACTGAAGAAGACTGTGCAGATCCAAGGGTTCAAGAGTGAGGCTTGTTGTGGGGTCTTTATCCATCTGACTAAGTTCTAGCCATTCTTGCACCAGGCAAATCAGTCGATCTGTTTCTCGAAGCATTTGCTCAACCCACCGACTAGCAGGAGGTTCTACACGCCCTTGCAAAGCTTCAGCGACTAAGCGCATGGCGGTGAGTGGGGTTCGCAGTTCGTGAGCTAAGTCGGAATTAGCGCGATCGCGCGATTGCGTCAGATCAACTAGCGGCTGCTGATTTTCCAGGAAAACCCCGACTTGCCGTTGGGGGAGGGGCCAACTAGAGGCGCGTAATGTTAGCGGTCGCACACTTGCCATTGCCGACCCCTCTAAACAAACAGGATGAAATACTAGCTCAATAATTTCTGGTTGCTGCTGCAAGCGCGTTTGCTCAATGAGGTGGTCGAGTTCGTAGGAACGGACTAACTCCAACAGCAACCGTATCTGTCCGGGTTCCCAGCGGTTAATTTGCAAGAGTTGCTGTGCTTGCTCATTGCACCAGAGAAGCTGATTTTCTTCATCAACCTGCAAATACCCAATCGGCATAATCTGGAGCAGATGTTTTCTGATTTCCAGTTTTTTTTCTAGCAATTCTCGTTGTTGATTGGCAAAGGTAATCTCTTGCCGCAAGCGAGAAACTATGGGCATTGAGCTACTACTAGCATCAGAATGTAATGACCCCAACATTTGTTTTAAACGCCGATTGAGCCGACGCTGTTGCCAAAGCCAAACCCCAATCCCGATTGCTAGACCCACCAAGAAGGCAATTAGGGTCATGAGTCAGTTTTTAGCGGTTAGTTACTGGTTATTAGCTAGCCTAACAACGCTGTCTGTCTAAAAACTCAAAACCAAAAACTTTTCCCAGTTTCCCCGTCACCAATTCCTAATTAGCCAAAGCGGTAGCCAAAGCCGCGAACAGTCACTAAATATTCAGGCTGACTGGGATCGAGTTCAAGTTTTTCTCGCAACCAACGAATGTGAACATCTACGGTTTTAGTATCCCCCATGAAATCAGGGCCCCACACCTGATCGATCAATTGATCGCGCGACCAAACTCGGCGGGGATAACTGATAAATAATTCCAACAACCGGAACTCCTTTGGGGAAAGATTCACTTCTTCTCCTCGAACGGTGACACGGCACTCTTGAGGATAAAGAACAATATCCCGCAGTTGCAAAACAGGAGCTGGGGGTAAGCAGCTAAAGCGTTGGCGACGGAGCAAAGCGCGGCAACGAGCTACCAACTCTCGCATACTGAAGGGTTTGGTGAGGTAGTCGTCAGCCCCCACTTCTAAACCCAAAACGCGGTCAGTTTCACTTGCTTTGGCGCTGAGAATTAAAATTGGCACCGGGTTACTCTGATAGCGTAGTAAGCGGCACAGATCCAGACCATTGATCTGGGGTAGCATCAAATCTAGGACTAACAGGTTAAACGGGAATTGGGCTTCATTCGTGTCAGCATCCTGAAACAGCGTTAACGCTACACGCCCGTCTGAAGCCGTGACGACCTCATAACCTTCCTCTTCTAGAGCCAAAACCAGCATTTCTCGGATTAAATCTTCGTCTTCCACCACTAGAACGCGTGTTGCTTGCGCTAGGTCTGGACTAGAGGGGCTGTGGGGCAGGTCGAGAGAAAGCATAAAAAAAGAAATTCTGTATTAACAGTTCTAAGCTCACATATACACCATAATTATTGTTTGTGATTAGTTAAAACTCTTAAGAAGTAGAATCGACCTATTCTTACAGGTATAAATACAAGGCTTCTAACGGCAATGCAGCTACATTTGAGCACCTGGACAGAGGTGGAAACCTACCTAGAGCGATCGCCAGGAATTATTATCCCGATTGGATCGACTGAGCAACATGGGCCAACTGGATTAATTGGCACTGATGCGATTTGTGCAGAAGCGATCGCGCGCGGAGTGGGTGACGCCACAAACGCCCTCGTTACTCCCACCATCAACGTTGGGATGGCGCTGCATCACACGGCCTTTCCCGGTTCGATGAGCCTGAAACCGAGTACGCTAATTCAGCTCGTTAAAGAGTACCTCACCTCCTTAGCTAGAGCCGGGTTCACGCGATTTTTCTTCATCAATGGTCACGGCGGCAATATGGCTACCTTAAAGGCAGCCTTTGCGGAAACTTATGCTCATTTAGATGAGTTAAATATTCCCAATGCTGACCGGGTGCAGTGTCGTCTGGCGAATTGGTTTATGTGCGGCTCGGTTTATAAGTTAGCCAAAGAGTTGTACGGTAACGAAGAAGGCTCCCACGCGACGCCGAGTGAGGTAGCCCTGACGCAGTACGTTTACCCGGAATCGATTAAGCAAGCGCCGCTATCTGAGGAAGTGGCTTCCGGACATCCCATTTATGGGGCGGCGGATTTTCGCCGTCGCTACCCGGATGGACGCATGGGTTCTAATCCTGCACTAGCAACCCCCGAACATGGAAAGCAGTTTTATGAGTTGGCGGTGAAGGAATTGAGTAATAACTATTTGGAGTTTTTAGGGTCAGAGTAACCCTGTTGTACGGCAAACGAGGTAATTTTCCAGGGGAGAATTTCCTGAGATTGAGTCGGTTGTTCGAGTAAGTTGACGGGATGAGCGATCGCTAAATCTAGACTGCTCTTGAAAGACAACTCGGCTGATTGACCTTGGCATTCATAACAGCGCAGAACCCAGAGATGGGGGTCATCTTCTGATTGTTTGAAGGCGATTAAGACGAGGTTTTCAGCCGATAAATCTAGGAAACTGGCACCCTGAAGGGTGGGGTTATAAAGCCTTCCTGCGTCGGCTAAAGAATTTAAGCCCGCAGTCGCCCCAGGTTGATCGCCTGTGGGCGATGCATTCCTATTGGCTGGGACATCAAGCACCACATGCAGCGGCAAATTCAACTCATATCCCCGCCGTACAGTGTTAGCAGACTGCCAGCTACCCCTGTGAGGATAGAGAGCGTAGGTGAAGTGATGAATTCCTCTATCTGCCGTCGGATCTGGCCAGCAGGGGCTTCTGAGGAGGGTGAGGCGTAGCTGTGAAGACTGGGCATCGTAGCCGTATTTACAATCATTGAGCAAACTTACGCCAGAGGTTTGATCGCCAAGGTCTGCCCAACGGAGAGCAGGAACTTCCCATTTGGCTTTCTCAGCAGGGGTTTGGGGTCGAGTCGGGCGTTGGATGGCACCGCAGGCAATTTCGTAGGTAGCATAATCCACCTCTAGATTTAATGGGAAAGCGGCTTTTACTAAAACATGACTTTCCTGCCAATCTACAGTCGTGGCGATTTTGAGAACGGCTGAGTCGGCTTGCAGAACATAATCCTGGCAAAATTCCGATTGGTTAAGTTGCCGTACAACCCGCAGACGCCATTGAATTGGCCCCCGCTCCAACCACTGAATTGAAACTAACTCAGTTGGGGGTAAGGGATGTTCGCCATAGTTGGGGTCAATATTCCAAGCGTCCCAGTATTGACCCTTGTCTTGGAAGGCTTGCAATTGATTACCCGCCCCTTGAAGAATTTCTTGCTGGTGAATTTTGTCGAAGACGCTGCTTAAGTCTCCACTCTCAGGACTAACAACAACACGCAGCAGAGCATTTTCCAGAACAAAGTCTTCCGGCAAAACTTGATTTCTTTCCTCACCCTCCGTATTCTTCTGCGTCCCTCTGGGTTTCCCAACAAGGCGGGATTTGCCGCTGATGGGGCTGGGTGCAGGATTTGAGTCAAATCCCGAACCGATCGGCAATTTCAAATCAGTTCGACATAGCCAGAAGATACGGTAGCCAACCGAGGGAACATCCTGGGCTAGAAACAGCAGAGCAGGAGACTCGGAGCTGAACTGACAAGGGAGTTTTTCTCCAGAGAGGTCGTAAAGGCTCCAAGTGGCGGCTGAGGCGGCGGGGAGAGGAACCGCGACAACTTCCGAACGCTGCCAGTTGAGGGAGTTGAAGACGATCAGGGGTTGGGCGTTAGGTTGGGGTGGTGAGAGGAGAGAAATTTGGGAGGCGATCGCCTTTAATGAATCTGCCAAAATCTCTGAAGCCACCTGCTCAACTTCTTGCCACCCTTGATTTGCAGCTACAAACACTTCAGGAATCGAGGTTCCCGGTAAAATATCGTGAAATTGATTAAATAAGACTGTTTTCCAAGCGGTTTCGAGTTGCAGCTTGGGATAGTTGGTTCCAGCAATCAGAGTGGCTAGAGAAGCAAACAATTCTCCCTGATACAGTAACTGCTCGCAGCGACGATTCCAGCGTTTTTGGTCGGCGTGGGTGGTATAACAGCCGCGATGAAATTCTAGATAAAGTTCGTCATTCCACAGGGGGAAATCAGTGGTGAGTCCTGAGTCCTGAGTGCTGAGTCCAAAGACAGGCGATCGCTCCTCCCTCTCCTCTTCTTCCTCAGCGTTCTCTGTGCTGTGGTTAGTTTCCTTTCCGCCTGCCGTAAGCTGCTGCAAGTACCCCAAAGCGGTTGTAAATTCCAGACGGGGGAAGAAGGGAGACTGCTGCCAACGCTGGGCAACTTGTAGCATATCGCGCGTCGGCCCACCACCATGATCGCCCACACCCGGCAGCCAAAATATATCTTTTAGCTTTGTCTGAGTTTCCCACTCCACGGCGTAGGATGCCATTGTCAGGGGGCTGGTGTCCATGACGCCAGTGGTGTTGGGGGGAGAGATGAGGCTAAAGATTTGAGAACCATCCGGCGATCGCCACCAAAATGCGCCGTAGGGAAATTTGGTACTGTCGTTCCAGTGCAATTTTTGGGTGACAAAATATTCAATGCCGCCTTGTCTCAAAATTTGCGGTAACTGCCAACAGAAGCCAAAGCTATCAGGAACCCAGGCGATTTTTGTTAATTTTCCAAATTTTTCCTGTACATATTGCTGGGCATAAAGTACCTGCCGGACAATGGATTCACCGTCGATTAAGTTCAGTTCCGGCTCCACCCACATTCCCCCCACGACTTCCCAGCGACCCGCCGCAATTTGTTGTTTGATAGCGGCAAATAAATCGGGGCGATGCTCTTCAATCCAAGCGTAAAGAGCGGGGGTGGAATGGCAGAAAGTCAGCTCAGGAAAGTCTTTTTGGAGGTTTAATACTGATTCAAAGGTTCTTTGGGCAACCTCCCAGGTTTCGCTAACCGTCCACAACCAAGCGAGATCGAGATGAGCATGACCCAACATTTGGATGCAGCGGTTCTGTTGTCCCCCGACAGAGGAAAATAGGTGCTGACGCCATGTAGAGAGGGTAGTGTGAAATTTTTCGCGATCGCCTATGACTTCCCAATTTATCTTTGCCACGGCGGCGGCTAAAGCCTCTAAGGATTCTGGCTCAAAGGCTTCTTGGTAGCGCCACAACACCGCTAATTCATCGGCGACAAAACCAGGGTCAATTCCTCCATCCGCTGCTTCGTATAGGCAATGCGATCGCATCAATGCCCCAATATCATGCCCCGGACTCACTAGGCGCAAGGTAACGGTAATTTCTTCTCCCGCTGTCACCGCCTGAGAGATTACTACCCTGGTCGAAGAGTCAAATAAATCTCCGGCTTGTACAAACTGACCATTGACAAAAATTTGAGCATCTTCTGCCCACCATGTCAGCACCAGTCGTAACGTTAATCCCGCTAAGGGATAGCCTTGCAAATTTTGGGGAACGACAAACCGTTGAGCCAGCCACATCACCTGCCGTTTCGACGCCCAGACAATGTAGCCTTTATCGTTGATTGGGGCTGTTGACCAATCCTCCCAGGATTCAGCTTGGGTAGCAACTGATGCGGGGAGATCATCTGGGTAGCATCGCCAACCCGACTGCACAGGAATCTGGGTGCAAGAGCGCAGTTGAGTAATTACGCAATTAATCTGGGTGGTTGCCGTTGTCGGGGTCGCAGGGGTGGTCATCTTTTCGGTATGATCGAGGCACTGACTCTTAGCGATTAGCAGTCAGTTGTTAGTTGTTAGAGATTAACCCACAACGAATAATAGCTAGTCGCGAGCGGTGCTAATTGCTCAGTCGCTCAATTAACTGCTATGTCTTCCCCAGGTCGCTATCAAAGTCGATTGTTTAATTTCGTAAATCGGCAAGTTCGCTCTGTCGTTGATCAAGGCGATCGCGCTGTGCGACAGGTAAAGGTTGCTGCCATCTGGGGAGTACAAATTTTGCTGTATCCGGTCTACCTGATGGTGCAAACCACCCGATTAGCTGGACGGCAAATCTTCACGGCTGCACAGACGGGATGGAAACCACTACAGGCAGAAAAGCCTGCGGAGGAACCGACGCCGCCCACGGTAGATACGCCGATTAAACGCTTATTAGAGGCGGTTGATAGCTGGGTTTCTTTGCCCGAAGCCAAAGAACTACTACGGCTAGCTGGAGAAGCCCCTCTGGTGGCGGTGACGGCAGAAGTGAGTAGCGGGTTAGTGGCGGCAACGGAGGGATTGGTTGAGCAGTCTTCGACTCAATCGAGCCAAGTAGCAAAGGCATCAAATCTTACCAATTCCATTGTGCAAGGCGTCGCTAGCTTATTAACAACACGTACATTAGTACTGGTTAGCACCCAAAACCAAATCCTCGATATTCTCACGCCTCAACAGCAGCAAACGCTGACCTCTCGCATCAGTTGGGAACTTGCTGACTTTTGGCGTTATCGGCGTCTAGAACAGGCATCTAAGCCGACAATCATGGCGCGATCGCTGGCGGCGGAAGACCGTCCCCAACTTTTCCCGATTGTTTCCCTCTTCTGGCAAGTAATGGCGTGGGTGCAAACTGGCTCTATAGCGATCGCGGCAAATCTTTTCCAAGAGTCAAAGCTGCTAGCTGCGCCTCAACCTCATCCCAGCCAGCCACTACAAGCCAGTAATTCTTTACAAACATTGCCTTCATCTCAGGTATTGACACCCCAATTGCCTCCAACAAGAGCATTAGCTTTTTTAGATCAGCGGGTAGCTGAGTTAGAAAGCCATCAGTTAGTACAAGTTTCTGAGTTCACTGGGGTCGTTAGCGGTCGTACAGTGACACTGCTGCATCAAGTCCAAGAACGGTTTCTTACCCTAAAGGGAGGGTTAGCATCCTCCGAGCAGACTCAAACAGATACCTGGCGTATTCAAGGCATAATTCGTGCCGCCGTTGACTACTTTTTCGGTCGGCGTTCCGTGGCAGTTTCTGGAACAGATTATCAAGATACTGCCATCCCTGGGAACGCAACGAGTGCAGGCGATCGCTTACTAGGGCGTTCGTTTGGCTCTGCACCGGAACTAGCCGCAGCAAGTGAAGCTGATGATCCTTGGCTTACCTGGGGCGATTTGTTTGAAGCCACCGATGCACCCGCAAATGCTCACGGTTTCACTCCCTCTCTAGAAATTGCCCAGCTACCTGACACTCCGACTTCTGAAGCACCTATGTTGTCAGGAAACTCTATTGGGGGCTTTTTTAAGCGTTACTTCCAACGTAAAAAGCAACCACTATCTCCCAAATTCACCACCGCCAAACTGGTAAAGACTCCCAAAGATACTACTGAGATTACCTCTACTCAGACAACGGCAACTCCAAGCGCTAAGGTTGCTCCGCGTCAGCACAAGGGTAATGAGAGAAACAGCGATCGCCAAAAACCTCTAAGGGCATTAGGGAAAAATTCTGATCAAGCGATCGCGGCGGCGAGTTCCCCTAGTCAGAATGATGACTCTACCCTGACTCCTACTGCCTCAACTGCTGATTTTGAACATACTCCTGATTGGATTGAAACTCAGGCGACTTCGACTGGCTATGTTAAGCACCCCTTGGAGTTACTTCTAGGGTGGCTAGACCGGGCGATGCTGTGGTTAGAGGAGTTGTTTGTGAAGACATGGCGATGGGTGAAGAGGCGTTAGAGGTGCTTAGTGCAGCTACTGAGCCACCCCTTGGACAACTGGACGAACCCCAGAACCATCAAAGCGTCCTGGATTGCCTGCCCAATTAAAATCATTAATCCGAAAACTCAGAGAACCAATTTCTTGAATTGGATTGTAACGCAGGAGAATATTGTAGGTGCGGCGACTGTATTCTACGAAGTAGTCAGTGCTGATTTGTCTGTTGTTATCTAAACTAATTGCTGTCTGAAAACCCGCGCGAAAGGGGCCATAAATTTGCTGAGTGATGCCACCAAAGAGGACGCTGGTGTCTACAATTCGGTCAAACAAAAAGGGAGATTGATTTCCGACCAAAATATGGGAGTAACCGAGGTTAAAACCCGTGTAGTCCAAATACCTCTTGGAAAAGTGACCGACTTGCCCTTGTAGTGCAATTGAACCACTGAGGGAGGCTTGAGAGTCACCGTTGCTGTACAGACTCCCTACGCCAGTGGTACTAGCATTCAGCCGCAGGTATGGCTGCACAGGTACTGGGGTGTAGCGCAGTCCTTCTGTGGGTGTGGCGGGTAAGGCTTCACCTTGCCACAGGAGAAAGCCGCGACTGAGAGTGGCAGTCCCTTGATACCGTCCGAGGCTGACACGATTGTTTTTCCGGTCAGATTCGAGTAAGTCAATGCGGTCTGTATCCGCGTTGATATACTGAGCGCCCGCTTGGTAGTTCAGGTAGAAGCCGCTATTCCCTAGGGGAATGATCGGGGAAGTCAAGACCGCACCGAGACTACTCTGAACCGTTTGGAATCCTAAAGAACCGTTGAAGAGGCGATCGCGATAGCTGTATTCCAAATTCAGCCTATGGGGTAAGGCTGTACCGATAATCTGCTGCAGGCGCAAACTTGCCCGCGCCTGATTTTCAAAATCAGTGGGGTCTAAACTGGTGAGCACCGCTGAACCCACCACCGCTGTTCTCGGAGAGAGGGTAGCCTCCAACTCCGATCGCAATCCAAACGCGGATGGCTCAATAAAATTAGCATCGCCAAAAATTGCCTTTTGCACCAAATACTGAGGCGTGACGCTAAAGCGGACGTTGGGTCTATTAATAATTTCAAAGGTACGTTCAGCAAATAACCCACCGCGATCGCCACCGTCATAGCCAAAGCTGATGGGAGCAGGTTGCCGTTCTCGGCGATCGATACCAATCCGATTTCGTAGTAGGGGAACTTCTAAGCCTTGATCGAAAACTAATCGCGGTCGGGTGGCAACGATTTCGTCTTGTAAGGGGGAAATACGCCGAAATGTGGCGGTATCTGCCCGTAGTTCCAACTCTGGCGGGGAAAAAGGATCGTTGGTAATCCGGACATTTTGAGCGACCGCAACGTCCTCCTCAAACTCAACTCGATCGGCTTCAAAGCGCAGCCGACTGACGTTTCCTCCAGTTTGAGCCTGAGGCAAACCAGGGATATTGTCTGTTCCTCCAACCACAAAGGAGTAACCGCCAGTATTGGTAACTCGCTGTAGGGGTTGATTGGCAGTTAGGCGATCGCTTAACGGTCGCTCCGCCCCAGGAGTTGCCACATTTGTGGGCGAGGGAAACGCAAAATCTTCGCCAGCAGTAGGTGTATAAACCTCCCCGCTAGCATTAAGAATCACACCACTATCTTGAACAAAGAAATATTCAAAGCGCTCTCCTCGCAATACCTGCTCCCCACGAGTTAGGGCAACATTTCCCTCAGCCACGATAATGCGATTGGGCAAATTGACTTCCAACCTGTCTGCATCCAGCACAGCATTCTGAAAGCGCAGCACAACATTACCTTCTGCTGTAATCACTTGTCGCTGGTCATCGTACTCTTCTCGGTCTGCGGTCAGCTCAAGCACCCGTTCGGAGATAGAGGTATTACTGGGAGCTGTTTGACTATTACCTGGGGGCGGTTCTGATGGTACTTGGGGTGCCGTCTCCTCACTAGGAGAGGGGACGACTGGCTCCGGTGCATTTTCTGGAATAGTAAATTCAAATTCTCTAACTTCTCCCCCACGCTCTTGAGTGAGGAGGGTTTCAATCTGTGAGGGATTGCTATTTAAGCCCAATAGCGGTGAAAGTACCTTTGCACCCGCTAGCTGTGTTTGTGCGTTACTTTCCTTCGACCTTGAAGAAGATGGCTCAACAGGCGTTTGTGCTACTACGTCGGCGGCTTCTTCGCTGGATTTTTCTTGATGAGGAGAATTGGGAAAGACTGTGGGACTAATCGCAGGAGTCGGAGTTGGTGCCACTTCACCCAACGCCCCAGTGTCTGTTGCGGTGTAGTTAACTGAGTCAATCAGTGGAGCGACATTCTGCTCCGGCTCTGGTTCTGGCTTATAGGGGTCTACAGAGTCAATAGTGGGAGAAACTTCTGGCTGCTGCCGAGCGGGTTCAGTCGGCTCAATGGGTGGCGCTAAATTTTGTTCAGGTTCTACTTGGCTGAGATTTAATTGGGCTGTCGGGAAAATTGTACTGTTACGACGACGACCAACAGCAATGGGAGGGCCCAATAAAGCAGCCCTTGGAATCGTGCTGGTGGGGACAAACTCAGGGGCAAAGGCTTCTGGTGGAGTCGGTGCAGCAAGTAACCCGGTTGGCAGCGCCTGGGTGGATGGCAAGGTTGCCATCGGCTTAAGGGAATCAGCTTGACTCTGGGCTGTCTCCGGTACTACAGGTTCAAAAATTGCAGGCGGTTCAGGTGGCGGAACAGGTTGAGGCATCTTTTCGTTGACAAGAGTTCGGATGGACAACTCCGAAACGTGACGACTCACCCCACTCACTCAAACAACAGGGGCGAGGCACGCCTCGCCCCTATTTAATGTTCAGGGATGATGAAGCGATTGCTATTTACTCCAAATCCCGACGCTTTGGGTTACGAGCCGGATCGTTTGACAAAAAGCCAAACACAAACAGGGCAACAAAGAAGCTAACGACGACGTAAACAACTATCTTAAGGGTCAGCATAGCGATATCTCCGCTGAGTACTAAGTGCTAATGGTCTTGAGGATTATTAAAGACCCGACAGCTTTCTTATCATACCCAAAGGCGGCTGCCTTTTTGGTTTAGGAGCCTATACCCACTGCCAAACTTCAGAGACTTATTTTTGCCTGTCGTAGCAGAACTTGGATAGCCAGCAATGACGCGATCGCATCGGGCGACGTTCCCAGTAGATTACACCAGGCTTTTTACAGGTTTTATCCCACTAAATATTTTTAGCAGGAAATTAAGCATTTGTACTTAAAACGAATGACACCGATTTAAGAAATTCATCACAACCGCTCAAACCTTGTGCAGGGGGTTTGGGGGAGGCACTCATCCCAAGAGTGGGGTTTGGAGGGAAGCCCCCCAAGCTGGGTTTTTCTCAAGAACAACTATTTGCCGCTTAAGTCAGTGCCATCCTACTTAAAACAACCATTGCTGACGGACTGCTGTTACAGTTAGAAACACTCATCGGATTAAGACTTATCACGATTTCTCACAGTCCCGCACCAACAAGTTAGGAAAATGCGGGGTAAATGCCTTGAATTACTCTTAGGCATCAAATGCCGTGAAATGGCGGAAAAAAGCTACGCCGGAGTGCTAGCTATGCACAGTGAATTGCTTGTGAGAAGATGCATCCAGCCGCCCATCATAAAAAAGAGTATTAAAAAAAGCAAAGATCCCGCGTCGATGAGTACACAATAGCGATGTGAAAACTGAACAATTATTAGTGCTCTATGCAGCCAATTCGTACATTTAACGTTTCTCCTCAGTTGCCTCCGCAGCTCGAACCTCTACGGAAGCTGGCTTACAACCTTCACTGGGATTGGAATTTTGAAACCAAAGAATTATTTCGACGCCTCGATCGCGATCTATGGGATTCGACACGCCACAACCCGGCGTTAATGCTGGGAACCATTAGCCAAGACAGACTACAGGAAGTTGCCGAAGATGATGGGTTTTTGGCACACCTAGAACGTGCGTCTAACCAACTAGACAACTACCTCAACGAGCGCACCTGGTATCGCAAGCATCGTGGCGCTGCGGCTGGGAACAACGACGGGGCACCAGAGAAGGAATGCTTCGCTTACTTTTGTGCTGAGTATGGTTTGGTCGATAGCCTACCTATCTACGCTGGTGGCTTAGGCGTCTTGGCTGGAGATCACCTCAAGTCAGCATCCGATCTAGGTTTGCCCCTCGTTGCTGTCGGGTTGCTTTATCAGGAGGGCTACTTTGCCCAGTATCTCAATGTTGATGGTTGGCAGCAGGAACGCTACCCCAGCAACGACTTCTACAACATGCCGCTGCACCTAGAGCGCAATCCTGATGGTTCAGAACTACGCATTGCTGTAGATTATCCCCAACGCACCGTCTACGCTCGGATCTGGCGCGTGCAGGTGGGAACTGTACCTTTATATTTGCTCGACACCAACATTGAGCCAAACAATCCCTACGACCATGACATCACCGATGAGTTATACGGTGGGGATTTGGATATGCGGATTCACCAGGAAATGATGCTGGGAATTGGCGGTGTCCGCGCCTTACAAGCTTTGGGATATAAACCCACGGTTTATCACCTCAACGAGGGACACTCTGCCTTTTTGATTCTGGAGCGCATCCGCAAGCTGATTCAGGAAGAAGGTCTGAGCTTTAACGAAGCCAAACAAGTCGCGCAATCTACACAAGTTTTCACCACTCACACGCCTGTATCAGCTGGGTTTGACTTGTTCCCTCCCGACAAAGCGATGTACTACGTTGGGCATTACGCTCACATCTTCGGTTTATCGAAAGAAGAATTTCTTGCCCTAGGACGGGAAGACACAGGCAATTTGGAATCCCCCTTTAGCATGGCAGCGCTGGCAATTAAAACCGCCAGCTTTATCAATGGCGTCAGCCAGTTGCACGGGGAAGTATCGCGAGTCATGTTCCAGGGGCTGTGGAAGGATTTGCCAATCGAGGAGGTGCCAATCACTGCGATCACCAATGGTGTTCATGCCCGCAGTGTGGTTCACAAATCCCTGCAAGAGCTGTACGACCGCTACTTGGGCCCGAAGTGGTCAGATAAGGGCAGCACTGACCCCTTGTGGCAACGGATCAGTACGATTCCTGATGAGGAATTGTGGCGCAACCACGAGCGTTGTCGCTCAGAGTTAGTGATGTTTGTTCGGGAACGGTTGGCGAAGAGTCGGCGCTTGCGAGGAGCCTCCCCCGCAGAAGTTGCTGAATCGGCAGAATTGCTCGATCCTAGTGTCTTAACTATTGGTTTTGCACGTCGCTTTGCTACTTATAAGCGGGCGAACTTGTTCTTGTATGACATCGCGCGGATTAAGCAGATCATCCGCGCTAATAAAGATCGGCAGGTGCAGTTTGTGATTTCGGGGAAAGCCCACCCCAAAGACACTCCCGGCAAAGAATTAATCCGCCAGATTATTCACACAATTCGAGAAGAAGGACTAAGCGATCGCGTGGTCTTTATTCCTGACTACGATATTCATGTGGCGCGGTTGATGGTTGCAGGCTGTGATGTTTGGCTGAACACGCCCCGCCGTCCACGAGAAGCCTCAGGCACTTCTGGGATGAAGGGAGCGATGAATGGGCTGCCAAATTTGAGCGTCCTCGATGGCTGGTGGGATGAGGCGGATTATGTTCGCACTGGCTGGGCCGTTGGAAATGGTGAAATTTATGAAGATAAAGATTACCAAGACCAGGTAGAAGCAAATGCTCTGTACGATTTGTTGGAGCAGGAACTTGTCCCCTTGTTCTACAGCCGTGATGGGGAAGGAATTCCTCGTGGCTGGGTGGCAAAGATGAAGGCGGCAATTCAACTTAACTGTCCATATTTCAATACCTCACGGATGCTGCGGGACTATGCCGTGCGGGGGTATTTCCCAACTAGCGATCGCTACGCCATCATGACTAGCGATAACTACGCACCGGCTAAGGCACTAGCCCATTGGAAGCGGCAGTTGTTCGAGCATTGGTTCGACATCAAAATCGAAGCGGTGGATATCGCGGCTTCTGACGAGTTGAAAGTTAACCAATCTGTTTCTGTCAAAACTCGCATTAACCTCGCTGGACTCAGCCCCGATGACATCCAGGTAGAACTCTACCAAGGAGCCGTCAACGCTGATGGACAAATTGTTAACGGTATCCCCGTCGTGATGGAATACCAAGGGGAGGACAGCTCTCACTGTATTTACACGGCGGATATTATCTACAACACCAGTGGCTTACAGGGACTCTCTTTGCGTGTGTTACCCAAACACAAAAATCTCTCCAGTCTCTACGAACCCGGTTTGGTTCTCTGGGCATAACTGGAGATCAGGAGATGGGGTGATAGGAGTCTATTTTCCCCGGCTCCCTAACACTCCATCAAACAAACAAAATTCGCTTCGCTAAGTTCTAAATCCGCAGCAGCTCTTCTAACACCGCTGTTGCGGATTGATATCTATCAGCGAAGTGATAGTGCACCATCTTTTCGAGAATATCGAGAAATTTGTCTTGAGCGCTCGTGAGATGACGCCAGTTCAGCTCGCCTGTATTCGCTATGCGTGGCAGATGCTGGGGATGAATACCTGTGAGGGCTTGAATCCCAATCATGCCTAGAGCGTACAGATCGCTACTAAAGTTGGGATGTCCGGCATATTGCTCTGGGGGAGCATAGCCACGGGTACCAACGGCGACTGTATATTCTTCTTCGGGATTCGATGATTCTTGCGGTTGCATTTGTTTAACCGCTCCAAAGTCAATCAAAACAACGCGATGATCGCTAGCACGACGAATCATATTAGTGGGCTTGATATCGCGATGAATAACGTTGTGGCTATGAATAAACAGCAGAATTTCCAAGACATCCTGAACTAATTGCATGACTTGCTCTTGCGGTAAGCGCTTATCGACGGGCAACTCGTCGCTGATGGAATGACCGTCAACAAATTCTTCTACTAGATAAAATTCTTTTTTTTCTTCAAAATAAGCGAGCAAATGGGGAATTTGTGAATGATTGCCCAGTTTTTCGAGAATTTCGGCTTCTACACGAAATAGACGTCTAGCAATCTGCAAAAATCTTTCGTCGCGACGTGCCGGTTTTAGGTGCTTAATCACACAAGTCGGGGAACCCGGTCGCTGGGTATCTTCTGCCATATAAGTTAGACCAAACCCACCCGAACCCAAAACACTTAGGCTTTTGTAGCGTCCAGCCAGCAGATGATAGCTGGGTTTGGTGAGGGTCAACTGCTGACTTTCCGTCAAAATGGCAGTGGCGTCATCAGAGGACATACCCGTCTGTTCAATGGTTGACAGCCCTGTTGCTTCCGGTGCTACCTCCGTTGTCTCCTTCAAGAGAGCTTGCAATAAAGCTAGATTTCTTTCCTGTTCTTTGACTTTTTCGACAATGTCAGCGTGGTCTTGTTGCTCTTTGTATTTGAAGTAAGCAACGACCCCCGCACTGGAGGCGAGCAATCCTATAAGTGGTGTAGCGACAGGTACCCATGCCGCGTTTAAAAATAGTATCCAGGAGCTTCCCAATAAGAGTGATAGGGCAGTGACTTCTCCGAGCAGCAGACGAATGGGATGCCGCAGTCGGAAAGCTAGGATGCCACCAGTCAGCGACCAACCCCAAATCCCTAGAGCTTCTAGCCACTCTGGCCAAAACCCAAAGGGTGTCTTGCCATCCAAGGCGGTACTGAGAAGGTGACTAACTACCTGAGCGTGGACGATGACCCCAGGCATTTTGTCGTAGCGTTGCGATCGCCCACTATAGGGAGTGTAGAAATTATCTCTTAAACTCTGTGCCGTCGAGCCAATAATGACGATGCGGTCTTTCACCCAACTAGGATCAAGGCGATCGGAAAATACATCCGATAAGGTGACCGTGCGGGCGATCACGCTAGGAGAGCGATAGTCGAGGAGGATTTGGTAGCCTCTACTATCCGCTTTCTGGTAGCCTCCTGTATTTGCTTCTAGAGGCTTGAAGACAGCTTGCCCCAGCTGAACATACTCTTGTTCCGTTAATTGGGGAGAAATTCCCTGATCTTCCAGGTATTTTTGTGCTATCTGAAAGCTGAAGGAGGTGCTGGTAGGACAAACAGCATTAGGGGCAGGATCGGCAAAGAGTAACGCTTTACGGACTACTGCATCTCGATCAACTGGGATATTACTAAAGCCAACTTGCGGTAAGGGGGCAGTTTTCGGGGGAGGGACGCCCGCATCGTTGTTAGTTGTGAAGTTACAAACAGTAACAATATTAGACTGCTGCTGCAAGCGCTTAGATAAATCCGCATGACCCGGCTCCAAGACCAAATCCCGATAAATATCTAAACCAATAACTTTCGCTTCATACTGCTCTAGCTTCGATAAAAGTTGCTCGTATACTGCATCAGATAGGGGCCATTTGCCTTGAGACTGAAGGTCTTCTTCAGTAATGGTGACTACCAAAATGCGCGGATCGGGAGGTTGGATCGGTTCCAGTCGCACCAACTGGTCAAAGGCAGCTAGCTCCAACGGCTCTAGAATCCCTACCTGTCGGGCACCCAGCAGTAAACCCGTGACGGCGAGACTCGTCAAGAGGGCAGGGTTCCTGAAAATAGCCGCCCCTGAACCTTTGAGGCGTGACCATAACTTCTTAGAGAAAGCTGGTCTTTGGCTTTGCTCAAAGGTAGTGTTTTGCGGTTCGTTAGGGCTGCGGGACTTAGTCCGTTCTGAGTGTTGAGTCAACTCCTCACTCCTCGGTTGATCGCATCTGATTTGTAACGTTGTTGCTCGTTGTCACCCTTGGATAGTAGATACGGGTAGAGGTCAGGGAAAATTGAGAACAATTGAGGCTGATTTGATATTAGCGCTTGCAGTTACAGATTAACGTTACCCGGAGAAAACGTTGAATTTTCTGCCTAACGTTGAGTCCCCCGATCATGCCTTCTCTAGTAGTCACCGATGATTTTTGTCTATTTCTGGGTTAACGTCCAAACCCCATCCCAGTCCTCAGTTGGGGGATTGTTCACAAAATGTTGACTCCGCTCCATCTGCAATCTTGCTGCTTTGTCAGTAAAATCAATTTCCTCAACGATGAAGGCAAACTCATTCCAGGCTTGACGAAACTTGCGTTGCAGGTAATATTGGCGACCTTTATGGTAACGCTCGATGGCGTCTTCTTTCTCGCTAGGAATGGGGTCAGACTGGAGTCCCACGACTTCATAAATTGACACGGGTTGAGTCTTGCCCTTGACGATAATCTTGTCGAGTTCGCGCACCCTCAGCCCACCTTTAAGTGCATTGAGCGTTTGACTACAAAGCTCAAGGGTCTTTTCACTAATAACGATGTCGCAGCCGTATTGCTTACTGGCTCCTTCTAGGCGAGAACTCAAGTTGACATCATCGCCGATCGCTGTAAACTCCATGCGCTTACTAGAGCCAATGTTGCCACTAATCACCGTACCGGAGTTGATCCCAATCCCGATACGGATGGCGGGTTTATGATCCTGGCGACGAGATAGATTAAATTCTTCTAGGCGTTGGCGCATGTCTAATGCCGTTTGCACGGATCTCCAGGCATGGTCTTTCAAGGGCAGGGGTGAGCCAAACACCGCCATAATCGCATCGCCAATGTATTTATCGAGGGTGCCTTTGTGAGCAAACACCGCTTCAACCATTGACTCAAAATATTCATTGAGCATACGCACCACTTCTTCGGCTTCTAGTTGCTCTGTCAAGGTGGTGTAGCCCCGAATATCGGAAAATAGAATTGAAACTTCTTTGCGATCGCCTCCGAGTTTGGTATCCCCCAGTCTCAGTAACTCTTCTGCTAACTCCTGGGTCATGTAGCGATACATCGTACTCTTGAGACGTTTCTCATCGCTGATATCGTCCATGACGACCAATACGCCATAGACATTGCTCGCATCCGATGCATCGGCAATGGAGTTGACCGACAAATTTACACTATGCTGCTCAACGCCCACCGCCGAGAGTAAGGTTTGGTCGGGATAGTACTGCTGACGAGCTTTATCATCAACCGCTTCTAAAGCATCGTTTAACCACCGGGAGAAGTCACCTTCTTTAATCTTGACTAGCTCGCTAATCATTTCTCCCTCTAAGGAAGCCCCCGCTTTTAACCCCACCAACTGTTTCGCCTTTTCATTAGCGGCAATCACTTTCCCGGTGTTGTCAATCGAGATGACGCCATTACTCAAGCTCCGCAGCATATCGCGTTGCATTTGCTCTTGTTGTTTCACTGTGGCAAACAGTTGAGCATTTTGCAGCGCAACACCCGCTTGGATATTAAACGCCTGCATAAACTCTTGGTCGTTGCGATTAAAACTCGCATTCCAGCACTCCGGTGCCTTCGGCCAATCTTTGGGATTGTATTCGGGAAAATCTCCTTGTTTTTTCTTATTAATTAATTGGGTTACTCCAATTAACTCCCCATCTCCATTGAAGACGGGCATACACAACATGCTACAGGTACGATAGTGGGTCTTTTGATCGGTTTCTTTGGAGGTTTCCGAATTGGGATGGTTGTACAAATCAAAGGGGATAATCAGCGGTTCCCCGGTTGTCGCCACCTGACCTGCGAAGCCTGCATCCATAGGAATCCGAAATTCCTTCATCTCTCCCGCGATCGGAATCTTAGTCCACAACTGACCTGAGGCACTGTCTAGCAGCCATAGCGTACTGCGGTCTGCATTCATCAGTTGCTGTGCTTCATCCATCACCTTTTTCAAGGTGTCTTCCAAATCCAATCCCGCTTGACTCAAGGAGCGAGTCGCAGACATCAGAGCACTCGCCGCTCGCTGTCTTTGAGTGGCTTTATAAAAAGAGCGCGACGACTCTAGAATCAGGCGAATAGAAGGGGCAAACTCTTCAAATAGCTGGCGGTCTACTTCGGTAAAGCCGTTTTGATCAATCTTTTCCCCTAAGGGAAATTCGGGGTCGTGAGGAGATTTGAGTTTGTTAATTAATTGGACAACTGCTACTAATTCCTGGCTGTCATTTAACAGAGGTAGCGCCAGCATTGTGTAGGTGCGATACCCATTTTTTTTATCAAATTCTTTGGCGGCAAATGAGCGCGGATCATCATAGAAATCGTAGTCAATATGTATCGCGTCTTTGCTTGCTGCGACTTCTCCGGCAATTCCTTTACCAACAGGAATCCGAATCTCTAAGGGAGCGCCGTCGTTGCCTTTGGCAACAATTGACCATAGCTCGTTTTTTTCTTCATCTAGTAAATAGATGGTTGTGCGGTCAGCTCCTAGCAATTCCCCAGTTTTGAGGGTGATGGAACGCAGCATCTCATCTAAGATCGCATCAAACCCCTGACTTTCAAGGACATTGTCTAGGATTGATAGGGTTTGATTGACAACTTTGAGCTTGCCTTCTACATCTGAGACTACTCGTCTGAAGGTGTCTTTTGTCAGGGGTGCTAAAAAGGCAGAAAAAGTGCCCTTCGTCGTTGTTAAGGCACCGCCAGTTGAGGAATTTGGTTGAGGCACGCTTGTAGTTTCAGTTTCAACGACGACATCAATTGTCGTTTCACGATGATCGAAGGCAGAACGTTTTGGAGATGCAGCTGTCATATCTCATTCTCTGAGGATGGGGATGGGATTACGTTCTTTGCTCTCCTAAACATCTTACAAATTTAACGATGATTTGTTGTGCCTAGTGAGCAAATGCCACTGTTGTTCTCAGTTTACTCGTTGGACTTAGCCCGACACTACCTTAACAAAGTCTTGAAGGGCTGCAAACGCGTTAAATGCTGGGAGTGGGGAGGCAGGGGAAAGGGTTTTCCCGAACATCCCCTAGATTCTAGTTTTGACGCTGATTTGCGGCTTGGGTGAGGAGCGATTCCGCAAAGGCGATCGCTTCTGTGGCAGAGTGTCCCCCCGCTAGTTGGGCGATTTCTTCTCGACGAGTCAGATGCGTGTCTAAGAGTCTTACTCGGACGACTGTCCGGGTTTCAAGCAGTGGTGAATCGATTGCTAAGGTTTCTGTTTCTTGCTGGGTGGGGCTTTGTCCGTCCCATCGGGTGAGGCGGTCGGGATTTATTGGCTCCTGTGGGTCAGTTTTGTCGTTGCCTTTGGTAGGGCTTTTTGTGGTTGTGGGTACGGGAATTTGGTCGATCACTTGTTTATCAACGCGGAAGTGTCGGTCTGCCATGGCGGCAATCAACGGCTGGTGAGTGACGCACAAGACTTGGTGTTGGAAACTCAGGTGATGGAGTTTTAGGGCGATCGCCTGGGCAACTCGTCCAGAAACTCCTACATCAATTTCATCAAAGATCAGGGTTCCCAATGTATCGGTGGCATTGGAAAAAGAGGCTTTGAGGGCAAGTAGAAATCGGCTCATTTCCCCGCCCGATGCGGTGGCAGCAAGGGGTTGCAAGGGTTCGCCAGGGTTGGGACTAAAGTAAAAGGTGACTTGATCGGCTCCTGTCGCTGTGGGCTGAATCGGGGTAATTTGCACCTGAAACTGCACCTTTTCCATGGCTAGGGGTTTGAGTTCCCCAACGAGATGCGATTCTAGTTTTGCTGCCGCCTGTTGCCGCAATGTCGTCAGTTCCTGACAGGTTTTTGTCAAGGTTTCTAGACAAACTTGGTATTGTTTTTCCAAATCCTCCAAGGATTCACCCGCACCTTGCAGTTGGGCTAGTTCTGCTTGCACTTGTTGGTAATAGGCGATCGCTTCGGCTAAGGTTGGCCCATATTTGCGACAAATTTGCTTAAGGGCAACAATGCGCTCCTCCACTTCTTGCAACCGTTCGGGATCGGTTTCCAAGCCATCGCCGTAGGTATTAATTTGATGACTGGCTTCTACCACCTGGGCAAGGGCGGCATTTACCAAGTCTAGTAAGGGCTGCAACTGATCGTCATAGCGCACCATATCGCTTAAGGTGGCTTCCGCATCTCCTAACAAGTCAGCACAGGCGGTACCACCCTGATCATTTTGGTAAAGTCCCTGATAGACCTTGTAGGAAAGTTGCTGTAAATCTACAACGTGGCTGAGGCGCTGGCGTTCGTGTTCTAGTTGTTCTAACTCGTCGGCATCGGTGAGCTGGATGGTTCCGAGTTCCTTGGCTTGATACTCTAGTAAATCCAGCCGTTGCCAGCGTTGTTTCTCGGACTGACGTCGCTTCTCTAGGGTGTTGAGGGCTTCTTGGCTGGTGAGATAAGCGGCGGCGACCTGTTCTCGCTGCTGGAGTGTGGCAGTGCCCCCGTAGAGGTCGATCAGACCGCGTTGGAGGGCGGGAGCCATGAGTTGCACCGTTTGACCTTGGGCGGTGATTTCTACTAAGCGATCGCGCAATTGCTCCAGCAGTTGCCGATTGACTAAGACGCCATTGACACGGGATCGCGATCGCAAACTGCTTTGTCCAATTGCCAACTCGCGACTGCAAACCACTGATTCTTCATCTAGCCGTTCAATTTCCTGTTCGCTCAACCACGCCAGCAATGCCGGATCGCCACGAAATGTCGCTTCCACCATTGCCCGTTGGCTACCCGTGCGAATAAACCGCGAGCTGGCTTTTCCACCTAAGACAACATCAATTGCGTCCAAGATAATCGACTTACCTGCACCAGTTTCGCCAGTCAAAACGTTCAATCCGGCACCGAAGTCTAGTTCCAACTGGTCAATTAACGCAAAATTATTAATTCGTAGAGAGAGAAGCATGGAATAAAATTCACGACTGAGGGAAGAGGCAAGAATTGTTTGACTCAGTGAATACTTTTAAAGGATGAGTGTTGATGATATCAGCACCCAATGCGATCGCGTCCGACTATCCCAACTAAGTGTAGTTTTAGTAGCCAATTGCCAGCACACCCTAATTTTTACAGTTGAGGGCGATTTATGGCATCAACAAGGCACGCACCCGCCGGAATTGGAAGTAGTGCCAATCTGAGTTGACGTTACAATATGTTACAGAGTCGCCCTCGTCGAACCTTACATTTATGAATCCCAAAACCGTTTCTCAAAATTCTCATCGGTCAGACTCATCAGTTATTGTCACGGAGCCGATTACACCCGTGCCAGCCGAGTCAGTAGCCGAGCTGTATGAGTTAGATTCAATGCCGCTCCCAGCAGCACCCCCTAAGGCAGCTACCGTTGCTGAGCCAGCCGCATTGCGCTACGACCCTGTAGAGATCGAAGCCTACTATCGGCGGCGTCCCTTTGAGGTTTTGGCTCGATTAATCAAGATTATCTCGCGATTTCTCTGGTTTGTCGTGGGTATACGGTGGGACAAATTCACAAATCGAGACATTCAAAATAGGCGACGACGAGCGATTCAATTGCGGGAGCTGTTGACCAACCTCGGCCCGGCATATATTAAGGTGGGGCAGGCGCTCTCAACCCGACCTGACTTAGTACCCAGCGCTTACTTAGAAGAACTTGCCCTACTACAAGACCAGTTACCCCCGTTTCCCAACGAACTGGCGTATCAATTTATTGAAGAAGAATTAGGCGATCGCCCGGATCGGATTTACGCGGAACTCACTCCCCAACCTGTGGCGGCTGCCTCTTTGGGACAAGTTTACAAAGGCAAACTGAAAACAGGCGAAACCGTCGCGGTGAAGGTACAACGACCAGGATTAGCCGGACGAATTGCCCTCGATATTTATATCCTGCGGCGCTTGTCGCAGTGGACGCAAAATAACCTCAAGCAGGTGCGAAGCGATTTAGTGGCGATCATGGACGAATTTGGCAGTCGCATCTTTGAAGAGATGGACTACCAGCATGAGGGACAAAACGCCGAGCGTTTCGCCGAGCTTTACGGGCACTTGCAAGATGTCCACGTTCCCCGCATTTACTGGGACTATTCTGGGCGTCGCGTTCTCACCATGGAATGGGTGGCGGGGACAAAACTCACTAACATGGAAGCCATCAAAGAGCAAAACATTGATGCACGGCACCTGATTAATGTAGGGGTGCAATGTTCCCTGCGGCAGTTGTTGGAACATGGCTTCTTCCACGCCGATCCCCATCCGGGTAACTTGCTAGCGACAACGGACGGCAAGCTGGCTTATATCGACTTTGGCATGATGAGCGAAGTCAAGCCCTATCAACGCTACGGATTGATTGAGGCAGTGGTTCACTTAGTAAATCGTGACTTCGCCGGTTTAGCCCGTGACTATATAAATCTAGATTTTCTCACCCCAGACACTGACCTCACCCCAATTATTCCTGCCCTAGGCAATGTGTTTAACGATGCTTTGGGTGCCAGTGTGGCGGAACTGAACTTTAAAAGCATTACTGACCAGCTATCAGAGTTGATGTACGAGTATCCCTTCCGGGTACCTGCTTACTATGCGCTGATTATTCGCTCCCTCGTGACCTTGGAAGGGATTGCCATCAATGTTGACCCCGAGTTCAAAGTACTGAGTAAGGCTTATCCTTATGTCGCTAAGCGACTCTTAACTGACGATTCTCCCCGACTCCGGGCTTCTCTGAGGGACTTACTCTTCCGGGAGGGGCAATTTCGCTGGAATCGCTTGGAGAACCTCCTCCGCAATGCTTCCAGCGGTCAGGATTTTGACCTCAATCAGACTCTCAATCAAACGTTGGATTTTCTGTTTTCTGAACGCGGTACTTTCATCCGCGAACCCTTAATCGATGAAATTGTCAAAGCCATTGATCTGCTGGGGCGTCGTACCTTGCACAATGTCTCCTATTCCTTGCGGGAACGCGTAGGATTGGCGGTTAACGAGACACCCAATAGAACGCCAGAAACAGCGCAGACAGCAGAGCATATTCAACGAATTTGGGAAATCCTTAAAGACACTCCTGGCTTCGATCCTATGCAGTTGGTGCCAATTATTCCCCAGTTACTACTCAAGCCGGAAACACAACGCATGGGACAAAAGATTGCTAACGGTTTAGCCCAAAAGGCGATCGCCCGCCTAATCCGTGAAACCCTCCTCAAGGATGCCCCCCCAGAGGTGCCGCAGAATCGTTACAGAAAAACCGGGACATCACCTAGGTTAGTGTTGCCACCTGCGGCGGCAATTCAGTAGTAGGAGATGGGCTGAAAAGTGAAAGCCCATCACTAGTCTCTCCCCTTTTTTTGATGGGGGAGAGTAGAAAATATCTGATGGGATTCAGAGCCATTTGGGCGTCGAAGTACTAAACCTCTGGTACAGGGTTGCACTCAAAAATCAACATCAGCAATTATTGATAAGAATTTAGTTCAGCTACTATGTGGGGAAGATTGGAAAGAAGGTAGGCGATAAAAATTACTCTCGTGCTGCTTTGTTTGGAATCTAGGGTGGTTTGGTGCTAGCAGGACAAAAACCTTAAGTCGTGCAATGACGGATACGCTGGGCAAAATCAAAGAATTCGTTAATTATGCTCGTTATACCCTCAAAGGTGATGAAAAGGGTGAAGATCAGTTTTTCTACGAAGCCCTCTTCAAAGCTTTTGGACATAAGGGATGCAGGGAGGCGGGAGCACAGACGGAGTTTAGGGTTAAGTCACCAGGGCAGCACACAAAATTCGCAGACTTAGTATGGCGTCCACGGCTTCTACTGGAAATGAAGAGTCGTGGTGAGAAGCTTGAAAAACACCATCAACAAGTTTTTGAATATTGGGACAAGTTAATACCCCAGCCTCGATTTGTTGTCCTCTGCAACTTCGATGAATTCTGGATTTACGACACTACGCTTCAGATTGAGGAACCAGTAAATCGGGTGAAGTTGGAAGAGTTGCCGCAACGATATGCTGCTCTAAATTTTCTCTTCCCTGGAAATAGTGCTGTTGATGATGGCAAGGATAATTATTACGAGAATATTCCTTCCAGTGGTGCAGTGCAGTTGTTCGGGCGCGATCGCGAACTAGAAAGGCTGCGTCAGTTGTTGACTCCCTCTACTCACCCTATCAAGGGGACAGAACAACAGAATAAGCTGACAATTGCCGCAATTGTAGGCATGGGCGGCGTTGGCAAAACGGAACTGGCGATTCAATATGCGTGGCAACATTTACAGAGTTTGGGTGATGGTGCAGGTGGTGTTTGCTGGGTTGATGCCAGAGATGGCGATGTTGGGATTCAACTGGTTAATTTTGCGCGTAGCCTCTTAAACCTGAACCCGCCGGAGGATTGGGATTTACCAACTCAACTGAAGTACTGCTGGCGAAATTGGCAACCGGGAGACTGGCTGATTGTTATCGATGATGTCACCAACTACAGGCAACAGGTAAATCCTTATAAGCCGCCGGAATCATCCCAGTTTAAGGTGTTGATCACAACGCGGGAAGAGTTGGGGCGACCTGTAGAACACCTAGCGCTCGATAAACTGCAACCAGAGGCAGCACTGGATTTATTAACGTCGCTAGTTGGCGTTCAACGAATTCAACAGGAATCAGATATTGCTGAACAACTCTGTCAATGGCTGGACTATTTGCCTTTGGGGTTGGAGTTGGTAGGGCGCTATCTGGAACGCGATCCGGATTTGTCGCTTAAGGCAATGCTGTCTCTACTGGAGAAAAAGCGGCTCAGGCACAGATCGGTTCTCGAAGCTGACTCGATGATGACTGCTCGACTGGGGGTAGCTGACGCCTTTGAGTTGAGTTGGGAGCGATTAGATGAAGATGCTCAATTTTTGGGCTGTTTACTCAGTTTGTTTGCCTCGGCTGATATTCCTTGGGATTTGGTGAAACTGGCTTACAGCAATATGCCCTCCTCAGAAGAAGAGGAAATTGACCTAGATATCCTGGAAGAAGCCAGAGATGAGTTAGTGTATTTCAACCTATTACAGCGTACAGGGAAGAACACGTATCGGGTACATCAGTTGATTCGAGAGTTTTTTCGAGAGAAGCGAGAACAGCCAACTCAGGTCAATGATTTTAAGGGATGGTTCGTAACAACGATAGTGGCAGAGGCAGTTCAAATTCCAAAATCGTCCACTTGGCAAGAGATTAAAGACTTCGCTCCCTTAATACCTCATGTAATAGAGGTAGCCAAAGATAGAGATTTAACAGACTTTATAATTGATGAGCTTTTAATTTGGCTCTTTATTGGTTTGGGCAGCTTCTATGAACATCAAGGTTTATATGCACAAGCAGAACCTTGGTTTGAGCAATGTCTATCTGTTTCTCAAGCTCGCTTTGGAGCGGAGCATCCCGACGTGGCAACCACCCTCAACCACCTGGCAAATGTCTATCACCTTCAAGGTCACTATAGCGAGGCTGAATCCCTGTGTAGGCAAGCTTTGGAACTCCGCAAACGTCTATATGGAGATGAGCATCTTGACATAGTAGCGAGCCTGAACAACCTAGCAAATATGTACTACGCTCAAGGTCGCTATGGCGAAGCTGAATTTCTTTGTCTGCAAGCTCTAGAGCTGGGCACACACCTAATAGGTGAGGAGCATTCCATTGTGAGTACCAGCCTGAATACTCTGGCAGTTCTATATTATTCTCAGGGTCGTTATGATGACGCTGAACCTGTATACGTAAAAGCTTTGGAACTAGGAAAACGCTTGCTGGGAGAGAATCATCCTGATCTGGTTCTAAATATTACTAATCTGGGTACACTTTATGAATCTCAAGGTCGCTATGTTGAAGCTGAATCTCTGTATGGACAAGCTTTAGAACTGAACAAACGCTTCCTAGGTGAAAACCATCCTAATTTAGCTCAAAGTTTGAACTGTCTAGCTAATGTGTACGAATCTCAGAAGCGCTACACTGAAGCAGAAACTCTTTACAAAAAATCCCTAGAACTCCGCATTCGCCTACTAGGTGAAAAACATCCTGATACTGCAACTAGCTTAAATAACCTAGCATATCTTTACTGCGTTCAAAACCGTTATGAGGAAGCTGAACCCTTGCATCGCAAGGCATTAGAACTTAGAAAATATTTGCTAGGAGAGAATCATCCTGATGTAGCTCAATCTCTGAAAAATATGGCAGGATTATATCTATTTCAGAGCCGCTACAGCGAAGCTGAATCCCTATTGGTGCAAGCTTTAAAAATTTATCAGCCACTGTTAATGTCAGATCATCCTCATGCTGTTGATTGTCGTGAAAGTCTTGCTATGCTTCGTAGTCAAATCTTCAATTCCACAGCAACAGACTTGCCTAATTTTAAACAGAAAGCCAAGAAAGGTGGCTCTAAGAAGAAGCCCAAAGGTTTTGGTAAAGGATAAGTGCCTAAATGAAGAGGATTCAGACAAATAGCACTACAGCCGATCGCATATTCCCATCATGAGATTAGAACTACGACAACTGGTTGGTGAGGCGTTTTCCCAACTCTGGCTGGAATCTCAACAGTGGGATTTGCCTGAATGCGATCGCTCCTCCTCAGCAACGAAAAGAGCGATCGCTCATCACATAGCGTCAAATATTAAGTCTTTTTGCTCAATATTCTGTGTAAATTTTTCTAATTCCTTAGTAATTCCAAAAAGCTTATCGGCACGGCTGACGATTTCCCAAGCACGAACGCTCATGAATCCGATGCCAACAATTGCAAGAGGGATGGCAGCGTAACCAAGTAGGGCAGCAATGGGTGGAAAAATCATACAGATAGACATCAAAATGCCTGTAATTACACCACCAGCAACTCCAGCTTTTGCTGTTGCAATTGCCACCTCTCGAATTAGCTCGTCTTGAGTAATTTTACCTTCAGCTAAAGACAGCGAGTTTTCCAAAAGTGAGAATACAAGTTCAATAACTGCTGCTACCAGCGCACCTTGAATAACTGCTCCAGCCACTTGCTGCACACTAGTCTTGAAAGCTGCATCACCAAGTACTTTACGTGCTGCTGCAAGTTCTTCAGGAGTCATATCAACTCCACCACGAGCTCGGTTGATTCGGAAGTTCTCGAAGACCCCATTTGAAGCTTCCGCTCCTCCACCGTTGACGTGGGCTTTTATATGGCTCCAATCTTTATCGTTGCAAAACTCGCGAATCGCTTCATGTCCTTGAGCGCGAATTTGAGCTGGAATCGTCTCATAGACTTTAGCAGCTTCTTGAAAATTGCGAATACCTTCGCGTACTCCAGCTCGCGCAAATTTCAGTTGCAAGTTTTGAGGTAAGTTTTCAAATTTAATGTTGTAAGCAACTTTGAATGACTCTTGTACAGCAATTGTTGCAGCACCAACGACTGAGCTAGAAGCCTGTTGAGCCTCAATTATTACATTACTCGCAGCTTCTTGCGTCGTTGAGAACGCTTCTGATACTGCACTTTGAGTAGCCGACACAACTCCTGATGCTGTTTCTTGAAACGTAGAAGCTACAGATTCTATTTCTTTGATGTTAATTTTGAACATTTGCTTGTCAAACATAAAAATTATTTAGACAATTAGTAACGCTGACTAGTGACCGTACAAATCAGCTCAGATTTAATGGACGCGATCGCCTCTTACTCTTTCCTGAAACTACTATGCAATTACACTCTAGCTTTGTAGCTTTTAACATACGTTAAATCTATTGAAGGCTAGTATTTGTGAAGCAGTCAAGTACGGCAACCAGAACTTCATTAAAACTTCTAAAATATTGAATTTTGTAGGCAAATTTTCACATAAAGAGAATTGCGATCGCATCTCCCCTCTTGGGCAACGAAAAGAGCGATCGCTTCTTGTATAGGATGAGATTTTCTTTCCTTCCCCCCTCACACACTGCCATAGTCAAGTCCCAGCCGTTGGGGCATGCATTAAGTTCCTATCTGGAGCGAAACCAAAGATACTCCTAGACAACTCAGTCTCCGTCGGAAGTTTCAGATTTTATTTTTTGTATTGACATTTCATACTCATAATGACTACGCTTTAAAGAGTTACAATTACAATGCGTAACACTTAACCAACTGAGGAGCCAAATTCATGTTGCCTAATAAAGAAGGACAGAGAGTCCCCAATGTCACCTTCCGAATTCGTCATAACAATGAATGGATGGACGTGACCACAGATGACCTGTTTGCAGGTAAAACGGTGATTGTCTTCTCTTTACCCGGTGCATTTACGCCAACCTGTTCATCGACTCACCTACCGGGCTACAACGAGTTGGCTCCAGTGTTTAAAGAAAACGGAGTGGATGACATTGTCTGCATTTCCGTCAACGATACCTTTGTGATGAATGAATGGGCAAAGGCTCAAGAGGCAGAAAATCTCGCTTTGATTCCCGATGGCAATGGTAGGTTTTCTGAAGGGATGGGAATGCTGGTTGATAAAGCGGATCTAGGTTTTGGCAAGCGCTCGTGGCGCTATTCCATGCTGGTGAAGGATGGCACAATTGAAAAGATGTTCATTGAGCCAGAAGAGCCAGGCGATCCCTTCAAGGTTTCTGATGCAGAAACTATGCTCAAATACATTAACCCTGGGGCAGCAAAGCCTAAAACTATTTCTCTATTTACGAAAGAGGGTTGCCCATTCTGTGGGCGTGCTAAGGAGATGCTGAAGGAGCATGGCTTAAATTACGAAGAAATCATTGTCGGTAAGAATGCCAATATGCGCTCTTTGCGGGCGGTCAGCGGAGCAGATACAGTGCCCCAAGTCTTTGTTGATGGCAAGTTAATTGGCGGTTCTGAGAAGCTCGCAGAGTACCTAGGTGCTAGATAGATAGAGTTGGCAAGGGGGATTGCTCACCTAGATGAAAGTGGGTGAGCGATCGCATGTTGTTTAGTTCACGAAAGGGGAGCGATCGCTCCTCCTCTAACACGGGGTTTTATCCTTGCTGGAGTGGAATCTCAACTATAAATTCCGTTCCCTCTCCGGGTGCAGTTTGACAAGAAAGCTGACCCCCGTGACGCTCCACAACCACTGAATAACTGATACTCAACCCCAAGCCAGTTCCAGAACCCACAGGCTTTGTTGTAAAGAAGGGGTCAAAAATTTTCGCCAGCACCTCCGAATTCATCCCTGGGCCCTGATCAGCAATTCGGATTTGCACAGTATTATTATCTGTCAGTAAGGTGGTAATTCTAATAACTGGGGTTGCCAGGGTTTGATTATTTAGTATTGATTGTTCGTTGTCCGTTACTAGTATCTCTCTTAAAGCATCAATCGCATTAGCGATAATATTCATAAATACTTGATTGAGCTGACCGGGATAACACTCTACTTTGGGCAGGTCGCCATACTCCTTAATCACCTTAATCTCTGGAGTATTATTTCCTTTCAGTTGACCCTGCAAAATCACCAAAGTGCTATCAATTCCCTCATGAATATCTACCCGTTTCATTTGCGACTCATCAAGCCGGGAAAAATTCTTCAGAGAAACTACGGTTTGATTGATCCGTTCGGCTCCCATCTGCATGGAAGCGATGATTTTTGGTAAGTCGCCGCTGATATATTCTATTTCTATTGCCTCAGCTTCTGCTTTAATCTCTGGTACAGGATCGGGATAGTATTGCTGATACAACCTCAACAAATGAAGCAACTGTTGAGAGTATTGTTCGGCATAGTCAAGATTGCCATAAATGAAAGTAACGGGATTATTAATCTCGTGTGCCACCCCTGCTACTAACTGCCCTAAACTAGACATCTTTTCAGATTGAATAAGCTGTGCTTGAGTTTGTCGCAGTTTGCTCAAAACGAGTTCTAACTGAGTTGCTTTTTCTCGTTCTCGTGCTTCTGCCTGCCGTAATGCCTCTAAATTTGCTAGCTGAATATGCAGTTTAATTCTCGCTAGCAGTTCATTCTTGAGGATCGGTTTAACTAGATAATCATTGGCTCCACAATTAAATGCTTCTACCAAATCTGAGACTTGATTTTTGGCAGTTAGCATTAAAATTGGCAATTCATCAAGAGAGTACTGTTCGCGGATTTTTTGGCTAACTTCATACCCCGTCATCCGGGGCATCATCACATCAATTAGCATCAAGTCAGGTTTTAGTCCCTGCTCAATCATTGATAAAGCTTCCATACCACTGAACGCTTGTTCTAAATGATAGTTTTGCTCTGAAAGATAGTTAACCAACACCTGCACGTTAATCGGCTCATCATCCACAATCAAAATTGTCAGTTCACTGCTCGCCGCTGTTTTATTGGGTAGAGTGGGAAAAACTCTTGTCTGAGTTGAGGGGCTTTGGATTGCTAAGGCGAGTGTTTTTGATGGCTCTTGTAGTGTTTGTAGGGTTGGGGTTCTTGAAAAAGATGTTTTGGTAAATTCGGCATCCGCCGCTAGTGGCAAAGTAAAGGTAAATTGGGAACCAACGTTAAGGGTAGATTTGACGCCAATTGTCCCACCATGCAATTCTACTAACTGCTTGGTAATCGCTAAACCCAGTCCTGTTCCTCCATAAGCTCTACCTGTACTACCATCGACTTGTTCAAAGGATTCAAAAATGCTTTCTAGTTGCGAGGAGGGAATGCCGATTCCGGTATCAGAAACAGTAATTGCTAAATGATTTTTTTCGTCTGCTAGTGAGTGGCGATCGCTAACAATCTCAGCCGAAACTTCAACAGTTCCAGTATCGGTAAATTTAATTGCATTGCCGATCAAGTTATAAAGAATCTGTTGCACTCGGTCTTCATCCGCCGCAACAGGTGGAGTATCTGGATCAATTTTATTAACAAGCTGTAAAGGTCTCTGGTTGATTGAAGTCTGGCTGAGAGTCAGCACCATCTCTGTGGCTTCTCGCATCCCCACTGGCTTGATGTTCAGTGGTAGATTTCCATGTTTGAGTTTGGAAAAATCTAGGATGTCGTTAATCAAGTTTGACAATCGACGAGCGCTGGATACGATCATTAAAAGATTGGCGATCGCTTTCTGGGGAAGTTCGCCTGTGACACCATCAAGCAGCGACTCAGTAATGCCAATAATGCCATTGAGCGGGGTGCGGAGTTCGTGAGAAGTGTTGGCGAGAAACTCATCTTTGAGGGCTTCGATTCGCTTGCGATCGTTAATGTCAGTGAAGGCGCTGAGATACGTTTGTTCGCTATCAAATATTAGCGGACGCACAGATAGAGCGATCCATAATGGGGTGCCATCTGCCTTCTTTGTCAGTAATTCGTAATTTTGAAGAGAGCCATCTCTCGCCAACTTTTCTAGAAGCGGAGGTCTATCGGTTATCGGGTTGTAGTAAAAGTCTGGAGTCTTGCGACCAACTAACTCCTCAACAGATAAGCCCATAGTAGAGCCATAGGCTGGATTTGCATACACAATTGAGCCATCAGATACGCGGCTGATCATTACTGGGAGAGGAGAAGTTTCGGCGATCGCGCGAAAGCGTTCTTCACTCTCGTGCAATCGCGCTTGAGCTTTTTTGCGAGTACTAACTTCTTGTAAAAGTTCTGTATTTAAGCTTGTTAGATTTTCATAAAGTTTGGCATTTTCTAAAGAAATAGCAATTTGAGACGATAAGAGTTCCAAAACTTTTAGTCGATCTTGGGTAAAAGCATTGGGAGTCAAATTATTTTCAAGATAGAGCAGACCAATTAGCTGTTCTTGTTTAATAATTGGAGTACATAAAACCGATTTAGGTAGGTATTGTAAAATATAGGGATCAAAACGGAAGTGGTCTTCCTCCACTGCATTCCCTAAAACTAAAGGAATCCGTGTTCTTTTTACATAGTTAATAATGGCAGAAGAAATCTTTTGACTTTGCTTTACCTTCGGGAAAGGTTGAATTTTTATCTCATCCTGCTCAACAGTTCCCTCAACGGCAATGACTAAATTGTCAGATTCTTCTATAAGCAGAAAGCCTTTTTGAGCGCCAGCATTCTCAATCACAATCTGCATTAGTTTTTGCAGCAGTTTATCTAAAACTATTTCACCCGCTAGGGCTTGATTGGCTTTGACTACTGTTGTGACATCCAAGACGTCTGAGTTGCTAACGGAGGTGCTACCAATCGTTTCAGCCTCAGTTGTCTCTTGGCTCAAGGTGCTGGAAACAAGCTGGGGATATTTTTCCTCTAAGGCTTTGACTTTAGCGATCGCCCCCCACTTTGTGTAACCGTACTGGGCTTCTGTAAAGTAGGCTTTGGCGATTAAATCAAATCCTTCGGCTAAGTAAAATTTAGCGGCTAGTTCATTGGCGATCGCTTCTTTTTGAATATACTTATTTTCCCTCGCCGATTTGATCGCTTGTTCGTATAATTGCATCGCCTCTTGCTTTTGCCCGGAAATTCTCGCCATCTCCGCTGTTACCAATAAATATTTATGCTGAAAGTTTTCAGCACAGTTATCAGTCCAAATTTTTAGCTGTTCTTTATTTTGGGTTAAGGTTTCCCAATATTCTGCTTTTTTTTCAACACTAGCATTCTCAAAAACAGCCGTTAAAATAACCGAATAGTAAAAATAATGCTCTACTAATTGCGCTTGTCCCAGTGAAACCGATTTTATCTGCTCTGAGGCAATTGCCATTTCCAGAGCGGCATTATAATCTTCAAATAAATATAAAATTTTGGCTTTAGTAACGTAGTACCAGTGAAGAGCATTTTTGTTGCTACTTCTTTCTAACTCCGTCACAAACTGGCTTTCAGAAAAATCATCATCACTCAGACTAAAACAATCTTTAGTTTTTCCTTTTAGGTTTAAAACTAATCGTTGAGTGACTATATAATAATAGGTTTGATCTTTATATTTATTTTGATTAGCAAATGTCAGATATTGCGAAGCCTTTTTATAAACTTCATCTAGTGGAGTTCCTAAAATTAGCAACTGTCTAATAATGACACCCAGGCAAAAAGTAGCATAGACTAAATCACCACATTCTAGCCCCAGCTGATAGCCCTCTCGTAAAATTTCGATGCCGGTTTTTAGGTGTTTACGCCAATAATTAATAAAGCCACCAAATACTAAATTTATCTTGCTTTTTAAACTAACGTTATTAAATTTCTCATTAAGGGCTACAGCTAATCTACCCAGCTCATAAGCAGATTCAAACTCACCTAATCTTGCGCCCCAAATTATCCCTAGAGTCACATAACCAAAAGAAGAAACTCTTGAATTTCCATACTCCAAGGAAATCAGAGCCATCTTCAACACGATTAGAAAGAATAAGCTCGGATTAAAAAAATAGGCAGGTGCGCTCAACTCACCTAAAAGCTTTATTATTACAATCTTGTCCGGTTCAGACATTTCTGGCAACTGGATTAATGTCTCAATCTTCCTGTTATCCAGTTTTGCTTTTACCTGTCCAATTTCTAACTGGGTTGCCATTTGAATTTCTGCGACGTCTTCTGGTAAATAAATACCAAAAAAACCTAAACCTTTCTTTCCTTGTGCAATTGCTTCTCTGTAGTTCCCCTTCGTTGTGTACAATTGCATTCTTATACAGTAAACCTTCGCCTTGTCTTGATTACTTTTAGCACAAAGTAAGATTTTAGAAAATAAGCGATCTGCTTCATCGAAATTGGCAGCCAAATACTCGCACTCAGCAAGTTCAACATGCAAATTAAAGGTTAAATCATAGTGATTTTTCCAGCTATTTTCTGCTAATAATTGCCAAGCAGCTCTGAAGTAGTTTAAAGCGGATTCATAAGCGCTTGAGGATTTAGCTTTATTTCCCGCTATGAAATTTAAATTAGCAATTTTATATTTTTCGTCTCGATCAATAATCAGAGAGATGCCAAAATTTATATGATTAACAATATTAAAAACATTGTCTTCCAAATTATCAATATTAATTTTGCCTAAGAGCCTTTGTCCAATCTGAAGATGGATTTTTTGCTTGTTTGATTCTGGAATTAAAGAATAAGCCGCTTGTTGAATACGGTCATGAAGAAATTTATAAATGATTGTAAAATCATTAAAGTCTAGATTTTGATTACCAATATAAATCAAATCGTAAGAATCTTTAAGAGGAATAATCAATCCCTCTTGAATAGCCTCCCAAAGGGCATTAACAGTTTCACCTTCCGTTTTTTGAAAAGTAGCTGCAAGGCTTTGTACATCAAATGAGCTACCGATACAAGCGGCAAACTTCAAAACGGTTTGTGTCTCTAGTGAGAATTTTTGAATTTTGCCGACCATTAATTCGACAACATTATCTGTAATTTGTCTATCTTGAATTTGAGCTAAATCCCATTTCCACTCTCCCGGTACTCCCTCATCTTTAAGAGCTGCAAAATCAAAATATAAAAGTTCTTCGTCATAAAGCGACTGCAAAAACTGAGTTAAGAAAAAAGGATTTCCTTTTGTTTTATCTAAAACCAACTCAGCCAGGGGCATCGCTTTTTCCTGGTCACATTTCAGGGTGTCAGCGATCAGACAATTGATGTCCTCAATTGTCAAGGGATCTAAAACAATATTATTAAATATGCAGTTAGTTTTTTTAATTTCTTCTAAAATTAAAGTTAAAGGATGAGCCGCACTTACTTCATTTTTACGATAAGTCCCAATCATTAATAAATAATGTCGTTCTGAGTCTGTCATCAACAGCTCAATTAATTTCAGTGAGGCAGAGTCTGCCCATTGTAAATCGTCTAAAAATAGAATGAAGGGATGTTCTTTCGTGGTAAAAACGTTAATAAATTTTTGAAAGACTAAATTAAATCGGTTCTGTGATTCTGTTATTCCCAGTTCTGGTACAGGTTGTTGTTTGCCGATTATTAATTCAATTTCAGGAATAACATTGACAATTATCTGGGCGTTCGTGCCAAGAGCTTCTAATAGCTGGGCTTTTTTGGTCGCGATTTGTTTTTCGCTTTCTGTGAGGAGTTGTTGTACTAATTCTCGAAAAGCTTGGATCAGCGAATTGTAAGGAATATTGCGCTTAAGATGCTCAAACTTCCCCCAGATAAAGTAACTGTTTTTTCTGACAGCAGGCTTTTGAATTTCATTTACCAAAGCCGACTTGCCAATCCCGGAAAAACCAGAAACTAGCACCATTTCGGTTGAGCCAAGGCTAACTCGTTCAACAGCAGCGATTAGAGAGTTAACGGCGGCGTCTCGCCCATAAAGTTTTTGCGGAATCTGAAATTTGTCAGAGATATCTTGTCTAGCCAGGGAAAAGCTTTCAACCTTTCCCGTTGTTTGTAATTGGGTAAAACAGGCTTCTAGGTCAGCTTTGATCCCAAAAGCACTCTGATAGCGGTCTTCTGCATTTTTTGCCAGTAGTTTTGTGACAATGTCAGATACCACCTGCGGAACTGGAATTAAATTCTGGAGGGGTATGGGTTGTTTAGCAATATGACAGTGAACCAATTCCATCGGATCGTTAGACTGAAATGGCACTTCTCCGGTGAGCATTTCGTAGAAGGTGATACCGAGGGAATAAAAGTCGGTGCGGTAGTCGATTGCTCGATTCATTCGCCCCGTTTGCTCTGGTGACATATAGGCAAGGGTGCCTTGAAGGAAGTTAGGATTGCGGATAATGGGGTTTTCTCTTGATAAACGAGAGGCGATGCTAAAGTCGGTAACTTTTACTAATCCCTCTGAGTTGATAATGATGTTTTTGGGCTTAATGTCTTTATGAATAATATTATTTTGGTGAATTTGCCCCAGGGTTTCAGTAATCTGGAGTGCAAGTCGCAAAAATTCTTCTAGGGGGATAGGCTGATTTTTCAGAATATAGTTAAGGGACTCACCACCAATATCTTCTATGATTAGAGCTAAAGAGTTTTGATAATTTATTAGGTCTAATACTTTGATAATTCCAGGAATATCTAAGTTTTTAACCAGTTCATATTGCTGTTGAAATTTGGCAAGTTCCGTTAAGCCTGGATACTCGTTCCGAAGCGTTTTAATAATGACAGATTTTTGAGTTTGATTATCGTATCCTCGATAAACAGTAGTATGAATAGATTCGTTGATTTTGGCTACAAGTGTGTAGCCAGGAATAGTAAATACCATGGTTGATTTGAACAGAAAAAAGTACGGTTTTTATAAATTAATGAATGTCATGATAGGTTGACTGATTAGCATACCCAATTTTTACGGGTGAGGGGAAGATTCCAGGTTCTATCGGCTCGGCGTCGATGTAAGACTTGGTAGATACCCATTTGGTTCTGTTCAAAAGCAAGAGCGCAACCAATAAAATAAATCTGCCAAATTCGCACTCTTCGTTCTCCGATCAGTGCTATAGCCTGCTCCAGATTTTCATTGAGATTGTCCGCCCAGCACCGTAATGTTTTACCGTAGTGAACTCGCCACGCATCCACATCGACAATTTCAAATCCTTCTTCTTCTGCGCCTTGCAAGATCGTAAATAGCCGCGAGGCTTCTACATCTGGAAAGATGTAACGCTGAATAAAGCGCTCGTTCAGGGTTGAACCGTTCCAGGCTTCTGAGGCGGTAATGCCGTGGTTGAGAAACAGCCCTTCAGGTTTCAGTGCTGATAAAGCTCGTTGAAAATATATAGGATAATTTTTCACCCCAACGTGCTCAACCATACCGATTGAGACAATTTTGTCAAAGGTTGGTTTTTGGGGGATGTCTCGATAGTCTAAAAGCTGGACAGTTAGTTGTTGCTCTAAACCTTTGGATGCAATGAGTTGTTGATTAAAAGCAAGCTGTTCTTTGCTGAGGGTAATACCGTGAGCTTTGACGCCGTAATGGGTTGCAGCCCAGCATAATAAGCCTCCCCAACCGCAGCCAATATCTAATAAATAGTCACCGGGTTTTAATTGTAGCTTTTGGCAAATCAGGTCGAGTTTTGCCTCCTGAGCGGCTTGGAGGCTCATTTTCTCATGTTCAAAGTGAGCGCAAGAGTAGACGCAATTGGGATCGAGCCAGAGGCGGTAAAAGTCGTTCCCAATGTTGTAGTGATGCTCGATCACGGCTAAATCACGATCGCGAGTCCGAGCGGTTAGTTTTTGCCAGGGGGTTTGCGCTTGCAGGGAGAGGGGTAAACGGGGTAAGGCGATCGCTTCTAACCAGGCTTTAACAAGCAGAGAGCGTTTTAGGTGAGACAGGGAGAGCTTATCTAAGCACATCACGTCCTCGATTTCCCCGGTGAAGTCTAAAAAATTTTGCAGGTATGCTTCAGCGAGGACAAAGGGGTCTTGACTCAGAAATAGCGTTCGGATGACACCAGGATGGTGAATTCGCAACTGGATTTGGGGGAGGTCATCAAGGGTGTGATTAATCGCCAGTTGGTCTTTTCCCCAGCAATCAATGCTCAGTTTTAGGGGAAGGGGAGACAACATTTCACTCAAGACGGCTTTGATGCTGGGAGGAAGAGTGGAGTAGGACATAGTTAATCCAGTGTGCGAAACGAACCACAACAGAGACAGAGAACCCAGAATAGAGAGAATCAGCGAATTTTACAACCTTTTAGTTGCTATAAGGTTCTAAATTAACCGCCCTAGCTTCTTTTGAGTTCAATTTGTTTTTGGGTGGGAGCTTTGACATTCCAAACTAGCCCTAAACGCTCTAAAGCCATGATGCAGAGCCAACTCAGGTCAATTTCCCACCACATTAGCCCCGCTTTGGCGGAATTCGGGAAAGCATGGTGGTTGTGATGCCATCCTTCTCCGAAGCTAATCAAGGCAAGTAGCAGGCTGTTGGTACTCTGATCATCAGTAGCAAATCGGCGTTTTCCCCAAAGGTGACAAATGGAGTTGACACTGTAGGTGACTTGATGAACGAGAACAATCCGGATGATCCCCCCCCAGAGAAAGCCTCTGAGTGCTCCTTCCCAGGAATGGGTTAAGGTTCCCCCAACAATAGTAGGGATTAGCAGGGAAAGTATTACCCAGAGAAAGTAGAGGCGATCGACGGTTTGCACAACGCGATCGCTAAGGAGGTCAGAGACGTAAGGGAAGGGGGGCGTCCAATTGACTTTATTAAGCCAGCCGAGATGGACGTGCCACAGTCCTAAAATTTTTCCCCAAAATCCTTTGCCGTGCAGATTGGGAGAATGAACGTCTCCGTCTTTGTCTGCATAACGGTGATGAGCGCGATGGTGGCTCACCCAGCTGGTAACGGTTCCCTGGAAGGTCATGCAGGCAGCGATCGCCAGTAATGCCCGCAGCCATGCTCTCGTCTGAAAAGCAGCATGGCTAAACAGTCGATGATATCCCAAACCGATGCCAAAGATATTCAGGGTATACATCCCGAAAAGCAAAGCCAAGTCCAGAGGTTGAACCTGGCGTTCCCAAAAAATAATTACTCCAGCAGCGGTAATAAATACTACAACCAGCAGTGCGACAACAATGGCATTACGCAGTTGCTGCTGATCGTCGGTTTTACAATCGTTGTCAATGAAAAGTGACACTGGTATTCCTATCGTCCACTTATCGATTACTGAAAATACCGTTTCCCTCAAGCTGAAAACAGAAGTTTTGGGGAAAACTTTACTTATCTAAACGTTTATTGCTCTTACTTACATTCAACCGCAGATATTCAATTTTGATCTAAGTATCGATTAATACATTTCGTCCTGTATTCGGGACTTTTTGAGCAATAACAGCAGCTCACGCCTAGGGTTGTCGCCTGCTTTCAGATTCAGTATAGTCTGAAGCTACAGCCAGGATGAGGTATTAAGGAGGAAATTTTCTGCTCAATTTTCACTTTTAGTAAACCTTAAGCCGTAGCGAGTAAACTTTTCATCCTTTATACTTCATCCGTTCGGTCGAGACCTTCATTCTTCACTTGTTAGCCGATGTCAACTCTAACTTCTCGTATGCAGGCGGTGCAGTCGCCGCTGATTCCCATTGTTGGCGAACTGATTCGTCGCCACCCTGAAGCGGTTTCTTTGGGACAAGGGATTGTTTATTACGCTCCACCACCAGAGGCGATCGCGTTTTTGCAAAAATTCCTCGCTGATGCAGAAAATCACAAATATCAATCCGTCCAGGGGATTTCCCCCTTGCTAGAGGCAATTGAGGCAAAACTGCAAACGGATAACGGCATTGAGATCAATCGGCAAAACTGCGTTGTCGTCACCGCAGGTAGCAATATGGGGTTTGTGAATGCGATTCTCGCTATTACCTCTCCCGGTGACGAGATTATTATTCAGACGCCTTATTATTTCAACCACGAAATGGCGATCGCGATGGCAAGTTGTCGCCCAGTGATCGTAGAAACTGATGAAAACTACCAGCTACGTCCTGAAGCGATCGCCCAAGCGATTACGGAAAAAACACGAGCCGTGGTGACGATTTCCCCCAATAATCCCACGGGGGTAGTGTATTCAGAGGACGCCTTGCGGGAAGTCAATCAAATTTGTGGCGATCGCGGAATTTATCATATTAGCGATGAGGCGTATGAGTACTTTACCTACAACGGAGCAAAGCACATTTCGCCAGGAGCGTTTTCCGGAAGTAGCGCCCATACCATTTCCCTTTATTCCCTTTCCAAAGCCTATGGCTTTGCCAGTTGGCGCATCGGGTATATGGTGATCCCGGAACACTTGCTGGGTGCGATCAAGAAAATTCAGGATACGATTTTGATTTGTCCTCCAGTCGTCTCCCAGTATGCGGCTTTAGGGGCATTGCAAGCAGGAAGGGACTACTGCAAACAGAAGATTGAGGCGATCGCGTCTGTGCGACAGTTGTTTCTAGACAGCTTGAAGCGCCTAGATGTGTGTACAGTTGCGCCTGCTGATGGTGCATTCTATCTTTTCTTGAAGGTTCATACCCAACTTGATGCGTTTGAGTTGGTGAAGCAATTAATCTGCGAACATCAGGTAGCCGTGATGCCTGGTACAACCTTTGGGATGGAGAATGGATGCTATCTACGAGTTGCTTACGGTGCCTTGCAAAAAGATACAGCAGCAGAAGGCATTGAGCGATTAGTCGGGGGTTTGCAAATGATTTTAAATGGGGATAATTGAGGGAAAGTATTTTAAACAGAATGGCACTGATTTCTGGGTTTGTAGTAGACACTTCCTTAGACTGATGACGCCCTGTTATGTCAGTGCCCTAAGCAAGTAATTTAGTAGGTGAAGGAATGCCGATTATTAATCAGGTAATTGAGGTAAAAACTGACAAAGGAATTGGTATTTATAACATTACTCCTCAACTTAAAGAACTTATTGCCTCAACCTCCATTAAAAATGGACAAGTTTTAGTATTTTCTCGACACACAACTACAGCTTTGACAATTAATGAAAATGAAGAAAGGTTGTTAGAAGATGTCAAGATATATTTAAGAAAATTAGCACCTGAATCTGAACCCTATCTACATAACGACCTTCACTTAAGAGGTGATATTCCTGAGGATGAACCGATGAATGCTCATGCTCACCTCATGGCGATGATGCTGAGTAGCAGTGAAGTGATCCCGCTTGTGGAGGGAAAAATGATGTTAGGAACTTATCAATCTGTTCTATTTTTTGAGTTGGATGGCCCTAGGACAAGGACGGTATTTTTTCAAATATCGGGAGAATGAAGCCTAGGTAACGTGAGTTCTGGATAAGAAAAGGGGAGTACGCTGAAACGTATCAAACCCTATCTGAAACTCACGTTATCATTAAGAAGTGGTATAAACGGTCTATAGTAGATGACGCCATTTAAATTCTCTATCAAGTTTTTTATTATAGGCTTAGTAATTTTCTCCATTCTTGCTCGGATAGTGCCGCGCTTCTTCATTCAAAATGATATTGAAAAGCTTGCTGGCGGAGAATCTCAAGCCGTCGAGTATGCTGAGCAAGTGCTTTGGATGATTGGGCATGGACTCTGTTCGCAACTAGCAGCCTTGACTTGTACGGGCGTAAAAATCGTGGAATTGAAGCCTATAAAGACTACTTTTAGCAATAGTAAGAAGTTACCTGTAGCTTGTCGCTATCCTTACGAAGGCAAAGCCGAAGTCTATGGCTTATTTGGAATTCCATCGCATCAGATAATCATTGACTGTGACCTTCATTGGTATTCCGTTTCTGCAATGAATGGTGCTGAACTTAGTTTCACAAGGTCGTTGTAAATTACATTTTGCCCGTTAAGACTGATGTGACACTAAGACAAGTGCAACTGCAACTTAACTAATCTCATTGTGCAGTTTAGAAGATGGATGCCTAAGGATAAGTTAAAGCATTCTTGCTTCCTAATTTAATGATACTAAGGCTAAAATACGCCTCTGATTGGCGTGCGATCGCGTTTGTCGCGATTACTTATAGTTTGTTGCTATTGCCCTTGTTTTGGCAGATTCCACTAATTTTTGCTTGTTTTTGGATATTGCTGAGCAGTTTGTTTTGCTTTTGTGTAGGGGTGATTACACACAACCATATGCATCACGCCATGTTCCAGCAACGTTGGACAAATCAGCTTTTTAACATTGTGCTGACTCCGGCGATGGGACATACCGCTACTCAAATCGTCATTCCTCACAACTACAATCATCATGCTAGTCACGGTGGTGCTGAAGATTGGAGTCGCCCAGAACTTGCGGGGAGCGGGATTGGGTTGGTGCGCCTGTATCGGTATGTTGGCAGAATGCTGAAGAATGCGGCTGGAGGAACTTGCAGAGACAATGTCCCCAGTTTACCGTCGTACCTAGAGCAAAGCTTACCTGTAGAAAAGCTGGCTTTAAAAATTTTTGTAGTATTGCTGTTAGCGATCGCTCCCTTCAAGGCGTTAATGTTTGTCGGTATACCTTGGATAATCGGTATTTTTTTGATGCTGGGCGTCAATTTGATTCAACACGAAAGTTGCGATCCTACCTCTCGGTTTAACAACTCCCGCAACTTCACTGGAGCCTTGGCTAACTGGTTTTTCTTTAACAACGGCTACCACACGATTCATCATCTCAAACCAACGCTGCATTGGAGCCTATTACCCGCAGCGCACCAAGAGATTGTCAAACCCCATATAGCACAACAGTTAGAAGTGAGGTCGGTTTTCGGCTTTTTGGTGAATCAGTATCTATTTTGCGATCGCCCCAGCCCGGAACTCCCCAAAGAAACCACCGAGGAACACCGGGGATTAGTATCTCAAATCAGCTAACACTTTCATTCACCGGGAAACGATCGATGAGCTGAATCGCACGCAGAGTATTGTTGTGTAAGTTTTTTGTGACATTTGGTATGTAGGGAATTTGCGAAAGAATATCTACCGTTCGCCGCAGCATCCGGACGATATCGCCTTCGTCTAAACTGGTGTTTTCACAGAGTTCTGTCCACTCAACGCCCAACGCCCACTGTTCAACTATCCCAATCAAATCAGTCTCTAGCCAGACTGGGAGAGCAACCTGATAGCGACGTTGCACCTGAAACAGTTGTCGCCGCGTGCTTTTTAATGCCGACAAAGCTTCCAAAACACTATTGCTAGGAGCGTAGTTTGTCCAACTATCTGGTCGAGGGGTTTCCGTTACTAAAGCGCAAGCCGTCGCGGCCAGGTGGTGGGGGTCTAACAAGTCCAATTCTCCAGACATAAAGGCTAAACCCAGCCACAATTCGTTGTCTCCCCGCAACGCTGCTGCGGCTTGTCCTAGGGGGGTGGGGGTGAGATCCTCCAGACAGCCAAAGGCTCGAAGAATTTCGATTAAATTCAGGAATTCTTGCCAATTTTGACTAGAGTGCTCTCGAAACTCCGCTTGACGTTCGTTGATTTCTTCTAGCAGAGCGAGGCGTCGTCTTTGGCGTTTTAGTAAGGTGCTGGGATTGCCAAACTGCTTGAGGGGATGAGCTTCGAGTTCGGCTTTGACTCGATCGACTACTTCCTGCTGCGCGACTACTTCTGGAGCTACCGGGAGTTTTGTGGTAGCAGGTACCAAAGAGGCGATCGCCTGCGTCTCTTCTGTCCCTCGTCGGACTTGACCGGGTCTGAGCATCAGTTCCCCTGGTGGCTGCACCGCCCCTAGGTTTGGCACATTTAAGTGACCCTGCAAGCCTACTACATCCGCTGTTGTGGCGACATACCAACGATTTTCGGCGCTCACGCAGACTAGATAAGGCGACTGACCCCGTCCCTTTTCTTTTTTGACCAACATCGTCGCCACTGGCGAAGGGACAGATACATACTTGCCCTTGAGACAGAGAATTTCTCCCTCCGTCACATCTGGTAGCATCTGAGCCACTTCATTTATCCGCGTCTCATCTGCTTGAGTTTGCAGCGTCTTGAGCAGTCGGCGTTCTTCTTTGAGGCGCTCTTTAAGTTTTTCGTAACTGGCGATCGCGTCCCGGTTTATCGGAGCCAGTTGAATATCTAGTCTCGTCAGTTCCGTCGTCAGCTCAGTAATCGCCAGTTGCTGCGGTTTTAGGTACAGCGTCGCCAGATATTGAGCAAAGCTGCGTTCGACCAAATCTTTCGCTTCTGAGAGGGTGTGAGTTTGCAGCAAGTTCAGCACCATACCGTAGCTGGGGGTAAACTGGCTAACTAATGGATCGGGTTCTGTTGTTGCCAGGTACGCCCCTTCCTTTGCCCCTTCAAAAGGAGTCTGCAACGTCACAACATAACCCGTCGCATCCATCCCCCGTCGTCCAGCACGACCTGCCATTTGCAAAAATTCCGAGGGCGTTAACAGGCGGTGTCCCCGGTCAGTCCGCTTGGAAAGGGTGGAAATGACCGTGGTTCGCGCTGGCATATTGATCCCCGCCGCCAAGGTTTCTGTGGCAAACACCACCTTCACCAAGCCCATCTGAAACAGTTCTTCTACCAATCCCTTCCAAGCAGGTAAAATTCCGGCATGATGAGCTGCAATACCGCGATACAGGGGTTCGATCTGTCCCGCACGCCCTGCTTCCGGATTTTTCGCCAAAAATTTATCAATGATGGTTTTCAGCGATCGCGTTTCCTCCTCATTCACCAGCGACAGAGACTCCATCTCTGTCACCGCGCGATCGCAACCCCGACGACTGAAGATAAAGTAAATCGCCGGAAGCATATCCCGCTGTTGCAGTTGAGTGACAACGAAGGTAATCTCCGGGCTTTCGGGACGCCCGCTTGGTTTCTTACCTCCCTTGCGCTTGTTGGGAACAAGACGAGGGTTAATTTTTTCCTGCTCTTTATCCAGTAAGGGAAACAATCCCCTAGTGTTGCCAAAGTAAAACTGTAACGGTACAGGTCGAAAATTTGAGTAAATCAGCTCCGTTGAGCCATGCACCAGATTTAGCCAATCCGTAAGCTGACCGCTATTAGCAATGGTTGCAGAAAGTGCCAAAAGCTGGACTTCTGGCGGGCAATAAATGATCGATTCTTCCCAAACCGTCCCTCGCTGTCGGTCATTCATATAGTGACACTCATCCAGCACCACCGCTTCAACCCCAATCAACGAAGTCCCAACTTCCCCAATCGGCGTCCCGTAAAGCATATTGCGGAAGATTTCCGTGGTCATCACCACCACCGAAGCATCCCGGTTAATCGAAATATCCCCCGTGAGTAACCCCACATTTTCCATCCCAAACAGTTGGCGAAAGTCACGCAACTTTTGGTTCGATAACGCTTTCAGGGGGGTGGTGTAAAAGACTCGCCCACCTTGTGCCAAAGCGCGATAAATGACGTATTCTCCAAGCAAGGTTTTCCCAGAACCCGTAGGCGCACAAACCACCACAGAACGATCCGCATTCAAGGCAGCGATCGCTTGTTTTTGAAAAGGATCTAGCTCAAACGGAAAGAGAGTACTTAGATCAGTCTGGGAAAAGGTTGAGGGAACGTTCACGCAACTGAGAGGTAGGGGTTAGGGACTACGAAAAGTTCTTAATTTTTAGTTCTTAAGGAGTTAAAAGAAAAAGTTTTCATATAGCTCAAGTCTGAATGTACCAAAAAACGCTTGAGCATTACTTTTTAATCTTATTTTGACATACTCCCCTCTTGTTGAAGGGAAAGGGGGAGCAGGGGAGAGAAAAATTGACGACGATTAGCCATCACTCCAATCGCCTATTTCATACTTCATACTTCACCCTTCATACTTCACCCTTCCTCCCCGACTCAGCACTCAGCACTCTGTCCTCACAGCCTGGGTAAAATCTCTGGTAACAGTTGACCAGGAATTTTGGAAAGGGCGAGATTTTGTCCTGGCATGCCGCATTCGTGATAGAAGGCACGGATTGTTTTGACGATGTAACTGAGGGCGCTTTGATAGCTGTCTGTTTTGCCAACAGAACCTTGCAATGCCTGCAAATGCTGGTGCAGTGCGGCTTCAAGGTGAGCAGATTTTGTGCCTTGGGGGAGAGAAAATCGTGGCTCAGTTGCTAGCTGATAGTAGGCTAATCCGAGATTATTGTGGGTGGCGAAAACATCAAAGTTGACGGCAACAGGTGGGGTTTGGCTGCGGAGTTGGTGCGCGATCGCTAGTGCTTTTTCATAGATGCCAATGGATAGCTGTAAATATTCTGCCCTTGGCTGTGGTTCGTCGGGGAAGCGGTCGGCAAGATGCCAGTATGCCGTTCCTAAGTTATTCTGCGTAGCGGCACAGGCGGCAGGAGTCGCTTCGGGAGTGCGATATTTCAAGGCATCCGTGTAGGTAGCGATCGCCAGTTGCAACCACTTTTCAGGTTGTTCGTACTGAGCCAGATTCCAGTATGCCGTCCCGATGTTGTTTTGAATCATTGCCCAGTTGAGCGGTTCTTTGGTGCAGTCGTACTGAGCCAGGGCTTCTGTATAAGACGCGATCGCCGCACGTAAATTCTGAACGGGTGCGTGTTGCTGTGCCAGATGCCAATGGGCTGTGCCTAAGTTATTCTGCGTGGAGGCATACTTGAGGGGTTCCGTTTCTGCTGAGCGATAACGCAAGGCTTCTGTATAAGCCCGAATAGATAGCTGTAAGCTCTCCACAGGGTCTTTGTAGCGAGCTAAATCCCCATAGGCGGCTCCTAGGTTGTTTTGAATCATTGCGAAGGTTTGCGGGGCATTTTCCGCCGTTAGTCGCGACAAAGCTATCTGATAGGCTTGAATCCCTTGCTCCAGATAAGGTAGTGCCTGCTCTCCACTACTCGGAAGGCGAGAGATCATCCAGTAGAGGTTGCCCAGATCGTTCAAGATATCTGATACCACCGCCAAATCAGCATCCAGCCATTGCAGCGCCTGCTCGTAAGCCTGGATTGCCAGCATCAAGTTCTCTGCCGAGACATCGCCCTGTTCAATGATGTAGCGGTAGTGATTCCCTAGTTGCAGGTAAACATCAGCTTGGGATTGAGGAGAAATCGGTTCAGTTGTTTCTACATCCTGGCTGGACTCATCGAGTTGCGAGTCAGCAGCAGTAGGAGTTTCAGCAGGCAATAAAGTTGAAGAGGAACCGTTGGTTGGGGAGGCTGACTTCCCGTTGGGCACCACGCTGGGTGGTGAATCTTGCTGAAGTGGTTTTTCTTGATTGGCTGCTGTTGTCTTCGGGGAGACAGGCTTTTGAACAACCTGTAAGCTTTCCTTGGCAGGCGCGGCAACTTTCACGGGGGCGTGAGATGCTTCTGGGCTTTGCATCCTTGCCGGAGGTACAGGGGTCGGCTCACCTTCAAACTCAAAGACGCCCGTATGCCAGCGCCAAAATTCAGGTACAGACTGCTGGATGGTATTAAACCAAGGGCGCGGCAGCCAAAGCAACAAAGTCGATTCCAGGCGCGGTAAGTTAGCTTCGATTGCCTGGAGATGGCGCAAAAATTCTCTCTGGACGACGGGAGGTTGTCGCGTTAAGCGCTCCACTCCCACAATCTGAAAGCTAAATGTCAAAGGATCTGCTTTCCCTTTCCCCTGCTGGGCTAACCACTGAGTAATTTGAGCCAGGGGATTAGGGTTACGCAGGTTTAAGTTCAGGCTGACTAATCGGGGATAGCTATTGGTTTCTGCCGGGGTTTTGGCGGCAAGTGCGCCTAACTCAGCGTGTAATTTACCTGCAAGGCGATTTCGCAGGCTCAAGTCATCGCACACCGCCACAAAGATCTGGCGACGCAACCCTAGAGTCAGGGAAAGTTTCAATCGTTGGTAAGTTTGCCGATTCCAGCTAGAAACTTGAGCGGCGGCAGTGTCTATCACGATCTTGCTGGTAGATGAAAGGGCAACAGATGCAGGCAAGGTTACCACCACCAACCTCAAAAATGGGTGTCATCGGTTTGGTAGGATGGCTATTTTTCTTTTCTAGCGATCGCTGACTGAGTCAGGATTAGCTGGGGATTTGGAGGAGGAAGGCAGAGTCCTGAGTCCTGAGTCCTGAGTCCTGAGTGGGAAGAAAGTATGTTTGGCGAAGCCGTTGCCGGAGGCGCTTAGTGAAGTATGAAGTATGAAGGGTGAAGTATGAAGTATGAAATAGGCGATTGGAGTAATGGCTAATCGTCGTCAATTTTTCTCTCCCTCGCTCCTCTGCACCCCTGCACCCCGGCTCCCCATCCCCTCATCACCCCATCAGTTCTAGAACCGGGACTGGCTATGGGCAAGCTCGCTAGGAACTGTCAGCCTTTACTTAGATAAGCAAAAACAGTTGACTGGTGCCAACTGTTTCTACTCAGGGATTTTGCCGCTAGTTTGCCTTAATCTGCCTTTCTGGGTTTTGTCATTGAGCAATAACAATAGTCCTAACAACAAAAGACTATTGACTACTGACTACTGACTACTGACAAAAAGCTTAAGCCTCGGTTGCCGCTGGCTCGGTTGAAGCTGATTCAGTTGCTTCTGGCTCAGTTGCTTCTGGCTCCTCGGTTGAGGCTGATTCAGTTGCTTCTGGCTCAGTTGCAACTGGCTCGGTTGGAGTTGTCTCAATCCGGGTTGGGATTGGAGCTGGGACTGATGGGGTTTCGGCCCGGGCTGCGACTGGGGCTTCTTCCTCGCCTTCTGTTGGAGCTTCGACCCGGAGGGTAAGGTAGCGAATAACTTCCTCGCTCAGGCGCATCGTCCGCTCAATGACGGCGACGTGGGTGCCGGGAGCTTGGTAGTTCATTTGAACGTAAATTCCTTCACGGAATCGATCAATTTCGTAGGCAAGGCGACGTTTGCCGCGATGTTGGATGTCGATTTGATCGCCACCTTGCTCTTGCAGCAGATTTTTGTATCTAGCGATCGCGTTATCTACCTGCTCTTCTCCCAAATCTGGGCGCAGGATGTACATCATTTCGTAACTTTGGTTCACAGGTGTTAATCTCCTTTTGGACAACTTGGCTCCTTCCTGGCTGATGAGCAACACCCATCAAAGGGTGCCTCTTCATCCATTCTTCAAGAAGCAAGGACTTAAAATCTTACTACTTTCTGCTATTAATTCTAGCTAGCGATCAGGGTTAATCTATCTCCTCACACACTTCAACCAATGATTGATCTACGAACTGAAGGAACTAATACAACGCTATGGCACAGCGCTACGTCCGAATTAAAACGACTAAAGGACAAACATACTACGGTTTGTTACAACTGAGCCGCAATATCCAAGTGCTAGACGCACCACCTTGGTTACTCGGACAATCTACTGACTTGGAACTGGGGCCAGATGAGTATCAACTGCTGGCTCCCTGTGCCCCCTCCAAAATCATTGCGGTGGGGAAAAACTATTCGGATCATGCGGCTGAAATGGGAACGCCCGTCCCCGAAGAACCGCTGATTTTCCTCAAACCGCCGACGGCTGTGATTGCGGATGGACGAGAAATCAAGTATCCGCCGCAGTCGCAACACGTAGACTACGAAGGAGAGTTGGCGCTGGTGATTGGCGAGCGTGCCTGCGACTGTACGCCACAACAAGCCCAAAATAAGATCTGGGGCTACACAATTGCTAATGATGTCACTGCCCGTGATTTACAAAGAAAGGACGGTCAGTGGACAAGAGCCAAGAGCTTTGATACCTTTTGTCCCCTTGGCCCTTGGATTGTCCGAGAAATCAGTGCTGGGGCAAGATTGCAGACTTTCTTGAACGATCAACGGGAGCCTGTACAGTCCGCCTTGATTAATCAGATGGTGTTTCCGCCAGAAGTTTTGGTGTCCTACATTTCTCAAGTCATGACATTGCTTCCGGGTGACGTAATCCTTACAGGGACACCCCAAGGAGTCGGCTCAATGCAGGTTGGCGATCGCGTCCGCATTGAAATTGAGGGTATCGGTCAACTAGAGAACACCGTTATTGTCCGCCCTCCCATAAAAACCAGCTAACTATCAGGCGCAAAGACCTATCTTTTTGCCATCTACCTTTTCAAAAATGCTGACCTTAGCGGACTTGCGTATAAACTGCCTCGGAAAGAGTCGGAATTTCCGCATAGCGTCCCAACAGAGACTGGACAACTGAGTAGACGCAGGCAGTAACTGTTCCCAAAAAGATGATATTGAACAAGGTTTCGGTGAGTAAATTTACGCCTAAGCCTCGGAGCAAAATTGGTAAAAGCAGGTTGAACAAAACTAAAAGAATGTCTAATAGGATTGCCTGCATTGCATTGAAACGAATAAAATGAGCAATATTTTCGTTTCTTACTACTAATAAAAATAAGAGGAAAAAAACCGCCAGTCCTACAAAAGGAAGACTGTAAATTGCAATTATCGGTTGCAAAGGGATCAACAAAACCGTGATCGCAGGAAATTGTCTGAAGAGAAAAGTACCAAAGGGAAGGACAGAAACTAAGGGTAGTAAATAAGGAAGAGAAGCGAAAATTCGGTCTTTTACGGATGTTGACCCACGCCAAGTCATTGTGTGATCTCCTTTGAAATAAGCTGATTTTATGGGGATTGGTCTTTCCTCAATCCTAGCGTAGTTGCTGTCTCACGCCTAAGTTAGCCCTAGATAGGCTTTCCACACCCAGATACTTCCTGACACGATGACCGTTATTCTACATAGGCAACTCGGAACCCCATTTCACACTCATACTGTTCCGGTTGATTTTCTGTGAGCTTACGAACCAAATGACCACAGCCAAGCTTCCCTTGACGCCAACGCGGTTGACCGCTGCGATCGGCAAGCAAACAACTTTGACAAACTTGTTGAGGGGAAAGTATCTGCTCGTCCGTGAGAATAACCAACATCTCACACCTCCCGTGATTCCTTATACCTCTAAGTCAATCTTAAATTAAGCCTTAGTCAGAAGCGGTAAACTAACACACACCTTAATGGGGAATATTGAGTGCTAAGTCGGTGAGTCGGTGAGTGCTGAGTAATGAAGTGTTGATTATGGGTGTTTAGGTTAAAGAGTAGGGGAGATGGGGAGCAGGGGAGCAGGGGAGCAGGGGAGCAGGGGAGCAGGAAAGCAGGGGAGCGAGGAAGAGAAAAATTGATGACGATTAGCCATTACTCCAATCGCCTATTTCATACTTCACCCTTCATACTTCACCCTTCACACTTCACCCTTTATACTTTCTTCCCACTCAGGACTCAGGACTCAGGACTCTGCTAAAGGAGCAAACAGCGTTACCATAAATGATTTGGGGAAGTGCCAGTGTTATGCCATCGATAGCTCGTGGGGGTATAACATCACCAAACTTGTTTACTGACGATATAGGGATTGATTTACTGTGACGCAGACTAACTTAGATTTTCTCGCTCAAACTGACCCAGCGATCGCTGAGGCAATCAGCCAGGAACTTCAACGCCAACGCGACCATTTAGAGTTGATTGCCAGTGAAAACTTTACTTCAGCCGCTGTTCTTGCTGCTCAAGGGTCGGTTTTAACTAATAAGTACGCGGAAGGTTTACCCGGAAAGCGTTACTACGGCGGTTGTGAGTTTGTCGATAAAGTAGAACAGCTAGCGATTGACCGCGCCAAGCAGCTTTTTGGAGCCGCTCATGCCAATGTCCAGCCTCATTCCGGCGCTCAGGCGAATTTTGCGGTATTTTTGGCACTCCTAGAGCCAGGTGACACGATTATGGGGATGGACTTGTCCCACGGCGGACACCTAACTCATGGTTCCCCGGTTAATGTCTCCGGGAAGTGGTTCAAGGTTGTTCAATACGGTGTCAACAAAGAAACTGAGCAACTGGACTTTGATGCGATTCGGGAACTAGCCCTCAAAGAGCGTCCGAAGCTGATTATCTGCGGCTACTCTGCCTATTCGCGTGTGATTGACTTTGAGAAGTTTAGAGAAATTGCGGATGAAGTCGGGGCTTATCTATTAGCAGATATTGCTCACATTGCAGGTTTGGTGGTGACAGGTCATCACCCTAACCCGATTCCTCATTGTGATGTGGTGACGACAACAACCCACAAAACGCTGCGGGGGCCAAGAGGCGGTTTGATTCTTACCCGCGATGCAGAGTTGGGTAAGAAGTTTGATAAAGGCGTCTTCCCTGGCAATCAAGGTGGCCCTTTGGAGCATGCGATCGCGGCGAAGGCAGTGGCATTTGGTGAAGCTTTAACGCCGGAGTTTAAAGCCTATTCCGGGCAAGTAATTGAGAATGCCAAGGCGCTGGCAGCTCAGTTGAGTCAGCGGGGCTTAAAGACGGTGTCGAATGGTACAGACAATCATTTAGTGCTGGTTGATTTGCGCGGCATTGGGATGACGGGGAAACGGGCAGACCAGTTAGTTAGCGGTGTCAATATCACGGCTAACAAAAATACTGTGCCTTTCGATCCAGAGTCGCCTTTTGTTACTAGTGGCTTGCGTCTGGGTTCTCCCGCGATGACTACGAGGGGTCTGAAAGTAGCGGAATTTGAGGAAATTGCTAACATCATTGCCGATCGCCTGCTAAATCCTGAAGATGAGGCAGTCGCTAGTCAGTGTCAGCAACGGGTAGCGGCATTGTGCGATCGCTTCCCACTCTATCCTCATTTACGGATTCCCCTACCCGCATTAGTTTAAGTTCTGTTGTCTAAAGCTGACATGGCAGGCATTTGTGTTAACAAAATCACCGTAGTGAGTCATAAATATAGTAGACTCTGCGATGATGTCTCACTCTGTGCTTTTGGTGATGCCTGCCCAGCTGTACCATCTGATTGCCTTTCTTGTCTCGATGGTCGTTGTTCTCTGGAGTACACCAGTAGTGAGAACAATTGGTCTGAGAAGTGGACAAGTCGATCGACCCGAAGAACGAAAAATCCACCAGCGCCCAATGGTGCGTTTAGGTGGAGTTTCCATTTTTATAGGAACTTTAACCGCGCTCGCAATTGTGTGGTGGACGGGAGGATTTCGTCTTTTACCACAACATCAAGAGTGGGAAGTTTTAGGCGTAGCTTTGGGAGGGCTAGCATTTTTTCTCATCGGTTTAGCTGATGATCTGTTCAACCTCTCCCCCATCGCCAGACTATTGATGCAAAGCAGCGTTGCTGGAGTGGCTTGGTGGGTTGGCGTCCGTATTGATTTCATCTCCATTCCCTTTGACGGACTGGTGCAAATGAGTTGGTTGAGCCTGCCAATCACGGTGATTTGGTTGGTGGGAATGGCAAACGCCATCAACTGGATTGATGGGTTGGATGGGTTAGCTGCCGGAGTGTCAGGAATTGCCGCTATTGTCATGCTGATTGTGACGCTATTTATGCAGCAACCCGCCGCCGCCGTATTTGCTGCGGCACTAGCGGGAGGGGCTTTGGGCTTTTTGCGCTACAACTTCAACCCGGCTCAAATCTTTATGGGAGATGGCGGCGCGTATTTTATGGGATTCACCCTAGCCGGGGTTGGCGTCATTGGTTTAGTGAAAAGTACCGCCGTCACAGCAGTACTGCTGCCTTACCTAATCTTAGCCGTGCCAATTTTGGATATGTCAGCGGTGATTGTCTCCCGCCTGAGTCAAGGAAAGTCGCCCTTTGTTGCGGATAAACGTCATTTACATCACCGCTTGCTCAAAGCCGGACTCTCCCAACGTTTGACGGTTCTATTTATTTACGCCCTAACCTTCTGGGTAGGTAGTCTAGCCCTAGCCTTTTCCGGTCTTCCTAGTGGCGGTGCTTACGCAATTGGGGCAACCTTGTTGCTCGGTTACACCAGTTGGCAAGCTCGACGGATTGCTCGACAGTCTCAAGGACAGGAATGAAGTGTGAAGGGTGAAGGATGAAGGGTGAAGGATGAAGGGTGAAGGATGAAGGGTGAAGGATGAAGGGTGAAGCCGTTGTCGGAGGCTAGGGTGCTTGGGTTAGGGGTTATCACATCACCTCATCTCCCTCTCCTTCTCTTACCTCCGTGCCCTCTGTGTCTCTGTGGTTTATTAAAAAACGATCGCCTCCGTTTCCAGACGCGACATGGTTTCTACATTAGACCTCTTGCAAAAATGTACCAGACCCCTCCCCAACCCTCCCCTTAGTATGGGGAGGGGGCAAGATTTCAAGTCTCCCCCCTTACTAAGGGGGGATTAAGGGGGGTCTATTCGACTTATGCAAGAGGTCTATTCTTCCCTACTTCCCGGCTGCACTGTACCAGCGTCTCAATTTTGTGGGAGAAATACCTAACAAATAACTAGCAATAATTAGCTGATTAATCAGAGTTGTTTTCAAGACTCCTAACTTTTGCCAGCGGCGTCCTGAGGTGAGGACGGGGGTTGAGATGATGGCGATGCGTCCTTGGTGTTTCAGGTGTCGGATCAGTTCAAAATCTTCCATAATCGGCAAATTGGGAAAGCCGCCTAAGTCTTGAAAGGTGGTGGCTTTGAGGAAGATGGCTTGATCTCCGTAGGGTAGGGAAAGAAAATGCGATCGCCAATTTACCAATTTCTCTAGCAACCGCAGCCCTCGCAGGTTGGCGTCAATTTTTAACTCAAAAGCCCCCGCAACGGTTCCCGGTGTTTGTAAAGCTTGGCGCACTAAGCGGTCAAATTCAGCCGGAAGGCGAGTATCTGCGTGCAAAAATAGCAGAATGTCCCCAGAGGCAGCACAGACTCCAGCATTCATTTGATAGGCACGCCCAACAGCAGCCGTCGTCAGGACTTTCGCTCCGAAGGATTGGGCGATCGCAACTGTATCATCCTGACTTCCCCCATCAACAACAATCACCTCCACTGCTGGCACATCCTGAAGCTGATTTAAGCTTGCCTCAATCACTGCGGCTTCGTTCAGAACCGGAAGGATAATTGAGATAGTTGGTGCGTTCATGCCGCTGGGAAAAGTGGATCAGCTTATAAAATACGAGATTTAGCTGAGTCAAAGCTGAGAGACGACTTAAAGTTTACCAGACTCCCAATCTGCCAAATCCTCCGGACGGTCAATATCCCGCAGTTGGGGAAGATAAGCAACTCCTAACGCCAAGTTTTGAGCAATCTCCACTGTTTTTGGAAAAACCGCAGCCGTACTCCAGGCAATCCCGCTAAAGAGTTCCGGAAATAACTGTTTTAGCCCAATTAAATAATACCCACCATCTGCGGCTGGCCCTAGCACCAAGTCATGTTGATGCAGTAGCTGGAAGGCTTTCCCTAGCAACTCTGCATCCAAGTCTGGGCAATCTATCCCAATTAGCACCACACTCTCCATCCCCGCTTGGAAAGCCTGCTGAAACGCATCTGCCATCCGGGAACCAATATCTCCCTGACTTTGCTGCCGATAAGTCAATTTTGTCCCCAGCCACTCTTGCAGCCGTTGTTCATCGCCCCCGGTGAAATGCACTTCTACTGACAGTGAGTCGCTCGCTTGCAGCTTCTGCGCTTCTGCGAGCTTCTGTTCTGTCATCTGACGCTGTAGTGTAGCTGCTCCTTCTGCACCAAGGGCGGGGATTAAGCGTGTCTTTGTTTTACCCGCTTCGGGGTAGCGGGTAAAAATGATTAGCTGTTGTCGGCAGTGGGGGAAGTTTAGTGATGAACTAATTCTTTTTCTTCAACCTGTAGGCGATCGCACAAAATATTATCCCCTATAGTTGCACTAACCGCTTCTGTTGTATAGATTTGCAGCTTTGCCTCTGGTACTGCACTAAATAAGAGACGTTGCTGAGGGAAAACGACTCGCTCAAAATACCAGTGAGGAATATTGGTAATGCGAACAATTTGAACTTGGGTAGTCCCGTTGCAATAGCAGCAAAGAATTTGTCGAGATTCAGCCGGTAAATTATCAATGAGTTGAGTCATGGTTCTTCAATCCTGATGTTATTGGCTGTTTTGTCTTTGGTCAGGCTAGCAGCATCTATGGGTTTGATTCAATATTTTTTTAAAGGAAGGTAGGGGTGAAGCTAGCCAACAAAATTATTAATTAAATGCAGCGCTCGTTTCTTGAGGGAAGATTAAGGCACTTAGAACGGTTCGCCCCAATCTTGACTCACTCAAATTGGCTTTATCCAGGTTAGTGTTGGTGAACTTTGCCTGCTTCAAATCTGCATTAATCAGATTGGCTTCGCTTAAGTTGGCTTGGCTGAGATCCGTTGCTCTGAGAATTGCTTGAGAAAGATTTGCCTTTTTCAGGTTTGCCCCTGTGAGATTGGCGAGGGTGAGGTTTGCTTGACTCAGATTTGCCTCATCCAAGTTGGTTCCGCTCAAGTTGGCGCAAATCAAGTTGGCACCACGTAAGTCTGCGCCATGTAGATTTATTCCTCTCAGGTCTTTACCGATCAGCTTAAGGCGATGAAACTTTCGTTCTCCTGCTGCATAGCGACTGACCAGTTCTTGAACATCCGTACTTTTCACGCTGGTTCACGACCTCACTGCGTCAGGTTCAACATTAGAGACTTTATGAGAGCTTTATAATGCCTCTATATTTTAACGCTATAAGGAGAATGTGAAAAAGTCGGGAAGACAGATAAACAAGTTAAGGAAAGTTAATATTCTCTCATTTATCGCAATAAAGCATTTTTTGGAAACTCTAAGTGGTAGGGGCAAGGGCTGTGCATTGCCTCTACGGGTAGGAGAGAAACAATCATTCCCTGCTGGTGTATCTAGCTCCTAGGAGCCTAACCTGAAACGAGTCCGGAGTCTGAAGTGGTCTGGAAGGACTTATGTAGATGCATCTAAAAACTTTCTCTGGCAGGGGAAAGGGTTGTGACTTTGACCTGACTACGTGAGTTTTTTGTGAGTTCTACTCTAAAAAAGCTAATTAGGATTTATTTGAGCCGATAACCAACGCCGTAGACGGTTTCAATGAAGTCACTAGGTGCGCCTACAGCGTTTAGTTTCTTCCGTAAATGCTTGATGTGTGCCTTAACGGTATCTTCTTTGGGGGCAGTTTCGTCAGTCCACAAATGCTGAAGAATCTGCTCGCGGTTCAACACGCGGTAACCATGTTCTACAAAGAGCTGGAGTAAACGATACTCCTTTGCCGTCAAGGCTAGGGCTTTACCGCTATAGGCAGCTTGAAAGCTTTCTGTATCGAGCTGCAACTCTCCCCATGTGAGCTGGGAAGGGCTAGCCGATTTTGGAGTCATTAAACTCTCCATGTGGAGAACTGACTTTTTTAAATTATCGAGATTCTTATAAACGTGTTGGGAAAACTCGCGCATTTGTACCGCTCTAGCACGCATTTCTATCGCTTTTGAGCGCATTTGGAGGGCTTCTCTGCGGATTTTTCCAGAGGTTAAAACTCGTTTAAAGGTTTGTTCACTGAGAATGTTTTCCCTAGTCAATGTATCTTTGAGGGGAGATATCAGGTCAGTTTGTGGGAATCTCTCGACCTTAAGTACATTGTCCGTACTCTCCATACTTTTTGCTCTCACAGATAGAACTACATACTAGGATTGCTGATGTATAGTGCTACACCTGCCTTGAGGTAAGTCTAAGGACATTAAGACTTTTTTTGTAGGCGATAGCCTAAACCATAAACCGTTTCAATTAGGTGTTTTGGCGCACCAGCCTCATCCAATTTTTTGCGTAAGCGTTTAATATGCGCTCTTACGGTATCTTCTTGGGGAGCATCTGCCTCATTCCAGAGTTGGGAGAGAATGGTAGTGTTGCTAAAAACGCGATCGCGGTTTTTCAGAAACAACTGCAGCAAGCGAAACTCTATCGCCGTTAAGTTCAAAAAACTATCCTCATACCTGACTTCACAGGTTGCGGGGTTAAGGAGAAGATTTTGATACTCCAGTACTAGCGGTGCTAAAACCTTTGCCCGGCGTAGTAATGCCCGGATGCGAGCCGCTATTTCTTCCAAATCAATGGGTTCAATAACAAAATCATCTGCCCCAGCATCTAAACCTTTGACTTTGTCCTTCACTCCTCCTAAAGCACTCAAAATGAGAATAGGACTAGGGATGTCATTTTGACGCAGCTTTCGACAGAAGCTAAATCCGTCTAGTTCTGGCAAGTCTAAGTTTAGCAAAATCACATCATAGGGTAAATGTGTTGCCCATGTATAAGCGGTTTTTCCGTCATTGGCTACATCAACGACATAGTTGTGCCGCGTCAGATACCGGACTAATTTTTCTATCAAAGCTTGGTTGGTGTCTGCTACTAAGACTCTCATGAGGCTCAAAAGTGAAAAACTTGGGAAGACGTTACTAAAAGATTAACACCTTACTTTGTGATGGTTACCACTAAAGGTAATGATCAATCGAAAGATGGAGGGGTTTCGCCTCTAAATTGATAATCTTTTGACTACCGATTTTTCCCATGAGCCAAAGACACAGCGCCCCGTAAAAATTTCAGCTCCCTAAACCTTATAGGGAAACCCTGACTCCCAAGTTTCGGGAAGGGGAGCCAGGGTGAGAGAAAAATTCAGAGGTTTGAGGAATGTCCGCTTAAGTTAACACCCATGGACACAAAATCGGGTGTCGGCGTCTTGAGAATGAAACAGCCGTTAATAAACTAGACTGTAGCGCTAGCTTGCTCAAAGCGCCTGTTAATTTCTTCCCAGTTGACGACGTTCCACCATTGCTGGAGATATGCGCCGCGATCGTTGCGGTATTTGAGGTAGTAAGCGTGTTCCCAAACATCGTTCCCCATAATCGGATACATACCTTCCATCAAGGGACTGTCTTGATTAAGGGTGTTGAGCGTCTTTAGTTTGCCATCGCGACTCAGCACTAGCCACGCCCAGCCACTACCAAATCGGGAACTTCCGGCGGCGTTAAATTGTTCTTTGAAGTTGTCAAAGCTACCAAAGTTGGAGTTGATGGCGGTAGCGATCGCGCCGATTGGTTCTCCTCCCCCATCAGGACTCATGATTTCCCAAAACATCTTGTGGTTGACATACCCACCGCCGTTATTGCGGATAGTGGCGCGAATATCTTCAGGGAGACGAGCAATCTGACGCAGCAAGTCTTCTGCACTCATGTTTTTGAGTTCTGAGTGTTTATTGATAGCTGCATTCAGCTTTTTGGTATAACCTGCGTGATGCTTGTCGTGGTGGAACCGCATTGTCTCAGCATCAATGTAGGGTTCTAGGGCGTCATACTCATAAGGTAGCGGCGGCAGTTGGAATACCTCGCTATCCTCACTCTCTTCGTCTCCAGTCAGTAGTTGTAACGGCTGTGCGCTAGCTTTACTGGAAAAATAGCCCAATGACGCTGCTGTAGTTGTAGCACCTAGAAGAAACAGGAAATTGCGACGATTTAAAGCCATAATCGAAAATTTTGTCAGTAGCGGTAGCTTCTCCGGTAACTCTATAACAACCAACAACGAATAAATCCTCTACCTCAAGGCTTTATTAGTTGGTAGTTGGTGGGAACTAGCTGTACCACTGTGACTTCGGCTCCCGACGGTAACTGACTAGTCGGAGCTGGTAACATCTCACCTCGGAAGTCTAGTAGCTGGACAATAATTAGGTAGGCGATCGCCAGTAATATCGAAATTGCCCCAGTAATAATTGCCACAATTTTTTCGCGATTCATGCTCTTCTGCCTTTGCCACGACACGCCTGCGCCTAGTGTATCGTTGTCTCACCCCTTGCACAGTAGAGTCCTCATTCAACTTAAGATCTAGCAGCAGGCATTTTGACGGAATTTCAAACTGAGCGAAAACTCGGCAAAATAGGGAATCAATAGATTTAGTTGCTAGCGTCGCACTGAAAAGCCATGGATTCGACCGTTGATTTGCCTTTTGAAGGCGGGCAAGATGTCCCATACACTAACCAATCACCTGTAGTACAAACTTCTGAACTGAGGAAGGTGTATCGCACTGGCTTTTGGCTAAGTCAAAAAGTTGAATCTCTAAAAAGCTGCACGCTGACAGTGTATCCAGGGGAAACCTTTGGCTTATTAGGGCCTAATGGTGCAGGGAAAACGACGTTACTCAAGACTCTACTAGGAATTGTCCGCCCCACCTCCGGACGCGCCTTGTTACTGGGGCAACCTCTGGGCAATCCCCAGGTAAAGCAACGCATCGGGTATTTGCCAGAAAACGCCTACTTCTATGACTACCTGACTGGCTGGGAGTTTTTAAAATTTGTTGCTGGAATATTTAATCTCCCCTCATCCGTGCAACGCCAGCGGATTCCCTTCTTGCTGGAATTAGTTGGTTTAAGCCCGACGATGGTTCGCAAAAAGCAGCTACGCCAGTATTCCAAAGGGATGCTGCAACGAATTGGCATAGCGCAGGCGCTAATTAATGACCCGGAAGTAGTATTTCTCGATGAGCCGATGTCAGGGCTTGATCCTACGGGACGTTACCAGGTGCGAGAAATTATTCTCTCACTGCAAGCCCAAGGGAAGACGATTTTCTTTAATAGCCATGTGTTGGCAGAAGTCGAGCAAATTTGCGATCGCATTGCTATCTTGGCTCAAGGCGAACTCATCTGTGTGGGTTCTCTAGATGAACTCTTAGGCACTGCTGATACCTACCAAGTCCAAGGCGTCGGCGGCAATTTAGATGTTCTCAAGCGCTGGGTTCCCAATCTAGCATTTGAAGATGAATGTTGGTACGGCTACTTACAAGGCGATCCCCAAGAGTTTATCGGTAGTCTCCGCCTCATGGGTGCCCAACTACTAGGAATGAACCTCGCCCGCACTTCCCTAGAAGATTTCTTCATGCAGCAACTTCAGAAACGAGGAATTAGTTCCAGCCATTAGGGGAGCAGGGGAGCAGAGGAGCAGGGGAGCAGAGGAGCAGAGGAGCAGAGGAGCAGAGGAGCAGAGGAGCAGAGGAGCAGGGGAGCAGGGGAGCAGGGGAGCAGAGGAGATGAGGCGATGAGGAAAACTGATAACCTCCTTCATACTTCATACGTTCGGCTGAGCGTTCGACTGCCCTTCGGCAAGCTCAGGAACCGCGCTCACGCCGAAGTCTCACGTCGAAGTTTTCACCCTTCATACTTCATCCTTCACACTTCACACTTCATACTTCATCCTTCACCCTTTCTTCCCACTCAGGACTCAGGACTCAGGACTCAGCACTTCCTTCAGCCAATTCACCCCTTTGAAAGATGCTTAGGATGCCTAGTTGCTTGTATCCCTAAACAGGACACATAACGAGAGCAACAGAGAAATTCATGGCTGATATTGTAGAAACTGCCATCAATGCAGGTTCCTTCAACACCCTGACTCAGGCACTGGAAGCCGCAGGCTTGGTAGATGCCCTCAAAGGTGAGGGGCCTTTTACGGTTTTTGCACCTGTAGATGAAGCCTTTACCAGATTGCCAGAAGGAACGTTAGATTCTTTGTTGCAAGACCCTGGAAAGCTCAAGAAAATTTTGGCTTATCACGTTCTCTTTGGTGATGTCAGAAGCGATAATTTGCTGGAACTAGAGGAAGCCGAAACGATGGAAGGTTCAAGCGTTCAGATTGATACGTCCCACGGTTATAAGGTCAATCAGGCAATAATTGTGCAGCCAGATATCCTCACGGATAACGGTGTCATCCATGTGATTGACTCGATCTTGATGCCTGCAATCATGTCTCTTTAAGTCGAGGTTCAGTGAACTGTCAGGGCATCAATAAATCAATTAAGCGATCGCGTTGGAACTTACCGCACCCAGTAGAGTAACGACTAGGGAAGGGTCGGATTTTTTGTTGATGGCTCTGGCGGTGGATTCAAGATGAACAACGCCAATGTGGTGAAGCCAGATATTGAGGCGGACTAGCGGGTTAATAGAAAAGAAAAAAAGTCCCCAGCAGAAGCACCAGCAGGGACTCAAATTCCGTCAGATTTGAAGTAAAACACCTCTTTATAATTATTTGCTATTTAGGTTATCTACGGCTTAGAAGACGGTTAAGATCCTCTTCACCTGGAAAAAATATCTCTTTAGAAGACTGCGTTACAGTGTGAAAGCTTGGGCTTTTTTGTTACAAAGATTACCGCTGAAATTTTGAATGACTAGCTTATCCCCACGTAAAGAGGCGGCAGGAAGACAACGACCTCGTGAAAATGACTGGCGTCTGTTCCTGCGACTTGTACCCTATGGGCGTCGCAATAAACGACTGCTCTTTATTTCTCTAGGGTTGTTGATTCCTTTAGCTGCAGCGAGTGCAGTGCAACCGCTGATTATTGGGCAAGCCATCTCGCTGATTCGCCAAGAGGAGCAATCCTGGGATTTTTTGGCGGAACGTTCTTTAGCCGACGGACTAAATATCCTTGTCGGGTTACTGGTAGCGACGGTGGTGGTGCGGCTGATCTTCGTTGCGATTCAGGGATACCTGGTGGTGAAGGTAGGTCAGAAGATGACGGCGGAGATTCGTGAGGACTTATTTACTCACGTCACTTCGCTGGCAGTACGCTTTTTTGACCGCACCCCAGTAGGACGACTGATTACCCGCCTGACAAGCGATGTGGAAGCGCTGGGGGATGTCTTTTCCACGGGGGCGATCGGCATTATCGGCGATGTGGTGTCGATGTTGGTGATTGCCGTGACGATGTTTTTTTTGCAGTGGCAGTTGGCGCTGATGCTGGTGCTGATGTTGCTTCCGGTGACGGGGGTGATTATTTACTTCCAGCAGCAGTATCGCAAGGCGAACTACAAAGCCAGAGAAGAACTCTCATCACTCAACTCGCAGCTACAAGAAAATATTGTCGGGATTAATGTAGTGCAAATGTTTCGGCGGGAACGTTTCAACGCCGAGATGTACCGGACCGTGAACCAACGCTACGTTACAGAGGTTGACAAAACGATCTTCCATGATGCGGCTGTTTCAGCGACATTGGAGTGGATTGGCTTTGTGGCGATCGCGGGGGTCTTGTGGTTAGGTGGTTGGTTTGTCCTAGGCGATACATTGAGTTTTGGGGCGTTGTCGGCATTCATCCTGTACGCCCAGCGTTTGTTTGACCCCTTGCGTCGTTTTGCCGAAAAGTTCACCATGCTGCAAGCCGGATTCACGGCGGTTGAGCGCATCAGCGACATCATGGATGAGCCGATTGAAATTCGCGACCCCGGACACAAGACGCAGCAAAGCCTGTCTCAGACGACTTTCCATAATGGCGATCGCGTTGGAGAAATTCGCTTCGAGAAGGTTTCCTTTGCCTACAAGGACGACGAATACGTCCTCAAAGATTTGGATTTCACGATTCAGCCGGGGGAAAAAGTCGCTTTAGTCGGGCCCACTGGTGCGGGGAAAAGTTCAATTATTCGCCTGCTTTGCCGCCTGTATGAGCCTACGCGGGGACGGATTTTAGTCGATGGCATCGACATTCGGGACTTACCCCAGGCGGAGCTGCGGCGCTATATGGGTGTGATTTTACAAGAAGGGTTTCTGTTTGCGGGAGATGTGAAGAGTAACATTACCCTAGGAGAAACCTACTCCTTTGAAGAAATCCAGAATGCCGCGCAGGTGACAAATGTTGATAAGTTTATCCAGCAGTTGCCTCAAGGTTACGATACTCAGCTACGGGAACGAGGAACAAACCTCTCTGGGGGGCAGAAGCAGCTTCTAGCCTTTGCCCGTGCGGCAATCCGTGACCCCCGGATTTTAGTGCTGGATGAGGCAACGGCGAGTCTGGATGTGGTAACGGAAGCGCTGGTTCAAGAAGCGCTTGACCATTTGTTGGCAGAGCGGACAGCAATTATCATTGCTCACCGCCTCTCGACAATTCGGAATGTAGACCGGATTTTGGTAATGAAGCGGGGTGAGTTGATCGAGTCGGGAAGTCATGAGGAGTTGTTGCAGCAAGGGGGGCTGTACGCAAGTTTGTATCAGTTGCAGATGATGGGAACTGAGGTTTGATTTCCTGTTAAAAAGTAGAGTTTTATCTTCCCTAGGGGAAATAAGGGGGATAGTTTAGGCGATCGCTTTTTTTTGGCGCTATTCCTTGCTGCCCTAGGGGAACTCTGCCTAAAGTCGTACTCCCATTACAGGACGACAACTTAACATATCTTCACTATTGTGAAAGGCAGATAACCTTTCGTAATTGGAGATTTAAAAAAGTATGAAGACTGATTATTTAAATCGCTTTAAAAAGCAGATTGCTGTTCTGAGTGGTGTTATCGGCATCAGTGCTTTTGCTGGCGTTCCAGCATTGGCACAAGCTCCTGCTACCATGCCAGAATCCTCAACGGGTGCAGGTTACAACCAAGAGAACATGATGGATGGGACAAACCCAGGTGCCCAGCAAACAAGAGAGCAAATGATGAACCGCACCACAGCTGGTGCCGAGTCCAACATTGTTGAAGTGGCAGCAGGTAGCGAATCCTTTGACACCCTGGTACAAGCTGTACAAGCCGCAGAACTTGAAGGCACCCTCGCAAGTGGTGGCCCCTACACTGTCTTTGCACCTACCGATGAAGCCTTCGCCGAATTACCAAATGGCACCCTAGAATACTTGCTGAGACCTGAGAATCGGGGCTTATTACGGCAAGTTCTCAGCTATCACGTTGTACCCGGTGAAGTGACGTCTAACGAAATCCAAACCGGATCTGTAGACACACTGGCTGGTGGCATCGCCGTGCGTGTGGCTGAAGACCGGGTGATTGTGAATAACGGTAGTGTTGTTCAACCAGATATTCAAGCCAGCAACGGTGTTATCCATGCCGTTAATCGGGTATTGCTTCCTAGAGAGCTTCGCAATACTCTGATTTCTCAAGTAACAACACAGCAGTAAAGAATCGAATTATAGAATTCATCACTTTCTGTAGGGGCACTATCCCTGGAGGTGTCTGAAAAAAATCGGGCACTCCTGGGGGTAGTGCCTCTTAATGTGCTTATTCATAACTTATATCTCCAAAAGGGAATATATCGTATAGAAGAGAACCTTTTGTTGAGCGATCGCACCCTAGGATAGAAGAAAAAGCTACTGGCTTTAGAAATACTCGAAAGTAATAAACTCTTATTTGGAAAAAGCCAATGGTATACAAAGCACTTGCTGTCTTGGGAATCTTCGCGGCGATCGCTGGTTCTACTAACTCGGTTCATGCCCAGTCAACTGTGAGAAGCTCATCCACTGGAGAATACACTCTGTCTGGTGACTCTCTTTTGGATATCGAAAGTAGAACCTTAAACAAGGACTACCCAATATTCTTTTCAGACGATGCCACTGTTTTCTTGAGTAATGGAACTAACAACGGAGCGCCGTTAGTCCCTCAAGCAGCAACACCAACAACCGTTATAGAACTAGATGATAGTCCTGCCGAAATCGTGATTAGAGACCCCCTCTTCTCTCCACTGGCTGCTCCTACATTTTTTCCTCCCAACGAATCGCCTACCGGGATCGAAAGAGTACAGTTTCAGCTCAATCGACAGTAGATTGACTGTCTGCTCACCAGCGCTAAATGAGGAACGCGATCGCCTATGCGTAGAAACTGCCGTCAGCCAAAACCCGTGTTAGTTAATAAATTTTTAGCAACTTAATTATTTTGAACAGGAGTAGCACCAAGAACTTTTAGAGGATGGGGATATTAGGGGAGGAGATTAGATGTAAGTATACCTTGCACCTCTAACCCCTAACTTCTAATCCTATGTACTTAAATTGAGTTAAGTAGAGCCGTCTAATTGAACCTTGCTCACCCAATAGCTAAGTTTGGTTTATTTAAACGCACTTCCTTCTTTGTTTTAGATGCACGGCAGCTTATAACTGGGAATGTTAACAAAAAATACTTCCCATTATTGGCAACAAAAGACTCTGTCTTACCGTCAAATCTAACAGACTTCAAGGGTCATTGAGAGCCAAGGTCTAATCATCAAGAGGGGAAATGCATTCAATATTCAAAATACTTAGGGCTAAAACAGTAACATTTATTTTACTGAGTTTAGTTATTGGTTGTTCTCCAGAACGGCAACAAACTCAAAAAAGCATTCAGCAAACTCCTACTGAAACTCAAAATACAAATTTGCCCAAAAATGTAGATTCAAAAGCATCAAAAATTACTCGCTCTAACTATAGCCTGGGTGAAGCGATCGCTATCAAACAAAATAATACTCAGGTACAAATGATAGTTAATAAGAGCTGGGAGCATCAAGGCAAAGGAATCATTAAACCAAATCCAGGGCAAAAGTGGATTGCTGTTGATACCACGCTCACGAATCAAGGAAAAGAGCCGCAAACATTTTCCATCGTCTCTTTTGTGTTGGAAGACAACCAAAAGAATCAGTACGAGGTGGCTTTGATCGCCAATGCCTTAGATGATGTAGAACCCCCTACAGGGACAATTCTTCCTGACGAAGAAGTACAAGGGGAAGTGGTTTTTGAGGTTCCCCAAAATGCCGCAGGATTGCAGCTAATTTTTCAGCCCGATTTGGCTTGTGAGCCTCTAAATGAGGAGCAAAAAGCAACACAACCTGAAAATTGCCAGCAGATTGCTGTCAAGTTAGATTAATGCTGTTTCACGGGAAGAGAGCAAGATAACTGCCAATAGGCATTTTTAGACTTTGCTCAAGGCTTCTTTCGCCAACACCTGATTGAGTTTACCGCTGCGGTAGCCTTCCAAGTCGAGGGTGACGTAGAGGAAGCCGTAGTTCTGGAAAGCAGATACTAGGGTAGGTAAATCGGTGGTGAGGGCAAATTCTTTGATTTGCGCTGGTGGTAACTCGATTCGCGCGGTGTCGCCTTCGGAACGCACCCGCAGATCAGAGAAGCCGAGCTTGCGGAGGTAAATTTCCGCACGTCCGACACGTTGCAGTTTACTGACGGTGATTTCTTCGCCGTAGGGGAAGCGGGAACTCAGACAGGGTTGGGCGGGTTTGTCCCACCAGGGTAGTCCGAGTTGTTTGGAGAGTTGGCGAACTTCGGCTTTGGTAAGGCTGATTTCAGCTAAAGGCGATCGCGCCCCTCGTTCTTTCGCCGCCTGGATTCCTGGGCGATAGTCCTGCAAGTCATCCGCATTCACCCCATCAACAACATAGGGATAGCCCCGTTGCATTGCCAAGGGTTTGAGGGTGTCATGAAGTTCACTTTTACAAAAGTAGCAGCGGTTAACGGGGTTAGCGGTGTAGTTGGGGTTATCCATTTCATGGGTTTGGATCACCTCATGGGGAATGCCAATTGTAGCGGCTTGGATGCGGGCGTCTTCTAGTTCTTCTGGCAGCAGGGAGGGAGACTCGGCTGTAATTGCCAGGGCGCGATCGCCCAAAACATCATAAGCAATCTTGGCAACTAAAGTACTATCCACACCTCCGGAATAGGCAATCAATGCCGTTTCCATTTCTGCAAATAACGTTTTTAACTGCTCTAGTTTTTGCTCTAACATTTTTGATTTTTGGTCGGTTGTCGGTTGTCGATTGGGAGCGGTCAATTGCATGGGAGACAACGGACTACACCCATCTATCCTAGCGAGGAGTTTGGGGGAGTGAAGCTATAACCTCATCCTTATGTCACTAACGGGAAGGGGAGGGAGATTCAATAGAAAAAGACCATTGGTAGGATTGGGGTGTGCCGTTTAACGTCTGGAAACGCAATTGGGCGTAGTGGATACCTGGCTGAGAAAAAACAGGATTGTAAGAGATGCGGAGACTACTCGGAGGCCAGTCTCTGGTGCCAGCAATTGTGGATTGTTTGGTGACATCTACTCCATCAACCAAGAGCTGTAAGGATGCCGCATCAGCGCCTCCCGCTAATTTAAAGTTGAAATCAGCGCAGACAGACTGCACGAAGGTCTGTGTTGACTCCTCTGGGGGAAACACCTTCAGCAACTGGGGAGGGTAAGTGCCAATTTTGTTAGCGTTAACGACTCCCATTGCCCCACTTTCAGGAAGATCCCTGCCATTTTCTGTATTAGCTGGGAAGGCGGCTTGCGCTTCGTCTGCTTTGGGAGTGCATACATGCTCAAGGGAAATCCGCTCTACATCAGGACGCTCAACAATCCTCCGGAGTACCGAGGGAGTAACGTCTGCCCCTACAACTGCTGTATAAGAAGGCTGATAGATAACCTGCTGACCATTTGCCTTGAGCAGGTTCACCAGAGGTTGTTGAATGGCGGCATAGCGAGACCTAAGGTTCACAAGATGAGCCTGATGCTGTTCGCGGGTTTGTGGGCGAAGGGGAGGAACATCTGTTTCCTGGTTCAACCGAATCATCACCCGTATTGGGCTATCCGTTCCCTGGTTAAGCAGTACAGCCAATTTAGCTTCCAGCTTGCCGACATAAACTCGATCATCAATGGCTTGAACAGTCTGCCCTAAAATTTCAGGATTGACGGGATTGCCAGCCACATCCAGGGAGATTCCGTGGACGTTGCCGTGAGAATCCCTAATCTTAAACCGACTAATTCCCGTATCCGCTAAAGCCGCTTCATTAACAATGGTGAGTTCGCTAGGAGGGATGCCTGTCAGTCGGAAAAGTTCTAACTTTGCCCTTTCAGTCTGGGTATCGATTAGGGTTTGAGCGGTGGTTTTCAGGGTGGGGAAAATTAGCCCAAGCGCTAAACCCACTAGGACTATTGCCGATCGCTGAACGTGCATAAGCTACTTGACACAAACTAACATTAGTGGTAAGCAGCGACGCAACAAATCAACCCGTGTTCCGCATCCCCGCTGCAATCCCGTTAATCGTCAACAACGCCCCCCGCAGCAACTCGCCTTTGCTGTAACGGGAGTGAACGACTCCCGATGCGGCTTGGTTGCTGTGCTGACGCAGACGCTTTAGCAAAGAGACTTGCAAGAAGCCGAGGGGAACAATAGTGCCGTTCCGCAGGTGGACGGAGCGCTGTAAGACAGGATCGCCATCCAACAAACGTTTGTGACAGGTAATGTTAAGAACCATATCGCGGGTGAGGTTAAACTCCTGCATAATCTGCTCGTACAAGCTCTGAAAGCGTTCCTGGTCTTCCGGCTGGGACAATTCCCGCACGTAATGCTGGGCAATTTGCATATCTACCTTTGCCAGAGTCATTTCTACTTTGGAAATCGCCATCTTAAAGAAGGGCCACTTGAGGTAGAAGTAACGCAGCAGTTTGATATTTTCCTCCGATTCTTCCTCCACAAAACTGTTGAGTGCTGTACCAACACCGTACCAGGAGGGTAGCAAAAAGCGGCTTTGAGTCCAGCTAAAGACCCAGGGAATTGCCCGCAGACTATCTAAGTCTTTCTTGCCACCGCGACGAGCAGGGCGAGAGCTAATTTGCAGTTGGCTGATTTCTTCGATCGGTGTAACTTGGTGAAAGAAATCTACTAAATCCGGTTGCTCGTAAATCAGCGCCCGGTAGTGAGAACGCGATCGCGTCGCCAACTCCTCCATAATTTCGTTCCATGGCTGAATATCATCAAACCCATTCCGCAACAAACTCGCTTGAATAACGGCGGTTGTTACGGACTCTAGGTGATAGAGTGCCAACTCCGGCAAAGAATACTTCGATGCCAGCACCTCGCCTTGTTCAGTAATCTTGATGCGTCCGTCAATGCTGCGTCCGGGTTGCGCCAAAATCGCTTCATAGGCAGGGCCGCCCCCACGACCGACGGAACCGCCACGTCCGTGAAAAATCCGCAGATGGATGTCGTAGCTTTCCGCAATTTCCTCAAGGGCTTTTTGGGCTTTGTGAATTTCCCAGTTGCTACTCAAGAAACCGGAATCTTTGTTGCTGTCAGAGTAGCCCAGCATCACTTCTTGGAGGGCGTGCTGCGATACCGGAGTCAGAGAAAGGGAGTTGTCTTTTGCCTCACCGTCTTGGGATGGCAATTGCTCTGGCTTATAGCCGCCGTTGATGCAAGCCCGATAAAGGGGTAGCTCAAACAGCGCTTTCATTACAGAGGGTGCCCGCTTCAAGTCATCTACCGTTTCAAACAGTGGCACCACTTGAATGCTGCTGATCCCCGTTGCGGGGTCATACAATCCCGCTTCCTTGGCAAGTAGCAGCACTTCCAGTAAGTCACTAACTTCATGACTCATGCTGATCACGTAAGTTTGGCAAACCTGGGGGCCAAACTCTTGCTGCAATTGCCGCAACATCCGAAAGGTTTCAATCGTTTCGCAGGCTTTTTCAGAAAAGGGCAGTTCTCCGGGAATCAAAGGACGCCGCGTTTGTAGCTCTGTGGCTAACCAGCGTTCGCGTTCGCCTTCTGATAGCTCGTTGTAGGGCTTAGGGAGAATTTGCAGGTATTGAACAATTTCATTAATGGTGTCGGAGTGACGAGAGCTTTCTTGGCGGATATCCAGGTTTGCCAGATTAAACCCATAAATATCTACCTGGCAAATCAGATTATCCAAATCACGACAGGTTAGCCCAGTTTCTTTAAGGTTGCGGTCAATTAGTTTTAGTTCTTTGAGAAACTCTGCCCCTGAGTTATAAATACAAGGATTTTTGTTGTCTATGTCTAGCAGTTCCCGCTGGAGTCTTTCACCCTGGTAGAGATGACGGTTGCGATCGCGTGTATTTTCCAAGCGCTGCTGCACGTAAGCCAGCTTCAGGCGATATGGCTCTTGACGATAGCGAATCGCTAGCCGTTCGTACACCCCTGGCATCTGGGAGCGGTCTTGCTCTAAAGAGTCTAGTAGTTCCGGTAAAACATCACTCCAGTGCAACGACAAACTCAATAAGTTAGTCATCTGTCCCACAGACTGGATATATTTCCCTAGCACCAAATCCCTCTGATAGCAAGCCGTAGACCAAGTGACTGGCGGAGTTACTGACGGGTTACCATCCCGGTCTGACCCCACCCACGAGCCGAACTTACAGAAATTGTTCAGCGGCGGCTTTAGCCAGGGAAACGACATCTTTAATGCCTGATTCAAGCGGCTATAAAGCTGGGGAATCACATCAAACAATACTTCCTGGAAGTAGTGCAGCGTGTAATCCACTTCATCCAGCACCGTTGGCTTAAATTGATGCAGTTCATCTGTACGCCACCAAAGACGAATTTCCTCAGTCAGTTGGTTGGTATATTCCTCAACTTCCCAGGACTCGCTCAGCCCCAGCGCTCTTGAAGCTTCCTCCGCTTGGTCGAGTTGTTGCAAAACCTTGGCAATGCGTCGCTGTTTGCCTCGAATGGTATGGCGAACAATTTCGGTGGGGTGAGCCGTGAAAACTAGGCGAATATCTAAATCGTTAATCAGGCGCTGAATTTGCTGAGGTGGCACATTCAGCTGCCACAGGTGAGGAAACAACCAGCGAAACGTTCCTACTTCGCGAGGCGGTGTATCGACCTCCTGCCAACTTTTTTCTAACAAATCAGCCACTGGATCGGCATTGGTTCCTTCTGCGTCCATCGGCTTTGCCGCTGCAGTGGTTGAATCCCCGTTGTTTTTTGGGCTAGCAGAAATTGCAGTTGAAGGCTTAGTTTTATTTGCCGTTGGACGATTACTTGTCCGTCGCAAGAGTTGTTGATCGCGCTGCTCGTAGTGCTGCTCGACAATATTAATCAATTGAAAATAAAGCGCAAACGCGCGGACGGCGCGGATGGCCGCGTTGAGGTCAAGCTTTTCAATCACCTTTGGAACAGAGGATTCGGGAAAGTCGGTTGCCTGTCCTTCTGGCGAACAAAGGTCGCGCAGTTGTTTGAGCAAATCAACTAATTCCTGACCGCATTCTTGTCGAAGAACAGACTCCCATAATTCCTCGACAATATTGAGGCGATGACGTAGAAACAAGTCAGAGGTAGAAGGGATAGCCAAGTCCCGATCGGACGAATGGAGTACCGAACTCATAAGGTCTGTTCTTTCTTTAAAGATGATCTATTGTAGGGGTTTATGTTAGGGGCGCGCCGTTGCATAGACAACTAACTGAGGGGTTGATCTATGAGATCATGAGCACCCCAACTCTTGTCAAAAATGTCTAAAGTTGCAGCTAATGCACTTGAATTATTCTTCACAATGAGAATCTGGAAAATTTAACATCGGTAGGCGATCGCCTCGAAAGACTTCTTCGCTTGCTTTTCCCAATTCTTCTATAAGTGAGTAGGTGGCTTTTGCGCCCACAATGCCCAAGAGCAGAGAACCTGTTGCCAAGCTTAAAAGAAATTCTGTGGGAAACTGGGATGTTGAGGTGGGCAGAGGGGTTGTTTTCGAGGATTTTTGGTTAGGAGATGTCATTAGTTAGGATAAAACTATTGCTACGAGTATGTTTAATGGGTAAGTGTTGCCATGTCGTTGGCTGATCCCTCGCTGCTCCAGGCGCTGATCCGTTAGAAGAGAAAGAGATCGTAGCGTTGCCTAAACAGTTACACTACACCGCAGGGAATGCTCTTGTGTTAGATGTATTTGGATGCTTCTATTGTACTTATCTTATTGGTTGAGTCAGCAATTGCAGCGTAACGAGAGAAGGGGAGCAAAGGCAATTAGGCAATTAGATGTACCATTACCCCTGCCAAAAATTAGTCGTCTGTTGTCAGTTGAGGTGACAGGTTTGTGATGTTGGATGTCGATCAGCGCTCTCCACAGAACCGTCCTTCTTCCTTAGCCCAATGGGCTTATCGGGCGATCGGTCAACCGGGCGTACGCCTGCGCGTCCGATTGCGGGGCAATAACTTGCACGTTCTTTGTGAAAGCCTCAACAGTTTGCAGGCAGAAACAATTGTTCAGAAATTTTCCCACGCTCTCCAGACAGACGCGGGGCGATCGCTACTGGCGATTAATCCCAAAGCACCGATTTACCAGCTAATTATTTATGGGCGGAGAATTGGGCATCCTCAGCCAGATTGGATCAAGTCGCTTCCCCTCAACTCTTTTGAACCCTCTTTGGTACCGCCGCCATTTAAAGAGGAACCGGAAGACCTAGAAATAGAAACGAACCCTGAAAGGCTGCTGATCTCAAATAAAAGCCTTGCCCTATCAGGTGCCACCACAGCGATCGCCCGCTACCTTGGTGACACTCTCATGCCCTTGGGCGTCAGCGTCAAAGTCACTGTCAAAAAGCTTCCGAATGCCGCCAAGTTAGGCAGAAGCCGACAAGAGTTACGGGAACAAGAAAGAAACCTAACTCCTCAAAAAAACTCAGAACTTCCTTCCAAGCGGCTCTGGGTTATTTGTACCTCCGACTATAGCCCTGACTCCTCCTTATTGGCAGAACCCATCATCCAGAAGCTACGGGACTTGCAACTGCAAGGCTTTCAAGATGCAGCTATTTGCAGCCAAGTAAGAGGGGAAGTCTCTCCGGAGTGGATATTACGGGTTGATTTAACTCCCCCCGAAGCCATGCTCAAAGATTGGGCAAGTTGGGGAGATGTGCAGGCAATCTCCCGGCTGATCAATAAAGCCTTGGCAAAATCGGAAATATCCGCGCGAACGGTGCTCAAAGATGTAACGTTGCACTTGTTTTGTAGCGCCCTTGACGATCGCCGCGCTGCTCTTCCCGAGCAAGAAACCGCTGTTAATATTATTGCCTCCGTTTTGGAGAGGCTCGCCCCCCAAGGCATCGAAGCGGCAACGATTTATGGCGTAGAAGCTCACCATCAGGAGGTCTCGTCCGAACCAGAAGTTCTCGGCTGGATCGATTGGCTAAAATTACCTGCCTCCAGCGAACCCGCCTTGGCAGAGCCTACCTTCTCCCTGGCACAACAGGGCAATCTCGACGCCTTGACTTTTCTGTTGCAGCGACTCCTCAACCCTAACTTAGACCGACGATTGGCAACCGGTGGCATTCATCTAAAAATTCGCCGTAAGCAAGACCTGCTGCACATTATGAGTGAAGCCCCCGTTTGCCCTCCCCAGGCAAAGGTGGGTTCCCCGATCGCTAAATTCCTGCGTCAGATGGAAATCCCTGGCATTGCTGGCGTGCGCGTATACGGGCGGCGCGCAGGTCAATTGTCCCCCTTATGGAACTACGGCAGTGATTTTGTCCATCGGCGACCTCTCGTACCGGAAGCTACGCCAGAATTTGCCGCCTCCGATACCTCCATTGATGAACTGCTGACGCCGCCGGAAGACGCGATCGCTCATCCCAACGTCCAGCCCGACGACCTAAAAACGGTTCTGGAACGAACAGGACGGAGGCTCCAGCAGTGGCTGTGTTACTCCCAATTATTTGTTCCCAGGATCGAGAACCAAGAGCCTGCCTCTTCCCCTAGCCAAAAAGTTTCTCCGACCCGTCACGGGGGAAAAATTGCGGTGATTTGGAGTGCGTTGGGTTTGCTGCTTTTAGTACAAGCTGATTTGCTGATTGGTCAGCAGCTACGATCGCAACCGCAATCGATTCCAACGACAAACGCCGAAGGCTCTCCAACTGATTTATCCTTACCCCAGCTCTCTTTACAAAAAGAGGATGGCAAGAACTCAGAAGGATTTAACTCATCAGGGTTTACCCGCGAAGGAGAAAAGAGTGTCATTGTCGATAACTCTGGGCGTTCTAGCGCGACAACCGCCGCCATTTTAGCCGCCGCGCGATCGCCAAATCCTACCTTCAACAATCGCTTGCTAGACGAAAAGCTGGCGCTCTACCAACAACGCCTGCTCCGCAGTGGTGTTCCAGATGTCCTGATTATCGGCAGTTCTAGGGCATTACGAGGAGTTGACCCGATTGCCTTACAAGATACTCTCGCGGCGGAAGGGTATCTGGATGTTGAGGTGTTCAACTTTGGCGTTAATGGAGCAACGGCACAGGTTGTAGACTTGATTGTCCGCAAAATCCTGACGCCAGAACAACTACCCAAGCTAATTATTTGGGCAGATGGCGCGAGAGCATTTAACAGTGGTCGGGAGGATCTTACCTATAACGCGATCGCAACATCCCCGGGTTACCAGCAACTTGATGCGGGGACGTTCCCAAATTCCCAGTCGAATGCTGGTAGTGGGGGAACTCCTGAAAACACTTCCGAACCAGCCGAGCAATTCCTGGCTGCATGGGGAACTTTGTATCAATCCCTGAATGGCTGGTTGAGTCAATCTCTATCTCAAATCTCCTCAACCTATCCCCTCCGAGAACAACTAAAGACAAACCTACGCAATCAATTTGTCTCCTGGCTAGCTCCGATAGCCCCCACTCCAGAGCAGACAGAAACGGATAAAGACGCCACTGCTCCCATGGGCGAGGCGATTGACTATGATGGCTTTTTGCCCCTCTCCGTTCGCTTTAATCCCGCCACTTACTACAACGAATACGCCAGAGTACCAGGAGCGTATGACAGCGACTATGACTCCTTTCAACCCACCGGAAAACAAGACACAGCCCTCGCGGCACTGCTGCAATTTACTCAGGCAAACGACATTACCGTCGTCTTTATCAACCTTCCCCTCACCGATGAGTACTTAGACCCCGTCCGCACCCAATACGAGCAAGAATTTCAGGAGTACATGCTCTCCTCAGGCATGTCAAAGGGATTGATTTTCCGCAACTTAACAACGTTGTGGCCAACCAAATATGATTACTTTTCTGACCCTAGCCACCTCAACCGTCACGGTGCCTATGAAGTCTCAAATAAGATTGCTCAAGACCCGATGATCCCTTGGTCTAATGTCAGCAAAAACTAATCCCATTTTTGCTAATGGCTAGTTGTTTATCGCATTAGTCATTAGCTATTAGCTATTAACCATTAGCATGACGTTTATTTCGCTGGTCTACGGTCTTTTCTTGCTGATTGTCTTAGCCACTTATTGGTTAGGGCGCTCGCCCCAATGGCGGTTGTGGACGTTACTGATTGTCAGCCTGATTTTTTACTCATCACTACAACTGCAATACATTCCTTTGTTGTTGGTTATAACGCTGATTACCTTCCGCTTAGGGCAGGCAATGGAAGCCAACACAGCCTTAGGAGGATTGCAAGCCAAAGACCAAAATCTTTCTAATCAAGAGTGGCAGCAAGGACAAGAAAAGTGGAACGGTCGGCGCTTGAGGCTTTTGTGGTTTGGCATTTTTATCAATGTCATCTTGCTGTTTGGCTTTAAGTACATTCCCTTTTTCCTGACGGCAATTGCCGCACCGCTAAATTTACCTGTTGCTCAAAACACTGCCGTCTGGATTAGCGATCGCTTAATTGGCCCTTTAGGATTATCTTTCTTTACCTTCGAGTGTATTGCTTACCTCATTGATGTCTATCGCGGTGCCCCCGCCTCGCAACAACTGCTCAAGTTTGCCAGCTACAAATTATTTTTCCCTAAACTAATTGCTGGCCCAATTACTCGCTATCATCCCTTTGCTATTCAGTTCAAAGGGCTAAAGTTTCCTACCCTTGAGCAGAGCACAGAAGGACTCTGGCTGATTGCCTGTGGTGCCATTAAAAAGGCGCTGCTTGCCGATCGCTTGGCGATTTTTGTCGATCTGTGTTTTGGCAACTTAGAACGGGCAGGTAGTGCTGATTTGTGGTTAGCGATCGCGGCTTATGGATTGCAACTGTATCTCGATTTCAGTGGTTATGTAGACATCGCCCGTGGAAGCGCAATTTTATTAGGCTTTAATCTCCCGCACAATTTCAACTTTCCCTACTTCAGCATCAGCATTGCTGACTTCTGGCGGCGCTGGCACATCACCCTCGGAGACTGGATTCGTAATTATCTCTACTTTCCCCTAGGCGGAAACCGCAAAGGGCTGGCGCGTACTTGCTGGAATTTATTGATGGTGATGCTCATTGCTGGCATCTGGCACGGAGCAGCTTGGGGATTTGTCGTCTGGGGCGGATATCACGGTCTGGCGCTGGCTATTCATCGCCTGACGGAAGCGCTATCAAAACGCTTTGAAAGGATGAAAAACTGGTGGCAAAGTCTACCCGGCGTCTTGCTTGCCTGGTTGTTAACACAATTAATGGTGTTCTCTTCGTGGATTTTCTTCCGGCTTCCCAATCTCCAAGACTCCGGTTTAGTCCTACAGCGCCTCTGGGGTCATACTGCTGACGTTCAGTTTGCCCAAAAAGTCTACCAAGAAGCACTTGGTCTACAGCGTTTTGAAGTAGCTGTGTTGTTAGCAATAGTGATAGCAATCATGGGGATTATCTATGCCTTCTACCAGGGACTAAAAATACAGCTCAATTGGCCCCTCAAGCTTCTATTGGTGCCCATATGCTTATATATGGTTTGGGTCTTTGTTCCCCCAGGTAGCTTGCCCTACATCTATTTTGATTTCTAAGAAGATGCCTCTTGAACAATCTTCCGCCGCGCATTCCCCTTGCTAGCATGACAGGGAGGGGGAATGCGGCGGTCAGCCCGTTGGTTGTTCTTGAGACTGGATGTAGGTTTTGAGAACCTCTAGCGGAGCACCTCCAGCAGAAATAATGCAGTAAGCCTGAGTCCAGAACACGGGCTGGCTGTAGAACTGGTTAACGTGTTCAGCGAATTGCTGACGAATTAGCTTGCTTGATACCGCCTTGAGATTGTTGATGAGCTTGGATAGGGTGACATTAGGTGGGTAGCTGATTAATAGATGTACATGGTCGGTCTCTCCACTAAACTCCACTAGCTCACACTCCTTGGCTATTGCAAGCCGATTAAGAATGCTGTGCAGTTCTTGGAGAATATCTGCGTTAATCACTTTTCTTCGATACTTAGTGACAAACACAACATGAGCATGGAGGTTGTAAACGCAATGGGCACGGGACTTTAACTTTGTTGATTTCATCTAAAACTTAATGGTAAACTCAAGGCATGAGTATAACCCGTCGCGTTACTTATCGCTTGTACCCAAACCGCCAGCAGGAGCAGAAGTTGCACTACTGGCGGCGTCTTCATGGGAGTTTGTATAACGCGGCAGTCTACAACCGGAAGACTCAATACCAAAAGTTCGGCAACTCGGTTAATTACCTTGAACAACAAAACAGCCTGCCAGCATTCAAGGAAGTATGGCCTGAGTATAAAGAACTAGGGAGCCATGCTTTGCAAGCCACCTTAAAACGGGTCGATTTTGCATTTACTCGTTTCTTTAAGGGTTTGGGAGGCTATCCTAAGTTCAAAGCGTTCCGTCGCTACAGTGGCTGGACTTATCCGTGCGGCGCTGGATGGAAAGCAGAGACCGAAGGGAAGCATGGTCATCTTAATCTGTCGAACTTAGGGCGGATACAGATGAGAGGAAAAGCCCGGACTTGGGGTAAGTCAACAACTTGCACGATATTGTTTCGTAATGGTCGTTGGTATGCCTCTATTACAGTTCAGTGCCAACCTCAACGCCAAACGGGTACAGGGTATATTGGTATCGACTTAGGCTGCAAGGACGCTATTACGCTTTCTACTGGAGAGAAAATCAGTAAGCCTGATTTCCTAAAAGTTGGTCAGCAAAAAGTTAAAGCTGCATCCAAGTCCCTAAGACGCAAACGCGCTCCCAACCGCAACAAGCGAGTCAAAGGCTCAAGGCGGTGGAAAAAAGGGAGGGCAAAAGTTTCTCAACTACAGCGTCAAGTTACTCGTCAGCGAGAAGATTGGCTGCACAAAACCACCAGCAATATAGTTAGCGGTAATAGCCTAATTGCTGGTGAGCAACTTAATATCAAAGCCATGACGGGTAAAGCTAAAAAAGGAAACAGAAAGAAACGTTCGGCTGACCCTTCGGCAAGACTTCGGCGTGACCCTTCGGCAAGCTCAGGGCGGAGACGCTCAGTCGAACGCTTAGGGCGGGGACGCTCACGTCGAAGCCAAAAAGCTGGACTCAATCGCTCAATTTTAGAGGTAGGGTTTGGGATTATTGGGGGTTTCCTTGAGTATAAAGCGGCCGAAGCTGGAGGCTTTTACTTGGAGTCGCCAACCCGGACGCTTAAACCTACCCAACGGTGTGCCAAGTGCTGGGAACTAACCCCAAAAACCTTGAGCGACCGAATCCATGTTTGCTCTCACCCTAACTGCGGTCATACAGAAGACCGAGATGTTAACGCGGCTCAAGTCAACGAGATTTGGGTGCGCGGATTGTGGAGTTCACCTCCAGAATTAGGCAGCGCACCCGTAAGGGCAAGGGGGCAGGAACTGTCCTCTTTACACGTCGAGTCGCCTAGCTCTACTTCCTGCTAAGAGTCAAGCGGCAACTAGGGGCGAAGAAGCGTGAGAAACTCCGACCTAGCAACCCAGGTCGCGAGTAGTTCATAAGCTTATTCACAGCACTGACAAGCAGAGTTTAGGCAATTCATAACAAAAATTAATCAAGATTTAGTGGCGAATTTATAGAAATGTAAATAGTATTGAGTCAAGTGAATAAACTTCACTTAATAATTCATATCCAAATCATTGCAATTATCTCAACCATGACAACCACACTACAAAGACGCGAAAGCGCCAACCTGTGGGAACGGTTTTGCAACTGGGTCACATCAACAGACAACCGCCTGTATATAGGCTGGTTCGGC
>JAHHHJ010000036.1 GCA_019359445.1 Kastovskya adunca ATA6-11-RM4 | reverse complement strand
GAGCGCTCAGTCGAACGCTCCGAACGCTTCAGGAGATTTAACCTCTACTTTAGTTGGAGCAATCCTGCTAGGGCAAGTTGGGTCTATGAATGAAGAATCCCCTCGCCTTTAGGCAGGGGAGTGTCAATAAAATTTCATCCTTGCCTGCTCTGCCTCGCAAGAACCCCCCACCCTGCATTTTGCCGCCGAGTGGAATCAGCTAAGATATCAAGGCACATGTGAACCACAAGAACTTAGGGAAACATCGGTGTAAATCCGGGGCTGTGCGGCAACTGTAAGCGAGGCGGATGTCCTCCGAAGCCAGAACGCCTGAGTTATTGTTTGTTTACGCTACATCCTGCCTCGCACAGGATTTGGAGCTTTATCGATGCCTACGGTTAATTCCACTCTTCCATCAACAACGAATCCACTCCAATTACCGCCTTTACCCCTACAACGTCCCCTATTAATGATTGGTCATGGTACCAAAGATGAGGCGGGGCGTCAGACTTTCCTTGACTTTGCTGAAGCTTATCAGGCTTTAGACTCTTCTCGTCCAGTTTTGCCCTGTTTTTTGGAACTCACAGAGCCGACAATTCAAGCAGGAGTCGATCGTTGTGTAGAACAGGGATATACAGAACTTTCGGCGCTGCCAATTCTGCTGTTTGCAGCGCGGCATAACAAGTTTGATGTCACCAATGAATTAGACCGGGCAAGGGCGAGACATCCCCAGGTAAAGTTTCACTACGGGCGTCATTTTGGAATTACGCCGGGAATTATAGATTTGTGGCGATCGCGTCTTTCCCAACTCGATAACGAGAAATGCCACCCTTCAGAAACTGTATTGCTCTTTGTTGGTCGCGGTTCCAGCGACCCCGACGCCAACGGCGATGTCTACAAAATGGCTCGCATTCTCTGGGAAGGTAGCGGTTACAAAACCATAGAAACTTGCTTTATCGGCATTACTCACCCCCGCTTAGAAGAAGGCTTCCGTCGCGCCCGTCTCTATCAACCCAAGCGGATCGTTGTCTTGCCCTACTTCCTATTTACAGGCGTTTTGGTGAAAAAAATCTTTGACATCACCGCCCAACAACAGGAACAATATCCAGAGATTTCCATGCACTGCTTGCCAGAAATGGGCATTCAGCCGCAACTGCTACAGGTGCTGCGAGAGCGAGAAATCGAAACCCAACTCGGAAGAGTGCAGATGAACTGCGAGATGTGCAAATTCCGCCAAGCCGCAGTAGGAAGTAGTGGCGATCATGGACACTCCCATGGTCACGATCATGGACACCACCATCACCACGGACACGATCATTCTCACCCCGCCCTCGATCCTTACGCTGATTTAGAGCAATACCATCAACGGATTTGGCAGGTTCCTTAATCGAGTAGGATTCGAGATTAGGGATTGATTGATCCTCTAAAATCTAGAATCTCAAAGGATTACACAGATGTCGAATGACTTTGCCGTTGGCGACAGAATCCGGATCGTGGCACTACCCCAGTATGTCAAAACCGCAGAACCGATGCCAATGCTGCGACCTCCAAACGTGATTTCCGTTGGGGAGGAAGGAGTAATCATCGATCGCCGTCCTGGAGGATACTGGGGCATCCGCTTTAGCAGAGGTGCTTTCCTCATGGAGAGCCAGTACATTGAGTTAGTCCCCTCAGGACAACAAGCAACCAACGAGGCGGAAAAGCCCCCTGAAGCCAGCCCAGAAAATGGACTGCAAGAGCAACAGTAGCGAGCCACATGCTCATTTTCCAAAACCCACTCAATTGAGTAGAGCCTTAATCGAGTGATTCCGTGTACTGTTTATGCTTAGTAATCATCACTGGCAGTCTGGGAATGAATTGGGAGAAGAAACTGTACGGTTTTCTACAGTCCCTTGGCATTGCTAACCCTGGCGGTGCTGGGTGGTTAGCGGTGGTGCTGACGTTTCTTTTGGCGTTGGCAGTAACTTGGCGTTTGATTCCGACAGTACGGGAGTTTGCATTGCGAGTCGGTTGGGCAGATCAACCCAACGCCCGCCGACTCAATCGAGAACCGTTACCCAATGCTGGGGGATTGGTAATTTATGCGGGGGTGGTTGCTGCCTTAGTATTGGCTACCTTCCTCAGACCAATTGTGATTGAAAATGTCTTAGCAGAGGTGCTGACCATTTTATTGGGAGGCTCGATGCTGGTACTAGTCGGCTTCATTGACGATCAATTTGGTTTACCGCCTCTATTTCGCCTGTTAACCCAAATTCTGGCAGCACTACTGCTCATTAGCAGTGGTATTAGCATCGAAGCTGACCTTGGCACCCCGATTGATTCGACGATTTCTGTATTCCTAACGGTGCTGTGGGTGGTGGGGATTACCAACGCCATCAACTTAATGGATGGGATGGATGGTTTGGCGGGTGGAGTGAGTTTTATCACGGCAATGAGCCTACTAGCCGTTTCTGCACAGTTTGAAGCGCGTGCGGCGGCTACGTTGCTTTTAGCCGCTTTGGGAGGTGCTGCACTCGGTTTCTTGCGGCATAACTTTTACCCCTCGCGCATCATCATGGGCGATGCTGGAGCCTACTTTTTGGGCTACGTGCTAGCCGGGACAGCTATCTTAGGCAGCTTGAAAGTAACAACGCTGTTTGCTTTAGTTCCTCCCGCACTCTTTCTACTCTTACCTGTACTGGATACTACTCAGGTATTTGTGCGGCGGCTGATGGCAGGAAAAAACCCCCTCAGCACTCCCGGTAAAGATCATTTGCACCATCGCCTACTAGAACGGGGTTTCTCTCAGCGTCATGCCGCGCTGACGCTTTGGGGAATCACACTACTGTCTAATTTGGTAGCGATGAAGCTACAGGGTATGACAGGGTTTGCCACGCTTGTCACTATCATCAGTATTGTTGTGCTGTTGAGCTTTTCAGTGTGGCGGAGAGTACGGGCGAAGGGAAATTAGGGGAGTTTCGCCTTTTCTGGGTAACTACGGCTGAGAAGTCCTGAGTCCGAGGAAAAATAGACTTTCAGCCAATGCTAGTGAGTGATGTTCATAAAAGTCTCTCTTGTGAGATTGTTAAGAAATTAATAAATTAATTCAGCAGTTATATACTGCTCTTATTGAAAAATACGGGATAGCTGGAAGTTCACGGAGTCAGGCTTTTTGACAATCCTTAAGAATTCAATTAGGTAAAAGTGCTTAAGTAAATTAAAAGTTTTACAAATATAAATTAGTCTTAATTTTTGAAAATTTCCTTTAGCTTTATTTCAGATTTAACGAAAAAATACTTTATATTTATTGCCAAAATTATTCGTTAATCTAAAAAGAGGCAGAAAGTAGAGGAAAGATATGCAAGCTGTTCCTAGCGTTGAATCAAAGCAACTCCCTTGGCAAACAATCGTCTTGTTTGCTTTAGGATTTTGGCTAAGTAGTAGCTTGATTTTAGATTTGGTGATTATGCCAGGTCTATACGGTGCAGGCATGATGACAAGTGCGGGATTTGCTGCAGCGGGCTATTCAATCTTCTGGATTTTTAATCGCGTTGAACTGTTGTGTGCAGCCGTGGCACTCACAGGCTCACTGGTACTGTGGAGTACAACGCATCTCTCTAGTCGGCATCGCAATGGGTCAATTATCCTATCCACCCTGCTGCTGACAATTGCCCTTATCTATACCTACATCCTGACCCCACAAATGAGTGCTTTGGGGCTTCAGTTAAATCTTTTTGAGCCGGGTGTGGGAATGCCTGAGGGAATGCTGCCGATGCAAGCTGGCTATTGGGGGTTAGAAACCTTGAAATTAGCCGCAGGTGGAATCCTTCTCAGTTGGTGCTACCAAAGTCAAACGCGATCGCTCAACTAAGCTGTCTCCGTAAACAAGCTGATGAGTCCCCTAGTATTAGGGGATTTTTTAATTTATTCAACTTAATAATCTTGTAAATCATTGTCGCGCCCAAAAACCTGTGCCAATCTAGGCAAAGGTTTTTCATTCATTAAGGGTGCATGTATGAGCTATTGCCTGAGGATTGCTGATATCCCTACAACTGAGCGACCGCGCGAGCGTTTGTTGGCTCAGGGAGCAAAAAATCTGGCAACAGCAGAACTGATTGCGATTCTCCTCGGCACAGGACAAGGGCCAGGAAAGCTTTCTGCGGTTGGTTTGGGGCAATATATTTTGCAGGAACTAAGCCAAGACCAACGCGACCCCTTAGAAGTGCTGCGGGATATTAATCCTCAAGAATTAATGAAAATTCCCGGTGTAGGGCCGGCAAAAGCGACGACGATTTTAGCAGCAGTGGAGTTGGGGAAACGTGCTTTTCAGTCGCGACCGATAGAACGCACTCCCATTGATAGCCCTACCGCCGCCGCTGCTGCACTCAGCCATGAATTGATGTGGCAGTCTCAAGAACGGTTTGCGGTGTTGTTATTAGATGTGAAGAATTGCTTGATTGGGACGCAGGTGATTACCATCGGTACGGCAACAGAAACGTTGGCGCATCCACGGGAGATTTTTCGACAAGTGATTCGCCAAGGCGCAACACGGGTAATCGTCGCTCACAATCATCCCACGGGAAATGTGGAACCGAGTCCAGAAGATATTGCACTAACTGAACAATTAATGAAGGGAGCGCAGTTTTTAAGCATTCCCCTGTTAGATCACTTAATCTTGGGCAATGGCAATCATCAAAGCCTGCGGCAAACGACAACCTTATGGGATGAGTATCCGCAGGGAGACTAAATTGAAGTTTGAAGGGCGATCGCGATGGGCTTGATTCCGCTTGCTGCTACATATCACCTTGTGCTACGCTAGAAATCCTTCGGGCGATTAGCACAGTGGTAGCGCGCTTCCTTCACACGGAAGAGGTCACTGGTTCGAAACCAGTATCGCCCATACAAAGTGTACGGTGACTGATTATTGGTCATTGTCACTACAAGCATAAATTGTCCAAAATAGCCGCTTTATGCTTGTAGCTCGTCGAGGGCGAAGCAGTAGCTTTTAAACTTGATTGAGTTACTATCTGCTTACTTACTCAGTGCAGATTGTAATTCTTGCAAGGTTACTCAGACTTTTTTGTTTCGTAAATCTCCTCGTTTAGTCGTTAGTTCTGATACACGACCTTCAGAGGGAAATACATTCTTATTATCGAGCTTGAGCGCAATCTGCCGCACTTCCTTATAGGATTGCTCTAAGTTTTTCTGAGGACGGCTGTCCTCTTGTAGTGGCGGGAGAACGGCTGGTGAGGAAGGCAAAGAACGGGGTGCGATTAGCGCTGCCAGTAGTCCAAAAATACCTGTTGCAAAAAAGCTCAGTAAGCTCATGTAGGCAATAACCAACGTAGTGTTCTCGGTGCTGCCTTGACTCATCTGCGAAAGATGATGCAGCATTTGAGCGAACTGACTATTAGAGTTAGGTATTTGCTTGCGTGACATAATTGATATGGGGTAAGTGGATAAATTTGACCGTTTGTTGCTTACCTAAATTAGGTGGAGTGCCTGCCTGGAAGGTGAAAGAGTCAGGCAGGTTACTCTTTGAAATCATTAAAGTCGTAGGTTCATTGAGAACCAAATGTTCTGTAGCTTGACTTGAATCCAGCCTCTGAACATATTCAATAAGCAGATAGTGATGCGAACCCTGATTAACCATTGGGGGTGCTTTTGCTTGATGAGTCGATAGAATACGGTGTTTAAGTCAGCACGGAATTCCTCTGGTAGAAGACGTGCCAGCTTAGCAGTGATGGCATACCCTATATCGCGCCTCGATTTTTTGCGCTTCGCTGACTTCTTATCTAATAAAAACTCCTGCACCAGCCCCGCCACCAGCCCCGCCACCCATCCCGCCACCAGCCCCGCCACCAGCACCGCCCATCCCTGCACCAGCCCCTGCTTCTGCACCAGCTCCGCCACCAGCCCCGACACCAGCGACATCACCAGCATCGGCCCAGGCCCCTGCACCAGCCCCAGCACCCGCCCCAACCATTTTTTTCGCTTTTTTGTCTGCTTTTTGCGCGTGTGCAGCTTATATTTTCTTCTTTCCATCACCTCATCCTTTTACTAAAGCAGTGCAGTAGAACATCAAAGAAAGTATTAAAGGAATTACTGATCAATCCTGCTGTTTTTTCCAGGTAGCCAGTTTCTGCCCTAGCTTCAGCTCTAGCACCTCTGCCTGATCGAAGACTACACAAGCAGCCCCAAATCTATGAGCGATCGCACACCCCAGATTCGCTACAGTTTCTGTCTGGTGTCTCTATCCATCGCCTCAAACTCCTCCCAAAGCTGTTTGTCCAGAGCGCTGGGCTAACAAAGCACGGTATTCTTGAACAGCATGAAGGGCCGTTGCACCTAGACCAGTTACTTGGTAGTACTTGCGTCTTGCACCGCCTGTTTCCTCACTCTCATCACCCCAGCGCCATTTAAGAAGTCCTTTCTTCTCTAAGCGGTTTAATGCAGGGTAGAGGCTACCAAAGCTCAATGGAATAGGTCTATCTGGATTGAGTTGGTCGAGGATTTCCAAGCCGTATAGCTCTCTACCTAGTAGAAGAGTCAAGATGTCTTCATCAATGGCTGAGAGCTTAACTAGTTTCGTCTCTTTCTCCTTCGGATTCTTGGGCATTTTCCATTTCCTGTTTTACCAATCAGAGTTGACTATCTCTATAGTTGCCATAGTACTTGAAAAACATATAAGTGTCTATGTTCCTCTCATTAAAGCTCAGAGAGCTTATGGGCAGAAATTCTCTCAACTGCCATTAGCAAGATTTGCCAAGCGATGCTCACTTGCATGAAACATTAGTTGAAGGTGACTGTACTTCCCTAGCCTTTGGGAAAGCGTGAGGTCACTTCATCACCAGCCTCACAGCGTTAACCAACTGAAAACCTGCTCAACCGTTAGCTCCAACGCAATCCCGCTTAGAGTTGGCAACTGAGCTGTTCCACTCAGCAGTTGCACTCTCTGTTCAGGGAATACAACTAAAATGCTCTCTTCCTCTGGATCGATTAACCACCCTAACTCTGTGCCATGTTGAGAGCAGTGGAGTAGCTTCCCCATTACTTTCGTTTGACTTTGGTTGGGGGATAAAATTTCAATTGACCAATCGGGATGCAGCTCGAAGCGATTAGCAATCCTCCCAGAAGGACGAACTGGTATTCTCTCCCACCGAAACACTACAACATCTGGAACCACCGAGTCTCCGCCAAACGTGCAGCACAGCTCTGGAAAGGCGCAAGCGATTTTTTGGGATTTAGCCACTCGGTTGATGGCTTCGCAAAGTTCCCCCTGAATTAGGCTATGTTCCCCTTGTGGCATAGGTTTTTGAACAATCTCTCTGTTAATAAACTCAGATGCGGGTTTGGTTTCTGGGAGCTTTAAGAACTCCTCCAGAGTTAGGGTTTGCGTAGCTGTACTCATTTGTCTCCCTCACTCTAATAATTTCTCCAATTCTCCCACTTCCTCTTTGCAACCAGGGAAAAACATTCTGGCGATCGCCTCCCCAATTTACTCCGGATTAATCTTACTTTCTCGTTTCCCTAGCGGTGGTGCCTTGAAAATCTTGTCCCGCCTCCCGTTCGGTTTGAAGTTCAGTAGATTCGTCGTCAAACATTGTTACCCGATTTGCCAGAATTACCTGAGAAATCAGCATAAAAACTTAATTCGTCAACTGTTTAGGACGGATTTAGTCTACTAGTTCGGACGAGCATCAGTTGTAGTGCTGTGATCCAGCGATTGATCGTGCGTCCCTGCGTCTCCCACTCAGTTGTTTATGGACTAGTTCGTTCTGCAACTCGGAGTTTTGCCGAGCGGGAACGGCGATTTTCGTCTAGTTCCTCGGCTTGAGCCATGATCGGCTTTTTCGTTAGCACCTTCAATAGAGGGGAATTGCGGAGGCTGTGCTTGACGATGCGGTCTTCTAAGCTGTGGAAGCTGATAATAACGATTTTGCCTCCAGGTTTAAGCCAAGTGGGAGCCTTTTCCAAAAAGGTTTCTAGGGAGGAAAGTTCCTGATTGACGGCAATCCGTAAGCCTTGAAAAACGCGAGTAGCAGGGTGGATTCTGCCGTAGCGGTATTGGCGCGGGACGCAAGAGGCGATCGCTCCTGCTAGTGCTGTTGTCGTTTGAAAGGGACGCTTCTCAACAATCGCCCTGGCGATCCGTCGAGAGAGTCGTTCTTCGCCGTACTGATAAAAAATATCAGCAAGTTTCGCTTCGTCCCAATGATTAATCACCTCCGCCGCCGTTAGGGGTTGTCGTCGATCCATCCGCATATCCAATTCAGCCTCATGGCGAAAACTAAAGCCCCGCTCAGGAGTATCGACCTGGGCAGAGCTAACTCCTAAATCTGCAACAATACCGTCAAATTGGATATCTTTAGGTGTATAATCAGCAAAATTACCTTGCCAGAAGTGGAGGCGATCGCTGTATTGTGTGAGGTGAGACTTCGCCGCCGCGATCGCCACAGCATCCCGATCGATCGCCGTTACCTGCACATCTGGGTTCTCTGACAAAATTAACTGGCTATGTCCTCCACCACCCACCGTGGCGTCAAGATAATGTCCTCCCGGTTGGACAGCTAATCCCTCCACCACTTCCTGACTTAACACGGGGATATGCAAAAATGCAGATGCCTTTAACTCTTCAGCCTGAGTCTCCATTGTCCTTATAATAAAAAGAGTGCAACAAAAGTCAACATAACGTAAGCAATCAGCGATTAGCCGGATAAATGGCTTGTTACAGCACTTAAAAGAGTTCCTACTCACCAAACCTATCAATATATAAGAAGCTAACCGCTAACCGTTGGGGAAACTCCTTAATCTATCTATGGCACAAATTGAGACTAGAACCGAACCCATGGTTCTCAACCTGGGTCCCCACCACCCCTCAATGCACGGCGTCCTCCGTCTAATCGTCACCCTTGACGGAGAAGACGTAGTCGATTGCGAACCTGTTTTAGGTTACCTGCATCGGGGTATGGAGAAGATTGCCGAGAACCGCACCAATATCATGTTCATCCCCTACGTTAGTCGCTGGGACTACGCCGCCGGGATGTTCAATGAAGCGATCACCGTCAACGCTCCAGAAAAGCTTGCAGATATTCCCGTCCCCAAACGCGCCAGCTACATCCGCGTGATTATGCTGGAATTGAACCGGATTGCCAACCACCTCCTGTGGCTAGGCCCGTTCATGGCGGACGTAGGGGCACAAACGCCCTTTTTCTACATCTTCCGCGAGCGAGAGTTAATTTACGACCTTTGGGAAGCGGCTTCCGGACAGCGGCTGATCAACAATAACTACTTCCGTATCGGTGGCGTTGCCGTTGATTTGCCCTACGGCTGGGTTGATAAGTGCTACGACTTCTGCGACTACTTTGACCCCAAAGTTGACGAGTACGAGAAGCTCATCACGAACAACCCCATTTTCCGCCGTCGCGTGGAAGGAGTCGGCACTATCAGCCGCGAAGAAGCGATCAACTGGGGACTTTCGGGCCCGATGCTGCGCGGTTCGGGTGTGAAGTGGGACTTACGGAAAGTTGACCACTATGAGTGCTACGACGACTTCGATTGGGACGTGCAATGGGAAACGGCTGGGGATTGCTTCGCCCGTTACCTAGTGCGGATTCGCGAGATGCGCGAGTCAGTCAAGATCATTCGCCAAGCCTTGAAAGCGCTGCCCGGTGGCCCTTATGAAAACCTGGAAGCTAAGCGGATGGCGGAAGGGAAGAAGTCGCAGTGGAATGACTTTGACTATCAGTTCATGGGAAAGAAACTTTCCCCAACCTTCAAGATTCCCGCCGGAGAACACTACGTTCGTCTGGAAAGCGGCAAGGGTGAATTGGGTATCTTTATCGTCGGCGATGATAATGTTTTCCCCTGGCGCTGGAAGATTCGTCCCGCAGATTTCAACAACTTGCAAATCATCTCCCACATCGTGCGGGGCGTGAAGGTTGCCGATATTATGGCAATTCTTGGCAGTGTTGACATCATCATGGGTTCGGTTGACCGTTAAGTCATAAAAAAAGGCACAAGCCAAAATCTTGTGTCTTTTTAGACCCTTTCTCAAGATTAGTGGTGCATCCAAAAAATAGATGGGTGCACCTTTTTTTATTAGAGGGATGTCAGGGATTCTGCCACGGCGGCTAATACGGCATCATGAATTGCCCCATTGCTAGCAATAATGCCTTGGTTGTTAATCAACTTTTTTCCGAGGGAGAAGTCGAGGGGCTGACCATACATATCGGTGACTTTCCCGCCTGCTTCTTCTACAATGATCGCACCAGCGGCATGATCCCAAATATTTTCTCGGCGTTCTGAGGAAAGGGAATAAGGTAGGCGGATATAAAGGGCAGCTTCCCCTCTAGCAACGACACCGTACTTTGCCTGGGAGTCCATGGGGAGGGCGGGAGCCGTCAGTCCTACCGCAGAAGCGATCGCTTCTTGCAAAGCAAAGTTTCCATGCTCCGACTCCACACTTTCTGTTAATCGCTGAGAGCCAACCCCCTCAGCGTCGGTAACGTGAATCGGCTGGGATTCCCCACCACTGAGGGGAATCCTGAATGCTCCTTGACCTTTAACGCCAACAAACACCACACCTTGCTCTTGTTCGGGATGAGCCGCCTCTACCGCCAAGCCAGGGCAAGCTAAGACACCAAGCTTAACCTCTCCCTCTTCTACTAAAGCCAGAGCAACGGCATAGTGATCGCCGCGTAAATAACCTTTAGTCCCATCAATTGGGTCTAACGTCCAGTAACGAGAGGCAACGGTGCCGTTACCCTGGTCGATCCAATCGGTGATAGATTCGGGAGTTGCCCTCGGCAGCAGGGTTTGCACATAGTGCGTGACTTGAGCAAGTTGCTCAGACATCTCTGGAGAACGTAATAAGTTAGAATCTTCCTCTCCAATGATGGGATCATTGGCAAAGGCCGCCATAAGTGCTTGACAAATTACCGCCTGTGCGCCAAAGTCAGCAATCGTGACGGGGCTGCGGTCAGGTTTGGCGATCGCTCTAGAATGGCGATCGCTTCGCACTTGTTCGCACAACCTTGCTGCTGCCGTTGCCGCTGCGATCGCTACTTGTTTTTCTCGCTCATACAACATAGTCACCGCACTCCTTACACACACTCACCTCCCTGGCGATCGCCTGGAAAGCCCACCTATTTTAGAGGCAGGAGTACCACCCTGCCAAATTTACCTGACCATTTCTTGGTCAATCCAGGCACCATGAAACCCATAGGGAACTCGTTGGGGCATAATAATGCGGGCGACAGGTTCGGTTGACATCTCCTTGGCACTCACCACAACCAGTTCTGAAGTCTCTTCTATCTCGTCATGGACAAAACTCAGCAGCCAACCGTCATCTTCCTCCGTAGCACCGGAACGAGGGACAAACACCCCCTCACCCCCATAACGTCCATTACCAAATTTGTGAACCTCAGCACCACCATTAACCAAGTCGTGCTTGATCAACCCCTCAACTAGCGGTACGTCCTTCCCTCCCATCTGAGACGTGTAGCCGTAACGAGTGGGTCGCCCCATATACTGCTCATTAATTCGGGGAAAATCGGAAGCCATCGTCGAGAGTGCCTCTTCCTTGACTTCCCCTGTAGTGAGATTGAACCGCCACCGATGCAAGTAGGGAGTATCGCCGCCTGCTTCCCCGTGCTCTGATGCCGCCAAAACAGTCGTGCTGTTCATCCGACAAGCAACCAGTACCACTTCCTCGCCTTCTTCATAAGCATTGAGCGTATGGAAAACATAGCAAGCAGGCGCTTCAAACCAGCGGATGCGGCTGTTGTCCCCGTGACGCGGCAAAATCCCGAAACGGCTGGGACGGCTTGCCTCAAACTGTAATACTGGTTCGCCTCGCTGCATCCGTTCAGGGCGGAAGGTTAAGGGCAAATCCATAAAGACGGTGTAGTGTTCCGTAATGGCAAAATCATGCATCATCACGCCCACAGGGAGGTCAATCGGCACAGTCCGGAGGAGTTCACCCGTAGCAGAGACGATGCTGTAGTGCAGATAGGGGGATTGGAAAAAGGAGTAGCCAAAAAACATCATCTCACCACTCAAGGCATCCACTTTCGGATGGGCAGTGAAAGCACTCGTCAATTGACCGTTGTAATTATAAGAACCAACGGTTTCCAATCCTGGGAGTTTAATTTCATGAGGTGCGCCGCCTTCCCAAAGTGCCAAGAGGCGACCATCGTGCCACACTAGGGCAGTATTGGCAACATTTTTCGAGGGCCCGTGGGGATTGTCCCTTTTGGGAGGTTCCAGCAACCCTGTCCAAATCGCCTCACCTGCCTCTCGTTCCAGTTTGTAGCCGCGTGTCTCTATGTAACGGTTGCGGTATTGAGCTTTGCCGTCACTAATCTGGACACCGTGCAACATGCCATCGCCATCAAACCAGTGGTAACGACCCTGAGGCGGAAACTGGGGATTGGGGCCATTGCGGACAAACCAACCGGATAAATCTGGAGGGAGTTGTCCAATTACTTTGAGAGATGACTCAGTTATTTCCGAGCGCATGGGAGCAAAATTACCGCTCAAAAAGGGATTAGTTGCTGTTGTTGTTGTCATTGTTTGGGGCTGGGAAGATGTTGAATCAGCTACTCTTCTTCTAACAAATATTGCTGAGAATGAACTTTGACCTAGTGAGTAACCTTGTCGTGCCGACAGAAAACTTACAACTAACTAATGACTACTCTCGATCGCCTGCGTCTAGCGATAGACTTACGTGACGTGATGCGTAAAGCCAGAATGTTTCAACCGAGGGATATAACCGAAGTACCGGATTTATCCGGTCAACAAAAGCCTTGTTGAGTATAAGTTCCCGGTAAAATTAAGTGATGATCGGGTTGGCTTCACCTATAAGGATGTTCAAGTTCGTCTGACTCCCCTTCAAAGAAGTAAGAGAATTGAAATTTGTACTAAGTGTAGAACTTGAGGCGGCTTAGTACATCGGGAAAGACTCGCCACACAAATACCGTGGGACACACGGCAATTCAAGACTTCGGCGTGAGCGCTCAGTCGAACGCTTGAGGAGTGTTCTGTAAGGAACAAGTATGCTTTGTAAGACGGGAAGAGACTAACCGCAGAATCAGCCCAAGAATCACCGTCTATTTATAGCGGTGAGTGTCAAAGACGAAAGAAGTAGGATAAATCTTTGGGGGAACCTGTGCGTCTGTTTCAATCTATAGCTGGGTTGCGCTGCTTTTTAGAACGCTCTCGGCTGGGTAAGAAAGTGGGTCTTGTTCCCACAATGGGAGCCTTACATGCAGGTCACTTGAGTTTGATCGAGCAGGCTTGTCGTGACAATGAAATCGCGATCGCTACTATTTTTGTCAATCCGCTGCAATTTGGCCCGACAGAGGATTATCAGCAATACCCGCGCACCCTAGAACAAGACCTGCAACTGTGCCAACAGTTAGGGGTAGCGGCTATTTTTGCCCCGACTGCGGAAGAATTGTATGGCAATCACATACCAAGTTCAGCTGAGGGGGAACGCCTGACGCAAGTGGTGCCACCGACGACGATGACATCGGTATTGTGCGGTCGCTCTCGTCCCGGTCACTTTCAAGGCGTCGCCACGATTGTGACTAAGTTGTTAAATATCGTGCAGCCGACTAATGCCTATTTCGGTCAGAAGGATGCCCAGCAATTGGCAATTATTCGCCGTTTGGTGGCAGATTTAAATTTGCCTGTAAATATTGTCGGGTGTCCGATTGTGCGGGAGCAGTCGGGACTAGCTTATAGTTCTCGCAATCACTATTTAACGCCAGAAGAAAAAGAGCAGGCAACCGTGTTGTCTCGTGCCTTAAAGCAGGCGGAGAAGATTTTTCAATCGGGAGAACGACAAGGTATCAGTTTATTGAATGCCGTCAAGGAAGAGTTTGCGGCGGTACCGGAGGCGCAGTTGGAGTATGTGGAGTTGGTACATCCTAAAACCCTTAAGCCTTTGGAGCAAGTGGAAGAGGCTGGGTTATTGGCGATCGCGGCTCGTCTTGGTTCAACCCGCTTGATCGATAACTTCATCCTCCGGCACCGTCGTCCCATTGTCGCCATTGATGGTCCAGCAGGGGCAGGAAAGTCTACCGTTGCCCGTCAGGTGGCGCAATCCTTGGGACTGCTGCATCTAGATACAGGGGCGATGTATCGAGCCATAACTTGGTTAGTGCTGGAGTCGGGGATTGATATCGGGGATGAGTGCGCGATCGCTGAACTTACAAGCCAAGCACAGCTTCAATTCAGTATGGATGAAGTGTCAGAAACTGTGCTTCGGGTGTGGATTAATGGCAAGGAAGTCACGCAAGCGATTCGCTCCTCCCAAGTCACTGCCAACGTTTCCGCGATCGCTGCTCAAGCCGCCGTGCGTCAGGCGCTCGTCCGGCAACAACAACGCTGGGGGCAAACCGGAGGCATTGTCGCCGAAGGTCGCGATATCGGCACCCACGTCTTCCCGGATGCGGAAGTGAAAATCTTCTTAACCGCTTCCGTTCAAGAACGGGCGCGTCGCCGCCAGCAAGACTTAAAAAGTCAAGGGCAAGGAGAGTTCAGTTTAGAACAACTCCAACATGATATTTCCACACGCGACACCTACGACAGCACCCGCGCTTTAGCTCCTTTACAAAAAGCAGCAGATGCCAGGGAAGTTAACACCGATGGGTTAAGTGTAGATCAGGTGACTCAGGAGATTGTCAGTCTCGTCCGGGGTTGAAAGTAGAGACGTTGTCACCACGTTTCTACAACTTCTACTTGTACTTATTAATCACCCCTCCTGCCAGGATGATGTCGATTTGACGGGGGCTAAGGCTGTGGGTCATGGGGTAAACCTTATCCTTAGTTTTGTTGCTCACAGTCAGGGGACGCCGATCTTTTAATGCCTCCCGCAAACCCTGAATTTCAATTTCGTCTCGTTCTTCAATCTCGTCGTAATCGTGGGGATTGACAAATTCTAGGGGCATGATGCCGAAATTGACCAAATTTTGCCAACCGATGCGGGCGTAGGATTTGGCGATCGCGGCTACTTGTCCTAAATAGCGGGGCGCGATCGCGGCATGTTCTCGACTCGAACCTTGAGCGTAGTTGCTTCCCCCCACAATCACATGACCGCCAAACTTTTCTTGGGCAATTTGCGCCCGTTCTGAGAACGTCTCATCAACCATGTAATAGACAAATTGGCTAATCCCCGGAATATTACTCCGGAAAGGCAAAACCCGTGCCCCCGCAGGCATGATTTCATCTGTCGAAACATTGTCGCCCACCTTCAAAAGTACGGGAACGGAAAAGTCATTGGGTAAGGCTGCAAATTCTGGGAAGGACTTAATATTTGGCCCTTTTTCCAACTCAATGTTGCTACCATCCTCTGGCGGAGCAACCAGCATATCTGTATTGATAATTTCCCTTTCCGGCGGCACATACTGGGGATAGGTCATGCCGTAGATTTTTTCTAAGGCGCGGGGGTCGGTAATTTCCCCCGTGAGTGCCGCCGCCACAGCGGTTTCAGGGCTGCACAGGTAAACCTGGTCATCGGCAGTACCGGAACGTCCGGGGAAGTTGCGGGGCATGGTTCTCAGGGAAATTTGATCCGAGGCGGGGGCTTGTCCCATACCGATACAACCCAAGCATCCCGCTTGGTGGAAGCGTGCGCCACTGTGGATGAGATTCAGGAATGTGTCATCCATGGCTGCCAAGTTCTCGATCAATTGGCGAGAGGTGGGGTTGATGTCAAAGGAAACTCGGTCGTGGGCAACTTTGTCTTGGGCGATCGCACTGACGATCCAAAAGTCCCGTAACCCTGGATTGGCAGAGGAACCGACCACCACCTGGTTCACAGGACGCCCTGCCACTTCTGTAACCGGAACCACATTCCCCGGACTGCTGGGACAAGCGATTAGGGGGACTAACTCCGAGAGGTTGATTTCGTCATAAACGTCATATTCCGCCCCTTGATCAGCGACGAGTTCCACCCAATCTTCACCTCTTCCTTGAGTCGTGAGGAAATGCTGAATTTCCGCATCGGAGGGGAAAACCGTTGTGGTTGCGCCCAACTCCGTTCCCATATTGGCAATGACGTGGCGATCCATTGCCCTGAGTGCTTCTAGTCCGGAACCATAGTACTCGACAATCATCCCGCGACAGCCGTGGACATCGTAACGCCGCAGCATTTCCAACACGACATCCTTGGCACTGACCCAATCCGGCAATTTCCCTGTCAGTTTGACGCCGAGGACTTTGGGCATTTTGATGAACATGGGTTCGCCAATGGCCGCGATCGCCACATCAATGCCACCCGCACCAAAGGCTAACATGCCCATAGAACCTGCCGCCGGGGTGTGACTGTCGGAACCAATCAGCGTCTTACCGGGAATGCCGAAGCGTTCCATGTGAACGGCGTGAGAAATGCCATTACCAGGGCGGCTGTACCAAATTCCGAACCGCTGACAAGCCGACCGCAGAAATAAATGATCGTCGGCATTTTTATAATCGGTTTGCAGCAAATTGTGGTCAACGTATTGCGCGGAAAGCTCCGTTTTTACCCGGTCAATGCCCATCGCTTCCAGCTCCAGCATGACCATTGTGCCTGTCGCATCTTGCGTCAACGACTGGTCAATCCGCAGTCCGATTTCCTCCCCCGGCACCATTTCGCCAGACAATAAGTGGGACTTAATCAGCTTTTGAGTGACATTCATTGCCATGATTTTGCTTCCTACTTTTCGGTTTTTAACAACAAGCTAAGCTTGATTTTTTGTAGAGATACGTATGTTTAAATAATCAACGCCGTTGCAGCGGGTGCGATTCTATAACTAGGGTTTTGACTACTAAGATAATTGCCGGGACTGAATCGGAGTCCTCGATATCGTAAGGCGTTTTTGAATATTAAGGCTCCTCCGAGGAGTAGATTCTCTAACATAAATTCGCAAGTTTGTGGGCAAAATGGTATAAATTCTAACAAATTTTAACTGAACAATTGCTTGGTTGAGTCAGGCAAAAAAGTCTACTGTCTTTTGATAGTCGCACCATTTAGCTTGCCTAAATTAGGCTTCACAGCAACAGATTCAGTTAGTAATAAGGGGGTAGGTTGATGAGCAAATCTAGCCATAAATCAAAGGACGCTACCGAAGCTCATAAAACCCAGCAAGAGGTACATAAGGCAACGCAAGATGTTATTTCCCAAGGATAAACTGGCGGTAAAGGTTAAATGGTAGTGGTTTATGGCGGTTGAAAAATCAGTGACAAATACAATTCCAGAGCAAACGGTGATGCCCAAATTACCGCCGCTAGAAAATGGCGATCGCATAACGCGCCAGGAATTTGAGCGACGCTACGAGGCGATGTCTCATGTTAAGAAAGCAGAATTAATTGAAGGAGTCGTATATATGGCGTCGCCAGTTCGGATTACCAGTCACGGTAGACCTCACGCCCAGATTATGACCTGCTTAGGAGTCTATCAGGCTGCCATACCTGGGATTGACTTGGCTGACAATGCCACAGTACGCATAGATATGGACAACGAACCTCAGCCTCATGCGTTACTACGATTAAATGAAAGTGTGGGAGGACAATCGCGCATCAGCGATGATGGCTATGTGGAAGGTGCGCCGGAATTAATTGTGGAAGTAGCCGCTAGTAGTGCTGCTTATGATTTGCACGATAAGTTAAGGGTTTACCGCCGCAATCAGGTGCAGGAGTATCTGGTGTGGCAGGTTTACGATCGCCGCCTAGATTGGTTTCGGTTTAAAGAAGGCGAGTATGTTTCTTTGCAACCGGATGAAGAGGGTGTGGTGCGTAGCGAGGTTTTTCTGGGTTTATGGTTAGCAGTATCGGCGTTGCTAAAAGGAGATTTAGCTAAGGTGCTATCGGTGTTACAGGAGGGGTTGGCAACATCAGAACATGGGGCGTTTGTTGAACAGTTGCGTGCGAGTTCTCGATAGACTGATTGCCAAACGATGTTATTGACACTCCCACGGTTGCGCTAAAAGCTAAAACCGTGGGATTCTTGGGTCAAAAGGGAGCTATTGCTTAACCCCTCGCCAAGCATCTTGACCGTATGCCCTACGGCTGCAAGTCCACGCTGCA
>JAHHHJ010000007.1 GCA_019359445.1 Kastovskya adunca ATA6-11-RM4 | reverse complement strand
TTGTAAAAAACCTACACCTGTGAGTCCCCAACCCTCCCCTTAGTAAGGGGAGGGGGCAAGATTTCAAGTCTCACCCCTTACTAAGGGGGGATTAAGGGGGGTCTATTCGACTTATGCAAGAGGTCTAGTGATGCAAAGTAGTAATTTGATAGATTTTGTAACTAGGGACGTGGAAAAAATCAGCGGCAATATTAATTAACAGTCACTCTTGAGCAATCAGGGGGGGAACAAATCAAACTAGGTGAAGCCATATTTTTTCAATTAGTTTGTAGTGAGGACTTCAGTACTCATGCCAATAAATCTTCTCAAGCCGACTTTTGATCCGCGATCGTAGGATATAAGGTACTACACAGGGAGTCCTCACTATGACAGCGCCCGATTTAGTCACCTGGCTACGAGAACGGACAGCCTTGGAGAAACTTTCCCCAGAAGTTTTAGAGGCGATCGCGCAAGTCATGGAAGAAGAAGTTGTGCCTGCCGACCAGCGTCTAGCGGTTGAAGACACAACGGTTAAAAATCTCTATATTCTGCAACAGGGACAGCTAGAAAGCGATCGCACCAGTCAAACCAGCACTGCTTGGTCAGTCAGTTGGTTACCAGGAGCGATTATCCACCTGCAAGAGTTGATCTTAAACCAACCCGCTCAAAGAACCACAAAAACCCTCAGCGAATGCCATCTCTGGGTTGTACCTGCCGCAAAGTTTCAGGCATTAGCCAGTCAGTATCCTGAAATTGCCCAATCCTTCTCACCGGGAATCGCTCAAGAACTCGCGCAACTCTCTTCTCAACTCGGCAACGAGCAAGAGCGTCAAACCATCTTGCGTCCTTACTTAGTCAGCAAAGCAAAACGCGGAGTGATCGGCAAAAGCCGCTATGCCGTGCGGCTACGACAACAAATTAAAAAAGCCGCCGAAGACCAAAAGTCGGTGATGATTTTTGGCGAACCAGGACTGGAAAAAGACAATACGGCGGCATTAATTCACTTTAGTTCTAACTACCGACGCGAAGCCGCGATCAAAATCGATTGCAGCACCGTGCAGGTAAGTGGCGCAGAACTGTTCGGTCGTGCAGGTGGCAAACCAGGACTAATTGAATCACTCAGCGACGGCACCTTAATTCTTAGCAACATCGAGAAACTGCCACCAGAATTAGTGCCCAAGTTAATCACCCTCCTGGAAACTAACACCTACACTCCCATTAGCCGTGCTAATGACGCCTCCGTAGAGCCTCGCACTAATCAAGCTCGGATCGTCATGCTTTCCGAGCAAGCAATGCCCAAACTCGACCCGCTGGTTGGTCATCTGATTAAAGTTCCACCCCTCCGGGTGCGAAAAGCTGACATCACCTACCAGATGGACTACTACATCAGCCTTTTGTGCCGCACCAAAGGCACTGCCAAACCCCGCGTGACTCCCGAAGCGTTGCGTCGTCTCCAAGCCTACGACTTCCCCGGTAACTTGCGGGAGTTGCAAAATCTACTCGAACGCGCCTTAGTCCAGTTAGGAGAGGGGAAAGAACTCACCGAAGAAATTGTTTGGCCCTCCCAGAGCAAGAAAAAGCAATTCCGCTTTAATCTGATCAATGCTTACCCTAACTTGCGGTATTTTCTTCGTAGCGACTGGTGGCCAGACCGGATTAACTACGGCTTTACCTTATGGTTTTTTGCCCTAATCGTAATTATTGGATTTGTTGGGCCGCAAAATCGGCAAGAAAACTTCACTTTAAATCTATTTTGGGCATGGTGGTGGCCCTTGGTCTTGATTGGTTTTCCCTTTGTCGGACGGCTTTGGTGTGCAGTTTGCCCCTTCATGATTTACGGCGAAGTGACGCAGAAGCTTTCCCTATGGTTATGGCCGCGACAGTTGAAGCGATGGCCGCGAGAGTCTGCGGAAAAGTGGGGCGGATGGTTTTTATTTGGCTTATTTATCTTAATTTTCCTATGGGAAGAGCTGTGGGATTTAGAAAACACCGCTTATCTCTCTGCTTGCCTGCTGTTGCTGATTACCGCTGGGGCAATGATTTGCTCAGCCATTTTTGAGCGCCGCTTTTGGTGCCGCTATCTATGTCCGATTGGTGGGATGAATGGGCTGTTTGCCAAGCTGTCGATGACGGAATTGCGGGCGCAGCAGGGGACATGTTCGGCGGAATGTACCACCTTTCAGTGTTATAAGGGGGGGCCGCAAAAAGGGGAAGGCATGGCAACAAACGGCTGCCCCCTGTACTCTCACCCCGCTCAATTGCAAGATAACCGGGACTGCGTGCTGTGCATGACTTGTCTCAAAGCCTGTCCTCACCGTTCCGTCGAAGTGAATCTGCGTCCGCCGGGAATTGAGCTTTGGACGACTCACATTCCTCGCACTTACGAGGTAGCGTTGTTGCTGTTGCTCTTGGGTGGAGTATTTTTGCATCGCCTCCCAGAGTTGCAGAATGAGTTGGGATTGGCAGTGGATTTAACGCAATTTTTGCCCCATTTGGGTTTATCTCTGGTGGCTTTAAGTATTCCTGCCGCTATCCCCTTAATTGCTTATGGTGGGATGCAGTTGTGGCATAGGGTGATTAAAAGTCCCAAACCTCGCTCTTTTGTAGAACTGGCTTATGGCTATTTACCCTTGGTGTTAGCGGCAAATTTGGCTCACTATCTGCGTCTGGGTTTAGGAGAAGGAGGACGAATTTTGCCAGTGACGTTGGCGACATTTGGTTTTAGTGGGGAAGGGTTGCCTGTATTTGTCGCTCACCCGGCGGTGATTGCCTTTTTACAAGGGACAACGCTAATTGCTGGGGTGCTGCTGTCAGCGCTCCTCACTCAAAAAATTAGTCGCCAGTCAATGCGATCGCTTCTCCTACAACATCTCGGTGCAGTAGTACTGGGGATTAGTCTCTGGGCAATTATCGTTGGTTATTAAGCTGCCATGTATCCATAGCAAATTTCTGAGTCGGTGAGTTTAAGATTCAACCAACGCTTGCTTTTAGGGAATCAGAAATGTTTTAGCCTATGTGGCAACTGCTATAAAATACATCGCTCAATTAATGTAAAAGCGTAAGGGCTAGAAGTACTGCATCTACTTACTTCTAGCCTCTTACCTCTCACTTAATAGCCCAGCTTCAGGTTACTCATACGACGGTTTAAGTGTTAAATCCGTCTACATCGGCATCAGTTTTAGTTGATTTCAACTAACTCAATATCAAAGGTCAAGTTTTCTCCTGCCAGAGGATGGTTGGCATCCAGTGTCACCGTAGTGTCATCGACCTCTGTGATAAACACAGGAATAACTTGCCCGTTCTGTTGCTGGACTTGTAACTGCTGTCCAACTTCGGGTTCTAGTTCAGTAGGTAGTTGTTGGCGCTCAACCTGTATCACCATCTCAGGACGATGGGGGCCGTAGGCTTGATCCATGGGGATTTTAGTCATTTTAGATTCTCCAGGAGCCATACCCATGACAGCTTCGTCGAAGCCGGGAATTACCTGTCCGCCGCTGAGTTGAAATTCTAGAGGTTCGCGGCTTACCGAGGAGTCAAATACTGTACCGTCTTCTAGTTTGCCCGTGTAGTGAATCTTGACGGTATCTCCTGCTTTCGCTTGTGGCATATCGATTCATCCTTGAATTCGGTTAACATCTACCAGGTTACCAACTGGCTCGATATTAGGCTCACGGCTTTTAAGGTAGCGATCGCAAAATTTTTGTGATTTGTTGTAGAGACGTAGCTTTGGGCGATCGCCACTCAATCCCTTTGCCGTGGCACTACCCTCCTAGTAAAGACGTGATCTGCAACATCTCTACAACTTACAAACTATTTTCAGATACTAATTCTTCATAAATTTGATTGATTCTCATTAAGACTTCTTCAGCCTTATTTCGGAGTTGAGAGTCGTGGAAAAATAGGTCAGGATGGCATCGTTTAACTAAATTTCTATAAGCTTGTTTAACTTCTTTCGGAGAAGCATCTGGTGCCAAACCCAACATAGAATAGAAGCGCTTTCTTTTATCGTTGTTCTGGGGCGTGTATCTTTGCTCACCTTGAGGTGAACGGCTGGGATTGTGCAGGTTTTGTTTTAACTGCTGTAGTTCCTCATCAATTTCGAAGGCGTCAAACTGGTCTTCCACGCTGCCCATGGCTTTTTCGTTGTTATAGTTTTGCTTTTTTTAAGATGTTGATCCTTCACCCCAAATCTATACACACCCGCTAATATCCAGGAAAGACGGGTGCTAGCGCGGTCAACTGCTTTTAAAAACAGCTTTAGCACGGTCAAAATGCTACAAGATAGAGAAGAGGATTTTGGGAAGCAAGCGATGGACAATAACCAAAATGACGAACAAACTTCTACCCTACCAGTATCGTCAGAGCCTGCTACAACGAGGATACGACCCTGGGGAACAGTGACAATTCTTGAACACGGAGAGCGTTACAAGATTAATCGCATTGAGGTCAAGCCAGGAGAACACATTAGTACCCAAATGCACTACCACCGCAGCGAACACTGGATTGTTGTCGCTGGCACCGCGAAAGTAGTCTGTAGTGGCAAAGAGACGATTCTCATGCAAAAACAGTCCACCTACGTACCAATGAACACACCACATCGGGTGGAAAATCCGGGTGTGATTCCCCTAGTGATGATTGAAGTACAAAATGGGGAATACCTTGGAGAAGATGATATTACCCGTTTTGATGAAGAATCAGATGACTAAAAGCTGGCGCGGTCTAATTCCTAACTAGACTGCACCAGCCTTGTTTTGGCATCAAACAGCCATTTCCCCTGCTGATCTGACGGCACTCGCTAGAAGACAGGGGCGATTGAGAGAGTTTCAAGGGGGGCGATCGCATCCCACCAGCTCAAGCCACTACAGACGCCGCAGGACGAGCAAAAATCATTCGTCCTGCCGATGTTTGCAAGGCGGATGTCACAACAACTCGCACTTGTGCGCCAACATGTTTGCGTCCTTCTTCCACAACCACCATCGTGCCATCATCAAGATAGCCAATACCTTGAGCTTGTTCCTTACCTTCTTTCAGGATTTTCAACTCTAGGGTGTCACCAGGCAGGTAAATCGGACGCACTGCCTGTGCCAAGTCATTGATATTCAAGACAGGCACCTTTTGTAAGTTGGCGACTTTGTTGAGGTTGTAGTCGTTGGTTAGGAGAGTGCCATTAATTTCTTGAGTAAACCGCACCAACTTAGCATCTACAGTGCTGATATCTTCGTAGTCAGCCGAGTGAATCACAATCCGTTCTGGATAATCTTCCTGCATCTGATTGAGAATATCCAGCCCCCGACGCCCCCGCACTCGCTTGAGATCGTTGGCGGCATCAGCAAGTTGCTGAAGTTCCTGCAAAACAAATTGCGATACCAGAATTTGCCCTTCGATGAACCCAGTCTTTAACAGTTCTTCAATGCGACCATCAATAATGCAGCTTGTGTCGAGAACCTTACTAGAAGCGGCTTTGAGGGTTCCCTCTGCCACCAAAAGGGTATCGAGACTATTGGGATTAATCAACCGGAGGAATGTTCGTCCGTGAGTATCTGCCAGACTCACTCCCAAAAAAGCAAACATGAGGCTTCCTAAAATGGCAGTTAGAGGCTTAATGAAAGCAAACTCAAACGGCATCGGCAGCAAGAATACAGGTGCCAGCATCAAATTGGCTAACAATAGCCCAATGACTAAACCAACGGCTCGCGTAAGAATTACTTCAATTGGCATCTGACGGACTTGCGCTTCTAGACGACGATAAGCCGTCTGAACCGATAAGCCAACAGCCAAACCGACTAGTGAAGCAAAGCCAGCAGTAATCAAGCGCAAAGCCTCGATATTCGTAACTTGGTCTTGCACCCTCGTAGGGAGTAGTTCAACGCTATCGAACCCAATTCCTGCGCCTGCTAGGATGAATAAAAGAATAATGACGGCATCAAGCATGGTTCCAAGGGAATGATGATATTTGGAGGGAATTCCTGGAGGAATTCAAAATAAAAATTCAGGTCTATTTTGACCCTGCAATCTTAGTATATCTTTTCAAGCATTTTACCCTCCTGTGTCGATTGGCTTAGTTGTCTGCTGACTGTGCTTTTATTTAACTTTTGTCAGCTTTTTGTAATAAATTAATTTTTGATAATTATTGTCTAATTTTGACTTTGTCGCCTGAAAAGCTGTCTGTAGGCGAAGCTTAGAAAAATAAGGGAATAGTTTGACCCCTGTTAGATACCCCCTATTAGTTACAGAAAAATTTACTTAATTAACAATTCATCAAACATTTCAGATTATCCATTTTGTAAAGGAGGAGAATCAATAAATTGTTAGATTCTTTACCCCAATCTAAAAAAATAACTGATTTTGCAGTTCCTGGCTCTGCCTATTTGCATATTCCTTTTTGCCGACGCCGCTGTTACTACTGTGACTTTCCTATCTCTGTAGTTGGAGACAAAGCTACAGGCAGCACGTCTGGCGCGATCGCCCAATATATTGAGATACTTTGTCAGGAAATCCAGACAATATCAACCCCAAGCCGGGCTTTAGAGACAATTTTTTTTGGCGGTGGGACTCCCTCACTGCTATCTACCCAACAGCTAGGACATGTGTTAAACGTCCTGGATCAACAGTTTGGCATTGCCTCAACCTGCGAAATCTCCATGGAAATGGACCCAGGTACCTTCAGTATCGAACAGCTCCAGGGATACCAGCAGGCGGGGGTGAATCGGGTAAGCTTAGGGGTGCAAGCGTTTCAAGATGAATTGCTGAAAAATTGTGGGCGATCGCACAACAAGAGCGATATCTTTGCGGCGGTGAATGCCATCCGCCAAGTGGAGGTTGCCGACTTCAGTTTAGACCTGATTTCTGGCTTACCCCATCAAACTTTGGAACAGTGGCAGGCGTCTTTAGAAGCCGCCGTAGAAATTGCCCCCACTCACATCTCCAGTTATGACTTAGTTGTCGAGCCAGTAACCGCATTTGGACGCCAGTACCAGCCGGGGAGCAAACCCTTACCGACTGACGAAACTACCGCCCAAATGTATCAATTAGCCCATGAGATTTTGGGCAACGCTGGCTACGAACATTACGAAATTTCTAATTATGCCCAACCCGGACACCAGTGCCGTCATAATCGCGTGTATTGGGAAAATCGCCCCTACTACGGTTTCGGTATGGGAGCCGCTAGTTACACTCAAGGCTGTCGATTTACTCGACCTCGGACAAGACGAGAATATTACGAATGGGTGCAACAATTGACTGAGGCGAGTGGTGTAATTAATGGCGCGGAAGCCTTGTCAGAGTCAGATGTGCTGCTAGAAACGATGATGCTGGGTTTGCGGCTAGCAGCAGGACTGAGTTTGTCTGCTTTAGCAGAACGGTTTGGGGAACAGACGCTTTTCAAGATTGGCAGGTGTTTATACCCCTACTATCAGCAAGGCTGGGTAGAAGTGGTCGGGAATTTGGGCGATCGCCTAAATTGGCAAAATAGCCAACCCTTGCCAGCGACGGGACGATTGAGACTAACCGCACCAGAAGGGTTTTTGTTCTCCAATACCGTGCTGTCGGATTTGTTTAATCATCTCGGTTAATTCACAAAGAAGATACCTGCCTTACTGGAAGCATCTATGACACAAAATGATCCCCATTGCTGATAACCTCCGTAGTCGCCGCACACCGATTGTCAATTACTTACTCATCGGCTTTACTGTTGCTCTATTCTTTTGGGAAGTCAAACTCTCGATGGCGGGCGAACTGGGTAAGTTTCTCTACAGCTGGGGTGTTGTTCCGGTACGGCTGAGTAGCGTCTTTTCGGATGCCTTCACGGCTGGTAATTTTGCTACCTGGGTTGCCTTACTTCTGAAAGTTTTTTCCCTTCCTGTTGCTCTATTTCTCCACGCTAGTTTTGCTCAGATTTTGGGTAATCTGCTTTTCCTGTGGGTATTTGGGAAAAGTGTTGAGGGGCTTCTAGGACATGGGCGGTATTTGGGGTTTTATCTGCTGGGTGGCATTCTCACAGAGATGGTGCAAGTTTGGGTCGATCCGACACTGACGACGCCATTAGTGGGAGCCAATGGAGCGATCGCTGCTCTCTTGGGAGCCTACTTCTTCAGCTTCCCCAAGGCAAAAATAGAAGCCGTTTTGCCGCTGCTGGTTGCCTTCATTCCCATAGAGCTACCTACCATCTTCTTTTTCTTCTGGTGGTTTGTGCAGCAGTTGTTCTACGAAATTGGTCAGCTCCCAGGAGCAGCAGAGGCTAATTCTGGCGTTGTTGCCTATTGGACGCACGGCTTAGGGTTGTTGATTGGTGCGGCTTTAGTTCTGCTGATGGCACCTCAAAAGCAGTAGTTGATCCTTTGCTCCGCTGATAGTCAAAAGGCAAATATTTAATTCAAATCAAACTTGTTTGGTTTGAATCAAGGTGACAAACGTTCCCTCACCCAACTTTCATCCGGCTCTCGACGATACCGTAAGCGATCGTGTAGCCGATTGGGACGCCCTTGCCAGAACTCAATCTCTGTTGGGATTAACCGGAAACCACCCCAGTGAGGGGGGCGAGGTATTTCTTTATCCTCGTATTCCTCCTTTAGCTGCTGTAAGCGAGTTTCTAGTACCTCACGGCTAGCGATCGCCTGACTTTGATCAGATGCCCACGCCCCTAGCTGAGAGCCTTGAGGGCGGCTGTGATAGTACTGATCTGACTCGGCGGCGGAAACCTTTTCCACCTGCCCTTCAATGCGTACCTGGCGTTCCAACTGCGCCCACCAAAACGCGATCGCTCCCCAAGGATTGGCAACCAACTCAGACCCCTTCTGGCTGTGATAGTTGGTATAAAATACAAAACCTGTTTCATCAAAGTCCTTGAGCAGCACAATCCTTGCCGATGGCTTACCCTCAGGAGTAGCGGTGGCAAGGGTCATCGCGTTCGGTTCTGGTAACTCGGCAGCAACAGCCTCTTCAAACCAACGTCTAAATTGCTTAAACGGATTTAGGTCAGCATCCGCTTCATTCAACCCTTGACGGGTGTAATTCTTGCGTAAATCCGCTACGCTCAGATCCATCTTTGGTTTACCTTCATTGTTATTTTGAGTTTGATCGCACTATGGCAAATTGAGTTGTATCAGGGTGAGGTGTAATGCGTCGAGCAGGCTATATTCCACGCCTTTTAATTCTGGGTTTGAGCGGTCCATTGATTGCTCTAAACCTCTGGATTCTGTCTCAGGTATTTCGATATTTTGAGCATCTGATTACTGTGCTAGCCCTCGCCGCCATCTTGGCGTTTTTGCTCAACTACTGTGTTCGGAGCTTAGAGCGATTTCCCCTTAGCCGAACTCAAGCCGTCACCATCGTCTTGTTAGTAACACTGACGTTGCTAATTGTCCTGGGAGTGACATTAGTGCCGATTCTGACGAACCAACTAACCCAGCTACTAGACAACCTCCCAAACTTGCTAGAAACCAGCAGCCAAAATCTAGACCGTTTGTACGCCTGGGGAAAGGCAAGACGTTTACCCCTAGATCTCCAAGAATTTACCAATCAACTTAGTAATCGTATCGAAACCTACACCGAAACCCTAGCTAGTCAAGCTTTGGGCTTGGCGTTGGGCACATTGACGGGACTGTTGAATGTGATTTTGGTGGTTGTGCTTGCCTTCTATATGCTGCTGTATGGGGAACAGATGTGGCTTGGTATAGTCAATCTTCTGCCGCCGCACATTGGTTTACCCTTAAGCGAATCTCTACGCCTGAACTTCCAGAAATTTTTCATCAGCCAGCTTTTACTGGGGTTATTCATGTTTGCCATGCTGACTCCAGTTTTCTTGGCTTTAAAAGCTCCCTTTGCTTTATTATTTGCTCTACTAATTGGGGCTTCCCAGTTGATCCCGATTATCGGGGCTGCCATGGGAATTGGTTTAGTGACACTGTTAATAATGCTGCAAGACTTTTGGTTAGCGGTGCAAGTGGCGATCGCGGCAGTTTTCCTACAGCAGATTAAAGACAACCTGTTGGCTCCAAAGCTGATGAGTGATTTTATTGGGCTAAACCCCTTGTGGATTTTCATCACCTTATTGATAGGAGCGCAAATGGCAGGACTCCTGGGTGTGATCGTTGCTGTCCCGATCGCTGGCACCATCAAAGGCACCTTAGAGGCGATCCGCAGACAGCGGCAGCCCCCTGTCGTCACTACTGAGGTTATTTCCCTCAACACACCTCCCCCTAGCCCCCCGCCTAAGCGACGCATCCCAGATTAAGGGAAAATAGCGATCGCTATGAGGGGCAGTGTGAAGGCTATTCGGCTCTGTTCCGTTCGCGTAGCCAAGGGTAGGATACCGGATAAACCATGAACGGCTCGCTAAATAAGTAGGTGAGAATAAATCAAACTTTGTGTTGCCCTGTAAAATTTTTAAACTGATTTCGTAGTTACGGCTTAGACCAGATTTTGAGGGCTTTAGCCCTGACTACACACCTTTAACTATTGATTAACCGAATTTCACTAAAGGAGTGTCAATATGCGACAAATTAACTTTGTCATCATCTTCGCTGTTTGTTTAGCTCTGGTTCTCTTCAGCTTAGAAAATACGGAGCCAGTCGCCATTCAAGTTGTCAATGGGGTTCAGGTACAAGCACCTTTATCCATTGAATTAATTTTGGCAATGGGAATTGGAGCAGTGCTGGCGTGGCTCTTCAGCGTCTGGACGCGGTTGCAGCGGCAGATAGAGTCTCGCCAAGACCTCCGCAAACTGCGCTCGAAGGATGAACGCATTGAAGATCTCGAACAAAATATCGAGCAGTACAAAGCTGAACTAGAAGAAAAACAGCAACTTCTCCCCTCCGCAGAAACTCAGGCAGAAGTGGAATCCGTAACAGAGGCGTTTATTACCAAATGAATGCCACACCAGCGGCTGAAGCGATCGCGCTTTTAATTGACCTTGCCCAACGGGGCGAAATTGACCCTTGGGACGTGCGTGTCATTGAGGTCATTGACCGCTGTTTAAGTGAGTTGGCACTCTTGGGTGACGGCGAACCAGGGCAGCGCAATGCTAATCTTTCCCAGTCGGGTCAGGCATTTTTATGGGCATCGATGCTGGTGCTTTTGAAAGCCGATACCCTCGCTTACTCTGAGGAGCCAGAAGACGACCAAGGGATCGACTTAGAAGAACTCACCGCCGAGGGAGGACAGCAACTCCCCCGGCATCTGGAGCGCCATTTGCGCCGTCGCCCTGCCGCCCCGCCGCCCAAACGACGACCTGTAACGTTGCAAGAGTTGATTGTGCAGTTACAGCAGATTGCAGCGGAGTTAGAGTCTCCGACGGCTGTTAGCCGCGTTCGTCGTCCACGTCTTCAGTCCCACAGCCAAGCGGCGAAGGCAATCTCCCAACTTGCTCACGATGAAAATCTCACCGAAATTGCCACCCAGCTCGATCAATTTCTGACCCAGCACTGGGTGGCGTCGGGTATGGCTGAAGGTTGGCTACCTTTAGAGCAACTGTTAGAGTGGTGGACAATGTCACCCACGGCTGTGGAGGAGGCACATCGGCGGGATTCCAATGATGCGGAACATTCCCCTAATGGCGATCGCGTTGCCGTTTTCTGGGCGCTGCTGCTATTATCGGCACAATCAAAGGTCGAACTCTCGCAAGAGGAGTTCTATCAAGACCTGAACATTCGTTTGCTGACGGAAGAGATAAACGTGATGGGGTGATGAAGAGAACTTCATTCAGACTTCATACTTATCAAAGAGCGATCGCTTTCTCTTCTCTAGCAGTACCCTCTAAAATAGCCGTATTATTTCTTTTCTCTGCGCTTTCTTAGCTAAGGAATGGTCAGTTTCTCGCCATCAGTTATGGCGAACATCCATCGCTCCTTGCTTTAACTAGTTAAAATCGGACTCAGTTGATCAAAACAATATTTGTGTAGGGTTGAGGAGTATTTTTCATGAAAGCCATGATTTTGGCCGCTGGTAAAGGAACTCGCGTTCGTCCTATTACCTACACCATTCCCAAACCATTAATTCCCATCCTGCAAAAGCCAGTGATGGAGTTCCTACTAGAACTGCTTCGCCAGCATGGCTTTGACCAAGTGATGGTCAACGTCAGTCACCTTGCAAACGAGATCGAAAGCTATTTCCGTGATGGTCAGCGCTTTGGCGTTGAAATTGCCTATTCCTTTGAAGGTCACATCGTCGATGGACAACTAGTCGGGAAAGCCGTTGGTTCGGCTGGGGGAATGCGCCGCATTCACGACTTCAATCCCTTTTTTGACGATACCTTTATCGTGTTGTGCGGTGACGCTTTAATTGATCTGGATTTAACAGAGGCGGTGAAGTGGCACAAGGAAAAGGGATCAATTGCCACCATCGTGATGAAAACGGTGCCAAAAGACCAAGTTTCTAGCTACGGCGTCGTTGTTACGGATGAGACAGGTCGGATCAAAGCTTTTCAGGAAAAACCATCCGTTGAAGAAGCTCTCAGCACCTGTATCAACACCGGGATTTATATTTTTGAGCCAGAGGTTTTAGATTACATTCCCTCCGGCGTCGAGTTTGATATCGGTGGCGATTTGTTTCCCAAACTGGTGGAAATGAACGCTCCTTTTTATGGAGTGTCCATGGACTTTCAGTGGGTAGACATCGGTAAAGTTCCCGACTACTGGCGTGCGGTTCGCGGGGTATTAACGGGAGAAATCCAAAATGTCTCTATTCCCGGACGGAACGTCGCGCCAGGGATCTACACGGGTTTGAATGTAGCGGTGAACTGGGACAAAGTCGATATTCAGGGCCCTGTGTACATCGGAGCAATGACCCATATTGAAGATGGGGCAAAAATCATTGGGCCAACAATGATTGGGCCGAATTGCTGGGTCTGTAGCGGTGCAACCGTTGATAACAGTGTGATTTTTGAGTACTCCCGTCTAGGACAGGGGGTACGCTTGGTGGATAAGTTGGTATTTGGACGCTACTGCGTGGACAAGACGGGGGCGACGATTGATGTCCAAGCGGCGGCGCTTGACTGGTTGATTACCGATACCCGTCAGATTCTCCCCTCCCAAGAGCCTCTAGAGCGGCAAGCGATCGCGGAACTCTTGGGAAGCGATCATTAGGGGATGAGGGGAGCAGGGGAGCAGGGGAGCAGAGGACAGAGGAGCAGGGGAGCAGGGGAGCAGGGGAGCAGAGGACAGAGGAGCAGGGGAGCAGGGGAGAGGAAGAGAACCAATAACCCCTTTCATCCTTCATACTTCACACTTCATCCTTCATACTTCACACTTCATCCTTTCTTCCCACTCAGGACTCAGCACTCAGCACTCAGGACTCACTTCTCTCCCCTGCTCCCCATTTCCCTACCAAAGATTAGGACGACAGATAAGTATAGCTACTTAAACTGCGCTCGTAGTTTTGCAGCAATCGCTGGGACTCTTTGAGGGTAATGCGGTTGGCTTTTAGCGCCTGCTCAGTCCGGCGGCGGATGCTTTCTACCAAGTCTTTAGCGTCGTATTGCACGTAGCTTAAAACATCGGTGACAGTATCGCCTTTAACCACATGCTCAATTTCATAGCCTTTGGGAGTTAGTTGAATGTGAACGGCGTTAATATCCCCGAACAAGTTATGGAGACTACCCATCACTTCCTGGTAAGCACCTCCGAGAAATAGCCCCAGGTAATAGGGTTCTTCGGGCTTCAAAGAATGTAGTTCCAAAATGTCTTTGACATCCCGCAGGTCGATGAATTGGTCAATTTTGCCGTCGCTGTCGCAGGTGAGGTCAGCCAGAATACCCCGTCGCGTGGGTTCTTCGTCCAAGCGGTGGATGGGCATGATGGGAAACAATTGCTCAATTGCCCAGGAATCAGGGACTGACTGAAAAACGGACAGGTTGACGTAGTAGATAGACGCCATGATCTTTTCCAGGTCTTCTAGGTCATCTGGGACGTAGTCCTGGTTTCTGGCAATGGTGAGAATTTTGTCGCAGCATGCCCAGTACAGTTGTTCTGCTCTGGAACGCTCGGTTAAGGTCAGATAACCGAAGTTGAACAGGCTGATGGATTCTTCTTTGAACTGGATGGCGTCGTTATAAGCTTCCTGGTAATTTTCGCTGTTAATCTGGCGATAGGTTTCCCAGAGGTTGCGGATAATCAGGTGTTCTTTTTCCTGCACTGGGACAGGTGTTTGGGAGGAAACCTCGCTGGTGCTGAGAACGTTGAAGATCAGGACGGATTGATGAGAGGCGATCGCCCGACCACTTTCACTAATGATGGTAGGAGCAGATATATTACGCCCTTCACAGGCTTCTTTGACCTCGGCAACAATGTCGTTGGCATAATTTTGCATGTTGTAGTTCTTCGAGGCGTGGAAGTTGGTCTTCGAGCCGTCATAGTCGATTCCCAATCCGCCACCAACATCGAGATAGCCCATGTTGGCACCCAGAAGGCTCAACTCTACATAAATCTGGCTAGCTTCCCGAATGGCGTCTTTGATGACATTAATCGCGCAAATTTGGGAACCAATATGGAAGTGCAGCAACTGCAAGCAGTGAAGCATTCCCGCTTCGCGTAGCTGCTCGACGCCAGCGATAATTTCGGGGATAGTCAGCCCAAATTTGGCGCGATCGCCTGTAGAGCTTCCCCAGCGTCCTGTTCCTTTGCTGCTGAGTTTCGCTCGGACGCCCAGTACGGGTTCGATCCCCAACTGGCGGCTAGTTTCAATCACGAGCGGCACTTCTTCTAGTTGCTCTAGGACAATCATCGGATTTTGTCCCAGTCGCTGAGCTAGAAGTGCTGTTTCGATGTATTCCCGGTCTTTGTAGCCATTACAAATCAGCAGCGCGTCTGGGGTTTTTAAGGTCGCCAGAGCAATCATTAATTCTGGCTTTGACCCTGCTTCCAATCCCAGTTGGTGGGGTTGTCCAAAGCGCACTAATTCCTCAACTAAGTGCCGATGCTGGTTGCACTTAACGGGGAACACACCCCGGTAGTTACCGGGATAGTTATAGCGAGCGATCGCGCGGGCAAAACAATGCTGAAGCCGCTCAATTCGGTCTGCCAAAATATCGGAAAAACGAATCAGTAAGGGCAGCCCCAAGTTCCGCTGGCGCAAAGCTTCGACCAATTCATATAAGTCTAAAGAGCCGCCGCGATCTCCTTTTGGTGTCACCGTCACATGACCCGCCGCGTTAATGGAAAAGTAAGGCTCACCCCAGCCCTGAATCCGATACAATTTCTCACTCTCCTCAATTGACCAGGATGGGGAGTCAGGGGTTGTATCTGAGGGAGCGATTAACTGTTGAGTCTCGGAGCGATGAGTTTGTCGTGATTCGTCACTTGTACTGGTTGCAGGGGTTAGCTTTACTCCCATCCTGATGTATCACCTTTTGCCAATGAAGTCAGATTAAATACTAGCGATTTCTGGTGAGTAATTAGAGCTTTTCAGAGGATATTTGTCAGTTGGCGACAAATATTTCTCTAAGTACCTACCAATCAGTTGCCCATGGTAGAATTCCGGTACTCACGGTCGCTAACCTGGCTGAGACCGCGAAACGTCGCGTTTTGACATTTATTCGATTAAGGGTGTCGATGCTCAATCCATCGGATCTTCCTCCTGAACAGGAGTATTCCCTAAAGTTCTTGCACCAACTGCTCCAAACGCGTCCCTTGGCTTTTTGGGGTAGCATCTGGGCAACCGTTGCCTTGGTGGGAGCGATCGCCTCCTTTGGTTTTTTGCTCAATCCCGGCCCAGTTGAACCACAAAAGCCCCAACCTACGACGCCTCCCGTCCCAGCACAAAACGCATCTCCGTCTCCCGTCCTCGTGCCAACAGAAACCCTAAGGGTTCAAAATGACCCGATCGTGGCGACTCCAGCCCCTCCCCCAGAAGCAGAGTTCCCGCTGTGGTTGTTTGGTACTGTGGCTTTGGGATGCGCTGTTGGTTCTCTGCTAGTGACTCAAGGACTACGTTACTCAACCCAAGGTCGTAAAACTATTAAACGTGCTAAACCTAAGCCCGGCGCGGTTGTTCGTAAAAAACGGCGCTCTCCGGCTCAGAAGAAGAAACAAAAACACCCCGTTCCCATACCAGTTGCCGTCGTTACACCTCAGCCGCAGGTATTCCAACCAGAAACCAATGTGACGGTTTTACCCCCAGAGGAAAAACCGCCTCAGAATTGGGGAAATCAAAGTCTGGCTGAGATGATGGATATCCGCAAACGCCACTCTCTCTCGTCCTTGCTACAGGATCGTTAATCGAGGATAAAGACGGATGAGGAACATAAGATGTTGTGTTCTTCTCCCATCATCCCGGCTGCTGTTGCTCCCTATCCTTAGCCTCAGCCCCCCTACTCAGCACTAGTAGCAAGAAGCGATCGCCAATCAGCAATGGCTGTTTCTGGCCAAATCCAGCGTTGACTCAGAGCGTCGGGTTGAAAGTTGATCGGGTCTTCGCTGAGCACTTTCTGACGCAGCTTAAAAGATTCATCTAATAGATGCTCTTGTTTCTCGGTAGGTTGTTTTTGTGCCAATTGCCGCAGTCCCAAGGCTAATCCCGCGTAGATCGTCAAAGTTTCTGTTGTGGGAGTTTTGCCAGTTTTGATGGCGGCAACTTGTTGTTCCTCCAAGGAGTACAGCGCATCAAACCAGGCTTGGTTAGCGCGGTCGTAGTTGCCCTCGACGTAGTAAGCAAAACCTAGGGCATTGAGGTATTTAGACGAATTTGCTTGCTTTTGATTAGCGGTTTCCCAGTAACGTCTAGCATCCCCCACCGCATAGTCTTTACTACCCGCTTGCACCGCTTGCCACGCGAGACGCCCTTTCAAAAAGCTGATTTCTGGATGATCAATTTGCTGTGGTGGGACGACGGCTAGGGCAGCTTCTGCGGGGCCTAATGCCCCTCGGTTAAGTAATTCCTCTACCGCCTGTTGCCCAGTACCTAGGTCTCCACGACTGAATTGTTCAATAGCGGTGGCTGTGAGGGTGGCAGTATTCGTTTTACTGAAGTTAAGGGGATTCACCCGTTCCACGGGGGCTGAGGCATCCAAAGGTAAGAGATCGCTGGGGTTAGGTCGTTGATTTTGGGCAATCCACCACCCCAAAACTGCAATGCCCAAAACACTAGTAGCACCGAGAATTAGGGCACGCCGGGGAATTTTTAAAAATTGCTGCTGCCAACTTCGCCCTCTACCTAAAGGGGAGCGGCGATCGCTTTGTTGAGCCTTTGCCGGACTTGTCGGCGGCGATACTTGCACCGTTGGCAGGGGAACCTCGGCGGTCTGGGCTGGGACAGCAGGACTTGGCGGGCGATGTGTGAGGTTTGAGTTAACGGCTTCGGAGGGAACTAGCGTCGGTGGCTCTGATTCCTGGTTGAGCTGACCGAGCAAATCTTTAATAAAATCTGCGGGATCGTCTCCCTCTAGGTCTTCCGCCTCTAACTCATCCAGAAAACTATTTAGCGCTTCCTCGCTATAGTCAGTCGCATCTGCATCTGTGGGTAAAACAAACTCCTCTTCTTCATCCAGAAAATGGCGATCGCTCAACAGATCGTTCAACAGGGGTGGGGTAGTAAACAGCGCATCTTCTACCTCATCCGCCAGCAGCATCTGCGCCGGAGCGCCCAAGCTCAGACGGGCTTCCCTGCCCTGCATCGCCGCTTCCACATTGCTCAAGAAGCCGTCCCAGTCTTGATGCAGATAAAGCACGGGCAGCGCCCAGTAAAGCTGGTTTGAGCCGTAAGCTGAAATTAGTCCCTGCCGTGCCCGACTCAAGCTTAGGTCAATGGGGTAGCCTTGATTGAGGTTGCGGTAGAGTAGCCGCGTTAGCGTTAGGGCAACTTCGTCAGGAATTCGCTCTGCCATGGCTAAAACGGCTGGAATTCCCCGTTTTACCAAGGCTTTTGCTAGATTTCGCTCTTTACCATTATCGTCGGCACTGGAGGCAGCGGTGTAGGCACCTCGACAGGAGTTAAAAACAGCGAGTTGGACACCATTATTGGCTAGCAATCCGGCTAGGTCATCCCCATTTAAGGTTTCAGTCAGCCCAGTGCGACCGCTGACTAAGTACACATTTCCGCCAGAGTCTCCCAGATTACTGTGACCAGCGTAGTGGAAGACTTGATAGCGACCTTGTTCTAGGGCTTGAGTGAGTTGTTCACGTCCGGGTTGTTCGAGGATGGTGAGTTGAATCGCTGGCGGTTCTTCAGGGGAGCGGCTCTTGAGTTCTTCTTGTAGCTGAGCGGCTTCTTGAGCTAACTCCAGAATTTCTTGATCGCTGGGGCCAGCAATCACCATCAAAATTTTTAAGGGTTGGTTCTGCTCAAATACCAGAGTCTGTGACGGACTCATCAGTTTTGTACTGAGCTGATAGCGAGAAAAGGCGATATCGGTTCCCGTCGCTAGGGGGCGATCTCCGGCATAAAGCACTTCCCAAGGCAGCCTCGGTAAGCGGTTACCTTTAAGTCCTAGGCGGAGGCGGAGAACAGAGCGTTGATTTTGGGCGATCGCTTGCGCCATCATCCAGCTATCCCGCAAGCTGCCCTGAAACAACGCCTCATACAGTTGCTGACCTAGTGCTACTAAATTATTTGCCGATGGACTAGCAGACTTTCCTGCCATCGGAAAGACAAAACTGTCTTCCTGCAACAGAGCATTTCCCTGCAACACACCCAAGAGGGGGTCATTCATGAGCTGTCTCGCCTGCTGCAACCAGTTTTCCACTGGCCAATGGATTTGCTCCTCTGCCAGAGCAACTCCAGGGGCGACTCGTTCGATTCGCACCAGATAGTCGTCATCCCCTAAGGGAGTCACAGAGATGTGAAATTCCTGTGTCACTGGTATTGTCAGGTCAAGTTTGCTCAATTTCAAAGCGCGTGAGACTAAATAGTGCTCCCTTAGGTCTTTAGATGAATTGAATTAACAGAATGTTTCCCACGCTTGCCTTTGGAGACTAGGGGAATCTCCAAATGAAGTCGTTTCTTCTTGTATTGTCACTAATTTTTGGGGAACTATCCGGATCTATGACTTTAATCCTAGAACAGTGGAGTGGTAGATGCACCCTGATTGATAATCCCTGACTCACCGGTTTGAGTCAGGGATTTTTTTTGCGGCTAGATATACCATGATGTTGTAAGGCTCCACAGAGCAGCCGCAGTAGTGAGAAGGGAAAGGCGTCATGGCATTGATTGACCGCATCCTGCGAGTAATTCGCGGTAATATCAACAGCTTGGTTGGGCAAGCAGAAGATCCAGAAAAAGTTTTGGAGCAGGCTGTAGAAGATATGCAGCAGGATTTGATTCAGATGCGGCAAGCTGTGGCTCAGGCGATCGCTACTCAAAAACGCACCGAACGCCAAAGCGCTCAAGCCCAGGCAACCGCAGAAGAATGGTATCGTCGTGCCCAGATTGCTCTCAATAGTAGTGATGACAATTTAGCTAGAGAAGCGTTAACGCGGCGAAAAACCTATTTACAAACTGCCCAAGCGATGCAAACCCAGCTTTCACAGCAAAGCGGGATTGTCAATAAGCTTAAGGACGATATGCGGACACTGGAGAGCAAGATTTCGGAAGCGAAGACCAGAAAAGATTTATTTGTGGCGAGGGCACGCTCAGCACAAGCGTCACAAAAAATTAACGAAATGTTAGGGACTGTCGGGACAGGTAGTGCATCGAGTGCCTTTGAGCGCATGGAAGACAGAGTGCTACAACTCGAAGCTCAGTCAGAAGCCATGCAAGAGTTGGGTACAGATGACCTAGACAAGAAATTTGCTGCCTTAGAAGGTAGCGACGATATTGAGGCGGAATTGGCGGCGATGAAAACCAATAGAATCACGGGTAGTGATCAAGCACAACTGCCAGCCACTGAAGCCAGAAATTCTTCTGATCCGGCGATAGAAGCGGAACTTAATCAGCTCCGTTCAACTCAAGAGGAAATTTGAAAGTTTAAAGAAACTCACCGTAGGCTGGCACTTTTCCTCTGAAAGTTTTTAAACTGGATCTGAAGTATCCTGTCTTTAAGGTTTTCCCAATGGGTGTTTTGAGTAACTCCGCGCTTGACGCTCAAGACCGGAGACGGGAGAAGGTACAGTAACTTGCACCTTCACATCAGTAGGCTGACGGGCAGGAACCTGCGCCATACCTAATTTGTACACTCCGAGAGGATAGAAAGCGTCATGGGATTATTTGATCGTCTTGGCAGAGTTGTCCGGGCAAATCTGAACGACATGGTCAGTAAGGCAGAAGATCCAGAAAAGATTTTGGAGCAAGCCATTATTGACATGCAAGAAGACCTGATCCAACTGCGTCAGGCAGTTGCCAGGGCGATTGCCACTCAAAAACGTACTGAGCAACAGTACAACAAAACGACATCGGAGGCGAACAGTTGGCAGCAACGGGCACAGTTAGCCCTACAAAAAGGGGATGAAGATTTGGCGCGGGAAGCGCTGGTGCGCCGGAAGACGAATACGGATACGGCTACCCAACTGAAAACCCAGCTCGATCAGCAAAATGGTCAAGTAGATACGCTCAAGCGCAACTTGATCGCCTTGGAGAGCAAGATTTCCGAAGCCAAGACGAAAAAAGACATGCTCAAGTCGCGAGCAGCAGCAGCCAAAGCCAACGAGCAACTGCAAAGCACTATTGGGCGTTTGGGCACAAGCAGCGCCATGGGTGCCTTTGAGCGGATGGAAGACAAAGTGCTGGAACTGGAGGCACGTTCTCAGGCAGCTCATGAGCTGACAGGGAATGACCTAGAACAGCAATTTGCCATGCTGGAATCGGGCAGCGATGTTGATGATGAATTGGCAGCCATGAAAGCCAGTCTCACTGGCGGTTCTGTAAACCAACAAGCGTTGCCTGCTTCTGAGGAAACAAAGAAGACGCCCTCTGATTCTGCTGTGGATGATGAGCTAGAGTCTCTGCGATCGCAACTCAACCAGATGTAGGTCATTTGAGTGTTTAGTGAGATCATTGCCCCTGGCAAGTCTCACAACTTCTTCATCTTGCACAAGGGGAGGCGTTCCGATGGAGCGTCTCCTTGATTTAATGATTTCAGATGCCTGCCATCAACAATAAAACTAGTACCTGCATTGCTCACGCAAGTTATCCAGTTATCTATTCCGTGATCGATTGACAGGCATTTAGTAGGATCTACATCTGCCTGAATAGTAGCAGTCTTGTAGATAAGTTCTAGATAGAAACAGCCGTTACGAGGGAGAATTCGATACTCTCTGATTACATTGGAGTCCAGGTTAGATGGCATGGGCAGGTAGAAAGAGTCCAGCCCAAACCAAGCCTTGACCTTGCTTCCTAGAGGGAATCGCAACATTCCATCTATAAGCTTTACAGAGCGTCCTGTAAACGTTACTAGTGCCATTCCACCTTTACGGTAGCCAGGAAGCTTGGGGCGCTGCGTCACCGTTCCTTTCTTTATCCCTTTGAGTAGTCCCAAGAATGACTTAAAGGATTCTGCCACGCCCGTCAAGATTTGCTGCGCCCTGTCGGAGTAGAAGGCTCGATAGTGCAGATTCCGGTTTTCTGTTCCTAAAACTTTATGCAACTCTGCACGATTGGGAATTCTGCCAGTCTTGAAATACAGTTGGCGTGAATAGTAGATCCCGCAATTTGTCAATTTTACAAATTCAGAGCAAAGATATTTCAAAATTGCCTGAGTTTCTTTATTCGTTGAAATTAGATTTTGTTGACATCCAAACATTGCTTTACCTCCTTTATACATACTAACATAGTAATAACACTATGTTAGTACTGGTTATGCCTACCAAAAAACATCCTGTCCCTGCCTACTTAGACGATTACGAGTTTGAAAAACTTGTAAAAATTGCAGCCGGGTGGGGATGTAGTTTATCGGCAGCAATAAAGCGGATGATTAGAGAAAATCAAGAGTTAGGCGACTAAAGTCGCTTGAGTCGGCTTTCCTCCCTGCTCTTTCATAGGCAGGGCTTCCAACCATTCCAGGAGATTTACGTGAGCAGCGTTATTACAATTACCGATGCCGAGTTTGAAAACGAAGTCTTACAATCAGAAATGCCTGTGCTGGTTTACTTCTGGGCATCTTGGTGTGGCCCTTGCAAACTGGTATCGCCATCAATAGATTGGGCTGCCGATGCCTATAGCGATCGCTTAAAAGTAGTCAAAATAGAAGTCGATCCCAATCCTGATTCCGTGCAAGCGTGTAAGGTAGAAGGCGTTCCCGCCTTCAGACTCTATAAAAATACAGAGTTGCTAGAATCCCAGGAAGGCGCAGTGGGCAAACAAAAAATAGCAAGTATGCTAGAAAGCCATCTAGGATAACCACCCATTAGCAAGAGGCAATTACCTGTAGCATTGTCTCTTGCTATCCTGGAAAGTCCCCTGTCGCCGGGTGAATAGGGGATGGGGAGATAGCACCAATGACTGATAACTAGTATGCAGTTTGCCAAACGTTTAGAACTTCTGCAAGCCAACGTCTTCGCCGATATGGATCGGGCAAAAGCCAAAGCCAGAGCATCCGGGCGAGACATTATCGATTTGTCCTTAGGATCGTCGGACTTGCCCACCTCAGAGCATGTCCTAGATGCCATGCGTGACGCCTTGCAAGACCGCAGTACCCACGGTTACTTGCTTTTTCATGGCACCCAATACTTCCGGCAAGCTGTTGCCCATTGGTACACCCAGAAGTTTGGTATCCTGGTTGACCCAGAAACCGAGGTATTGTCGCTGATTGGTTCCCAGGAAGGAACGGCGCATTTACCGCTAGCGGTACTGAACCCTGGGGATATTGCTCTACTGCAAGACCCTGGCTATCCCTCCCATGTCGGCGGCGTTTATCTAGCAGGGGGGCAAATTTACCCGATGCCCTTGTTAGCGGAAAACAACTTTTTGCCAGTTTTTGCTGATATTCCGCCGTTAGTGCGGTCACAGGCGCGGATGATGGTGTTGAGCTATCCCCATAATCCGACAACCGCGATCGCGCCTTTATCTTTTTTCCAGGAAGCGGTGGAATTTTGCCGTCAGCATAATCTGGTGTTAGTCCACGACTTCCCTTATGCCGACTTGGTGTTTGTCGATCAAGAAGACGGTACAGGAGAAATTATTAATTCCCAGTCCCTTGCGCCTTCAATTTTCCAAGCCGATACCAATAAAGAGACGGCAATTGAATTTTTTACCTTCTCCAAGTCCTACAACATGGGGGGCTTCCGCATCGGCTACGCCATCGGCAATGCCAAATTAATTCAAGCCTTGCGGCAGGTAAAGGCGGTTGTTGATTTTAACCAGTATCGGGGAATTTTGCAGGGGGCGATCGCTGCCTTGCAGGGCGATCAAAGAGGCGTTCAAGACGCCGTGAAAACATTTCGCACTCGCCGGGACGCTTTTATCCATGCCTTGCAAAACATTGGCTGGCAAGTTCCCACCCCCGCCGCCACCATGTACATTTGGGCAAAGTTACCGGAACCTTGGGCAGAAAACTCAATTGACTTTTGCACTCAATTGGTTGAAAAGACGGGGGTGGCGGCTTCCCCTGGTGCCGGATTTGGCAAAGCTGGAGAAGGTTATGTCCGCTTTGCTTTGGTACATGAGCCAGAGAAACTAGAGACAGCCGTGCAACGCATAGCTGAATTTCTCAAGGGGAGCTAATAGTAAGAGAGCTGATCCCGTCTCTACAAGCTCTGACATAGACCCTTAAATACTTTCTCTCTCTCCTGCCGCTTTGCTAATCAACTGCCGCCATTGGTAGACAATGCGCCGCAAAATGCTTTGCTCTGGCATAGCTACTTGCTCAACAACGTAATCATCTAGCACGTCAAGCCTACGAGTAGCGCGGGCAAAGGTGGCTAATTGTTCCACTGAGTTGGGCTGTGGGCTAGTCACCAGGGCGGCAATTTTGCCTAAGCGATCGCTTGCTGTTAGCACTGTCGGACGAATCGCCGTCTGATCAGTCGTGAGTTTTGAAATAGCGATCGCCGCTTTTTTTAAATCACCTAACTCGTTGTAAGTCAAGAAATCAGACAAAGCAGCAAAAGAAGCGTCAATTTCTTGACTGCCGGGGTACGGTGCGAGACTGCCATAAACTTTCTCGTAACTAGATAAATTAATATCTTGTGCCTTTATGTAGGAAAGCTCATAAAGCATTCCCGCCAATCGAGTTAGGGGGGTTTGTTGGCGTTTACGACTGAATTTGGTGACATTCCAAACGACGCCTTCGGTAAGTTGGTTTGTACCGTCGCTGCTGCAATCTACCCAGCGATGCGCCAGTTCGCCTAAAAATAGCTGCCGAGTTGTGGGCAATAGCTGCCAGTCGGGCTGACTAATAGGGGCGACAGCGTAGGTGTTGAGAGCGGGATGATTTAGCAGGCGATAGAGAGCCTGTAGGGGGTCAGGCTGGGAGTGGAGATAGGTAGAGAGGGCGTGTTGGGCATAACCGCGCTGGAACGGGTTGCGAGCGACGGCGGCGACAGATGCCAGTCCTTCCGGTTCCGAGGCACGCAGATGCGATCGCAAAAACCTCCCTGTTCCTGGTACAGGCAAGACTAGTAACTCATCCCATAGCGCCGGATGCCATCCCCGGTTAAACCGCCCATAGAGCGCCATTAGGAACTCAATCGGGTAAAACGGCAGCCGCAACGCTCCCAGCGCCACCAGCAAGTTGAAGGTGATGCTGACGGCTATCCCGGCGCGAATTCCTGGTAACAAGCGACCTTTAAAGCTAATTGAGGGCGTTACCACACTGGCAACGACAATAGCGACGGCAATGCCAATCACTCCAATGAAAACGATACTGGCAAAGACTCCTAGTGTCTTGCGATTGACTAAACCAAAGGCGACACCGATCACTATACCCAAGACAATTCCGAAAATGACGATCAGACCTGTACCGATATTCACGGCATTGTAGGCACCCTTGAGTAAGGGGTCAGAGGCAATCCGGTCTACAACCAGATAGGCAAAACAAAAGACCAAGCTACCCACAAAAGTAAATAGCAAGCTAGCCACAATGCTGCCTGCTACGCCAAACAGCATCATAGCGATCGCCAATACTAATGCCACACTAAGGGCGGCAAAAATTGCGGCTAAAACCCAAGCTGTAGTAAAGCCCACATCTAATCCCACTGATTGAGTTACTACACCACTCATCGTTAGTTCTGTACCGCGATTTAGGTTCCACAGTTTGGGATAGCGGTCAAAAGAGGCGCTGAGGATGCGGGGGGTGTTGGGCAGTACGGCGATCGCTGTTACCCAAGCATGATGTCCGGTTAAAGTGTGCAACGCTTTACCCGTCTGTACGTCCCAAGTCCTCACGGTTTGGTCAGTGGAAGCCGAGACAACTTTTTGCCCATCGCCCCAAAGAGCCACACTTGTCACCCAACCCTGATGTCCGGTGAGGGTGTGCAACGCTTTACCAGTTTGCAAGTCCCAAATCTTCAAGGTGCCATCGGCGGACGCCGAGACAATTCTTTGTCCGTCGGGGGTAATCACCACACCTTTGACCCAGCCTTGATGACCCCTAAGGGTTTGAAGTTCTCTGCCCGTTTGTAAGTCCCACACTTTTAGGGTTTGGTCAACGGAGGCAGAAATGGCTTGCTGTCCATCGGGAGTGACGGCAACTCCTGTTACCCAAGCGTTATGTCCTGTTAAGGTGTACAGTTCTTTTCCTGTCTGTACATCCCAAACCTTCAAAGTGCGATCGCCACTGGCGGAAACCGCACGTTGTCCATCAGGAGTCAAGGCAACTGCCCAGACGATATCGTTATGACCCTCAAGGGTTTGCAGTTCCTTTCCTGTCTGTAGATCCCAAACCCTGAGCGTTCGGTCAGCACCCGTAGAAACTCCCCGTTTCCCATCGGGAGTCAGCACGATACTGGTCACCCAGTCTTGGTGTCCCCGGAGGTCGTGCAGCTCTGAACCTTTTTGAATATCCCAAACTTTGAGAGTGCGATCGCGTGATGCTGAAACCGCCTGCTTGCCATCCGGCGTTACCGCCACAGCCGTGACTCCCGAACGATGTCCCCGCAGGGTGTGCAGTTCTGAACCCCAGCGCAAGTTCCACACCTTCAACGTACTATCAGCCGAAGGCACTTTCACTTTAATCGCGCGATCGCCAGCCGCAGAAACAGCAATTTGCCCATTCGGTGTTACCGCCAGCGCATTCACCCAAGCCGTGTTTCCCTGCACCGTTCCCAGGGCGTACAGCACCACCGCTAAGGCAACAAATAGGGAAAATAACGCGATCGCCACAGGAAGCATGAGATAAACATTTCGATAGCTAGGCAGCTTCCAAGACTGCAACAACTTCCGGTAGCCTCGTAGCTGGTAAACCTCAGGACTTGCCTGGTAGAGATAGCAATGAAGGGAATGGGGACGAAAATAAACCCAGTAGGCAAGCCGGGAATAGTGGGCGAGATTTAACCAATGCAGACGTTCTGGTAGTTCACCACGATGCTCAGGAAAATTTGGCATAACCAACTGCAAGGCTTGAGTGTTATTGGTTTACAGACTAAGGCACAATCATCACGATTGTAGGGCACGAGCAAAAATTACCAAGAGTAAAATTATGCTCAGATTGTGTCAGTAAAACATTTCTCAAGTTAGTCTTCTGCGGTTGAGGAGATAAACCGTTCCCTAAAGCTATAAACTAAAGGGTGCGTTGTGGTTTGGAGAAGATCTCGTTAAGCTGTGCGGAAAATAGTCATTGCTGGAAACTGGAAAATGTACAAAACTCAAGGGGAAGCCTCTGAGTTTTTACAAGGGTTTTTGCCTGAGCTAGAAGAAACCCCATCAGAGCGGGAAGTTATCTTGTGTGCTCCCTTCACATCGCTAGGTACCCTCTCAAAAAACTTGCATGGTAGCCTGGTGCAACTTGGGGCACAAAATATCCACTGGGAAGCTAACGGAGCCTTCACCGGGGAAATCTCTGGCCCGATGTTGCAAGAGATTGGGGTACGTTATGCGATCGTCGGTCACAGCGAGCGGCGTCAATACTTTGGCGAAACCGATGAAACCGTCAACCTACGTTTGAAAGCCGCCCAGAATTATGGTCTGATCCCGATTCTTTGCGTTGGGGAAACGAAGCAACAGCGAGAGGCTGGCGAAATTGAAACCATTATTAACACTCAGCTAGAAAAAGGCTTAGACGGTGTTGATCAGCAGCATCTTGTCATTGCCTACGAACCGATTTGGGCGATCGGTACTGGCGACACCTGTGAAGCGACAGAAGCCAACCGGGTGATCGGTCTGATTCGCAGCTGTCTGACTAACCCTGATGTGCCGATTCAATACGGTGGTTCGGTGAAACCAAACAATATTGATGAAATCATGGCTCAACCGGAAATTGACGGAGCATTAGTCGGAGGTGCCAGCCTGGAAGCTGGTAGCTTTGCACGGATTGTTAATTATCAATAGCGAGCTGGCGAAGCAAAGACGGGTTAGTAAGTCGGTCAACTTACTTAAATGTTAATAAATGCTAACTTCTCCCCTGACCCCTCTTCCCTAGTAGGAAAGGGGCTGGGGAGTTAGTTTTTTAAGTTGACCGACTGAAAATCCTGGCAATGAACCATTAGTTATTCCCATTGATTACTAATGACTACCTTATTTAACTGGGGTCAACGTACCTACCTGATGGGTGTTCTGAATGTCACCCCAGATAGCTTTAGTGATGGGGGAGAGTTCAACTCTCAGGCGGCTGCTTTAGCGCAAGCACAGCGGCTCATAGCAGAGGGTGTGGACATCATTGACATCGGGGGACAATCAACGCGTCCGGGTGCCGAGCAAATTTCGCTAGAGGCAGAGTTAGAGCGGGTAATCCCCATAGTGCAAGCTGTGCGAGGGCAATCCTCCGTGCCGATTTCTGTGGATACCACCCGCTCCGCCGTGGCACGAGCGGCTGTAGAAGCGGGTGCGGATACGGTTAATGATATTTCTGGCGGCACCTATGACCCCCAGATGTTGCCAGTCGTTGCTGAACTAGGTGTACCGATTATTTTGATGCATATCCGAGGCACCCCAGCAACGATGCAAAAGCTAACGGATTATCAGGATTTAATTGGGGAGATTTACGAGTTTCTAGAGCGGCAAATTGGGGCGGCTGTGGCGGCGGGAATTGACCGAACACACATCATTATTGACCCTGGTATTGGTTTTGCCAAAAATATGGAGCAAAATCTGGAAATTTTGCGGAAGTTGCCAGATTTTCGCCCTCTAGGGGTGCCAATTCTCGTAGGAGTTTCCCGGAAAAGCTTTATCGGTCGCATCTTAGACCAACCTGACCCTAAAAAACGCCTCTGGGGTACAGGAGCCGCTTGTGCAAGCGCGATCGCCCTCGGTGCAGATCTCCTTCGCGTACATGACGTAGCAGAAATGCGCGATATCTGTCAAGTAGCTGATGCTATCTGGCGCACAAAAGGTGACTAATGGTGACTTGAGAGTTGTTTTGATAGCGTGCTGAGAAGAATCGCCTCCCCATCACCAATCCTAAGGCTGTTGGGGTGGAGGTGGTGGTGAAATAGTGGGATTTTCTGGAGTAGACATTAAGTCTGTCAGAGCTTCTGACAATGCCTTTGGGTCCATGAAAACAACTTTAGAGTTATTACTTTCACCCAATTTCTGATTGGCTTCGACGTAGCGTTGAGCAACAAGGAAACGCAAGACTTGCTCGCTATTCGGCTGACTCATCAGGGCTTGGGAAATCATCTGGATCGACTTTACGGTACCTTCGGCTTCAAAGATGGCGGCTTGTTTTTGGCTTTCGGCAGCGCGTTCCTTCTCTAGGGACTCCAATACCGTTCTGGGAGGCTTGATTTCTTGCACTTCCACGCGGTTAACCTTCACGCCCCAACCCCCGGTAGCGTCGTCAAGCTGCTCTAAAATGCGCTTATTAATATCTGCTCGGGAAGAGTAGGTTTGATCGAGGGGCAATTCTCCAATCCGCGATCGCAATGTCGTAATTACTAAATTTTCAATCGCGTCTTCGACTTGCTCAACCTCATAATATGCCTTCTGTAAATCCATAATCCGCCAAAAGACGACAGCATCGACTTGTACAGCAATGTTGTCTTTGGTGATTGCCTGCTGCGATTGGGTGTCTAGAACCTGCTCACGCGTGCTTTCTTCCACCGCAATTCTGTCAATAATTGGAATGATGAAGTTAAGCCCTGGATCAAGGCGTTTGTGATACTGACCTAAACGCTCCACTAAGGCTTCATTACCCTCATTAACAATTTTTGTCGCCCCCACACCGTAACCAATGACAACCAAAATCATCGGGGCAAGGATGGAAAGCAGAGAATCCATAATTTATTACTTCTGGCTGGCAGATTAGGGAGTTGATAGGAGGTTGCCCTGAGAGTTATTGAAAGATCTCTCTACGATAGCAAGGGAAGACCAGCATTGTCTTTCTTCCCTTCTACCTATATTTAATGTGGTAATGTCCATTCGATCTAGCTACTCTTGATTTTCAGCCGCAGGTTTGTTGCTAGTATCCTCCGTTTTAGCCGCTGGCTTTTTGGTGCTATCGGATGGTTTTTCTTCAGCCGCAGGTTTGTTGCTGGTATCCTCCGTTTTAGCCGCTGGCTTTTTGGTGCTATCGGATGGTTTTTCTTCAGCCGCAGGTTTGTTGCTGGTATCCTCCGTTTTAGCCGCTGGCTTTTCGGTGCTATCGGATGGTTTCGGTTCAGCCGCAGGTTTGTTGCTAGTATCCTCCGTTTTAGCCGCTGGCTTCTCGGTGCTATCGGATGGTTTTCCTTCAGCCACAGGCTTCTCGGTACTATCTGATGTTTTCCCATCAATCACATCGTCTTTGCGTTCCCATTCTGACAAAGGACGATTGACGGCATTCTCGAAGTTTGATGAAACTAACATCACCTCTAGTTGCTGGGATGTCTGATTAGGTGGATCGGTTAAGGCATACAAGGAACTTTGGTCGAAGTTGGGCTTTCCCAAAAGGAATTTGTGAGTTTGCTGATTTTTTAGCTTGACTTCTATTGTTGCCTGGGGATTTTTCAGCCCATACTCAGCCCTATTTTTTGCCGGGACAGTGAGAGTGCGATCGCTTTTTCCTTCAAACAAATTGAGTAAGTAAGATACGGCGGCACCGGAAGCGGGAGCATCCTTCGGTTTCTTCATCCGCCAGCCAAATTCTCCGTCGCTAACACGTTCAAAGGCTAAAGTTTCTGCTTCAGTTTTAAGCGTAAACGCCTGAATATCCTCTTCTTTAAAAGAAAAGATGGTTCCTTCTTTAGCTTGAGCTACTTCCCGCTGAGTTGCCTCTTGAGTTTCATAAAAATAGACAAAACCGCCTAAAAATACGGCTGAAACTAACAAAACCAGAGTTGTTCGCTGTAATTTCATCAGAAACGCTTGAGAATGTTTAATTGCATCCAGAATCCTAACGGCGTCGCCACCAAATCACCCCAGCGGTTGTAAAACCGAGCAAAGGGACGAGTAAAAGAGATATCCAAGCCAGAGCGCTGCCTTGTACTGGGGAGAGGTTAATGCGGCGGTTGGTTTGCTCTCTAGGGCGAAGGGAGAGCGCTTGCTCATCCCGCTGACCCAGCCAACTGACGGAATTGAGAAAGACATCACCATTGAGCTGCTGCTCAAATAAGTTGTTGGTAGCAAAGTTAGAGTTGCCGATGACCACCAGGCGAGATTCTGAGGATTTTTGCTCCGTCTGGCTAGTGGCGTCTGGTGAAGGTGAGGCTTCGGGGCTAGGTGAGGGTGAGGCTGATAGGGTGTTGGTTTGGCGGCTGAGTGCCACACCCAAAACGAGGGGGCCAATGCGATCGCCTTCTTCTTCATTAAACTCCAACGGTTGCGTTTCAGGAGTACTTTCTGCCCAGCTTTGCTCATTGGTCAGCAGCAAGGGCGTTTCCCTGACTCCATCTACAGGAGTCGTCAGTACAGGTTGTGCTAAAGGATAAAAGGAAATCCCATTGCCAAAGTCTTGAGTGATGGGATGATCGCCGTAGTTGGTGACTAAGGGAGTGGCTGGGCCTAAACCTACTACCCGTCCCTGTCCCGACGCATCAATAACAATCCGGTTATCGATTTCCACCCCCCAATCTTCCAAAAGACTATCCAGTTCCGGATTAGTATCCGGATCGATCATCAGCAGCAAGCTTCCTCCCGTCGCCAGATAGTCTCTTAATGCCCTGACTTCCCCTTCAAACAACGGGCGTTTTGGCCCGGCAACAATTACCAGAGAAGCATCTTCTGGCACAGCAGCTCGATCTGCCAAGTTTAGGGGTTGGGGGATAAAGTTCTTCTCTTCTACGCGGCTAATCGCCTGGGCGAGTCCGCCTTCTACCAGTTCTAAGGGGCGTTCGCCGTGACCCTGGAGAAAGTAGGCAGTATCAATGCGATCGCTAGTTAATCTTTCAATCGCATTCGTCAACCGAACTTCCGAAAGCCGTTCTGTATCACTCAACGATTGCAACAGCTGTCGCTCGGCCCCATACTCCAAATACACTTCTCGCGGCGACTGCACCTTGAACTTCTCCGCCAGGGAGAGTTGTACTTGGGGGTCAACAAACTGGAACTCTAGATTAGGGCTGTAGCGGCGGTAATTTTCCAGTAGTTCTCGATCGCTTAAGTCAGGGTTGGGGTCAAACACCCACACCTTCACAGGTTGCTCTAAATTCCTAACGACCTGCTGAGATTGGGGGGCAAGGCTAAGGAGTTGATTTTCCGTTAAATCTACTCGCGTTCCATAACGGACGCTGAGAAAATTAATCAGCCCCAAAATTACCAACATTGACAGCGTTGCGATCATCGCATTCGTTCCTGCCTGCGTGGAACGCCGTCCCCAAAAACCCTTGGTGCCGGAAATTACCAGCAGCCACAGTCCCATAATGACGAATCCAGCAATCAATATCGCCAACGGCACCCCTGACCAAGCACCAGAAACAATTCCCGCCGTCACCCCCGCGATTACCAAGAGTGGGCCAAACAAAAAGAGATATTTGAAGTATCTAGCGTTCTTTTTAACCGTCTTCATATTGGATTAACCAAGTCATTAATTGGTGATGGTTCGTGGTTCATCGTTCAATGAATCATCGTTGATTGCCACTAGCCATTAGCCAGTCCCCATCAAGACCGCTGGAACCGTAGGGCTTCAATTGACTGGGCGGTGAGAAATAAGCCGAGAATAATGTAACTGGCAAATAAAACTAGACTGCTGGTATCCATAACGCCTTGTATCAGGTTGTTGTAGTGCTTCAGGAGCGAAAGATGACCCAAGGCTTCACCGAAGGAACCGCCAACACTTTTGGCAACTAGATCGATTACCCAGAGAAATAAAATTAGGGCAAAGGTGAGGATGGCTGCCAAAATTGAGCTTTCGGTGAGGGAAGAGATAAACATTCCTAAAGAAAGAATAGAAGCCGCTAGTAAAATTAAGCCTAAATGACCGAGTAAAGGGACAGCCGGTTGAATCGGAGGATTGCTCGCCCCCAAGGCGATCGCTTCATAAGCCAGCAACGGCAGTACCATGACGGTAAAAAAGGCGATTACTCCTAGCAGCTTCCCCACCGCAACGACCCAGTTTGTAATGGGTGAGGTCGCCAGCAGTTCCAAAGTACCGCGCTTGCGTTCTTCGGCATACAATCCCATCGAAAGAATTGGCAGCACAAATAATGCTAGCGACCCCATAACGCTGAGAAAGTAGCGTAAAAACTCATAGGCAACATCAATTGGTGGCGTTGGTACTCCTAGTTGATCGCTGGTGGCAACCTGCTGAATGATCCCTTCCGGGCTGAGCAAAATTGCCACAAAAAAGAAACCTGCCAGTAACCAAAACACCCCTGCCACCACATAGGCTAAGGGCGAAGCAAAGTATCCCTGCAATTCCTTGCGGAAAATTGCCAAGATGTTGCCGATAATTACACCCATTACTCCTCCTCGCTCTGTAGTTCTAAATCCTCGTTCTCTAGAGATGCCGACGACCGTTCGTCCTGGGCTAACGGTGCAACATTTGTTTCCTGCGTTGTCAATTCTAAAAAGACATCTTCTAGTGTGGCGCGAGTGCGGCGCATTTCATGCAATCCCAAACCTGCGCCCACAGTGACAGCGACCAAATCCCGTCCCGGTTCCGATCCCGGTGCCGAGATGACGCGGAGCAGGGAGCGGCTGACTGGCAAATCCGGCGACGGAACCAGTTCGACTAAGCAGACTCCTGGCAGCACTTGTAAGAGTTTTTGCAGTTCCGTAGCGTCTCCATCTACTTCCAACTCATAGCCTGACCCCCGACTAAAAAACTGTGCCATCAGGTTTTCTGGGCTATTAGTGGCAACGATTTTACCGCGATTGATGATCGCCACGCGGTTGCAGGTCATGCTCACTTCCGGCAGGATATGGGTAGAGAGGATAACGGTATGCTCTCCAGCCAGGCTTTTAATTAAGTTACGAACATCAATAATTTGCCGAGGGTCAAGTCCGACGGTGGGTTCATCTAGAATGATCGCGGGGGGGTCATGGACGATCGCCTGAGCAATGCCGACTCGCTGCCGAAAGCCCTTAGAAAGCTTGCGAATCAGGACTTGGCGCTTTTCTGATAAGTTGCAGCGTGCCATGGCCGAGGTGACTTTGTTAGCGCGATCGCCGCTGGAAATCCCCTTAATCCGCGCCACAAAATGTAAAAAGCTTTCAACGGTCATTTCTGGGTACAACGGGGGCGTTTCGGGTAAATACCCAATCCGCTGCCGTACCGCCATAGAATATTCGTGGACATCATAACCCGCAATGCGGGCGGTGCCACTAGTGGCGGGCAAGTACCCTGCCAAAACCCGCATTGTCGTCGTTTTTCCAGCACCGTTTGGGCCTAGAAAACCTAAGATTTCTCCCGGTTCCACGTCAAAGGTGACATCCTGAATGGCAGGAGTTGCACCGTAGATTTTGCTTAAATGCTCAACTTCAATCATTGATAGTCATTAGTTCAGTGGTGCGTTGCTGTGAAGCCTCAGTGCTGAGTCAGTAAATCACTGAATAAGGGAAGATTTTTAGGTCATTGTGCCTGTAGCGTCTGGTATTTGGCTGGAAATGTCGTCCGAACTCCTGAATCGGTGAGGAAGGAATGTTTATCGCTTCTTTATGATGTATAGCCCGTGGAGCCTCATTGGCAAATAATATCTCTGGTGTTCGATAAAAAAATTAAGATAGGTGCCAATTAACTTTGCAAGGATATCAGAAAAAGGATTGGCGGTTAGCGATTAGCAATTTAATGATTAACATGGTTCAACTTACTCTCTATGTAAACCCAGTCGTGGGCAAGGACAGTGCGGTTGGGGATACGGCGGCTCCCTTAAAAACCCTAATGCGAGCCCTTGAGCAGGCAACAGCCGGAATGACAATTCAATTGGCGGCTGGAACCTATGATGCCAAAAATGGCGAAGTGTTTCCGCTGAGTGTCCCGGCGGGGGTAATTGTGCGGGGCAATGAAGCTGGTATTGGGAAGGGCATTCTGATTACGGGGAGTGGTAAGTATTCTAGTCCCACGTTTAATCAACAAAATACGACATTGCTGCTCCAATCAGATGCCCAACTGCGAGGTGTTACCGTCACCAATGCCGTTAAAGAGGGTACGGGGGTTTGGATTGAGTCTACTTCCCCTATTTTGGCGAATAATACGTTTACCAATTGCGGTCGGGAAGCGGTCTTTGTCACGGGGACGGGGAAGCCGCGAGTTTTTGATAATGTTTTTGTGAAAAACGCCTCTAGTGGCATTTTTTTCGTGCGAAATGCTAAAGGAGAGGTGCGGCACAATCTTTGCCAGGAAACGGGCTACGGGATTGCCGTGAGCGATCGCGCGGCTCCGTTGCTCTCAGATAACCAACTGATTGCCAATCGTGTCGGGATTTTCCTATCTCGGAATGCTATGCCTGTCCTACGCCGTAATTTGATTGAGAAAAATCCGGCGGGGGGATTAGTGATTACAGGGGACGCTCGACCGGATTTGGGGTCTATCCAAGATCCTGCGGGGAATATCCTGCGAGATAACGGCAAGGTGGATCTGCAAAATAGCTCGTCTATCGAGTTAATATCCGTGGGCAATCAGCTCAATCCAGCACGCATCAGCGGTGCTGTGGTGTTACCCGTGGCGGAGGTAAATACTCCCATTATGGGCCCGGCTCAGTTTAGGGATGTGGCGGGGTATTGGGCGGAAGCTTGGATTCAAGCCGTGGTAGGGCGCAGGTTGCTCAGTGGCTTTCCCGATGGCACCTTTAAGCCAGAGGCGAGTATGACCCGTGCTGAGTATGCGGCGGTAATTGCCAAGACGTTTGATTTACCACGTCAGCGGGGAACGGGGACGGGAGTGTTTAGCGATGTCAAGGCGGGGTTTTGGGCAGCCGCCGCGATTCAGAAAGCGGCGAATATGGGCTTTATTTCTGGCTTTCCCGATGGCACTTTTCGACCGGGGCAAAATTTAACGCGGGTGCAGGCGCTGGTGTCGTTGGTAGGGGGGTTAGGACTGAAAGGGGGTAATCCTGAGGTCTTGGGAGTTTATCGCGATCGCGCCCAAATTCCTAGTTATGCTACAGAAGCGATCGCCACAGCGACTCAACGTCAATTGGTTGTCAATTATCCTCAACCGGATGCCCTAGAGCCGATGCGACCGATTACCCGGGCTGAGGTGGCGGCGTTGATTTATCAGGTACTGGTGGTCATGGGTAAAGTAGGAACTCTGGCGTCTCCCTATCTGGTCAATCCCAATACCGTAGCGTCTTCCTTTATCGATATCCAAGAACATTGGGCAGCCGAGTTCATCCGTCGTTTAGCTAGCCTGAATTTGATCACAGGCTTTGTCGATGGCAGCTTCAAGCCGGATGCTATGCTTAATCGTGCCCAATATGCTGCCCTCTTGGTCAAAGCCTTCAATCCTACCCCCAAACGTCCAGTGATTGGGTTCATCGACATCCCGGCGAACTTTTGGGCATTAGCCGCCATCCAAGACGCCTATCGTAGTGGTTTCCTCTCTGGGTTTCCTGACCAAACATTCCAGCCCCAAAAGCCCTTGCGACGCCTAGAACTCATTTTGTCTCTCGTCAATGGGCTGTCACTACCCCCAACCGATGAAAAGGTTTTGGCAATTTACAAAGACCGCCAGACAATTCCCAACTACGCCGCGAGTGCGATTACCGCCGCAACACAAGCCAGTATCATCGTTAACTACCCCGATCCGTTAGAACTACAACTCAAAAGAGAAGCTACACGAGCCGAGGCAGCCGCGATGGTGCATCAAGCATTAGTTCAAGCCGGACGCTTGACGGCGTTCAATTCACCTTATATTGTTTCTGGTCTTGTACGTTGAAGGTCTGATGAGGGAGGCAACTAAAACTACAGTCGCTGCGTATGCAACGGCATTACTCAGTCACTACGGATTTGACCGGAAAGGTTACAGTGCCCAAGCATTAGTAAACTATTGGCTCAAGCACTATCCGGCAGATTGGGTGCGCCTGAGCATTATTGAAGCTTTGTATCAAGGGCGGTACAAAGCTGTTTCTGTTGAGCAAATCTTGGCTGTTTGGAAGCGACGGGGTCAGCCCATTTACCGCTTCAATCACGAATTTGAGCGGCTGATTTGTCGAAAATTGCCCAAAAGTTTCACAACTCCCTCAAATACTCCCCTTGCTGAGATAGACCTAGAAGAATTCTTGCCTTTGCTAACCGAAAGTGATCCTGAGGGTACTCCAGAAGATATCTCACCACAGGTGCTAGTCGCTCCCCAGCTAGAGGAAATTGCTCCTAAAGCTCTAGTTTCAGAAGCGATCGCCGAGACAAAACCAGAAAGCGATCGCCCCAAGAACCCGCCAGCCGTACTGAGCGACATCGTACTACCACCCCCACCCAATAGCCACTCAGAACCAGAACCAGCCCCTGAGAAAAAAGCTGCCTACGAGCCGGATTGGTCGCGTCACGACAGCAGTAAACAACCCATTGACCAATTCACTCCACCACCCGATAACTCTGGCTTTTCTCTCAAACTCAAAGCCGTGGTTGAGAAACAAAAGTGAGAGTTCTAAGTCCTGAGTCGGGGAGAAAGGATGAAGGGTGAAGGATGAAGGGTGAAGTATGAAGGGTGAAGTATGAAGGGTGAAGTATGAAGGATGAAAGGGGTTATTGGTTTTCTTCCTCTCCCCTGCTCCCCTGCTCCCCTGCTCCCCTGCTCCCCTGCACCTCTGCTCCCCCTGCTCCCCTGCTCCTCATTCCCCGTTAAACATTCGCTGCTGTATCGGTAGCTGGAGTGGATGCTTGTGTAACGCCCATGCGGATTTCGGAGGACAAGGACGCCATGCTAAAGCCGCCAAAGCGCTTCAGAATGCTGGTACGCAGCCGGAGGTTAGGACTAGCGAACCAGAGACGCTCCTCAGAGTACATTGTCTCGTAGTCGGTGATTAAGGTGAGAGCGTCGTCATCTCCCATGACGTAGCGACCTGCAACGGGAGCTTTTTCGGCATAGCCCATTTCTCTGAGCAGGCGACCCTTCTGATGGTGATCGGCATCAGGAACGGGGACTAAGACAGTAGAGCCTTCGTGTTTTTCTTCATCCCATTCCATCGTGCCTTCCCAGCTGACTCGTGCACCACATAGCGCCTCTTTGGGGTCAACTTCGTATTGTTCACAAAGTTGAATTACTTTTGGGTCGTCAACTTCCAGCATTTCAATAGTGAGATTGGATTTGCCACTTTCCGATTGTTTGAAGGCGAGATGGTGACTGGTACGCTGGGAAAACCACTTTCCCGCACTCTGCTCAAAAAACTCTTTAATATTCATGAATGAAGTAATTGGGCGTTAATAATTTGCAACCTGCCATCCCGATTTTGACAATCCCCCGCCGTTTATAGGAGGAGATTCTTTCTTGATCGGGAGTCCAATGACTTAACCCTCAGAAAGCCTATACCGACTGCCCGACGGTGTTGAAAGCGAGATTTATTAAATTCTCGTTTTGCTCGCTTCCGCGTTTGTACAAGAAACACGGGTTTTTGTTACCTGGGTGACGGTTCAGAAGCTGACCGCTAGACCTAATTCGCTTTTTATCTATGCGCTTTACCGCTTTTCTAACTTTATCACTTTCAACTCTCCTCAGAATTCAAGTCTGATTACCTTGGGTAAAGCCGCCCTAAAGGTTACTGACTTGTGACTTCGGCGTGAGCGCGGTTCCTGAGCGGCTCGAGTGAGCCTTCGCCGAACTCCTGCCGAAGGGCAGTCGAACGCTGAGCTTAGTCGAAGTAGCCTGTTTTACCCTTCGGCTAGCTCAGGGTCGAAGTAAGGGCGGGGCTTTAGATCTGATCTTTTTGGGTAAGCGATCGCCTCTGAGCTAGCGATGCACTACTTGCGGGTTGCTTTGACGGGAAAACTAACCCACAAACGTTAAGACTAGGAGGCTTTTTCCAGTCGCTGAATCGAGATACTAGCGGCTTGAGAAACTTGGGGATGGTTGTCTTTTTCCAAAAATTTTAAGGCAGGAAGGGTTTTATCGCTAGGGAGGTGTCCTAAGGCTTCTGCTAGACGTTGACGCACTAACCAGTCGTCAGATTGGGCAAAGCGCAAGATATCATCCACGGCGTTGGTGGCTTTCACTTCCCCTAATGCCGCAATTGCGGCTTGCTGAAGCACCACCTCTTCGCTATCAAGGGCGTGCTTCAGTACCTCCTCAGCACGCGGATCTTTAAGATTTCCTAGGGACACGGCGGCGCTAAAACGCACTAACCATTGCGTATCTTCATAGAACGCTCGCACTAACGGCTCAAAGGCGTTTTGATCGCCTAAATACCCTAATGCACCAGCGGCGTCCGCACGAATGCCGTAATCGGGGTCAGTTTCTAGCAGCTTTACTAATATGGGATAGGACTCTGCGGTTTTCTTAATCCCCAAGGCAAAAACTGCCATCGAACGCAGTTGCAGATTTTTGTCTTCTAAAACTTTTTTGATTAAAGGCACCGCTTCATCTGCCGGAACTTCCCGCAAAGAGGCTAGGGCTACCATGCGATCGCGTAAATTTTCACTTTCTAATTGGGCAGAAATTTCCTCTAAGGGAAGATGATTCATAATTTGCTCTACACTTCTTAATATATTTTAACTTTTTGAGGAGATTTGAGGAATTCAAAGGAGTAAATTTTTCAAGGTGCAGGACAACTTCAATCGGCTTAAGGTTGTCAATCCGTTTACAAACATTCTTTACTCTTAGATAGATTAGTAGCTGATGCAGCTCGTTAACCCAGAGAATTTGGGCTATAAAAGGCAAGCTTTACGGGTAGCCCCCTTAGTAGAGTCTATCTCTATCGCGATGCAATTCCCATCTCAAACGTGCAAGATATCTATTAGTACAATTATCGATGGAGAGTAGAGATTCAAAATGGAACGCGGTTTGCTCTGGTTGCCCCTCTTGGTAGTGTTTATCTGGCTTGCCTGGGCGGGTTGGAATGAGTATCAAAAAGTTGAAGCCTACCGCAACTGGGCAAGCAACTTTGAACGGGCGAAGTACGATATCTACTCGATGCTCGGTCAAAAGGGCGATGAATTAACCTGGGGAAAACCAACTCGCAAGGGAGTTATTGGGCCAGAAACATTTTCGCTGAATGATGTTAAGTCTATCCATCTTTTGGTAGATGGCAAAGTTGCTGATTTAGAATTACCTCCAAAAAGAGGTCGCGCGATCGCCTTAGAGTTTCTCTTATCTAATTCCTCAATTAAAGTTCCCTTTACAGAAATTCCCCTCGCGGCTGAATGGGGAAAATTTTTACAGAAAGAGTTGCAACGTTTTCGTCTGGAACTGGCTGATTAGGCTTGTAGTCATAGAGTAGGGAAGTGAATTTTTATCTAGATAAAAACTGACTCCCTCTCAACAATGACTGAACAGCTTTTTCATGGTTATCAGAAAACGTTCCCTAACTCTTCTCGGTTTAATCGGTCTGCTGAACGCTTGTACTTCACCGCCGAATCAATCTACTCAAGCCGTTGGTAATTCAGCAAACTGCCCTCAAAATTCGACTTCTTTGCCAATTACACATACCAAGGGTGAGAATCTTTACGAAGCTTTTGATTACCAGATTCGTAATATTGTTACTAATGCGGACACAGTAACATTTCAAACTCTCAACCACGATTTTGTCTTCTGTCGAGGCAATGAGAGTTGGGCAGTACAACAAGGAACTTTACCTAACGATCTTAAGCCGCCAGAAGGAAGTGTATATCAACAACAACTGACCAATCCTCCTCTTAAAACAATTGAATTGGGCGGAGAGACTTATCAGTATCGAGTCCGTCTCGAACCGAACCCTTCAAGTGATGGACAAATACGAGAAGCCACAGAAGTTGTTTTTGAACTGACCCCTCCCAATAGCGAGCAACCCCAGCGTCAAACTCTTTACACCCTGGAAGATTTGACGAAGGAAAATCTCGGCTCAGGTTTGGGAGTGCCGAGAATTACAGCCGAGGTTGAGTATAGCGATCGCTTATTTTTTTCTGTGGCGTTTGAACAAGGTGAAGGGTTCAGTGGAATTGCCACAATTGTCAGCTATAACCCGGAAGATAATCAATTCACTCTCATTCAACCCCAGGAAATTAGACGGCAGCAAATCACTGATTTAGCGATCGCAGGAGAACCGGATAATCCTGTATTTTGGCTGGGGACGCAAATTAGTGGGGAAGGGAATCCTTATTTACCGGGAATGGGATTAGTTTCCTATCGCCCTAATGGAGCTAATCTTCAGTCAGGAGACATCAATTATTACAATGTCAACAACAGCCCGATTGTGGGGGCAATTCCTAACAAATTGAACTTAGAAAATGACACCATTTGGGTAGCTACAGGGAATGGGATTTGTCAAGTTAAGTGGCAAGCGGCGGAGAATCCCAGTAGTTGGTCATGCGATCGCTTTGCCCTCTTGACGCCAATTCCTCAGGCAGGCATCCCCCTCTACAGTTCGCTGTTGAGCAAACAACCCGCAACGACCTTATCACCAACGAGCAATCAAAATACGGTAGAAGTACTTTGGTATTCGCCAGCGGATTTTGAAACCCGTGAAGGTCGCTATGAGGTGAGATATCCTGAAGGTTTCACCGTGACCTTGGAAGACCAGGGTATACAAACCTTCCCCTCAGATTTTGCAGCAATCCGCTCAGAGATGGAACCGGGAAAACCCGCCGTTTTTTGGTCAGGTCGTGAATGGCATTGGAATGGCGCACGCTTTGAGCGCGGATTGGATGAAGTGGCGCTTAACTTAGTGGGAATAGGGCCATCAGGTATCGGTTCTAACGAAGTACAAGGGAATAACCGCCCAGAAACCTACGCCCTGCGCGGTGATTTGGAGTTGCTAAATCTTACCCAGCAGTCTACTCGCGTGAAGCATTATTCTGGATGGGTGGATGATGACAACGTCGAGTTGTCGTTAACCGTGGTTCCCCAAGAACGACCGGAAAATCCGCAGCCAAATCCTCTAGAGGCGATCGCTTTCATCAATCCCACCTCAGTAATCCTAGGCTTCGTCTTCCCCTAATGTTTCCCGAAAGTAGTCAGCTAATAAGGCAGCCGGGTCATCATAGATCCCGATCGCCCCTTTGAGTTGTTCGTCATCAAAACCACCAGAACGTACCGCAATCACACCCACCCCACAGCCTCCTGCTGCTTCGATATCGTAGGGTGTATCTCCCAGCATCACCACCTCGCTTGGTGGCAGGTCTAATTTCTTTAATGCAACTTCCACAATGTCTGGTGCCGGTTTGGAGTTGTCCGCATCGCTTGATGATGTCGTCTCAGTGAGTAAGTCATCCACTTGTGCCGCTTTCAGCAGCAGGGAAAGTTCTTCACTCGTGGCGGAACTCGCAACAATGAGTTTCAATCCCGCACGTTGCATTTGTAATACCAACTGCCGAGAACCATTAGTCGGTTTTAGATTGGCAGCATAGTGATTAATCACCAATTCCTTCCGCCGTTGGGAAATCTTTTTTCCGTCCCCTTCTTCATCATTCAGTTCTGGTACTAGCTTCGGGAGAACTTTGTCGCCACCCATCCCAATCAGCGGTCGCACCTTCTCAAACGGCACCTCATAACCTGAGTCGGCAAATGCCTCCACCCAAGCCTGAGCGTGAGCATCATTACTCAAAACTAATGTGCCATCAACATCTAAGATGACTCCTTGTAATTCCATTTTGAACTGTTCCTTTTGCTAACGAGGATGCTAAACGCCTTTTAGGGGCAATTGTTTGACAATAAGCGCAGATTGCTTCAGAGTCATCCTCCAACAAGACGAGAAATTAGACTCGCTTCATTAAGCTCAAATCTCTCAAAGTGAAGAGTAAAGAGTGAGCTGAGTACAGCTCTCAGCTGACTTCCAGTTTCATCGGTCAATGTCCTATCCTGGCAGCAACCTGCCTTCCACAGACTACTGAGCGATCTCAAAGAGAGACTTCCTGAATATCAGCTAAATCCCGTAGCCTGTCCTCTTCATTAGTTGACAGGCTTTCTTCGGTTCTGTCACAACGCGCCACAAAATTACAGGTCTGGCAATCACCTACAGTTGGAGCAACCTGTGGGAAATCAATTCCCTGAGTTTGGTAGCGTTCTCGCCATGAGGTGAGCTGCGTCAAAAGCGCCCTGAGATCTTGGCGAGTTTGTTCGTGCTGGGTACTGTTGTAAGTGAATTTTTCGCTCTGTGGTTCTGGGCGGGACTGGACAAACCAGTAACTCATAGACAGTTGTTCTGGCAGATAGTCACTTGTTTCTGCCAACACGTAGAGATACAAGCGCGTCTGCCAGTCTTTTGCTAACGAGCGGCGGTCTTTGGGTCGCAGGTATGTTTTCCAATCGAGGATTTGAGCGCTTGTAGTGTCGGCAATCAACAAGTCGTAGATAACGGTCAGTAAGTAATCCTGAACGACTACAGTTCGCAAATGTTCTGAGTCGCGGAAACTCTCTGGATTCGGCTGCAAAATCTCTGGAGCCGTCTCAACTAATGCCGTAACCCAGCGATGCATCTGGGCATCTTCCTGAGCCAGCCGTTCTACAGGTAGCCCTAACTCCCGCTGCTGCATGAGCAAGTGAAAGCGACTTCCCAATCCTTGACGCTCTAGTTGCTCGGGAGACACGGGAGAACCTAACTGCTCAAAGTAGATATGCTGAAACTTCCGAGGGCAAGTTGCCAGTAAGTTGAGCTGTCCTTGGGATAATCGCCAGAGTGGGGTGGGAGTTGAGTACATAGGACTGACAACGAATTTAAACCTTGGCTAGCACGAATACGCTGCCCTCGTTGCCTCTACCGATGCGGAGTTGATCGTCGAGATAGGTGGTATCTAGCCAACCTTGTTGATCGCCGCTTTCAATGTTGAAGTCAATCGCGGGAAACTTTTTGCCGATTTCTATTTGATGAATAAATTCTTTGGGAGAGCGATAGCTGATTAAGCTCTGCAAACCTGAAATTGAACGGTCGAACTTCACCTTAACGCGCTGTTGGGAAATCGGTTCAAATTGTGCTGTTACGGCGACTAAGCCTTCTAAGTAGGGCAGTCCTCCGAATTCAGCAATGTTGTAAATTTTTGCGGTAGAAGTCCGGATGCATTGATAGATCTGCCCAAGCTGGAGCAGGGGAACGCGGTTAAGATTCAGTAATCCCTTGCTGGTGGTGTAGAGGAGACGCCAGTTTCCGTCTAAGCGATCGCTTGCCTCAAGGGGTCTAGGAGTGGGGTTGTGGTCTTCCAACTGGGCAATGGCTGAAAGGATAGCCACTTTGTCGGCGTCTGTTGCTAATAAACCCCGATTGGTTCCGGCGATCGCCTCTAATAGTTGTGATTTACTGATCATTTCTGCATTTACCTGGGCTAATCTCGTTGTCCGTAAGTCTTCAAGGTTGTCTATTCCCATATTTCACCCGATTGGCATTCCCGGTTTCTTCATTAATTTGGCTGAGATGTTAGCGTAGGATTGATAAGTTTTTTGACAATCTTCCGAGCGTTTATTTGGCAATTTTCCCTGGGAGACTCTAAAAGCTTTATCCTAGTCAATCAATTGTTATATCACCCATTGAATCTTGCCCTATGTACAATCCTTCTTTACGCGAAGAACCTCGTGAGCAGCTAGCTGATGTCATTCCTGCCAAGCAAGAAGATTCTCTTCTGGACTGGCTAGAAGCTGCTGGTCGCTTGATCGCCCGCGAAGTTGTTGAAGACCGTCTAATTGATGAAGAAGAAATTTCTGAGTTGATGGGGGTTGAGGATAGTGCCTACGAGGAAGATGACGATGATGACCTCGACGAGGTGTAGTTAGGGACTGGCAGTTAGGGAGGAAGGAACAACCCTCTGAAAACTTGAAAGACAAGCCCGTCTATAATTCCTCATTTATTGAAGAATTCTGCGACTCTAGAAAACAAGCCTGCCTGTGCAGGCTATTTTTTTATCTGATCACCTGAGAGCCGCCGGGAATGGGAAAAGAAATTTAAGGCGTCCTGTTCCCAGTCGGGGGAAGGTTGATGCCGACTGAGAAACGACCATTATCTTGCCTGTGGCGATTAACGAGCGAGTAGACTACTTTTGTGTTCCTTTTGCCCGATGGCACTCTGAGTGTTGCTTGATTTCTGAGCTTTGCGCTTCTCCAGCCATTTCTTCTAGGGCTAACAACCGCTGTTCGATGGCGTCTAGTCGCTCCTGAGGCGAAGATATTCCTAGGTAGCTTCGTAGTGCGGCTATAACCACATCTGATTTTGATTGCCCGGTTTCTCTCATCCGAGCAGCGATCGCCTCATTTAGCTCAGGAGAAACTCTGACACCAATGAATGGGTTTGCCATGCCATCATTTCAATAACCGCTTGAGAGTTGATCAAGTGTAGATAATAGCAGTCGTCAGTCAAGCTATAGGAAATTGTGAAAATTAATTAATTTAAAAGCCTGTTAAAGCCTAGCCAGTTGTAACAGATAATTAATATACGTAACTGAAAATTTAACTAGCTGGCTTGAAGCCTAACTTTGTCACCCCCGCAGTCGCTCGTGCGCTGTCGTTGAGACAACCCCCGATAATATGTGTTATCGTTTTGATAACAACACCGTAGGTAAAAGCATTACAGCGGCTGTGCAAGTGACCGATTGCTGGTACAAGTGAGCAGACCGCTTTGCTCATGAGTCGCGATCGCTGCTTCAAACTTTGCTTTTTTTGCACCAAAAACACGCTCAGTTTTCATCAGTTAGTGTCTCAGATTCGTCTCAGCCCAGTCGCTTGAGAGACCAACGCTGATTAACGTATTTAACTTGAGAGTTTGATAAGGAGTATTAAAAAGGGTGGAAAATCACAACACCAAAATCCTAGTAGCAGATGATGAAGCGGCTGTCCGTCGAATTTTGAAAACCCGCCTTTCTATGGCTGGTTACGACGTCGTCACTGCCGCTGATGGAGAAGAAACACTGGATGTCTTCTACAAAGAATCACCAGACCTAGTTGTCTTAGATGTAATGATGCCAAAGCGCGATGGCTATTACGTCTGCCAAGAAATACGCAAAGAATCGGATGTGCCAGTGATCCTGCTGACAGCGTTGGGAGATGTCGCCGATCGGATCACCGGATTGCAACTAGGAGCCGATGACTATATTGTCAAACCCTTCTCCCCAAAAGAGCTAGAAGCTCGTATGAGTTCCATTTTGCGTCGTGTCACAGCCAACAACCCCTCTAAAATTACGGGTTCAGGTGTCATACAATTGGGCAGACTCCGCCTTGATACCAACAAGCGACGGCTGTATTTAGGTCAGGAGTTAGTGCGGCTAACAGGTATAGAATTTGATTTGCTGCAACTTTTAGTGAGCAACTCAGGAGCGGCTGTGACTCGTGAGGATATCTTGAAAACGATCTGGGGTTATGCTCCTAGAGGTAGCGATGACTTGCGCCTGGTAGATGTCCATGTCTCTCGATTGCGAGCCAAAATCGAAGAAAACCCCAAGCAACCAGAACTAGTTATGACTGCACGGGGAACGGGCTACTTTTTCCAACGAGTTGTTGAAGTCCCTCACGTAGTCGGAGCTTAGGAAGAGAGTCCTGAGTGCTGAGTCCTGAGTGCTGAGTGGGGGAAAAAGGATGAAGGATGAAGGATGAAGTATGAAGGATGAAGGATGAAAGGGGTTATTGGTTCTCTTCCTCTCCCCCGCTCCTCTGCACCCCCGCTCCCCCGTTCCTCTGCACCCCTGCACCCCTGCACCCCCGCTCCCCTGCTCCCCTTGCCTCACACCTGAAATCCTAAATCCAGGAGTCCCTGACGTAAGCGTTGCGCTTCCGTGGGGTTGTGTGGGGCGTGGAGAGCGATCGCTTTTGTAAATGCCGCCAAACTTTCCGGCACTTTGCCAAGTTTGAGTAGTACCACACCGAGATTTTGATACGCCTCAGCGTAGTCGGGGTTGAGTCGAATCGCTTGCTGGTAGGTAGCGATCGCTGATTCAAACTCACCTAATGCTTTCAACGTCATGCCGAGATTGTAGTGACCGACAGCAAAGTTGGGGTCAATTTTTAATGTTGTTTCATAGACAATTTTTGCCGTCGGCAAATCTCCAGCACCAAGGAGCAAGTTGCCCAAGTTATTGTAAGCACCGAGTTTGAGCTGAGGGAGGAGCGGTTGCTGGAGGGCAGCTTGGTAGTGAGTGACTGCTTGGTTCAATTCCCGCAGGCGCGTGTAAGCGTTGCCTAAGTGGTAGTGCAACTCAAACAACACAGGAGCATCGGCTTGATTGGATAATAGACCTCGTTCTAACAGGGCGATGCCTTCTGGGAATTGCTCGGTTTGGATATAGAGTGCCCCTAATTTGTTGCATACATAGGGGTCATCCGGATGGCTTGCCAAAAATTTTTCCATCGCTAGCCGCGCCCTCGTGTATTTGTCTTGGGCGGCGATCGCTTTGGGTTGGTAGCCGTAGTGCAAGATGGCTACGGGAGAGAGGGAAACAACTTGCCAGTGAGGTTCTCGCTGTAATAGAACTTGTACGCTGTCATCTACCATCGCGTGATAGGGACGGGAGAAGTAAAGGTCTGGGTGACGGCGAAAAAGACGGGACACTAAAGAATAGGGAGACTGGGAAGCTCCGACTTCCTGGCGGATGAGATTGATAACTAAGTGGCGATCGCTCTGGGTTGCTTGCCGTAGTTGTGGCACAATTTCTGGCGTTAGCACCTCATCCGCATCTAAAACTAACACCCAATCGCCCTGTACATATTGCAAGGCTTGATTGCGAGCTAGAGCAAAGTCATTACACCACTCAAAGTGATAAACCACAGCCCCCAATTCTTTAGCCCGAGCAGGAGTACTGTCAGTAGAACCAGTATCTAAGACTACAACTTCATCTACAACGCCTTGGACGCTGTTCAACGTCTGTGGCAACGTGGCGACTTCGTTCTTCACAATCATGCACAGGCTTAGTTTCATCTTCAGCAAAAATATGACGGTACTGCCTACCCTACCCTCCAAAAGACGTAGTGCTTAATCAGGCTGTAACTTTAGTTTTAAGAATAACTTAGGGGCTTAAGAAACTACCAAAATACAAGAAAAACCTGCCCTCATCTGCCGCCAAAACCTCCGAATAAACTCATGTTTTTGTCTATACCCTATGATTCTTCCCTCTGATAGAGTGTTTGTTCTGCTGCGATTGATATCGTAGATACAACGAAACAAAAAATAAATTTTTCAAAAAAAACGGAGAAAAAATTATGGGTATTCTTGCTTGGATCGTTTTAGGTTTGATTGCTGGTGCTATTGCTAAAGCCATTTATCCCGGTCATCAAGGTGGCGGTATCCTAGCCACGATGGGATTAGGTATCTTGGGTGCTTTATTAGGTGGCTACCTCGGTGGATTGTTATTTGGGACAACAGCCGGGGCAACAGCAGCAACCTTATCTATCCCCAGTATCATTTTTGCTATTATTGGCGCAATGATTCTCATCTTCCTCTGGGGCTTGTTCACCCGCAGAGCTGCGTAAGTAAAAAACTTTAGCCTCACTAAGTTAGTACTTGGCAACAAACCTCCACAACAAAGGTGGGGGTTTTTCATTTATGGACAGTTATTCTATTCAATAAAAATTGTGATTTTTTCTTGATTCAAGTTAGAAATAGAACTAAAAATTTTAGTTCTCACTTGTCTGAAATTACAGCTACTAAATTATTGAGATTACAAAAAGCTTGGCTGGGATATTAGCTGAACAACAGAAACCTGTCTAATAGCAAGTAATGACGAGTTTAATTCTTAGGGTAGATTTTTTACAAATTTAGTGCCTTTTTAGGCGAAAACAGGCCCAAAGCGTTAAATTGTCAGTGTTTTCCCAAAGCAGTAAGGAGATTATAAATGTTGGAATTGTATCAATTTGAACTGTCGCACTACTCGGAGAAAGTGCGGCTGATACTTGATTACAAGGGATTGGCGTACCGTAAAATCGAGGTGACACCGGGTATCGGACAGTTAGACCTGTTTCGCCTGTCTGGTCAACGACGGGTACCTGTGTTGAAGGATGGGAACACTGTCATTGCTGACTCAACAGCGATCGCTATGTACCTAGAACGCACCTATCCCGACAGACCAATTATCCCCTCTGACCCTAAACAACGGGGGCTTTGTCTGCTGATGGAAGAATGGGCGGATGAATCTATTGGTTTGAAGGGTAGAAAGGCTTTGGTAGGGGCGTTAAACCAAAATCAACGCTTCCGCACAGCAATTTTGCCCAACACAACACCAGACTTCCTCAAAACCCTTGTCGGTGCCGTTCCCTCAGAACTATTTGAGCTGGTTGGTGCAGGTGTCGGCTACGGTAGTGATGCGATTAAAGAAGCGATGGATGGGTTGAAGCAAGACTTAGAAGCCCTGAGTTTGCTGCTGTTAGATAACCCTTACCTGGTGACTGACCACCCAACCCTGGCAGACTTTGCTGTAGCGGGTTTGAGTATGGTGCTGAAGTTTCCCTCTGGCCCCTATCTAGATTTGCCAGAAGCCCTAAAAGGCAAAGGGATTCCAGGCTTGGCGGATAGCAGTGTTTACGAAACATTTTTTGATTGGCGCGATCGCCTCTACTTAGACTTCCGCAAACCCTCCACTACAACCACCACAATACCAACAGGTTCTTCAGCCCCCACCTCAATCGACATCGAATAGTCGTAATTTTCCTACACCACCGTTTTAGCAGAAGGGGCGTACTGGATGCGCCCCTTCTGTATTAGCTACTGATACCAAATCCGGACTTATCATCCCCCTATTGATTGTTGACCACAATCCTGTAGAGACGTTGCAATAAAAAGAAAAAGATCGAGAGGTTTTCATTCTCGATCTTTTTCCTTCTAAGTTTTACCTTATCTAGACGGCTTGCGGCTGTCCTTGAGGTTGGAACTGGAACAGGGAGTAGACGACATTGCGGCGAATGTCGATCATCATTTCCAAGAAAGTTTCGTACCCTTCCTGTTTGTACTCAACCAAGGGGTCTTTCTGTCCGTAACCCCGTAAGCCCACGGACTCACGTAGTGCATCCATAGACTGCAAATGTTCGCGCCAGAGGGTGTCAATTTGCTGCAAGATAAAGAACCGCTCCGCTTGGCGCATCAATCCAGGTTGAATGCGATCGACTTCGGCTTCTTTGAGGTCATAGGCTTTGCGGATTTCTTCGTGCAAGAAGATTTTGATTTCCGCCACGGTCATGTCATCTAGATGATCGGGTTCAAGGTCTTGCAGTAAGTAGACGAACTCTTTGACCTTCTCCACCAATTTATCTAGCTTCCACTCTTCCGGCGGTAACTCAGGGTTGACGTAGGCATCAACAATGTCATCCATTGTCCTTTCGGCATACTGGATGACTTGTTCTTTGAGGTCTAGCCCTTCTAAGACGCGACGGCGTTCGGCATAGATGGCGCGTCTTTGGTTATTCATCACCTCGTCGTACTCAAACACCTGTTTGCGAGTGTCGTAGTAGAAGGTTTCGACTTTTTTCTGGGCACCTTCTAAGGAGCGAGTCAGCATCTTCGATTCGATGGGCATGTCTTCTTCAACCTTGAAGGCTTCCATCAATCCGGCAACGCGATCGCCACCAAAAATCCGCAATAGGTTATCTTCCAAACTCAGGAAGAACTTGGTTGAACCTGGGTCGCCTTGGCGTCCGGCGCGTCCCCGCAATTGGTTGTCAATTCGGCGAGATTCATGACGTTCTGTACCCATAACGTGCAAACCGCCGAGTTGTATCACCTCTTCGTGTTCGCGCTCTGTGTAGACTTCGTATTCTTCCCGAATTGTCTTGTAGACTTCCCGCAGTCTTTGGATTACGGGATCATCCGTTGGGGCATTTTCCGTCGCCACGGCGATCTTATCTTCTGCTTCTAGCTCCGGTAAACTCCGCTCACCGTAGACCTGTACTGCAAAATCGACAGCATCCTTGAGCTTTTGTTGAGTCTCGCGGCTCAGATCGATGGGGAAAATTTGTGGACTGGCTTTCCAGCTTTTTGCTTTCTTGCCAGGGGCAAAACCTTGACCGCCAGAGCGCTTGCTGGCTCCAGGAACGGTCATGGGGGTGAGGGCATCTTCCGCTTCCGGCTGCACAATTCTAGGCATGAGGTACTCGCGCATCTTTAGGCGTGCCATGTAATCGGAGTTACCGCCCAAAATGATGTCTGTCCCGCGTCCTGCCATGTTAGTGGCGATCGTCAGCGCTCCTTTACGACCTGCCTGAGCGACAATTTCTGATTCCCGTTCAACGTTCTCTGGTCGGGCGTTCAGCAGTTCGTGGGGGACATTGCGCTCTGTTAAGAGTCTAGAAAGGTATTCTGATTTTTCTACGCTTGTCGTTCCCACCAGAATCGGGCGTCCAGTTTCGTGAATTTCAGCGCATTCGTTAGCAACCGACTGCCACTTTCCCGGTTCATTCTTGTAAACCACATCGGGTACGTCTCGACGTCCAGAGGGTCGGTTGGTGGGGATAATGGTGACTTGCAGGTTGTAGATTTTTTCAAATTCGGATTCTTCCGTCTTGGCAGTACCCGTCATCCCGGCGAGCTTGGGATACAGCAGAAAGAAGTTTTGATAGGTAATTGTTGCTAGGGTTTGGGTTTCGTTTTGAATGTCAACCCGTTCTTTGGCTTCGATTGCTTGGTGCAAGCCGTCACTCCAACGGCGTCCCGGCAATACCCGTCCGGTGAATTCATCGACGATTACGACTTCGTCGTTACGAACAATGTAGTTGACATCGTTGGTAAACAACTCCTTGGCTTTGATGGCGTTAAAGATGTAGTGCGCCCAAGGATCGTTCGGATCAAACAAATCCTGAACTTCCAGAAGTTTCTCGGCTTCGGCAAAGCCCTCATCAGTCATCAGGACGTTGCGGGCTTTTTCATCGACTTCGTAGTGTTCTTCCGGTTGTAGCGATCGCGAAATTTCCGCTGCCTTAAGATACTTTTGTGTCGGTCGCTCTACCTGTCCGGAAATAATCAACGGCGTCCGGGCTTCGTCAATGAGTACCGAGTCTACTTCGTCAATTACGCAGTAGTTAAAAGGTCGTTGCACGACATCCGCCATTGAGGTTGCCATGTTGTCGCGCAGGTAGTCAAAGCCCAACTCACTATTGGTGGCGTAGGTGATATCGCAGGCATAGTTGCGTTGCCGCTCCATCGGCCCCATACCCTGCTGGATTAACCCAACACTCAAGCCCAAGAAGCGGTGTACCTGCCCCATCCACTCAGCGTCACGGCGTGCCAGGTAGTCGTTCACCGTAACGATGTGAACGCCTTTGCCTGACAGGGCATTCAGGTAAGCTGGGAGGGTGGAAACTAGGGTTTTTCCTTCTCCGGTTTTCATTTCGGCGATTTGTCCTTTATGCAGGACAATGCCACCCAAAAGTTGAACGTCAAAGTGGCGCATTCCCAAGACTCGCCACCCTGCTTCCCGCACAACTGCAAAAGCTTCTGGTAAGAGGTCTTCAAGTATCTCTTCCCGTTCGCGATCTGATGTAGCTTTTTCTAACTGCTGTTGAAATTCTACTGTTTTGCTTTTTAGTTGTTCATCACTCAACGCTTTGATTTCGTCTTCCAAAACGTTGACATCGGTAACTATTGGTTGAAATTTTTTGAGCTTGCGTGTATTGGGGTCGCCCAGTAAGTTTTTAAACATAGCAGGAGGGGAAGATTTCTAGAGCGCGATTAGTCTAAGTCTAGAGATTAAACGATTAAGGGTTAAGAGGAAGGGACTAAAATGCTTTAAATTTCACACATTTTAAAGTTCCCAGTTCTTAACGGTTAACCATTAAATGCCATCTCTATAAGGGGACATTTTTATACTCATCCTATCACTTTCGCTCTAGCTAAGGCGGTACGGGCATTTGGACAGAAGTGAGGCGGTTATCTCCAGCTAGATGGCTAAGGTTTTTCCGGTTTGCTCGCCCTCTACCTAATTTCTGGGAGCAATGCCGGAGCTTTTAGCTAGAGTTCTGTCAAAGATGACTGAGTGCAAAGTGCGATCGCACTACACTTACGGATACTGCCGCTTGTACTAAATATTATCATCAAGCCCCCTAATAATTTATGTAGGCAAATCGGCATCCCTCTAAAGTAGTAGTTATTTTAGTAGTTTCAGGAAAACGGGCAGTTGCAACCTAATTCCTGGGTGATATTTAAGTAGAGCAGTTTACAGAGCAAGTAGTGGAGCAGATATTACAGGCGTACTCTACAGCTTGAGTCAATGGCTAACCAACTGTTTACCCTTGCTCAAGCTTCTGCAAATTTATGACGGCTGCATTTGCTGAAGCACTTGCCGAATCACATCTGCTGGTACTTGGTCAGTTATCGTTACCGCACCAATCTGCGTAGGAAGAACAAATCGCACCTTACCCGCTTCGACTTTTTTATCCGTTTGGAGGCTATCGAGAATTGCTTCGATGTCCATCTGACTGGGTAACTGAGTAGGTAGTGCCGCTTTCTGAATCAGGGCGTCTTGACGTTGGGCGTCCTCTGGCTTCCACATCTGGAGTTGCACCGCAATTTGACCCGCCGCAACCATCCCAATTGCAACCGCTTCCCCGTGATTAACTAACTTGTAGCCTGTCAAACTTTCCACGGCATGACCAATTGTGTGACCGTAGTTCAGAATCGCTCTTAACCCTGTTTCTTTTTCATCCTTACTAACAACATCGGCTTTCGCTTGGCAGGAGCAAGAGAGAATAGCTTCCAGCAACTCCTCATTTACATAACGTAGTTGGTCGAGACGCTGTGCCTCTTCCAGCTTGGCAAATAGCTCAGCATCCCAGATAATGCCGTACTTAATTACCTCTGCCATCCCTGCACGAAATTCCCGTGGTGGCAAGGTTTTTAAAACGGAGGGATCAACTAAAACAAATCGTGGTTGATAAAACGCACCAATCAAGTTTTTCCCTTGGGGATGATTAACGCCAGTCTTGCCACCAACGGAGGAATCAACCATGGCGAGTAGCGATGTCGGCACCTGTACAACGTTAATCCCACGTAGCCAGGTAGCAGCAGCAAAGCCAGCCATATCGCCAATTACGCCCCCACCCAAGGCAACTATTGTGGAGGAGCGTTCTAAGCGCTGTTGCAGGGCGACATCGTAGATTTTTTGTAGAGTTTTGAGGGTTTTGTAGCGCTCACCTGCTGGGAGAATGCAGCTTTCTACTTCATATCCCACTAAATTTAACGCGGCGATCGCTTTTTCCCCATAATGTTTGAAAATGACTGGATTAGACACCACTAAAACTTTCTTACCTAGCTTCAGGCGACTCATCCAAACACCCAAATCATCTAAGCCACCTGTCACGAACGCAATATCGTAGGACTGCTCTGGTACATCCACACGGATTACAGACTTCATTACTAAAACCCTTTTCCAACAACCGTGGGCAGTATTCTATCCCACCAGATGTTTCAATAGACTCGTATGAGTTTTTGTGGAGAAACATAAATGTCTGGAGTAATTGCTTACTTCGTAATCCTTGGTGGTGCCACAGGTGTCGCTTTGACCCTGTTTTTTGGACTCAAGGCAGTCAAGTTGATTTAATGCTGATGTAAGAGGCTGTCTCTAAAGAATTGTAAATCCCTGGAGATCCCCCTAAATCCCCCTTCAAAAGGGGGACTTCAAGAGATTTTGTTCCCCCCCGTAATATCAAAAGCGAAGCTTCCTCTGGCTTCCCCCCTTTTTAAGGGGGGCTAGGGGGGATCTCTTAAGGGGGATCTATCCAATCGTTAGGCAACCTAGCCAGCTAACCTTACTTTAGAAACAGTCTCTAACACAGGAGGGGGAAAAAGTGATTATTTATTCCCCCTACTCCATACTCCCTTCTTGGTCAAAGCCTTGCCTGCTGTGGGGCTTTTGGCCTACTCTCTGGCTGAAAATTATAGGATTGACGTACCATACTGATGGTTTTTGGTAACACTCCCACCAATTGAGCAAGAATCTCATCAGATAGTTGCTCAACTGTTTGCGGGTCAAAATAATTGTGCAGTAAGCACAAAAAGTTTCTTGCTCGCTGCAATGGCACATAACTCTCCATTGCACGGAGAGTTAAAAGCATCCACCGTTGACGCAAAGCATAAGCTTTCTGCCGCTCACTCTGGGATGCTGGATAAACTAGCGAGATATTTCCGACTGGAATAACTCGACTACAATTGATGTCAAAAACACCACCAACAGCAGCACCAGGGCCTGCTAACTCTGCATGGTGACGATGGCAAATAATGATAGCATTGCCACGACAACCACTAACCCTAAGCAGTTGACCACTCTGCAATTGAGCCAGGATGTCAGTGGATTGGGTTATTGGTCTACGGACAAGGGATTGTTCTGTCATAGTAAATCACATAACCAGGCAGTTATGTTCAAGTTTTATTTATCTATCTCCGATGAATAGAATTTAATATTCTAAGTTTTGGTAAAGATGCAATGGCGCTTTGTTCTCAAGCAATCCTGCTGATCAGGATGCTGTAAGTCGCTGTTTACGGTTGGAAAATACACCCGCCTACCATTTCGCAAAATCTTTGCGATGGAGATGCTAACTTATCTGGGAAAAGAGCAGCTGAGCATCCTCTCAAAGAAGCTCACTGTCATTTCTCGACTGTCTAGGGATAAGCCTTATTTCATCCTACATGAGGACGATGAGTCTGTTAGGGGAGTTATTAAGGTTTAATGTCAAGATTTGATGAATAATCAATAAAGGTATTTTGAACTGAGCTGATGAAATAGAGCGATCGCCTCCGCCTCTCCCCAAGTTACAGAACCGAGATACAGGGAGATGCTCAAGTGATTAGTCCGGCTTTTTTGGAACTCACCGCTTGTGCGATCGCACTTTGCTATCTGAACCTCACCTAAGTGTAGAATCCTCATTCCTCCAATCACCAATCTTTTTGCTCTCAATTTTGAGCAACTTGCTATCATTTATTTAATATTAACTATCTATTAACTTCGTCTTAATTACTTTCGACTTTCCGAAATTACTTATATTACAGAATTAGTGGGTAAATTTGAATTTAAATTGACTTTGGCTCAATCATTAACCGTTTTAATTCTTAATTTCTTGTATTAGCTCGACTTAGTTTTTAATTTAACCAAAATATAAACTTTAGATAAACAAAATCCTTGATAACTAACCAATTTGGTAGATGTGACCGCATTTTTTAAAAGTTATTTAATAAACAAACCCCTTCAACGGATTCTTAAAAAATAATTCAGTTTTGAAATTAACTTCAACTTAGCTCTGTATCAAGTCGGAGCCGATTTGCTATTGCTCAGAGAGCTTTTTTAAGCACAATCGGTTCACTAGATAAAAGCCTGGAAACTAACAAAGCAACACACTTCGGGATTTGGAAGCTGTGTGATGGCACCAATAGAAAGTAAACAGGACATTTGAAAATGAATAACGCTTATAAAGCCAAGTTGATAATAGTTGGCGTGCTTAGCTCGGTGAGCTTTTTCATCCTGCTAACGCTGACAGAGGCAATCCCTGAAATTCCCGTCGATATTGACTTTAAACCCTTTTTCCTCCCTATGTCGCTCATTGCCGTCGTACCAACAGGATGCGCCGCTTTCGCTGTCTCAGTTGGAGCAATGCTAGGAGAATTCCTCCGGGATATGCTCGAAGGCTATGAAGTTGACGATCCAATCGGGGCTGTTGGCTACGTGGTAGGTTTTTTCGCCTCAGCCTATGTCATTGGCAATCACCCGCTCAACAAGGTTCGTATTTTTATCGCCTGCTTGTTAGCCGGGTTCCTGCACGCGGCGATCGAAGCTACGTCATTTATTATCTTCGACTCTGAAACCTTTTATGTGGCAGTGTGGGCCGCGATCGGAAATACTATCACCGACGGCTTAATCGGGGGTGCTATTCCAACAATCTTTATCGTGCCACGCCTCTATGGTCGGATCGAGCGCTACTTGGGCTTTGCTCCTAAAGGCATAGAGCGGTATCGAAAGCGTAGGCGACAACAGGCTCAAACTTCGGCTTGAACGAGGAATTTATTTATGAGGTCAATCCAGAATCCTTGCATTGGTTGACCTGTTTTTGTTGCAAAGGAGTCACGAATGTCGATAATACACGCAAAAAACTTTTCATTTACCTATCCAGGACTCGAGGAGAAAGCCATTGATGGTGTTTCCTTCGAGATTGAGCCGAACGAAGTTGTTGGTCTGATTGGCCCGATTGGAGCCGGGAAGACAACGCTTTGTATGGCAATTGCTGGAGTTGCGCCTAGTGTTATAGGTGGGGAAACCTCTGGCGAACTCACCGTAGCTTATCAGAAGCGTACTGAAGACTCCGGCATGGAGAATACCGGAAAAGTCGGGATGGTGTTCGAGAACTTCGGGTCACAACTTGTGCAGTTAAAGGTTCTCGATGAGGTGATGACACCGCTTGAGAACAGAGGCTTTTCCGAACAGGAGGCGAAGGAGCGGGCACGCGAGATCTTGAGGCAGGTTGGACTCCATGAAGACATGGAGGGTAAGCAGCTTTGGGATCTTGCTCAGGGTCAACAACAGAGAGTAGCAGTCGCAGCGACACTAGCAATGGACCCGCCGATCCTGATCTTCGATACCGTGACGGACAAACTCGATCCCGAAGGGCAGGAGAAGATTAGGAATGTCATCAAGGCTCAGGCTGACGGCAAAAAAACTGCGATCATCGTGGAGAGAGACCCTCATTTCTTACGGCAGGTTGTCGATCGCATCTTAGTTCTCGTTGACGGTAAAATCGTTGCCCAAGGCAAAACAGATGAAATTTTAAGCAATTATGACCTTCTCTCTCGTGCCGATATCGAGCCGACGCTAAGTCTGCGTGCAGCCCGTGCCTTGGGTATCCCCGGTTCGCCACTCACGCCAGAAGATTTTGATCGGGTTGCCGAGCAAGCTAAGCGGGCTGTCAATGGTGACGAGCAGGGGAATAGGTTCAGGTTCAGTCATCCCATCGCCCGTGCAGTAGGACTCCGCGAATATGTCGAGGAAAGCAACGACAAGGAAGTACAGGCTGAAAATAATTTCAGTCAGCCACTCGTCCGGATTGAGGATGTAACCTACGGCTACTCTGACGAAACCAAGGTGCTTGACGACCTGAATATCACGATTTGTGCAGGCGAAGTGCATGCGCTTATGGGTGCCAGCGGTGCAGGCAAGACGACAACAATCAAGCTTGTCAATGGGTTATTGCAGTCAAGCAAGGGCAAAGTCTTGGTCTGTGATGACGAAATTACGAAGGATACAGAAGTCGGCGACCTCGCATTGAAGGTCGCAACCGTCTTTCAGAACCCGGACGATGCGATCAGTGAAAGAACCGTTAAGGAGGAGATTGCTTTCCCCCTCCAGCAGCGCCAGTATCAGAGAACGAGTTGGTTCTCAAAGCAGAAATGCTACGACGATGACCATATCGAAAACCGGGTATCGCACGCCTGCAAGCTAGTGGGAATTGATGACGATCTGCTTGATCGCGATCCGACCCTGCTGCCATACGGACAGCGTAAACTCGTCACCATTGCAGAAGCTCTCACCCTAGACCCTAAAGTACTCCTGTTGGACGAACCAATCATTGGTCTTGGTGCATCATCTCGCCACAAAATTAGGCAGACGATTAGGCAGTTTGCCGAAGAGGGCAAAGCCGTGCTGTTGGTCAGTAACGATGTAGATTTCGTTGCTGAGGTTGCCGATACGGTGACGATTCTGGAGCGGGGACGAGCCTTGATGCAAGGTTCGTTACATGAGGTATTCGCGGAGGATAACTGGGAGCGTCTCGGTGAACTGCATATGTACCCACCGCGCACTACTCAACTGGCTCAACGCTATGGCACGAAGGCATTATCGTGCGATGAACTTGTCTCAAACCTTTCATCCAGTCGTTAGGAGGCATTAATGACTTCTTCTCGTGTACCTACTCTTTACCGCGATCGCGATACAGTCATCCACGATCGCGATCCGCGTGTCAAGATTTTTTTGTTAATTTTGCTGTTCTTTTACATATTCCTGGCACCAACTTGGGAATGGATGCTGGTGGTGACGATTTTGGGACTAATCCTAGCTGTGGCAGCTCACACTCCGTGGAAATGGGTGCTAATGTTTTGGGCGATTCACATCCCAACCTTCCTGGCACTGATCATCATCCCAGCTGGTGGCGAACTGTTGGCGGGGAACTTCGGCGCATTAGTGGAAACCGCCTCCGCCGAGTTTCGCCTCATCTTGGCATGGACAGCCGCGATTATTATCAGTGTTAGCTTGTTATCGACTATCGATGCCGAAAGCTTAACCGATGGGATGCGAGGGCTTTACTTCCCGCCAGTGGTTGCCTTTGCGGTGGGATTGTCGTATCGACTTTTGTATGTCACCTTGGGCGAGGCATTCCGGATTGCTGATGCGATGAAGATCAAGGGCGTCGATTTGAGCTTGAAGCGCCCCTTTCGCTTCCTTTGGAATTCCCTGAGAATCTCGTTCCCGGTTCTGTTCGCGGTTCTCAGGCGCGGCCCCACACTGATGTCATCACTGGCGATGCGAGGCTACCAAACCAAACGACCCAATCTGGGAGGGTTCGATTTCGGGGATTGGGCATTGCTCCTTTTTGCTCTTGCTCTGTTTGCCCTGGCTTTGGGCGCTAAGTTCGGCTGGCTTCCTTTTTCGCTTTCTTCACTGATTCCTCTCTAAATCGCCCTGTAGGAGCGAGGATTTAAGGGAAAAAGGCACAGCAAAAAGGAAAAAATTGTTTTGCCTTTTTCCTTTGTTTAGATTATGCAGTGGAAGCGATGCAACTACTTTTATACATCGGCCTGGTTGTGGTATCAACGGCTGTAATTTGGCAAGGCAGCTTCATGCTGGAAAAGTCTGCTGAGCGTTTGGCATCTTACTATCAACTACCTCCTATTGTCCAAGGAGCTGTGATTGAAGCCGTTGGGTCTAGCTTTCCGGAACTCTCCAGCACCGTCATTGCTACGCTAATTCATGGAGAGTTTGAGCTGGGTGTATCGGCGATCGTCGGTTCAGCTATCTTCAATATTTTGGTAATTCCCGGAATTTCTGGGCTAGTGGGCGATCGCTTAGCTGCCGATCGCATCTTGGTCTACAAAGATGCCCAATTTTACATTACCAGTGTGACTGTGTTGTTGTTAGCGTTTGCCTTCTCGCTGATTTATAACCCCGTGGAAGGTAGCCAGTGGGAGGGTACAATGACCCGACCGATTGCCCTGATTCCTGTCGCGCTCTATGGAGTGTACCTGTTCCTCCAGCAGCAAGACATGGCAGAACAGGAAAACGATGAGCCTCCGCCTAAAGATATCAAGGTAGGTAAAGAATGGCTGCGCCTGCTGGTCAGTCTTGTGCTGATTGTAGCGGCGGTGGAGGGACTGGTGCGAGCGGCGCTGGGGCTGGGAAATATCTTTAACACACCGAGTTTTTTATGGGGTATTACTGTAATTGCAGCAGGTACTAGCTTACCGGATGCCTTCGTAAGTATCAGAGCAGCCCGTAAAGGTAAGGGAATCATTAGCCTCGCCAACGTACTGGGCAGCAATATTTTTGACCTGCTGATTGCTATTCCGGCTGGCGTCCTGATTGCTGGTGCCTCGACGATTAATTTTGCTAGGGCGGCACCGATGATGGGTGTCCTCACCCTGGCAACGATTATCCTGTTCGCTATGCTGCGTACAAACTTAGCGCTGAGTAAAGGGGAATGCTGGCTGCTGCTGGGACTATATGCAGCATTTATTGGATGGATGGTGTTAGAAACTGTTGGAATCACCAGCCTCGTTTTATAAAACGCCAAAATGATTTCCTCTATGGCGAGTCAGGAAACGCTCAAATTTTCGGCGATTCTGGCAGCAACCTTCTCAGAGGATGATTTAGTATGTAACTCCTAACTCCTTCCCGGAATTGGTAAGGGGAAAAACATTAGCCCTTCTTCTTTGAGGAGAGGGGTTTAAGTATTTGGGTATGAATATTAAGGCTACTGTAAGCTTTGTAGAAGTTTCTCTAATTCACGTTATTTGGTGTACTGCACCTCCCTAGAGATAGATTATATTAATAAAAACAAATCTATATTGAGAGGGATGGATACTTAAAAAATACTGACTTTACAGTTCTACGCGATCGCAGACACCACTGCCTGAGCGGAACCCCTGATGTAAGCGGGTAAAGAAAAATACAGTAATATCCGCCCTCACTTACCTTGCCACCTAAACGATGCAATCTGCGTCCTACTCCTAACCAACTCGTGGCGGGTGCATTACCAAAATTACTAATTTTTATCAATACTTTGGCAAGTGATTTGGCGGCGCGATGTGAAGGGATTCTCGCCCGAATTCTGATGGCTTCTAGTAACTACAAGGAATCCTCACCGTGCAAGACCTCGATCAGAACGCCAACCTCAGTCAAGACTCCAGCAATTCTATGACCAAAGTTACTTCCACCGTCGCCAACAAAGAGATTATTTTTATCGATGCCACAGTTGCGGATAAAGAAAGTTTGGCGGCGGGTGTCAAAGCGGGAACAGAGGTAGTTATTCTCAACTCGGCACAGGATGGAATAGCGCAAATTACTGAAGTACTGGCGGGACGCAGCGACATCGCCAGCATTCATATAGTCTCCCACGGCGGCGAAGCAAATTTGCAATTGGGGTCAACCCAAGTCAACTCAAACAACCTCGAAGCATACACCAACTCTTTGCAGCAATGGGCAAATGCTTTAACACCCGATGCAGATATTCTCCTGTATGGTTGCAACGTCGTAGGTGGAGTAACAGGGGCAGCTTTCGTCCAACAACTTAGTCAGCTGACGGGTGCTGATGTTGCTGCTTCTAATGACGTGACGGGTAGTGCAGCTTTAGGTGGTAACTGGGATTTAGAAGTAGCTACAGGGAAGATTGAAGCACCTCTGGTGTTTAGGGCATCAGCGATCGCAACTTATACTTCTGTCCTGCCAAGCGATCTGTTCATCTCAGAGTATGTTGAAGGTAGTAGCAACAACAAAGCTCTGGAATTTTATAACGGCATTGGGGCGGCAATTAACTTAACCGCAGCAGGTTACGCCGTAGACTTTTATGCAAACGGTAGCACTAGCCCGACTCAAACTATCAACTTGAGCGGCATAGTAGCAGATAAGGATGTATTTGTTTTAGCACAAGCTAATGCTGCCCCTAGCATTCTGGGTCAAGCCGATCAAACCAACAATTTTAATGGCTGGTACAACGGGGACGATGCGGTTGTGCTGCGTAAGGGTGCAACCATCATTGACTCGATTGGTCAAATTGGCAACGACCCTGGCACAGAGTGGGGTAGTGGGCTTACCAGTACCCAAAATAACACCCTGCGCCGTAAGAGTAACGTAACAACTGGAGATCCAAATCCTTTCGATCCATTTGATCCCAGCGCTCAATGGGATGGGTTCGCCCAAGACACCTTCAATGGTTTAGGAAGCCACACGATCGCCAACACCAACATTGCTCCAGCAATTGCTCTCCCAGTTGCACCTGTGTCTTACACCGAAAATGCAGCTGCTACCGTCATTAATAGCACCGCCACTGTCACAGATACCGACTCCCTCAACTTTGACACTGGGAAGCTGATAGTAGATTTTACCGCAGGTGGCACGGCATCTGACCGTTTAGCGATTCGCAACCAAGGTAACGATGTTGGTCAAATTGGGCTGGATGGCGCAATAGTCAAATACGGCGGAGTGCAAATCGGCACCTTCACAGGTGGGACTGGCACCACTCCCCTAGTCGTCACCTTCAACACCAACGCCACACCCACCGCCGCTACTGCACTGCTGCAAAACATCACTTATCAGAACGCCTCAGATAACCCCAGCACCACTCCTCGCACCGTTCGCTTTGTCGTTACCGATGGCGATGGTGGCACCAGCACCGCTGTTACTGAAACCATCAACGTTACAGCTATCAACGATGCCCCGATTATCGGTGCTTCGGTAATTAAATACGATGGCTCGCTGAATACGACACCTGGAACTCAAGGATTTAGCTACTTCAACACTGGTGCAACGCAAAGTGCCTCCGGTGGCGCGACTACCCTTGATACCACTGCCAACCCAGACACGTATGCTGGCTACTTTGCTAACAGCGTGCCGAACCTAGACCGCGCTGCTGGTTACACCGTCAGCTTCACCGCCCAAGTCCTCTCAGAAGATCATAAGACAAGCGGCACCGCTGATAAAAACGGCGATGGCATTGCTGATAGAGCTGGTTTCAGCATCATAGTTCTCAGCAGCGACAAAAAAGGCATCGAATTAGGATTCTGGGATAACGAAATCTGGGCGCAGGAAGATGGCACAACTCAGGCAAACCCTAGTACAAATCCCTCAGCAAACAACAACCAACTGCTGTTCACCCATGCTGAAGGCGCTACTTTCAACACCACTACAGGTTTAATTCCCTACCAGCTGACAGTTCTTGGCGATATTTATACCCTCTCAACAGGCGGCACTACCATCCTTAGCGGTAAGCTGCGAGACTATACAACCGCTACTGGATTTCTCGATCCCTACGAAACCCCAAACCTGATTTTTCTTGGCGATGACACTACCTCTGCCAGCGCCAAAGTAAATTTATCAGCGGTTTCAGTTACAACTAACAGCAGCTTTGCCCCCCAAACAGTTGCTGAAGATACGAATTTATCCATCACAGGAGTTAGCGTATTTGACGTGGATGCTGGCAACAGTCCCATCACCGTCACTCTAGAAGTCAACAATGGTGCTTTGACAGTCAACTCTTCTGGGTTAACAGTCAATGGTAACGGCACAGGAACTGTCACCCTGACAGGCAGCCAAAGCCAGATTAACGCTAACTTAGCCGCCACTAACGGACTGCTATACCGGGGCAAGCAAGACTTTAATGGTAGCGACACTCTCAAGATTACAGCTAACGATGGTGCGGTTACTAACAATATCAAGACGATACCGATTACCGTCACCCCAGCCAACGATGCTCCGGTGTTAAATAATACCGGGAGTCCGGCACTAACAGCAATTAACGAAGACGTTGCCCTTGCCAGCAACAATGGGACTCTGGTTTCTGAGATTATTGCTAGCGGTGCTGGCGGCAACCCCATCAGTGATGCTGATGCAGGTGCAGTAGAAGGAATTGCTGTAATTGGGGTAGATAATACCAACGGCACTTGGCAGTATTCTAATAATGGCGAAAGTAGCTGGAATAACTTTGTGGTGTCCGCTGTGGCTGCTACCGTACTAAAGGCTACAACAAGCGATCGCATTCGTTTTGTCCCCAGTCCCGACTTTAACGGCATCACCCCAGGCATTACCTTCCGCGCTTGGGATGCCTCTGACGGACTCGCCAGCGGTACAACTAATGTAAATCCTGGGACTAGTGGCGGCGCGTCTCCCTTCAGTATTGCTACTGAAACAGCAAGTATTGTTATTAACTCAGTTAACGATGCCCCCAGTTTCACACCTGGGAGAAATCAAAATGCGATCGCAGGCTCTGGATTACAAACTGTAACTGAATGGGCAGGCAATTTCAATCCTGGTGCAAGCGAATTAACTCAAAGTGTCGATAGTTACATAGTTAACGTCACTAGCAACCCTGGTATTTTTACCACTCCACCGACAATTGACCCGCTGACAGGCAATCTTACTTATACTACTGCAACAATTGATACAGCTACTACAGCGACAATTGAAGTCCAAGTCAAGGACAACGGCGGCATTGCTAACGGTGGTGTCGATACCTCAGTAGTGCAAACCTTTCAAATTACCGTCAACCCCAGAACGCCGACAGTTAGCATCCAGGCGACAGATGCTGATGCAGCAGAATCAGGCGCAAATACTGGAACTTACCAAATTACTCGGACTGGTACAACGGGTGATTTGACCGTATATCTTGCTGTGGATGGTAGCAGCAGTGCTAGTGAGGATGACTATATACTCACTAGCGGTGGTTTGTCGGTAGTGATTCCGGATGGGGAGAGTTTTGTCAATGTCACTCTTACTGCTGTTGATGATACTCTGCCAGAGTTAGCGGAAACGCTGCGGCTAAACTTGGTGACGGGTGCGGGTTACACCATTGATACTGCTAAGAATAATGCTACGGTAGCGATCGCATCCAACGACACGATTCAATACGCGATTACCACTGCTTCCCCAACTTTAAAGGAAGGTGACACTGGTAAGCAAACCGTTACCTTTACTGTCACACGCAGCGGCGGAATTGGCGTAGCCAGTACCGTTGATTATGCAATTGGTGGGACTGCTACTTCTGGCACCGACTATAACAATATTCTGGTGAGTGGTGGGGGAACTGCCGTTTCTGGCACTGTTAATTTTGCTGCTGGTGAGACGACAAAGACGATTGCATTGGATGTCTTGGGTGACACAACATTTGAACTTGATAAAAATATTTCTGTCACTCTCAGTAATCCTAATCTGACAGATGCCCCAGCAAGTTCTACGATCGCTACAGCTATCGCACAGGTAACGGTTGTCAACGATGACAATCAACCTACTATCAGCATCAACGATGTCACCGTCACCGAAGGCAATAGCGGCACTAAATCAGCTAACTTTACCGTTAGTCTTTCTAATGCTAGCGCTCAAGCGATCGCAGTCAATTATGCCACTGCTAACGGTAGCGCGATCGCTTTGGACGACTATACCAACAACGCTGGCACTTTAACTTTTGCCCCCGGTGTCACCAGCCAAATCATTACCGTTCCCATCGTCGGTGACAATGTGGATGAGGCGAATGAAACCTTTTTGGTTAACCTCTCCAACGCCGTCAACGCCAACATTGCCGATCCTCAAGCAGTTGGCACCATCCTAGATGATGATACGGCTGGCTTTACGATTTCCCCCATCAGCAGTAACACCACCGAAGCGGGAGGGACTGCAACATTTAGTGTCAAACTCAATAGCCAACCCACCGCCAATGTCACTCTTGGCTTAAGCAGTTCTGACACCACAGAAGGCAAGGTTTCGACTCCCTCACTCACCTTTACTGCGGCTAACTGGAACCAAGCGCAGACGGTAACTGTAACCGGGGTAGATGATGCCGAAGTGGATGGCAATATTGCTTACAAAATCATCACCGCTGCTGCTGTCAGTGCTGACCTTAACTACAACGGACTTAATGCCGATGATGTTGCTGTTACCAACCTTAATAACGATACAGAAGTTTTTAATATCATCAACGGCACTAATCTTTCTGAAACTCTAATCGGTACGGCTCAACGCGATCGCATTAATGGATTCGGCGGTCATGACACGATTTCTGGAGGACTCGGCAATGACCAAATTTATGGCGGCGACGGTAACGACATCCTCTTCGGCGATAGTCAAAATTCTCTTACTGGCGGCGATGACCTGATTTATGGCGGTACAGGTAATGACCGCATCTACGGCGGTGCTGGCAACGATAATCTCTACGGCGAAGTAGGAGATGACCAAATCTGGGGCGACGCGGGTAATGACAGGCTTGGGGGCGGTTTGGGAAATGACATCCTCACAGGCGGTGAAGGTCGCGACACCTTTGTCTTCGCACGCGGTGAAGGGACGGATACGATCCGAGACTTCAAGGTTGCTGAGGATTATATCGGTTTAACGGCAGGGTTGAGCTTGGGGCAGTTGTCGATTACTCAAAGAAGCAGCCACACCTGGATTACGGATACGACCAACAACCAAACTTTGGCAATCTTGAATGGGGTTAATGCTGCCATTCTCATCAATAATGCGGCTTCTACTTTCGTGGCAATCTAGGCTAGAGCCGTGACTAGATGCACTCTCTTGACGTTGATGTCTTTAAAGCGAATGTGAAGCTGCTGTAAATATTGCATTAATAGCTAGACAATTCTTTGTCACCCCTCAAAAGTAGTAGATAATAAATTATTTAAAGTTGAGAGGGATTGAGGGCTACAGGGGAAATAGGGCTGCACTCGGTACTGCGATCGCAGCCAAGCAGTCTGTTTTTCAACTGCCTAAGCATCAAAGCTGAAAAGCGAAAAATGTTCGTTATTAGAGATTTTGGGGAATTCTATAAAAGCAGCCGCTGAAGTCAGTAAACCAGCGATTGGCAACCTGATATCTCCAAGCTGGCAGCCATTAATTCACATTCAGTAATTCTTATCAATCCTATAGCAAGTGGTGTGGTGATGTTCTGGCATCGCACCTCGGTTTTCATGTCCAACTTCAGTGTTTGAAGGAAATTTAATCGTGAAAGACCTTTGGAATAATTCCTCCCTTAACCAAAATGCAAGCAGTTTTTTTCACAACACCAACAGTGGAGACTCTTTGACCAGAACAACTTCTCGCACTAAGGAAGCATTAAATAAAGAGATCGTTTTCATCGACTCTAGGGTTGAGGATTACCAAAGTCTTGTAGCAGGGGTCAAACCGGGAACAGAAGTAGTTATCCTCGACTCAATGCGGGATGGAGTAGCGCAAATTACCGAAGCATTGGCAGGACGCACTGGTATCAGCAGCGTTCACGTTGTCTCCCACGGTACATCCGGCAGTTTGCAATTGGGTTCAACTCAACTGAATGCAGGCAACCTGCCAGCTTACAGCAACCAATTGCAGCAGTGGGCAAGTGCTTTAACTCCCGATGCCGATATTCTCCTCTATGGTTGTAACGTGGCATCTAGCGAGCACGGTGCAGCCTTTGTACAAAAGTTGAGCCAACTGACAGCAGCTGATGTCGCGGCTTCTAATAACTTGACAGGCAGCGTGATTTTCGGCGGCGACTGGGATTTAGAGGTAAATACAGGGGAAATTGAGGCAAAATTAGCTTTTCAGGCAAAGGCAACAAAAGCCTATTCCTCAGTTTTGGGCACACCCATAGCAGCCAGCGACACCTACACTGTGGCTGCAAATAGCTCGCTCATAACCGCTGTGGCAGTCACGTCGCTGGTACTTGACAGTGACATAGGCAACTACATTGGACAAGGGAAGTACTACAGCTATACCCTAGCTAACGGCACCTTCACCGCTTCGCGCAACTTCGACAACGGTGTCAACATCAGGTTTAACAGTCCCAACTTTTCCGGTGGGTGGAACCTTGAATTTGCTGCTCCGGGCGATGCACTGCTGACTCCAGGTACATACACAGGTGCTACCCGGTGGCCATTCCAAGCGCCCACTGTGCCGGGTCTAAATGTATCAGGTCAGCATCGGGGTTATAACCAACTCACTGGGGAGTTTAGTGTTAACCAAATCGTCTACGGCACTGGCTCCGAGATTATCAGTTTTGATTCCATATTCCGGGAAAACGGTGACGGCGACCCTTATAGCGAAAGTCTTCGTGGCAGAATTCGATACCGTGCCACTCCCAATGGTGAACTTCCTGGCGTTCTCACTAACGACACCGATCCAGAAAATGCAGCGCTGAATGCCTCGCTGGTGACAGCACCTAGCAATGGCATCTTGACGTTCAACTCCAACGGCTCCTTCATATATACGCCCAAATCCGATTTTGTTGGCATCGACACATTCACCTACCAAGCTAGCGATGGTACAGCCAACTCTGCCCCTGCTACCGTCACCTTGAATGTTACTGGGATAAACACCGCAGCGACTGTCAGTATCACCGCCTTCGATGCCACTGCCAAAGAAACAAATCCTGCCACCGATTTAGGGATTTACCGTATTTCTCGCACGGATGCTACGGGAACTTTAACCGTAAAACTTGCCCTTGATGCTAGCAGCAGTGCCAGCAGTGCCGACTATATCTTGAAAGATAGCAACGGCAACACCATTACTTTTTCTAATGGGGTTGCCACCGTCACGCTGCAAGCTGGGCAAAGTTTTGTCGATATTAATCTCACCCCAGTTGACGACATCCACGCTGAGGCGGATGAAAGCTTAACGCTCAATTTAGCAGCGGATACGGCGTACTTATTCTCTGCTACTCAAAACACCGCCGCCGTCACTATCCTCGCCAACGATACTGCTGTCATCAACTCCAACGACAGTGGCGAAGGTAGTTTGCGGCAAGCGATTCTCAACTCCAACGCCTTTGCTGGCACTCAGGATATCACCTTCAGCAATTTGGCAAATGGGGCAGTCATTAACTTAGCGTCTGTGCTGCCAAACCTAAGCGATAGCGTCAATATTATCAACAGCACGGGTGCCAACAACTTAACAGTCCGCCGGAATATAGGAGGCAACTACGGCATCTTCACTATTGATAGCGGGAAGACGGTCAAGATTGATGGGTTGACTATTGCTAATGGTGCCACGATTGAAGGCGGTGGCATCCTGAACAAGGGCACTCTCACCGTGCAGAATAGCATCATCAGCGGTAACACAGCATCGAGTGCTATCACTGGCGGCGGCGGTATTGGTAACTACGGCACCCTTACCGTGCAAAATAGCACCATTAGTGGCAACACGACGACTAATGGTGCTACGGGGGGCGGTATTTGGAATACAGGCACCAGTACTGTCACCAATAGTACAATCGCCAGCAATACGGCTCACGTCGGTGGAGGCATTCGCAACGAAGGAAATATTACCGTCACCAATAGCATTATCGCTGGCAATTATGCGATTGTTACTGGTGGCGGCATTGGTGGCAGTGCCACTAGCATTCTTACCGTCACCAATAGCACCATTATTAGCAATCGAGCTGATGAGTTCGGTGGCGGTATCGCTAACAGTGGCAGCGCTACCGTCAGCAATAGCACGATCAGCGGCAATCGAGCAAATAACAACAGCTACGGTGGCGGTGGTGGCTTTTGGCACAATGGTGGCGGCAGTACGATCGTCAACAGCACGATCAGCGGCAATCTGTCGAATAATAACGGCGGCGGCATCCTTCACAACAGCGGTTTCTCTGAAATCCTGAATAGCACCATTACTAACAATACGGCTGATGCTGATGCTGATAATACTGGTAACGGCGGTGGTGTTTTCACCAATGGCTATGGCACTATTAATGTCAAAAACACCATCATTGCAGGGAACATTGACAAGTCAGCCGGAACCAAACACGCTGATGTTTCCGGTAATGTTACAGGCAATGCCAACAACCTAATCGGAGACACCACAGGTAATACAAGTACGATTGGCACGGGTACAGATATTGTCAACTCCAACCCCGGACTAGGAACTTTACAAAATAATGGCGGTACTACCTTTACTCACGCCCTACTCGCTGGCAGCCCCGCCCTCAATGCAGGCACTCCCACTTACAGCGGCGATTTAACTACCGATCAACGCGGCACGGGGTTTGACCGCATTTCCGGCGGCAGAATAGACATCGGTGCCTTTGAATCCTCCTCTGCCACAGTCAGCATTACTGCCACAGATAACACCGCCACGGAAGTTGTTGGTAATCTCGGCACTTATCGCCTTACTCGCATGGATGCTACGGGAACTTTAACCGTAAAACTTGCCATTGATGGTAGCAGCAGTGCCAGCAGTGCTGACTATATCTTGAAAGATAGCAACGGCAACCCCATTACTTTCTTGAATGGAGTAGCTAGCATCACGCTTCAAGCTGGGCAAAGTTTTGTCGATATTAATCTCATCCCAATTAACGACATCCACGCTGAGGCGGATGAAACCTTAAAGCTTAATTTAGTAGCGGATGGGGCATATGCGATCGCCTCTTCCCAAAACAGCGCCAGTGTCACTATCCAACAAAATGACACCGTAGTTATCAATACCAACAACAGCGGCGAAGGTTCCCTGCGGCAAGCCATCATCAATGCCAACGCTTTCACTGGAACCGACACCATCAGCTTCAAGATTGGCAGTGGTGTCCAGACTATCACACCTCTTTCCGCCCTACCTACCATCACCGACGCGGTAGTCATCGACGGCACCACTCAGCCGGGATTCTCCGGCACCCCCATTATTGAGCTTAATGGCAGCAGTGCCGGGTCAAGCGTAAGCGGTCTAACCATCACTGCTGGGAACAGCATCGTGAAGGGACTGGTAATCAATCGTTTCAGCCACAACGGTATTATACTGCAAACCAAGGGCAACAACCGCATTGAGGGCAACTACATCGGCACCGATGTCACGGGTACTCTGGACTGGGGCAACTACTTCATGGGTGTGTACATCGACAATTCCTCCAACAATACTATCGGGGGGACAGCACCAGGGTCGCGTAACGTGATTTCAGGGGGCGACTACGATGGTGTCCGCATCAATGGCACTGGTGCCACTGGAAACCAGATCCTTGGCAACTTCATCGGCACCAATGCTGCTGGCAACGCCATTCTGGGCAACGCTGCCACCGGGGTGAGCATCGTCTATGGTGCGTCTTACAACATAATTGGAGGTACAGCACTAGGCTCGCGTAATGTTATTTCAGGTAACAATATCGGCGTTGATATCGTCTTCAGCAATACCACAGGGAATCGGATACTAGGCAACTACATCGGTACTGATGTTACAGGAACCGCTGACCTAGGCAACACCCATAATGGTGTGTATATCGGCTTTTCACCCAACAACATAATTGGCGGGACAGCACCAGAGGCGCGTAACGTTATTTCCGGCAACAACCACGGTATCAGCATTGGTGGCAATACGGCTACAGGAAACCAGATCCTCGGCAACTACATTGGTACGCAAGTTGATGGCATCAGTTCATTAGGAAATTCCACACATGGTCTATCCATTTCCTCTGATGCAAGTAATAACACTATTGGCGGGACTGCCGCTGGTGCTGGCAATACGATTGCCTATAGTAGCAGGGGTATAGCTGCTTACTCCAGGGGCACTGGTAATGCAATCTTAGGTAATTCCATCTTCTCCAATACTGGCTTAGGAATTGATCTAGACACTTATGAAGTAACCGCCAATGATTTTGGGGACAGTGATACAGGGACAAACAACCTCCAAAACTTCCCGGTACTGACCTCCGTCACTGCCATTGGTACCAACACAGTTGTTGCAGGCACCTTCAATAGCACTCCCAATACCACCTTCAGGCTGGAATTCTTCTCCAACACGACCTTAGATTCCTCCGGCTATGGGGAAGGTCAAACTTTCCTCGGATTCACTAGTGTAACCACTGATGCTAATGGCAATACTAACTTCTCGGTTAACTTCGCTACGGCAGTTCCTGTGGGTCACTTTATTAGTACTACGGCGACCGATTCTAGTAACAATACCTCAGAGTTCTCCAAGGCGGTAGCCGTCACGACTCTTGTCAGTATTACGGCAATAGATGCAACTGCCGCAGAAACAATACCCATCACGGATACAGGCACCTACCGCATTAGTCGCAGTAGCACAGTAGGCAATCTCACAGTCAATCTTGCTATTGATGGTCGCAGCACCGCCAGTAGCAGTGACTATACCCTCAGTAGCGGTGGTCTATCGGTAGTCATTCCCGACGGGCAAAGTTATGTCGATGTCACCCTCACCCCAGTTGACGATACCCTGCCAGAGGGGGACGAAACCTTGCGCCTTAATTTGGCGGCAGGTAAGGATTACACGATCAATACGGCTAATAACAACGCTACGGTATCAATTGTCGCCAATGACCCAATTCAATACGCCGTTAACACCACCACCCCAACTTTAACTGAAGGCAATAGCGGTACTCAAAGCGTTACCTTCACTGTCACCCGTAGCGGCGGCACTGGTGTAGCCAGTACCGTAGACTATGCCATCGGCGGAACGGCGACAAACGGCATCGACTACAACAATATTCAAGTGACTGGTGGCGGTACTATCCCTTCCGGCACCCTAAACTTTGCTGCTGGTGAGACAACCAAGACAGTTACTGTCGATGTTTTAGGTGACAAAGTCTATGAACCGGATGAGAGTATTACCGTCACTCTCTCAAATCCTAATCTGACGACACCTCCCGCCAACTCTACGATTACTACAGGTACAGCAACGGTAGCGATCGCCAATGATGACAATCAACCAACCATTAGTATTAGCGATGTCTCCTTCAATGAAAGCGACGCTGGCACGACTAATGCTGTCTTCACCGCTTCCCTTTCCAACCCTAGCAGCCAAACAATCACCGTTAGCTACGCCACGGCTGATGGCACAGCTAAAGCTGGCAGTGACTATACCAACACTAGCGGCACCTTAACCTTTGCTCCTGGCGTTACTAGTCAAACTATCAATGTGGCGATCGCGGATGATTTGATCAATGAAGCCAATGAAGGCTTTTTTGTCAACCTCTCCAATCCCAGCAATGCCACCATTGCTGATAGTCAGGGTAGCGGCACCATCATTGACAACGATACCCTAACAGTTAATATCACCGCCCTAGATACGGATGCCTCAGAAACCATTGCAAATTCTGGCACGTTCCGCATCAGCCGCAATGGGACGCTGGGCGAGTTAATTGTCTACATGACCATTGATGGTGCTAGTACTGCCAGTGCCAGCGACTATACCCTTACTGGCAACAACACCCTCACTAGCAGCGGTACAAACCTCAAAATTACGATTCCTGATGGCAGTGAGTCTGTAGATATGACGCTAACGCCGACGGATGACGTGATTTACGAAGGGGCAGAAACCCTCAAGCTTAATCTCACCCCTGGCAACTACACCATTGGCAGTAACAATTTTGCGACTGTCACCATTGCTGATAACGAGACTTTACCCAGTCTTTCTATTGGTGGAGATGTCACTGTCACTGAAGGGACTGGTGATAGTAAGACTGCAACCTTTACGGTTACTTTATCCGCTGCTTCTGGTTTACCCGTCACGGTAAACTACGCCACCGCCAACGATACCGCCATCAACCCAACTGATTACACGGCAGTTACTGGCACTCTTACGTTTGTCCCTGGTGAAACGACCAAGACGATTTCAGTACCTATAGTTGGCGATGCTGTTAATGAAAGTGATGAAAAATTCTTCGTTTATCTGAGTGATGCCAGTAATGCCGCGATCGCTAAAAGCCAGGCTATCGGTACGATCCTCAATGATGACCCACTTCCTACTGTTTCCCTCAGTCCAGCCACGATCGCTCAAAAAGAAGCCAACAGCGGCACTACTGCCTATACCTACACTGTCAGCCTTTCACAAGCCAGTATCCTTCCCATCACTATCAACTACAGTACTAACGACAGCACAGCAACGACAGCAGACAAAGACTATATTGACAACGATGCTACTCTTACGTTCGCGGCTGGAGAAACTAGCAAAACAATTACCGTTCTCGTCAACGGAGACAATAGGTTTGAGAGTAACGAAACCTTCACCGTTACTCTAAACAGTGCAACCAATGCCAACCTCGGCACCCGCACTGCCACGGGCATCATTAGCAATGATGACACTGTAGGAATTAGGGTTTCAGCCATCAGCGGTAACACGACAGAAGCTGGTGGCACAGCTAGCTTTAGTGTTGTCCTCGCGAGTCAACCCACTGCTAACGTCACTGTTGGGTTAAGCAGTTCTGACACCACAGAAGGCAAGGTTTCGACTCCCTCACTCACCTTTACTGCGGCTAACTGGAACCAAGCGCAGACGGTAACTGTAACCGGGGTAGATGATGCCGAGGTGGATGGCAATATTGCTTACAAAATCATCACCGCTGCTGCTGTTAGTGCTGACCTTAACTACAACGGACTTAATGCCGATGATGTTGCTGTTACCAACATTGACAACGACAGCTTGAATATCATCAACGGCACTAATCTTACCGACACTTTGGTAGGAACGGCTGGAGGCGATCGCCTCTACGGTTTTGGCGGTCATGACACGATTTCCGGAGGACTCGGCAATGACCAACTCTACGGCGGCGACGGTAACGACATCCTCTTCGGCGATAGTCAAAATTCTCTTACTGGCGGCGATGACCTGATTTATGGCGGTACAGGTAATGACCGCATCTACGGCGGTGCTGGCAACGATAATCTCTACGGCGAAGTAGGAGATGACCAAATCTGGGGCGACGCGGGTAATGACAGGCTTTGGGGCGGTTTGGGAAATGATATTCTCACAGGCGGTGAAGGTCGCGACACCTTTGTCTTCGCACGCGGTGAAGGGACGGATACGATCCGAGACTTCAAGGTGGGTGAGGATTATATCGGTTTAACGGCAGGGTTGAGCTTGGGGCAGTTGTCGATTACTCAAAGAAGCAGCCACACCTGGATTACGGATACGACCAACGGTCAAACCCTTGCCATTTTGACTGGGGTGAATGCCTCTACTTTGATTGCGAATGCGGCGGGTACTTTCACGAGTGTTTAGGAGGGTTAGTAACCCTGTAGAGACGTTGCATGCAACGTCTCTACAACAGGACAGGAAAAAGGGGCTATAAAAGTGGATTCCCCATTCTCAAATAATCCTTAATTTTGGTGTCAAAAAAATGCCTGTAAGACAGTCAATACAATGCCTCTACACAACCTTACTGCTGTTGGGAACCTTTAGCGCGATCGCCAATGCTCAACCTCCCAACACCACCCAGATACCCGATGCATCGTCTTTGAGAATTTCCCCCCGTATTGGTGCAGAATTCACCACGGGTGCAGGGGTGGGTTATGAAAGTTCTTTTGGCAGTATTGAAGGCTTTTTCCCCCTATTCCAAACTCCCGGTAGTAACCTCACATTTTTGGAAGGGCGACTGTTGCTGTCAACGGAGAACTCTCGCCTCAGCAGCAATATTATTCTGGGACATCGCTTTTACAGTGCAAACGCTAACCGCATCTATGGCGGCTATATCTCCTACGACACCCGCGAGACGGGAAGCAGCAGTTTTGATCAACTGGGTTTGGGATTAGAAACCTTGGGGGACGTTTGGGAGTTTCGTGGGAATGCTTACATCCCTGTTGGGGATACTCGCCAATTAGCCGCAGAGACAGTCTCTTCTACCCTTGCATTATCCGACCCTTTCTTCCAAGGAAATTTTTTAGCACAGACTAGAACGCAACAAGGGCAAATAAACCGCCGCTTTGAAGCCGCGATGACGGGAGTTGATCTGGAAGCGGGGGTAAAAATCGCCTCCCTTGGTGAAACAGGTAATTTGCGTGGCTATGCAGGACTTTATTACTACGATGCGGCGGGGAGTTCTGATATTTTGGGCTGGCGGACGCGTTTGGAAGCACGTCCTACAGATACTTTACGTCTGGGGCTTGCGCTTTCTAGCGATGACACGTTTGGGACTAATTTGGTGTTGAGTGTGGGGGCGAATTTCCCTGGTACGCGTCCGCGAGGGATACGCCGAGAAGATTCCGTCTTGGCACGTTTGGGAGAATCTGTTACTCGGCAAGCGACTATTGTTGTGGATGAGCAAATTGAGTCAGAATCTTTCAACAGGCAAGATACAGTTTTTGTCACGAACCCGACAACGGGACAACCTTGGACGTTTCGGCACGTTAATTTGGGGATAGGAACCGGAAACGGTACGTTTGAAAGTCCTACGGGAACGGTTGCTGAGGCATTGACTGTTGCACAAGCCAGCGAGATTGTTTACGTGCAATTAGGCACAAATCCTGGAATTCCCGCCTTCACAATTCCCGATGGTGTGCAGGTATTATCAACGGGTGCTGTGCAGAAGATCGATACGGTGGAACTCGGTAATATTGAACTGCCATTGTCTAATACAACTGCCCGACCTGCGGTAACGGGAACGGTGACAATGGGGAATGATACAACGCTTTCTGGATTTGCGATCGCTTCCACTACAGGTGCTGGTATCGCGGGAAGCAATATCAGCAATATTGAAATTCGGGATAATGCGATCGCTAACTCTACGGCTGAGGGAATCTCCTTAACTGAAGTTACAGGTGAAGTGGCGATCGCTAATAACTCTATTACTAATTCCGCCTTAGAAGGCTTCACCCTCAACAACAATTCCGGTCAAGTTGAGCTAACACTTACCAATACTCAAATCGCTGGCAATGGTGGGTCAGCAAATGATGGAGATGGCGTTAATTTGGAACTGCGTAACACTGCCTCTGGCAACTTTACCCTTTCCAATAACATCATCGCCGATAATCAAGGGACAGTTGGTATCGCAGACGGCGTAGAAATTCAAGCGTTTGACAGTGCTTCTGGAACGTTTAATTTTTCCAGTAATCAAATTACTAGCAACCAAGCCAGGGGAATTAGTGTTGCATCAGAAGCTAATGCCCAAGGAACATTTACTATCGCTGACAATCAGATTACTGACAATCAACTTACAGGAATTGAATTTACTTTATCGGATGACAGTAAAGGAACTTTTAACATTACTCGTAATGTAATTAGTAACAATCAACTTAGTGGCGTTGACGTTTTAATTTCCAACAGCGCTGAAGGAACCTTTGATATCAGTGACAATACAATTGCCGATAATTTGGACAATGGCATAAATCTTGTACTTTCCGATGAATCCAAAGGAACGGTCAATATTTCCAATAATTCGGAAATTTCCAGAAATGGATTCAACGGTATTAATATAAATACAAATGGTAGTGCTGAACTGCGAGTTGTAATTGAGTCAAATTCTATTGCTGATAATACTTTTTCAGGAATCTCTGTTAACACCTTTGATTCAGCTAGAACCTTTGCTAAAGTTCAATTAAATGCCATAACAGGTAGTAGCTTCAATGATGCAGAAGCTCTAACGAGTGATTTTGGTAATATTTGCCTGCAACCCCTGAGTAACACAATCGGCAGTCTTTACTTAGATGATAGTTTCGGAGGCGTGATACAAGTAGAAGAGAATACTTTACCGACCAATACTATTACTACTAGCGATACCACTTTTTGGTCAGGAACCACCGTCCCGCCTGGAACTTGTGGTTTTTGAGAGATTCCTGGTTTTCTTTTGGTGTTTTTGCGGTTGATTTAATCCTACCGCGTTCTATAAAGGCGATCGCCGAATTTTGAATCGGCTTTGACTATAGGGAGAACTAATTTAACCGCAGACTCCCAGAAACCTTTTTATGCTCTAAACTCGTCACTCGGATAACAGAGTTCTGTACTATCGACATGTCTGGCGTCCATTCAAAAACACCATCACTGGCTGTTCGAGACGCGATCGCTTTAACCCGTTTTGACCCTTGATACAATTCAATTTTTACATCACCAGCTAGGTTATCTCTCCACAGAATGAGGTAAGGAAACTTTGGTTTTATGGGGATAGTATTCTGAGGTTGGTTGATAACAATTTTGGGAGTTTTTTGGGAGTCTCCTTTTTGACGAAATCCCAAGTAATGGGGCAAATGACTGGCGTTAGGATTATCTTTTATATTGACAGGTTGCGGCACGAGTAAGCTACCAGTACTGGGATTAGTAACGAATGTAGAACTACCGCCGTCTACGGTGAGAATATCCCCTCTTACCCCCAGCTTTCGGAGTAATTGAGCCGCTTTATCTAAAGTAGCTTTATTGACAGTTATTATTAAGAGCAATTCATCGCCAGGAACGTCGTCTTTGTTTAATGTTCCTATGACATGATATTTATTTTCCTGATTTTTACCAATTACTTTAGCAGGGTGGTCGCTATAGCGATAGCTCACGATCGCATTGCGGACATTTGCCTGGTTCAGTGGAGAACCCAATTCAGGATCGTAATCAGTAATATAGGCACTGCTATCATCCCAAACCAAAGCTTTTAGTTGTATATTTTTGTAGTAATTATCTGCTGGCTGATTAACAGGGCCATAAGGGCTGCTTCCTGCTGTAATAACCTGACCATTCAGTTTGACTGGAAATGCTAATTGCGTACTGGATTTATATTCTTCAAAAAAAGCGCAATTTATCATGGAGAATACTTGTTTGCCATAGAGCAGATTGTATTCATCCCATACATTAGAAAATAGGCTCATTTGAAAATGAGGGCTGTAGTAGCTATCAAATCCACCATAATATTTACCCTCAGAAAATCCTAATTCATCCATTTCGCCAATGATTTGATCGATTTGCATTTTCCGTAAATCAATGACTTGCAGATAGGCTTCATTACCTTCAGGAAGTTTGGTTTTGTACAAGCCTGCTCCCGCAATTGATTCTAGGGTACGGTATGCAGATAGAGGTGCGAAGGTGCGGGCATTAGTAATCCTTATGCTGATAATTAGGAGCGGCAAAAAGATTACTAATATTAGTAAATATTTTTTCATTTCATTTCGTAGTTCAACAAAATTTTTGTAAGGGATTGGCACAGTAGCTTACCCCTATCTAATCTAGCGAGTCCATTTACTGGAAAAAGGCTGTATTTGAAATAGTAATTTGAGCTAAAGCCTGAACTAACGACCTTTTCAGCTTTCGACTAGAGCGAGAAATATGAGAGGAACTTTACTCAAAATACTGTGCCATCACTTTCGATCTCAATGGGAGGTACGCCTCCGGTTCTTAACTCAGCAGCGATGCGTCGTCCTGCACTCCAGGTTCCCCCTTGCAATATCTTCACTAGGGGTAATTCCGCTTGGTTCATCCCTAATTTTTGTCGAATGGTGTCAGCAATTTTGTCTAGGAGAGTAACGGTTAGCGATCGCCACTCTACAATGACTTCTGAACCAGGTAAGTGACGCTGGTGATAGATTGCCAAATGTTTTGCCTGTAACAGCCCGATATCAAGACACAAGCCGCCGTTACGATACTCTGGCAATCCTGTCATCTCATCCAACTCGGTAATTTCTATTCCTAATTCCTGGAGAGGTTCTAAGAGCGAGTAGGTTAGCCACTGGGAAAGTTTGTGGAAGGGGACATATTGATCGACTGGATTCTCGCCGGGTAAAGCTGGATGTCGCCAGACATCGCCTAAGTTGGTAGTCGCAATCACCTCTCGCCCTGGCCAAATTTCTCCAAATCCTTCTAAAGTGGCACGTAGTATATCAGTTGCTTTGAGAGTGCTGAGTCCTGAGTCTTGAGTGCTGAGTAGAAAGTTTTGAGTAGAAGAGTCTGAGTGTGGGTTATTTAGCAAGTAGTTAACTAAGTTACCGGGGCGAGGATTTTTGGTGCCAAAAAATTCCGGGTGCTGAGTCAGGACTTTCCCTAAGCGTTGTAGTAGTTCCAACCGCCCTTCTAGCCCTAGCAGCATATTTTCCTCATTTATCTGAAATGCTTCTGCTAGGGTTGTTGCAGTCAAGTTTTGCAATTTCTTTGCATCCGCTTGTAAGGGTTGAGACTTGTTGCTGGAGAACAGCCCTTGCTTAAACATGCGGAAACTGGCAACGGCTAATCCTTCGGAACGCTGAAAGGTTTGTCCCGTTTCTGCTTCGTAGTAGTACCAGTCAGCACCCGCACCCGCATCGAGTAAAACACTGACAATTACCAAATCAAACTTAATTCGGGCTTTTTCTAGGGGGGGAAATGCGGCTAAGTCGCGATTGAGTTCTGCAAGACGCGATACGCCAACTTCAAAGTGACGCCAGCGGCTGTGAAAGGGGATGTTTAAATCGGGGTAGTTGTCGCGGGTTACCTGAACGACATAATCAGCACACTTGTCGAGTTGGGTTAAATCGATACGAAAGTGGCGGAGTTTGTCTTCGCAAGCGAGATGAAAAAGTTGTTGAGAGCGATCGCGTATAGCTTTTGGAGAACGCAGATAAGCGATCGCTTCTTGTTCAAAACTGCTCATTACTGATATCTACTCTGTCAAACCCCGCCCTATAATCTCTTTGAGGGCAACTTCATCCGGCACTTCACCTTTGGTATAGTACCCCGCCGCTTGCTTGGCGGCAATTTCTACTTGGGCATCCGGGGGAATCAACTCTTCTGGAATCGGTACGCGCTCAATCACCTCAATGCCAGAGTTGATAATCGCGTTGTACTTCATATCACTCATGGAGACAAAGCGATCGATACGGGTAATTCCTAGCCAATGCAACACATCCGGCATCAGTTCGTAGGCGCGCATATCTTGAACGCCAGCAACGCATTCCGTGCGGGTAAAATAGGCTGCCGCGCGATCGCCTCCTTCTTGACGTTTTCGGGCATTGTAAACCAGGAACTTCGTGACTTCTCCTAATCCCCGACCTTCTTTACGAAAGTAAATCAGCGCCCCTGCACCGCCTGCAAGGGCCGTTTGCGCGCAGACTTCCAAGCCATGGGCTAAATAAGGACGGCAAGTGCAAATATCGGAACCAAAGACATCAGAACCGTTGCACTCATCATGTACCCGCACGGCTAGGGGGTAGTTGCGATCGCTAATTGTGGAAATATCACCAATTAGATAAACGCTAATACCGCCAATGGGAGGGAGGAAAACTTTTAAATCAAAACGTGTCATCAGTTCCGGAAACATTCCCCCGGTTTGTTGGCAGAGAATCCGGCGCAGATGGCTTTCTTCAACCTTGAGACGTTGGGCAATACCTGGTAAATACCAAACGGGGTCAATTGCCACTTTAGTGACGACTAAACTGCCGCCGCTTTTGATGATTTGACCATCTACGGATAAGCGCCCTTTTGCCACCGCGTCTTGCAATTCTGGCATATTGACATGGGCTTTTGTAATCGCGATTGTGGGGAGAATGTCGTATCCCTTGGTATACAAAGACGAGTAAGCGTCTCCCACGATGGCACCAAAGGGATCGAAGGAAACGATCTTATGGGGGTCTGCCCAGCTCGGATGCGGGCCAAAATTGACAACCGGGGCTGTATTAGTCAAATCCGCGCGGTGATTGGGCTGTAAGGCTCCACTCGCCACCGCCAGCGCCCGATAAACTGCATAGCCACCAGAGTGCGCGCCAATGACGTTGCGATGGGCAGGATTTCTCAAGGTGCCAACGACTGCACCACGTTTGATCGGGTCAGCTTCTCCCCAATGAATCGGAATTGCTTGAGAACCAGAACGACCGAGATGAGAGGTTAAAACAGGATGGCGATGCTCAGATGTATGTCTAGGCTTTTGCATAGGGGCGGACAGATAGGGAGTGGCTTTGAGGAGATTTTTGACCGTAGAGATGTGGAGTAGGAAAGTCACGCCGGGCGGGGATTTTTCGCTCCGGTTTTAGAGAGAAGCATTGATTGTAACAACTGAACTGTTAGGGGAAAGTATTACAGGAACCCTCGCTACAATGGGTTGATTACTGACCTTCTCCAAAGCATGATGGTACAAGCTACTGCGCTAACTGCTACTGATCTAGCTCAACAGGCGATCGCCTTAATCAAACGTGCGGGTTGTGAGTATGGAGATATCCGTTTATGTACCTACCGTTCGCAAAATCTCACGGCACGCGATCGCTCTTTGAGTCAATTGTCAGATAATGTCAGTTCTGGGTTTGGAGTCAGGGTACTCCTCAACGGAGCTTGGGGATTTGCCGCCAGTTATCAGAAAACGTCGGCGGAGATTGAACGAGTCGTTGCTTTAGCGGTAGAGATTGCCCAGGGTAGCCGCCTATCTCAACAGACGAAAGTGCAGTTAGCCCCCGTTGCGGCGTATCAAGACCGATACATTACACCGATTGAGATTGATCCTTTTACTGTACCGATTACCGAGAAGGCTCAATTGCTGTTGCAGCTAAACGAACAACTCTTAGGCTACAGCGATCGCGGGATTAAAAAAGCCTTCTCGTTCCTGCGGTTTACCCAAGAAGATAAAACCTTCGCCTCTACGGAAGGTTCCTTGATTGAGCAGACGATTTATCGCAGTTATCCGGGTTTTGGATGTACAGCGATCGCTAATGGTGATGCCCAAAGCCGCAGCTACGAACGTCCGCCGCTGAATATCGGTTATGAGCATATTAATGCTACTGACTTGCTCGCTCAAGTTGAACGGGTGGCTCAAGAGGCGATCGCCAAAGTTCATGCCCCGAAAGGGCCTCAAGGCATCCGCAGCACTCTAATTCTCAAACCCACTAATCTCTATCTCACCATCCACGAATCCGTCGGACATCCCACCGAACTGGATCGAGTGTACGGCTACGAGGCTAACTTTGCAGGCACCAGCTTTGCCACGACCGATAAATTGGGCAAGCTGCAATATGCTGCCCCGTGGGTAAATTTTAAAGGCGATCGCACCCAAGCTGGAGGACGCAGCACCTTTGCCTACGATGATGAAGGCGTGTCTGCACAAGACTGGTATATTGTCAAGGATGGAGTTTTAGTAGATTATTTGTGCGATCGCGAAACCGCCTATCGCCTCGGTCGCAGCAGCAGTAATGGTTGCGCCTTTGCAGATAGCTGGTCGAGCGTGCCAATGGTACGCATCCCCAACCTAGGACTAGAACCGGGAGCAGACGGGGGAAGCCATACGGCAACCCTAGAAGAGATGATCGCCGATACCGAAGACGGCATTTTAATTGACGGAGTGGGCAGCTTCTCCATCGATCAACAGCGTCGTAACTTCCAGTTTGGCGGCGATGCCTTCTGGAAAGTCGAAAACGGCAAAATCGTGGGAATGCTCAAGGACGTAACCTATCACTCCATGAGCACAGATTTCTGGAACAGCGTTGACGCCATCGGGCCCGCCTCAGAACGCGAACAATGCGGCACAAATATCTGCGGCAAAGGCGAACCCCTCCAGATTGCCCAAATGACCCACGCCTGCGTGCCAGTAAGGGTACGTGATATCCAGATTGGGGGAGCGGAGTGAGGAGAGCAGGGGAGCAGGGGAGCGGGGGAGCAGGGGAGCAGGGGAGCAGGGGAGAGAAAAATTGACAACGATTAGCCATTACTCCAATCGCCTATTTCATACTTCACCCTTCACCCTTCACCCTTCACCCTTCACCCTTCACCCTTCACCCTTCACCCTTCATACTTCACCCTTCATACTTTCTCCCCTACTCAGGACTCAGGACTCAGGACTCAGGACTCAGGACTTAGGACTCACTGAGGTAAAGTACCCGCCGAGGCGACTTGATGACCGATATCTCGGCGATAGTACATATTCTCAAACTGAATGTATGGGGTGGCTTGATAGGCTTTGGCGATCGCCTGATCAAAGTTTTCTCCCAATGCCGTCACGCCGAGTACGCGACCTCCATCGGTGACGAGTTTTTGCTGCTTAATTTGAGTGCCAGCATGAAAGACGTGCGCCCCTTGCTCTTCGGCTTGCTCAATGCCCTCAATCGCATCTCCTCGGCGGAAGGTTCCTGGATAGCCGCCAGCCGCTACGACAACGCACACCGATGCGCCCGGTTTCCATCGGATCGGAGAAAGATTTGCCAAGCGCTGCTTCACGCAAGCCAACAACAACTCTTCTAAGGGCGTCTCTAGTAACGGCAGAATTGCCTGAGTTTCCGGATCGCCAAAGCGACAGTTAAATTCCAAAACCGTTGGATTTCCTTCCGGTGTGATCATCAATCCCGCATATAAGACACCCCGGTAATCGATGCCTAGTTGGCGCAGCGCATTCACCGTCGGCTGAAGAATCTCTTGCTCAATTCGTGCCATCAATTCTGGGGTGGCGATCGGGGCTGGGGCATAAACTCCCATTCCCCCAGTGTTTTCCCCCGTGTCTCCTTCTCCAATTCGCTTATGGTCTTGAGCGGGGAGTAAGGCTCGCACCGTCAAGCCATCCGTCAGGGCTAAAACCGACACTTCTTGACCCGTAACACACTCTTCAATGATCACAGGCTGCATCCCATTTCTAAACAGGGACTCAACAGCAGCTTGCGCCTCCCTAATTGTGCTAGCAACGGTTACACCTTTTCCCGCTGCTAAACCGTCGGCTTTGACCACAACTGGAGCGACCTGAGTCTGGAGGTAGTCAAGGGCTGTGTCAACGTCTGTAAATACCTCACAAGCTGGGGTGGGGATGCCCGCGTCTTGCATCAACATCTTTGCCCAATGCTTGCTCGACTCGATCTGGGCACCAACTTGAGTGGGGCCGAATACCATCACGTTTTGGCGACGCAGATAGTCGGTAATTCCCAAAGCTAGCGGCAGTTCTGGCCCGACAACTGCCATAGAAATTCCGTGGACAAGGGCAAAACGACCAATACCTTCAAAGTCATCCACTCGTAAGGAAAGATTCTGGCAACCCTCTAGTTTGGCTGTCCCACCGTTGCCAGGAATACAAATTACTTGCCGAACATTTTGAGATTGCAATAGTTTCCAAGCCAGGGCGTGTTCGCGTCCCCCACCACCAATAACCAAAACCTTCACGTTACCCTCACGCCATTTATAAAGACTGAATTGTTGCGATCGCACGGCTCTTTGGTAATGAGCCTTTCAATACCCATTTCTACCTTTGCTGGTTCAGGTAGAATGCATTGCCCTCAAGTCGTCACCTCAAAATGCTAAGCAAATGCCCTTCATTATGCCACGGGATTGCCAATTGACTAAAACGGTTGGGCAAAGCCGATCGGGGAATGTGCCATGATGTTGAGCAATTGAGTTGTGTCTTTTTCTTGAGGCTATGTAGTTTAGTGAGGCATGGGTTGAATCCCCTTGGTTTTCTTAATTGAATAGGTAGCACCTCAAGAAAAAATGGTATGACTTCGCCGCCTGAATGCGATCGCGAGCTTGTCCAAACATTCTCAGGGACACTCGCTAGAGAGGTGCATCACCTGTTTTGTCGGGAAACCTGACCTGTTGAGTTTCTTGTAAAAAATTGAGCTTATGGCGATTAATATTGTTACTGGTGCTGCGGGGTTTATCGGTTCTCACTTGGCAGAAACCCTGTTGAAGCAAGGGCATAAGGTAATTGGTATCGATCAGTTTAACGACTACTACGATCCTGCCTTGAAGCGTAAGAATGTTGCTATTTTTGAAGCTCATCCCAACTTTGAGTTGATTGAAGGGGATATTCAGTCTCTCGACTGGAAAGCACTTTTAGACGGTGTAGAAGTCGTCTATCACCAAGCTGCACAAGCGGGGGTACGTGCCAGTTGGGGAGGAGGTTTCCGCGCTTATACCGAGCGCAATATCAATGCCACACAGGTCTTACTGGAGGCGGCAAAGGATGCCAAACAACTGGCTCGGTTAGTGTATGCTTCCACCTCTTCGGTGTATGGGAATGCCGAAACTCTTCCCACCTCTGAAAGCATTCCCCCCCAACCTGTCTCTCCCTATGGAATTACCAAGCTAGCCGCAGAACGGTTGTGCACGCTTTATCATCAAAACTTTGGTGTTCCCTTTACGGCGTTGCGCTACTTCACCGTTTATGGCCCCCGACAACGCCCGGATATGGCGTTTCACAAGTTTTTTAAAGCCGCGATCGCGGGTGTAACCATTCCCATTTATGGTGACGGACAGCAAACGCGAGACTTTACCTTTATCAGTGATGCAGTTGCCGCTAACTTAGCCGCAGCAACTGCACCCGACGCCGTGGGCGAAATCTTCAACATCGGCGGAGGTAGCCGCGCCGTGCTAGCGGATGTTCTCAACACAATGGAAGAAATTGTCGGGCATCCGATTCAGCGCAATTACATTGAGCAATCAATGGGAGACGCTCGTCACACAGCGGCTGATGTCTCCAAAGCCAACAAATTGATTGGCTATCAACCCCAAGTGTCCTTAAAAGAAGGGTTGATCCAGGAGTGGGAATGGATACAGTCGTTGTATAGCGCGTAAGATTTTTTTTAAAAGCCCAGAACGCCGAGAATTCCTTAGCGTCCCTTGGCGTTAAAAAAATCAACCGCCCCTGACTTGCTGATAACGCCGCTTAAACTCTCGCTGCTGCTGCTTGTGATCGACAATCGGCGCAGGATAGCCGCAGTAGTCGCGTTCATCTTCAGGAATCTTTCCCGTCACCAAATATTCCGTCTCCACAGAACTCAGTTCTGGTAGCCATTGCCGGATATATTCCCCCTCCGGATCGAATTTCTGCGCCTGGCTAGCAGGGTTAAAAATTCGCAATGGCTTGGGGTCCATACCGCTAGAAGCACTCCACTGCCAGCCCCCATTATTAGCAGAAAGGTCACCGTCGTAGAGCTTCTGCATAAAGTATTTTTCTCCCTGTTGCCAGTTAATTAGCAAGTCTTTGGTGAGGAAACTCGCGACAATCATCCGGCAACGGTTGTGCATCCAGCCAATCGTGTTGAGTTGACGCATGGCAGCATCGACGATTGGGTAGCCCGTTCTGCCTTCACACCAAGCGAGGAATAGTTCTTGATCGTTCTCCCAAGGAAAGTCTTGGAAAGGCTCTCGATAGGGGCCATTTGCTAGGTCGGGGAAGAAATACATCGCCTGCTGGTAAAACTCTCGCCATGCCAGTTCCTGCTGCCAAACTTGAATGTTTTTGCAAGTTTCATCGCTGCGACTGAGATTGTAGGCTCTTACTGACGCCTCCCAAACGGTACGGATACCAATGGTTCCGAATTTGTTGGCAGCACTGAGTTTGGAGGTGCCATCAACACCAGGAAAATTGCGCTGTTCCTGGTAATCGTTAATCGCGCGATCGCAAAATTCTTCTAAAACCTCCTCTGCTGCTTTTTCTCCGGGTAGGATCAACAGTTCATTGTCCCAGGCGTACCCCAAATCCTTCGCACTGGGTAGGTCAATTGCCCCTGCTTCCTGAGCCGTTTGTTTTTCCAGCCTTGTCAGTCCTTCGGCATCTTTCAATGTTTCGACAGGTTCAGCTTTGGGCAGGTCTTTCCAACGTTTCCAGAAAGGGGTAAAGACGGTGTAGGGTTCGTCAGCGGATTTGGTGAGAATCTCACCAGGAGCGTGCAAAAGCTGATCCCAGCTATTTTGGACGGCAATACCCTTAGCTTCCAAGGTAAGTTTTACTTGTTCGTCGCGTTCTTTGGCGTAAGGTTCGACATCCCAGTTCCAGAAGACGGCTTGGGCATTCAGTGCCGAAGCAAGAGCAGGAATCGCTTGGCTGGGGCGATCGTGGAGAATCAATAGCTGGCTACCCGCTGCTGCATAACGCTGCTGTAACGCGTCTAAAGAGCCGATCATATAAGTCACTCTAGCGGGTGCAATGTCGTCCCCTTCTAGAAGATTGGGGTCGAGACAAAAGACTCCCACCACTTTCTGGCTTTGTTGCCTAGCAGCAGCCAGCCCCATGTTATCTGAAATACGCAAATCGCGGCGGTGCCAGAACAGAATCAGATCAGACATGCAATCATGCTTGGAATAATGAGCTTCTTCTGCCAGCTTAGACGCTACAAATACTAGATGAGGGGCATGAGTTGAGAATATTTTTCTTTATTAGGATTACAAACTGAGAAATTTTATAGCTTTTTCCACAATCTCATCAGGATCAAAAGGCTTAGTCATATACAAATCAGCACCTGCTTCATTACCTTTTTGTTTGTCAAATTCTTGACCTTTAGCCGTCAAGATGATGATGTAAATATTCGGCATTCCTAATTTATTTTTGACGGCATGGCAAACTTCAAAGCCATTCATCCGTGGCATCATCATATCCAAAAATACAAGGTTAGGTTTTTCTCGCTTGATTGTTTCTATTGCCTCTTCTCCGTTCTATTCCCATATCCGATTGATAACTCCGTTTGTCTTCATAAGAAGACAGAGACTGTTGCTATTAAGACACAATAAGATGAGATATTAGGGGACGTTCAGATCTCCGCTTCACGAATTATTTCGGTAAATCCTTGGTAAAGAGACAGAGGTAGTTTTAGTAACAAATTAAGGATTTTTACGATTGACAGAAAGAATATTATTTTATTGGAATCTCGATAAGTATAAGGTGTAGGATTTTTTTTTCGTTAATCAAGGCTAACCCTACAAAAACAGCATTAACAACGGTCTAGAAAGCAGTTTTTACACGGCTGTAATAGCAGGTTTTCCCGCACAAGCTGTCCGTATTACTGATGACTTTGCTGTAGAGATTACTGAGCAGTCGCGATCGCTCCCTCAGTTTTCTGCTCCTAAAAAGGGACGCGCCAAAAAGAAGCTGGTAATGGTTTTGGCATCCACGGGTTCACCGGCTAAGATTGCTTCCTCTAACTCCTGCGGTGTCATCAAAACTGTCTCTAAATCTTCGTCCGCATCTAGGCTAGGGGGTGTCTCTAGTTTTTCCAAATCTTGAGCGAGAAAGGCATAGATGAATTCATCGGAATAGCCGGGAGCGAGGGCAAATTCACCTAATTTCTTCCATTTGTGGGCACGGTAGCCTGTTTCTTCTTCAATTTCTCGTTGGATTGTCTCTTCTGGTGCTTCGTGAGGTTCTACTGTGCCAGCGGGGAATTCCAGCAGCCGTCCCTGTACAGCAAAGCGATATTGCCGCAGTAGGACGAGTTTGCCTTCGGGTGTCACGGGTACGGCGAGTGCGCCACCGGGGTGCCGGATGCACTCCCAGTCTCCAACGGAATTGTTGGGTAGACGCAGCGAGTTGACTTCAAAGCTAAATTTGCGACCCTGGTAGACCAGGCGTTGTTTCAGAAATTGTGGGGGTTCTTTACCTTGTGGCATGTCAAACTACAATCGGCGAACTCCAGAACAGTCTACCGTTTGTAATAGTTGCGCGATCGCCTTTCCGGAAACAGGATCGATCCAATCGGGGGCGATTTCGGCTAAAGGAACTAGCACAAAGGCGCGTTCTCTCATCCGAGGGTGAGGAATCTGTAATTTTGCTGTATCAAGGATAATGTCATTAAATAGCAACAAATCGAGGTCAATTGTTCTCGCGCCCCAACGTTGAGAACGGACACGACCAAAGTGGGCTTCTGTTGCCAGCAACGTTTCTAGCAATTCTTGAGGACTCAGCCGGGTGTGCAATCGGGCACAGCCATTGATGTAATCGGGTTGTGGTGGCCCAATTGGGGCAGTTTGATACCAACTCGATTGTTTTTGTAAAGTGATATCAGAGGTTTGATCGAGAATTCTCAGGGCAGATTCCAAAATTGTTTGTGAATCGCCGAGGTTACTGCCAAGAGCGATCGCGCTTTGTTTCCATCCAAGTGTTCCACCTTCTCCAGGCTGCGAAACCACTATGCATTCCCTTCCTTTGGATTTTGCCGCTTAGATAGATTAACAGAAATATTCAAGACCAACGCATCAGCAAATCAGCGAATAGGTTTTATGGAAGAAAAAAAAATTATCGGTCTTTGGCTATCTTTCCCCCGTGCTTCTGTCTACTCTGTAAAAATTAGCTCGGACGGTCAATTTATCGTCAGTGGTGGTGCTGACAGGACGGTTCTGGTGTGGAATTTTGCCACCGCCACGGAACAACTCATTTTGACAGGACATGACGATTGGGTGCATTGTATTGCCATCAGTCCTGATGGACAGACGATAGCCAGTGGCAGTCTAGATAAGACGATAAAGATTTGGGATTTGCACAAAGGACAAGAAATCCGCACCCTTACAGGTCATGGGGATGCTGTCTATGCGCTTACCTTTAGCGCGGATGGTCAGAGGCTTTTTAGTGGTAGCAAAGATAACACAGTTAAAATGTGGGATTGGCACGCGGGGCAAGAAACCACACTAGTCAAGTACTCAGACTGGGTTTACGGGCTGGCGCTTAGCCCCGATGGTCAGACTTTAGTGAGTGGCTGTGCCGATGGCACAATCCACGTAGGCAACCAAACCACTTTGACTGGACATGGTAGCAGTGTCACGGCTGTGGCGATTAGTCCCGACGGGCAAACCCTGGCGAGCAGCAGTATCGACAAGACTGTGAAGGTCTGGGACTTAACAACGGGTCAAGAAAAGTACACCCTTACAGGTCATAGCGACAGCGTCACCTCTGTTGACATTAGCCGAGATGGGACGTTGATTGTCAGTGGCAGTAATGACAAAACTGTGAGGGTGTGGGACTTGCATACGGGTGAAGCCATTCACACCTTCACGGGTCATGTCGAAGCGGTTTTAGCGGTAGCCTTTGCCCCTGACGGACAAGTGGTGGTCAGTGGTAGCCGTAATGATGTACTCAAAGTGTGGCAGGTATAGGAGCGATTTGGGACGATCGCTCTTTAACCACCTTTAACCACAAGGGGGACAATTTAAGCCTTCACCGCAGTCTTGATCTGACTCACCTGTTGGCGTCCAGTTACATTCAGGTTCGTCATATCCTGGGTCGGCGTTTGTCTCCTTTAAGTCGGAAAACATAACACGAGCTTCACTCGCAGCGGATTCCTCGGCGGACGTTCTATTTTCTGGTGAATTACTGGAATTTCTAAGAACCAATGTTCTCTCCTTTAGTATAAAAAGCTACTTTTTTAGGGAACTTACGTAGTTTCCTCTGTCTAGACTAGCTTCTGAGGATGCTGATGTCCAAAAGTGCGGTCACTTTAAGGGGAAACTAGGGAGGGACTTTACAATCGCCTACAGGGGTAACTGCACCATCCCGACATCACTTTAGGGGAAAGCTGAGGAGGGACTTTACAACACATGTCAGTCGGCAAATTGTACGGAGAAGAATTTTGGCGCGGCTGCGGAAAATAAGCTGAGGGGATGACACAACCCTAGTTCTCTTTGAACACAACTAAGGTTATGTCATCGTAAATCGTACCCTCACCCACATGCGATCGCACATCCCCCACCACCGCTTGAGTAATTTCGCTAGCCGAGTATTGCCAGTTCTGTCCAACAATCTCAATTAACCGTTCTAAGCCGTAGAGATTTTTGTTGAGTCCCTCTGCCTCGGTGATGCCATCGGTGTATAGCACTACACCATCACCAGGATTTAACTGAATCTGGGTTTGTGCTACAAAATCAGCAATGTTGTCTACAATTCCAATGGGAAAGCCTAGCTCATCAGTACTAATACATTCCACCTCGCCACCAGACCGCACCACCAGCATTTCCTCATGCTGTCCGCTTAGGCTGATGCAACCGGGTTGGTAGTCTAACAGGGCGAGAGTCATATTTTTGTAAGAGTTCATCCGTCTGGCGTTATCGTGAATGACACGGTTGATCGTATTTAAAAAACGCTGCGGATCTGTTTCACCATGAATGGTCAAGGTTCTCACTGCCGTCTGCGCCATCAGCATGACTACACCACTCTCTAGCCCGTGCCCCGTGACATCGCCAATCCCAATTTTGACCCGCCCATCGTATTGCAGCACATCGTAGTAGTCTCCACCCACTTCATCGGCAGGTTCCATAAACCCAGCAATGTCAAGTTTAGGAATTTGATCGAGTTCTTGCTCCTTGGGTAGAATCATTTGCTGGAGTTGGCGAGTGATTTCTAGTTCAGCACTCATCCGCAGGTTTTCGGCTTTGAGGCGGTCGTTGAGGGCAGTAATCTCCTGATTTGCCTGGGCTAACTGAGTCGTGCGCTCCTGTACTCTGTTTTCTAGCTCCTCATTCAGTTGTCTTAGGGCTTCCTCCGCCTGTCTGCGTTGGGTGTAAAGCTCAGAATTAGTTAAGGATGCGGAAATAAATCCAGCGATCGCCTGAAATGTATTAATATCTCCCTCATCCAAAGGCGGATAAAACGGTCGAACTTCCTTCAGCCTGCCTGATAGCAGAACGGCGATCGCCACATCATTCACAATAATCGGTAGACAAACAAAATAAGGAATATTAAGCGTTTCTTTGACAGAGGCAATAAACTCGGTTTTTTCCGTCTGGCGATTCACCAATAAATAATCGCTTGCCGCCGTTAAATGCGGTTGAAAATCAATTTTGAGTGATTCAAACCCTTGGCTTGAAGTCCCATCAACTCCCAGCCAATAACTGGGTTGAAATAGACCATCTGTCCCTGCTGTAAAGACAATGGTGCCATCCATGTTGAGCGTAGTATTGATTGCCTTGATGGTGCGAGTAAAGATCTCCGATTGCTCCATCTGAGTGCCGATGGACTGCTGCAATACCGATAGTAGAGAGAATCCCTGCTTCTGTTGGCGCAGTTGATGTTTCATTACAGAGAGGATCGAGTCTGCCTTGACATTTAATCCCGCTAACTCATCAACTTGCCGCTTGTAATAGTTCATTGCCAGCTCAAGTTCTGCTGGCGGTAATTTGCTGGATGTCTGGATTTCCGTTGCTCTGCTGACGTCAACCATAGAACTTTACTCGCTAAACACACACAACACGCCAGTCCAGTCCAGCGCCTGAACATCCTGCCTAACTTTGCCAATTTCCACGCCTGCATAGATTCCTAGAAGTGGCATTCTCGAAGCGATCGCTTTTTGCACTTCGGTAGCCTCTTCCTCATCCAACCCGGAATAAGCCGCAGCCCGACCTGCACAATCAATATAAAAAGCAAAAATAGGTCGTCTTCCTTGGGCTTCGATCCGTTCTAACAAAGCTTCAGCTTTGCGAGCAATATACTTAAAATCCATACTGCGGTACATTAACTGGATTTCCGATCCGGGCTTCAGGTCAGGTTCAAACATCACCAACCCCTTCCGGTCTTTATCCACCCGCATACAGAGGCGGTTGGCATATTCATCTTCGTTAAAATAGCCCCACTTTTCCCCTTTGTTCACGCCTAGCGTCACGAAGAAACTGTAATCTCTCCAGGTTTTCCCCGATTCTGGCCCCAGCAGGTCGGCAATCACATCAAGGGCGGGTCTACCCTCAATTTCCAGCACAACAGGCCCATCAGTCTTGGTAATCGTGTAGTAACTACTGGCAGGACGACAACCATGCATGATCGCCGTGTCCATCTGGATTTTGCCCGACAATACTAAAGCGATCGCTGAATGTTGAGCGATGCGATCGTCAAACCATTGAAACGATTCTCGGCACTGCATATCCCCAACCAATCCAGCACCAGCCAGGTTTGGTAGAGGATTGAGTGCCGCTTGCATCCCTTCTAGCAGAGGAGTCGCCATGTTAAGCCGCAATCCTTTTCCCAGCCGATTCACAGAGTCATAGAGCAACAAAACATTGGGATCGCTAGAGTAGCTTTTGCCTTTGATTTGATTCCCCAAGGCAACTCCAACCTTATATTCATCCTCTGTTAAGCCGGATTCAATGAATAAATCAATCGCTACGGAGTCGGATGCAAAAACAGCAATTCCCAGCTGGTAGCCATCATAGGCAAGCAAATCGCGGGTAATGATGCCGACAGCATAGCCGCCAACGATGCGAGGAGTGACACCGAGAAGCGATCGCACTGCTGCTTGAATCAGCTTCGGGTCATAGCGAGAGGTCGAGAAAATCATGGCTAACTGAACATCCTGACTGCCCGCTTCAGTCAGTGCCATGCGGGTTGCTTCTAATCCCGCTTCATAGGAGTCTGTTTTTTCGCTATGTCCAATCCCGACTTTGGTTGCCATTAAATCTTACTAGCGCGACAACTCTAACTGCAGGTGTTGTAGGGGCAACGCTTATGGCTGCCCCAAACCCTATTAGGCAAGTACAAGGCTATTGGCTTCAACTTAAGGTAAAAATGCTTTTATAAAGCTTCTGGCGATCGCCCTCATTTCTTAACCCCTTCTCCCAAGTAGAGAAAGGGGCTAGGTGTGTTTTCTCACCTCGGAGATCCCCCCTAGCCCCCCTTAAAGAAGGGGGGAACCGGAGTTCCCTTAAAAAGGGGGATGTGAATCTGACGAGGAAGAAGTGAAAACAAGCCCTAGAAGTGAGGGTTAAAGCTTTGCTGAAGCGCACTTTCGCTCTTGTGACACGGAATGGTTTAAATTAATTAACCCGCAACAACAGCGTCTAATTGATCTTCAAGAATGTTGACGCTGGTTGTGACCGAAACAGGATTTGCCAGCGTGTTTTTAACCGGAGATTTGCCGTCAATGACTTCCTTAGACTTAATCAGTTTTTCGCTATCTCCCGGGCCTTTGAGATTGACCGAATAATTGATATTAAGTGCTTGGCTAGGAACGTCTCTCTCTAAACCAAGAAGACCCCGAATATCAAAATCTACTTCCACCGTCACTTCAATTTGTTCGACATCCGTGCCAAACAGCGCGGCATTCGTGGCAATTCCGGCTGTAATGCAACCACAAAGACCCGCAGCCAGCACTTCAGCCGGATTAGGTGCTTCGTCTGCGCCGCCTAATTGGGCGGGTTCATCGATCGCAATTTTAAATTCACGACCTTCACGCGCTGCATTTTGTCCACCGGAATACCAATCGGCGATCGTCACTTCCGTTTTCGTCCCCTGCTTCCAGGTAGAATTGGCGACGAATTTGACCTTCGCCACTTCAGCATCTTCTTTAACGGCTTCAACTAATTGCTGAATATTGTCGAGGTTTACGCCATTGCGAATTGTTGCCATTGTTGTTTTCCTTGTTATTGTCGGTGTGTAGATTGTCGGTGGGTAAATTGAGTCAACTTGCAACTTACCTCTGCTTCAGGTAGACTCCCAAATTTTTACTGGCACACAACATCACGCAGGTATTTAGGCGCATATTGAGATGCATCGGCTGCTGTGTTGTAGGAATGTTCATCCTCGACATTGATTCCCAGAATCAGGTTAGCTATATTCTGAGCGGAGTGCCAACACTCTTCGTGCAAACCTGCTCCTTTTGTCCAGCCACCAGTGAAGTAAATGCTGTTTTGCCCCTGCACTTCGGGCAACTTTGCCTGGGCAGCAATCGTAGCCAAACTGACGACGTTGTGGGGGAAATGGGCGATCGCTGGCTTCCCATCTGTTGTGTGCAAAACATATCGATCGGGAATCGCGATTGATGGATTCAGCGTGACGAAAAACTTAGGCGTTTCAAAGTAGTTGTAAGCTGGTTCGGCAGCATCATTTTGGTGGCGATTACAGACGTAGGAAATGGTGTAAGGACGCAATTGGGCAAAGCGATCGTGAATCAGGATATTATACGTGCGCCATGAGTTCACATCCGGAGGCAATAGGGGGGTGTAGGTATGGGCGATCGCTACACTATTGCAATAGTGAAATGCCCCCAAAACTTTGACCATATCCTGAGTAATCCCCTGTTGGATGACACGCAGAGCCGTTGTTGCATGACACGCCATCACCACGGCATCGTAGTGTTCGTCGCCATCGGGGGTATGAATCGTAACGCCATGAGAATCCGCAAAAACCTTTGCTGAGACATTCGTGTAAATTTTTGTGCCCAGGAACTGCACCTTTTGAGCTAATGCCTCAATCCATCGGCTGCTACCGCCAACAAAATACTTGCGTTCCGGCGTGCCCCCGAATCCTTCTTGCATTGAGTAGTAGTGCATAATTCCCCGAAACGACATGGTTTCAGGAGTGGTGTCATGCACAAAATACATGCCATTGATGCGGGGATATAGGTTATAACGACCAAAATCTTGGCTATACCCCTTGCCTTCCAAATAGCGAGCGACTGAGTAGTTTTGGTACAGCGGGTTCAAGACATCTTGAGGGGCTTCTCGCTTAAATCGCTCATATTCTTCGTTGAGCGATTTTGACATCGTATTACTTAAAGGGTCAATCGTGTAGGCGTAGGAACCATCTAATGTGCTGAAGGCGGTGGAATCTTCCAGATCCTTATAAGGCACGCCGAGGGCGTCAAGCATCTTGACAATGTGTTTGTAAGCAGCGGCGTTGAAGTCGTTTACCCCCAAGTCAACCCAGCGGACGGTGTCTTGGTTAATCCGCACCTGTACAGTTTGGGCGCAGCCACCAATGCGATCGCTTTTTTCAAAGATGGTTACATCTTTCCCCGCCTGACTCAGGTGATAGGCAACCAGGAGTCCAGAAACTCCAGAACCAATAATTGCAACTTTCATCGGTATAACGGACGAGACGGCATCGTTTTCCAGAGGGCTTCTGCGGTGCGCTTGAGAACCTTGAGGATAACGAGTGGATTGTTCCGGTTTAGTATGCCCAATTGAGCGAGAAGTTGACACACATAGGGACAAATATTAATTTGGCAATAATTAATCGGGTTTGTTTCTTAGTGGTACTCGCTGGCAGAAAAATCACCATCAAGGTTGACGCAAATTCAGAGGCAGTCTCTTTCTAAGCTTGTTCCACAAATTACCTTCACAATATTCTTTAAAAACCTCTCAAACTATCTCCCCATCGCTATCTCCGGGCTAAGCCCCGAATCGCTAACATCACCCCATCAGAAAATTAGATGTGTGACAGCTTACAAGTTTTCCCCACCCATTCGGCTAAAGTAAAAAAAGGCACTCTATACTCATCCTGTCGAGGGCGTGGGTGTTATTCCTTGGGGAGCATAACAGTTTTAGATCTCGCTAAATCTATGACAGAGGGTATTGGGCTAGAGAATCAAGAAAGCCAGCTTTTAGCAGAGATTGCTCAACTCCACGCAGAAATTGAACGCCTGAAGCGGGATGGGCATGACTTGCAGGTGGCACTATCCACCACAGCCGAACATGGTGACTTGATTGAAGCTCAACTCTACGAAACGAACGTCAAGCTGCAAGCAGAAGTCGTGGAACGCCAGCGAGCCGAAGCCATGCTAAAAGCCCTGCTGGATATCATATCTAGAGAACGAGATGACCTCGCCATTATCCTTCAGACGATCCGGGAGCATGGTGACGCGGTAGATACGCAATGGCACCAGAAATTTAATGAAAGCACTTTGCTGGCTAGCTCCGATAGCTTAACCCAGATTGCCAATCGGCGCGGATTTGACGAACATCTGAATTATCAGTGGCAACAAATGGTACGGGAGCAAGCCGCGTTGGCTGTCATTTTGTGTGATATTGACTACTTCAAGCAATACAATGATACTTACGGGCATCCGGCAGGGGATAATTGCCTGCAACAGGTTGCTAGGGTGCTTCGTGCCGCCGTCAATCGTCCCCAAGCGCTGGTGGCACGCTACGGTGGGGAAGAGTTTGCGGTTATTTTACCCCAGACAGAAGAGGCAGAAGCCCTAGAATTAGCAGAGCAAATACAATCAGCGATCGCCAAACTTCAGATTCCTCACCTCGGCTCTAGGATAAATCCCTGCGTAAGCGTGAGTATGGGGGTGGCTTGGGCGATTCCTAGGGAGGAGCGATCGCCAAATAGTCTAATTGCAGAAGCCGATCGCTGCCTTTATCTCGCCAAGCAACAGGGTAGAAATCGCATTGTTCATCAAATCATTACTGAATGAGCCGCAGCCAGTAGTAAATAATACTAGTAGTGAATACTACTAACAGGCAGCACTGTTAAATTGCGCCAAATACTGGGCACTTTAACTTTATAGTTCAACTTTGTCGGACTCAAGGCACCTATGACCCAAGCCACCACCGTTCAGACGTTTGGCGCATTTCTTGATGAAGTCCCAGCTAGTGAAGAATATCTGGCGCTCAATTTTTCTCCCAATTCGGCTGCTGCTCGCAAGCGTCGGTGGGGCAACTATGGGCTATCTGCCGACTTTTTAGGAGACTACTTCGCCGCCTTCTTTCCTGGTGATGAGCTCCCGGATAGTAAGATTAGCCGGAAGGATACTGTCAAAGCAACAGTAAGCTACATTGCCAATGAACTATTAGAGAATGCCGTTAAATACAGCGATCCCTCCGCTAACCGGCCCATTAGTATCACCTTGCACCTTTATGAGCGAGAAATCATTTTTCAGGTGACTAACTACGCCAATCAGCTCGCTATCGAGAAATATCAAGACTTCATTCAGGAACTGCTCAATTCCGACTTGGAGGAGTTGTATACCCGCCAGCTAGAACTAACAGCTTTGGGGACAACCTTGGGGACAGGCAGTTCCAACATGGGTCTTTTGACGATGATGAATGACTACTCAGCTCGATTTGGTTGGAAATTCCAGCTCATCCCGCACAACCCAGAGTTGATTCGGGTGACTGTAATGGTGCATTTAGATCTCTAGGTAATGGAGTCAACTACCGCACGCTGACTTTACGGCTTGGTAATGTTTGCCCCCTTGCCCCATTAGGGCGGAAATACTTATAAGGAATTGATGACACGAGGTGTTTGAGCGGTGGAGATTAAGACTGACGATTACCGTGTTTGGCGCGAACCAGACTCTTCAACCATTTTCTTTCAGGGCTTTTTGCGTTTGAATGGAATGGATGGATACCAACCGATTATGGAGTTGCTGCTGAGTACCGTTGAGCAGTCTTCCAGTTGCCGCCTGGATTTTTGCGAACTAGAATTTCTGAACAGTTCCGGTATCAGTATGCTGTCGATGTTCGTGGTTAAGGTGCGCCAGCGGGGCAATGTGCAAATGGTGCTGCAAGGCTCAGACAAAATTCTTTGGCAAACAAAGTCCTTGAAGAACTTGCAACGCTTGATGCCAAGCCTGAAATTAGAGTTCTCATAATTGAGACATGACAGAGACAGTGTCAACCGAAAGTCGAGAAGCTAAACTCCTGGTCGAGATGGAATGTCTCCGTCAAGAGATTCAACAGTTGCAACAAGCCAATAGCGATCTGGAAATTGCCCTGCAAACCACAACTGAGCATGGGGATTTGATCCAAGGGCAATTGCACGAGTTGAACCAGCGACTGCACGCAGAAATTGCTGAACGGAAGGCTACGGAGGAAGAGTTGCGACGGCAGCGGCTGATGGCTGAGCGATTACTCCTCAACATCCTGCCCCAACCGATTGCCGAGCGACTGAAGCGGCGACAAAATACCATTGCTGATAGTTTTACGGAAGTGACCGTGCTATTTGCTGACATTGTCAACTTCACCGCCCTCTCTACCCATACTTCACCGACTGAACTGGTTGAGCTTCTCAACAATATCTTTTCTGCCTTTGATGAACTGGCAGATTGGTATGGGTTGGAGAAGATTAAAACTATTGGGGATGCTTACATGGTAGTGGGCGGCTTACCCCAACCCAAGCCTGATGGTGTCGAAGCGATCGCCAACATGGGGCTAGATATATTGCAAGAAATCAAACGCTTCCACACCCCCGATCGCCAACCGATCGAACTCCGCATTGGCATTCACACTGGCTCTGTTGTGGCGGGGGTGATTGGCACTCGCAAGTTTAGCTACGATCTCTGGGGCGATACGGTTAACATCGCTAATCGCATGGAGTCCCAAGGAGAAGCTGGAGCCATTCAGGTCACAGAGACAGTCTACAATCGCTTGAAGCTGCAATATCAGTTCAAAAAGCGAGGGACGATTGATATTAAAGGTAAAGGTCTGATGACCACCTACTGGCTAGAAAGCAGGCTGAATGTTGTCTAATCAGAAGGTGTGCTTAAATAAACCCAACCTAGTTGTAAGGCGGGCGTTACCCAGAAACAGCTTTGCATCTAAATTTCAAGCTTTATCGCGGGCATTTCACACCCTACGTTTATTCTTGAGTAAACCTAATATTCGACTGTAAGGGCATGGGAAGCCCGTGCCCCTACTATCAGTTACGGCTTCTGCTGATTGAGAGGGTATAGTCGTGCTGACCTCCAGCGAGATCGCCAATATAGATGGAGTAACTGCCTTTTTGCCAATATCCAGGTGATTCAATCACACCTGCGGAGAAGCTGTCTGCTGGTACACAGGAGCTTTTACCGTTTGACTCTTCAATCAAAAGCGTGGGTTGCCCGCTGCTTTGCAATCTGAGGCGTAAGTAATTAACATCCGAGTTCAATTGCAGAACATGGTTGGGGGTTGTCCCAACTTGACCGCAACTTTTAGTGGTTCGCGTTCCACCTGAGGTGCCATTAACCACTAGGGGATCGGGTTCAAACCCAGGTGTAATTTGTAGGGTTTCACTGCGGGTTACACCTGCACTAGTCAAGAGCATTGCTAAGGCGGTGGGAATAACCATCCAAGATTTAAAGGTTTTCATTTGTCATCCCCTGACCTTTGTGTCGTTAAGTCCTCTTACACTACTAGTGTCCTAAACTACAGACGGATTGTGTCAGTCAATGTACCTATTTCCCAACTGTCACTTTTGACCTCCTCACCGGCGTGAACGCACGGTGATTCCTAAGGCTCACGACTTAGGTTTCTGCTTCTTTCCCTTACGGGTTTTGCTCAGTCGCCCTTTAGGCTCATGCCTATCAGGTCTTACACTCGATCCACAGACGTTCACCGCAAGTCCTGCGGCGAGAATATTTTGTGCGGCGTTGATATCTCGGTCGTGGTGTGTCCCACATTCTGGGCAGTCCCACTCCCGAACATCAAGCGGCAATTTATCGACAACGTGACCGCAATGCCCACAGCGCTTAGAACTGGGAAACCAACGGTCAATCTTCACCAGTGTCCGACCGTACCACTGGCACTTGTATTCCAACTGTCGAACTAACTCAGCCCAAGAAGCGTCAGCAATCGCTTGAGCCAATTTACGGTTCTTCAGCATAGTCTTCACAGCTAAATCCTCGACAGCAATCGTTTGGTTTTCGCGTACCAATCGAGTGGTCAGCTTGTGAAGGAAATCTGTTCGAGCGTCGGCAATTTTGGCGTGAATCCGAGCTACTTCGCGCCTCGCCTTCTCTCGATTATTAGAGCCTTTGACTTTACCAGACAAAGCTTTTGTAGCTCTTCTCAACTTGTATCGAAGACGTTTAAAGTGCTTGGGGTTAGCAATCTTCTCGCCGTCGCTGGTGCAAATCAGTGAGGTGATTCCCGCGTCAATTCCTATCGCCTTATCAATTTGAGGCAAGAATTCAATTGCTTCGTCAACCAACAACGAGACGAACCAGCGTCCCGATGCATCCAGTCGCACCGTCACCGTAGACGGTTCGCAACCGGCTCTGAGAGTTCTACTCCAGCGAATTGGCAGAGATTCATTGCACTTTGCCAACCACAGTTGTCCGTCTTTCCACTTGAACGCTGCACGGGTGAATTCAGCGCTGCCGCCACTTCGCTTCTTTTTGAAATTGGGATATTTGCTGCGACCTGCCCAAAAGTTGGCAAACGCTTTTTGCAGGTTTCTCAAGCCTTGCTGCAACGGCACGCTACTTACTTCATTAAGAAATTGCAGATCTTCTTGTTTCTTCCATTCGGTCAACCTTCCAGAAGTCTGCTTGTAGTCAATTCGCGTTTGATGTTCGTACCAAGCTTCTGTGCGAGTGTGCAGTGCTTTGTTATAGACCAACCTCACGCAGCCCAACGTGCGGCGCAAGAGTTGTTCTTGTTCCTCGGTTGGGTAAAAACGATATCGGTAGGCTTTTGGCGTCATGACTTACATTGTACTGCGTTCTCTGTAAAGCCGTGCTGGAAGCACGGGGTCTTAAACCCAAAATTTTCGATAAAGCAGTGGGCAGTTGAGCAATTTTTTCCAGTAATATGTTCATTCTCAGGAATCTTGTTCGCTACAATCACACCAACCTATTATGTAGCGGCTCTATTGTTTAAAAAGAGCGATCGCGCCCGATCTATATACATAAAATTCAAGCCATGAATCCTCAAGATAATCAAAACACGGAGCGCCGACTCCAAGAAATCGAAGCGGAACTAAACAACGACAAGCGGCTGTCATCGGTAGAAACTGAACCGGGGCAACCCCTCGAACGTCATAGGAATGATGAATCATCGTTGCGATTGTTGGTAAATCAAGTCGTCAACTGGTTCAATAGTCTACCGACCCTTGCTAAAGTAGCGGTGGCAATCATTGCGGTAACGCTCGCTTTTTCCTTGTTAAGGAGCGTTTTACAGCTTGTTGCTGCCCTGCTCAGTCTGGGCGTGTTGGGAGTCATACTGTACTTGGTATACAAGTTTGTCATTGCTCCCCAGCCGCCTAGATAAGCACTAGCCGCTTGTGGTGTATAAGACGCCGTGGGTTTTGCGCCCTAAGCCGCCATCATTAATGTCTCGCCTGACTTAGCATCATCGACGAGCCACTTCCGCCTTCGGACTCCGGACTATCTTTCAAGAGAGATTTGAGCATGGCTAGCCCTTCTGTGAAAACAGGCAAAAACCGAACGGCGACTGTGTTGCCCCTAAGGCTACACCTCGCTCTTCCTCTGGTTACTCGACGTTGCGCTGCTGTTTTGGTGGAAGTCTCACTAGTTACCGCTAGCGCCCTTGTTCCCTATAGCATTGGGTTGTATGCCAAAGATTACTCAACGGCAGAACTAGTCCCCTTAAATCCCTTGCTGGCGTCCACAGAAGAGGCGATCGCCAAAACTCTCGCTTACCCACGGGGACAACTAACCCGGCAAGTTCCGCCTCTGACTAATCTTTGCTGGAGCATTGCTTTACTTTCCCCAGTTGCTGTCGCTACCTGGCAACTGTATCTTTTAGCAAAAAGGGGGCAAACCTCACCGAAAGTCTGGTTTGGTGTGCAAGTCGTTACTGGCACAGGTGAAGCACCAGGAATTGCCAGAACATTGGTTCGGGAAGGCATCGGTCGTTGGGGGATTCCCCTCTCCACGGCTTACTTAATTTGGCGCTACACGGGAGCATTTCCCGATCTGGGCATTTTGCTAGGACTGGTGGGATTAACGCTGTTAGCCGAAAGTATCAGCGCCATCCTTTTGCCCCGACTCCGTACCCTGCACGACCGTTTGGCAGGTACTTATGTTTTGGGAATTTCGCAGATTGCCCCACCCTATCCCGAAGGCTTTCACAATGGTCAATTTCTGCACTATGACGAACCTGTTCGCTTAGAAGTGCAAAGCAATTGGGAAGAATCCAACGGTCATGGTCAAGACAGAGTTACCACCATTATTCTCACGACTCAGCCGGAACGCAAATCCCTGAGTCTCTGGCTCTGGATGCGGCACAATCCGGGAATGACCCTGCTGATTATGGCAGTAGCGGGAATGGCATCGGTATTGGGAACGTTTGTGGGTACGCAGATTTACATTCAAAGTCAGGCAAATCGGCGGGAGTTTAAGCAGCAAAATAACGAAGTCTTTCTGACGCTGGTGAAGCAACTTAGCTCCTCGACGAGCAATGCTACAGAAGACCGCCGGGGAGCGATTCTCGCCTTGGCAAGACAGGATGACCCGCGCGCGGTGCCGTTGCTGGTGGATTTGCTAGCCCAGGAAAAGAACGAGAGCCTGATTGATGCTATTCAGCAAGCTTTGGTCAGTACCGGATCTCAAGCCTTACCTTACTTGCAACGCCTGAACCAGTCACTGCAAAGCGAGAAAGAAAGTCTGCGGCAAAGCGGAATGACGACGGAACAGCGGTTAGCCAATGTGCGACAGCAGGCATCCCAGCGAGCGATCGCCAAAATTCTCACGGTCTATAGCGGTCAACTCCACAACGCTGACCTCAGCCGTACTAACCTCGCTCAGGTAACCACAGCCCCGGCTCAATTTGCCTTAGTTTTAGACCGGATGGATTTATCGGGAATCAACTTCCGCAGCGCCATCTTAAGCAACGCTAGTTTGCGCGAGAGCAAGTTCTACGGTGCTGGTGATGATGGACGCATTGGGACTTTTGATGATTGGGTGAGTGACCTCAGCGGGGCTGATTTGAAACAAGCTGACCTGAGTGGCGCTAATCTCCAAAATGTGGCTTTAAATCAAACTAACTTGATGCGAGCAACGCTCAACCGGGCAAATTTGTCCGATACCCGTATGGTTGGGGCTAATTTGAGCAGCGCCCAACTGATTAGTGCTGATTTATCAAGAACGGTTTTAGAAAATGCCAGCCTCACCGGGGCAAACTTGGGAGAGGCAAAGTTACCCCAGTCAAATTTGCAAAGAGCCAGACTGGGGCAGGTGAATGCTGTGGGTACGCAATTTCCCTTTGCCAACTTGAGGCAATCTAATTGGCAAGGAGCCGATTTAACGGGCGCAAATTTTGCCAATGCCAATTTGCAAGAGGCTGACCTGAGTTTCACTAAGTTAGTACGAGCAGACCTGAAGAATGCAAATTTGCAAGATGTCACCTTTCGCCAAGCCGATTTGAGTACCGCCGATTTGCGGGGGGCAAATTTAGCGGGAGCAGATTTTCAGGACGCTACCTTTGCCCTCTCAAGACCGATTAAGTCTGACCAATTTATCCAAGCGGAACTCAAAACCACCTCAGGAGCTCAAGTTCAAGGCGTTGATTTTGGCAAAGCCACAAATTTGAGCAGCAAGCAAATTGACTATATTTGCGATCAGGGCGGGCAGCACCCTCAGTGTAATTAGGCGGTGAGGAGAGTTTTTGGCGATCGCGTCTGCTTGAAAATCACCCAGCGTGCAGATTGAGAGGAAAAATTTAAACCTTTATCCCATCAGAATTACGGTGTCGATCACATGAATCACACCGTTATCCGCCTCAATATCTGCGGCTAAAACCGTCGCATTCTTCACCTCAAAGCCGTCGGAGCAATCAATCTTGATGGGCGAACCTTCCACTGATATAACAGAGTCAACATTTTCTAAATCTGCCTTCATGAGCTTGCCAGAGACGACATGATAGGTGAGAATCCTTGTTAGTTGAGGGATATTTTGTAACAGGGTTTGAATTGTTCCCGGTGGTAGCTTGGCAAAGGCGTCGTCATTGGGGGCAAAAACTGTAAAGGGCCCAGGACTTTTCAGCGTATCTACCAGCCCAGCCGCTTGTACAGCCGTTACCAGGGTTTTAAAAGAATCTGCACTTGCGGCAATATCGACAATATCTGCCATTAGTTTCACCTCATCGGTAGAAAAAGATGCTTTAAAAAGCGTAAACGAATTTTCATTTTTTCCAAATTTGTTTCACTAATAACTGAGATAACTTTTGTTGGGATAGGGGCGATCGCGCTCCAGAGATGGTGCTACCGAATAGATTTATCGGTAGTGGGGAATACTTAGGCTAAAATCAGCGAAAACGAAGCCTTTTGCTTCTTAAATAATGAGGAGTTGGGAAATGCAGCGTCTTAAGGAATTGGTGTTAAGAGTGGGCGCTATTGTCTGGCAAGAAACAGGCAGAACCGAAAAATTACTGTTCCTTACAGCGTGCCTTTTACCGTTTACCCTACCGGCTCAGCCCGCATCGGCTCAGGCTGCCTACGGGAGTTATGTGGGGGTTGGAGGAACTCTGGGAGTGGCGGAGGATGCCACCGGAGAAGGTCGTCAAATCGGTGGAGTGATCGCCGTTCGCTACAAATTGCTAGAGTCTCCTATTTCCATTCGCGCTCAAGCTCTTGTCGGTACAGATGGGATTGCTGTTGTCCCGACGGTTTCTTATGATTTTCCCCTTAACTGGCAAACTGATGCCTACCTAGGAGCCGGAGTCGTTTTTGCTAATGGCGATGAGCCATCTCCGGTTGGGGATAAGACTAGCCTTGCTATACAACCTGGTGTGGATTACATCATTCCTAATAGTCAGACGGTAATTTTTGGCAATGCAATTATTGCCTTTGATGCCTACCGTAATGGCGGAGGGACAGCGGTTTCTGTACAAGGCGGTGTTGGTTTGAGATTTTAGAAACCCAATTTAGCAATCAAGCTGCTACTACAGCGATGATCTTTCGTAAGGGTATGGCAATGTCCCTGCCCTTTTAACACCGCAGGTCTGGCGGTTTTTTTTTGTTGCAGCTGGAAACTCCATACAAATTTGGCATCGTTGACAATCAGCGATCGCCTGTTGCTTTCTAGCTCAGTTGACTGTGGAGCTGCTGATTTTTTTACTAAAAAAATCCCCCACCCGAAGGCAGGGGAATTTTTATTATTTACCTGATAGTTCTAGTTTTAGTTACTTCAACCGAACTTACCTGCAGTCGAGGCAATCAGGAACGCCGCATAGGTAAGGATATAGCCAACCGTGAAGTGAGCTAGACCAACCACACGACCTTGGACAATGGACATCGCAACGGGCTTGTCCTTCCAGCGAACTAGGTTCGCCAGGGGAGTGCGCTCGTGTGCCCAAACAAGAGTTTCGATCAACTCTTGCCAGTAACCACGCCAGCTAATCAGGAACATGAAGCCAGTTGCCCAGACTAGGTGTCCGAAGAGGAACATCCAAGCCCAGACGGACAGGTTGTTCATGCCGTAGGGGTTGTAACCGTTGATCAACTGGGAGGAATAGAGCCAGAGGTAATCACGCAGCCAGCCCATGAGGTAGGTAGAAGACTCATTGAACTGAGCCACGTTACCTTGCCAAACGCCCAGATGCTTCCAATGCCAGTAGAAGGTTGTCCAACCAATGGTGTTCAGCATCCAGAAGGCGGCGAGATAGAAAGCATCCCAGGCCGAAATTTCGCAGGTGCCGCCACGACCAGGGCCGTCGCAGGGGAAGGAATAGCCGAAGTCCTTCTTATCAGGCATCAGCTTAGAACCACGGGCATCCAACGCACCTTTAACAAGAATCAAGGTGGTGGTATGCAGACCGAGGGCGATCGCGTGGTGAACCAAGAAATCACCAGGACCGATCGTTAGGAACAGAGAGTTCGTACCATTGTTAATCGCATCCAACCAGCCGGGTAGCCAAGCGGCACCAGCATTGGTCGCAACGCTGTCAGCATTAGACAGCAAGGTGTCGAAGCCATAGAGAACTTTACCGTGAGAAGCCTGAATGAACTGAGCGAAGACCGGCTCAATCAAGATTTGCTTCTCAGGGGTTGCAAAAGCTTGCATTACGTCGTTGTGGACGTATAGACCTAGGGTATGGAAGCCTAGGAAGAGAGACACCCAAGATAGGTGAGAGATAATCGCCTCTTTGTGCTGGAGCACACGGTCGAGAACGTTACCTTTGTTTTGCTCAGGATCGTAATCCCGAACCCAGAACATCCCGGCGTGAGCAAACGCACCGAGCATCAGGAAACCCGCAATGTACTGGTGGTGGGTGTACAGTGCCGCTTGGGTCGTAAAGTTCTTCGCCATGAAGGCGTAAGGCGGCATGGCGTACATGTGCTGTGCCACAAGGGAAGTAGCAACACCGAGCGCTGCCAGGTGTATAGACAACTGGAAGTGCAGAGAGTTGTTATAGGTGTCGTACAGCCCCTGGTGAGGCAAGTTGAACTGACCTTCAGTCTTGGTGCCAAAGAAGTTCTTGGCGTTCAGCATTTCTTTGATGCTGTGACCAATGCCGAAGTTGGTTCGATACTGGTGACCCGCAATGATGAAGATCACCGCGATCGCCAAGTGGTGGTGCGCCATATCGGTTAGCCACAGCGACTGAGTCTGGGGATGGAAACCACCCAAGAACGTCAAAATCGCTGTTCCTGAACCTTCAGCCGTGCCAAACACATGACTTGCCGTATCAGGATTTTCGGCGTAAACTCCCCAGTTACCTGTGAAGAACGCACCCAATCCAGCCGGGTGAGGCAATGTGGTCAAGAAGTTATCCCAACCCACATGTTGTCCGCGAGATTCAGGGATAGCTACGTGAATCAGGTGACCTGCCCAAGCTAAAGAGCTGACACCAAATAAACCGGCCAGGTGGTGGTTTAGGCGAGGTTCAGCACTCTTGAACCAAGACAAGCTGGGACGGAACTTAGGCTGCAGGTGCAACCAACCTGCGAACAGGAAGACACCAGCCAGCAGGATCAGGAAAACTGCGCCGCTGTACAGGTCATTGTTAGTCCGCATCCCGATGGTGTACCACCAGTGGTAAACACCAGAGTAAGCGATATTCACGGGATAGCTTGCGCCACCTTGGGTAAAGGCATCAACTGCCGGTTGACCAAAGTGGGGGTCCCAAATCGCGTGAGCGATGGGACGGACATTTAAGGGATCTTTAATCCACGGTTCAAAGTTACCTTGCCAGGCGACGTGGAACAGGAGGCTAGAAGTCCAGAGGAAAATGATCGCGACGTGGCCGAAGTGAGAGGCAAAAATCTTTTGATAAAGATTTTCTTCTGTCATGCCATCGTGGCTTTCAAAGTCATGAGCCGTAGCAATCCCGTACCAGAGCCGACGTGTTGTCGGGTCCTGAGCGAGGTCTTGGCTAAATTTGGGAAATTTTGTTGCCATATGTCTTAGGAAATCCTCCTCGCTGACACATGAGACTTATGCAATAGTGCTGCTCATTTTCTGCCTTTTGGAGACCCCTGGAACCGAAGTTCCAGGTTTTCTAGGTCTCGACAGGTGAAACACATCAGATTGATCGTGCTTCATTTGATTGAACTGAGCGCTGAATCTTTGCTAGTTACCCAACAGAGATAATTCGCGCTAGGAAGAACGCCCATATCGTGACGATTCCTCCCAAGAGGAAGTGAGCAACCCCAACAGCCCGACCTTGAATAATGCTCAAAGCACGAGGCTGAATCGAGGGGGCAACTCTTAGCTTATTGTGAGCCCAAACAATTGACTCAATGAGTTCTTGCCAGTAGCCGCGACCGCTAAACAGGAACATCAAGCTAAATGCCCAAACAAAGTGAGCACCTAGGAACAGCAAGCCGTAGGCTGAGAGGGCTGAACCGTAGGAAGTGATGACTTGAGAAGCTTGTGCCCATTGGAAATCGCGCAACCAACCGTTGATCGTTAGCGCACTGGTGGCGAAGTTACCACCGGTGAGATGAGTCACTGTTCCATCTGGTGAAACAGTTCCCCAAATATCTGACTGCATCTTCCAGCTGAAGTGGTAAACCGCAACTGCAATACAGTTGAACATCCAGAACAGACCTAGGAAGACGTGATCCCAACCAGATACTTGGCAGGTGCCACCTCGACCAGGACCGTCGCAGGGGAAGCGGAATCCTAAGTTAGCTTTGTCTGGAATCAGACGAGAGCTACGAGCGTACAGTACACCCTTTAGGAGAATAAGTACTGTTACATGGATGGTAAAGGCATGGATATGGTGAACCATAAAGTCTGCCGTTCCCAGTACCATCGGCATCATTGCTACTTTGCCACCGACAGCGACGACACCGCCACCGAAGACGTAGCTAGCCGGCTCTAAAGCATTGGGAGCAGTAGCACCCGGAGCAAGGGTGTGCAAGTTTTGTACCCACTGAGCAAATACTGGCTGCAGCTGAATTGCCGTATCGGAGAACATATCCTGGGGACGACCCAATGCTCGCATTGTGTCGTTATGGATATACAAACCGAAGCTGTGGAAGCCCAGGAAAATGCAGACGTAGTTGAGGTGGGAAATAATCGCGTCGCGATGACGAATTACCCGATCCAAGAGGTTGTCTTGGTGCATGGCGGGATCGTAATCACGCACCATATAGATTGCGCCATGAGCCCCGGCACCAACGATGAGGAACGCTCCAATCCACATGTGGTGGGTAAAGATCGACAACTGCGTTGGATAATCGGTAGCCAGGTACGGATAAGGAGGCATCGAGTACATGTGCTGGGCCACTATGATGGTGAGAGACCCAAGCATGGCAAGGTTAATTGCCAACTGAGCATGCCAAGAAGTGGTCAAGGTTTCGTAGAGACCCGCATGACCTTTACCCGTGAAAGGTCCTTTGTGATTCTCTAGAATTTCCTTCATGCTGTGACCAATACCCCAGTTCGTCCGGTACATATGTCCAGCGATGATGAACAGCACAGCGAGTGCCAAGTGGTGGTGCGCTGTGTCTGACAACCATAAGCCGCCGGTGACCGGATTTAAGCCGCCCTTGAAGGTCAAGAAGTCAGCATAAATACCCCAGTTGAGGGTATAGAAGGGTTTTAGTCCTTGGGCAAAACTGGGATACAGCTCCGCCATCAAGCCACGGTTCAGAATGAATTCTTGGGGCAGGGGAATATCTTGTGGTGCTACTCCGGCGTCCAACAACTTGTTGATCGGTAGAGCAACGTGGATCTGATGAGCCGCCCAAGACAGACAGCCAAGACCCAATAATCCAGCCAAGTGATGGTTTAGCATCGACTCGACGTTCTGGAACCATTCCAGTTTGGGAGCCCGCTTGTGGTAGTGGAACCAGCCGGCAAACAGCATCAGAGCAGCCATAACCAGACCACCGATCGCTGTGCAGTAAAGCTGGAACGAGTTGGTAATACCAGCAGCGCGCCAGATCTGGAAGAAACCAGACGTAATTTGAATGCCGTGGAAACCGCCACCTACATCACCATTCAAGATGCCTTGACCAACAATTGGCCAAACCACTTGGGCACTGGGTTTGATATTGATGGGATCGCTTAACCAGGCTTCATAGTTGGAAAAGCGCGCGCCATGGAAGTACATGCCGCTTAACCAAACGAAGATGACCGCTAGGTGCCCAAAGTGAGCACTGAAAATCTTACGTGATACGTCTTCTAGGTCACTGGTGTGACTATCGAAATCATTGCTGAGGGCGTGAAGGTTCCAAATCCAGGTTGTGGTTTTGGGACCTCTAGCAAGGGTGCGGTCAAAATGACCGGGTTTAGCCCACTTCTCAAAAGAAGTTGGCACCGGGTCTTTATCGACTACAACCTTGACTTTTGCCTCTCGCTCTGGAGGGCTAATTGTCATGAGGATTCTCCTCTCTAGACAAGGAACGAAAAATACCCCAATGGAGCTTGATGTTATGAAGGAGGAAATCGACTATGGGAATGACGTATTTCCTCGTCGGAAGAGGGAAGGATAACTGCTTTGAATCTGTCAAAGGGTTTTACCTGCTCTCTGTTGATAATAGGACTTGCTCCAGCCAGTCTTTGGGGGGAGTTAACAATAATTCAAATTTGGATAAATCAATTATATTTTTGAGTCTTTCGTTCATGAACAAAGGAAGAAAGTCAAGGAATAATAAAAAACTTTACACTCCTCAATAATTGCAAACTGATAGTCCTAATTCAGAAAAAATATGCTAAAGAACTTCACTCACTTCCTAGCAAAACAAATTCAACTGTCTTGAGAGGTGCGGAGGAACCGTATTCCGCTATAGTGCCTATGGACGACTTCAATTGAGATGGAATGCAGCCGAAAGCGGGAGGAAGGCGCGTGTTGAGCAGGAATCGCCAGTGGAAGCCTGTGAAGGCACTAATTTCGTTCCTAATGGTAACTGTCTTAGTTTGGGGGATTTCAGGATGTGGCGATCGCATCGAAACACTCCCAGGATCTGACAGCGATAGAACGTCACTGCTCAAGGGAGCGGGGCAACTCTCAGAAGTCTCGCCACCTTTGGCGATTCAAGAGTTAAGCCAGAGCCTGGATGCATACCAGCCTCAAGTCACGATTATCAGCCCCAGTCCTGATGCTGTTCTCCAAGACACAACCGTACCTGTACAGCTTCAAGTGCAGGACTTACCCATTTTTCAAGATCCAAACTTAGAACTGGGCCCTCATTTAGAAGTCCTTTTGGACAACCAACCTTACACCGCCGTGTATGACTTAGAACAGCCTCTAGTCCTTAAAGACTTAGCACCAGGCACTCATACCCTACAGGTTTTTGCGGTTCGTCCCTGGTACGAAAGCTTTAAAAACGATGGAGCCTTCGCCCAAACAACTTTTCACATCTTCACAAAAACTGCCAATAACAGCCCAGATCTAAACTTGCCTCTGCTCACCTACAACAGTCCTACAGGTAGCTATGGAGCAGAGCCAATTCTGCTGGACTTTTACCTCACCAATGCACCCCTCCACCTAGTTGCTCAGACAAGCTCAGAGGATGAGCTGGCAGATTGGCGAATCCGTGTCACCGTCAATGGAGAAAGCTTTGTCCTCGATAGCTGGCAACCCGTTTATCTCAAAGGCTTCAAGTCAGGAGAAAACTGGGTGCAGATCGAGTTTCTTGACGACCAGGGAAATCCCGTCAATAACACCTTCAACAATACTGTGCGGTTGGTTGACTACAAGCCGAAAGGAAAAGATCCCTTGGCACGGCTATTACGCGGCGAACTCTCCACAGCAGACGCTCGTGGGATTGTAGAGCCGAACTATCAGGGTAAGGTAATACCAACTGTACCGACCGTTGAGCCATCCCCGACGCCGATACCTATCCCTACGGAAGAAGAAATACCGCCCCTTACTGAACCCACAACACCGTTAGAAGAAACCCCACAGACTGAACCTCAAAAAGTCGATAAAAAACCATCGGGTGGTTTATTTAATCGCTTCCGTCGTCCGGCTGTTGAACCCAGCCCAGAACCGGAACTGCCCGAAGTACTGGAAGCGCCTTCACCAGAGTTCACAGTTGTACCTGAGCCTACACCTCAACTCGAAGAGACACCAGAACCGGAAAATTCAGTCATCCCCAGCGAGCTACCGACGTCTCCAGAAGAACAAATAACACCGGAGATAGAACCTACTCCCGCCTCGCCGGAAAAACCCCAATCTGATGGCTTCTTCAATCGCTTCCGCCGTCCATCTGTTGCCCCTAGCCTAGAGCAACAGCCAACTCTACCGGAGATTATGGAAACTCCTCTACCGGAGCAGATAGAGCCATCAATCGCTCCAGTAGAACCAAATCCCACCGAGGAAGCGATACCGAGTGAACCGATATCACCCAAAACCCCCCAATCTGATGGCTTCTTCAATCGCTTCCGCCGTCCGCCTGCTGCCCCTAGCCTAGAGCAACAGCCAACTCTACCGGAGATTATGGAAACTCCTTTACCGGAACAGGTAGAGCCAGCAGAAACAGACACTCCAGTGATTTCAGAACCTGAGATTGAAACAGCACCTCAGGAAAATGAGACAGTGACAACGCCAACGGATGCCACAGAATCAATCAGTCCTGATCTGTCACCTGCACCGAAACTGGATATAAAAGAACTGTTGCTTCCTTCCTCAGCTCCTGTTCAGAAGCTGCCAATTATTCAAGCACCTGAGCAGCCTAATATCCCGGCACGTTACCGCAAAAATTCCACGCCAATAGAGTCAGAGGCAACGGAATCGACAGAGGAAGAAGTAGCCCCGTAACACAGATGATGTTTAGCGTTTTCTAATTAGGTTTATTGGTGGGATAGGCGAGATGCCCATCCCACTAATTTTTTAGGGCGTTTTCTATTGCTTACCTCATAAAAAAAATTGTTCTATAGCACTTGCCATATAGATTAGGACACTCCTGATTCCCCAAACCAAGTGTGCTGTTTGACTCAGGACTCAGAACTTTGCTGTAGCACCAAGGCGGTGTGTTGAGTTTCGCTAAGGTAAAGAAGTGTAACTTGATTGGCGATGCCAAAGGTAAGCTTCGCCTCACGCAAACTACTAAGGAGACTCAATGCCCTCTCGTGTTCGAGCGCCAGAACTACCTCAAGATAAACCCTGGCTCAATACAGACCACCCAATATTGTTAAAAAATCTCAAAGGACGAGTGGTTATCCTCGACTTCTGGACGTACTGCTGTATCAACTGCTTGCATGTCCTTCCAGAATTGAAATACCTGGAACAAAAATATCAAGATAGCCTAACGGTTATTGGCATCCACTCCGCCAAATTTGATAACGAAAAAGAAACAGAAAACATCCGTCAGGCGATTCTACGCTATGACATTGAGCATCCTGTCCTGGTTGACAGCAATTTTCAGGTTTGGCAGCAGTATGCTGTACGGGCTTGGCCGACCTTAATGGTGATTGATCCGGAAGGTTATGTAATTGGTCACCTCTCCGGTGAAGGGAACCAGGAGACTCTTGACCAGCTCGTTGGGGAAATGCTCAGCGAACATCAAGCAAAAGGTACGACGAATTTTGGCAAACTCAGCCTTACTTTAGAAAAACAGCGGCAACCTTTAGCCACTCCACTGGCATTTCCGGGTAAAGTCCTGGCAGATGAATCAAAAAATCGCCTCTTTGTTGCTGATAGCGGTCATCACCGAATTGTTGTTAGCACGCTGACGGGTGAGGTATTACACATTATTGGTACAGGAAAAGCAGGATTAACGGATGGTGCGTATACAGATGCTCGGTTTTCCTCGCCTCAAGGTATGACGTTGGATGTAGAAAATGATCTGCTTTATGTTGCGGATACAGAAAACCACGCTCTACGCCAAATTGATCTGAAAAACCAATGTGTTAAAACGATCGCTGGCACTGGGGAACAGAGTCATTCTATCCGTCCCCATGGGGGTGCAGCTTTGGAGATCCGTTTGAATTCTCCTTGGGATTTAGAAAAACTTGGAGACCGCTTGCTGATTGCCATGGCAGGAGCGCACCAAATTTGGGAAATGCAGCTCGAAACAGGCATTATCCAAACCTATGCGGGTACAGGTAGCGAAGCCTGCGTAGACGGATCACTCGAAGAAGCTGTTTTTGCTCAACCGAGTGGCATCGCGACGGACGGAAGAGAGTTGTATATTGCTGATAGTGAAGTCAGCTCAATTCGGGCTGTCGGTCTAGTGAATGATCTTCCTGTACGTACAGTGTGCGGCAGTGGCGGACTATTCGGCTTTGGCGATGTGGATGGCGATGGCTCGGATGTCCGCTTGCAGCACTGTCTGGGGGTTGAATATACGCAAAACTATCTTTGGGTTGCAGATACTTATAACCATAAAATCAAACGAGTTGACCCCCATACAGGTAATTGCCAGACGGTGCTGGGTGACGGGACAGCAGGACTTCAAAATGGTCAAGGTACAGCAACACGCTTTTTTGAACCTTCAGGGATGAGTGCGATCGCTGCCCAGGTTTTTGTCGCAGATACCAATAATCACGCCATCCGTCGCATTGAGTTAGGCACTCTAAATGTTACAACCTTAGAATTTCCGGGGTTATGCGCTCCGGATGTTTGCTTACCTACCGCGACGCCTGCTTGATTTACTAGCCATTTAATTGATCTGTTTTGGCAGAGGAGGAGATAGATTGACTTCTCTCTAGCTAAAGCTCTGGCAAATTAACTGATGATTCTAGTGTATTCAGGATGCGGATGACTTTCTCGGCATCATTGAACTCACCAACAAGCCGCCGGACTGGTAGGGGCGAAACTCTCAGCAATGTGGGGGTCGCTGAGATTTGATTTGCCTCTGCCTGCTCTGGATGCTTAAAGATATCGATTACTTTCAAGGTGTAGGGATGAGTTAAAGATTGTTCTAGAAGCTGATGTAATTTTTTGAGGCTATCTTCTGTTGCGGCATTATGACCAGAAACAAATAAACGTAATACATAAGCTCTGGTTACTGGTGCTGGAGAAAGGGGGGTAATGCTTTCTAGCTGATTGTATGAGGTCGTTGAGGCAGCATCGTCAGCGATCGCCACTTGATTTTCTCCAGAAAGATTCTGCCAGGGAAGTGACGAGCGTCTTGTCTCTGAGCGAGAAAAGCGCCCGTTGTACTCATGACGCACAATCAGATCATGGTTTTCCCAGAGTTGGGGAAACTGACTCCGGTAGGTTTCTAACACAATAGGATTGCAAAACTTTTCCTGCCAAGGAGTAACCTGCCAGGTGAGATGACTAATTCCGAACACGGCATTTAGCAATTCCTGATGCCGCTTTACCAGTAGAGAAATTTCCGCTGACCAATGTAACTGCTGAGTTTGGGGGTCGAGCCACTGATCAAAGGTGGCGGTGTATCCCGGTACTAAAAAATGAGGGGGTTCTGGTAGTCCTAGTAATTCTTGTAAAGTAGCGCATAGCTGTAGGTGCCAACGCTTTTTTTTACTGGGATCGATGCAGTAAATTAGATCTCCCCCTGGTGTAAATAGGGCGATACCTTTAAACAGATGGGGAAAGTGAGATGGGTGGGAGTTCAAGAGCAAACTGGCAGTGAACAGCCGTTAATCATCGTGATTTGCGTTCAATCATAGTAGCCTAGTGCAGCCAGGGAGCTTGGTATCAACGGAGGCGATCGCCTAGCTAGCATCCTTCGGCGTTGAAAAATTAAATGAGATTAAACAAAAGGTAAAAGAAAGCATTACAGTTCTTTCTTTTACCTTTTATTTTTAATATTTACGTAATATTTACGTCTTACTACAGGCGACCCCGGAGGAATTGAGCCATCTCGTTAGGGGTGGGCGACATTTCCAGAGCTGTTTCTTCCGTAATGCGTCCTTCCTGATACAACTGCAGTAGGGCTTTATTCATCGTAATCATGCCATCAAAGTCACCCTCAGACATGAGTTCTACGATCTCATCGTTTTTACCCTGCCGGATATAATCCTTGACTGTCTCTGTATTAACTAAGATGTCGTGGAAAGCCGCTCGTTTGCCGTCAGTGGTGCGACACAATCCTTGGGCGATGACGGCAACTAAAGATTCAGCGATCGCAATCCGCATCGCGTGCTGTTCGTCAGCATTATATAGATTGAGAATCCGCTCAATCGTCTTCACCGCGCTGTTGGTGTGCAAGGTTCCCATCACCAAGTGACCTGTCTGAGCTGCTTTGAGCGCTGTATTAACTGTTTCCTTATCCCGCATTTCCCCGACCAGAATCAAATCAGGGTCTTCCCGCAATGACGCCTTTAAAGCTTTATCAAATTGCAGGGTATGAATTCCTACTTCCCGCTGTTTAATGAGAGACTTGCGGCTTTTGTGAACAAATTCAATCGGGTCTTCGATGGTAATAATGTGCTTTGGCATCTCCTTATTGATGTAGTCAACCATTGCCGCCATCGTGGTGGACTTACCAGAACCCGTTGGCCCTGTCACCAAAATCAGACCCTTATGGTAATGGCAAATATCTCTTAATACGGCAGGTAATCTCAGGTCTTCAAGCGTCAAGATTTTCAGCGGGATCAGTCGCATCACCATGGCTGAACCCGTCAGAGAATCGAAAACATTAATCCTGACCCGCGCAAAGTCGTACTGAGTGGCACCATCAAACTCTAAATTATCCTGAAAGCGACGAATTTCTTCATCAGTTAAGACTTCCCGCAACCAACTCATGAAGGTCGCCTCATCCGTCAGAGGATAATCCGTGAGTTCCATTTCACCTCGGTTGCGGAAACGCGGGATTTCACCCACACCAACGTGAATATCTGAGAATCCTTTTTTATGTGCTTCGGTGACTAAGCTCGCCAAAGTTGGTTGTCCAGGGGAGGGAACCGGGCCACGATTGGGTACCCGACTCACCATGGTTGCGGCGGCAGCTCCCGCTTTTGGGGGAGGAGGGGGAGGGGGAGCCGCACTATTACGGTTAATGCCTGCTGGCGCTTGTTGTAGCGTTTGTGAAGGAGCTCGTTGTGTCGCTGAAGTCGCCACATCTCGAGCCGCAGTACCTTTAGGAGGGGGAGGGGGAGGCGGAATCTGAGCTTGAGGTGGTGGTGGTGCAATGGGCGGACGTGTTAAATCTGTCATATTTCAAGTGCAACTTAGTACTAGTGGAGGAGATTTTGGATACTCTTCTTTACAGTGTTCCCTAGAAATAGACCTCACTATCATTCATTCACAACAATACTAAACTGCCTGCCAATTATAGTTAAACGGGTAAAAGTCGCTAAAAATCAACTTATGCCCTGAATTTGTCGGATATTAATGTATCAATACAATTATGAGAATATCTATGCAAATTCTTAAGAAGTGTTAAGTCGGCTCGTATAATTGCTTCATATAGTTCCTGTGTCCATTGAAGTCTTGCTCCAGTTGATGCTTCTCAAAGGCAGAGAAAGGACATGAGGCAATACTTATACCTTTTGAAAGATTGTTTGTATTGGTTTTTACGGAAACTGAGCTTTTTGTAAGAATTAAGCAACCATAAATATCCGGAAGTGACTGTAAATTTTCTTGTATTTAAGCTCATCTTCATCAAGACTTTACCTATACTGATTTTCACTAAGCTTGATTCATAAGGATCAACAAGCGGTCTTTTTCGTACTTTATCAAATCAAATTTTGACCCTAGGAGAAAAAATCATGCAATTTACTTCACAAGAAAACTTTACAAAAACCTACTCTTTAGCAATGGTTAAAAGCTTTTTAATTTGGGCTTTTACTCTAGCGGTTTGCTTACTAGTTGTAGGTTTTCCTCTGATTGTATTAATGGTTACCGTTGGCTCACTGCTGGCGATCGCCTTGCAATCTGTATTACCAGTGAGTGCCGTTTTGCTGGTGGCTGGTAGCTTGATTGGCGCTAATGTTTTCGCCGTTTTAATGGGTGCAGCAGTGCTAGCTCTCAAAGGTGTAAATCCTGAAGAAGTGCGCTGGTTAAATTGGCTGCATGGTGAGCAAAATGCTCTGTATACTTCCGTTTATGCAGCTTGCCCCCTCACCTGCAATCTCCTCAAGTAAAAATTGCTTGGGGCTTACGAACAACTGTTGCTTATGCTTGAATTCCATTATTAAGTTTTGAATACAACAGTTCTGTCACCCGGTAAAAACCGGGTTTTTTTATGCCCAACTTTTCACAACAATGAGCAGAGGATTGGTAAAGTTGATGGAGTATTTAATTAACTACACTCCGAATAAATCTTTATGACGCGATCGCCGCTATCAGCGTGCATTATCTTGGGAACCCGTCCCGAAGCGATTAAGTTGGCACCCGTTATTCAAAAATTTCAGCGATCGCCCCTTTTCGACACCCAAGTCATACTAACGGGTCAGCATCGGGAGATGGTTGAGCAAGTCATGCAGATCTTTGCCTTGACTGCCGATCGGGATTTAGAAATCATGCAGCAAAAGCAAACCTTGACCGACATCACCTGTCGTAGTTTGCAAGGATTAGAAACAGTATTTAAGCAAATTCAGCCTCGCTTAGTGATCGTTCAGGGAGACACAACCACAGCCTTTGCCGCTACCCTAGCCGCGTTTTACCAGCAAATTCCAGTTGGTCATGTAGAAGCAGGTTTACGCACCGACGAGTTATACAATCCCTATCCAGAAGAAGCAAATCGCCGTCTGATTTCCCAACTCGCACAGCTACACTTTGCACCGACCACCTTAGCTGTCGAAAATCTCAAGCGCTCAGGAGTCGTTGGCAAAATTCACCTGACTGGCAATACTGTGATTGACGCTTTGTTAACTGTGGCAGAACGTCAGCCTCCGTGTAATATCCCCGGATTGGATTGGGAGCAGTATCGCGTCATCCTCGCCACCGTGCATCGACGCGAGAACTGGGGTGAACCTCTGCAAGGTATCGCTCAAGGCTTTCTACAAATCTTAGATAAATTTCCCGATACAGCTTTACTCCTCCCCTTACATCGCAATCCCACAGTCCGCGAACCTCTACAAGCGGCTTTAGGCGACCATCCCAGAGTCTTTTTGACTGAGCCGTTAGATTATGCCGAACTAGTAGGAGCAATTCAGCGTTGTTACCTATTGCTGAGCGATTCCGGGGGATTGCAGGAAGAAGCACCGAGTTTAGGAAAGCCCGTATTAGTCCTGCGGGAAACGACCGAACGACCCGAAGCCGTTGACGCGGGAACGGCAAAATTAGTAGGAACGAGTCCCACGGAAATTACAGCCGCCGCTAGTCAGTTACTGAGCGACACAGGCGCTTATAAAGCGATGGCAAACGCGATTAATCCCTTTGGAGATGGTCGGTCTGCCGAGCGAATCTTAGAAATTGTGCAGAATCATTTTGGGCTTGACACACAAACTAGCTAAGGGCTAATAGTTTTCTCTTTAGCACTAAAAACAATTGACTGTTAGAGATTCGCCCTAGAGGCGAGTTTAGTCAAAGGATTTTAGTTTTTAAGGAGGATTTGTGTCCACAACCTGGGATCTTAGCCATAACGCATGTCCTGGTTAGGAGGAGTGGCTTTGGTTGGATCAAAGTTGGTCAATCGTAACCATTGCAAGATGAATAGCAAAATGTAGAGCGGATTGAGGAGAATATATCGTCTCCATAGGCGTTTAGGCTCATGTAGCAGGCGGTAAATCCATTCGGTACCACTTCGCGCCATAAATTCAGGAGCACGGGGTACGTTACCTGCATGGAAATCAAACGCCGCACCAACCGCGATCGCGGGCATGGATAGTGTGTCACGATATTCGTAAGCCCACACTTCTTGCCGGGGACAACCTAAACCAACAAAGGTAATCGCTGCCCCACTGTTACGAATAACTGAGGCAATTTCCTCTTTTTCTGATTCCGTAACTTGTCGAAAGCGTGATGGTTGAGAGCCAGCAATAATTAATTGCGGAAAGAGAGATCGCAAATTTTTACACAGCGCCTCTAATACCTCCGTCCGACTACCGTACAAGTAAATGGGCAATCCCTCTTGAGCGGCTCGCTCGCACACTTGCAGCATCAAGGCAGGGCCACAGACACGATCCCTCAGCCGCGTCTTATACAGTAAATTTAGTGCCCAGCGTACAGGTTGTCCGTCTGGGCAAACTAAATCGAAGTGATTGAGACGATAGCGATGAGTTTTATCAAGAACGCCTGTCATCACTCCATGAACGGCTAACGCAGAAACAGACATCGCTTGGTGCTGATGAGCCGCAGTAATGATTTTGTTGACGGCTGATTGATAATCAAGGGCATCAACCTGAATCCCGATCACGTTATGCTTTCCAGCATCGATTAGTATTTCTGATTGCCGAGACCGAACGCCAGCCATACATTGCTTACCTGAATTAATCATGAAAGTGCCTCTTTTTGCCAGCGCTCATGGTTGAAGTTGTAGATTTCTTGTAAAATCTCTGCCACGTTATATTCCAACTTCCAATTGGGATAGTGGTTGGCAAATTTGCCATTATCACTAACCCACCAGATATGGTCTCCAATGCGATTTTGTTCAGAATAAGTCCAATGCATTTCTTTGCCAATTATCTCTTGGCAGATAGCGATCGCTTCTAGCATTGAGCAGTTGCTGTAGCGACCACCGCCCATGTTATAGACTTCTCCAACTCTTGGAGCTTTAAAAAATTCATAAAAAGCATGAATTAAGTCTTGGCTATGGATATTATCCCGAACTTGCTTTCCTTTATAGCCATACACCGTGTAAGGCGTGCCTATGACCGCACACTTAATTAGATAAGCCAGAAATCCATGTAATTTGGTTCCAGAGTGGTTGGGCCCGGTCAGACAGCCACCTCGAAAGCAGGCAGTACGCAACCCAAAATAACGCCCATATTCTTGCACCAGGACATCAGCGGCTACCTTAGAAGCACCAAACAAACTGTGCAGTGTTTGGTCAATGCTCAAATCTTCACGAATACCAGGGTTGTAGGTATGAGTTGGCTCAATTTCCCAGCGAGATTCTAATTCCACCAGGGGTAAGCGATTAGGTGTATCGCCATACACTTTGTTTGTAGAGGTAAAAATAAACGCCGCTTCGGGAGCATAACGACGTGTGGCTTCTAATAAATTCAATGTCCCGTTAGCATTCACCGTAAAATCCATCACCGGATCTCGGGCTGCCCAATCGTGAGAGGGTTGAGCGGCTGTATGAATAATTAAGGCAATATCTGTACGATACCGATCAAAAACTTTAGTGATGGCATCAACATCTCGAATATCTGCCTCCACATGCACGTAATTCGAGCCGACCGTCTGCTCAAGGCGTTGTCGGTTCCAGGCTGTAGAAGCCTCTTCGCCAAAAAACACCCGACGCATGTCATTGTCAATGCCAACGACATCAAAGCCTTGTTGAGCAAAAAAAGTTGTGGCTTCAGAACCAATTAGACCTGCTGAACCAGTGATGATGACAGTGCTCACATTTCCTCCGAAAAAGTGATGGGTTGAAAAAAAATCCAAGAGAACTTATTTTTTGTTCAAAGTAAACGAAATTACTTCGACAAAAGCTTGAGCTGCAGAGGCGGGATTTGTTTGGGAAACTAGCTGCTGTGACTTATCACCCATTGAGGTGATTAAATCAGGATTGTCTAGAAAACGACGCATAACAGTTGCTAACTTATCAGCATCATAGGGGTCAAAAATATAACCATTTTCGCCTTCAACAATCATTTCCGCCGCTCCTGCCCATTGAGAACACAGCACAGGCTTGCCAAAAACCATCGCTTCTAGCGCTACCATGCCCCAAATATCCTCAAATGTGGGAAAGACGAAAACGTCTGCCTGTTGAAAATAAGCACCCAAACGTCCGTACTCGACCCAGCCTAACCACTGAACTTGGTTTTCTAGCTCGCGATCCCTGATGAAAGCTTCAAGCTCCTGGCGTTGTTCTCCTGTTCCGATCACGAGGAGGGTGTAGTTGCGATATCCTTGAGCTTGTAGAAGCGAACAAGCTTCTAGCAGCGGTTGCAGGCCTTTTCGAGGAGTTATTCGCCCTACATATAGAAATATCGGGCGTTGTAATTCTAAACTGGCGATCGCGCTTTCTTCATAGCTTTGTTGCAAAGCTTTAGCATCCGGCACTAAGTACGTTCTCGTAAAGACCGTTTCTGGCTTTGCTCCTACCGCTCCAATCAGATAATCTTTTGCCGCGTAACTGTTAGCAACAAACGCCTCTGCATGGCTCGACATAAAGCGTCGAAACGCTGAACGCAAGGATGAATCGCGGAAATCAGAATTTGGGGAACTACCGTCATAAATGATAATCAACCGCCACTTGCCCCACGGTTTCAACAATACTGCCAGCAACGTCCAGAGTGAGTAAGCCTGAGCCAAAACAATCTGCGGCTTAAACTGCAACAACTTATTGATGATGCCAGGAGATACCAGCATCACTCGACGACTATATCCTTCCGTCTTTGTGATTTCTAGGGATTTCATTTCCCCAACGAGTTTGATTACATCTGCACCGGGGACTTGGAGATCAAACCCTGGCCAAACTAAACCCGTATAAAAGATTGTATTTTTAAAGACTTTAGTAAATTCTGCTAGAACAGGTTGCCAGTATGCTCCTAATTCTACAGAGGGAACCAACCAAGCTACACGAAGCTCTTCATCCATTGTGTTTACCTTCAGTCCCCTCTACATCACAAATCATTTGCAGCCGATCAATAATAGTAATTTTCTGATTACTTTATTCTCTTTGTAGTTGCCCAAAGAGGGAAATTCGCAGCAATCTCCGATAGGGAATTAACCAATAAATTGGCCATAAAAAACCACCATGTCTTTGGGCAAAAACTTTCCATTCTCCCAAAGGGTGAAGCGTTTGGTCTTTGATGGCGAAACCTTTGGGTTGAGTAATTTTTTTAAACCCTTCACTAGGATTTATGTGTGCTGATGTTTCTTTACCCGGTTGATAATTCTGGGAGCAGGTGCCGACATATCCCGGCGCAATCCAGACGCTACAACCTTGTTTCTTGGCACGTAGACCATAGTCCCAATCCCCTGCGTAGTGGGTGAAAACAGGATCGAGATTGCCAACAACTTGTACAACGTTACGGGGAATTAAGACAAAGTTGCCGTTAATGGTGTCGCAGCGTTTGGGTTGTTCGCCCGGTTCTACCAAGTCAAACTTGGTTGGTCGCCACCAACTGCGCTGGACTACGCCGCCATAGGTTAATTGACCTGTGCTAGCGTCACGGGTAGACCCAGCGATAATTGCTCGTTCTTCTCCTTGTTCTGCTACCTTATGGAGAGCTGTGAAAAGATTGCTAACGGCTTTGGGATAAAGGATTGTGTCGTCATTGAGCCAGAGGTAGTAACCGTAGTCCTGCTGCATCGCCGCCGCAAATGCTTGCCTCATCCCTCCATTCCAAAAAAGGCTGCCATCTCCTGGAAGAATCTTGACTTGGGGATAAGCCTGATGCACCGCTTCGGCTGTCCCATCAGTGCTGCCATCATCTACTAGGTAAACATCCAGCGTCGCCTCGTCATTCAGTTCCTGATTGAAAAGTGCGGTTAAACTATCTAGTGTATTTTGCCTGCGGTTATGACAGGTTAATAATGCTGCTATGCGATCGCGGTTCATGCGTCCAAAGGTCCACCTTTTACTACCACACCAACAGTGAATTAATTATCAGTTATAACAAGCTTAAACCACCTTATTAGAAGTAGTCTGTCTCATTCTCCTCAAAGAAATTGAACAATAGCTACGACCCTTGGAAACAATAAACTACAGTTCTTATATCTATCTCTAGGTATATTAGCTTAAGTTACTCTAGTCTGCATAGACTAAAAATTCCCAACTTTTACCTCTTTGGGCCCAAGTGGCAAGTAATTATGGAAGATTTTGGCATCATTGTTGCGTGTTGTTATCAGGATTACTTATTTGCGAAAGGCTGCTGTGCCAGTATTCGGTATTTTCTCGGAGACGTGCCCATTTGCTTGATTGTCGATGGGACTTTTTCTACTGAGGGATTAAAAAAAGCCTACGGAGTTCGCGTCATCAACCATAACAATGTCGAGAGTAAAATTCTCAGAGAACGTAGTTTTGGCTGGGGCAAAACCAAAATGATTGCCTTTTGGGAAAGCCCATGGAAACACTTTTTAGTGCTTGATGCCGATACCAATGTCTGGGGTAATATCCTGAGGTTTGCCAATTTCAAGGACTTTAATGTAGTTATCGATCAACCTTGTTATAGCTACTCAGATGAAGCTGTAACAGAATTTTTCTTTGATATTGCTGGAATTGAAAAACACTTTCCTGATTTTAATTGGCGATCGCATCGGGATAAGTATTTCTGCACGGGGACATTTTTTGCAACGCGAGGAATTTTTAGTTTAGAGGAATATATAGAGATTCTGGATTTCACAGAAAAAAATCCAGGCATCTTTAAATATGGAGAAATGGGATTTTTGAACTTTATGCTCTTTCGTGCTTTAGACGCAGGCAAAATTCGTTTGGGTCATGAAGATATGCAACTAATTGTTCCAGATTTTGAGTGGAACGATTTAGAAAAGCGTTTCCCAGTCAAGGAATCTGGCCCTATTGTTCAGGGAGAAGAAGCCACAGTTATTCACTGGTGCGGGCCAAAACCAAGGCTATTAACGACCAAAGCCTACGCTAAACCAATGAATTTTTGTCGGCGGCAGTTTTTGCAGAGCGATCGCGGCTATACAGGTATAACGGCAGATACGGTGTTGGCGTTAGAGGATTCCTATAGTTTGCTGAATGTTTATAAGAATAAGATTCGCCGTAAGCTGCTAGGAAAGATGAAGAAGTCGGTTAAAAGCTAAAACGTCAGGTGATTTTCGTCCTTTTGTAGCTCATAAATAGCGGATTAGTGCTAAGAATAACCGACGCGATCGCATTTACGCAGAAGAGCGCATTAGGCTCATTGCTCACTGACACACCTTAAGCCAGCTCGTTTGGGTCAATATTCGACTCCCACCGCTTGACGGCTAGCTGTTTGGCGGCTGTTCCATTGTTAAATTTCCCAAGGGAGTGGCTACTATTTCACTATAAAAACAGTTAAAGCATTCCTATGTCCCTTTACCTCGGAATTGACTTTGGTACCTCTGGCGCACGCGCTGTGGTAATTGATGCGGATGGTACTAGCCAAGTTGAAGCGCAGTGTTCCTTTGAGGCGGTTTCAGGTAAACAGGCGGTACGCCGTACTCCTACAGCCGTTGCATGGGAGAAGGCATTATTTTCCCTCCTGGAAAAAATTCCTGGAGAATTGAGAGAAATTAAAGCGATCGCGATCAACGGAACTTCCTCTACTGTTCTGTTATGCGACGATGCAGGCAAACCGTTAGATGAGCCGATTCTCTACAACGATGCGCGAGGAGAAGCTGTCTTAGACCAGGTAAAAGCCATTGCTCCTCCTAATCATCCGGTTATTAGCGCCACTTCCAGCCTTGCCAAACTGCTGTGGTGGCAAGAGATATCTCCTCACCTCCCCTACAAAAGCGGGGAAAAGAGGATCGGTTACTTTTTACATCAGGCTGATTGGTTATCCTTTCTCTTACACGGACGTTTAGGCATTAGCGATTACCACAATGCCTTAAAGCTGGGATACGATGTCGAAAACCTGCGCTATCCTGACTGGTTGCAACAGCAAGCATTTAGTCCATTACTCCCGCAAGTTCTGCCACCGGGAACGCCAGTAGGTGAGGTGACAAAGGAAATAAGCGATCGCTTTAGACTGCCACAAGATTGCATAGTTTGTACTGGCACTACTGATAGTATTGCTGCCTTTATGGCGAGTGGGGCGAAAACACCAGGGGAAGCTGTGACTTCTCTCGGTTCTACTCTGGTATTAAAACTTTTAAGTCAAACTCGCGTTGATGATCCAGAATTTGGAATTTACTCTCACCGCTTAGGCGATTTGTGGTTAGTGGGTGGTGCATCTAATACAGGTGGTGCGGTGTTGCGGCACTTTTTTACGGATGCTGAGTTAGAACGTCTCAGTAACCAAATTGATGTACAAAAAGAGAGCCGACTGGATTATTATCCCTTGTTGGGAAAAGGCGATCGCTTCCCAATAAATGACCCAAACCTACCTCCACGCCTTGAACCTCGCCCAGATAATCCTGTGGAATTTCTCCACGGCTTGCTCGAAAGTATTGCCCGAATTGAAGCACGGGGCTATCAGTTATTGCAGCAGTTGGGGGCGACGCCGTTAAATCGCGTTTACACCGCTGGGGGTGGGGCGAAAAATACGACATGGACAGCCATCCGGCGGCATCATCTGGGAGTAGAGACGTTGCAGTCGGTACATACTGAGGCGGCGTATGGTACAGCTTTGTTAGCGCTCAAAGGGTTGCAATAATATCCTGAAAAAAGATTGATTGAAAAACCCGTATAAAAGTGACGTTTTATAGAAACTAATTAGTTGAACTTTTTGTTGCTATTTATCTTATAATTGTTTCTAACAACATTATAATGAAGTGTCTTTGTCTATTTTATTTTTGCACAACATCTCATTATAAAGTGATGTTTAAAAGATTAAATTAATAGTAGCATAAATCCTAGTTTCTGCCAATTATCATTAATTTTTGCAGCAACATAATCTTAAATTGCTAACTGTAAGCTTCTTTAGTATTGATGTGATGAAAACTTACGACTGGATTGTGGTGGGTGGTGGGATTACGGGAGCGGCGCTGAGTTATGAACTTGTCCAACAAGGTTTTAGCGTACTTCTATTAGAAAAAAATGCTCCCCTGCAAGGGGCGACGCGCTACAGCTACGGAGGACTAGCCTATTGGTCGGGAACATCAGACTTAACTCGTCGGTTGTGTGAGGAAGGAAGAGCACGCCACCAAACCTTATCGGCAGAATTAGAGGCTGATACTCAATTCCGAGAACTGGATTTATTGCTCACCGTTGCTACTGAAGAAAATCCAGAAAAAATTGCGGCTGACTACGCTAAGTTTGCCATTTCACCCCAACTCTTAAGTGTTGAAGAGGCGTGCAAACTAGAACCCTTACTGAACCCCGCAGCAATTTCCGGAGCACTAAGTGTTCGACACGGTCATATTCACCCCGACAAAACCAATCAGGCTTATCTAAAAGCCATGCAACGAGATGGGGGGGAGCCTCAGATAGCTCAGGTTGTGGAACTAGTACGAGCGGGCGATCGCCTTCTGGGTGTGAAAACATCCGAACAGACCTATCACGCGGCTAATACCGTCATTTGTGCTGGGGGACTTAGCCGCAGGCTCCTCCAAGAAGCAGGTATCAAGTTTTCCCTCTACTTCACCCATGCGGAAATGATTGAAACGCCGCCTGTTGACCTTCAGTTGCAGACGATGGTGATGCCAGCTACTACGAAGCGTTTTGCCTTAGAAGCGAAAGCAAGCACAGAGGCGGTGGAGCCATTGTGGGATGAACCGGGTAATGAACCTGCTCCACCGATTTTGGATGTCGGGGCGCTCCAGTTTCTAGATGGAAGTTTGCGAATCGGTCAGTGGAGCCGCGTTCTGACCGATCCTGAGGCTCAAGTCGATGCTGTAGCAAGCGAAGCGGCAATTCGTTCCCACATCGGGAAAGTCTTACCCGCACTAGAGGCACTACCTGGAATTTGGCATGATTGCTTAGTGGCGTTTAGTAGCAACAATCTTCCGGTTGTGGGAGCGCTTAATGGTGTTCAAGGAGCCTATAGTTTCTCTGGCTTTACCAACCCGCTCGTTTTCGTTCCCCCTCTTGCCAAGCATTTTGCTAGCTGGGTAGCGGGACAAGAAAATGAAGTTATCAATCAGCTTAGATAAACTCGCACTAGTCGGGTTTGTTCTGACTAAGAATTTATAGCAATCTTATTGTGGAATTTCTAAACGAATCATAAAAACGAAAAAATGCAGAGAAATAATATTTTTCCTATCATTTAAAACTGAAAGTTTAAAACACAATTGTAGATTTGAGAAGTTCTTAAGCACAAAGGCCAGACAGAACAATGAAACTTCTTAGATAGGTTCTAAAGAGGAATGACTAACTTATTAATTTTTGCTGGTGCGGGTTTATTTGCTGGGATTCTGGCAGGATTTTTAGGGATCGGCGGTGGTACGGTACTGGTGCCGTTATTACTAGCATTGGGGTATGACTACACTCAATCTGTTGCTACCAGCAATTTATCGATTGTGATTACAGCTATTTCTGGTAGCCTTCAAAACTGGCGGATGGGTTACATCAATTTTAAGCAAGTAATTGGTATTGGATTTCCAGCGTTAATCACTGCTCAAGTGGGTGCCTTTCTCACGGCACAAATTGCCGCCTCTACATTAAAGATTGCCTTTGGGCTGTTGCTGCTATTAAACGTTTACCTGGTGGGGCTGCGTAAACGACTGAAAGACAAAGAAGCACTTCAATCTCCTAGTGATTCAGGCGTTACAGCAAATTCTCTCTCATCCCCCAGTTCCGAGTTAAACCTACCGCTAAATCCCATTGTTGCCAGGATTGGCACGGGGAGTGCTGCCGGATTGCTAGCGGGTTTATTTGGTGTGGGGGGAGGCGTAATTTTAGTGCCGATGCAAATTTTACTGCTAGGAGAATCGCTAAAAACAGCAATTCAGACTAGTTTAGGCATTATTGTGATTACCTCAATCTCTGCCACTGTGGGACATGCTATTGAAGGTAATGTCTTGTTTACACAAGGACTGCTGCTGGGTGCAGGTGGGTTTTTAGGTGCCCAAATCAGTACCCGCTTTCTGCCAAGATTGCCAGATAAAGTGGTGAGTTTTGCCTTCCGGGGATTGTTGGTTACCCTCGCCATCTATGTATTCTGGCAAGCTTAGCAAAGCTACAACGCGGCGGCGGTAACGATCAACCAATCGTACTGAGCTTTAGCCGCCTAACCTCTACTACTGAATACATTTCAAAATTAAACTGGCTAGATTTCCTGAGAATGTCAGAAATCTGTACTTAACCCCTCTACAGGCAGATACAGGGGCTAATAAGCAACCAAAAGAATATAAGATCAGTCAGTTTTAACAGAATCGATTCTGATAAGTTAATAGTTTGATTGGTATTTGGTATTAAGCAGCGATGCCGATCGCATTGATGTGAATGGGGTAATCCAGCCTTAGTACAAGAATCGTGGTGAGATAGAAATTATGGCGCTAGTAGTCCAGAAATACGGTGGTACGTCCGTTGGATCGGTAGAACGCATTCAAGCCGTTGCCCAGCGGGTGATGAAGACGGTGAAGGCTGGAAACTCTGTGGTGGTTGTGGTTTCCGCGATGGGAAAAACTACAGATGGACTGGTAAAGTTAGCAAATGCGATCGCTACTCGTCCCAGCCGCCGGGAAATGGACATGCTGCTATCCACGGGCGAACAAGTTACGATTGCCCTATTGAGTATGGCATTGCAGGAGCATGGACAACCTGCCATCTCATTAACAGGCGCTCAGGTAGGTATTGTCACAGAAGCCGAACATAGCCGCGCCCGGATTTTAGAAATTAAAACAGAGCGCATTGAACGCCACCTCAACAACGGGGAAGTCGTAGTTGTTGCGGGGTTCCAAGGAATCAGCAGCCCCACGGATTTAGAAATTACGACCTTAGGACGTGGAGGATCGGATACTTCAGCCGTCGCCCTCGCCGCCTCTTTGAGAGCAAATCGCTGCGAAATCTACACCGATGTCCCCGGCATTCTCACCGCCGATCCGCGACTGGTACCAGATGCCCAGTTAATGGATGAGATCACCTGCGATGAAATGCTAGAACTTGCCAGCTTAGGGGCAAAGGTGCTGCACCCAAGGGCGGTGGAGATTGCCCGAAACTATGGGGTGCTGTTGGTGGTGCTGTCGAGTTGGACAGACGATCCCGGCACCAAAGTTGTCTCCCCGATGCCGCAACCGCGATCGCTAGAAGGATTAGAAATTGCTCACGCCGTGGATGCGGTGGAATTTGATAGCGATCAAGCAAAAGTGGCGCTCTTGCGGGTGCCAGACCGCCCTGGTGTAGCCGCACGACTGTTTGGTGAGATTGCCCGTCAGAGTTTGGATATTGACTTAATTATTCAGTCAATTCACGAAACCAACACCAACGATATTGCCTTTACTGTCACTAAAGATGTTCTCAATCGTGCCGAGGCGGTGGCTAGCGCGATTGCTCCCGCCCTACGTACCAGCCCTAGTTCCCTAGAAGAAGCCGAGGTAATGGTCGATCGGCAAATTGCCAAAGTTAGCGTCGCAGGCGCGGGAATGATTGGACGTCCGGGAATAGCGGCGCAGATGTTCACCACCCTGGCTGAGGCTGGAGTCAACATTCAGATGATTTCTACCTCGGAAGTGAAAGTCAGTTGTGTAGTGGATCTGGATGATTGCGATCGCGCTATTTCTGCCCTTTGCCAAGTCTTTCAAATCGACTCTTCCCCAGTTTCTCGGGAAGTTTCCTCTTCTCCAGCCCCCACTCCCCAAGTCCCTGTCCGAGGAGTCGCCCTCGACCTCAACCAAGCCCGCCTCGCCATTCGCCACGTACCCGATCGCCCTGGTCTATCAGCTAAACTCTTCGGACTGCTGGCAAAGCACAACATCAGCGTCGATATGATTATTCAGTCACAGCGCTGTCGCATCATCAATGGCATTCCCACCCGCGATATCGCCTTTACCCTGGCACAAGCTGACGCTGAAGAAGCCAAGATGGTGCTACAAGAGGCAGCCCCCAACTTAGAGTGTGGTGAAATCCTAGTGGATTCAGAAATTGCCAAGGTCAGTATCGTTGGCGCGGGCATGATTGGACATCCGGGAGTCGCTGCCCAAATGTTTGAAGCCCTAGCAAAACATCAAATCAACATTCAAATGATTACTACCTCGGAAATCAAAATTAGTTGTGTTGTAGCCAAAGAACATGGCGTCACCGCTTTAAAAGTCATTCACGAGGCTTTCGGTTTGGCGGGTAGTCAAAAAGTTCAAGTTCCGGCTTAACACCGAACTCTAGTAAAGTTCTGAGTCCTGAGTCCTGAGTCCTGAGTCAAATTCAACCAGCACTTGCTTTTAGAAAATCAGGAATGTCATAACCTATGTAGCGACTGCTGTAACCCTCTTCTGTCAGTCTGGGGTAAAACCTTAATTTTCCGTTGGCTGTATCCTCGCAAACTCGTCAATTTATCCGAGAGTGATGGAAGAGCGATAATCACCGTTAATTAAGATTTTGTGCCCCTAAAAATTACCCTCTTTCCATCAGGAAGGAGTGACTCAACTTAATACTAAAAGAGCGGCTTATGAGTAAACCGCTCTTGCTAAATAATTAGGTTTTATTGTCTTAAGTCAACCCGCCTTATACTAATAAGCCGCCAACTAGGTTACTAGCAATAGCTAGTGCCACCGCACCGATAACAGCGCTCCAAATCCCCAGGGGTAATCGGAAGCCATCCACCAACTTCGCTGCCAAGGAAAAGACAATCACATTCATTACAAATGCGAAGACACCAGAGAGCAACCCCAAGGTAAGAAGATTGGGAATGGCAAACACGATCCGAAGTAACGGCAGAATAAGGGCGTTGAGACCTCCTAGAACTGCGGCGGCAGCTAACCCCTTTTGGGTGCTATCAATTTCAATCCCGATCGGTAGCCGAGAGATCAGCAACAAACTTACCGCTGTTACTAGCCAACTAATGAGAATACCAACAAAGTCCATAATTTTAAGGCTCCTTTCTTATATTTCTGTAAATTTGTAAAAGATTTGGCAATCTACTCATAACGCTAAGCTTAAAAAGCCTTTTACTTCATCTATAAATCGACAGAAATTTGCCTGATTGACTAGAGCCTGCGCTGCTTTATGGTGTGGAGTTGGTTCCACCAGAAGGCGAGTTAGTACTAGGAGTGGCAGTACCGCCAGGAGCAGGAAGAGGGGCGATATTTGGGCTAATTCCTGGTGACCCTGGTGGCAGAGGACTGCCAGGGATAATTCCCGGTTGTCCCGGTAGCTGTTGCCCTGGTGCAGCCGGAATTTGAGGCTGGGTGGGATCAAAGGGCGCGACGGGAAATGGTGGTTGCGCCGGGTCAAAGGGCGTATAGTTCGGATACGGCGTCAAATCAGCAGACCCAGGAACTGGAGGCACTCCACCGGGAGCTGGTTGGGGTGCGGTCTCAGAACCCGGTAAGGTTGCCAGTCCGACGCGATCGCCTCCTACTTCCCGCAGGATATCCAACACCTGCACAACTTCGTTGTAACTGGCGTTCCTGGAGGCGTACAGCACCATCATTCCATCAGGATTAATCCGGCGATAGTTCTGCAAAGCCTGCTCAAACTGCTCTCTTGTCGTTACAGGCTGTTGTTCTACAAAAATTTGCCCAAAATCATCCAGGCTAACAATCAAAAGCTCCCGCATTTGCGAGGTTCCTGTACCCGCTTTCGGCAAATCCACACTGATTGCCTGCTGGCGAGACAGTCCTACTGCTGCCAGAATGAAAAACGTCAGGATACAGAAAATGACATCAATCAAAGGAACCAGTTCGATCCGAACCTCTTCAGACTGGTGATCCATCTGAAGCCGCAGCGGGCGTGGAGGAAGGGGAGAAGGAGCGGAAGGAGATTTACTCTTCATAAAGACATCAATCCTGGGGCGGTGCGGTCATCTTACACAAGAAGGCTAGCGCTATAGTACTGCCTTGAGTTTTAGCTTTCCCGAACTTCGGAAATACCAGAAATCTCAGGATTTGTACTCACAGGTCTGGGTGTGAGATCGGCGTGGGGCCAATCTTCTCGGTAGCGCAGCTCTAACAGGCTTCCCGCTTTCCGAAAAACTTTCACCTGGTTGTACCACAGCGCTTGAAACAATCGGTAAAACGCGAGACTCGCGATCGCCACAATTAATCCCGTCGCTGTACTAATCAGGGCTTCCCCAATTCCCAAGGTTACACCTGCCGTGGACGCTGTACCAAGGTCGCTAATCCGAATCGAACCCAAGGACTCAATCAATCCCAAAACAGTACCGAGCAACCCTAATAAGGGTGCCAAAGCAATCACAGCTTCTAACAGCTTGTCTCCCCGTCGCATTCCTGCTAATTCTTCATCCGCTGCGGATTCCAACGCCAGACGAAACACTTCCGGCTCGGGGTTAGCGAGTCGTAAAGGTGTATATAAAAACCGCCCAATCGGCTGTCTTCTCGCTGATTGGGCAATTTCAGCAGCCATGCCCCAATCGCGTTCTGTTGCCTCCAAGACACGGTTAACAACCTGCCGTTCCTTAGTTAAAGTGCTTGCCCAAAACCAGATGCGCTCAATGATTGTACCGAGTGCCAAGATTGATAAGACTAGCAGTGGCCACATCGCCACGCCGCCTCTTTCAAAGATTTGTAAAATATTCACGGTTTACTCGTACCTCCGTACATTCCCCATACCGAAAAAAACTGACAGCCATTCCAATTTTAGAGATAAGCTGCCCCTTGCCAAGCACAGTCACCAGAAAACGAGCGAGAAGCCCCTAGCTTTAGACATGGGGAGGAAAGCGGCAGTGACTTCAGTCGCCTTGAATCAGAATCCATAGGAGTAACCATCCTTTTTGTGAATTGCTTGGCAATATTTGTGGCTAATACCAGCCACTCTTCCAGATGAAGTGGCAATATCAAAATTGCCAGAAGCGCGGCAAAGAACCCGCCCCACATAGAAGCCGATTTTCTTACCTGTTGTAACGGTTGCAGCAACAATATCGCCAGTCTGAAACCCTTTGTGAATCTGCACTCGTGAGCGATGCCGTGTGGGAAACCCATACTTATCAGTGCCACACATCTGGCGGGTTCCATGCCCTTTTGCCGCAATCAGCAACGGTTTTGAGGTCAACACTTCGAGCGAATCGACACTTCGGTACCCTTCGGCAAGGTGATACAGAGAGCTTGCCGAACTGCTCAGGGCAAGCGGCTCAGTGACCGCATGACCCACACACGCCGCATCAATCCAGTGAGCTTTAGGCAGCTTGAGTCGAAGGCGATTGAACTTGGTTTGTCCCCCCGTTCCTATAGCAACAGGCAGTCCGGTTTCCTTCAGTGCGTTGAACAACGCCCATCGGGTCGAGTTGACCGCCGCCGCATCTTTGAGCGAGGATTTCGCCTGCTTGAGAAGGCGGCTCAACAAGTCAGGCTTGTCTGCCAAAAACTCTCGAACCTCCTGATTTCCTTTGGCTTGATTACAGGGATGGCAAGCAAGTGCCAGATTAGAAACTCGGTCAGAACCGCCCCTAGAGCGTGGTTGAATATGTTCGATTTCCAGCGGTAGGTTTTCCGCCCCGCAGTAAGCACATTTTCTGTTCCACTTTTCGAGTAAATACTCTCGAACCTCGTAGCCTTGAAGTTCCCCCTGCTGATACTCCACACCTGAGATTTCAGGGTTTTGCATCAATTGCAGGTCAAATCGAACCAGCTCACTACAAAGACAAAGTTAGACATTGTTGCGTCTCCTCTAATTGCTCGTAACGTTCGCTTCGCCAATGTTTTCCAGGCTTGTTGGGTTGGCTGCACTTCCTTAACCCACTACAGATGTTTAACAACCAACGATAGAGCTACAAACTAGCGACGCATTTGTAGGTATCATGACGCGTGAAAACGTAGACCTCGAAGGTCTTAGGCTGGTCATGTTGTGGCTTGTATCCCGCTCAAAATGTCGGGGAGTCTACAAGCCCCTGCCTTTAGGCATGGGGTTCATGACGGCATCAGTCTCTGTAGAACTGACATCATTTTTCCTGATGGATTTGTCAATTCAGGAAAAGCCCCGCGATTTTACGGAGGTTTTTCTTCAGGATGTGACTTGATTACCGAGGGATTGTACTCTATCAGGCTGAGCGAAGGCTAACGCGGGTAGTTTGGGATCGCGAATGATGTTTATCTTACTAATGCGATCGCTCCCATACTGAAGGCGATATCTCCTACTTATGAGAGAAGTCGGGGAGCTGAACTACTGGGATGCCTTCTCTGCCCCCTTTAGCAAACTCGACAAAAGTAGGGGGGTTATCCGCACCAGAATTCATCAGCAAAGTTTGTCAATATAAAAGCATAAAAGTAACTAACTAAATGGTTTGCTAATGAATAATTTTTCAATCCAATCACTTTATAACTGGTATCGCAGCACCATCCGTAACCCCAAATATCGCTGGTGGTTAATTCTAGGGTCTTTAGCTTATCTTTTTAGCCCAATTGATATTGCCCCGGATTTCATCCCCGTAATCGGGTGGATTGATGACGGCGTTATTTTGACACTGCTGATTTCAGAAATTTCTCAAATGCTCTCGCAGCGTCTAAAGGCACGGGATGCTGGAGCTGTTGCTTCTGATGCTGAAGGGTATAGTGCTGATGCAGTTGACGTTGATGCCTACACTGTCAAATAGTCAACATACCAAAATTTATTACTTACCCCTTTCTTGGTAAATTTTTCTACTAAAAGAGGGGAATTTTTTATGTATTTATAAAACTTTAGGAAATTTATTTTTAGTCAATTCTTCATACTAATTCACTAAATGAGAGGCTATATATAGCGGTTCTAAATGATTCGTAAAGTCAATATCCCCGGCTTCTCTAAGGAGTTGGGGATCTGAGACGTTAGCATCTGAGGATGGCAAAAAAAAGGATGCAGCTTGCTTTGCTACATCCTCTTATCTATAAGTTCGGAACAATGAGGGCGAACGACGGGACTTGAACCCGCGAGTGGTGGAATCACAATCCACTGCCTTAACCACTTGGCTACGCTCGCCATTGTATTTTTCAATATAACATTTGGTGTGTTCATTGATCTAGTTTTTCACTCAGTTCACCGGAAATTTAGCCGGGGTGGGTGTAACTATACCTAAAATCTCAACAAAGAAGCAGCATGAATGGTTTACAAGTGGTTGCAGCGATCGCCGGAACAGCTCTAATTGGAGTGGGAGGAGCTATGGCATTGACCAATCCAGGTCAAGAAAACTACGAGGAGTACGCTGTTGAGCAGTTAACCACCTATTTAAAGGAAGAAGTCTGTACCCAGAACATCCCGAATACTTTTGAAAACTTTCTCCAGCGTCAATGTGTCTCCCTAGTAGATACGGGACGTCCTCAAATTCGGCAGATAATTTCCGAGACGACACAGCGGCAGAACTACCTTCTCTTCAGCGTCTATCAAACCGATTTAAATGTCGGGCCTTTTTTGCCTGCCTATCAATTTGAGTCAGTGGGCGCATTCCAACAGTTCTACACCTATCAAGCCGAAAAATTGTAAAGCAAACGCCAATCTCGGTAAATTTTCCCTAAATTCGCAGCATCTTTGCCTCTACACCGGGAATACTGGGAAAGAATAATACAAGAGGGCTGCAGATGCGGTGACTGGAGTATGAGCTACTGTGTGGGTCTTGGGTGTACGAATCCTCGCAACTTGGATACAGAGCAGTTTTGCCGCTACTGTGGTGTCCAGTTGGTACTCAAAGACCGCTATCGCCCGATGCAGCCGATTGGTCAAGGGGGGTTTGGCAAGACGTTTCTGGCAGTTGACGGACATATTCCCTCTCGACCCCAGTGTGTGATCAAGCAACTCTGTTTTTCTTCTAGCGATCGCGCTACTTTTAACAAAGCCGTCGCCTTGTTTCGCCAGGAAGCAATGCGCTTAGACCAGTTGGGCAGACATCCTCAAATTCCCACACTACTCGCTCACTTTGAACACGACCGACAGCTTTATCTCGTACAGGAATTAATTGAGGGCTTAACCCTGGGTAACAAGTTGCAGCAACAAGGCTCTTACACGGAAGCCCAAATCTGGTCGCTGCTGCAAAACCTCCTACCCGTCCTACAATTTATCCACGAACGTCAGGTTATCCACCGCGATATCAAACCCGCTAATATCATTCACCGCCAAAGCGATCGCTTACCCGTTCTCATCGACTTCGGCATCGCCAAACTCTTTTCCCACACCCAACTGCTCCAGACAGGGACAATCATTGGTAGCCCAGAATATATGGCACCGGAGCAAACGAGAGGCAAAGCCCATCCTACCAGCGACCTCTACAGCTTGGGCGTCACCTGTATTCACCTCCTCACAGGCATTCCTCCCCTGGATATGTTCGATATTGTGGAGGACGGCTGGGCGTGGCGTGACTTTGTACTACCAGAAAATCCTGTTAGCGATCGCCTCAGTCAAATTCTCAATCGATTACTTCAAGGAAAAATTAGTCAACGCTTCCAAAGTGCAGCCGAAGTTTTGCAGGCGATGCAGACAAAGCCACCTGCTACCAAAACCCTGCTTCCGCATTCTGCCAAAACTCAGCTTATTTCTCCACACAACATCACTTTACTGACTGCCAAAACCCGCCTTCAGTCTGCTACCCATACCCAGATAACGTCCAAAGACGGCATTAACTACACAAAGCTGCAAGAATTCCTGGCAAAACGGAAATGGAAAGACGCCGATAGCGAAACCTGGAATATCCTCTGTCAGAGTGTCAACAAATTACCGGGACAATATCTCTACAACAGCGACATCAACAAATTACCTTGTGAAGATTTGCAGACAATTGACCAATTGTGGCTGAAGTACAGTAACGGACACTTTGGCTTTAGCGTACAAAGTGCGATTTATCGAGATGTTGGTGATGATTATCCCAGTTTTTGCGATCGCATCGGTTGGCCCACCCACAACCCACCTGACCTCGACTCCGCCTTCAACTTCATCAATTCCTCCCCTGTCGGACATCTCCCCTCCCGCCGCTGGGTAGGCGGCTACCAATGGTGGCGACACGCTGGCACTTTAGCCGCCAAACTGGAACAGTGTGGGGGTGTTTAAGTCCTGAGTGCTGAGTGCTGAGTCCTGAGTGGGAGATGAGGTGATGGGGAACAGGCTTCAACGTGAACTCAGCGTTCGACTGCCCTTCGGCAGGTGGAACACTGAGACTTCGGCGTGAGCGCTCAGTCGAACGCTTGCGTTGCCCTGAGTTTGCCGAAGGGTCGAAGTGCTCAGGAACCGCGCTCAGACGTTCGGCGAAGCTCAGTGGTCGCTGAGGCTTCCGCCGTGAGCGTCAGCCGAACGGCTTCTCGAAGCGTCGAGCCGCGAAGTCCGAACGGGAAATGAGGAGAGGCGATAACCCCTAACCTCTTACCTCTTACCCCTCATAATTTCATACTTCATACTTCATCCTTTATCCTTTTTCCCCATCTTTGCCTTTCGATAGAGGAATTTTTACCTCAAAGCCTGCCTTAAGAGGCAGGATAACAGAAAATATGTGCTTTACTGTTAAATCTGTGACCAGAAAATATGACGACAGATACAAAAAATTTGTTGTTTACTCAGAATCGCAAATTCTAGGTTTTTCTTTAAAGAAATCATCTCAAAAGTAGGAAGTAAATCGTGTTTTTTCATAAAAAAGAACTCATCGCTAAAGATGTTAAGATTGACGAGCCTAATCCACGTTTTGCTCAACTACTATTAGAACAGTTTGGGGGAGCTACAGGCGAACTTTCTGCCGCATTGCAATACTGGGTGCAGTCTTTTCATGTAGAAGACGCTGGTATCAAAGACATGCTTCAGGATATCGCCATTGAAGAGTTTAGCCACTTGGAAATGGTTGGTAAACTCATCGAATCTCACACTAAAAATGTCGATCAAACTGAAGCCTTTAAGAGTAGTCTATTTGCTGTGCGCGGTATGGGGCCACACTTTCTAGATAGTCAAGGCGTGGCTTGGACAGCGGCTTACTTAAATGAAGGGGGCGACGTTGTTCGAGACTTGCGAGCCAATCTTGCTGCTGAGGCGGGCGCACGTCAAACCTATGAATCATTGGTCAAAATGGCACCTGACGCCGGAACTAAGGAAACTCTGGTGCATCTGCTGACACGGGAAATTTCCCACACAAAGATGTTTATGAAAGCCCTGGATTCGATGGGTAAACTTACCGATCCTTTCTTCGGTAATGTTCAGCCAGACGAGACGGTAGATATTTACTACAACTTATCTACCAACGGTCAGGATGAGCGCGGCCCTTGGAACTCGGACGAAAACTTTAAGTATGTTGCCAATCCCGCGCAACGGTAGACATAAGTTTTTAAGGGTTGAGTAATAGCCCTTTAAGTGCAGTAGCTAGGGAGGTTTTATCCCTGGCTACATTTTTTTATGGAGTTTTAAGTAGCCGGAGCTAATTAAATGTCTGGTGAGTATTATTCGTGATCGCGCTGGAAATACTAGACAAAAGTTATTTCTTAGAAATGCTCACCTTACACCTGTGCTGGCTTTATTTAAGCGTACCTATCTTAAAACTTAGTTGTGGTAGCTGAATAATTGGGATTGGCAAGAAAAGGAAAAGCCGTTTTCAGGTTTTACAGAAATTACAGCTAAAAAAGCCGCAAATTCGTGCAAGATGAAACATTCTGAGCGATCGCCTCTTGTCACCTGAGAAAGTCCCGTAAAAAGCCGCATTAAACTATCAAAATTTTCCTAAAAGAAACACTTGATACAAAACCCACGAGCGAGAAAGGATACAATTATTCACACAGCAAAGTTTTGTAAGAAAACATACCATTGCCTTTGTTATCTGCTCATCTGTTGATTTCTCACGGGAGCCGCGATTCCCGTCCCCAAGCGGCGATGGACAACCTAGCCGATCTGGTACGTACTCAACTAGGAACTGAGGACGCGCTCTGGACGCCAAATTATCGTGAAGTCAGCTCCTCTCAGGAAAGCAATGCTTTACAAAAACAAAAAGGCGATCGCGTCGTACTGGTAAGTAGTAGCTGGCACCCTCTGGTGGGAACAGCCGCTTTAGAATTAGCGCCATTACCGTTACACCAGCAAATTTGTGAATTTGGCTCCCAAGCCCTCACCTCCGGGTGCAGTCGCTTGCAGTTGTTGCCCTTGTTTCTGCTGCCTGGGGTGCATGTGATGGAAGACATTCCGGCAGAAGTAGCTACAGCGCAAGAGCAACTAGGCAATGCCATCAAACTGAACTTACGACCGCACTTGGGCGCTCATCCCGGTTTAAAGCCGCTACTGGCTAATCAAATCAATCTAGAAGCATCGGCAGCGCTCGTTTTGTTGTCCCACGGTAGTCGCCGTCCGGGAAGTAATACCCCCGTAGAAGCCGTCGCTGAATATTTGGGGGGAGTAGCGGCGTACTGGTCGGTATCACCGAGCCTAGAGGAGCAAATTACTGCCTTAGCCGAGGCAGGTCAGCAAAGAATTGCGATTTTGCCCTACTTCCTCTTTGCGGGGGGAATTACTGATGCCATCGCCCAAACAGTTGCCGAACTGCAAGCCCAGTTTCCCCACCTGCAGCTAAGTCTTCACGAACCCATTGGTGCCAGTATGGAACTTGCCAATTTGGTTGTGGACTTAACAGAAGTTTGAGCGACTGACAGGCTAACTCTAAAAGCAGCATTCCTTCGAGCAGACAAGCAATGACCCAGACTATCGAACCAAATTTTCAGCAAGCCTGTTTAGGTAAGGTTTACCTAGTAGGGGCAGGGCCAGGAGACCCTGGCTTGCTGACGCTCAAGGGAAAAGGATTATTAGAGTGTGCTGATGTCGTAATTTACGATGCCCTCGTCAGCCCACAGATCTTGGCAATGATTAACCCCCTAGCCGAAAAAATCGACGCGGGAAAGCGGCGGGGGCGTCATTCCAAATTTCAGCACGAGACAACGCAGCTCCTAATTGAAAAGGCACAGACGGCAGCCATTGTAGTGCGGCTAAAAGGTGGCGACCCCTTTGTCTTCGGTCGTGGCGGTGAAGAGATGGAAGACTTAGTTAAGGCGGGTGTTCCGGTGGAAGTCATCCCAGGCGTCACCTCCGGCATTGCCGCCCCTGCCTATGCTGGCATTCCTTTAACTCACCGTACCCACAGTTCTTCCGTCACCTTTGTAACCGGGCATGAATCGATAGGGAAGTACCGTTCAGAAGTGAACTGGCAGGCGATCGCCCAGGGTTCTGAAACCATTGTTATTTACATGGGCGTCCACAATTTACCCAACATTGTAGAAGCATTAACGGGTGCAGGATTAAGTCTTCAAACCCCCGTTGCCCTGATTCGGTGGGGTACGCGACCGGAGCAAGAAGAACTCATTGGCACTTTAGAAACTATCGTCGCGCAAGTAGAAGCCACCCAGTTTGAAGCCCCCGCGATCGCTGTCATCGGCAATGTCGTCAAGATGCACGATATTTTGGCACCCTGAAAAGTGCTGGCGGGTGATGGGGTGATGAGGAGCCGGAGAGCCGGGGAGCCGGGGAGCCAGGGAGCGGGGGAGAGAAAAATTGACAACGATTAGCCATTACTCCAATCGCCTATTTCATACTTCATACTTCACCCTTCATACTTCATACTTCACCCTTCATCCTTCTCCTGTGACAATTTCCCCCATCCTGCTCCAAGTCGAAACCAGTAGCGATCGCCTCGACCGCTATCTTTCCCAACAACTGTCTGACATCTCTCGTTCTCGCCTGCAAAAACTGATTGAGACAGGCAACGTGCAAATCAATGAACAGATTTGCACCTCCAAAAAAGTAATCGTCCAAAAAGGCGATCGCATCTCCCTTAGCATTCCCGAAGCCCAGCCCCTCGACCTGCAACCGGAAGATATCCCCCTCGATGTTCTTTACGAAGACGACTGCCTGATCATTATCAACAAACCCGCCGGCTTAGTCGTCCATCCCGCACCGGGTCATGAGAGTGGCACCCTCGTCAATGCCCTTCTCGCCCATTGCCAGAACCTCGCCGGGATCGGCGGCGTGCAACGTCCCGGCATTGTCCACCGTTTGGATAAAGATACCAGTGGCGCACTGGTTGTCGCTAAAACCGACCTTGCCCACCAACACCTACAAGCCCAGCTCAAAGCCAAAACTGCCCGCCGTGAGTACCTTGCCATTGTCTACGGTGCCCCCGATACAGAAAGCGGCACCATTGATGTTCCTATTGGACGGCATCTTGTTGACCGCAAAAAAATGGCTGTGGTGCCAATTGAAAAGGGTGGACGCCTAGCGATTACTCACTGGCAAGTTCAAGAACGCTTGGGCAACTACACCCTGATCCACTTTCAGTTGGAAACCGGACGCACTCACCAAATTCGGGTTCATAGTGCCTACATAGGGCATCCGATTGTGGGCGATCCTGTGTATAGTTCTGGACACTCTGTTGGGGTTAACTTACCCGGTCAAGCGCTACATGCGTGGAAACTAAAGTTACAGCATCCCCTAAGGGGGGATGAGGTGGAAGCGATCGCCTCCCCTCCCCCAACATTTATCACGCTGCTCAATGTACTCCGGCGCAGAAGCGATACCCTCTAAGTCAACTATCTTTACAAATACTTACAATACTTCTTGAGCAGGTTTGGAAAATTTCTAGCAGACCGCAGATTTATCAAAGCTTTTGTAAATTTTTAGTAATTCAACTGCTGCCAATCAAGGTCACTGAGTATAAATACTGAAAGACTTCTGTTACAAAACTATTGACTTCTTTATCCGTCAAACCCTAGCTACGCCGTGGTTTGCTGAGATTACCAACCCTAACTAGATAAAACTTAACGAATCGTAATGAATAAATCATCAATGGCGTTGTATAAAAGTTACCTGTAGGGGTCAATTAAAGACACAAGCTAAGCACAATACTGATTTATCAAGTCTGCTCATTTCTCATAAAAAGAAACAGTTTTCTCACAATTCAAGACGCTTAGTTTGCACACTCATTCGTGAGATGGCAGACTACTTGATGTGCAGCTTGAAACTGTGTTTGGCAGAGGTCTAAAAATTGAACCAACCCAACTACAAAAGCTAGTTCAACAGTCTTGAATAAGCTTGACCTGCCCAAACTGTTTTTAAAATCACACTCAATTCAATCAAGAAGCAGGAGAATCCTTCATGTTAGACGCATTTGCAAAGGTTGTTTCTCAAGCCGACTCCAAAGGTGAGTTCCTGAGCATGGAACAATTGGATGCCTTGACCAAAATGGTCGAAGGTGGCAACAAGCGCATGGATACCGTCAACCGCATCACCAGCAGCGCCAACTCCATCGTGACTGACGCGGCTCGTGCATTGTTTGAGGAGCAACCTCAGCTAATCCAGCCGGGTGGAAATGCTTACACCAACCGTCGGATGGCTGCTTGCCTGCGCGATATGGAAATCATTTTGCGCTATGTTACCTACGCAATGATGGCAGGGGACTCCAGCGTTCTCGATGACCGCTGCCTCAACGGACTGCGTGAAACCTATCAAGCCCTAGGCGTTCCTGGTGGTTCTGTTTCCGCTGGCGTGCAAAAGATGAAAGATGCTGCCGTCAAGATCGCTAACGACCCTAACGGCATCACCCAAGGCGATTGCAGCCAATTGATGTCTGAACTTGCTGGTTATTTCGACCGCGCTGCCTCTGCTGTTGCCTAAACGCAACGCCTGACTACTGTGTTGTGAAAACCTCGAACCAAGAACTAGGGAAATAGCTCAATCATGAAAACTCCAATTACCGAAGCGATCGCTGCTGCTGATACTCAAGGACGTTTCTTAGGCAACACCGAACTGCAAGCCGTTAACGGTCGTTTCGACCGCGCCCAGGCTAGCATGGAAGCTGCTCGTGCCTTGACCCAAAAAGCTCAGCAGTTGACTGATGGTGCTGCCCAAGCGGTTTATCAGAAGTTCCCATACACCACCCAAATGCAGGGACCTCAGTATGCTTCTGACAGCCGTGGTAAGTCCAAGTGCTCTCGCGACATCGGCCACTACCTCCGCATGGTGACCTACTGCCTAGTTGCCGGTGGCACAGGCCCGATGGATGAGTACCTGGTTGCTGGCTTAGATGAAATCAACCGTGCCTTTGAATTGTCTCCTAGCTGGTACGTTGAAGCCCTCAAGCACGTCAAAGCTAACCATGGTCTGAGTGGTCAAGCTGCTAACGAAGCTAACACCTACCTCGATTACGCGATTAACGCCCTGAGCTAACGGCTCTTTGAAGCCCGGAAAGGTAAGCAGGGTGGAACGCCTAAAAAGCGCTTCAATTGCTTACTTCTCCGGGCTTTGTTGTATCTATCGTCAGGTCAATGGGTACTGGTCATTAGTCCTTAGCAAGCTGTTAACGACTAAAAACCCCAGATCAGGATAAAAAAAATTGCTTGTTGGGAGAATTTAAAGATGCCGATTACATCAGCAGCATCACGGCTGGGAACCTCAGCCTTTAGCGATGCTCCGAGAATTGAACTACGCCAAAACGCCACGAAAGATGAAGTTGAATTAGTCATTCGTGCTGTGTATCGGCAGGTTCTGGGCAACGACTATCTAATGAAGTCGGAACGATTGATTAGCGCTGAATCCCTTTTGCGTGATGGCAACATGACGGTAAGGGAATTTGTGCGTGCTCTTGCCAAATCGGAGCTATACAAAACCAAGTTTTTCTACAACCATTTCCAAACCCGCTTTATAGAACTCAACTACAAACATCTATTGGGGCGAGCCCCCTATGATGAGTCAGAGGTAATTTTCCACCTTGACTTGTATCAAGAAGAAGGGTACGACGCGGAGATTGACTCCTATATTGACTCCACGGAGTATACAACAAACTTCGGCGACAATATCGTGCCTTACTACCGGGGATTTACCATCCAAACGGGTCAAAAAACCGCAGGGTTTAACCGCATGTTCCGGTTATATCGCGGCTATGCCAATAGCGATAACGCTCAAGTAGAAGGCAAATCGCCTCGCTTGGCAAGAGAATTAGCCGCCAATAGCGTCTCTACTATTGTTGGCCCCTCCGGCCCCACAGCGGGTTGGTCTTTCCGGGCGTCTCAAGATATTACTCCCCAAAAGTGTATCGGGAATGCTGTCGGCACAAGCGATCGCGTTTATCGCATGGAAGTTACAGGTCTTTTGAACCCCGGCTATCCAAAAATTCGCCGCAGTAGTACAGCGATTATGGTGCCTTACGAACGCTTGTCTGAAAAAATGCAGCAAGTTCAGCGTCAAGGCGGCAAAATCGTCAGCATTACCCCAGCTTAGAGGCTAGAAGTCAGGGGATAGGGGCGAGAAGCAACAAACCTCTAACTTCTGACCTTTTGCCTCTGCCCTGTTTAACCTAATCCCAGGAGATCTAAAATCAATGTTTGGTCAAACAACAGTCGGCTCAGGTGGTTTAAATTCAGCAAGTAGCCGTATGTTTCGCTATGAAGTAGTAGGCTTGCGGCAAAACGACGAAAACGACAAAAATAACTACGACATTCGCCGTAGTGGAAGCGTGTTCATGACGGTTCCCTACAACCGGATGAGTGAGGAGATGCAGCGTATTGCTCGGATGGGCGGCAAAATTGTCAATATTGAGATTTTGACGGCAGAGTCGGCATTGAAGGCTGAAGGTGAAGGTGAAAGTAAAACCAAAGCCAAAGCCACATCCTCCCATTCCTAGGTAACAGCAAAAGGCTAATATCTAATGTCGGAGTTCAGTCCTGAGGTTTCTCCAGATCCTAACGCCCCACAACTCACCTTAGAAACAGCGATCGCCAATTTGCGTGGCCCGGATTTGAGTCTGCGCTACTACTCAGCTTGGTGGTTGGGCAAATTTCGCATCCGTGACGCCGTGGCGGTGGATTTACTAATTAAGGCATTAGATGACGAAGCCGACCGGACAGAACTAGGAGGATACCCTCTGCGACGCAATGCAGCGAGGGCATTGGGAAAGCTGGGAGATAAACGAGCAGTCTCCGGACTAATTCAGTGTTTGGACTGCTCCGACTTCTATGTCCGTGAAGCCGCTGCCCAGTCTTTAGAGATGCTGGCTGACCCGGTGGCGGCTCCTGCCTTAATGCAGCTTCTAGCAGGAGGTGTAGAGGCGGCTGTCCGCGTTCCCGGACGCCCTCATCTGAATCAACCCTATGAAGCGGTCATCGAAGCCTTGGGAACCATAAAGGTGACCGAGGCAATTCCTTTGATTAAGCCCTTCCTGCAACATCCAGTCAAGCGTGTTCAGTACGCGACGACGCGAGCGTTGTACCAGTTGACCGGAGAAAAGGCGTACGGCGAGCGTCTAGTCGCCGCTCTCAACGATGCCGATGTCAGCTTACGGCGCGTCGCCTTGTCCGATTTAGGGGCGATTGGGTACTTGAGCGCCGCCGAAGCGATCGCCAAGGCACCCGCCGAAAACAGCTTCAAGCTGATTGCCCTCAAAGGACTGCTAGAACATCAACTGGCATCAACAGATGCTGATGCGCTCTGTGTTGATGCCATCCGGGTAATGACCCTGATGGATTCGCTGTTATAAGGTCAATTGTCTATTTTTCTTGACAACTGAACAACCAACCAATGACCAACGCTCAGATCCAGCAACTTATCCAAGCGGTAGAACAAGCAGACTCTGCCGCAAGTTTGGTGGCGTCGGTTCGGGCATTGGCAGCCACTCAATCTGAAGCCGTCATTCCCAGCTTGATTGCAGTCTTTGGCTATAACAATCCCGGTGCAGCATTAGCGGCGGTAGACGGCTTAGTTCAGCTGGGAAAACCTGCCGTGCCACCATTGCTGTCACAGTTGGATGGTTATAACTACGGCGCTAGGGCTTATTCAATCCGTGCTTTAGCCGAGATCGCTGACCCCCGCGCCTTAGAAGTTTTAGTAGCGGCGGCTACCACAGACTTTGCCCCCAGCGTTCGTCGTGCCGCCGCTAAAGGGCTAGGGAAACTGGATTGGCACCAACCACCAGAACAGAGCGCGGCAGCTCAAACCCAAGCGTTTAAGACACTTGAGCAAATCTCAAAAGACAGCGACTGGGCAATCCGCTACAGTGCTGTCGTTGGCTTACAATCCTTGGCAAACAATGCCACTGATTGGCGATCGCCCACTCAATCACTATTGGAACAATTGCTTCCAGAAGAAAGCGATCGCGCTGTCAAAGCGAGAATCAAATTTGCCTTAAGTTCATTAACTTCCACTTCCAACTAATAACGAATCAATAAAAAAATGTCACTGCCACTACTAGAATCTAAACCAAAAACTCAAAACCAACGGGTTAATGGGTACGAAGTTCCTGATGAGGATGACTCCCCAATTTATCGATTCAAAGCTACTAGCTCCTCGAGTGAAGTTAAGGAAATAATTTGGGCAGCATATCGCCAAATTTTCGGTGAACATCTGATTTTAGAAAAAAACCGCCAGTCTAATCTGGAATCTCAGCTCAGCAATCATGCAATTTCCGTCAGAGAGTTTATTCGGGGGCTGGGAAAATCTGATGTCTATCGGCAACTCGTTGTAGAAACCAACGATAACTACCGAGTAGTGGACATCACCTTCAAGCGCTTTCTCGGACGCGCCACCTACGGCAAAGACGAGCAAATTGCTTGGTCGATTGTCATTGCCACTAAAGGATTATTCGGCTTTATCGATGCTGTTGTTGATAGCGAAGAATACCTTCAGAACTTTGGCAATGAGATCGTTCCTTACCAGCGTCGTCGGTTCCAAGACCGCCCCTTTAACCTGGTAAACCCCCGCTATAGCGACTACTGGCGAACACGTCAAATTGCTTTAGAAGGTCGTTCCTACTATCCCATTACACGCGGCAAGGGACAAAAAGGTGCTCAGGGAATTCCTAGCAACTTCATTGATATGGCTCGCAGCCTCAAGCCTAACGAGCGCAACTATCAGCGAACCGTCGCCAGCGTCACCTCTAAAATCAAAACGATGGAACTGCTTGACACCACTCGTGAAGCTGCCCAACCCCAATCATCTGGTGCGCCCACCCAGGTAGCATTGCCCTATCGCTATCTTCCCCAAACTCCTAAAGTTTAAAGAGACGAAAGTTATGAGTGATGACCGAATCCTAAGCGATCGCGCCTGCCCTAGGGAAAAGGAACAGCATGTTTTGAGGTGAGAATCAAGAACTTGCTAATCATTATTCATAACACTTGAATTTCAGTTTTTACCCCTCAATTCCCCAATCAAAACTCAACAATGGCAATACCTTTACTAGAATACAAACCCTCCTCGCAGAACCAGCGAGTTTCCGGATACGAAGTCCCTAGTGAAGATACTCCCTGGATTTATCGGATTGAAGATTGCACCGATAGCAATGATGTTCAGGAATTAATCTGGGCAGCTTATCGGCAAATCTTTAGTGAACATGCGATTTTGCAGTCTAACCGTCAGGGAAACTTAGAATCTCAACTGAAAAACCGGGCAATTACTGTGCGGAACTTCATCCGAGGAATTACTAAATCTGAGGCATTTTATCGCTTGGTTGTAGAGCCAAACTCCAACTATCGTCTAGTTGAAGTTTGCCTAAAGCGCTTCCTCGGTCGCGCTCCCTACAACAGAGATGAAGAAATTGCTTGGTCAATCAAAATTGCCTCCGGCGGTTGGGGCGGCTTTGTCGATGCGCTAATTGATAGCAACGAGTACCAAGAGACCTTTGGCGATAACACCGTACCTTACCAGCGCCGTCGCTACAAAAATCGTCCCTTTAACTTGGTGACTCCCCGCTACGGCAATTACTGGCGCGACAAACTAGAAAGCGATCGCTACAAGTGGGGCGATATCAACAACTTCCTAGACATGGCGCGGTCAGTGAAGACTACTCCTGTCAAGTACGAGCCTGTGCAGACAGCAAACATCAAAATTCCCGACATGACACGGGAAAAAACTGAGAAAGTCTCTGCGTCGATCAATCCCACTGCCAGTTTTCCTCTACGGTAGTTAAGGGAGTGTAAGTGTTTTGGTGAGTTTCAAGGTTTAAAGCCTCATCTAAACCTTCCACCCTCTCAACCAAGTAAACTTTTCCACATTCTTTTTCATGGAGATTTAGGCATGCCATTGCCCTTACTTGAATACAAACCAGCCTCTCAAAATCAGCGCGTCCGTAGCTTCGGTACGGCTGACTTGAATGAAGATACTCCCTACATCTACCGGACAGAAAACTGTAGTTCTCCCGCTGAGATCCGCGATTTGATTAACGCTTCTTATCGTCAGGTCTTCAGCGAGCATCAAACCCTGCGAGCAAACCGTCAGGGAAACTTTGAATCCCAGCTCAAAATTGGGGCAATTACTGTCCGCGATTTTATCCGTGGTCTCGCCAAATCTGAGGCGTTTTATAACCTGGTTGTCGCTACAAACAACAACTATCGCTTAGTTGAAGTTTGCCTGAAGCGCCTTCTAGGTCGCTCCCCCTATAACAAAGAGGAAGAAATTGCTTGGTCAATTAAAATCGCCACTTTGGGTTGGGGCGGCTTTGTCGATGCCTTAATCGACAGCGAAGAGTACAACGAAGCCTTTGGTGAATCGATCGTTCCTTACCAGCGCAAGCGGATGGAAGGTCGCCCGTTCAATCTCGTGACTCCTCGCTACGGCGAAGACTTCCGCGAGACTGTCGGCACCGTCAGAACCGATTGGCGCTTTGCTGTGGAGAAAGTCTTCAGCCGCAAATACCAGGAACGCCAACTCCAAGAAGGTGACCCCCGTAAATACCGCGATATGGCTGCCGCCGTCAATACCAAGCGCAACTATGCCCAACGGGTCTCAGCGCATGATATTGATTACTTGAACAAAGTCCCTAACCGGGGTAGCCGTTAAGCGATCGCCCTAAACTAACCTGATTAACTGGGTCTAGTTATCATTGAGCCGACAGCTAACTAACGCGATTTGCGCCTAGTTAATCGTCAGTATTAATGACAGCTAGACCCAGTAGTTTTATGAAGGATGAAGGATGAAGGGTGAAGTATGAAGGGTGAAGTATGAAGGGTGAATTCAGTTATTGGTTCTCTTCCTCTCCCGTTCGGCTGAGCGTTCGACTGAGCTCACGCCGAAGTCTCACGTCGAAGCCTGCTCCCCCGCTCCCCTGCTCCCCCTAATCTACCTAAGAGCGACGAATATTAAAGCAACACCAATCTTGACGCTTCCATAGGGTCGCGACTATCCAGCCATGCTGCTCTAGGGTATCGGCAATGGGTTTTGCCTGGTCTAAGAGAATGCCGCTGAGGATTCCCCAACATTTCGGACTAGCGATCGCACTCATCCCTGGAATTAGATCGATAATTACCTCGGCAAGAATGTTGCAGAGAATGCCATCAACCAACTTACCGCCATTGAGCTTGAGGATGCGCTCTACGCTGCCTTTTTCCACGATCATCTGATTTGAACTAACTTGATTCAAATCTCGGTTACTGCGAGCGGCACGCACCGCTAAGGGGTCAACATCGACGCTGTACGCCTGTTCAGCCCCCAAGAGAATAGCAGCAATAGAGAGAATTCCTGAACCACAACCAATGTCCGCCACAACTATATTGCTGGCACCGTCACTTAGACGCATTTCTAACGATTCCAGACACAATTGAGTTGTTGCATGAGTGCCTGTACCAAACGCCGCACCCGGATCGAGGCGCAGCAATAGCCGTTCTGAGGGTTCAGGTAGAGGCAACCAGGCGGGGTAGATTAAAATGCGATCGCCAATTTCTTGCGGTTGCCAATATTGCTTCCAACCGCTTGCCCAGTCCTCCTCATCAATTAGATGCCACTGAACGACGGGCAAGGACAATCCCATTGCTAGGGCATCCTGGCGTATCCACAGCGACAACGCTGCCAAATCTAAAAGCTCCGCCTGAACTTGCGGCAGATACGCCCGTACTAGGTGAGAGTGCTTGACTTCACTAGATGTCCCTCGACAGCCAAATGACTCCAACCGCCAGAAGAGGGAATCTTCCATAGCAGAGTCACAGAGTACTTGAATTTCCCACCAGCTATTTACCATTTCTGAGTCCTGAGTCCTGAATTGGTGAGTCCTGGGTGAGGCGCGATTTCACCACTCAGCACTCACCGATTCAACACTCACAAGGTTACGGTGTAAGCGTCACGAATTCCTGGAACTTTAGTAATTTCTGACAAAATTCCTTCGGGTAAGGGGTCATCAATGCTTAACGCCATCACCGCATCACCGCGCACAATTTTGCGCCCGACTTGCATACTGGCGATATTGACATTAAAGCTCCCCAAGAGAGAACCAATCTTACCAATGATTCCCGGCATGTCACGGTGCAGGGTAAACAGCATGTAATTAGTCGGGGGGACATTAATCGGAAATTCGTCAAGACTAGTAATGCGAATTTCCCCATCACCAAACAAAGCCCCAGTGACAGAATGCTCCCCAAGAGAACCTTTTGCCGACAGCAGCAATGAACCGGAATAGTCTTTTACAGAGGTATCTCTGGTTTCAATGACCCGAATTCCCCGTTCTTTTGCCTCAATACTGGCATTGACGTAATTAACGCGCTCCCGCAGAGCTTGAGATAGCAACCCTTTGAGAGCAGCTACCACTAGGGGTTGGCTTTCATTAATTGCCAGTTCCCCTTGCAAGCGGACATTTAATAAATCAATCCGTCCGCCTGCTAGCTGTCCTACCAAAGTACCTAGGGTTTCTGCCAACTTCAGGTAGGGCTTGAGTTTTTCCAAGACATCGGGACGCAAGCCCGGAATATTCACCGCTGAACGGGCAGATAAACCTAAAAGCACATCGCGGATTTGTTCGGCAACGTCAATGGCGACATTAACTTGTGCTTCAGCTGTAGATGCACCTAGGTGAGGAGTGAGGATAATTTCCTTACCGAGCGATCGCAAAGAGGATTCTCCCAACGGTTCTTGCTCAAACACATCTAACGCTGCACCCGCGATTGTGCCAGCTTGCAGCGCCTCTCCCAGAGCATTTTCGTCAATGATGCCGCCTCTAGCACAGTTGATAATCCGAGCCGTGGGCTTCATCTTCGCCAGGGATTCGGCATTAATCAGGTGAGCTGTCTCTGGTGTCTTCGGGATGTGCAGGGTAATGTAGTCAGATTCTTGCAATAGCAAGTCCATATCCACCAAGCGACAGCCTAGTTGATCGGCGCGTTCAATAGAAATAAAAGGGTCATACGCCAGTAACTTCATTCCCATTGCTCGTGCTACCGTCGCCACATGAGAGCCGATTTTTCCCAAGCCCACAACCCCTAAGGTTTTTTTGTAGACTTCCGCTCCCACAAATTCCTTACGGTTCCACAGGGCATTTTTTACCGACTGGTTAGCTTCAGGAATGTGGCGAGATAGAGAAAGCATCATTGCTAGGGCGTGTTCAGCTGCAGCAATGGTGTTGCCTTCAGGAGAGTTGACAACAACAATTCCTCTCCGGGTAGCCGCCGGAACATCGACGTTATCGACGCCGACACCTGCACGTCCAATAATTTTTAGCTGTGTACCCGCTTCAATGATTTCCTGGGTAACACGCGTTCCAGAGCGAATCATCAGTGCGTCGTAATCTGAGATAATCTCAGCTAGCTCTGCTGGCGAAAGGTTTGTTTTGACATCCACTTGAGCAACTTGCGACAGGATATCAATTCCAGCTTGGTCAATTGGGTCGGAGACGAGAACCTTGGACATTGTCAGTGAGTAAGTTTAAATGGGCTATGCACATCGCCCCTAGCAAAGCGAGACTGAGCGTTTGGCTCCTTAGGAGCGCTATGAGTAGGCGAAGTCAGCGGTTTTGTGGAACACTAAATTTTGTTAGTCGATTAGTGTCGTGTCCTCTCTGCTGAGAGAACTTACCGCAATAGGTCATTTTAACTGTAACTGTAAAGGGGTCGTCACATTGCCCGTCATTTGAAAGTTTTCCAGTTTGAATTGTTTGTTGACTAGCCCTCGACCTTCACAGGGAAAACCCCAGCTCAGGACAGCCTCATTTCTTGATTCCGATAGAGGCTAGCTAGGAGTGGGGGTGTTAAGTTGCGATCGCTAGTCAAAATTGATAGCTAATCCTTACATAAAACCATGAACTATCTCATCGCCGTAGTCAAAGACCGTATTGAGGCAGAAGAAGCCTATTCCGCTTTAGAAAAAGAAGGTTTACCGATGAATGAAATCACCATTCTCGGTAAGGGATACAAAAGTGCCGATGAGTTTGGATTGATTGACCCCAACGTCCAAGCCAGCAAGCAAGTCAAACAAATGGCAACGTGGCTAATTCCCTTTGGATTTGTTGCTGGCTATTTCTTTAACGTACTAACGGGAATCGAACTGATTGAATTGGCAGGAGGCATCGGCAACCATATTATTGGCGGGGTTTTGGGTGCCATTGCTGCCGCTATGGGGAGCTATTTTATTGGGGGAGGCATTGGCTTATCCGTCGGAAGTGGAGACGCCTTGCCCTATCGCAACCGCCTCAACGCCGGGAAATACTTGGTTGTCGTCAAAGGTTCTAACAATTCTGTAGAGAAAGGTAGACGCATTCTCCGACAGTTTGAACCAGAAAACCTCCAGGGTTATGTCGATACTTTTGGTACCTAAGTAAGAGGTGTAAATAATTAAAGGTTTGTAGTGAGGACTTTAGCCCTATCTTGAGGACTTTAGCCCTCACTACAAATTAATTTAAAAAGTTTTACATGGCTGCACTGAGTTTGATTTATTCTTGCCTATTTACTGAGGTTGAAAATCGCCCAGGAGTCGGGAGAGAAAACTAGTCACAATCAGCCATGAGCTATAAACTATGAGATTTGGTTGCCACAGCTAAAATCAAAGAAATGTTGTAAAAAAGCGATCTAAGAATGCTACCAAGGGAAGAACTGCTTAAAGGAGTTGAAAATCGAGAAACTGTTGCCCATGCCATTGATCTGGCTGAACAAGCCATTAAAACGTGGGAAGTTGTTTTAACAGACTTTCTCTCGCCACCCGTACTGGCAGAAATTCAGCAGCAATTTACGCGATTAACCGAGGTGCAACTCCTGGCTTGGGGAGGCTATCCGCAAGCGGAACGCCAGCGAATTGCGATCGCCCGTTCCGAACTACCCCTCGATCAGTCCCAAGTCGAAATTGCTGCTTTCGATATCGCCGGAAACTTTCTTTTTGACCCCGCTAGCCACCGAGACTTTTTAGGAGCAATTTTAGGAACGGGTGTGATTCGGGAAAAAGTAGGTGACATCATCGTTTTAGGTGAACGGGGAGCGCAAGCAATTGTTGCACCAGAACTAGTAGGGTTTCTCGAAGGCTCCCTAAATCAAGTCCGCTCCGTTCCCGTGCAAACCCGCAAAATTGAACTCAGCGAACTGAAGATTCGCGAACCCAAGAAAAAAGAAATGACCACCGTCGAGGCATCCATGCGCTTAGATGCGATCGCCTCGGCAGGATTTGGTACCTCCCGTAGCAAAATGGCTGACTTTATTTCTTCCGGCGATGTCCGCGTTAACTGGAAAGACATCAGCCAAGCCAGCCACATTGTTAAATCTGGAGACTTAATCGCCCTTCGTGGCAAAGGACGCCTGGAAGTCGGAGAAGTCGCTGTCACCAAAAAAGAACGCTACCGCGTGCAACTCACCCGGTTTATGTAAAGGGATTGGGTATTGGCAATGCACTTAGAAATTGCCCTCAACTTCGCAACCGGATTTAGTATCAGTCAATAACAGGTTGTTGGTTGACGAAAGTCAAGCTGTTAGATTCCATCTATCTGCGGGCATAATTAATGAGTTGCTTGGTGTGTTTTTATGGCTGGTTTCAACCTTCTCCCGCTGAAGTTCCTGCGCCGCAAAACTCCAAATAGTGTTGGAATCGACCCTTCGATTCAAAGTACTCAGCCAGTTATACTCAAGCCGTCTGCACCATCTGGTTCACCTGCCAAAAAATCCCTCGCTACTTTGGCAAAAGAAGCTGAAGCCCAATACTACGCCACCTATCCTGATAAACCATCGAAGCCAGCTAAAAGCAAGCGTGGTGGTGTATTAAACAAATTGATCTGGGCAGCGGTACTCATTGGCATACCCGTTGGTGTGGTTTATATCGCTAACTTGCCTTATCCGGTAATTCGTCGTCCAGTAGTACGGACAGCCCCGATTCTGCTGCTGCCTAGTTATATCAATATCGAGGAAAATTATCGGCAGGCGATCGCTTCAGTTGAACAAGCCCAACAATTGATTGAACGCCCGACTAGTCAAGCTGATTTAGAATCAGGCGAACAGAAGGTAAAAGAGGCACAAAAACATCTGGACGCTTTGCCAATGTGGTTTATTGATGATTGGCGGGAATATAGTTTGTGGTACGACTGGCGGTTTAGTCCTTATGGATTTTATACAGCCCGCAAACAAGTTGGAGAATTGCAAGCTAAGGTCTTTCAAGAAAAGAATGCTCAAGTGCTACTTGTGCAAAGCGAACAAGCCCTCAACGCAGCTAAACAACAGTACCAGCAAGCCTCAACACCAACGGACAAGCAACTGGCGATCGCTGCTTGGCATTCTGCAATCGACCAACTCCAGCAAATCCCTAGTACTACCCTTGCAGGAAGAACGGCACAATCTAAGCGAGAAAACTACCAGCGCGATTTTAAAGACATTGTAGGACTTGCTGCTGGCAACGAACGTATCAGCACCTTAATTGCAGCAGCGCAGCAGTTTTCATTCAGAGCTGCTCAAATGGGTCAAAATCCTCCTCATTCTGTTGATGAATGGGAACAAGTGGAAAACTTATGGCGAGATGCAATTAATCGACTAGAAAGAATTTCCTCAGATGACCTAGCAGGCTATGCACAAGCTCAGAGATTACTAGCTGAGTACAAAACTAACTTGGGACAAATAAGCATACGAAAGCAAGCTGAGGCGAATTCTGTTAGAGCCTTTGAACGCGCTCAGAGCCAAATTGAAAGCTTGCAGCGCTATGCTTCCACTAGCAGTCCAGACTACACGATTAGCCAACTATCAGGAATTATCAATGAGCTGAGAAAGGTGCAGAACGGCACAACAGTTTATCTAGAAACTCAAAACTTACTGCTATCAGCCCAGAATAAACTCAATCAGCTTCAACCTCAGTAATAGGAAATATTGAGCCATATACCGCAGATAACGTAACTTTTGTTAACGTCTTGTACTAAATCCTCAACAGTTGCATAGGGGCTAGCTAAGAGCTAGTCCTTTTTTTTGTAGGATAAGTTGAGAGAGGAAATATAGAGATCTAGATTACCCAAGGTAATTTTCGACGGGACAGATGCGCCTCCCGTACTTTTGCAGAACAGCAGATTGGCGTTTGAGCGTGCAGCCCCAATCGTCAGGGGAAGAACATACACCACTCCCTCAGTGGAGTTGGTGTCACAGTGATTTTGCGCTTGTCAAAACAAAAACTGATTAATGATCATCTCAACTTCTGTGCTGGCTGAGTTAACACAAGCCCTACCCCAACTAAGGCAACAGCTATACTTTAAGTCTTCTTTGACCGCACTCTCCCACGCCATGGAGGATCAGGTTTTGGCAGGGACGGAGCATCCCTTGGTAATTGCCAGTTTTCAGAGGGAGCGATTTTACCGACAAGAGGCGCACCGCTACAAACGCATTGCCGAGCGAACCTCTCACACTTACGTATTAGCAGCACCGGAAACTGACTTCAAAAATAGCTCAGGCTACTACGAAACCATTGCCTTCGATCCCAGAGATAGTTTGAGTCAAGAGTGGCATTTGGTGGTGATCGGACAACAGTATACTATCTGTCTGGTTTGTCGGGAGCGAACCCTACCTGTAGACAACGGGAGTACTAGCAGTAGCACAAACGCCGAGATGGACCCTTCCCGTCGCTTTGAAGGCATCTGGACATTCGATCGCCAAGTTGGCTATAAGGCGGCTGAGTTGCTGCTAGAGAGAATTTTGACTTACCGCCCAGAACTAGCTGACAAGATTGAGCAGGCGCGAGAAACCTATGGCATCACCACCGCAGCCTCCCAAACTCTCTCCAACCAAGCCGCCCTCTCTTATGTAGACCCTGACCCGTTTGTACAGCGCCTGGTAACTTACTTGCAGGCGGGTCAGTATAAGTTGCTCAAAGCCTACCGTTCCATCACTGCTCAAGAGCAAAAAGAGCGTTTGGTGAATTCAATTACTGTGGCGATTCGGCAAAGTCTCGATCCGGAGGAGATTCTGCAAGTAGCCGTAGAGGAATTAGGGCAAGCCATGGAAGTATGTCGCTGTTTGATTTATCGCGCTCAAGCAACGGATGAAACGGCTACCATCAACCATGAATTTCTAGCGGGAAAAGGAGGCTCAATGGCAGGTCAAACCTTGCCATTGCAGCAAGATAATCCCTTATTTCAAGAGGTTTTAAAGCGGCGAGAACGAGTCTATGTCGCTAACACTCAAACTGATAAGCGATTAACCAAGACGGCTAAACAGACAGCCTCAGGTGCCTCTCTAAAACGTTTATTTAAACAATATTCCATTACATCCTTGCTGATGGTGCCTGTGCTTTACCAAGGCAGGTTACTAGGGATGGTGGAGCTGCACAACTGCGGTGAGATGTCCCATGAATGGAAAGATGATGATTTAGCACTAGTAGATGCGATCGCCACTCAAGTCGGTGTTGCCTTGATTCAAGCTGAAGCCTACGCTAACCTAGAAGACCTCAACCAGCAACTTGCCGCCCTCGATCGCACCCGGAGCAACCTTGTCGCCATCACTGGACACGAACTCCGTACCCCCCTCTCTACTATCCAAGTCTGCCTAGAAAGCCTTGCCCAAGAGCCAGATATGTCTCTAGAACTTCGGCAGGTGATGCTCAATACGGCCCTCACTGATGCCGAGCGGATGCGAAAACTAGTGCAAGACTTTCTCACTCTCTCGCGTTTAGAAAGCGGACGCGTTGAATGGCATCCAGAAGTTCTTTCTCTACCAGAGTGTGTCGAACTTGCCCTGAGCAACATCCGCGCTCGTCGCTCCGAAGCAGAGCGCCCCAAAATCATCACCCAAGTGCCAAAGTCCCTCCCCTTAGTACGAGTTGATGGGGAATGGCTTGTGGAAGTACTGGCAAAATTACTAGACAACGCCTGTAAATTCACACCTCCCAATGGACAAGTCACTATCACAGCGCAACAGCTCCCCGACGCTCCCGTCTTGAAAGTCACCGTTGCTGATACTGGGCGCGGCATTGAAACAAATCGGTTGGAGACAGTCTTTGACCGCTTTTATCAGGAAGAAGGCGCACTGCGACGAACCACTGGCGGTACTGGCTTAGGGCTAGCAATTTGTCGTCAAATTGTTAATAGTTGGGATGGTGAAATTTGGGCAGAATCTTCAGGCAAAGATCGGGGTAGCCAATTTCACTTTACTGTTCCCGTTGCCTCTGGTGACTCAGAGCCTACAACCTCCCTACTCAACTCTGGGCGATCGCTTGTCGGTTATCAACCCTCTACTACCCGTCCTCAATTCCAACGAACAAACGCTAAAAAAGGCTGAGTCCTGAGTCGGTGAGTCCTGAGTCCTGAGTAAAGAAGAAAGTATGAAGGGTGAAGTATGAAGGGTGAAGGGTAAGAGGTTCTCCCCTGCTCCCCTGCTCGCCTGCTCCCCCTTACCCAACTGTTACAGTTCTTGACAGACTAGCCGAAGGGGGATGAACGGGGTGATAGCATTCCCTAAATGCCCTAAATCACTTTGAGAAAAAGACGATGGCAGAAACTCTTTCCGGACAAACTCCTTTGTTTGGTGGTAGCACCGGTGGCTTACTTGCCAAAGCTTGGGAGGAAGAAAAATACGCGATCACCTGGACTAGCCCCAAAGAGCAAGTGTTTGAGATGCCAACAGGCGGCTCTGCAACTATGCGTAAAGGGGAAAACCTACTGTATCTCTCTCGCAAGGAATACTGCATCTTCTTAGGCGGTCAGCAATTGCGAGCTAAGTTCAAAATCAACGACTACAAAATTTACCGCATTTATGCCAGCGGTGAAATTCAATACCTGCATCCCAACGATGGTGTCTTCCCAGAGAAGGTGAATGCAGGGCGTCCGTATGTAGGTAAGATTGATCGTCGCATTGGCGAGAATCCTGATGCACCTACGGTGAAGTTCAGCGGTAAAACGACCTTCGAGGTCTAAACTACAAGGACTAGGGATTAGGGGCGGGGTCTGGGAAGATGAAAAGACAAGACTCAGGACTCAAGTCTCAGGACTCACTAGCCCCTAGCTTTTAATCCCTAGCTCCTAAAGATGATTTTTCCCGATTTCTCACAATTTTCAGCGCTGGCTCAACAAGGTAATTTTGTCCCGGTATATCAGGAATGGGTGGCTGACTTAGAAACGCCAGTATCTGCCTGGTACAAGGTATGTGCGGGTCAACCCTACAGTTTTTTGTTGGAATCGGTAGAAGGTGGCGAGAATATTGGGCGCTACAGCTTTTTAGGCTGCGATCCGTTGTGGGTGTTGGAAACAAGAGGCAACACCACCACACAGACGAACCGCGATCGCTCGGTGAAAACTTTTGAAGGGAACCCCTTTACAACCCTAGCCAATTGCCTAGAACTTTATACCCCAGTCAAGTTGCCTCAATTACCGCCAGGAATTGGCGGTTTGTTTGGTTTTTGGGGCTATGAATTAATTAACTGGATTGAGCCGCGTGTTCCCATCTACCCAGCTACGGAAACTGATTTGCCGGATGGGTTGTGGATGCAGATTGATCATCTGATTGTTTTCGATCAGGTGAAGCGGAAGATTTGGGCGATCGCTTATGCCGATTTACGCAATATGGATATGGAGACGGCGTATCAGCAAGCGTGCGATCGCGTCCTGGCATTGGTGAACAAGCTGCAACTGCCGTTATCGGGTAAAGATACGGTATTGGAATGGACGCCTCCCGGAGGAGCAGGGGGACAGGGAAACAAGGGCGCAGAGGCGCATGAGTACGCCAGCAACACTTCCCGCGAGGAGTTTTGTACCAACGTCCAAAAGGCAAAGGACTATATCCGGGCTGGGGATATCTTTCAGGTTGTCCTCTCCCAACGCCTAGCCGCCGAGTATAGCGGTGAGCCATTTGCCCTTTACCGCTCCCTGCGGATGATCAATCCTTCACCTTACATGGCGTACTACCACTTTGGTGATTGGCAGATTATTGGCTCTAGTCCAGAAGTGATGGTGAAGGCAGAGCGATCGCCTGAAGGGGGAATCAAGGCAACGCTACGCCCCATTGCCGGAACGCGCCGCCGGGGGCAAACTTTCCAGGAAGATGAAGCCCTGGCGACTGAGTTGCTGCAAGACCCAAAAGAGATTGCCGAACATATCATGCTCGTTGACCTGGGACGCAACGACCTAGGACGGGTTTGTCGTAGTGGTTCGGTGCGGGTAGATGAGCTAATGAGGATCGAACGCTACTCCCATGTGATGCACATTGTCAGCAATGTGGTGGGGGAACTGGATACAGGTAAGACGGCGTGGGATTTACTGAAAGCCTGCTTCCCCGCCGGAACGGTAAGCGGTGCGCCAAAGATTCGGGCGATGGAAATTATCCACGAACTGGAACCAGAGCGGCGTGGCCCTTATTCTGGGGCTTATGGCTACTACGATTTTGAAGGGCAATTGAATAGCGCGATCGCCATTCGCACAATGGTCGTCCGCTCGCAAGCCAATGGCAATCATACGGTATCCGTGCAAGCTGGTGCAGGATTAGTTGCTGATTCTGACCCAGAAAAAGAATACGAGGAAACTCTCAACAAAGCTAGAGGGTTACTAGAAGCAATTCGCTGTTTGCAATCAATAATGTAAAGCCCGACAGTAGGCGTTGCATATGACTCTATTGCTCAGCGAAAAAACGCAAATATGAAGCATTCTGTTTATATAGCTCTACTAATTGTAAGTGTTGTATTTGTTCTTACTTCACTCTTTTTTCCCGTAACGGTTTACATTAAAGCTGAGTTTTTTGAAGTTCCTCTAGGTTGGCCTTTAGCGTTTGTACTACAAAACCAACGTGAGTATGCTCCCTACTTTCCTTGGCAAACTCATATTTACTCTGTTTGGGAAAATCCAATTCGGATTCTATGGACAAAGTTCTTTCTTAATATTGCTATTGTCTTTGGCGCTCTCAGTATAGTTTTGAATCTCATAAGAGCAATTATTCTGAGGACGAGCAGGCGTTAGAAGTATACCTATCACAGGAGCTATAGTCCGAGGAGTGTAAAATTAGCTAAAAATGAGCAGCGCTAATGGGAATTAATGAGTTGTGCTGCTAATGCTAAAGCTTCTTCACGAGTGAAAATTCTCCCTTCTGCTCGTGCTAATTGAAGCTCGTTGAGAAGTTGACCGATCTGGGGGCTAGGACGAATACTGAAAGCTTGTATCAGGTCATTTCCCGTGACTAATGGTGTGGGATGGGCGACTTGGTCATTGGGGTCACAGTAGCGGTTAATTAAAGGAGCGATGGTTTCTATTGCTATCCCTGATGCTACTCCCAGCAATGCTACTGCACTGAAAGCTTGCCCTACTTCTTGAAAGAAGAAATATTGTTTTGGCACAGGTATTTTGTTGGGGAGTACTAAGTTTGTCTCTGCTAGGGATTGTAATTGCGGTAATGCTTTGAGTACCGTACTTACTGCTCGAATTTCGGCGCGGCTGTATTTTTGATTTTCTAGTAACTCTTCTAGGTTATTGTCTGCAACTAGCCCAGTGGGAGTGACGTTACCGAGCAAACTGGCTAACTTAGCCATACTCAGCCAAGTGCGCTTCGAGCCTAGAGCTAATCCAGGAATTTCGCTTTCTAGTTTCGCCGGAAACTCTTGCCAGGTTGTGCCTAGTTCATTAACCACCGAGTCAATGACAGCGACTAAGGATAGGTTTTGAGCTGTCACCTGTTTGTGCAAAACCTGAGACAGAAAATTATCCTCCCACGCAGCTTTTAACCAGATGCTCCCTTGGGGAGAGCGGAGTAAGTAGCTAAGTTCTGTTTGCACGCGTTCGGCGGCTACTTGAGATAGTAAAGGTGCGAATTCGCAAATAGTGGAGCGGGTTTCTGGCTCGATGATGAAATTGAGTTGAGCGGCTTGTCGGTAAGCTCGCAGTAACCGCAAGGGGTCATCTTGCAAATTTTTCCGCGACACCATGCGGATAATGCCGCGTTTTAGATCGGCAATGCCTTGCAGGGGGTCAATGATTTGATTAGTGTGGGGGTTGTAGGCGATCGCATTAATCGTAAAATCTCGCCGTTGTAAGTCGGTTTCTAAGCTGTCGCCTGAAGCTAAAGCGAAGTCAACGGTGGCTTGCTCAAACACCACTCTGGCAATCTGCCGCTCTGCATCCAGTACAACGAAACCAGCATGATAGCGACTGGCAATCTCACGCGCGATCGCCACCGCATCCTGGGGTAGAACAAAATCTAAATCCAGGTACTCAGAGCGTCGCCCCAACAAGGCATCCCGGACAGCCCCCCCGACTAAATAAGCCGATTGGGGCAGGGCTTCTAGCGGCAAAGGTAGGGCTTGTGAAGTTAGTTGAGAAAGAGAATACGCACACATGGCAACAAAAATCAACCCAATAGCTAGTTAATCATTGTCTGGTCTGAGCTAAATTAACAGAAAGCCTTTGGAGACAAAGTGATGTGTATTTGTATAAATTGTCACTACGTAGACCGCTGTACCACCTATAATGCCGTGGAAACACAGCATCAAGTCCCTCATCTAACAGAAACTCCAGACTTTGACGCTACCGAACCGACGATTAATGTTAACATCCGTCCTCAGCAAGATTATGTGGAGATGGAGTGGGATGTCGTCGGTTGCTTGAGCTTTAAGAAAGAAACAGGCAAATGGGCAAGCTTGCGTCCAGGTGAGTTGATACCTACCTGAGCAGCGATGAGGAGCGGAGGCGAATTAGGAAGTATGAAGTATGAAGTATGAAGTATGAAGGGTGAAGTATGAAGGAGGTTATCAGTTCTCCCCTGCTCCCCTGCTCCCCTGCTCCCCAACTTCCCTGCTCCCCTGCTCCCCCGCTCCCCTGCTCCCCCGCTCCCCAACTCCCCAACCCCTAACTACTCCATTGACACTATTCCCTGAATCGCGCCAATATGTGAGATAGGATGAATCTTTGTAAAGGCTGTACTGGATGTCTTTTGAGCTAATATCACTGGAGACGCTCCAGGAAATTGCCAAGCAATACGGATACTGGGCTGTTTTTTTAGGGATTTCCCTAGAAAATGCTGGAATTCCCTTACCAGGGGAAACCATCACCCTTGTTGGTGGTTTCTTAGCAGGCAGTGGCGAACTTAACTATTGGTGGGTATTAGGAAGTGCGATCGCCGGAGCTGTCTTGGGTGATAGCTGCGGCTATTGGGTTGGCAAATTAGGCGGTTGGCCGATTTTGCTCAAGCTAGGGGGCTTCTTTCGGATCTCAGAAGAGCAACTGAAAGAAGTCAAACAGCAGTTTAGTGAAAATGCCGCAAGAGCGGTATTTTTTGGGCGGTTTGTTGCTTTATTGCGGATTTTTGCAGGGCCGATGGCAGGCATTGCCCAGATGCCTTACCGAGAGTTTTTGATATTTAACGTTGCTGGTGCTACAGTCTGGGCGTCGGTGATGGTGAGCTTATCGTTTTTTGTAGGCAGAGTGGTGCCCCTAGAGCAATTAGTCGCTTGGGTGGCTAAATTTACAGTCGTTGCGCTTGTTCTGGTTATTGCCGCGATCGCGGTTCCTCGCTGGTTAGAGTCGCGTCGTAAGCAAGTCGTGGTCAGCGAGACGACGACAACGGAATCGGAGTAGAGGCTCAATAGTGAAGTCGCTTCGCTTTACCCCTCTCTACTTGCCTCAAATCCCCTTTATACCAAAACACCCAGCCTCAGCGCTGGGTGTCTTACTTGGTGATGCTATTCCCTAACTTTCTGCGACCAGACGCGGGTGGGTAGTCCCCAGACGTAGATGAAGCCTTCAGCGGCTTTGTGGTCAAACTGATCCTCTGCGCCGTAGGTGGCTAAGTTAGGGGTGTAGAGAGAATTAGCTGATTGGCGTCCAACAATGGTAGCGTTGCCCTTGAAGAGTTTGACGCGTACTGCCCCAGAGACACGTTCTTGAGTTTGTTGAATGAAGGCGTCTAGCGCACCTTTCAAAGGGCTATACCACAATCCTTGGTAGACAAGCTGGCTGTAGGTCTCTTCAATCCCACGCTTGTAGTGGGTGACATCGGCGGTTAAGGTGAGACTTTCTAAATCACGGTGGGCGTAAATTAAGACAAGTAGAGCCGGGGTTTCGTAAATTTCCCGCGATTTGATCCCGACGAGGCGGTTTTCCATCATGTCGATGCGCCCAACACCGTGAGAACCCGCCAGCTGATTGAGTTGAGTAATCAAGCTAACGGCGTCTAAGCTTTTGCCATTTAAGGAGGTCGGGATGCCCTGCTCAAAGCCAATATCTATGTATTCTGGCTGATCGGGAGTATCCGCGATCGCCTTAGTCATCAGAAAAATTTCTTCTAGTGGCTCAACGTTAGGATCTTCTAGGGGACCCGCTTCAATACTGCGACCGAGTAAATTACGGTCAATACTGTAGGGAGACTTCTTCTTCACAGGGGAAGCAATGCCGAATCGTTCGCCGTAAGCGATCGTTTCTTCACGGCTAAATCCCCATTCCCTAGCAGGTGCTAGCACTTTCAGGTCAGGATTTAATGCCGCGATCGATACATCAAAGCGTACCTGGTCGTTTCCCTTACCCGTGCAACCGTGAGCGACCGCATCTGCACCATATTCGGCGGCGGCTTCTACCAATAGCTTGGCAATCAGCGGACGAGCCAGTGCGGTTGAGAGAGGATAACGATTTTCGTACAGAGCATTTGCCTGAATCGCCGGAAAAGCATAGTCTTTGACAAAGCTTTCTGTAGCATCGGCAATGAGTGATACAGAAGCACCGGATTTCAAGGCTTTTTCCTTAATTGGTTTGAGTTCGTCTCCCTGTCCTAAATCTGCGGCTAGGGTAATGACCTCTTCTACGCCCCACTCTTCTTTAAGGTAGGGAATACAGACGGAGGTATCAACTCCACCTGAATAGGCAAGTACAACCTTGTTGGCGCGACCCATTAATTTTTCACCCCTGAAAACGATTGATTCGCTATTCTATCTGGTTGTTCGGGAGATAAGTAGGTCAGGGCGAACAAATTATCGGGGCAATAGCTGTAATTTTGCCCCTCCTAAGCCATGAGATTGGCTGCAAATCGTCTCAGGTTCTCTTGACGCCACTTGGCATCGGCACGGCGGTCAGTTTGCAACTCTAGGATGCGGATACCTGTAGTGGGGAGGGGGTTTAGTAGGTGCTGGAGTTGTTCCCAGGAGCCAATCAACTGATATTCGATGCCGTAGGTGGCACTCAGTTGGGCAAAATCGATGTCCTGAGGAGTGGCGAAAAACTCTTCAAAGGGGGGGTCAAATTTGGAAATAGGTAGCATCTCAAAAATGCCGCCGCCGTTGTTGTTAATTAAAACAATCGTGAGATGACCGACAAATTTATTTCTGATTAAGAAGCCGTTAGTGTCGTGCAGCAAGGATAAGTCCCCAGTTAGCATGACGCTAGATTGGTTGTGATGGGCAATACCAAGGGCAGTAGATAAGGTGCCATCAATACCATTTGCCCCTCGGTTGAAGAAGGGTTGGATATGACTGTTTCCCGGTTTCCAAAAAAACTCAACGTCTCGCACGGGCATACTATTAGCGACGAAGAAGGGCGTGTCTGGCGGCAGGGTTTGGGAAATTAACCAGGCGGCTTTGCCTTCAAATTGGTTGGTTGTGGTCAGGGTTTGGTCTATAGCTGATCTGACGTTTGTTTCAGCGTTCAGCCATTGGCGGAGATAGGGAGAGATTTGAGCCTTAGAAAGGGAAGGAATATTAGTAGCTAGCTGTTCTATCGAGGTTCGGAGGTGGATGGAATGCCCGTGAAGGGGGTCGAAGTTTTGATCGCTGGGGTCAATGACCCAACGTTGGCGTTGGGTGGCGCTTAACCAGGTACGAAGTTCTTTACTAGTGGGAAGCTCTCCGATCTGTATCACCATTTTTGGGGTGAGTTGCTCTGCTAGCTCTGGGTTCCGCAGGATCAGGTCGTAGGTGGAGATGAGATGGGGGTTAAGGCTGGCGTAGTTTCGCACAGGGGAGAGTCCTTCGGCAAGAACTGCCCAACCAAGGGTTTGGGAAAGTTTAGCGATCGCTTCACAATAAGCTTGAGGCTGTTCCGGTTGGGCAAGTCCAGCAATGATGATGCCTTGCGGACATTGTTGCCATTCTCTAGGAAGTGGAGAGTGGGGAGTAGAAAGTGGAGAGTGGGGGACGACGGTGGCAAAGAACTCCTCTAGCTGCAATTTGGATGGCAAATCCGCTGGGATGAGGTCGTTCAGGGGAGCGAGGGGGTCGCGAAAGGGTAAATTGAGATGAATGGGGCCGGAAATGGGAAACAGCGATCGCTCCCAAGCCTGGATCGTAGTTTGTCGCAAATACGCCAGGAGTGCCATTTCCACACTCGGCAGCGCTAACTCGGCTTGCCAGTTGGGATAGGTGCCGTATAACTTGAGTTGGTCAATGGTTTGCCCAGAATGGCAATTGCGAAGTTCTGGAGGTCGGTCAGCCGTCAGTACAAGTAAGGGAACTCGACCTTCCCTAGCTTCGATGACCGCAGGGTAAAAGTTTGCCCCGGCTGTCCCAGAGGTACACACTAGTACCACAGGGCGTTTGCTGGCTCTGGCGATACCTAAAGCAAAGAAGCTAGCCGAGCGTTCATCAAGAATGGGAATGGTTTCGATCGCCTCGTTTTGGGCAAAGGCAACGGTGAGGGGGGTGGAGCGCGAACCCGGACAAATAACGGCGGTGGTCAGTCCTAAGCGTTTTAAGGTTTCCACCAGAATGGAAGACCAAACTGTATTGGTGTTACGAAAATCAATGGGCATTACTAATATATTGAGTAACGGAAAAACGATATTCCGGTACTAACTAAAATGTTATTTACAGAGATTTGATGATTCTTGAAGCCGTTATACTTACCATCAAACCTGGCTACGAGCAAGAGTTTGAAATGGCTTTTAAGGAAGCTGCTAATATTATTTCGTCGATGGATGGATATTTGTCCCACGAACTTCAACGATGTCTTGAAGCTAAAGGCAGATATCTATTACTAGTAAGATGGAAAACTTTAGAAGCTCATACAATCGAATTTAGAAACTCTCCTGAATATCAGCAGTGGAAAAAACTGCTTCACCATTTTTATGACCCTTTTCCGGTTGTTGAACATTTTGAACGGGTAGAAATTGATTAAATTAGCGATCTAATTAAGGCTTGGAGCTTGAGTTGGATTTCTGCGAGTTCTTTGTCGGGATTGGAACCCGCAACGATGCCCGCACCAGCGTAGAGTCTAGCGCGATTTCCGGTAATGAGGGCAGAGCGAATACCCACAATAAATTCACTGTTACCCTTGTGGTCGAGCCAACCCAAGGGGGCGGCATAGAGGGAACGGTCAAAACCTTCGTAGCGGCGAATTTGCTCTTCAGCGACTTTGGTGGGGACGCCAGCGACGGCGGGGGTAGGATGCAAGGCATCGACAATTTTCAGGGGATGCACGTCAGTGGGGATTTTTGCTTGGATCGGCGTCCACAAGTGCTGGATGTTAGACAGTTGCAACAGTTGAGGTATGGGCAACCGTTGCGGCATCAAGCCTAAGTGAGAGAGACAGCCGGTGATGAAGTCAATCACAAATTGGTGTTCGCGTTGCTCTTTTTCACTGTTTAGCAAACGACTAGCACATTGGGTATCTTCGGCTGTTGTTTTACCGCGTGGTGCTGAACCCGCTAAAGCATCGGTAATTAATTGATGGTCATGAATACTGATTAAGCGCTCAGGGCTAGCACCAATGAAGTTGTTTCCCTTACCGTTGCTACTTGAGAAGATATAGCAATCAGGATGGTGTTGGCGGAGATTATTTAGGGAGCCGACTAAGGAGAAAGGATGGGGAGCGGTGACATCAAGGGTACTGGCAAGGACGATTTTATTAAATCGATGGGTGCCGATTGATTCTAATGCGGAAGAAACGGCTAATCGAAAGTGTTCTGAGTCGGCGATCGCTGGTTGGAAAGGTTGTGGCGGTCGTTGGGCAGGAATATCTAAGGGTTTACTGCCTGACCAAGTAATAGTCTTGAATTGCATCCACAAATGTTCTGAGAGAGATTCTAGATCAACTTGTGGGTCAATGGACAAGTTCGCTGTTAAGACACAGGTGTCATGATCGCGCGAAACTTGCCAACGGGGAAGGAAAACGGTAGCTGGGGGGAAGGGCGCGTTGATGGGGAGTTGGTCAGCAAAAAAGGTGAAACTACAGAAAAAATGCGGCCCTGCAAAAGGTAAGTTTAAGTCCCCTGTACTGATGATTTCATTTAAGCAAGATTGAATAAAGTCTTGGGATTTTGAGAAGCGACTTTTCCCTGAGGATTGAAAAGAAGCGACAGAATCAATGGCGGCGATCGCTTGTTTTTTCGCTGGAGTTTCAAAATAAAAATGGATCTGATTGAGTTGGGCGATCGCCTGCAAAACAACCAAGGGGTCAACGGTGGATATTTCTTGAGAAATGCTGACAATTTGAGGGCAATTCTTTTCAATTGATTTTTGATGACAAATCCGCAGAAACTGATACAGTTCTTCTTGAGCGGATAAGAGATTAGTACGGTAGGGAATAGCTAGCATATCAATAGCAGAGGGTAAAGTTTCTTGAAGTTCTATTCCTAAAGCTAGTTAACAATGGTGGGATATTTTAGGGGGGATGCCCTTATCCCTGGTTGACCTCTAGGTATCCGTTGATACTGACCACAGTTACCCCAGTCAGGGGTCAGGTTCTGAGTTAAGTGGCACAAAATGACAGCCAGCTACCAGCAATGGGGAGTTTTGCAAGAGCAACTTCATGCTACTGAAAAAACTTTCCTAGTAGGGTTGTCATCCTGTCTGTTATCTTTATCATCAGTGCAACCAGACTTGTGTGTACTCTCAGAACAAAAATTGAGCATCGCAACGCCGCTGCCTCATCCTTACTTTAGCTAGTATTCAGGCACTTGCCTGTTGAAACTTTAGCAATAGTTGGCTTCTAGTAATTAATTTTGTCAGATGACTACAAGTTTCGTTCAATCATTTAACAGCAAATTATGGCTAGCAGCCATCAAGCCACCAATGTACAGTGTGGCAATTATTCCAATTTGGGTGGGCACTGCTGTAGCTTTTGCTGAAACTCAAATTCTTCAAAAAACAGTATTTTCTACATTTTTGTTCTCAGCAATTTTGATTGTTGCTTGGGTTAATTTTAGCAATGATGTTTTTGATTCTGAGACTGGAATTGATGAAAACAAAGCGCATTCATTAGTAAATTTGACAGGAAATAAATGGCTGATTTTCTGGTTAAGTAATTTCTTTTTGGGATTGGGGATACTGGGAATAGGCGCGATCGCTTGGTGGCAGCAAGATTTAACAGTGATTGGGTTAGTCTTACTGTGCTGTGCCTTTGGTTACACCTATCAGGGGCCGCCGTTTCGCTTTGGCTATCATGGTTTGGGGGAAATCATCTGCCTGATTACCTTCGGCCCCTTAGCAGTAGCAGCCGCTTACTACTCCCAAGCCCAAACTTGGTCAATGCGGGGTTTGGCAGCTTCGGTAATTGTGGGAATTGTTACCAGCTTAATTCTGTTTTGCTCCCATTTTCACCAAATTAAAGATGATTTAGCCGCAGGTAAGCGATCGCCTATTGTTCGCCTCGGTACAAAACGAGGGGCAGAAATACTCCCCTGGTTTGGTGGCAGCATTTACGTTCTCACCGCTTTGTTTGTTTTTCTCGGCATTTTCCCCGTAGGTACATTACTCATCTTTGCTAGCCTCCCCTTTGCCCTGCAACTCTTCCGGCACGTCAAGCAGTACCACAATCAACCAGAACGGGTGAGTAACTGCAAGTTTATTGCTGTGTCGGTACATTTTTGGAGTGGTTTGTTATTGGGATTAGGATTTGTCCAGCCATGGGGTTAAGCAAGTGTGATGCGCTACTCCTTTGAGTTTCGCCCTTATCAGAGGAAGTTTAAGCGATCGCTTTTAACCAGCCACGGACGCTGGGAGGTTCGAGAGGGCATCATTCTCCGCCTCACCGATCAAACCGGGCAAGTAGGTTGGGGTGAAATTGCCCCGATTGCTTGGTTTGGTTCGGAAACCTTGCAGGAAGCGAGGGATTTCTGCGCCTCGTTACCAGAGGAAATTACCGCAACTGAGGTTTTCTCTATTCCATCCCAATTGCCAGCTTGTCAATTTGGTTTTGAGTCGGCGTGGGAAGGGTTGGCGAGACAAACCTCTAAGGTTATCCCTCCCCAATCCTTCCCCTTTAACGGGAATGATCTTTTTCCAACTCCTGTCAACCGGAAAGAGCTTTCATTCTCCTGTAGTACCCACACCTACAGTTATCTGTTGCCGACTGGGGAAGCGGCTTTGCAAGCATGGCAAGAACCTTGGAACCAGGGGAGTTGTACCTTTAAGTGGAAGATTGGGGTGAGTCCGATTGCAGAGGAACTGAGGAGTTTTCAGCAACTAACTCAGGCGTTACCTGCGGGGACAAAGCTGCGATTGGATGCCAACGGTGGGCTGACTCTAAAAGAGGCGGAGCAGTGGCTGCAAGCGGCGGATCAGGCAGGAATGATCGAGTTTATCGAGCAGCCGCTACCGCCGGAGCAGTTCCACAGGATGTTGGGGTTGAGTGCTGAGTATGCCACACCCTTGGCTTTAGATGAATCGGTGGCGACTCTCCGGCAGTTAGAAGCCTGTTATCAGCGAGGGTGGCGAGGGATTTTTGTTGTTAAGGTAGCGATCGCCGGTTCTCCTAAATGTTTGCGGCAGTTTTGCGATCGCACGCTTATTGACGCGGTATTTTCATCGGTGTTTGAAACCGCTATTGGCAAACAAGCCGCTCTAAATTTGGCAGCAGAATTATCTCAAAATGACCGCGCGGTTGGCTTTGGCGTCGATGACTGGTTTGATGAGGACAAAGAAACCTGGCTAGAACAGCTATGGAAACACCCCTAACCTATCTCAAACAAAGGGCTGATCAGGATTGGCTGGTTGGTTACGACAGCCAAAAATTTAGGCAGTTGAGCCAGGAGTTTTATGAGAAATTGATCTCATTAGGCGATCGCCCGACGCCACCAAAAATCCTGATCGCAGAATCTGAACCCCTACACTTCCTCGCCAGTTTCATCGCCGCCTGTGCTGCGGATTGCCACGTTTTCCTCTGTAATCCCCACTGGGTAGAACAGGAATGGCAACAAGTCTTTGATTTAGTTCAACCCCATTTAGTTTTGGGGAATATTTTAAACAGTGACACAGCCCTCCTTAAAAAGGGGGATTGGGGGGATCTAACCTCTAGCAAGCCAGCCCAAAATCTTTCTCCCTCAATCATGATTCCCACAGGGGGTTCGTCTGGCAAGATTAAATTTGCCATCCACACTTGGGAAACATTGATGGCATCGGTAGGGGGGTTTGCTCAGTATTTTGCAGGCGCTGAAAGCTCGCCAGCTTCTCCTGTGAGTCCGGAGGGAACAGCACCAGGGAGGGGGGTAAATTCCTTTTGCGTTCTCCCTCTGTATCACGTCAGTGGGTTAATGCAGTTTTTGCGTTCGTTTACTACTGGCGGCAAATTGGTAATTTTGCCGTTTAAAAGATTGATAGAGAAAGGCGATCGTCATAATATCGATCCTTCGGAATTCTTCATCTCCCTCGTACCTACCCAACTGGTAAGGCTGCTACAAATCGATGCGGCTTGGTTATCCCGCTTTCACACAGTGCTTTTAGGTGGCGCACCCGCTTGGCAGGAACTTCTCGACACCGCCAGACGCCACAGCATCCGCCTTGCCTCCACCTACGGCATGACGGAAACCGCTTCTCAAGTCGTCACGCTCAAGCCGGAAGATTTTCTCGCCGGAAATACTAGCTGCGGACAAGTTTTACCCCACGCGAAGGTAACGATTCAATCAGAAACTGGCGAGGTTTTAGCCACTAATCAAACGGGTATTGTCACGATTCAATCTAATTCTTTAGCCTGGGGTTACTATCCAGAATTCTTCAGTAAGTCTCAACCGTTTCAAACAGACGATTTAGGCTTTTTTGATCATAAAGGTTACTTAACTATTGTCGGGCGACGGAGTCAGAAAATTATTACAGGTGGCGAAAATGTCTTTCCGGCAGAAGTAGAGGCAGCGATTCAAGCCACCCAGTTAGTTACTGATATTTGTGTCATTGGCTTGCCTGATTTGCAGTGGGGGCAAGTTGTCACGGCAGTTTATGTTCCTCGGAGTTTATCTATATCTGTTGCAGATTTGCAAGCAAAAATTGTAGATAAGCTAAGTAAATTTAAGCGCCCTAAATATTGGGTAGCAGTAGAAAGTTTGCCCCGCAATTCTCAAGGAAAAGTGAATTGTGAAGAGTTAAAACAATTAACCATATCTTTCTTAATGGAAACTCAATAATGTTGAATAAAGACCCCAGTTGTAAAGTATGAACCAATTTTACAAATTAATGTTGGGGTAGCAATAAGTAGGTGAAAATAAATCAGATTTTGTGTTGCAATATGAAAATATTTAAGTAGCTTTTAATAAAGACTTCAGACCCATTTTGAGGTTTTAACCCTCACTAGAAACCTTTAATTATTTACACCGTCCTACTCAGTAATGATTCGACACCTAAACGGTTTACTGCCACCAGAAATTTTCTGCTCTCCCGTATTAAAAAAAGGGGATTGAGACTATTGATGGATTTTCACTTTTTATCCTTTATCCTTTTTGGTCAGTTCGGGATCAAGAATAGGAGGCAAAGCAGTATCCAAAATCAAAGAAAGCTTCTTAGGCTAGTGGCAGTAAGCAATCAAGCTACAGACCAGGCTGACCAAGCAATTGACAAGATGGCGGCAGTGAGAAGGCTCAAACTAGGAAATATACTTCAACGGGTCAATATGTGCCTTGCCTAAGCAGGTTCTGCTAAACCCACATTGGTAATTACAACGCCAATCCCCAGTTGAGGCTCCTATTGAATTAATGGAAGTAGAATAATTGAACAGGACTGAACTTGGGGATGTGGAGGGAACGACATTGGATGAGCTAAGAAGTGCCTTGGAGTTAGCGACAGAAGAAGAACTAGAGCAGCTAACGCAAATTTTATTTCGCCGCAAATTTAACCCTTTAGACTACTTTCACACGGCCGAGCCAATTGAAATCCAAAGCCAAGACCGGGAAGCTTGGTTAGACGCTATAGAGCAGCGATTTCGGTTTTTGGCGGCAGATGGGGTGACAGTGCTCAGAGGACGTACGGACGAAGTCAGTTATCGACAAGCACTAATCCAGGTTTGTCGCTATCTAAAAATTCCGTATTCTAAACATTTTTCAACTACCGATATTGAGGCAGAGATCTTTCTCAATTTGATGGGTCGAGCTTGGAAACGTTTACCGAAATCCGAACAAAAATCATTGACGGTACAAGTACAGCGATCGCTGGCTAAGACTCCTCTATCTCAACCTCTACCTATACAGCTACAACATGACCCCGTGGGTTTGCTGCTCAAAGGGGGTAGCGCTTTAGCGGTGAGTTCTGTTCTCAAGCCTTTACTGCTACAACAAATAGCGCGGCAGTTTGCCCTCAACTTTGCCAGCTACCAAGCCGCTCAACAAGCCGTTGTTAGAGGTGGTGCAGCTGCTGCGGTACAGTTTCAAAGCTACGTAACAGTGCAAACAGCCAAGCGAGGAATGGCATTAAATGCGGCTCGTTATGGTACAACTCGCAGCGTATTTGCCCTCTTGGGGCCTGTGTTGTGGGGTTACTTCATCGCCGATCTAGGTTGGCGGGCGATCGCGACTAACTACGGTCGCATCATCCCCACCATCTTTGCGCTCGCGCAAATTCGCCTCACCCGCACCGAGTGCTGGGAAGCGGTTTAATCCCCAGGAATTCAGCTTGTAACGTGAGGAGTAAGGCGTTAATCCATAACTTAAAACTCAAAACTCAAAACCTTTTGAGTCGGCATCCTGAACCTAATTTTCAGGGTACCTGGAATTTTGCCCAAATCTTGGCATTTTTATTGCCCTTATTGCCCTTGGTGGGAGGATTAGGGCTATTTTTTGTGAGCGTCGCTGCCTGGAAGCAACAGTGCCGCACCATTATCCGCCGACCCCTCAACTGGGGATTGGCAATCTTGAGCATCGGGCTGATTATCAGTTGTTGCTTTGCGGTTGACCGTCCGGCGGCATTTCTGGGTTTGGCAAACTTTTTGCCGTTTTTCTTTGTCTTTGCTGGACTCAGTGCCTTAATTGAGCATCCCCATCAACTGCGGCAATTGGCAAAGCTTTTGGCGATCGCTTCTGTACCTATTGTCTTGCTCGGCTTTGGACAGATCTTTTGGGGTTGGGTTGGCCCAGAAGGCGTGCTTCAGGGCATTTTGGGATGGTCACTTAGACCCCAGGGAAATCCACCGGGGCGAATGGCTTCTTTGTTTATGTATGCCAACATCCTCGCGGTTTATCTCCAGATTATTTTGATCCTGGGATTGGGCTTGTGGGTAGAAGCATGGCAAGCTTGGCGACAGCGAGGAATGAAGCGTCCGGGCTGGCTGTTGTTTTTGAGTGGGCTGGTAATCGGGAATGCGATCGCGCTGATTTTAACCAGTTCTCGTAATGCTTGGGCGATCGCGCTTTTAAGTGGTCTTGCCTTTGCTCTCTACCAAGGTTGGCGCTTACTAGTCGCAGGAGCCGCAGGTTTTGCCGCCAGTATCCTTTGGGCATCCTTTGGCCCTTCAGTGGGGCGTCAATGGCTGCGTAGCTTCCTCCCCGCCTACTTCTGGCTGCGGCTTTCAGACCAACTCTATCCCGATCGTCCTGTAGCCCAGCTACGGACAACTCAATGGCGCTTTGCTTGGTCGATGGCTCAAGAACGCCCTGGGCTTGGTTGGGGATTACGGAACTTTACTCCCCTCTACGAAGCCAAAATGCAGCTTTGGTTAGGACATCCCCACAACTTATTTCTGATGTTAATGGCAGAAATTGGCATCCCCGCTACCCTATTATTTTGTGGCTTAGTTGGCTGGATTTTAGCTGCAAGTGTTTTACTTTTAAACCAGTGGTCAGATATCCCCACCTTAGAAGCCCAAGTAGGAAAAGATGACAAATTAATCTTTTTCAGTTATTTACTAGCATTTGCTAGCTGTACCCTTTTTAACTTTCTAGATGTAACGCTCTTTGATGTGCGAGTGAATTTGCTAACTTGGGTGTTACTCGCCGCAATTTATGGTGTGGTCGCTCAATATAGAGAGCAACTAACAAGAAAAAACAATCAGTAGACTGACAATCAGCGTTTTAGCTTGGGCAAGCGTGCGATCGCTTAAAATGGTCATCAAAGACTGAACTGATCAGCAAAAAGTGAAACTGCGGTGGCTCCAGAAAGCGTCAGGCAACCTACCCAAGAGCAAGGGATGTCAGATTCAATCAGTTACTACACCCTTCTAGGCTTACATCCCTCAGCCTCACCCATCGAAATCCGTCGCTCCTATCGGGAACTGAGCAAACATTACCATCCCGATACAACTGACCTGCCGGCTGCGGTAGCCACTGCCAAGTTCCAGCAGATCAACGAAGCTTATGCTACTCTCAGCAACCTAGAGCGGCGGCGGCTTTATGACCAGAAAATTGGCTATTCGCGCCTGAATGTGATTCAAGTCCCTCCTGGATTTAATCCCCCTAGCTGTCCGAGACAACCGCAACGATCCAATAACGCTTACCTCGATCCCACTGACCGTCCTCTCTCCGCCGGGGAACTCTTTGCTTTATTCGTTCTGGGGCTGACATTCTTGGGTTGTGTGATACTAGCGATCGCTATTGGCTTAACACGCGGCGATGCTGCCTTTCAAAGGTCTGAACAACAAAATGTGCCTGTACAAGAACAAGTCGTCTCCCTGCAACCCCTCGCCCCAAACGCCCCAACGATTCCCCATCGGCTCAAGTCGAATCCCTCACTACACCTCCTCAGTCTCTATAACCCCTCAAAATAGCTATGACTCTTCCGTCAGCCGATACCCCTTTGTATAATCATCCCCTCCCTGATATTGAGCAGTGGTTGCGCTCCCAGGGATGCGAACAAGACCCTGAAGATCTCCACTGCTGGCGTGTTGAACAAATCCATTGGCAAGCTGAAATTTACCTAGAAGTTGAAGAACTAGCGGTGCGCTACCTCAACGTAGGTGAAGGTGGACGGGCTGTAAAACGTTCATTCAAATACTCTCTAAGCCGCGAAGACGTAGAAGATGCGATTTTTTCTGGCCCCTAGAAAAATTCAGTAAAACCGAAAAGTCTCTTTTGCCTGTTTAATTCCCGCCACACCCGTCCCCAATCCCTACACTTTCCCAAAGCGGCGATCGCGCTGCTGATAAGCACACAAAGCCCGGTGAAATTCTGCCCGGTCAAAGTCGGGCCATAGGGCTTCCGTGATGTACATTTCTGCATAAGCCATCTGCCACAGTAAAAAATTACTGAGGCGCATTTCGCCACTGGTACGAATCAGCAAATCGGGATCGCCAACATGGGCAGTGTAGAGATGGCGAGAAAACAATTCCTCATCAATCTCTTCCGGCTGTAGCTTACCTTGCTGCACCGCAGAGGCGATCGCCTGACAAGCCTGCAAAATTTCCTGACGTCCCCCATAATTCGTGGCAACAGTGAACTGAATGCCCCGATTCTGCTTAGTGTCATTCACCGAGCGCTCAATTTCATCCTGGAGAGATTGCGGCAGAGCAGACAAATTTCCCACAAACTGAATTTGCACATTTTCCTGCATCATTTCTTGCAGTTCTCGCCGCAATACCCTCTCAAACAGCATCATCAAAAAATCGACTTCTTCTAAGGGACGCCCCCAGTTTTCTGTCGAAAAGGCATAAGCCGTTAGTGCAGGTACACCCCAATCCTTGCAACAGCGCAGCAAGTCTTTGAGGACATCTACCCCTCGGCGGTGCCCCATAATTCTGGGCAGTCCCTGACGTTTTGCCCAACGACCATTTCCATCCATAATCACCGCTACGTGTTTCGGCAAGCGGTATCGATCGAGGTCAGCCGGTAACTCTTGTAAGGCAGTCGGCTTTGCAGTCATTTCTTTTCCCTAGACGTCGATGACGGAAGACGGAAGAAACGCGCCAGCAGTGTCCGTCCACCAGACCCAAGGCGGCGGCTCAAACTACGCAAACCTGGAGCAACTGCTTCGCGGTCAACAGAGGTCGAAAATCGTGCCTCTAATAATTCTTTTAGCTTGTTGCTGGTCAATGGTCGGTTCAGTGCCCCCCTTTCCGCCAGAGAAATTGAACCTGTTTCTTCAGACACAACAATACATAAGCAATTTTCGACTCGCTCTGTAATTCCCATCGCTGCCCGATGGCGCGTACCCAACTGCCGCGATGCGGTACGGTCTGAAAGGGGCAAAATCACTCCCGCTGCTACCACACGCGATCCCCGAACCAGCACCGCTCCATCGTGCAACAGTGTAGAGGTTTGAAAGATCGTTTGTAGCAATTCTTTAGAAATTTCAGCATTTAACTGTACACCCGGCACAGAAACATCTCGTTCGTCAATCGGTCCCCCCGTTTCGACAAGCATCAGCGCGCCGATTCGGTTTTGGGAGAGTTCTTTAACAGCATCAACAATTTCATCAATTACGCTATCGGGCTTAGGTGGTGGGCGTCGTTTCGCTTGAAACAGTTGGAGAATTTCTCCCCGTCCCAACTGTTCTAGGAACCGACGAAACTCGGACTGGAAGATGACTGCCATCGCCACTGCCGAGCCAACCACCAACTTTTCTAGCACAAAACTTAGTAGCCCTAGCCCTAAGCGATTGCTGATAGCTGCTGCCAGCATCAGGACAATCAATCCGCGAACCATCCACAAGGTGCGGCGCTCCCCAATGATCAGGAGCACCATGTAAGTAAGTGCCAGAACCAATCCCACATCAATGCTGTGAAGCACTAAGGACTGAGTCCAGCTAGGGTCGAAACCAGGACCCGACGAAGGCATTGAACTTTAGTGAAGAATTTTGCTACGAGATTGCTTGGCTTTGGCTAGATCTTAAAAACTTAGACGGGCAAACAGCCAAAAAAGTTGGTCTTTTTACTTTTTACTATCGCCCGTTTGCAGTTTTTCTGGCAAACGATCTTGCCGAAGAAGATCTTGATAGGTTTCCCGCTGCAAAATCAGGAAAGAATCTCCCTGATTAACCAACACTGCTGCCGGTCGGGGTAGCCGATTGTAATTAGAAGCCATGCTGTAATTGTAGGCACCTGTGCCCATGACAACGAAAATATCTCCTGACTCTGTCTGAGGGAGCATGACGTCTTTAATTAGAATATCCCCGGACTCGCAGTGTTTTCCAGCAACTGTGACTTTTTCGGTTAATGGAGCAGACATGTGGTTGGCGACGACGCAGCGGTAGACAGACTGGTAGGTAATCGGACGAGGATTATCTGACATGCCACCATCTACAGCTAGATAGGTACGTATACCGGGAATTTCCTTGCGGCTACCGAGGGTGTAAGCCGTGATGCAGGCAGAACCAACGAGCGATCGCCCTGGCTCTGATAACAATCTCGGTAAGGGCAACTGCTCTGCCTCACAAGCTGCCACCAAGGACTCACACACTCCCTTTACCCAGGTATCAATGCTTGGGGGATCATCCCCTTCTGTATAACGAATCCCTAAGCCACCCCCAACATTAAGTTCCTGAATCGATAAATTGTAACCCTCGGCTCTGCTTAGGCAATCGACTAAGACCCCGGCTAAGTCTTTGTGAGGTTGCTGCTCAAAAATTTGGGAGCCAATGTGAGCGTGCAACCCAATGCAGTTTAAGCTGGGATGCTTACTTACAAACTCAAAAACTTGATCTAAGGCATTGGGATCAAAACCAAACTTACTATCTAAGTGCCCCGTACGAATGTATTCGTGGGTATGGCACTCGATCCCTGGAGTCAGCCGCAGCATGATCCGCACGGGTGCTGTTGCCGTTGCTAAGTCTGCCAGAGTTTCTAACTCCAGCCAGTTATCGACAACGAGGGTACAACCAGACTTCATTGCCATTTGCAGTTCTGCAACAGATTTATTGTTGCCGTGAAAATAAATCTTGTCGGCACTGATCCCCGCTTCTAAGGCGGTGTAGAGTTCGCCTCCCGACACTACATCGATCCCCAATCCTTCGGAACCCGCGATCGCACAAACGGCTAAACAACTCCAGGCTTTGGAGGCGTAGAGAACCAAAGATTCTCCTGGGTAGTAGCGTTTAAAGGCATCTCGATACTGGCGGCAAGCCGTCCGCAGCGTCACCTCGTCCAAGATGTACAAAGGTGAACCAAATTCTTTAACTAAGCTCGTGACATCACAACCGCCAATTTCCAAGCAATCGTGACTATTCACCTGAGCTGTCAGGGGGAGGAGTTCTTGATTGGGTGAGAGAGTCTTCTGATCATCTTTTGGCAGATACTGATAGCCAGAATTTTGCAGCCCAACCGGGTGAGTCGATACCATAATGCGATATTTATCCTTTAGCTTACTGTAGACGGAACTTGCCTTCCGTTATTCAGTGTACAATTGGGGGCTGTGACTTTGACTTTATTACAACTTCAGCCCTTAACACCAGCGTTGCTCGACGCGGCGTTGGAACTAGACCAACTGTGTTTTGGTGGACTGTGGACGCGGGATGGATACCAGCGAGAATTAGACAGTTCCAGCAGTCACTTTCTGGTTTTGAACGCTGTGGAACCAGCAGGTGAGGCTGAAGCGGACACCTCTTCGTCTCCTACAAAATCAGGACTCCTAGTCGGACTAGGTTGCTTCTGGTCAATTTTGGAAGAGGCGCACATCACGATACTGGGCGTTCATCCGCAATATCAAAGTCAAGGGTTAGGTCAGCTCTTGCTGTATGCTTTACTGCGGGATGCTTGTCACGGCAAGTTAGAGTGGGCAACTTTAGAAGTGCGCCCTTCTAACCAAGCGGCACTAGCTCTGTACCGCAAGTTTGGCTTTAAGGAAGCGGGGCGTCGCCGTCGCTATTACAAAGACACAGATGAAGATGCCTTGATTCTCTGGTGTAGCGGATTGCAAACGCCGGAATTTCAAGGAGTACTCGCAAACTGTCGGCAACTCTTAGGCGATCGCCTTGCCTTATATGGCTGGCAACTGTCTGAGGATTGGGACGTACCTCACGTTACCAGTTAGTCGGCAGAGTATTTGTAAGGGCTAGCCCGTGACTAAATGAGCCTACCGAGTCAACTAAGCCAGAGCGATTTCGGTCTGAGTCGGAGAACGTAAGAAACCTTTACACATAAATCCTCCCTCTGGTTGTCTGGATGCCAACAGCCGGAGAGATTCCCTATGCTAGAATCAGCGTACACGGGCACGCAGCAGGTGATGGAAAAACGTCATGTTTGAACGCTTTACAGAGAAAGCCATTAAGGTGATCATGCTGGCCCAGGAAGAGGCACGTCGCCTGGGTCACAACTTCGTAGGCACAGAGCAAATTCTCCTGGGTCTGATTGGAGAAGGGACAGGCGTCGCCGCCAAAGTCCTGAAATCAATGGGGGTGAACCTCAAGGACGCCCGCATTGAAGTTGAAAAAATTATTGGTCGAGGATCTGGCTTTGTCGCGGTAGAGATTCCCTTTACCCCTAGGGCAAAGCGCGTTCTGGAACTTTCCCTAGAGGAAGCGAGGCAACTCGGACATAACTATATTGGTACAGAACACTTGCTGCTGGGCCTAATCCGGGAAGGAGAAGGCGTTGCTGCTAGGGTGCTAGAAAACCTGGGCGTAGATCTGTCAAAAGTGCGTACAAGCGTGATCCGCATGTTGGGCGAGACAGCAGAAGTCACGGGTGGCACCGGAGCGCAGGGACGCACAAAAACCCCAACATTGGATGAATTTGGCTCAAACTTGACGATCATGGCTGGGGAAGGCAAGCTCGACCCAGTGGTGGGACGCGCCAAGGAGATTGAGCGGGTGATCCAGATTTTGGGACGCCGCACCAAGAACAACCCAGTGTTGATTGGAGAGCCTGGGGTAGGTAAAACCGCGATCGCCGAAGGACTTGCCCAACGCATCGCCAACAACGATATTCCCGACATCTTAGAAGAAAAGCGGGTCGTCACCCTGGATATTGGCTTACTGGTGGCAGGAACCAAGTATCGGGGTGAGTTTGAAGAACGTCTGAAGAAAATCATGGATGAAATTCGTTCTGCTGGGAACGTCATCCTGGTCATTGACGAAGTTCATACGCTAATTGGTGCAGGTGCGGCTGAAGGTGCCATTGATGCGGCAAATATCCTCAAGCCAGCCTTAGCGCGGGGAGAACTGCAGTGCATCGGTGCTACGACCCTCGATGAGTACCGCAAGCACATCGAGCGGGATGCTGCCCTAGAACGCCGCTTCCAGCCCGTTATGGTCGGTGAACCCTCGGTGGACGAAACCATTGAGATTCTCTACGGTTTGCGCGAGCGCTATGAGCAACACCACAAGCTGAAAATCTTAGATGAGGCGTTAGTTGCCGCCGCCAAGCTGTCAGATCGGTATATTTCTGACCGTTACTTGCCCGATAAGGCAATTGACTTGGTGGATGAAGCGGGTTCACGGGTGCGCTTGATCAACTCCCAACTGCCACCAGCGGCAAAAGAGTTGGATAAAGAGCTGCGCGTCGTCCTCAAAGAAAAGGATGATGCGGTGCGGAGTCAAGACTTTGACCGAGCAGGTGAGCTGCGCGATCGCGAAATGGAAATTAAAGCAGAAATTCGCGCGATCGCCTCTACCAAAAAAACAGAGACGGATGGCGAGGATGTCTCCCCCGTAGTCACGGAAGAAGACATTGCCCAAATCGTTGCCTCTTGGACAGGCGTTCCGGTGAACAAACTCACCGAATCGGAATCTGAGAAACTGCTGCACATGGAAGACACCCTGCATCAGCGTCTCATCGGTCAAGAAGACGCTGTTAAAGCCGTGTCTCGCGCCATTCGTCGCGCCCGCGTCGGCTTGAAGAACCCCAACCGTCCGATTGCCAGCTTTATCTTCTCTGGCCCCACTGGTGTTGGTAAGACGGAACTCGCCAAGTCCTTGGCGTCCTACTTCTTCGGTTCAGAAGAAGCGATGATCCGCCTGGATATGTCGGAATACATGGAGCGCCACACCGTTTCCAAGCTGATTGGTTCGCCTCCAGGATACGTCGGCTACAACGAAGGCGGTCAGCTCACCGAAGCCGTGCGTCGTCGCCCCTACACCGTGGTGCTGTTCGATGAAATCGAAAAAGCCCACCCCGATGTCTTCAATATGCTCTTGCAGATTTTGGAAGACGGGCGTCTCACCGATGCCAAAGGTCGCACCGTGGACTTTAAGAACACCCTCTTGATCATGACCTCGAACATTGGTTCTAAGGTGATCGAAAAAGGTGGTGGTGGACTGGGCTTCGAGTTCAGCGAAAATCTGGCAGAGTCTCAGTACAACCGCATCCGCTCTTTGGTGAACGAAGAACTGAAGCAGTACTTCCGTCCAGAGTTCCTCAACCGTTTGGATGAAATCATCGTCTTCCGTCAGTTGACGAAGGAAGAGGTCAAAGAGATTTCGGCAATTATGCTCAATGAAGTCTTTAAGCGGCTGACGGAAAAAGGAATTACTCTCCAAGTCACCGAACGCTTCAAAGACCGCTTGGTCGAAGAAGGTTATAGCCCCTCTTATGGTGCTAGACCCTTACGTCGGGCAATCATGCGGCTCTTGGAAGATGTCTTGGCAGAGGAAATCCTCAGCGGTCGCATTAAGGATGGCGATCTTGCTAAAATCGATGTCGATGAGTCGGGTAATGTGAAAGTCTTGCCCGGTGATGAACAACGGGAGTTGTTACCGCAAGCGGCGGAGTAATCACTAATCCTATTACCTCAGTCCCTAGCATGTCAGCTAGGGACTGAGATTTTTTAACGGTAGAGCAATTAAACCTGCTCTACCGCTTTTTTGTTTACATTGCATCGTTATAGACAACATATAGCTAGGGGCTAGGGCAAGAAGTGGGTTTGATCGCGGGGTTAAGGAATTCAGAACGTCCTAACTGCCTTGACGGTTGCTATATCCAGTGTCATCCCCCCTTAGTGGTGCAGAAAAGTCTTGAAAGGCTTGTTCTAGCGGGAGTCTCAAACGAGACAGAAATAGCTTAAAAGGGGCATTTCATGAGACGCTTAAGTTCCCAAACTCAGAGCTAATCTCAGGGAAACGCCCCTCTTGTATCGTCAACTGCAAGACTGGCATCAATGGGTGCAGCCGAAAGACCAACGGCACCTACAAGGGTTTGCCGAAATCCTCTCCGCCATCTTGCAATCAAAAAGTGCCTGGGGAATAATAATAATCCGCCTCCGGCGTGTGCCTCTTACCGTAAACGAGATGCTTTAGACTGCCGGATTGAATTCTCTAAGATGGTTAGATTCTCACAAGGAGATCGTCCTGAGTTTTCTGCACCACTAAGCGATGTGGTCTTACAGCCGTGCTTGGTTGTGAGGGAGAATTTAGCGGTAACTCATCGCTTGGGCGCTGCGGAGAGCCTGAATTGTGGCGATCGCATGTTTTGCCACAGTATCAATTTCTTCCTCCGTCGTGAAGCGTCCTAGACCAAATCGTATTGACGCATAAGCCAAAGACTCCGAATGCCCCAGCGCCATGAGAACGTGGGAAGGTGCTGTAGTGACCGATGAACAAGCCGCACCGGAAGAAATCGCCATCACAGGCTGCAATCCTAACAGTAACGCCGAGCCATCAACGTTTTCCACACTGATATTTAAATTACCAGGAAGCCGATGAGTCGGATGACCGTTGAGATGCACCCCCTCTATCTGACTCAATTGCGAGTAGAGGCGATCGCGCCATCCCAGAAGACGCTTTGACTGGGTTTCCTGCTCTTCCAGCCCCAGTTCCACCGCTTTTGCAAACCCAACAATCTGAGGCGTGTACAACGTCCCAGAGCGCATCCCTCGCTCCTGTCCTCCACCATGTAACTGCGGTGAAAGCCGCACTCTCGGCTGGCGGCGGCGGACGTAAAGCGCCCCAACTCCCTTAGGGCCATATACCTTATGGGCAGTCAGCGACATCAAATCAATCTTCATCGCTTCCACATCCAAAGGAATCTTGCCAATTGCTTGCGCCGCATCCGTGTGGAAAAGTACCTCATGTTCTCGGCAAACCGCGCCAATTTCCACCAAAGGCTGCAACACGCCAATTTCATTATTTGCCGCCATCACCGACACCAAAATCGTATCGGGACGAATTGCCTGCTCTAGTTCAGCTAAATCAACCAACCCATCTCCCTGTACAGGTAGGTAAGTTACTTCAAACCCCAAAGATTCTAAATACTCGCAGGGGTCAAGCACCGCATTATGCTCAGTCGCGAGGGTAATAATGTGCCGCCCTTTGCTGAAATAGGCTTCTGCAACCCCTTTAAGCGCTAAATTGTCAGCCTCCGTCGCGCCACTGGTAAAGACAATTTCCTCCGGTGTCGCGTGAATTGCCTCGGCTAAGGTTTCCCGTGCTTTCTTAACCGCTGCTTCCGCTTCCCAACCGTAATGATGGTTAATACTGGATGGGTTGCCAAAATGTTGAGTGAAGTAAGGCAGCATCGCCTGCAACACCCTTTCGTCCATGGGTGTTGTGGAATGGCAATCGAGGTAAATCGGGCGATGGGTCAAGGTTTTCTCCAAAGGATACAGGCGCGACCATTGGTGTCAATTTAACCCAAAGACGCTTATTCTTTGCCTATAAAACAAGAACCACTTGTGGGCGTTGTCGCGAAATTACTGCCCAGCTTGGGTTTCACCCTAAGTTGATGCCCAGCCAATAGTGCCCCTACAGCAATGAATTAATCTTCAATCTGTTTCACTGTTACTTCTACGGCTTCTACATCAATCGTACCGGGGGGGGTTAGGCGCTGAAAATGTCCCTGCTCTACCTTGAGGGGTTCGCCACAGTTGGGGCATTGACAGTCCGTACGAGTGAAACCTGTAAACTCATAGTTACAAACAGGGCACTGGTCGTCCACTAGGTTGCGCTTTAACCACCAACGAAATCCCAACCACCCAATAATGGGGGAAATTATTACTAGCCCAATGACAATTAAGATGCCGTTGGCTAGCCAGCCTAAGCCGACGGTTCCTAACAACATAAATGTTGCCAAAAGCGTTAGCCAACAGCCTAAGCCAGACAAGTTGATTTGAAAAAGTTTGGGAACGTCTTGGTTCACAATAGTCTAAAAGTGAATAATCGCCGAATACTTCCATCCTAGTCCAGATTAATCGGCACCCAAAATTACGGTTTCCCGATTGTTACTTAGGGTTTGGCAGTTGCGGCTATTTCCAAAAGTTCTTTTAAGCGCCAGGTCAACGCGTCCTTACTGAACAAAGCCAGGGCTTGTTCTCGCAACCATTGCCCATCACAGCGTTGGTCATCTCCTTTGAGGATTTCAATGCAAGCATTAGCGACAGCATCGGGATCACGGTGCGGGACTTGCCACCCCAGACGACCATCTTGTAAGGGGTCAGCCGAGCCATCAGCGTCACCAGATAATACCGGGATGCCACAGACCATTGCCTCTAAGTAAACAATGCCAAAGCCTTCTTGGGAGGGCATGATGTAGGCATCGGCAACGCGGTAGTGGTCTACAAGCTCAGGAGTGGGGACAAAACCCGCAAAGACTACCCGGTCGGCAATACCCAAGTCTTGGGCAAGCTGGGCGAGTCGCGGTTGGTCATCTCCACGACCAATCACCAGGTACTTGACCTCTGGAAATATTTTAGCGATCGCCGGAAGTGCCCGAATCGTCACATCCACACCTTTATAGATATCTCCAGACCACAACCTAGCTACAGTCATCAGCACATTAGCACCCTCTAGACCATAGCGATCGCTTAGGGATTTGGGTTTTGGCCCAGGGGTGAACATCTCACCATCTACAACACAGGGAAACATCTGCACCCGATCAGGGTTGATGCCATTTGCCGCACTAGCGCGATCGCGACTATAGCGACTAATCGTCCAAATTCCGCTCGCCTTCACAAGCGCCTGACGCTCGTGCTTCGGCAATGGCTCCCACACCTCCTTACCGTAGGTCAACACCGTGTAGGGAATCCTCAACGACTGACACAGCAGTTGAACGAGTGGTGCTAGCTTAATGTGACCACAAAAAACATGGCGAGGACGGCGTTGCAGCAAACAATTCAGTAAGGCTGTCGTCAGACGCAAGCGCCCCAACAGAGGCGACGACGTTTTGAGGTAATGAAATTTAAACGGGTATTCCTCAAAAGGATTTTCACATTCTGGACTGTCTCGCAGCAGAAAGACCTCAGCAGTTTTGCTGTTATTCAAGGACGCAAACGCTTGCAAAATATCTTTGACATAGGATTGAATGCCGCCTTCACACCCAAAAATTTCCAGGAAAACGAAGACGTAATCCGTTGTGGTCGTGGTTATTTCGCCCACGTCTTATTTGCCCCTCAACTTACTACAACTGTTCTTTGCGCTTAGGTCTAGGTAGTCAATGCGGGATTTGGCGCAGACCACTGGCGCTAATTGCTCCGCTTTGCAAACGCTCTAGGTCTTTCAAGACCATTTTCTCGATTAGAACCTCAAAACTCACTTGAGGTTCCCACTCCAAATTTCTTTTTGCCTTAGCAGGATTGGCGACAAGCTGAAAGTGTTCATCCGGTCGCAGGAACTTCGGATCGACCACCACATAGCGCGTCCAATCTAAGCCCACAGACTCAAATGCCGTCGTCACAAGTTGCCGGACACTGTGCAACTCCCCCGTACCAATTACATAATCTTCCGGTTGATCTACCTGTAACATTCGCCACATTGCTTTTACGTGATCCCCCGCATATCCCCAGTCCCGCTTCGCATCCAGATTGCCCATTTCTAGGTTTTGACTCAGCCCTAATTTGATGGCGGCGGCGGCTAAAGACACTTTTCGCGTCACAAAGGCGGGTGGACGCCGGGAAGATTCGTGGTTGTACAAAATTCCACTACAGGCAAATAGCCCATAGCGTTGCCGATGATGCACCATTGTCCAGTGAGCATGAACCTTCGCAGCGGCATAGGGATTCATGGGGCGAAACGGTGTATCTTCGTCCTGAGGAGAGCAATCAACCTTCCCAAACATCTCTGAGCTACTGGCTTGATAAAAGCGCGTATCAATGCCCAACTGCCGTACAGCAGCTAAAAGCCGCGTTGCCGTCCCTGTTACCAAGTCGAGAGTACCTAGGGGGTCGTTCCATGAATCAGGGACAAAACTGGGAGCGGCGAGATTATAAATCTCTTGGGGCTGTAGCTGTTCGACAACCGCCAGAAGACCAGGAGCATCTGTGAGGTCAACTGCACAGACTTTGATTTCGTTGGCTAACTCACCCAATCGCGCCAGACTAGCCTGCCGTTGTGGTGGCATCAGTCCCGCCACCCGATAGCCCTGTTTTAAAAGCAAGCGGCTTAGGTAGTAGCCATCTTGACCGGTAATTCCTGTAATCAGTGCTGTTTTTACCATACGAGGATTCGTGTTTGTCGGTGCTACTACCGGGAAGTTCGCGCTTTAAGAGAGCTTTTCGCCCATCTTAAATGATGCGGCTAGAGATTAGCAGGCAGTTTCTGCCATCAGGACAGCGTTTGTAGACGACGTGGTCTGCCAGTCGTCGCAAGAGAAACCAGCCGTACCCCCCTTCTCGGAGAGTTCCGGGTTCGGGTTCCTCTAAAAGATCGGGGTTAAAGGGCTTTCCTTGATCCCAAATCCGAATTTCGATCGCTTTATCCCAAAGTGCCAGTTCAATCTCGATAGTCGTTTCTTCGGGTAGATCCTGATGGGCATGACGAACGGCGTTTGTGAACCCTTCAGCAAGGGCAAGATTCAGACGGTAAAATTGCTGCTCTGACCCGTCTCGGTTCCAGAGGTGGCAATGAAAGAAGTGCTCAAACCATTTCTGTACCTGAGTCAGAACATCCAGTTCACTCTTGACTATGAGACGATCAAGCTTTAACATCCCGTCTACTAGACCCTTAGCTGACCTGATCTTACATGAGTCAAAGTTGAAAGCCCTCGCGTTTCAACCGAGGGATGAAAACAAGTGGCGGGTTTTAACCCACCACTCTATCTTACAAGCTCTGTAAGATATTGTTATAGTGGTTGTATGGCAGAACTATCAATCACTTTAAAGCTTCCATTTTATCGCCTCAACCAAGTCAAGGCGCAAGAGTTTGAGCGGCTAACCGTTCTCAATACTCAGGTGGCCAATGACTTGTTGAAGATTGAGAAATCGGAGCGCAAGAAGCTGACCAGTTCTGCGTTTAAGCACATAGAGATCGGCTCTGCTTGGATTAATCAAACGGTTCGCAATACTAACACCAAAACAAAAGCCAAAGAGTTTAAGCGGATGTGGTTAGAGACAAATAACCAAAACTTTGAGATATCTAAGCAGGGTGATTTCTACGGCGTTGCCTTCAACCTCTTTCGAGGGAAGAAAGGCAGAATCCCTCTGCTAGTTCACCAGGCTTCGCATATTAATACCTTAGACAAGATTATTGATGGCACTGCCAAGTTAGGCTCTATCAAGATCTGCAAGTCTAAAAAAGGGATTTGGTATGCACTCGTTTCAGTGTCAATGCAAGTTGCTGATCCTAGAGCGATTCAAGACTGGATTGGAGTAGATAGAGGGCAAAACAATATTGCTGTTGCTGCGCTGCCTAATGGGTTTGGCAAGTTTTGGAAAGCTGGCAAGGTCAAAGTTCTGAGGCGCAAGTTTCAGAAAACTCGCAAGGCTTTGCAGGCTGCTAAACAACTTAAGGAAGTAAAGCGGCTAGAGCAACGTGAAAGACGAATCATGACCCAAATCAACCATGAGATCTCTAAGCAGCTAGTGCAGTTTGCTAAAGATTTCAATATGGGGATTCGGTTTGAGGATTTGTCAGGCATTCGCCATTCTAAGCAACGGAAGAAAACGAAGTCTGACGCCTCCTCAAACCGGGATAGCTGGGCATTCTATCAGCTTGAAATCTTCACTCACTATAAAGCTATTGGTGCTGGCGTTCCTGTTCAAAGCATTCCTGCTCCCTACACGTCTAAGTCGGACAACCGCAATGGAGTAATAGGGAAAAGGTCAGGACACTGGTTCAAAGGCTTTGATGGGTATCGAGTCAATGCTGATATCAATGCCTCGTGGAATATAGGGAAGTGGGTGGGTTTTTCATGTCCACTGGATCTACAGAATGCTGTAACTGCAATGGTTGCGGTTGATTCAGGGATAGCGGTGAATGGCACTCCGCTTAACTAGAAGCATAGTGTTTGACTGTGGCTTTAGCCCGGTCAGACACATCCTCTAGAATCCCCCTGATTTATCTGGGGGAGTGTCAATTGTTATTAGTTATTAGTTGCCAATTCCTAAAAAATAACGCCTGTAAGTATCTCCTGGCAGTGACTCAGCACGGCGAAGTGAAACTTACAAGGCGTCAAGGTAAAGCGGGGGAGTGTTTTAGAACAGACCCCAGGTCAAAGACTTGTCAATTGGGAAGGTAGCACCAATGCCCAACCACAGAGTGACAAGTGTACCAATCAGGAATAGCGTTGTCGCAACTGGACGGCGGAACGGGTTCTGGAACTTGTTCACGTTCTCGATAAAGGGCACCAAGATTAGACCCAGAGGAACGGCTCCCATAGCAACAACTCCCAAGAGTTTGCTAGGTACGGTACGCAGGATCTGAAAAACTGGATAGAGATACCATTCTGGAAGAATTTCTAACGGTGTGGCAAAAGGATCAGCCGGTTCGCCAACCATTGCTGGGTCAAGCACAGCTAAACCAATTGACAGCGCAATCGTTCCCATGATCACGACGGGAAAGATGTACAGCAGGTCATTAGGCCAAGCGGGTTCGCCGTAGTAGTTGTGACCCATGCCTTTGGCCAGTTTGGCGCGTAGAGCGGGATCGGTGAGATCGGGCTTTTTGAGAGTTCCCATCTTAAAATTGTTCTCCTTATATCAACAAAAGTCAGCAGGCAAGAAAGCCGTTAGCCTTTAGCCGTTAGAAGAGAGTTTTCCATGACCAAAGACCGACAACTTCTGAGGGCTAATAGCTAACAGCTAAATGGGTTTTTACAAGGGGCCGGAAATGCCTTGTTTGCGAATCATGATGAAGTGCAACAGCATGAAGACAGCAATCAGCCAAGGCAAAACGAAGGTGTGGGCGCTGTAGTAGCGAGTGAGGGTTGCTTGCCCAACACTGCTTCCACCACGTACCATATCCGCGATAAACGTCCCGACAAAAGGAATTGCTTCCGGGACACCAGAGACGATTTTGACCGCCCAGTACCCGACTTGATCCCAAGGTAGGGAGTAGCCAGTCACGCCAAAGGACACTGTGATTACAGCTAGGATGACACCAGTTACCCAGGTAAGCTCACGGGGCTTTTTGAAACCGCCAGTGAGGTAAACCCGGAAGGTGTGCAAAATCATCATCAGCACCATCATGCTGGCAGACCAGCGGTGGATGGAGCGAATCAGCCACCCGAAGTTTACTTCTGTCATCAAGTACTGCACAGAGGTAAATGCCTCGGTGACAGTGGGTCTGTAATAGAAGGTCATGGCAAATCCAGTGGCAAACTGGATCAGGAAGCAAGTGAGGGTAATCCCTCCTAGACAGTAGAAGATATTAACGTGGGGAGGTACATACTTGGAAGTAACGTCTTCGGCAAGTGCCTGAATTTCTAAACGTTCCTCAAACCAGTTGTATGCTTTTGAGTCAGTGATCTGCTTGGAAAACATGAAGCCAGAATTCCTAAAAGGATGCTGTTGATGAAATGTTTGACACCTAAAAGGTGTTGCACCACATGGGGAGTAAGCTTTCGCTAGGGATGCGGGTGCGAGGGCACCAAGGAAAGTATAAAAAACTATACATGGCAAGCTCTGGTTGATGGCTCTATCATCGTCCCCAATACAAAAAATGTAACATAGCTCAATGAGTAGATGACGTTGCCTGGATTGGAAGGGGACTAATCTCAAGCCCGCCTGAGTCGGGAAAGTTTAGAGGCGTAGAGTTTTTGAATGTTAAGTTTTCTCAGCTTAATCACACCACCGAACAGAGTAAAAATTTGTTAAGTAAATTATTTTTTAGTTATGCATAAACGTATCTTCGGGGCGGGACTCTGCCTCATACTGGCAATCGTTGTATCGTTTACCTGGTGGACGCCTGCTGCCGCCGCCTTTACAGAGGATCAAAAGCTATATTCACAAGCGTGGCGAATTGTCAACCAAGCTTATTTAGATGAAACGTTTAATCATCAGAACTGGTGGCTCCTGCGTCAAAAGGCTTTGCAGCAACCGTTCAAAGACCGGGAAAGTACTTATGTGGCGATTCAAGACCTGCTAGCGAGTCTTGATGACCCTTACACGCGGCTGTTGAAACCGAATCAATACCGGAGTTTACAGGTTAATACGACGGGGGAACTGTCGGGGGTAGGGCTACAAATTGCTCTGGATGCGGAAACAGGAGAGTTGAAAGTTGTTGCTCCCATTGCGGGTTCTCCGGCAGATGAAGCGGGAATTCGGACTCGCGATCGCATTTTAGAAATTGATGGCATCCTCACCTCAACCCTAACGCTGGATGAAGCCGCCGCCCAGATGCGCGGTGCGGTAGGGACAAAAGTGACGCTGAAAATTCAGGGCGAAAAAGGGGAACCTCGCTCGGTGGAACTCCAGCGCGATCGCATCGCTCTTAATCCCGTTTATGCTGCCTTAGACCACTCCTCATCTGGCGTCCCCGTTGGTTATATCCGCTTAACTCAATTTAGCGCCAACGCCCCAGCCGAAGTTACCGAAGCCATTAACAAGCTGGAAGCCCAAGGTGCAGAAGCCTATATCCTTGACCTCCGCAATAATCCTGGCGGTTTGTTGCAAGCCGGAGTAGAGATTGCGCGTCTGTGGCTTGATGGCGGCACAGTGGTTTATACCGTGAATCGCCAAGGCACCCTGGGAAGCTTTGATGCCTATGGTTTTGCCCTCACGCAAGACCCTCTGATTGTTTTAGTCAATCAGGGCACCGCCAGTGCCAGCGAGATTCTTGCAGGAGCGCTACAAGATAATGGGAGAGCCATACTCGTTGGCGAAAAAACCTTTGGCAAAGGTTTAATCCAATCCTTGTTTGACCTACCCGATGGTGCAGGAATAGCTGTCACCGTTGCCAAGTACGAAACCCCTAGCCACAGAGACATCAACAAATTAGGCATCGAACCCAATCAGCAGGTTGAGTTAGAACCTATTTCTATCGACCAAATAGGCTCAACTGCTGATTTGCAATATCAGGCAGCTTTGGAGCTATTGAACCAGCCGCCTGTTATCGCTGATGCCGCGTAGAGCGTGAGAATTAGGAGCAGGGGAGATGGGGTGCAGGAAAGCGGGGGAGCAGGGGAGCTGGGGAGAGGAAGAGAACCAATAACCCCTTTCATACTTCACCCTAGCCTTCGGCAACGGCTTCGCCGAACATACTTCATACTTCACCCTTCATACTTCATCCTTCATCAATCGCCTCGCAACGGCTTCGCCGAACATACTTCATACTGTCTTCCCCACTCAGGACTCAGGACTCACCGACTAAGGACTTTGCCATTAGCTAGCTTCAACTTGCCGTAGTTCATCCAGGTTGAGTTGGGATAGTCGTTCATATGCCCGATCGAATATACCCTTGCCGCGTAAGAAGCCTGTGTTTGCACCAGGACATAGGTAGCTGAGGGTGGCAGGGGTGAAGCTAGCTAGGAGAAGTTGGATACTATTGATTTGTCGTTGCCAGTGGAAGGTTTTTGAGCCTCGTAGGGGCATCAGTTCCCCTTGCGGGTTGGGCAATAAGTGACGACCGGAAAAGAGGACTCCTCCATCACCTTTGTAATACAGGCAAGAAGAACCGGGAGAATGCCCTGGCGTCCAAATGACTTTGGCATTGGAAGTCAGGGTGAGTTCTTTAGTAAAGGAAGTTACTTCTAGCCCTGGCAACAGATAGGCTTCTTGCTCTTGAATCAGGACTTGGCAGCCTAGAGCTTGACTGATTTCTTTGGCTTTCCCAATACTGCCGCGATGGGTAAGAAACAGCCAAGTTACACCGCCACGTTCCCGCAGAAATTTCTCATTGCTGTCATTCCATGCTGGACAGTCAATGAGGAGATTGGCGTCGTTCTCTACAATGAAATAAGCAGTCGCACCCAAAGTGTCTCGATTGGGTGGAAATGCGAAAATGTTATTAAGGAACTTGCGTGGTGTTTTTAGTGCAGTGGCTGACTGGTTGGACGATGGATTTTGAGAGGGCATGAAGCTGCTGGTTGAATGGAAGCAGGTAGTACTTGGGGGACGCCTGTTATCGATCGCAAGGAAGCTTTTGTCCTCGCACGCTTACGCATCGCAGTTAATCGCTGGGCTAAGAGGTTATTGGCTTCGGGTAGACGGTACTGTCATTCGCTTGGATAAAGCTCCTTTACACTAAATTCAATGCTTGAGATCATGGAACTCTGGTTGCTCCTCATCCTACTAGCCTTCTTCACCTATTTCATCATCAAACGTAGTGTGACAAGCATTACAACCACACCTGTATGGCTGTTGTGGTTGGTGATGATGACACCAGCGCTAGTTTGGAGTGGCTGGGCGTTGATTCAGGGGGAGGATACGCCAATGCCACTAGTCTTGGCGATCGCTCCTTTTATAGTTTGCCCGCTGTTGTACTGGCTGTTGATTCAGAAGGGAAGGCGAGATGTCACTCCTGTCAACCCTCAGGCTGCCCAGGCAACGCCTCAAGCAGCGGCAGCGAACCCCTTGCCAACACTGGACGAGAAGTCGGTGGCACGTCCCATCACCAAAGAGGAAGAAGCAGAGTTAAGAAACTGTTTTCCCTGGGGTATTTACTATCTCCAAAACATAGAGTACCGACCGCAAGCGGTGATCTGTCGTGGGAAGCTGCGCTCAAATCCAGAAGTTGCCTACAAGACAGTACGGGAAAATGTTGAGGGAGAATTTGGCGATCGCTTTTTCCTCATTTTTCAAGAAAGCTTCAGCGGTAAGCCCTTTTTTGCCTTGGTTCCCAACCCCCAAGCCCAAGCGGCGGCTAAAGGTGATACCACACCTGTAACGCGACCCGCTTTAGCCTTGGCACTGTTGCTAATTACGTTATTTACAACCACCGTTGCCGGGGTATGGCTGGCGGGAATCTCTCCCGAACAGGTGCAATCTGATCCATCGGTTTTGCTGAGGGGGCTACCCTATGCCTTTTCCCTGATGGCAATTCTCAGCATCCATGAACTAGGTCATTACGTGGTGGCGCTGCTCTACAAGATGCGGACAACTCTGCCTTACTTTATTCCCATCCCCTTCTTCCTGGGAACATTTGGGGCATTTATCCAAATGCGATCGCCTGTGCCAAACCGTAAAGCCTTATTTGATGTCGGAATTGCAGGCCCTCTGGCAGGATTAGTCGTTACCCTACCTTTGCTGATCTGGGGGCTTGCCCACTCCAGCGTTGTCCCCTTATCAGACGCATCGGGAATCTTGACCCTTGAATCCCTCAACCCCAGATTTTCCTTTTTACTCACTGTACTGAGCAAATTGGCGTTAGGAAGTCAGCTAACCGCAGGAATGGCAATCAACCTTCATCCCGTAGGCATCGCTGGTTACATTGGTTTAGTCGTGACGGCGTTTAACTTAATGCCCGTCGGACAACTAGATGGCGGTCACATTGTCCACGCCATGTTTGGGCAAAAAACCGGAGCGACCATCGGTCAGATTACCCGCGTATTGGTGCTAGTTCTCGCCTTGATTCATCCAGATTTGCTACTTTGGGCAATTATTCTGTTATTTATGCCCGTTTTAGACGAACCTGCCCTCAATGATGTTTCAGAACTCAACAACTGGCGCGATGTCTGCGGACTGCTAGCACTAGCATTTTTGATCGCTATGCTGCTACCCGTACCAGGGACAGTTGTGCAGTGGTTGAATATTTAGGGAGATTGGTGAACTGGCGATAGGGAAGAATTCTTCTGATAAGGTGATGGGGAGCAGGGGAGCAGCGGAGCAGCGGAGCAGGGGAGCAGCGGAGCAGCGGAGCAGGGGAGCGGGGGAGCGGGGGAGCAGGGGAGAGGAAGAGAACCAATAACCCTTTTCATCCTTCATACTTCATCCTTCACCCTTCATACTTCATCCTTCATCCTTCACCCTTCATACTTCACCCTTCATACTTCATACTTTCTTCCTTACTCAGGACTCAGGACTCAGGACTCAGGACTCAGGATCTCAGGACTCAGGACTAATGAAGAACAAACCGATTCAAGTAATTGGTGGCGGACTGGCAGGGACGGAAGCGGCTTGGCAGATTGCCCAAGCTGGGGTGCCAGTGGTGTTGCATGAAATGCGCCCAGTGCAGAACAGTCCGGCTCATCACACCGGGGAGCTGGCAGAGCTGGTGTGTAGTAATTCCTTTGGCGCACAGTCTAGCGATCGCGCATCGGGTTTGTTGCACGCAGAACTACGACGCTTGGGTTCGATTATTATCAGCAAAGCCGATGAACATGCGGTGCCTGCTGGGGGAGCCTTAGCCGTAGATAGAGGGGTTTTTAGCCACGAATTAACGGAAACTCTCGCCCAGCATCCCTTAATTGAGTTGCGGCGTTCTGAAGTTCAGGAAATCCCCAAAGAGGGAATTGTCGTTCTCACCACAGGGCCCTTAACTAGTCCTGCCCTAACTGAAGACTTGCAGCGCTTTACAGGCATGGAGTACATGAGCTTTTTTGATGCGGCAAGTCCAATTGTGGTAGGCGAGTCGATCGATCAAGAGACCGCGTTTCTTGCCTCTCGCTACGACAAAGGAGAAGCCGCCTATCTCAACTGCCCGATGAATAAGGAGCAGTATCTACACTTTTGGCAGGAACTTTGTGCAGCAGAACAAGCGGAACTTAAGGACTTTGAAAAAGAAACTGCCAAGTTCTTTGAAGGGTGCTTGCCAATTGAGGAAATGGGGCGACGGGGTGAGGACACTATGCGCTACGGCCCGTTGAAGCCTGTGGGGCTGTTTGATAGCCGTCATGGGGATTTTCGCGACCCTGAAAACAAATCCAAGCGCCCCTATGCCGTAGTGCAGTTGCGCCAAGAAGATAAGGCAGGGCAGCTTTGGAATATGGTGGGCTTTCAAACCAATCTACGCTGGGGCGAACAAAAGCGTGTATTCCGTCTGATTCCAGGGTTGGAAAATGCCGAGTTTGTGCGAATGGGGGTAATGCACCGTAATACGTTCCTCAATGCCCCTCAACTGTTGCAGACAACCTTGCAGTTTAAAACACGGGCAACCTTACTTGCCGCCGGACAACTGATTGGCACGGAGGGCTACACCGCTGCTACAGCGGGAGGTTGGCTAGCGGGAACCAATGCGGCACGGTTGGCTTTAGGCTTACCGCCTGTGACTCTCCCAGAAACAACCATGATGGGGGCGCTGCTGGAGTTCATCAGTTCAGCCTCGCCGAAGCACTTCCAGCCCATGCCACCAAATTTCGGTATTTTGCCAGCTTTGCCTGAAAAAATTAAAAATAAACAGGAGCGTTACGGAGCTTACCGCGATCGCGCTTTTACTGATCTAGAAACCTGGAGAAATCAATGGCAACTGGCGGCAATAGCAAGTTAGTTTGCTTTGACTACAGAGGCGATCGCTAATTAAAACGCAAACTCCTATACAGCAATTTTTAGTTGAGTTAGCTACACAGGTAGGGAACATAGCTCCGAAGCTATGGGAAATTCCACCCTTCAAAAACGGGTCTTGGTGAATATCAATGAAAATCGTCGTAAGTTCCGACAGGCAATAAGGTTGACGACTCATAGCTCAGAAAATTCACCACATCTGTAAAGTAGTTATCTCCGCTCCTGGCTCATTACGTTAGAGTTCAAGTGGGAAGATAAACTTTCACTTCGTTTACGACAGATAACCAAGGTGCAGGATACCGAGTCTACATCAGCCTCGCTCCTGAATAAGCTGGTTTCTGCTACCGCCAATCAGGTTTAGCGTTTAAAGGAATGTAGAGTGATGCAAAGGTGCACTGTCTTGATTGACCGTGATGCTGTCGGTTGTAGTTTGATAGCCTTTATCGCGGTCGCTCTAAAGACACCGGCAGATCGAGTCCCTTTTTTGCAATGCGTGCAAAAACTCTCTGAAGTCCAGGAATGTCATCAGATTACTGGCGATGACGATTATCTACTAAAGGTGCGTTGCCGTAATACGGAAGACTTAGAGCGAGTCATTAGCGACGAACTCAAGAATTTATCAGGTATCGTCAAAACTCGCACCACAATCGTACTTTCTACAGTTAAAGAAGTGCCGAGAGGTTCTTTTCCTGCTAACGACGCCTCAGACGTTAGCCATGAAAAAAGGAATTAAGTCGAATGGCACAGATCAAACCTTGTGCAGGGGGTCTGGGGGAGGCACTCATCCCCCAGCGTGGGGGGTTTGGGGGGAAGACCCCCAAGCTGGGTTTTTCTCAAGAACAACTATTTGCCGCTTAAGTCAGTGCCATTCGAGTTAAGTCGGATATGTAAATATTACTGGTCTGTAGTCAGGGCTAAATTCCTCAAAACAAGCCCTAATTTTGGCTACAAACCCGTGTAACAATTTTTACAGGGCAATACAAAGTCTGATTTATGCTCGCCTACTTACTTAACGGCAACAAAATTTTGTTGTTTTCATTCCCCCTGCTCCCTTTACGTACCATCACCCCATCACCCCAAGGGGGGATAACCGAACTAAAATTCAATTAGCACTCACCTGGTATGAGTGCTAAATTTTGGATGGAACGACGACGAAAGCAAGGGAAAGTATGGCAAAAATTGTTTCGTTTAACGAAGAATCGAGACGGGCTTTAGAGCGCGGCGTCAATGCTCTGGCTGACGCCGTCAAGATTACCCTCGGGCCTAAAGGACGTAATGTTCTGCTAGAGAAGAAATTTGGCTCTCCTCAGATTGTCAATGACGGGATCACTGTTGCTAAAGAAATCGAACTTGAAGACCCCCTAGAAAATACTGGTGCGCGGCTAATTCAAGAAGTCGCTTCTAGAACGAAAGATATTGCTGGGGACGGCACAACTACGGCTACAGTTCTTGCTCAAGCGATGATTCGTGAAGGCTTGAAGAACGTCGCGGCGGGAGCGAATCCAGTAGCTGTCAAGCGTGGGATCGAGAAAACGATCGCCCATCTAGTGAAGGAAATCGTGGTAATGGCACAGCCTGTTGCTGGAAGTGCCATCGCCCAAGTCGCCACCGTTTCCGCTGGTAACGATGACGAAGTCGGTGAAATGATTGCCCAAGCAATGAGCAAAGTCACCACAGACGGCGTCATCACCGTTGAAGAATCCAAGTCCCTGACAACCGAACTTGATGTTGTTGAAGGGATGCAATTGGATCGGGGCTACATTTCTCCCTACTTCGTCACCGATAACGAACGGATGACAGTGGAATTTGAAAATCCCCGCCTTTTGATTACCGATAAAAAAATTAGCGTTATCCAGGATTTAGTTCCAGTTCTGGAAAAAGTCGCTCGTGCGGGTCAACCCCTAGTGGTGATTTCCGAAGATGTTGAAGGCGAAGCCTTAGCAACATTGGTTGTCAACAAAGCACGGGGCGTCCTGAGTGCAGCTGCCATCAAGGCTCCTGGCTTTGGCGATCGCCGCAAACAGATGCTGCAAGATATCGCCGTTCTCACAGGCGGTCAGCTGATCTCTGAAGATATCGGTCTGACACTTGATAGCGCCTCCCTAGATATGCTAGGAACTGCCCGGAAAATCACCATCGACAAAGACACCACCACCATCGTTGCTAGTGGTGAAACGAAGGCAGATGTTGACAAACGGGTTGCCCAAATTCGCAGACAGTTGGAAGATACTGACTCCGAATACGATCGAGAAAAACTACAAGAGCGGATTGCTAAACTTGCGGGTGGCGTTGCTGTAATCAAAGTGGGTGCGGCAACTGAAACCGAACTCAAAGACCGCAAGCTAAGAATTGAAGACGCCCTCAACGCCACAAAAGCGGCAGTTGAAGAAGGAATCGTCCCTGGCGGCGGCAGCACTCTGATTCGCCTAATTAGCAAAATTGCCGATGTCAAAAACGGCATGAGCGAAGAAGAAAAAATCGGTGCCGGCATCGTCGCTAGAGCCTTAGAAGCGCCTCTGCGCCAAATGGCAGACAATGCAGGTGTAGAAGGTTCTGTAATCGTTGAAAAAGTCCGCAGCAGCGACACCAACATTGGTTACAACGCCGCTACAGGTGAGTTTGAAGACTTGATCGCCGCAGGTATCATTGACCCGGCTAAGGTTGTTCGTTCTGCCCTGCAAAATGCAGGTTCCATCGCCGGAATGGTCTTGACAACTGAAGCCTTGGTTGTCGAGAAGCCTGAGAAGAAATCTGCTGCTCCCGACATGGGCGGCATGGGTGGAATGGGCGGTATGGGCGGCATGGGCGGTATGGGCGGCATGGGCGGCATGGGCATGATGTAGTCCATTGCGTCCACCGTTCCCTCGTCTGAGGCTAAATAAAAAGCCCCCTAAGCGGGCTTGAAAAAAGTTGAGCAGCTTGTTTTATAAAACAGGCTGCTTTTTTTGTGGCAGTTATCTAATTTTTTAGAGATACTGTATTAGCTCATACCTTGCACCTGCTATCGAAGAAGGAAAGTACACCTCCGTTGGCAATCTGTGAGCGAGAACGCCTTGAATTAGGTTTAATTAGGTTTACTATGCTTGTATTTTTTATTCACGGTGTCGCCACGCGAGATGTCCGCTGTGCAGATACATTAAAAGCCTTAATTAAAGATGAATTTGTAAAGAGAGGAAAACCACTTCCTCACTTCCATCTAAGCTTTTGGGGAAACATTGTCAAAGATATTAGTAAGATATGGAATCAGATTCATCAAGATTTACAGATAGCGCAACAAGAATCTCCTGAAGTCAATGTTGATGATATTTTCCGTTATAAAAGTTTTAGAGAAGGATTTTTTTCGGATTTTGTCGGAGACGTTTTAACTTATCTTAACCCAGAACGTGGAGAGGCTATCCGAAAAGTTATTGCACAGGATTTACAGGACTTTATAACAAAGCATCTAGAAGAAACTGAACTCCATATAGTTGCTCACTCGTTGGGAAGTGTTATCTTATGGGATATTTTATTTTCTGAAAGATTTAATTCAAAACTAACTCCTAGAGATCCAGCCCTTGACATCAGAGCAATGATCGAAGGTTTTCGTAAAACTGAAAATATTAAAGAAATTAAGCTTCAGAGTATAACTACAATGGGTTCGCCGATATTATTTTTTAATACCATGCTTGGCGTCACCTCTGAACAAATAAAAGAGGTCACAAAGAATTATCCATATAATCCTTTAAGGTGGACTAATATTGTTCAGTCTTCAGATATTATTGCTTACCCTCTCAAATCCAGCATTAATTTTGATGTGGCAACTAACTTTAGCTTAAAAGATGAATATATCTGTACCGATGTTAATCTAGCAGAGAAAGCTGCTCGTACTGTTGGTCAATTTGATGTAGCTATGGCGTTAGCAGTTAATGATGCTCATAGTTGGTATTGGAGTTGTCATAAAACAGCAAGTTTAATCGTTAATAATGTTTTGGGAACTGAAGGTTTTAGGTTGAGTGACAACATACTACAACAAGTAATTATTCGCCTAGAAAAACTTCCTGGAATAACACTAGAGAGAGACAATAGCCTTTATCTGCAATTTCTAGAAAAAGTTTCTGGAATAACAGGGGAGAGAGACAATAACATTCATCTGCAATTCAGAGATAATAGCGGAACACTTCGATTGTTCGTCAATCATCTTAATGTTCATCATGTTTCTATTTTTGACAACCAGGGTAATTGCTTATTTGGAGGGTATGTTAGCTGGCATACAGAAGGTCTAAAACAAGAAATAGATTTTATTGCTAAATCTTTTTGTTAGTCGGATTGGTAGGGAAGCCCTAAAGATTAGGTAGGCATACATGACAGACATGAATTTATCAACTGCAAATTTTACTGTGCCTAGAGAAGAGGAAGAGGAAGATTTATTTGATTATTTTTATGACAAACCCGGTAGTATTCCAGGGACGCTCAATATTGAAGAGAATGCCAGTCCTTCAAAGATTGTGCTAATCGACTACAACGAAAGCCAAGTAATTCGTATCCCCAACTTAACGCCAGAAGCTTGTGCGCCTTACCTGGATACTGAATCCGTTTCTTGGGTAGATGTGCAGGGATTGGGGAGTGAAGAGATCTTGCGGCGGTTAGGGGGAGTTTTTAAGTTACACCCCTTGGTGCTAGAAGATGTGGTCAATGTCCCTCAGCGCCCGAAGGTGGAAGACTACGAGGATCAGCTGGTAGTTATTTGCCAGATGGTGATGCCCAAAGAAACGGGAGAGGGATTTTATATTGAACAAGTTAGTTTTGTATTGGGGCAATACTACCTGCTAACGGTGCAGGAGGAACCTCTACGAGATTGCTTTAGTCCGGTGCGCGATCGCATTCGTAGTGGCAAAGGTAACATCCGCAAGTCCAACGCCGACTACCTCGCCTACACTTTACTAGATGCCATTATTGACGGTTTCTTCCCCGTACTGGAAGAATACGGCGAACGTATTGAAGACTTAGAGGACGAAGTGATCGCCAACCCCACTCCTCAAACTTTGGAGAAAATCTACCAAGTTAAGCGGGAATTACTCGCCTTGCGTCGGTGTATTTGGCCCCAACGTAATGCTATTAATAGTTTGATTCGCGGCGATAGTGACTTGATTAGTTCTGAAGTCCAAGTTTACTTGCGAGACTGTTATGACCATACCGTTCAAGTCATGGATATAGTGGAAACTTACCGAGAACTTGCTTCCGGCTTGATGGATGTGTATCTCTCTTCCGTCAGCAATAAAATGAATGAGATTATGAAAGTCTTGACGGTCATTTCAACTATCTTCATTCCGCTAACATTTGTCGCTGGGGTGTATGGGATGAACTTTGAGTATATGCCCGAACTAACGTGGAAATGGGGCTACTTTGCAACTTGGGGTGTAATGATTGCGATCGCCTTAGGTTTGTCTGCCTTCTTCTGGCGACGCGGCTGGTTTAAAAACCTCTCCACAATTCAGCAGAAATAGTCAACTGAAGTGTGACTTATGAAGTATCAACCCCATAAATAAGTAGAGGGATTGAAGGTAGGGCGCTAGTGATGGGAGAAACACGTTTAGGCGTGAAACCATCAGATATTCCTCTTCTTCCCCACTTAAAAAATAGGAGTTTGAGACTATGTAATGGAATTTAATTTTTCATTTTTCATGCTTTCTAGTTAATTGTTACGAGCAATGAGTTGAAGGTAAAATGTTGAAAATCAAATAATAAAGTATCAAAGATGAAATCAAAGTATTCTTATTTCATTCTTCATACCTTATTCTTGTTTCTGCATGGATAGCCGCAATTTATTTATTTTGGTAGTCTATTTTATCTCCGTCGCCTATGTCATTTACCGAATGATTAAGGAAATAGATAAACTAGTAGTTATCGAGCTAAATCGGGATTTACTGGCTCAACAACTAGAAGCACAAGAGTTGCAAGGCTTAGTAGATATAAAGTTTAAATTTGAAGAGCAATACCAGCTTGAAGACCTTCAGAAACTTCAACTCAGTATTGATAACAAGTCTCCAGATTATTCTCTGTATGTGAACTGGGATCAAAGTGCTCTGATTGATTTTGAAGGGCGATCGCGGCGAGTGATTCGCCTCCCTCCCGGTATGACATTGGATCTACTCCAACCCCAAGTCTTTAGCGTCATTGCTCCTAGTCAAAGCCTCAGGGAAACTCTGACGGCTGAAGATGTTCTCAAACGGGACGCTAGCGGTACTTTAGCAATTACCTCTCCCTTATTTAAACCTAGAAAGCTCAAGAGAGCGGCGGACAAAACTGACTACATCTCCCTGCGCCTAAGCTTACAATTTCCCGATCCAACTGCTCCTACATCTAGCAGACGCTTTTATGATCTGTCTTGTCAACTAACAATCACCAAACCAACTTGGCAAAGCGCGATCGTTGAAGCGTGGAAACCGAAGCGGAAGTAACACTTAGCCTTTAGACTAGATCTGGGAAAGAGTAGGCGAAGGTGGTTACGGACTCGCACGTTGTGAGAGTCTGAGGAAAGTCCGGGCTCCTGAAAGACCAGACTTGCTGGGTAACGCCCAGTGCGGGCGACCGTGAGGATAGTGCCACAGAAACATACCGCCGATGGTGTAGAGACGTAGCCTGCTACGCCTTTACAAACAGGTAAGGGTGCAAAGGTGCGGTAAGAGCGCACCAGCAGCATTGAGAGGTGCTGGCTCGGTAAACCCCGGTCAGGAGCAAGGTCGAAGGGACTATGGTTGGTCTTTTACCAGTCCCGTTGTTAGAGAACTGCTTGAGGCGTCTGGTAACAGGCGTCCCAGATAGATAACCGCCCTTCCCGTGTAGAGACGTAGTACGCTAAGTCTCTACTGTGAAGAACAGAACCCGGCTTATGTCCGACTCTTTCCCTATTTTTGAGGTGATGAGGGCATGGGGAGCAGGGGAGCAGGGGAGCGGGGGAGCGGGGGAGCGGGGGAGCAGGGGAGCAGGGGAGCAGGGGAGCAGGGGAGCAGGGGAGAGAAAAGTTGACAACGATTAGCCATTACTCCAATCGCCTATTTCACCCTTCATACTTCACCCTTCATACTTCATCCTTCATCCTTCACCAAGCGCCTTCGGCAACGGCTTCGCCGAACATACTTCATCCTTTCTTCCACACTCAGGACTCAGGACTCAGGACTCAGGACTCAGGACTCAGAACTAATGCCTCTTACAGACCCTCGTCGGCAAAAGCAATTAGAGAAGTTAGTGCAAAAACTGGGGCTACCTCAGACGGTACCAGTGCGTTGGTCGCTTTTGGATTTAGCACTGACGCATTCGAGTATTTCAGCAGGGGCAAACTACGAGCAGTTAGAGTTTGTCGGGGATGCGGTGGTGCGTTTGGCGACTTCAGAGTTTTTGTTTAAAACTTATCCGGAGGCTTTGGTCGGTGAGTTTGCGGCGATTCGTTCGATCTTGGTAAGCGATCGCTTATTAGCACAGTTAGCCACTAGCTACGGATTGGAGCGGTACTTGCTGGTTTCTAATAGTGCGGCGAACGATAAAGCGGGGGAAATGTCGCGGCTAGCGGATGCCTTTGAAGCCGTGCTAGGAGCGCTTTACCTTAGTACTCATAACCTAGAACTGATTAGCCCCTGGCTAAACTCCCACTTAGAGCAACTTGCCATAGAAATTCGCAAAGACCCTGCCCGCCAGAACTACAAAGATGCGCTTCAGGAGTGGACGCAAGCGCGTTACAAAGTGTTACCCCAGTATCGCGTCCAGGAAACCGGAGGGTCTCACGGCGAGCAAGAGCGCTTTACTGCTGAAGTCTGGTTTCAGGATCAACGACTTGGTACTGGCAAAGGCGGCTCTAAAAAAGCAGCCGAACAAGCCGCCGCCAAGGAAGCGTTTTCCACAGTTATGAGTTATGAAGGGTAAGTGATTAAGTCCGTCAACTTAAAACTTTCATGAAGATTGGGATTGCTGTATTGGGAGCGGGACGTTGGGGCGTTCACTTGATTCGGAACTTTTTGGAACATCCTCAAGCCCGTGTCGTAGCGGTAGTTGACCCCCATCCAGAACGCTTGGCGCAGGTAAGAGAGCGTTTTGAGTTGGATGGGGATGTGATGCTAGCCCAGGATTGGGAAACGATACGCAAAAAAGAGGATATTGCCGCCGTGGCGATCGCTACTCCCGCCGCCACCCACTACCCTTTAATTGCCGACGCCTTGCGACAAGGTCATCACGTCCTGACAGAGAAACCTCTAACCCTCGATCCTGCGGAGTGTTTGGAACTTTGCCGCCTTGCCGAACAGCAGTCTCGGCAACTGATGGTTGACCATACTTATCTGTTTCATCCTGCCGTGGAACGTGCTGCCCAGGTTGTTCAGTCAGGGCGTTTGGGAGCCTTACGCTATGGCTATGCAACGCGTACCCACTTAGGGCCAGTGCGTCAGGATGTTGACGCCTTGTGGGACTTGGCAATTCACGACATAGCCATTTTCAATACCCTACTGGGGCAAACCCCCGTGCAGGTGCAAGCGACGGGGACAGTTTGGCTTCAGCAAAATCCTTCCTTAATTGCCTCATCAGGACAAGGTTTGGCTGACCTGGTTTGGGCGACACTGACTTACCCCAATGGCGTTTGTGCGTCTATCCATTTGTGCTGGCTAAATCCCGACAAGCAGCGGCGTTTGTGCGTTGTTGGCGATCGCGGCACGTTAATTTTTGATGAGCTACTGACAGACGCGCCTCTAACCGTTCAACAGGGGCACTTTGAGCAGACGGACGACTCGTTTACACCAGTGGGTTTGGCTAGGGAAGTCGTGGGTATTGAACCGGGAGAACCATTGGGGCGGGTATGCGATCGCTTTTTAACCAGCATCATCGAAGCCACTCCTTCCCCAGTCTCTTCTGGCTGGGTTGGCGCACAACTGGTGCAGATTCTCCATTGCTTGAGTCAATCGCTGCACCAAGGAGGTGTTCCCGTTACAGTTCCCCCGCTGCGGATTGGGCAGGATAAATGACAGCGCCATTTTTATCCGCCCCATTATTGTCTGTCGCCGCCTTCTTCTGGGTTACTTGAGTTGCCTCCGGACAGTCTTTAAAGGGCAGCAGTGACGGCTCAATGGTTGGTAAGACAATCTCGACCGTGGTGCCGTGACCTTCTCCCTTACTGCCAAGAGAAATGGTACCGCCCATCAGTTCAATTAAGTTCCGCGAAATTGCCAATCCCAGTCCTGTCCCCCCAAATTTACGGGTGGTGCTACCATCCACCATTACAAAGGGACGAAAAAGTTTTTGCTGCTGCATGGGGTCAATACCAATTCCCGTATCTTTGATCGCGATCGCCACAGTAGGATATTTCCCGTTAGTTAGAGAGAGCTGATTGTCGATCGCCGCATCTTGAAGTTCCGGCGTAGTTTGCCCATTCTGATTAGACTCCAGCCGCATCTTAATGGTGATACTGCCTCGATCGGTGAACTTCACGGCATTGCCAACGACATTGATCAGTACTTGCTTCAGTTTGGCGGGGTCGGCATTAACCGCAATCACATCGTCCAATTTGGAGGTATGAAGAGTTAAACCCTTTTGCTGTACGTGAACAGCTTGGAGATTAATCACTTCGTCAATTAAGCATTGCAAATCGATGGGTTCGAGTTCTACCGACAGCTTCCCAGATTCAATTTTGGCAATGTCCAAAACATCATTAATAATGCCTAAAAGATGAATAGCCGCATCATCGGCTCGCTTGAGAAAGTCTAGTTCTTCTTCCCGATCATCGCAAAAACCATCCCTAACCAGTCGGATACAGCCAATGATGCCATTGAGAGGAGTTCTCAGTTCGTGGGATGTGGTTGCCAAAAACTCATTTTTGAGCTGGTTAGCCGCTTGCGCTTCTTTCCAGGCGGTTTCGAGTTCTTCCGCCCAGTCTTTTAGCCGCAGAATCATGCCTTCCATGGCTTCAGAGAGTTGGTTAAATTCCCGAATTTGGAAATTGTGAGGAACCCGATGAGTAAAGTGCCGTTCCTGCTCGCTGAGGGCGTAGTCTCGCAGTTTTTCTAAGGGACGTGCCAAAGTTCGAGCAATATAGATTGTCGCCAACAAACAGGTGGCAAGTAAGCCGCATGTCAGGATCAACAAAACTTGCTGAATGTCTCCCAGCCCCGCCAAGGCACTATCCAGGCGCGTTACGGCAAGAATAATCCATCTTTGATTGGGTTCGCTGGTGATGGGGCTAGAGAGCGAGGTATAGCCAGCCAGATATTCCTCGCCGTCTTTCTCCAATGAGAACAAGTGGAGAAACGAAGAATTGTTGGCGATCGCATTTTTCCTGACTGTTGCCAGCCGCTGGGCATCTGAGTCTTGGGTAATGTTGCTGCCGACGCGTTCGGCAATGGGATGCGCCAGCACTAAGCCATCTTGGTTAAAAACAACCGGATAACCCGCTAAGGAACCGGGTCGAGTTTGCTCTTGCTGGAGTAGGGCTGATTGAATGGTGAGGGCATATTGTAGTTGTCCGTCCGCGTCATACACGGGGGCGCTGAAGACAAGCTCTAATTGTTTTCTTGAGGAAGCTTGGCGTTTCTGACTTGCTGCTTGTGTGGATGGCGGCATTGAAAGGGCAGAAACATAAACTTTCGAGCGGTCTAAGATGCGTGGATTTTGCCGCTGAGACCAGAAATTTACAGGGACAGTGGTATTGAGCGGTTGATTGCCACAGGTACTCGCCTCCAGTGTTCTAGTTTGTAAATTCGTCAACTGGACGCATTGAATTTGTGTTGGTAACTGCTGGGCAAGTTGGTTGAGGTAGGTTTGATAGGATTGGCGCGATCGCGACTGTAGCACCACCGTCTCGCTAGCCGTTACCAAGTTCGCTTTTAGGGCAGTAATCGACTCTTGAATACTCTCAGCTTTTCTGACCGCGCTTTCAGTCAGATTTTGACGAGCTGTTTCTAGAAGGGTCGAGCGTGCTTTCCGATAGGTCACATATACCCCCGTCAGTAACACCGGTACGCTCAAAAGCAGAAGGCGTGATAGTAGGATGCGGCGAAAGGAGGATTGACCTAGCTTAGCCATAGGATATCGATATATCGAGGTGGAATACCCAGCAGCAACAATTAATACAGTAGAGGAATTACCTCTTAGATGCAGATCAGGATTGCCTTCTTCTGTTTTCTACACAGCAGGCTTAACCAAAACTTCGTCTTCTGAATATAGCTAATTCAATGAACCGTCCCACAATTCGGTAACTCCTGAAAGTAATATCTTGACATCAAGCCACTTAAACTGACCAGAAATTAGGACTAGAAGCTAAAAGCTAGAAGCTAGGGAAAGAAGACAAATTTTCCGAGGTTGTAGGTTGTGAGGATTGGCTCATGGTGTCTGACTTTAAATTAAAACTCGTTTCCATCCTAGAACGGTTCTAAATCATCGGGTAGGTCAAAGCCTTAGCTTCGCTGAATTTATATATTGGCTTCCCTTACTTAAGGGATGTCTAAACTTACTGGCACAATAGCCTCAGTGAATATGACTACAAATTTAATTTTGCAACGACCCTCAACGACAGTCGTTTTAGCGATGAGTACGGATGGCAAAATTGCTGATGTTAAGCGATCGCCTGCGCGTTTTTCTTCTGAAGCTGACCAAGCACACCTAGAACGTCAAGTTGCTTTAGCTGATGGAGTCTTATTTGGTGCCGGAACCTTGCGAGCTTATGGCACAACAATGAGCATTTCTACTCCCCAACTTTTAGAACAACGCCAACAACAAGGAAAACCATCACAGCCTGTACAGATTGTTTGTTCCGCCTCCGCCAAAATTGACCCAGAATTACGCTTTTTTCAACAGTCTGTCCCCCGATGGTTACTAACCACTACAACTGGTGCTGAATATTGGCAGAAACAAGCAAAAGAGACTTATTTTGAACGAATTCTAGTTTCTAATGCCACCGCAGGCGTTATGAATTGGACAGAGGCGTTACAGCAACTGGCTACTCTCGGTTTAAAACGAGTTGCCGTCTTGGGGGGTGGCACGTTGGTTGCGGCTTTACTCGCCTCTGACTTGATTGATGAATTTTGGCTAACGGTTTGTCCCCTCGTTTTAGGGGGAACGTCAGCCCCTACCCCAGTTGAAGGTAGCGGATTTTTGGAGCATCAGGCGCGGCGTTTGCAACTTTTGAGTGCCCAAACTGTTGGGCAGGAAGTATTTTTGCACTATCGGCTGCAACCAAGATAAAGGTTGTATTAAGTTAGATAAAGCTTGGCTTTTTGAATCAGAGTGTAGATGCTGGTTCGTCAGGACTTTAACAAGTTTTTATCCTGGATTTCCCCAATGGTTCAACACCCCCAGACTGAGTATTCTGTTACCTGGGTCAACCGCATTGCTGACATTCCCCAGGCAGAGTGGGATGCCCTCGCTTTGCCCTTGAAGACGCCGTTTTTAGAATGGGAATGGCTAAATAACCTCGAAACATCCGGTAGTGCGACGGCAAAAACGGGATGGTTGCCGAATCACCTAGCCGTGTGGCGCAACCGACAACTGATTGCTGCCGCCCCGTTGTATATAAAGGGTCACAGTTATGGCGAGTTTGTTTTTGACCATCAGTGGGCGGATCTTGCCCATCGGCTAGGTATTCGCTACTATCCTAAGCTGCTAGGGATGACGCCCTTTACGCCAGCGACAGGCTATCGATTTTTAATGGCTCCGGGAGAAGATGAGGCTGAATTAACAGAAATGATGGTGGTCGCCATTGACCATTTTTGCGATCGCAACCAGCTTTCTGGCTGTCACTTCCTCTTTGTTGACCCCCAATGGCGTCCGGTTATAGAACGCCACGGCTTCACTAGCTGGCTACACCACAGCTACATTTGGCAAAACAATAACTTCCAAAGCTTTGATGATTACCTGGCAGTTTTTAACGCTAATCAGCGACGCAATATCAAGCGGGAACGTAAAGCCGTGACGAATGCGGGTTTGTACCTCAAACTCCTCAAAGGTGATCAGATTCCTAAATCAGTTTTTCCCTTGATTTACAGCTTCTACAGCAGCACCTGCGACAAGTTTTACTGGGGTAGCAAGTACCTCACCCGCAAATTTTTTGAGCAGCTTTATCCCAATTACAGCGATCGCGTTTTACTCGTCGCCGCCTATCAAGAAGGAGATGAACACCGTCCGGTGGGGATGTCATTTTGCCTCACCAAAGGCGATCAACTGTACGGGCGCTACTGGGGCTGCTTTGAAGAGTACGATTGCTTACATTTTGACACCTGCTATTACACTCCCATTGACTGGGCGATCGCCAACGGCATCCGAAGCTTTGACCCTGGTGCAGGAGGACGCCACAAAAAACGTCGCGGCTTCCCCGCCACCCCCAACCACAGCTTGCACCGCTTCTACAATCGACGCCTTGCCCAAATTCTGCATAACTACATCGGCGAAGTAAATGCGATGGAACAGGAAGAAATTGACGCCATCAATCAGGATTTGCCCTTTAGCAAGCGGGACATTCCTCTCGATCTAGATGCCATTGATTAATTAATACAGGCTGATTCTGTGACCGCTTAATTTGTTCAGTTGGGTGGGTAGTGTCAACCTTAGTGCTGTCTAATGAACAATATTTTTCCTATAGCCATTCTCAGTTAGCGTGAAGTATGCCGATATTTTCGCAGAGCAAAGGACGCCAGGACAAAAAGAAGAATACTAAATTGTAGATAGACTCTACTGGGTTGAGAAATGGAATATACCAACTTCTAATTCTCTGAATAGAGCAATCAACTTCTAAACTAGAAATAGGTTCATTGCCGACTTGAAAAAAATCAGAAACTCTGAGCTGAAATAATCAATACTGAGATATGCATCAAACCACAGACGCCCTAACCACAGTTGACGAGAAGCTCTCAAAACGCCATATTGACCTTGACCCAGACGGATATTTTATTATTTATCTGGATCGGGATGCCGGATTAATTTGTGCCAAACATTATACGAACGTGATCAATGAAAAGGGTTTGGCAGTCGATCCAGACACGGGCAAAGTTATTTCAGCACGGGAAAAAGTAGAACGTCCTCAAGCAACCCTATACGCAGGCAGAACAGCAAAAGAACTTTCTGTGAAAATTTTTGAAGAAACTAACCCTTGCCCCGTTTCTCTGCTCGCTCATGCCGCCTATTTAGGACGGGAATTTGTTCGAGCTGAACAGGCTTTAGTTAGCGGACAAGAGTACGTCCAGGATTAGTTAGGTGTCTGTACATGTGCTTGTCCATGGTTGTGCGAGAAGCTACGCTAGCCGACATTCCTTTAATTGCCCGAATCCACATAGACACTTGGCGAACCACTTACCGAGGTATCGTTCCAGACGATTACTTGGCGAATTTATCCTAGTACTCTAGTTCCGCAGCAGTAGTGATGATTTTTGAAGAAATTGAGTATCGTGAAAAATCAGAACTCCCTCGCGATCTGGTGATCGATCTTTATTCACAATGTGGATGGTCGGCAGCAGAGAAACCTGATGAACTTTTGTTAGCTCTCACAAACTCTCAAACGGTAATCTCAGCATGGCATCAGGATTTACTAGTCGGACTTGGGAACGCTATTTCGGATGGGGCACTTGTTGTTTACTACTCTCACCTATTGGTGTTGCCGTCCTATCAAAACAAGGGGATAGGACGAGAGATAATGCGACATCTTCAAAGCCGTTATGCTAATTTTCATCAGCAGATATTGCTTGCAGTAGATAATGCTATCCCTTTCTACGAAAAACTTGGCTTCAGGCATTCACGCGGGGTTAAACCGATGTGGATATACGACGACTCTGAAATGGATGGAGGCGATCGCGATTAGTATCCCTACGTCAATATCGGATGCAATTTTTAGTAGCACGTAGGTAGTAAATGCTAGGTAGAATTTATGGTCTCATAGTGGATTTGAACTCAGACAGTAAAATGCCCAAAACCCGATCGCTAACGGCTGCACTCTCTGCCAGTCTGCTGACACTATTGGTTGGCTGTTCTACGGCGAATTCCCCAAAAACTACAACCTCGGCACCCCTCTCCGAGGCTTCTCCGTCACCGATGAACCCAAATGACGCCTTGTCTGTTGCGGCAAAAACTGTTCCTTTGGTACTACCAGCAGAGATTGCTAATATCGTTACCCCTCTAATTGACCAATATGTGAATACGTTGGCATCCCAGGGATTTGCTAGGGACAGCCAGGGCGTATGGATACAAACCGGGGATACTCTGTTAGCAAATCATCAAGGTACAGTGCCTCTGCCTGCTGCTTCTATAACGAAGGTGGCGACGACTCTTGCCGCCCTTTCTACCTTTGGTACTGAGCGCCAGTTTGTGACGCTAATTGGAACAACCGGAGCAATTGAAAACGGGGTATTAGAGGGAGATTTGGTTGTTCAGGGGGGAGAAGACCCCTTATTTGTGTGGGAAGAAGCGATCGCGGTTGGTAATCTCTTAAATCAAAGCGGTATCAAGCAAGTAACGGGCAATCTCATTATTGTTGACAAGTTCTACATGAACTTTGAGTCTGACCCGATGAAGTCAGGAAATCTGCTCAAGCAAGGGTTAAACGCTCAAACTTGGTCAGCCGAAGCCCTGAGCCAGTATCAGACCTTGCCGCCAGGGACGCCACGCCCCCAAGTAGCGATCGCGGGAGGAGTACAGGTGGCTTCTTCCCTTCCGGCTAACGTCGAGCCAATAGTGCGCCATACTTCTTACCCCTTAGCTGAACTGCTGAAAAAGATGAACAGCTATAGCAATAACAAAATGGCCCAGATGCTGGCAGATTCTGTCGGGGGAGCAAAAGTCGTCGCCCAAAAAGCCGCCAGTGCCGCTGGGGTTCCGCCCGCAGAAATTAGCCTGATCAATGGTTCTGGCTTGGGGGAAGAAAATCGCATCTCCCCTCGTGCTGCTGTAGCAATGTTTTTAGCCATTGAACGCTATTTACAGCCCTCTGGGATGACGGTTGCTGATGTATTTACGGTTGTCGGGCAGGATGAAGGCATTTTAAGTCAGCGATCGCTACCTCCTTTAGCCGTCGTGAAATCAGGCAGTCTTGATCGGGTCAGTTCCTTAGCCGGAGCATTACCAACACAACAGCAGGGCACTATCTGGTTTGCCATTATGAACGCTGGCGGCAGTTTGCAGATGTTTCGCACAGAACAAGAATCTCTGTTACGCGGTTTAGTAACTCAGTGGGGTGCAGTATCATCACCGCCTGTTGAGTTAACTCCCGCTTTAGCAAGGAAGAGTAAAACCTCTCAAAGTAAACTACTTAAGTGAATGTAAGAAATATAATCTCTACAAAAATATCAACTTAGAACTAATACCAACATTCAATCAGAAGCAGTAGGATGGTTAGCCCATGAATTAGTGATTATTTGGGTATTCCAATACAGATAATATATCAACGATAAATATCTTTTTATTCCTTAACAATCACGGGTGTCCCAGGACTTACTTGCTCGTAGAGAGCGCGGATATCCTGGTTTCGCATCCGCAAGCAGCCGTGGGATACTGCCTGCCCTACCAGAGCTTCTTGATTCGTCCCATGAAAGCCAATCTGATGACGCCCATCAGACCAAAATCCAATCCAGCGATCGCCTAACGGATTTTTCGGGCTATTTTTTATCAACTCACCCGTAATCGGCTGTTGCCACACAGGATTACGTTGCTGATGGATAACTTTAAACGTTCCTGTCGGAGTTTCCCATCCGGGTTGACCAACCGCAACTGGGTAGCTCGCCAATTGTTGATCGCCCCAATAAAGGTAGACTTGGGCATCACTTAAATCAACCACTAGTCGGGTAGTTAAGGAAGCGGCAGCCCATTTCATGTAGGGCGTTAGGAGAGATGCTTTAGATACAGTAGACGCTGAGGTTTTTCTAGAGGAGGATTGCGGCGGCGTGGGAAGTGCGGCGACAACTGTTTTAGGCTCTGAGGATTGTTGAGCAGGCTTCGGCTGGACAGCCATAAAAAACAAGACACCCGCCGCCCCAAAGCTCATCAGCATAAAGCTATGTGAAAGTGAGTCATTGCTTGCCATGATCCCGATCCAATTATTGACTGCACAAATAGAAGTTTACCCCTAGTAGTAGAAGGTAGAAATATCGCGAGCTATCGGGAGAGAGTCTCCTTGATTCATTAATTATTGGCTGGCGGTAGTTCCACCACTTCAAACCAGTACTCTCTTAAAGTATTCATTAGCTCGACCAATGATTCAAATGTTACTGGCTTAGTGAGATAAGAACTGGCACCCAGTTCATAGCTACGGCGGATATCTTCGTCTGCTGATGAACTCGTGAGGATCACAACGGGGATGCGCCGCAACTTCGGGTCAGCTTTAATTTGCTGTAGCACCTGCGAACACTCTAGATTTGGCAAATATAAATCCAGCAAAATCAGATTCGGTTGTGGTGAATTGGCGAGTTCGCTAAATTGATTGCGGTGGTAAAGATAGTCCAGTAGTTCCTCTGCGTTCTGAACGACACGCATTTCACCGGGTAAGCTACTTTCTTGCAGCGCCTGCCTGACTAAGTGCTGGTCATTGGCAGACTCTTCTGCTAATAAGATGGTGATTTGCTGTTTCCAGTCACGCATTTAGCTACGACTCCTTAAAATTTTTCGTTACCTACTGCTTTAACAGCAATTCAGTCTCGACAGCGTTACACACGGAACAAAGGAATCAAAACTTCTACCCCTAGCCTAATCCTCAATGGGTATTGGTTTTTCAGATTTAACGTTATTTAGTACGGAGGGTAGGGGAGAAAGGCTAACGGGTGAAAGAGTTATCGGTTTTTCTGCGCTCGTGATTGATCATCACATCTTTTTTCAAGCTAAGTTTCCGGAGACGTTGCCTGTCGGCGAGAACTATATATAGCTCCCAAGACCCCGGCTCTTTAAATTCCCGCCTGACGTACACTGGGTTTGAGTATAAACCTAACTGCCCATTAGGCATCTTTTACAAGCAATAACACACCAGACTAGCCTTCAGACAAAAACTAAGTTAGGAATTTTGAAAAATTTCTAGCTATCGAGTAACTACCACTCTAGGAGGATGTTTTAAGTTTTCCTCACTGAGATCATGATTCATTTGCTGACTATAACTTGTCAATTGTTTGTAAAAATGCCATTGTACGCTGATCTATCAACGGGAACTTTAAAAGCAAGTAGGGTGTCTTGGGGAAGAAGGATGTTCGTTCTCCCACATTTCATCCATGAGCCAATCGATTCCTGTATCCTGGTCAACGGTTGAGGCAACTGCTCCTCAAGTACCGGTGCAACCCGAAAAACTCTCGAACTACGACTTGATTTTGCACTGTCAGACGGGAATCCGTCCTGATCGTGTCGCCTTTGCCGAACTCCTACGTCGGTATCAATCCCACGTAGACAAAATTCTGTACCATCTTGCTCCGGATTGGCAGGATCGAGCTGACTTGGCTCAAGAAGTTTGGATTCGAGTGTACCGCAACATTAAGCGTTTGCAGGAGCCAGTCAAATTTCGAGGCTGGTTAAGTCGCATTGCGACCAACCTGTTTTACGATGAGTTACGCAAACGCAAACGGGTAGCACCACCCCTATCATTAGATGCGCCCCGTCGTATGGACGATGGGGAGATGGACTGGGAAATCGCCTCCGATAATCCCAGCCCAGATGATGATATGGCGACCCGTGAATTTTACGAACAACTGCGCTTGTGCATCGCGGACTTACCAGAAGTATTCCGCACGACAATTGTCCTTAGAGAAATCGAAGGCATGGCCTATGAGGAAATTGCCGAAATTACAGGTGTTTCCCTCGGAACAGTCAAGTCAAGAATTGCACGGGCGCGTTCTCGGCTGCAACTTCAACTGCAAAATTACTTAGATGGGTGTTGAAGTCAGAATCCATCTCGGGAACCATTTCCATGAATGGTTGTTCTTTGTATGATGAGATGTATAGACTAAGCTTTGTAAGAGCGCTTGGTATGACTCGGCGGTGACGCAAAAATGACCTCCAATTTTGACGCTCGTAAACATTCTAAGCAGCGGAGTCCTAACGAATTGGATATCCTGCAACGCGATGGCTTTGAACTGCTAAGTGCCTACTTAGATGGTGAGGTGACAGCAACAGAGCGAAAGCAAGTGCAAGAGCTGCTAGCAGCCGATCCGGATATGCAACGTTTGCATTCCCGGCTGCTCAGACTACGTCAGGGAATACAGACTCTACCCGTCCCCCGCGAACAATCGGCACAACAAGTCGCCGATCACGTTTTTTCACGCCTTGAACGCCGCCGGACTATTCGGTGGGCAGCTTGGGGTGGTACAGCGATCGCGGCTGTTTTTGTCAGTGCCTTGACAGGACTTTTTCCAGGTAGCCAATCCTTAGTCCCACAATTTGCTCAAGCACCAGAAGAGGCGGCTCAAGAACCCTTGATGATTGCCCTCAATCGACCTGTAGTCGAAATTCCCAAAGCACCTGTTGCCTCTCCCGCTTCCGGTGCATTTGCTGACCCCTCCGCTACCCAAAACTCCGCTCAAACAAACGTGAACTAGCAAGTTCTACTATCAACTAATATCAAATCTAGCTATTTGACTTTAAAGAAAGCTTAGGGGCGAACGATGTTTGCCCCTATTGCTCTGAGTATGGATAGCCACTCCACCACCCTTGGGGAAGGAAGCTCCCGTTGGCGCGTTGGATTTGCTGGGGGGTCATAAAATATGCCCAGGCGTTGCCTAAGGATTTTCCTGCCCCATCAAACACCTCAATTTGCTGCCGATTATATTCGTTTTGTTCTGGTAGTCGATGTGGGTTGTAGTCTTCTAGTCGGTCTAAATCCTCTAAAACGGCTGTGTCGGTAAATGTGAGTAAGAAGCCGTAAACTTGCTGATTGCCGAGAATCATTGCTGGATAACCGCACGGGAGATCAAAAAGTTGACCCCAGGCGATCGCGCTCTTTTCCTCAATTGTTCTTCCCGCACAGTAACGCTGATAATTTACCTCTCCCGGCTTGAGAGTTCCGTAAACAAACACGCGCAAATTTTCTACCATCATCTTTATCTTGAGATTTTGTTGCCCAGAGGGCAGCCGCCAAGCCCTGTAATTAACTGGATATGCCACAATTGTTGAATTGGACAAGGTTAATTATCCAGGAGATTCTTTCGTGGAGTCACGTTACAACCCGGCAGAGATAGAGGAAAAATGGCAACAGCAGTGGGATAAATTGGGTTTAGATCAAGCTCCCACAGAGGTAGACAAGCCAAAATTTTATGCGCTGTCTATGTTTCCCTATCCCTCCGGCAACCTGCATATGGGCCATGTCCGTAACTACACAATTACGGATGTAATTGCCCGAATTCGTCGCATGCAAGGGTTCAGGGTGCTTCATCCAATGGGGTGGGATGCCTTTGGCTTGCCCGCCGAAAATGCGGCTATTCAGCGGGGCATTCATCCTGCCAAATGGACTGACGCCAACATTGCTCAGATGCGTGCTGAGTTGAAACGGTTGGGGCTTTCCTACGACTGGAACCGGGAAGTCGCCACCTGTTCGCCGGACTACTACAAGTGGACGCAGTGGATTTTCTTGCAGTTTCTCCAAGCAGGCTTGGCGTATCAAAAAGAAGCCGCAGTTAACTGGGACCCGATTGACCAGACCGTTTTGGCAAACGAGCAAGTTGATAGTGAAGGTCGCTCCTGGCGTAGTGGAGCCAAGGTAGAGCGTAAGTTGTTGCGGCAGTGGTTCCTCAAAATCACCGACTACGCTGAAGAATTGCTGAATGACCTCGACAAATTGACAGGTTGGCCAGAGAGGGTCAAGCTGATGCAGGCAAACTGGATTGGCAAATCTGTCGGAGCTTACTTAGAGTTTCCCATCGTGGGGATGGACGAAAAAATTGGTGTGTTTACCACCCGTCCCGATACCGTTTATGGTGTCACCTACGTTGTCCTGGCACCAGAGCATCCCCTGACGCAGCTAGTGACAACAAGCGAGCGCGCCGCAGCGGTTGATGCCTTCATTCAAGAAGTAGCGAACCAAAGCGAATTAGAACGAACTGCCGAAGATAAACCCAAGCAGGGCATCCCAACAGGGGGCAAAGCGATTAATCCCTTTACGGGAGAAGAAATTCCGATTTGGATTGCCGATTACGTGCTGTACGAGTACGGTACAGGGGCAGTAATGGGCGTTCCAGCTCACGATGTGCGGGACTTCCAATTTGCCACGGAGCAGAACTTGCCAATCAAAGTGGTGATTGTGCGGGCAGATGCGGCAGACATTAAGGCATCTCCGAAGCAGGCTTACACCGAGCCGGGAATTGTTGTCAATTCTGACCTCTTCAATGGGATGGAATCTCCCCTAGCCAAGGAAGAGGTGATTAAATACGCCGAGAGGCAAAAAATCGGGAAAGCACGCATTCAGTATCGCCTGCGGGATTGGTTAATCTCCCGGCAACGCTACTGGGGTGCGCCGATTCCAGTCATTCACTGCCCTAACTGTGGCACGGTGCCAGTACCGGAAGCCGATTTGCCTGTGGAGTTGCCGGAAGATGTCGAGTTTAGCGGTCGGGGTGCGTCGCCACTGTCTCAGTTGGAACATTGGGTAAATGTCCCTTGTCCGAGCTGCGGGACACCTGCCAAGCGAGAAACTGACACGATGGATACCTTTATTGATTCCTCGTGGTATTTCTTGCGTTACCCAGATGCCAGGAACGAGTCTCAAATCTTTGACTCCGCAAAAACGAATAACTGGATGCCCGTCGATCAGTATGTCGGGGGAATTGAACATGCGATTTTGCACTTGTTGTACTCGCGCTTTGTGACCAAGGTGTTGCGCGATCGCGGTTTACTCGATTTTGACGAACCCTTCCAAAGCTTGCTCACCCAAGGTATGGTGCAAAACACCACTTATAAAAACCCCAAAACGGGCAAGTACTACGTCCCGACAGAGATTGACTCTGCTGACCCGAAAGATCCAGAAACTGGGGACGCGCTGGAGGTCACTTATGAAAAAATGTCCAAGTCCAAGTACAACGGCATCGCACCAGAAGAAGTACTGACCAAGTACGGTGCCGACACTGCTCGGATGTTCATCTTGTTTAAAGCGCCGCCAGAAAAGGATTTGGAATGGGACGATGCTGATGTAGAGGGACAGTTCCGCTTCCTCAACCGTGTCTGGCGGTTGGTAACTGATTTTGGCCGCCTCTCTCCTAGCCCCAATCCCCAAGCGGGAGAATTGAATAAAGCACAAAAAGACTTGCGCCGTGCCATTCACACCGCTATTAAAGAAGTCACTGAGGATTTAGAGAGCAACTATCAGTTCAATACGGCTGTTTCCGAATTGATGAAACTGAGTAATGCCCTCACGGATGCCAGTTGTAAAGACTCCCCAATCTATGCCGAAGGCATGGAAACGCTGATGCTGCTCTTGGCTCCCTTTGCTCCTCACATGGCTGAGGAATTGTGGCACCTGATCGGTAATGGTGAATCCGTGCATACTCAAGCTTGGCCGCAGGTTGACCCAACGGCTTTGGTGGCTGATGAAATTACTTTGGTGATTCAAATTATGGGTAAAACCCGTGGCACGATTCAAGTTCCGGCGCAGGCTGATAAGCAAGCCTTAGAACAGTATGCTCGCGATTCGGAAGTTGCCCAGCGCTACATCGACGGCAAGGAAATTAAAAAAGTCATTGTTGTGCCTGGGAAATTGGTGAATTTCGTAGTGGCTTAAACAAAGGGGGAAGCGATCGCTTCCCCTGACTTTCTCAAACTATCCCTCTTATTGACAGAACTTGCGATCGCGATCGAACTGAGGCTCTTGCCAGGAAAAAGCAAAATGGCTCACCGAGTTAACCTGGGGGGCAAACTGCCGCAGGCTACTCATTTGTGCTTCCAGGGATGGACGATTACTAACAGATTGTCCCCAGGCCCCCGCCAGAGCAGGAATTACCTGCGCTCCGCCGGATAAGGCACCATCAAGAGTGCGTTTTACCAAATTATCAATGCAGCCTGTATTACCGCAAACGCCGTAGACCATGGGGTGCCACTCCAGGGAACTGGGAAATCTGTCCCACGGCTGGAGTCGGGAATCAAACCCACCACGACCAACCACTTGATTGGCGTCAGGGAAAAAGACTGCCCCAGCTTTGATTCCACTGCGCTGGGCAGGTAGCGATGCTAAGGCGAGAAAGTCCAGCACCCCTTGAGCCGCATGGGCAACACTCAGTTGCCAAAGTTGCCATTGCAAAGAGGCGACAGTGTCATTCCCTGAAGGGTTGCGACCTTGCCAAAGAGGTGCGCCTTCATCCGGGTAGAGACTATTTATCGCTGCTATATCACTGCTATTGATGCTGCCTTTGCTGATATAACGCTGAATCAGTTCCCGTCCTTTGCTGTTGAGGGCGCGGTCGTACAGAGCTTGTTTCGCCGCGTCCCCATAAATCCACAAATCTTCTACTCGCGTAGCGACTGAGTCAGACCCTGAGCCACGGGGGTAGCGAATATAGTCAAATAAAATACCATCTGGCTTACGTTTTAGAACAGCCTGGACTAGTCGGTAATAGTCGGTCTTGGCTTGCTGGTTGTAGGGGTCAACGAAAGCTTGAGAGCCATCTTTGACAAAAGACAAACTGGTTTCTCCCCTACCATTGCGCGCCAGTACCCTTTGTCGATCTGAACGCTGGGAGTAAGAGTAGCCAAAGTTCATCGTAAACATCCAGGCATAGACCCGCAGACCCCGTTCGTGTCCCTTTTGAATCACCTGGGCTAATAAATCAACGTTCTCTGTCCCTGAGTTTCGTAGGGCTGACGCCCAAGGGGTAGGGTTATCCGAGGCAGGTAGCAGCACTTGGCTATCGAAAAATACCTCGACATAGACTTGGTTGTAGCCGCGATTAACAATCCGGTCTAGGATGTCATCTACCGCACCTTCCTTAGCATCACAGGGGTACAGGCGCAACCAAATTGCTTGGTCGCGGGGCCAAGTGCGACGGCGGCACTGCTGCAAGCTATCAGCATGTTTGTTTACAATCGCTTTATAGCCGTCTAGAGCCTCTTTGTTGCCTTTGAGGGAGCTGGTTCGTAAGCTTTCTTTTTCAGCGATCGCCTCGGCATTTAACTGGCAGTATGCCAAGGTTTGAGCCTGAGCAGATTGGGTCATTCCTACCTGGCTAATCAAGCTACTACTGACCATCAACAGCGACACTAAACCGCGCGAGAGTCTTTGTTGCTGGCTTGTCCGAAATATTTGCAGTGGCACGGACGCCGAACCTAGCACCAATCCCATCAACCAATTAGACATGCTTAGATTTTTTGAAACATCGGGATACAAAACCAGGACTCGTTAACTGATACAACTGGTTCAGGATCATATCAGGAACTGTGAAATTAATTGACTTTGATGTTTATTCCACAGTTCCAGTAAAATTGAGCCATTTTTGAGCTACACCCCGATGAAAATAAGGGCTTGATTGCTCAAACCCTTGTTTTAACATTTGTATTTTCAATTAAAAAGGGGTTCAGGGATCAACGGGTAAAGCCACACCCTAGTCAGCTTTATACTATCCTTCACGCCGTAGGGCACCCTCAACCTGCTGCAACTCTTGAAGCAAACGTGTTTTGAGCTTCTGGGGTAAAGGACGGTTGGGATAGGAACTGTAATGACCTGCTAGAGAATTTAATGCCGTTCTCATTGTTGTAAAGGAGCTGAGATTGGCAACGGCACTATCGCGACGATAGCGAGAGGCGAAATCATTGATTTGTTGACGCGCTGTCATCTGAACGGCTGCTTTATCTGGTGCATCCTCAGGTAATTCAATTGCTGTTTTTAAAGATTGCAACACAGTCAGAGTGTCTTGGCGGTAATTCCCTGTCAAACCCGTTCCGTTATCAGAACATCCCGTTAAGCCAACTACAACAACCAAAACCAGGGCGAATAGACATGATAAGTAGCGCTTCATAACCATAATTTACACAAAGTACAGCAATTTAAAATTTAGGTTAATCCTATCTCGGATTGGTAACGGACAGATCACGACCGTATCGATCTCCACTGATGCCTGTTGAGGCTAAATAATTACGTGCAAAAGCTGCAGATGTTGTTTATGCACAACAAACTGGGGTAGACTCTGAATCGCGATTGGTCTAATCGCACAACGCGATTTGTGAGGTCTCAGCGTGGTTCAAGCGCCTTTATCAACGTCGTCCCGCCAGCCATATAGTGCTCCGGCTTCTGGAGAACCAAAGCCAGACTTGGGTGAATGGCTAAACAACCTGGTTGAGCGGATTGTTACCGGAGAGCAGATCGAGCGAGAAGAAGCGCTTGCCCTTACGGAAATTGAAGATCAAGAAAATATTTTGTTGCTTTGTGCCGCCGCCGATCGCATCCGCCAAGCGTGCTGCGGCAATACTGTAGACTTGTGCAGCATTATTAATGTTAAGTCCGGCAACTGCTCAGAAAATTGTGGTTTTTGCGCTCAATCGGCTCACCATCCGAGCAATGATTCACCAATTTACGGCTTAAAGTCTCAAGAAGAAATTCTGGCACAAGCGAAATCGGCTGAACTGGCAGGGGCAAAGCGTTTTTGCCTAGTAAGTCAAGGACGAGGCCCAAAATATAGCAGCTCAAAATCCCCAGAGTTTGCACAAATTCTGGAGACAGTCCGAGAAATTATTGCTCAAACAAGTATCAAGCCCTGCTGTGCCTTAGGAGAGGTGACGCCAGAACAGGCACAAGCCCTCAAAGAGGTAGGGGTGACGCGCTATAACCACAATTTGGAAGCGTCGGAGAACTTTTTCCCAGAAATCGTTACCACCCATTCCTGGCGCGATCGCGTCGAGACAATCAAGAACCTAAAAGCAGCAGGTATTCAAGCCTGTACTGGCGGTATTTTGGGCATGGGGGAAAGCTGGGAAGACCGGGTAGATTTAGCCCTGACACTGCGAGACTTGGATGTTGAATCAGTGCCGATAAACTTACTCACGGCTAGACCGGGAACGCCCTTAGAAGAGCGTCCCCAACTCGACCCCTATGAAGCCTTAAAAGCGATCGCTATCTTCCGCTTCATCCTTCCCCAGCAAATTCTCCGCTATGCGGGTGGACGCGAAGCCGTGATGGGCAACCTCCAAGCTTTGGGTTTAAAGTCTGGCATCAATGCTATGCTGATTGGTCACTACCTCACAACAATGGGTCAACCCCCAGCGTTAGACCACGCCATGCTTGAAGAATTAGGACTTCAAGGCGGCGAGGCACCGATTCCGGGTGAGTTTAGTAGAGAGTAAAAAACGAGTACGCTTGTAGACTCTTGCCTGTTTCTGTTTTAGTCCCTTGTTAACTGTGTCTGCTCCCAACGAACTTCTGTGGGCGCTGATTGGCTTACTGCTAACGATTGGTGGAACATTTCTCGAAGCCTTTGTACCCAACGCGCCATGGGAGTGGGCCCAGCAAGGCATTCAAACTCACTCGCTGGGTGTTACTTATCAAATCGGAGCGGTACTGTTGGCGGGTTGCTTGGGAGGAAAAAATGCGGGGGCACTTTCCCAAATTGCCTATGTAGTGTTGGGAATAACCTGGTTCCCCGTCTTTTCCCAAGGTGGTGGCATTACCTATCTCAAAGAGCCGAGCTTCGGCTACTTACTCGGCTTTATTGCAGGTGCCTGGGTTTGCGGACTGCTCGCCTTTCGACTGCCCCCAAGGCTAGAATCCTTAGCCTTTAGCTGTCTGTGTGGTCTGCTAACGATTCACCTCTACGGGATAGGTTATTTAATTGTTTTCCACTCCTTTACCTGGACAACCACTGGGCTAGGGCCCCTACTAGGGGCGGTCGTGAGATATTCCTGCTATCCCCTACCTGGGCAGTTAGTTATTGTCTGCGTCACCACTGTTTTAGCCTTTGTTCTGCGACAAATCATGTTTTACTAACCCTGTAGGAGAGCCGCAATTGTAGCGCTGGCGTCTCGCTGTCCAGGAGGTGAAAAACCGAGGCGATCGGTTAATCGAGAGTGGGGAAACCAATCCGAGGAAATAACTCACAACTCGGCACTCTCTTCCCCATCCCTAGTCCCCAATCTCTAACCTCATGCGTCTAAAAAATCGCCTCTTTTGGATTGTTGCCTTGGTCAGTTTGGTTTTGGATCAACTGACTAAGTTATGGGTTGTGCGTAATTTTGACCTAGGGGAAACTGTGCCCTTGTGGGAGGGGGTATTTCACTTGACTTTTGTCACCAATACTGGGGCAGCATTTAGTCTGTTTAGAAACGGTGCAGGGTGGTTGCGCTGGCTATCCTTAATCGTCAGTCTCGGTTTAATCGCCTTTGCCGTATTTGGCCCCAGACTTACCAAACTTGAGCAACTAGGCTATGGCTTTGTTTTGGCAGGGGCATTTGGTAACGGTATCGACCGATTTGCCGCCGGATATGTGGTCGATTTTCTAGATTTTCGGCTGATTCAATTCCCCATCTTTAATTTGGCAGATGTCTTTATCAATGTGGGCATTGTCTTCTTACTAATCGGCAGTTTTGCCAATCCTCCTGCATCTGAGGGTTCTAGATAGCGTGATCGCCCCAATATTATTAGAAGGGAGAAGCGATAACTTTCGATTTTCTCCTTCACGTCACCCTAGGGCAACATCGAAGGGCAGAGCGAAACATCCTCTGTTCCTCTGCCTTACTAACATACACAGCAGATTCATCGTAGCTATTGCTAGAATTGCAACCAGCAACGCCAGAAAAAGGGTTGATCGTAAAATTAAGTACCAGCACTATTAAGCTGACTTGCTAATAGTTAGATAATGAGTCCTCCCCCGCCTCCACAACAGCCACAAACATTGCTTGGTCAAGTGACCCAGGCAGTACACACCATTCAAGCCAAGATTAATTTTCAGGCACTAGCACTGAAGCCCAATGCCAAAGTTCCAGAACTTTGGGTGCAGGATTCGGGTGCAGATAAAGCCGAAATTTATCCTTTAGTTGGCGATCGCTATCTATTGGGACGTAGTTCTAAATCCTGCGATATTGTGGTGCGTAACCCCGTCGTCAGTCAGACTCACTTGTCCCTAGAACGTTACGGACGGCGACGCACCAACTTCCTGCTGAAAGACGAACAATCGACCAATGGCATTTATCGGGGTAAGCGTCGCCTGCCGATGCTGGCACTGCGCCACGGCGATATCTTGACTCTTGGGCCGCCAGAACTTGCCGCTGCCGTCCGGTTGCAATATCACAATCCCCCGCCCTGGTATATCAAAGGCATTCGTTATGCGCTGTACGGGGCTGGTGCGTTGACGGGCTTGGCAGCACTGCTCGTCGGCATTGAATGGCTAAAGGTACCAGTGCGACCTTTACCAGCGGGCGTTCAAGGCCCTGTAGTGGTCTATTCAGGGGATGACGTCCTCCTGCGACAACCCCGCACAGAATCCCACGTTGAGCTAAAGCCGCTATCTGAGTTTTCTCCCTACCTACCTCAAGCTGCTGTTGCCTCAGAAGATGCCCGCTATTACTGGCACTTTGGGGTTGATCCCTACGGTGTTTTGCGGGCACTGGTAAGAAATATCCAAGGCGGCGGCATTCGCGAAGGGGCAAGCACCATTACTCAGCAGGTAGCACGCAGCCTGTTTACGGAATACGTGGGCAGAGAAAATACTGCCAGCCGTAAACTCCGGGAGGCAGCCGTGGCGCTGAAGCTGGAAACGTTCTACAGCAAGGACGAAATTTTAAGAACCTATCTAAATCGTGTCTATTTAGGAATTGATGCCTACGGCTTTGAAGATGCGGCGCAGTTTTATTTCGATAAATCCGCTAGAGATTTGACGCTACAAGAAGCGGCAACCTTGGTGGCAATTTTACCTGCCCCCAATAGCTATAACCCAGTGCAGGATTATGATGGGGCCCTGCAACGGCGGAATAATGTCATTGCACGGATGCGAGCTTTGGGAATGATTACCGATGAGGAAGCCCAACGAGCTAGGCGATCGCGAATTGAAGTTAGCCCCAAGGCTCGTGAAACCCTCGCTAGCACGAAAGCCCCCTACTTTTATAGTTACGTCTTCACGGAATTGCAGCAATTATTGGGAAAAGATTTAGCCCAGGAAGGTAATTTCATTGTAGAAACGGGGCTGGATTTGCAGACGCAGACCACTGCCGAAGCCGCCCTGCGCGACTCAGTGAACAGTACAGGTTCTCGCCTCGGATTTTCTCAAGGAGCAATTGCCACTCTCAACAGCGATAACGGTGAAATTCGTGCCCTTGTGGGCGGCGTAGACTACCAAAAAAGCCAATTTAACCGTGCCACCCAAGCTCAGCGACAACCAGGTTCTACCTTCAAGCTGTTCCCCTACGCGGCAGCTTTGGAGCAAGGTAGCTCTCCGGGAAAGACTTACTCCTGCGCCCCCTTAGACGGCATCGCGGGTTGTCAGCGTTCGGGAGGCAATATTGATATGTACACAGGCTTAGCGCAATCAGAGAATGTGGTCGCCATCCGAGTCGCTCAAGATGCAGGATTAAATAACGTGGTGCAAACAGCACGACGGCTAGGGATTGGCTCCAAACTCGATCCGGTTCCCCGTCTTGCTATTGGTCAAAGCGAAGTCAATGTTCTGGAAATTACCGGGGCTTATGGCGCGATCGCTAATCGTGGTGTCTGGAATCAGCCCCACGCCATCCGACGCATTCTCGATAGTAGCGACTGTACTGAGCCAGACAATCCCAAAACCTGCCGGGTGATCTACAACTTTGAAGAGGACGGCGACAGAAATAGACAAGCCGTTTCCCCATCCGTCGCCAACACCATGCACGCCTTATTAAGGGGAGTCGTTAGGGGGGGTACAGGTAGTAGTGCCTCTATTGGACAGGGAGAAGCCGGAAAAACGGGTACCACCGACCGTAATGTTGACCTGTGGTTTATCGGCTACGTCCCTAACAGCCAGCTTGTCACAGGGATCTGGTTGGGTAACGATGACAACTCTCCCACGCGAGGCAGTAGCGGGCAAGCTGCCCAGCTTTGGGCAAATTACATGCGTCAAATTGTGCGGTAGAGAGTCGTATAGGGGTTTGGCATTGTGCCTTGCCCCTAGGGAAAAGCAAGACGCGTCATCCTCAACGGCGTCACTCTTGAAGGCAAAAGGGAAAAACAAATTTTTGCTTTTGGGTCTATTGTTTACCTAAAACCATCCCAAGGGCTAACTTGTGGGATACCTCCTCGAGTTAGCACGACTCGGAAATCAGCAATCGGCTCAGACGTAAATGTACTGCCATCGGCTGGGAGGTAAAGTAGCTCTGACAAGGGCGTTTCGTTGCCAACAAGCTCCGCTGGACTATTAATCGGTCTGTAACCGATGACTGAGCCATCTTGAGTAACGCTAACGCGGTAGATTAAATTTTCATTAAATTGTCTGTTCTCCCAGACTTGGTCGATTTTGTCACGCAAATCACTTTGCAGCGCCAAGAGTTGGCTGGGGTCAGTAATGCGAGGAGCCGACGCCAGTTCCTCTGGATTAGGTGTGGCGGTGCCTTCACCGTTAGCGCCTGTAGTTTCGCTGACTTCAGATTGGGAGTTTGCAGGTCTGGGTTGGCGAACTTCAGGAACTGGGACAAAGAATAACGCGATCGCGGCGATCGCCAAACTGGTGACTCCCAAGGCTACCGGGGCTGACCGTTGCGCGATCGGCTGCTCTGCCTTAGCATGGCGCTTAGAAACTGGCTCTAAATGCAGGGAAATCCCTGGGAGAGTACGACTATCGGCAAAAAACTGATCGACCGCATCCACCAAATCAAACAACTGCACCGTTGTCAAATCGATCTGTACGGGGACGGCATGAGCTGGGGTAGATGCCGAGTTACTCCCCGCAGCCACTGGCGTAGGCTCAGCAGATGGAAGCAATGTCAAGCGATGCAAATCTTTATCCGCCACTTTCTCCAGCGTCACCACTCCTGGGTTGTTCTCTGGAAAGTAGGGATGATGTACTTGGCTTAAAAATTCCTGGGCGTAGCGGTTTACGGTATTCACCAGACTTTCAAAAAAGTCTCTACCGCCCGTCAGAGGCGGGATATTCCCAGAAAAATGACACTCGGCATTGACCAAAATTGACATTAAAGGGCGAGCATCAAACTGATTCCCAGTTGCTGGGGAAGCGTCGCTTAACCCCTCCAAAATCAGCGTGCAGTTTGGCAGACTGTACTGACGGCGAATTGTCATGATACCTCTCCATCAAACAAACTAGTCCAAAGCCGCTGCGTTCCCAAAGTCCCCGTACAGAACAGTAACTGACCTAAAAGAGACAGTGCCAACTCATTTAACTTTTCGTCTGAGTTGTAGGCAGCAACTTTTGCCCGTCGCGGATTCATCCGGCTTCTGAAGTGAGCGCGGAAGCGTTCTAAGTACTCCGACAAGCGAAAGTGATGTTCGACAGAAAGCTGCTTTTCATTAAGCTGTTGATACGCCAGTAGCAATTGACGAATGACAACAGTCATGCGTCGGGTGAGATGGGTTGTAATCAACACTAATGCCTTGGCTTCATCCAAACTTAGGGAACGTCTGGTGTGAGCTCGTCGCCAAGGATTGGTACAGCGCAAGCGCCACAAAACGACCCGATTTTTAACAATGTCTTGGAGTCCTAAATCTCGCGCCACGGCGAGCATAACTTCTGAGCCACCCAGTTCTAGAGCTTCTATCGCCAGTAAAATCAAGTCAATCCGCTGCCGTGTCCGCAGCGGACACCCTTCTTTCACCAGGGTAGGATCGGGTAGACTGTCTAAAATCAATGGCATTGATGGGGCAGGAGGACTGTTGGTCGGCATTACGCTCACAGAAATATTCATTCAAATAAATAGCCAGGGTTGTCTATGGCTTTGACTCTGGCAAAATTCAATCTCAGACGGGTTGCTGCCTGTAGAATACCTGATTTTTGCATGAGAATTTATGCTCGGTTTCTACTTGGATGGCTTGTTCCCAAAGCCTTAAGAACATAACGTTGATGTTGTTTACGTGACTTCTAATTCGAGTATTAGCAATCAGCCAAAAACCATGCAGCCTCTTATTGTACGAATTTCCAGAGCTTTGCTGCCAGCCATCTTGGGATAGCTGCCTGGTGCGATCGCCACTTTGAGGCATTGCTGTCAGGCAATCGTGCTACAACTACTGAGTCAACCTGCATTTTACAAAAGTTCACTGCTCAATGGATCTTAAGTCTCTCATTCGCGACATACCCGACTTCCCTAAGCCCGGAATTTTATTTCGAGACATCACCACGCTACTGCGTCACCCAGAGGGGCTACGCTACACCATTGATGCCCTTACACAAAAGTGTAAAGAAGCGGCGATCGCGCCTGACTATGTTGTGGGAATGGAGTCTCGAGGATTCATTTTTGGCCCTCCCCTAGCTTATATGTTAGGGGCTGGGTTTATCCCGGTTCGCAAACCCGGCAAGCTTCCTGCCGCCGTTCATACTGTGGAGTACGAACTGGAGTACGGTATGGATTGTCTAGAAGTTCATCAAGATGCTTTTCATCCAGATAGCCGCGTGTTGATTGTCGATGATTTGATGGCTACCGGGGGAACAGCCGCAGCGACAGCCCAGTTGGTACAGCAGACAAACTGCTACCTGATAGGCTTCGCTTTTATCATCGAATTAAAAGACTTAGGTGGGCGTCAAAAGTTGCCGGATGTGCCAATCATTAACTTGATTGAGTATTAAGAAGATAGGCAAGATTCGGCGTTGGGTAGGCATTGCCTCGCCAGGTAGGTTGGAAAAAAATTACAGGGAATGAAAGAGCAATGTCCACCTCTTCTTCAACAAGTGGTGTAGGCAGCATACTAGTATTTGAGAAAGGTGCCAGTGAAGGCAGAAGTATTGGTCGTTAGCAGTTGGGCTGAAAAGTTAATTTTGTTCTATAAAGATGTTACTTATAAAGCTCTTCAACTTTTCTTGCCAGTAAGTAGGCGGGAATAAATATCAAGGATGTGTCTCCAGGTAATATTTTTTTGAAATCGTCTCGTAGCAAGGGATTGGTTGGATTTTGAGGAATTTACTCCTGACTACAAACCCATATTATTTACTTCGTCTTACTTATCTATATTCAGGAAAAAATTGGCTACTATTGATTGATGCCATCTTATAAAGGAACTTAATTCCACAATTTGGCTAGCCTGTAAAGTTACGATATGTCATTTTTTAGTCAACTTGTTGAGAATATTTGTCTTTGAGTGCTACAGCAACTAGACGAATCTCAAAACCTAATCTTTTGACCAACTTGATAGAAAACTCAAAGTTTTGAGGATTTTGTCAAAAAAATCAATGCCTTTAGTCTCTAGATCAGTTTTCCAAAAGTCTGAATCTCCAGAATATCGATATTCTGATAGGTCAATGCAAAATGTGGCTTTCAAGAAGTGGGGCGTTTTATGACTTCTTCTACTAAATCTTCTTCCACCCGTAATCGGTTAAAAGCCAGTCAGAATGGGCTGAAAATGCTCCTGACAAGCGAGACATCCTTCTACATTGCCAAGCGGCTGTTGCAGGCAGTTTTGACGCTGCTCCTAGCCTCCGCGTTGAGCTTTGCTATTATTCAGTTTGCCCCTGGTGATTACCTAGATACCCTGAGGCAAAATCCCCAAATTTCCCCAGAACGGATTGAGGAACTACAGCAGCAATTCGGTTTGGATCAACCAGCACTTGTGCAGTACTGGCGTTGGTTAGTGCGGATGGTGACTAGGGGTGACTTTGGCACTAGTTTTGTCTATTTCCGAGATGTGGCGGATTTGTTGTGGGAGCGGATTCCTGCTACTTTGCTACTCGCTGTGGCTTCGGTAGTTGTGACATGGGCGATCGCTATTCCCTTGGGAATTGTTGCCGCTGTTAACCAAAACCGCACCTCTGACCGAGTTTTGCAGGTTATAAGCTACACGGGACAAGGCTTCCCCAGCTTTATCACGGCTCTACTGCTACTGATCTTCGCCCAGTACACGTCCCCCTTATTTCCTGTCGGTGGCATGACTAGTATCAACCATGCCGACTTGTCGCCTGTGGGAAAGATTTTGGACATTGCTTGGCACATGATTTTGCCCACCATTGCCCTCTCAATCACCAGTTTTGCAGGACTCCAGCGGATCACCAGAGGGGAATTACTGGATGTTTTGCGGCAAGACTACATCCAGACAGCACGGGCAAAAGGACTGCCGGAAAAACGAGTTATTTACGTCCATGCCCTCCGCAATGCGGTCAATCCTTTGATTACGCTTTTGGGTTTTGAGTTTTCTGCCTTACTTAGTGGTGCATTTATTGCCGAATTTTTCTTCAACTGGCCAGGATTGGGGCGTCTGATTTTGTCCGCTGTGATTGCCCAAGACCTTTATCTGGTCATGGCAAGCTTGATGATGGGAGCGTTGATGCTGATTGTGGGTAACTTACTAGCGGACTTACTCTTGAAAGTGGTTGACCCCCGGATTCGGTTAGCTAATCTGAAGTGAGAGATGGGTGGATTGGAGATTAGCCCTGTTTGGGTAGCCGTAAGGGAGCGCCCACTTGGAACAACTGACTAATGACTAATGACTAATGAGTGAAGTATATTACCTCCTTCTGTCTAGAGCTGACGGTCGCTATTTGGCGGCGCAGGTTAATAGCGATCGCGAATCATCGTCGGCATACTTGTTGATGTTTCGTGAGCATTTTGAGGCTCTAAGTTACCTCAATACTCACGGTGCCGACCTCGCCAATCGCTTTGCCGTAGAAACCATCTCTAAAAATCAGCTAAAAGCGCTGTTGCAACGGTGGGGATTTACAGGTGTGGGTATTGTTCAAGACCCCTTAATCCCCACCATAGAATTTCTTAAGCAAAGTTAAGTTACTTAACATTTTGTTTAAGCCTCCTACAGATCTACCTAGGTGTAGATTTGCTGCGATCAAAAGTTTGAGGCAATAGATACAAGGTAGTTTAATATTTGACTGGCTTTGAGCGGGTTATTGACCCGATTCATGCAAAAATTCCCAAAAATTAGGAGAAGCTTTCTATGAAATCTAATCGTTTTAACTGGTCTACCCTGTGGCGTCGAGCACGTTTGGTGGTAGCTGCTTTCGTCTGCACTTTTGTACTATTCTCTCAGGCTTTACCTGCCTACAGCGCTAATCCCAACCCAAGTGCCCCCACCAGTAGTCCGACTAAGGGTGAGGACAACTTACTTGGGATTGAACGAGAGTCGCAGAAGGTAATCCGCTCCTACCCCGCTGCGACAAACCAAAAAGATACCCAGGCGAGAACCAACCCTGGTCTAAATGCTGTTCAGGGAACGGCGGATGCTGATAAGCAGAAGCGACCAGAAAATTCCCAGGCTGTTTCCATCGAAGACAAGATTGAGAATGTCCTAGAAGGTGCTGTTGGCAACTAAGCCCGACTAAGATGGGTCTGTTTTTGCCGCCTAGGTGTAGAGCGTTGTTTCAAGGATAATTTTTAAGTAATTGTCCTTTTCAAATAGATAAGGCAGGTAAAACACCTGCCTTGTTTTTTTGGGTTTCTCTGGCTGATGTAGCAAAGTCCTGAGTCGGTGAGTTGAAGATTCAACCAGAGCTTGCTTTTAGAGAATCAGGAATGTCTTAACCTATGGGGTGACTGCTATAAATTGCCCTAGGGGATTGATGGCTTAACGTCTTCGAGACAAGTGCGGTTTGCCTCTACACCAACTGTGGTTCGACAGAGACCTCTTCTGGGCAAGGTAAATTAGCCAATCCCTCCATTGCACGGTTTAGTAACTCTACACCTTGTTCTACTGTTTCAATGACAGCTAGTTGTCCTCGCAGTTCAGCCGCACCGGGAAAATTTTTGGCATACCAAGTCATATGCTTACGAGACTGGCGGATACCGCGATCGCCTTTATAGTCCCATAACGCCTCTAAATGATCCTTGGCACATTCCAGACGCTCCACAGGCGTTGGCGAGGGTAACTGCTCCCCAGTTTTCAAAAAACGGTCAATTTCTCCGACTAAAAACGGATAGCCGAGGGTGCCGCGCGAACACATCACCCCATCTGCACCTGTTTGCTCTAAGCAACGCACCGCCGCTTCAATGGAGAAAATATCGCCATTGGCAATCACGGGAATCGAGAGAACTTCCTTGACTCGTCCAATCCACTCCCACCGAGCCGAGCCATTGTATCCCTGAGCGCGGGTGCGACCGTGCAGGGTTAGCATCTGCGCCCCCGCATCTTCCATGCGTTTGGCAAACTCTAAAATATTAATTTCCTTGTCTGACCAGCCAAGGCGGGTTTTCACCGTTACGGGTACGTCTACCGCTTTCGCCACTTCCCGGACAATTGCCTCCGCCGTTTGGGGTTCCCGCAGTAAGGAAGAACCACCGCCGTTTTTGGTGATTTTGTTAACGGGGCAACCCATATTAATGTCAACCGTATCTGCTCCTTCCTCCACTGCCATCCGGGCAGCTTCTGCTAAGAAATCTGGGCGACAATCAAAAAGCTGGATGCTAATGGGTCTTTCATTCGGGTCTACCTCCATGATTTTTGGCAGCTCTTTGACATAGTGCAGTCCGGTTGCATTCACCATTTCGGTGTACATCATCGAGTCACTAGCATAGCGACGCACGAGGCGACGAAATACTAAGTCAGTCACACCAGATAAGGGTGACTGAAGCACGCGGCTATTGACCTCAACCGAGCCAATTTTGAGGGGAGTTGAAAGTCGAGCTTGCAATTCTGGAGATAAGGAAACCATAGAAAAGACGTTGGGCGCGATCGAGCTTTTCTATTTTACCTAGTTGATTTGAAGTAGAGACGTAGCATACTACCTCTCTACTGACTGAGTTTTTGGGTATTATTTGCTTTCAGGCGGCAAATACAACTGATTCATTACGGTTCGCCCCAATCTCTTTGGCCCCAATCTTTCATACATTAGATGAAGTGAAAGCAATCAGCACGACTAGGACGGATCAGACGGCTGAATTGCACCTAAAAGAAGGGGTGACTCTTCGCCCTGCGGGTAGAACCGCCCTGATGAAGGTTCGGAAACCCCCCCTTCAAGAGACAAGCCAATCACACTCAGTATAGAGATTAGTAAGCAAATTAGCTGGCAATTGAAGCTGAACTGGCTGCTGAATTGAACCGATAACCGTTCAATTTTTTGTCTCCAAACCCCTATACCAGTCTTTGTAGTTAGTACAGACCCGAAATACTCTTATGGCAAAAGTTGTTGGAATTGACTTAGGTACAACGAACTCCTGCGTAGCCGTCATGGAAGGTGGTAAGCCAACCGTGATTGCTAATGCTGAAGGTTTTCGGACGACCCCATCGGTTGTCGCCTATGCAAAAAATGGCGATCGCTTAGTCGGTCAAATCGCCAAGCGTCAGGCGGTAATGAATCCTGAAAATACTTTTTACTCTGTAAAGCGCTTTATTGGACGCAAATATAGCGAAGTTAGTCAAGAACTCACGGAAGTTTCTTACAAAGTCCTTAATGCCAACGGCAACGTTAGACTAGACTCCTCAGCTCAAAGCAAGCAGTTTGCGCCAGAAGAGATTTCTGCTCAAGTGCTACGTAAGCTAGTAGAGGACGCTAGCAAGTACCTCGGTGAGACTGTTACCCAAGCCGTGATCACTGTTCCGGCTTACTTCAACGACTCCCAGCGTCAAGCGACTAAAGACGCAGGTAAGATTGCAGGCATTGATGTACTACGGATCATCAACGAACCAACTGCCGCTTCTCTAGCCTACGGCTTAGACAAGAAGAGCAACGAAACCATTCTCGTCTTTGACCTTGGTGGTGGTACCTTTGACGTATCCATCCTAGAAGTGGGCGATGGTGTCTTTGAAGTGTTATCAACCTCTGGTGACACTCACCTAGGGGGCGACGACTTCGATAAGAAAATCGTTGATTACTTAGCCAGCGAATTCCAGAAAGCTGAAGGTATCGAACTTCGTAAGGACAAGCAAGCGCTACAACGTCTGACGGAAGCCGCAGAAAAAGCCAAGATTGAGCTTTCCAGCGTCACCCAAGCTGAAATCAACCTACCCTTCATCACGGCTACCCAGGATGGCCCGAAGCACCTGGATACGACCTTAACACGGAGTAAATTTGAAGAAATTTGCGCTGATTTAATTGATCGTTGCCGCATCCCGGTTGAGAATTCGGTGCGTGATGCAAAAATTGACAAGAGCGCCATTGATGAGATCGTCTTAGTCGGTGGTTCCACCCGGATTCCTGCCGTACAAGAGTTGGTTAAGCGGATTCTTGGAAAAGATCCTAACCAAAGCGTTAACCCGGATGAAGTTGTCGCCACTGGTGCAGCAATTCAAGCGGGTGTCTTGGCGGGTGAAGTCAAGGATATCTTGCTGCTTGATGTCACCCCACTATCCTTAGGTGTTGAAACCTTGGGTGGTGTCATGACCAAGATTATTCCTCGCAACACAACCATTCCTACCAAGAAGTCAGAAACATTCTCGACGGCGGTAGATGGTCAAACTAACGTGGAAATTCACGTCCTCCAAGGTGAGCGTGAAATGTCTAACACCAACAAGAGCTTGGGTACCTTCCGCTTAGATGGTATTCCTCCAGCTCCCCGTGGTGTTCCTCAAATTGAAGTAACCTTCGACATCGACGCTAACGGTATCCTCAACGTCACCGCCAAAGATAAAGGCACAGGTAAAGAGCAATCGATCAGCATTACGGGTGCTTCGACCCTACCTGGTGATGAAGTTGAGCGGATGGTCAAAGAAGCAGAATCCAACGCGGCGGCTGATAAAGAGTACCGCGAGCGGATCGACCGTAAGAACCAGGCTGACTCTCTAGTTTACCAAGCTGAAAAGCAACTCGCTGAACTAGGTGACAAAGTCCCTGAGGCTGACAAAACCAAGGTTGAAGGTCAAGTCAAAGACCTACGAGAAGCTGTCCAGCAGGAAGACGACGACCGCATCAAAACTCTCACCACTGAGTTACAGCAGGCGCTCTACAGTATTGGCACCAACCTCTATCAACAGCAAGGTGCTGGTGGCCCTGAGCCTGGTGGCCCCGCTCCTGGTGGTACTGAGCCTCCCACTGGTGGTTCTGATGATGTAATTGATGCTGAGTTCTCAGAAACTGAAAGCAAGTAGTGTTTGAGCTAGAGTGCAAGCGATGAGTTTGCCTCTTCTCTAAAGGGAATATAAAGATTAGGGTTGATGAACTAGTTCATCAACCTTTTTTTTGCTTTCCCGCAGGCGTTCAGCTTGGGGATGAAGAAGTGCCAGCAAGCACTATAGAAGAATCGGCTGACTAGGGTGTAGGGTTCATTAGACTTCTTGCATGAATTGGTTACCCCCCTTGGTATCCCTCTTTTTTGACATCCTCCCCGACCTGAAGGTGCGGGGATTCCTCACCACGCCAAAACCTACGAATAGGAGAATGGTCGCTGAATGGGGTTGACGCTTCACAGGTGGCAACCAAGCCTAGCTTGGATTTATGTCTTCCTCCACGTCCGTTTTAAATCTCGAACTGCCCGCCCGCGATTAAAGTTGATGAACTTGCATATTCAGTTTTTTTAGTGCCTTCAGGTCGGAGCGTCCGTTGCCCTTGGGTTCTTTCCCTCTTACCGTCCCAGTCCCGGTTTCACAGCCTATGGCTGGTATATCGCTGCAAGATGAGGTGGGTATTTCAACCACCATCATTGTATCAAAAAGCCGTCCTTCGACAGGCTCAGGAACACCTTATAGGTGTTCCTGAGCGGCTCGAGTGAGCCTTCGCGACTCGACTGAGACTTCGGCGTGAGCGCTCAGTCGAACGCCTCGCCGAACGTCCGAACTCCTGTCGAAGGACGGGGCTTGTATCCCAATGTTTTTGGTCACTTCTGCTTGGCGGCGGGCAGAATTAAGCGAGTCCAGTAATGACCAGCTTCTAGGGGATAAAATAGCAGGTCACCGCCGCAGATGCGGAGGACTTCTTGGCAGGCTCTTAGTTGTAGGCTAGACGGCAGTTCTGGAGAGAGGGTGGCAAGCCTTTTGTCTAGGCTTTCGATAGATAAAAGATTGGCGCTCATTTCACTTTCAACAATCGATAAATCGACTAGGGGAAGTTTTTTGGGGTTTGTGGGGAGATTGCTGCTGTTGATAGATGGGTCTAAAAAGCGGCACCAGAGGTCAAGCTGGCTTCTGGGTTGGGCGCGACAGCAGGAGGTGAGGAGCAGCTCAAATAAAACGCATTCGAGTTTCAGTTGGTCACCGTAGACGCTGATTTGACTGGAGTTATGGATTTGGACTTTCAGAGTGCGCTGCTTGTAGAGAGGTTCGACACGACTGAGCGATCGCCTGAGTAAATTTGTCAGAGACACAGGACTCAGGTGGGGCTGTAAGCGCCACTGTTCGTCCCGCAGTACGGGGGTTAACGTGGAGAGCGTTCCTTCTAAGTGGTGCAAGAGCTGAGAAGTTCGCATCTGCCGTAAAGGTTGACGATTGGTCAGGGGTGAAGAGGCATCTCCTTTAGCAGGGGGTGTTGGTGCTTGGGATTCCAGTTCTAGTAAGGCACTGACGCCCTCGGCAACAATCTGGTGCAGGGTATCTAAACAGCGATGTTTGTACCAGTTTAGGGTTTGCAAATTTGTCGCCTCGCTGCCTTTAACGGCACTCAGGCGACGGTAGTGGCGCAACCAGGCAAACTGAGACATCAGGGTTTCCACAAGGGAGCGCCAGCGATCGCTTAAACGAGTGCCAGCATCACCAGCTAGGATCACCATCCCCGTTGGGGCTAGCTCGCCTGTATAAAGGGCAATAGCATACACCTGAGTGATACCAGGGATATTCAACCAGCGACGAGTGGCGGCAGGTAAGTCGGCAACGTTACGAGAGAATAAACCCGGCGTGATCAGGGCTTCTTGAATTAAAGCATCGTGTGCCACTGGAATTGCCACGGGGGACAGGGCAAAACGAGAATTGGCGACGACAGCGGCAGTGATCGTTGCTGTCGGCGTCTGAGGAGTCCAGCTTAAAACGGCGGCGAGGGAACACTCTAACAGGCTTGCTAGATGCTCCATCCAAGCACGTTCAAATTGATCGGGAGCTGTGGGAGCATTCCAGAGGATATCTAAACCGGTTAGCAACTGTTGATGAGTCACAGTCGCCTGTTCTGTCGAGGCGCGAAAATCATCAAAGGACAGAAGTAAAGCGATCTGCTGACTGGTGACACTTACCAAGTTGCGTTCTGTCTGGTTCCAAGTGCGCGGTGTATCATGGGCAACGATCAACAGTCCCTTTCTGGTCTGAGTGGTGTTGTCACCGGGGAGGGTTTGGTGAAGAGACACCAGCAACGCTGAATGCACTCCTAAGGGCAGCAGTACCTCTCGCCACGGCAACAGTTGGACATCGTCTTCCCAGTCTTCAATGACGATGGGGGCTGTGACTGAGGCGAGGCGCTGTCGGTCAGTTTCACCTAATACCGTTAATGGTGCGGTTAAAGAACGGCGGTTTGGGGGTTGTTGCTGGTAGAGGAGGTGAAATTGTCCATCCTCTGCTTCCCGCAGCACCATAAAACGCTCTGTCTCTAGACGATCGCTCAACAGTTTGGCGCAGTTTTTTAGGGCAGTATTTGTGTTAGTAGCAGTAGCGATCGCGTTACTCATTGCCGCCGCAAAATGAGAATCTTGAGAAGATTGCTGTAGCGTTGTTTCTAGATGCTCGCGCTCCACTACCAGCGCCACAATTTGAGCCGTGGCGCGGATATACTGTCGTTCTGCTTCTTCCCAAATGCGGGCTTCGTTATCTTCCACCGCTAGAAACCCTAGGAGTTCTGAATCGGATTTGATCGGTGCAGCTAGAAGCGATCGCGCCCGCAGCCGTCCCAGCAAATGCCCAGTACTATTAGCTTTGAGCGGGCTACGACCTGCTCCAATGGCTACTAACTGACCTCCAGAAAGCGCCTGATAAAAGTCATTCGCTTCTGCCACAGTAATTCCCGCCGCCCCTGTCCGACGCTCTCCAAAGCGACGGATCGATTGCAGATTGCCGACGCGGTGCCAGAAGTAGCGGCGCTCTGGAGAGTACCAGTAAATGCTAGTGCGGGTAGACGCTACAAACTGTTGTGTCATGTTCACAATCGAGTCTAGCCGCAGTTCTAAAGACGGTAGTTTCAGTAACTGGTCTAGCATCTGAAACATCACCTGGTCAGGGTGCTTGGTTGCCGAACGTTGCCAGTCCACTTCGATTTGATACAACGCCGCCGCCAATCCTCCCAGAAGTAACGATAGCTGGGCTTTTTCTCCTGGGCGAGGGGACACCCCCCATAAGTGCGACCCCAACAGAGCCACACCAAAACAACGGTCTTTGCAGCGCAGGGGAAAGAGTAACGCCCCCTGAACCTCATACTGCTGTGCCACTCGCCGCCACTCCCCAGCCCGAACTTCCTGCCGCAAATCAGAAACCCCCACAGGTCGCTGCTGGATGACCACCTGCTCTAAAAGATCTCCTGGATTAAGGTTAAAACGCTGTTTAAGAAACGTTGTGTCCCCGTCGGGAGTAAATCCGCCTTTGCCAAACAAGCGGTGATCTAAACGGTCATACAGACCAATCCAAATTAAGCGATAATCAAACTCGCTCTGGAGATAATCCAGAACCGTTTCAATCAAAACATCGGCGTTCTCCTCTTCCCGCATTGTCTGGAGAACGCGCCCCAAGGCAACAAGAAGATTTTCGTCATTGGGTTGTCGATGCTGTTGACCCATGATGCTCTCAATCCAACTACTTTGTGCGGGAACAAAATATCAGCACTTGTCAATGCTTGTATTATCCAAGAGTTAGGCTAATTGCTAATTGCTGATGAGGGGATGAGGAACTAGGGATAATTTCTTTCATACTTCGTACTTCAACTATGGATATCTACCAAGCGGGTATTCGCCCGATTTTGTTTTCTGGCTTAAAAGCAGACCCAGAGTGGGTACACCGCCAGACTTTGCAAGTGCTAGGCTGGCTGGATCACAACAGCGATCGCTTCTTGAGTCGTCGCATTCAAGCCCAGTTAGAGCAAGCCTATTGTCTCCGTCATGCTTGTCTTGAACAAACATTATGGGGGCTAACGTTCCCCAATCCTCTAGGGTTAGCCGCCGGATTTGATAAGGATGGCGTGGCGGCGGGGATTTGGAGTGCCTTTGGGTTTGGCTTTGCTGAACTCGGTACTGTCACCTTTCAGGCACAACCGGGAAATCCTCGTCCCCGGCTATTTCGCTTACCTGCGGATCTCGCTGCCCTCAATCGTATGGGATTTAATAATCAAGGTAGTGCGGTGATAGCGGCGGAGTTGGCAAAACGCCAAGAGCGTCCTAGGGTAATTCCTTTGGGGATTAATTTAGGTAAATCTAAGGTAACACCCTTGTCTGATGCTCCGGCTGACTATTTGGGGAGTTTTCGCCTTTTAAAAGAGTGGGGCGATTATTTTGTGATTAATGTCAGTTCGCCCAATACTCCAGGTTTGCGATCGCTCCAAGATGCCGAACAGCTCAGTCGCATTGTTGAGGCGTTGCAAGAGGAAAATCAGCTCCTGGCAAAGCCAATCCTGGTAAAGATCGCGCCGGATTTGGAATGGGAGGCGATCGCGGATGTGATTAAGCTGGCACAAACCTATCAACTAGCCGGGATTATTGCCACGAATACAACGATTCGCCGCGACATGCTCAAAACGCAACAGATTGCAGCAACAGGTAAGCCCGTCACAGAGGAAGCGGGGGGCATTAGTGGCGCACCCCTACGTCAGCGTTCTACAGAGGTAATTCGCTTTATCTGGCAGCAAACCAACGGACAGTTACCCATTGTTGGCGTTGGAGGCATCTTTACAGCAGAGGATGCTTGGGAAAAAATTACAGCAGGAGCAAGTTTAATTCAGGTTTATACTGGCTGGGTTTATGAAGGGCCCTCAATGGTAAGGCAGGTTCTGGAAGGATTAGTGCAACGCCTAGAGGAGCGAGGTTTAAATTCTATTGCTGAAGCGGTAGGGATAGAAAACACGTCAATTTAAGTAGAATGGCACTGACTTCAGCGGTAAATAGTTGTTCTTGAGAAAAACCCAGCTTGGGGGGAAGCCCCCACTGGGGGATGAGTGCCCTCACAGGTGTAGGTTTTTTACAAAAGAGAGAAGGGCAAAAGTGGAGGAGGGAAAATAGGTTTAGTGTAACGCCGAAAAAATCAGGTCAGAAAATGTGGAAAAACCAATACCTGAAACAATGGTC
>JAHHHJ010000006.1 GCA_019359445.1 Kastovskya adunca ATA6-11-RM4 | reverse complement strand
TGTTTCAGGTATTGGTTTTTCCACATTTTCTGACCTGATTTTTTCGGCGTTACACTAAACCTATTTTCCCTCCTCCACTTTTGCCCTTCTCTCTTTTGTAAAAAACCTACACCTGTGAGCGCTCCCCTGCACCCCCGCTCCCCTGCACCCCTGCACCATCTCCCTACTCAGCTCTCAGTACTAACCGTTGCATTCCCCAAAAAATTAAATTCGGGTCAGCGGTTATTTCTGTTGCTGTCTGTGAAAATTGGGTTTTGAGGTAGGTCAGGAGTATGGTCGAGTCGCCGCCTGTGAGGGCAATCTGACTATTGGGAAAGCGATCGCGCCACTGTTCGATGAAGTCTCGGACTCCTGCCAAAACCGTATAGATTACACCACTTTCAATTGCCGTGTCGGTTTGCAATGCCCAACGGGGAGGTAATGCCTCAGGCAAAGCTACAGTGGGTAAGGCGGCAGTTTTTTGAGCAAGGGATTGTAATTGCAAGCGAAATCCTGGCAGAATCGCGCCTCCGATTAAACTTCGCTGACTATCAGCCCCAGTAAAGGTTAATGCTGTCCCGGCATCAATCACCAGCACGGGAAAACCTAATTTCTCCCCCGCACCCAATACCGCTAGGGCGCGGTCAATGCCCAAGGTAGGATAAAGTCCTTTCAGGGGTAACTGGTTAAGGGTAATCAGATGGGTAGCGGGGTAGCGTTGCCAAAGGGGGATTTGTGTGGGGACAACAGAGGCGAGATAGAGAGGCGGCGGCTCAGAATTAGGAGAGGTGAGTTTTCGGATCACCTGTTCAACTTCTGAGGGTATGAGATGGACAGTATCCCAAGATTTTTGTAGGGTTTCTTTGGTAAACCACGCCCAGTGTAGTCGGGAGTTGCCGATCGTTAAGCCTATCCAATCATCTTTTTTTGCTCCCGTGGGGAGACTCTCTAATAAGCCCCCAATAACTTTAGTGGTGTCCATTCATGGGTTCGTATAGGGTTGCGAGTCTATTTTTAACGAACCACAAAGGCACAGAGGAGAAAATCAGGAAATTTTGCTAGAGATTTCGTCGCCATAGGAGTTACGCACCCTCAACAGGGTTGCGGTCATGCAATTGAATTTGGACTTGACACAAGTTGCACTATATTATGCTGTTGTCAGTCACAGCTCATAGCCGAAGTCGCGAATAATAAACACGACCTATAGTTACTATCGCAATTGTTTAGGCATTTATACTCAGATATTATGAAAAAAAACTTTTGGGCTTCTACCATATAAGAAGACAGAAAAAAGAAAGCTTTAAAAAATCAGGAATTTTAGGAGGTCAACAATGGTAGCGATCGCTAACAGAGCCGAAAAGCAGTTAACCATACAAACAGTGGAAATTGGTCGAAATACTACAGCGATTCGCTCGTTGGATTGGGATCGCGATCGCTTTGACATTGAGTTTGGGCTGCAAAACGGGACAACCTACAATTCTTTTTTGATTCGCGGGGAGAAAATTGCCTTAGTTGACACCTCCCATGAGAAATTCCGCCAGTTATATCTAGACACGCTAACGGGACTCATTGACCCCAAAACCATCGACTATCTGATTATTAGCCACACTGAGCCAGACCATAGTGGGTTAGTCAGAGATTTCTTACAGCTTGCGCCGCAAGCCACGGTGGTGGGATCAAAGGTAGCGATTCAATTTCTCGAAGATTTCGTCCATCAGCCATTTGAGCGGCGGATTGTCAAGAATGGGGATAAGTTGGATTTGGGCGATGGGCATGAGTTGGAGTTTGTGATTGCGCCCAACTTACACTGGCCCGACACCATGTTTAGCTATGATGCAGGCACGCAAATTCTCTACACTTGCGATGCATTTGGCTTGCACTATTGCAACGACAACACGTTTGATGAAGATTTAGAGGCAATTGAAGCCGATTACCGCTTTTACTACGACTGCTTGATGGCTCCTAATGCACGTTCGGTGCTGTCGGCTTTTAAGCGGATGGATGCCTTAGATGAAATTCAGCAAATTGCTAACGGTCACGGCCCAATTTTGCGTTACAACGTTGAGGAACTAACCGGATGCTATCGTCGCTGGAGTCAGTCGAAAGCCAAGGCAGAGACCTTTGTCACAGTCTTTTACATTTCTGATTATGGCTTTAGCGATCGCCTCTCCCAAGCGATCGCCAGAGGCATTGGCAAAACCGGAGTGGGGGTGGAGATGTTCGATCTCAAATCCGCCGATCCTCAGGAAGTCCAAGAAATCGTTAGCCGTTCGGCTGGATTAGTCATTGGAATGCCTCCCGCTTCCGGTGCTGCCGCAACAGTTACCAAAGCCGCCCTCAGTACCGTCTTAGCGGCTGCCAAGAGCAAGCAAGCGATTGGTATCTTTGAATCCTACGGTGGTGATGACGAACCTATCGATCCGGTACTCAATCAATTTCGTGACTTGGGGTTAACGGAGGTGTTTCCCTCAATTCGGATCAAAGAAACCCCGACAGAACGCACCTATCAGCTTTGTGATGAGGCGGGGACTGACTTAGGACAGTGGCTAACCCGCGATCGCTCTATCAAGCAACGCAAAGCTATAGATAACGATTTAGACAAAGCCTTGGGACGCCTGAGTGGGGGCTTGTACATTATTACGGCTCAAAAAGGAGACATCAAAGGGGCAATGCTGGCGTCTTGGGTGACACAAGCTAGTTTCCAACCCCTAGGCTTGACAATTGCGGTGGCGAAAGACCGAGCCATTGAGTCGATGATGCAAGTAGGCGATCGCTTTGTCCTCAATGTCTTGGAAGAAGGCAATCACCTAGGCTTGATGAAGCACTTCCTCAAGCGTTTTCCCCCTGGTGCTGACCGATTCGCTGGAGTGAAAACCCAGGCAACGGAAAATGGTTCTCCGATCTTGACGGATGCCTTGGCTTTTATGGAGTGCGAAGTTGTCAGCCGTATGGAATGCAGCGACCACTGGATTGTTTACAGCACGGTTAATAATGGTCGCGTATCTAAGGCAGATTCTTTAACGGCGGTTCATCATCGGAAGGTGGGGAATTATTATTAGTCTTTTTAACGCAAATAACCTCTAACTCTGTGTCCCTCTCTTGTTCCTCTGCGTTAAAAAACCATGATCAACACTAAACCCCGTGATGTCCAAGTACTCCCCCTAGGTGCCGATACAACCGTAATGCGATCGCGTACTTGGGATCGGCTCAAATTTGAAATCGAGTACGCCCTGCAACGCGGCACCACCGCCAACTCCTATCTGATTCAAGGGGATAAAACCGTCTTAATTGACCCACCGGGAGAATCTTTCACAGAGATCTTTCTCGCCGCCCTACAGCAGCGCCTAGACCTGACGACGCTAGATTATGTAATTTTGGGACACGTCAACCCCAACCGCTTAGTCACCCTTAACGCCCTGCTGCAACTTGCTCCCCACATCACCTTTGTCTGCTCCAATCCGGGCGCAAAATCCCTCCGCACGCTGTTTGAGAATACTCATAAAGACACCATCCCAGAACAAGGATTAAAAACCCTGGTGATGCGGGGGGAAGAAACCCTCGATCTCGGTGCAGGTCATCATCTACAATTTATCCCCACTCCCAGCCCTCGGTGGCCCGATGCCCTTTGTACCTACGACCCCCAAACGGAAATTCTCTTTAGCGATAAGTTATTCGGGGCGCATATCTGTAGCGACCAGGTATTTGATGAAGGCTGGACAAGCTTCAGTGAAGACCGCCGTTACTACTACGACTGCCTAATGGCTCCCCATGCACGGCAAGTCGAAACCGCCCTGGAAAAACTCACAGACTTTCCCGCCCGGCTATATGCTACGGCTCATGGCCCTTTGGTACGCTACAGCTTGATTAATTTAACCCAGTCCTATCGGCGCTGGAGTCAGGAACAAAAAAGCCAGGATACGACGGTGGCGCTCCTCTATGCGTCGGCTTATGGTAATACGGCAACCCTCGCCCAAGCGATCGCTCGTGGCATCATCAAGGCAGGGGTAGGTGCTGAATGCATCAATTGTGAAGTCGCTGACCCCACGGAGATTCAAGAAGCTGTAGAAAAATCCGCTGGCTTCATCATGGGTTCGCCTACCCTCGGCGGACATGCGCCGACCCCCATCCAAACAGCCCTCGGTATTGTGCTTTCTACCGCCTCCAAGGGCAAACTGGCAGGAGTGTTTGGTTCCTACGGTTGGAGTGGAGAAGCTATTGATTTACTGGAAGCCAAATTCCGCGATGCCGGATATTCCTTTGGCTTTGAGACGATTCGAGTCAAATTTAAACCCACCGATGCCACTCTGCAACTATGCGAAGAAGCGGGAACCGACTTTGCTCAAGCTTTGAAGAAAGCTAAAAAATCCCGTTCCCCTCGGCAACCTGTAGCAGATTCCCAAGCAGCACGTACTGAACAAGCGGTAGGGCGGCTCGTCGGTTCTCTCTGTGTCGTCACAGCAAAACAAGGCGATCGCAGTGGTGCAATGCTTGCCGACTGGGTATCTCAAGCCACCTTCAATCCTCCCGGTTTGACGATTGCGGTTGCTAAGGATCGAGCGATTGAGTCTTTAATGCACACAGACGGCAAGTTTGTTTTGAATATCCTCGGCGAAGGGAAGCACTTAGGGCTGATGAAACATTTCCTCAAACCCTTTGCTCCCGGTGAAGACCGCTTTGCAGGTGTGGCGACGGAATCAGCAGGAAATGACTGCCCAATTCTTACTGACGCCCTTGCTTATTTAGAGTGTTCTGTAGAAAACCGGATGGAATGCGGCGATCACTGGCTAGTTTATGCCGTAGTGAAAAATGGTAAAACACTTCAACCCGACGCAGTGACGGCGGTACATCACCGCAAATCCGGCAGTCATTATTAATAGTATATGGCGGCAATTAACTCAGTAATTGCCGCCAAGGTCTCTAATACGAACTAGGGCTTTCCAGACTATTCCAAATCTGTAAAATTGACGGCTCTACTAGTCATCATCCTCGCCTTCTTCTTCGACTTCTTCGCCTTCTTCGCCTTCTTCGATTTCTCCGCCCCCGAGTTCCTCCCGCTCTTCTACTCCTTCTTCACCTAAAGGAGCCTCCCTTTCAGCATTACAAGCTCCAACAGTGACAGACAAAACCAATGCAATCAGCAAAGCAAGAGGCGATAGTTTTCTAGTAGCCATAACCAAGAACTCCATACATGACGGGGATTAGTAGATACTTTACCTGTAAGGTCTCCTAGAGGTTCTACATCTTCGGACTTAAATCTAATCGGCTGCTAAATTCGCGTTTCTAGATATTGACCGATCATTTGCTGTTCACCCTCACGGGAAATGATCGTTTGGCGGGTACGGTACTTTTCGCCCACTAGTTTCAATTCTTCTTCAAACGCAGAACCTTTGTACTCGGTATGCAAGCACAAGGTCTTGGGGTCACTGAAGTAAAATGTGGCGGTGACGGGTTTAGGAGTGGCAAAACCGCGATCGCGATACAGAATATCTCCTAAGGCACCAAAAAGGGTAGAGCCTTGAGATTTCTTTTTTCCAGTCACAGAATCGTTGCTTTTCCAACTCACATGGGCACCGCAGATTAAAGCCGTTTCATCACTCATCTGGTGCAGGTGTGCCAAATGTATCAATTCTTCGCAGCCTTGTTCAAGAAATCGGATAGTAATTAGGCTAACCATTTCTTTTGTGTCTCCCTCTGGCAACGTATAGTACCGTCGTTCAGAGCGCCACTGACCAGCAGATTCTCGGAAGAATGTCGCGATTAATGAGTCTTCGGTTGTTTGAGCAATTTGTAGCCGTGATGTCACTGCTCGTGTTCCTCTCATGCAGGGCAGGGGAAACAGGTTTCTGGCAAAATGCAAGTCACCTGTAAATATTCTTAATAATATATCTTATCTAAGCATATTTACCCTGCAAGGTACTCTGTCTGACGACCTAGTTTATAGGAAGATTTTCTCCCGAACCGTAAATAATACCAATTTCCTGAATGTTTACTACAGATACTATGTGATTTCCCCCCTTAATAAGGGGGTTAGGGGGGTTGATTTGTAGCGCTATTTTATGAAATTGGTATAACCTTGGTGTATTCTGTGTTGTCGTAGCAAAAGATAGAAGAGGGACTGTCGCTCACTCCACAACTTCTACTGATACTCAACGGGTTTTACCTTCTAGCCGTCAATTAACACCAATCTACGAATCAAAGCCTCTTGCTTATTTTGCTTCTGGAAGCGGGAGACTCTGGCTAATAGTTTCCAGGCGACTGGCGATAAGGCTGTGGGAACCGCAATTTTGATCGCACGCAGAAAGCTTTTTTGTCGCACAGCTAGTAAGAGCCAACGTAGCTTGAGATATGTTTGTAGTTCTTTATTTGGTAAGACTGGATGGTGTTTTTCACTGACTAAGTTATAGATTTTCTCCATCACTACAGCATTACCATCTATCTGTTGTTGCGAGAGATTTTCTTGACGATAAAGCCAGGGAAAAATTGCCCGGATTAAAAGCTTCCATGCCACTGGCGATAAGATTGCTGACAAGGCGGCTTTGCTACTATTGAAAAACTGGCCGTGCTGTAGAGCTGTTATGCCCCAGCGCAGTTTTAGATAAGTATGTAAAGTATCTGGTTGATAAGGGTTGAAGTGATAAAATTTATCAATAGTTTTACTATTTTCTTGAGCTAGTGTCTCTGTATTTAAATACTTTTTTGGCAAATGCTTTTGCGCCTCCTGTGATAAATTAGACTTTCCTAAAAGCAAAATCCAGGCAGCGGGCAAAAAGAACGATAATAAACCCATTGTTGCGGCGCTAAAAATCTTTCCCTGCTTTAAAGCAACCAGGCTCCAGTGAAGCTTCAGATAAGCTTCAATATCCTTCAGATCAGGAAGGTTGACGCGATATTTTTCGCTGACGAGAGCGTAGATTTTTTGCTTGACTAATATGTTTGTTTCGAGGCGCTTTTCGAGGGAGAATTTTTGATTGTAAGCACCCGACCAAATGGTTCGGTAAGCGAGACATTCATTAATAAAAATTGCTTCACCAAACTGAGCAATTTTTATCCATGAATCAATATCATCAAAGTTGGCATCTAAGCTAGAATCCCATCCGCCAGTCTTCATGAAGGCGTCTCGACAGAAGGCGACTTGTACGGGAGTTCCGAAGGGAACTAATTCTAGCAACATGCCGTAGTGAATATCTTCTTGGGGAATATAAAAAGCTTTGCCAGGGCCAATTTGTCGAGTTTTAAACAGTTCGACTTCATTTTCATCAACTTGTGCGGCTTGTACCGAACAAATTACGGCTTCAGGACGCATGGCGATCGCGTTTGACATCTCCTCAATGCAGTTGAGGGCTAAGTAGTCATCATCATCTAGTGGCTTAATCCAGTCCCCTGTCGCGATTTCCACTCCAGCATTCACCGTTGCGGAGTGACCTTTATTTTCAGCATTGCGGTGATAAATCAGCCGTTCGTCACCAATGGCTAAAAGGGATTGGCGGCGATTCTCGACGTATTCTTGAGTACCATCCGTCGAACAGTCATCAGCGACAATCACTTCACAAGGAATAGTTTGTGCTAATGCCGTATCAATCGCCCGTCGCAGGAGAGATAGGCGATTATAAGTCGTAATGACAATGCTAAATTTCATTCCTCTTCACCACAACATACATTAGCCAGAGGCTCCAAAATCAGCTCAATGCTGAGAAGACAGCAGACAGCGATCGCGCCTTATGCCTACATTCTTGCCTCAAAATACTCCGATGTCCAACTTCCATGCAAACCGTAGGGAATATGGTGCTTGAGGTGTAAACGGGCTATAGGGCTTTGATTTAGATCCCGACCGTCTAAAATCACAATATCAGAACGGTGATCGCTGGCATCATACACCAACGTCAGCACCCAGCCATCATCTGCCTCTGTCGAATTGGGTCGAGGGACAAAAATAGGTTCGCTGATAAAGCCATGGGGAGCAGCACTCCAGAGTTGGCGTTCCCCATTGTTTACATCCAGCTTCAAAATCGCTTGTAGAGGAGCATTACCTCTAGGTGCATGGGCAGCACCCATAAACACATACTGGTAAGGGCGTCCCGCATGCTGGGGAGGAACAAAGGGAAACTCGCAGCAACGTTCTTCTAGAATTCGACGCTGTACGGTTTGGCTAGGCAAATCAAGGGTAAATCGCCAGAGTTGCCCTGGTGCTAAAGCATCAAAATCAACTTGCTTATAGTCGCTACCAGATTCGACCTCTGGGAAAGACTCGTAACAAATCGAGTCGATGCAAATTTCCTCCCCTCGCTCAAAGGCGTTGGCATGGTGGAAAACAAACCCCGCTTGAGTTTCAAAGAACTTGACAGGTTCTGAGGAGAAACGAGGAATCGCGACAATCCGCGTCGGTTTATCCGGCTGAAACTTCACGCACTCCCCAGCACCGCGAAAGCCCAAAGCAAAGGGAATCGGGTTAAAGCTCACAGGGTTTTGGAAAAATAAGCAGTAATTTTTGGTAATCGCGAAGTCGTGAATAAAGGCAAAACCAGGAACGCTATGGGAGTGCTGTCGCAGCAGTTTACCTGTGGGACTAAATTCGTAGATGATGATGGTGCTAGAAATACCGGGTTTGATGGCAAAGTTGACTAAACAGGGTTCGCCGTCATCAGCTTGGCAACTGGGGTCAATCCAAGGATGGGCGGCAAAAGGATCGCCCTCTGCTAAGACGCCGTCCAGGTACTCTGTTCCTAAAGTTTCTAAGGTGTGTGGATTTAAGCCATGGGGTTCGGCGGCTTCCCAAAGGGCAAGGAGTTTCCCGCCCCAATAAATGATGTTGGTGTTGGCGATATTTTTGAGTTGGAAGTCGAAGGCATTTGCCAACCAGCCTCCGGGCTTTTGGGTACCGAAGACGCCCCGATAAAGGATTTTTCCCGCTGCTTGTTCGGTTAGGAAGCCTTCTGTGCGGACGAAGCGATTGCGGAAGTGGGCGCGTCCTTGATCAAAGGCGATCGCACAAATCATCCCATCCCCATCAAAGGGATGATGAAGACGCATCCCGTTAACCTCTAATAAGCCAGGCCCATTACGAAAAAGTGTACCGTGCAGTTGAGAAGGAATTTTCCCTTCAACATCATCAATCCAATAGTCATATTCATTCGGTTGGGACTCATAACCCTTTCGCCAGTCTTCGCGGCTGTAGGAAAGGTCAGAAGTTGGTACCGAAAAGGCTTCTTTTGTGGGCAAATTCTGCATCTTGTTTGAGGAAGTCAGTTGAAAACTCTAGTAATTAAGCCTTAATCCCTGCAGCAATTGCCTCAGCACTGAGAATGAATTTGCCTAAAGGTAATACACAGCACCACTTTTATTCACTGTGTTCTTGAACTGACTCTCGTTTGAGAAAATCTGGAACGAAATTGGGCAAAAGAGATGTTTCTGGCTCCGCGCCGAGAGAATGATGTTCAAAGACGGCGGCAGTGGGTAAGGCTTTCGGCTTACCTTCCGACTGGATCTCGGCTTGCGGATCGGCGGCGGGTAGCCAGCCGAGAAAGGGGAGGGGCAGCAAACTAGAGGCGTTGGTAATCATCACTAACAACCACAGATTCTCGAAGTTAGTCTCTGTTACCCCTAGCCAGTGGGTGAGTAAGGCTCCGGTTTCGTGGGACAACAACCCGGCTAAGTTCCAGACGGACATCAACAGGGCAAAGAGTGTGGCTTCTACGCCCTCTGGACAGAGCCGTGCAGAAAGCACGAGTACGGGCATAAAGGCAACTTGTCCCATGACGCTGAGAATCAGGCTATCTCCCAGGCTGAACCAATGGTCGTCAATGCCTAAGGAGCGATTGGCATGGGTAACAAGGAGTAAGGCAGTCATTCCTAAAACAGCAGACAGCAGCGTTGTCCAACCCATGAGCTGACGAAAGGGAATTTGCTTTAAAAAGCGCTGAAATAACCAAATTCCCACCAGGGAGGCGAGGCTCGTCACCAAACGCACCCGTCCCAAAAATTCTGGTTGAAACCCTAGTTCATTAGTGGTGAAAAAGAAAAATGCTGAGTCAGCCGTTGGAGTGGCTTGCCAGATAAAGATAAAGGCTGTTGGCAACCAAATGACTTTTTGGGTGACAGCACCTCGCAGTTGCTTAACTTGATTTTTCACCGAAATAATATTGGAGCGATCGCCAATCGGCTCTTCTGCAATCAACCAGGCGACAGCGGAAACTAGCAAGGGAAATGTAGCAGTAATTCCAAAGACCGTTTGAGTGCTGAAGTGTTCTAGCAGCCAACCGCTGAGATAGGCGGTAATTAAGCCCCCTAAGGCAGAGGCTCCCCAGGTTAGTGATTGCAGGGAACCGGAATCACTCAGGGATTCTTGGCGCGCCCGTTCTACTACCAAAGAATCGACAATCACGTCACTGATGGCAACGGAGAGGGAACTTAGAAGAATCGCCACTGTAGCTGCCCAGGCTGTGTTGACAACCGTCGCTAACGCCAACCACGCAGCCGTGCCCAGCAATCCCGATAAAATCAAGTACGGTCGTCTGCGGTAGCCAAAGAGGGGCAGACCATCAGACAGAAAGCCAAACACGGGCTTAATCACCCAAGGTAAAGCGGCAATTCCCATTAATGCTGCCACTTGGGCAGGGCTGAGGGCAAGCTCATCTTTGAGAAAGAAGCTAATCGCCAGCCGCGCCAGTCCTAGGATACCTTGGACAAAATAGACAATTAAGATAGCGATTAACTCAGGCGTTGGCTCATTGCCAAAAAATACCTTTTTTTTGATGGATTCCTTGAGCCGATCCAAGCCAGAGCTAGAAACAATCATGAATATTTTTTAAGAATTGTCGTTTTTTATATCTTATACGCACCCCTCAAAAAGTCACGACTGCCTGTTATAGCCAAGTGCTGAGTTGGTGAGTTGAAGATTCAGCATTCACTTACCTTTAGGAAATCAGGAGTGTCCTAATCGGTATAGCGATCGCCTGTTATCCAAATAAAGGGTGACACCCACCTTGCCACAAATGCAATAATGTGGTGACGCTTCGCACTAGTACGATTAACCAGACAAATCTCACTCTTCTTCAGCCCACAAACGCACAAGATGCCCATGAACCTTCCCTTGCCTCTCTCCGCGTCCTCTGTGCCTTTGTGGTTGGTTTTTATTTCTCCCTATCGAACCAGACAGATAGAGTTGCCTTCATCTTGTCTGACTAAAAGCGTCTTTGCATCTCAGCATCTTTCTTGGGGGCAGCCATGAAGTTTATCAAGTCCAAGGTAGCAGCCCTCGCGAAACTAACGAACTGGGCGAGCAGTTCCTGGCTAGATTCTAGTGGTGTGCGCGTCGTAGCGATCGCCACCGTTGCCATTACAGGATTAGTCTTGGGAATACGTCAAGTTGGATGGCTACAACCCTTAGAATTAGTTGCCTTTGACCAGATGGTACGCTGGCGACCCCAAGCCCCAGCCGACCCCCGAATTTTGATTGTTGCTGTCACCGAAGCGGACATTCGAGACCAGCAGAAATGGCCCCTGTCTGACCAAGTTTTAGCCCAAGTTTTAAGCAAGATACAGTCTCTAAACCCCCGCGTCATTGGTTTAGACTTGTACCGCGATATCCCCGTTCCACCGGGACATGAGCAACTGATCACACAGTTGCAACAACCCAATCTAATTGCAATTCAAAACCTCGACACCCTCGCCGGGACTCCACCACCTCCCAGCGTTCCGCCAGAACGCCTAGGTTTTAACAATATTCCTGCTGACCCCGATAACATCATTCGTCGGAATTTGTTATTTGCCGAAGGAAACAGCAGTCAAGGGAGTACGGGGACGTTGTTTTCCTTCGGCTTGCAAGTCGCGATCGCCTATCTAGAAAAACAAGGGATTACGCCCCAAGCCAGTGCCGAGAATCCCGATGATCTGCAATTGGGTCAAGCGGTGTACAAACCCCTACAACCTAATTCTGGCGGCTATCGCAGCATTGAAGCCGATGGCATCCAAATCTTGCTCAACTACCGTACTGGCAGCAATGTAGCGCCGCAAGTCTCGGTGAGTGATGTTCTCAATGGCAACATTGATCCTGACTGGGTAACAGACAAAATCGTCTTGATTGGCAGCACTGCCCCCAGCCTCAAAGACACGCTATATACTCCCTATAGCGCCACGCTCAAGGAAAATTATCGCATGACTGGGGTTGTGGTTCATGCCCAAATGGTGAGCCAATTTCTTGATGCCGCCACAGGCGATCGCCCCTTATTTTGGTTTTGGTCAGAATCCCAGGAAATAGTGTGGATTGCGGGATGGGTGATCTTGGGAGGGATCTTAGGTTGGGTCAGTCATCATCCTATTTCCTTGAGTTTTTGGGTAACTAGCGGCCTCGTCGCCTTATTTGCCTGCAACTTTTTAATCGTCCTCGGCTCCGGCTGGGTGCCCCTATCTGCCCCGGCTATGGGCTTTATCCTCAGCGTTGGTACCATTGTCACTTACCGAGCGCACCAAGCCCGCCAGCAACAGCAGATCGTCATGAAACTTCTGGGGCAGAACACCTCACCAGAAATTGCCAAAGCCCTCTGGAGAGGACGCGATCGCCTGCTCAAATCTGGCAAACTTCCCGGCATCCGTCTCACCGCCACGATGCTCTTTGCCGATGTCAAAGACTTCAGCACTATTTCCGAACAAATGACTCCAGAAGCCCTGCTGGAGTGGCTAAACGAACTGCTAGATGCCATTACTCACGCCATCTTAAACCGGGAGGGGATTGTCAACAAATTTACTGGGGATGGCATCATGGCAGTATTTGGCGTCCCGATGTCCCGCCTCCATAAAATGGAAGTCAGCCAAGATGCTCAAGCCGCCGTCGCCTGTGCAATGGAAATGAGCAGGATTTTAGACCAAAAGAATAAAGGTTGGCAGCAGCGGGGTTTGCCCGTGATTCAAATGCGGATTGGGATTTTTACGGGGTCAGTTGTGGCTGGCAGTTTGGGAGGCAAAGACCGCCTAGAATATGGTGTCATTGGCGATAGCGTCAATATTGCCGCTCGTCTGGAAAGCTGTGAAAAGCATCGCCAGGAGAGCGACTGTCGCATCCTAATTGGTCATGAAACTTTCGTGCATGTAAAAGACCAATATGAGTTTGAATCCTGGGGAGCTTTGGCACTAAAAGGCAAACAACAAATGGTTGATGTCTACCGCGTTATTCAACCGCACCCTATAAACAATCCTGAAGTTGTTGCTGCTCCTGATGGCACGTTACACAAAGCCATTTCCCCACACCCACGCCAAGATCACAGTGGTTGAAGGTAAGTAGGGGAGAATAAATTCAAACTTTGTATTGCCCTGTATTTTTAACTTATTTTGTAGTCAGAGCTTGGGCACTATTTTGAGGGCTGAAATCACTACAAACTTACTTGTAGTGCAGTGGGTGGGATGAGTGAAGTTGCATCGGCATCATCGGGAAAGCGCTGCTACTTTTTGCTGTTTGATCGGAATTTCTACGCGGAATTCCGCTCCCTCTCCCCTGGTGGAGAAACACTGCATTTGCCCCCTGTGCTTATCGACAACAATTTGATAGCTGATCGATAATCCTAATCCTGTGCCTTCGCCAACTTTTTTGGTGGTAAAGAAAGGGTCAAAGAGTCGCGCTTTGACGAGATCGCTAATTCCCGCTCCATTATCTATAATGCTGATTTGAACCCCATTTTGTTCTGAAACTTGGGTGCGGATGGTGATGGTAGGGGGATGATTCTTAATCGTTTCTAGGTCGCGTTCTTGGCTGTATTCCTGTAGCGCATCAATCCCATTGCTAATCAGGTTCATAAACACCTGATTGAGCTGTCCGGCGTAACATTCAACTTCAGGCAAATCCCCGTATTCCTTAACAATTTCAATACCGGGACGCTCTGGCGCTGCTTTGAGACGATTTTGGAGAATCAGTAGGGTTGATTCGATACCCTCATGAATATCAACAGGTTTCATCTCAGCTTCGTCCAACCGGGAGAAATTTCGCAACGTCAGCACAATCTGCCGGATGCGTTCAGCACCAAGTTTTATAGAGGATATCGTTTTCGGTAAATCCTCAATCAGAAAGTCAAGCTCAATTTCTTCTGTACGCTCAAGAATTTGGGGGTGATCAGGGCAACATTGCTGATAAAGGTCAATTAACGAGAGCAAATCCTCCGCGTAGTCACTGACATAACTCAAGTTGCCATAAATGAAGTTGACAGGGTTATTAATTTCGTGGGCAACCCCGGCAACCAATTGACCTAAAGAAGACATTTTTTCCGTTTGAATCAGTTGGGTTTGGGTGCGTTTGAGTTCGTGGAGTGCTTCTTCTAGCTCCGAGGCTTTCTCTCGATATTGCAGTTCTGCCTTTTGAATTTCCTCAAATAAATGAGCATTCTCTAGGGCGGTTGCAATTTGTCCTGCTAGGGTATTGAAGGTTTCCAAATCCATCTGACTAAAGCGATCGCTCTGGTCATTTTGGATATCGATTACCCCAATCAGCTTGCCACGACTGACTAGCGGAACGGCTACCTCAGAGCCGTTTAGGGACGGTTTTAAATCGTTTGCTGATTCAAAATAGCCATCATCGACCGAGACGATCTCTTGGGTTTGGGCAGCACGGACGATCAGATTCTCACTACAATCTAGGGATAGATAGGGAGTTTGGTCTTGTCTGGTGTCCTGCTTACCCGTGTTAGCGCGTCGGATCAGTTGGCGGGTTGTTTGGTCTAACAGATAAATTTGCACGTAGTGCAAACCAAAGCGATTTTGCATCAACGCGATCGCCTCTTGCAACAACCGTTCGGGGTCGTGAATAGCACGGGAAAGTTCGCTCACTGCCACAGTCACATGCTGGCTCACTTCCAGTTCCTGAGTGCGTTCCTCCAATCCCTGGAGCAATTTACCAACTTGGATTGCCATGCTGTTGAAACTGGACGCCAAGAGTCCAATTTCGTCTTTTGACTGAATCGAACTTCGAGCACTAAGATTGCCACGGGTGAATTGACTCACCGTATTCGCTAGATGAATAAGCGGTTTAGTGAGCCGTTGTCCTATCATCACCGCCGCGACGATCACGATACCAACAATAATTAGAGCCAGCAACAGCGTATAGCGGATTTGAGATTTAATCGGTTCTAGAAATACGGCTTGCGGCTGGGCAAAAACTACAAACCATGGTTTCGTCTCTAACGGGGTTACCGCTGCTGAGTACAGATCGTTATTGACAGATCCTAAGGGAGCTGTAAAGAAAGGAGTTTTCTTGGAGTTAGCTAAACCTTGTTCAAAGGTAGGTAAGTTAGTAGAGAGGTCTGCCACTGACCCATTGGGCAGCCGTCCCTCTGCTTGCAGCGCTTTCACTTGGGCAGGTGGGAGCGGTGTAACCGATTTAAAATTTAATTCTGTTAGGGTGCCTTCAGCTAAACGGACGTAGTTTTCATCCAGCAAAATTGCAAAAGACTCGCGTCCTCCTACCAACTCAGTGTTTTGCACAACCAGTCGCTGGATAGCCGCCGCGTTATAACGGACGCGCAGGACACCAATAATCTCTCCAGACGCATTTCGCACTGGACTGCTAAAGTACAGACTTGGTACGCGATCGCTGACCGAATACCGCAAAGGCGAAACGTAGGGCAATCCCTTTTTAAGCGGTTCCTGGAAGTAATCCCGGTTCGATTGATCTTCCCCAATATCTGGTGTGTAGGTATCAAGCACATCTCTCCCCTGGCGATCGAGCAGTGCGTAAGATGAGATATTCAAGGTATCTTTGCGGCTGAGGGAAAGTAAGGTGACCTCAACTTCTGCGGCAACACTTTGTCTTTGGCTGACGGGTAAATCCAGATATCTGGCAAGCACGGGCAATTGAGCCTCGACTCGCACAGCATCCAAGTTGGATCGCATGAAATTGTCGAGACTAAGGGCAGTTTGAGAGGCAGCAGTCAAGAGGGTTTGGTTGGCATTATTTGTCAGCGTCTTTTGCATCATCCGCTGATTAACCCAGGCAAGTAGAAGTAAGGGGAGAAGAGATACACCCAGGAACGAGAAGATCAGCTTACCGCGAAGGCTAGAGAGTTGGATGCCCACAGTTAATTTACCTCTTCCAATTGCTGTACAAAGGAGGGATTAATCAGTTTTTGAACGTCTGGTGCGGCACTCAACACTCCTTTTCGAGTGTAGAAGTCTACATACAATTTGGCGGTATAGTACAACGACTGAGTAGTTTCGCCAGGAGTAAATGCCTTTAAGTTGTCTGGCAAGTTCGCTAAATGGATGCCATCGGGAGAAACTTCTTCTGGTGTAATGTTCAGCTTCTTGGCAATGAGTGCATTGCTTTCAGCCGGATGTGCCTGCCAGTAATCTTGAGCTTGAAACCAAGCGCGGATAAATGCTTTCACGTCATTGGGGCGATCGCGTAACACATCGCCATGAAATATCATCACATCTGAAATCAATCCCGGCGTTTGCTTGCTGCTGAATATCTTCTTTGCTCCGAATTCAACGGCTTTAAATAGGTAAGGTTCCCAAGTATGTCCCGCTTGAATGTCACCGCTTTTTAAGCGCTCTGGAACTGCTTTTGCTTCTAAATTAACGAGCGTGACATCATTGACGCTAATACCGTTATCCTCCAGCATCCTAGTCACAAACAATTCTCCAAAATCATTTCGCTTGATACCAATTCGTTTCCCTTTTAACTCAGCAACGCTTTGAATACCGCGCTGCGCCACGACAGCATCAGCCCCCGCCGAGTCATCGGTTACTAGGACAATTTGGGCATTAGGGTTTTTCTCGATAATGTTCATCACGCTACCCAATGCCAAAAAAACCCCATCATATTTGTTAGCTGTGAAGTCAGATGCAGGTTCGAGATAGTTGTTTGAATAGACAGCTTTAACGTTCACCCCTTGATCCACAAAAAACCCTTTTTCTTGGGCAAGTACCAGCGGAAAAACCCCAGGCCAGAGATTGTAGGAAACCCGGAGGGGTGGTAGTTCTGGGGAAGAAGTAACCGTTGTCCTGCTATTACAGGCAGTAGCTAGCACAATGGCGAACAAGAACAGCAACAAAAAACGCAGCAATCGAGGTTTCATAACAAGAACCTGCTGATGTATGTAACGAGCAAGGGTGATCGGCAGTCGGTCAGCGTTAGGAGCGCAATTGCTGCACAAAGGAAGGATTAATCAGTTTTTGAACGTCTGGCGTAGCACTTAGCCCTCCTATCCGAATATAGAAGTCGGCGTACAATTTGGCAGTATGGTGCAGCGACTCGGTGGTGGAACCGGGAGTAAATGCCTTTAAGTTGTCTTGCCAGGTGTAGAACTTGATTCCATCGGTGAACAGGTTTTCTGGCTTAAGATCAAGTGCTTTAGTAATCAGTGCGTTGCTTTCAGTTTGATTGGCTTGCCAGTACTCTTGCGCTTGGAACCAAGCACGGATAAATGCCTGCACGTCATTGGGGCGATCGCGTAACACCTTGCTGCGAAATATCATCACAGTTGGCATCAACCCCGGTGTTTCTTCGCTAGTAAATAACACACTTGCGCCGGATTGGTTGATCGCTTCAGACACATAGGGTTCCCAGGTTTGTCCCGCTTGGATGTTACCGCTTTGAAACTGTGCAGGGACGGCTTCCCCCTCGACATTGACGAGTGTGACGTTATCGGTAGTCAAGCCATGCTGCTCTAGCCAGGTAGTAACAAACAATTCTCCATAGTCACCTAACTTGACACCGATCCGTTTGCCCTTCAAGTCAGTTCCGTTGCGAATATCAGGCTGCGCCAGCACCACATCCGCACCCGCTGATTCATCCGCGATTAAGGTAATCTGCACATCGGGTATTTTTTCAATTACCCCCATAAGACTTCCTAAGACGATGAAAAGTCCGTCAGATTTGCCAGCCACAAAGTTAGACACAGATTCTAGATAGTTGACTGTGTAAGCGTGCTCGACGTTCACTCCTTGAAGGGTGAAAAATCCTTTTTCCTGAGCGATCGCCATCGGAAATGTTCCTGGCCACAGGTTATAGGCAATTTTTAGCGGTGGAGGTTCCGGTCTAAAAACAATAGATTTTGTCCCTGTACACGCGGTAATCAGCGTTAGGCTGAGGAAGAAAAGGGATAAAAAGCGCAGAACGCGATATTTCATGGTAACTGCCAGTTTATAAAGGAACAAGGTCATGCTGCCTTGAATCAATTGAGCTGATAAAAGGCGGTATTAAGGGGATGCGTCTTAAGCTCTACGCTGCTTTTGGCTGGTATTTGGTGGGCGATCGCATTCTCTTTTAGGGTTCCCAAGTTCGTCCTAATTTTTTAGGTCTTAGTCAACTCCAGGAAAAAATGTCGAATTGAACAGCGAAGGCGACAGAGATTGAGCTGGCTCCCTGCTAATGCTCTTTGTGCTACAGCCAACTAAGTCGCGATCGCTCCTCGACGTGAAGATCGTTCAAAATTTAAATTAATAAAAACTCTTGTTTTGCAAAGCTTCTAACTACAAGCCTTGTTCAACTTTGCAAGCAATCGCAAAAAAAATTAATATGTTTTTGATTGCAATACTTAAGTAATAAATTGTCAAATTTTTCTAGCAGTATTACAAAGTATCCTTATTCTTGGAAAGCCCCACACAATTACAAGCTGAAAACCGATATTAAAGCGCTTCCATGATTAAAAAAATTTTGATTGCTGTTGCAGGGCTAGGAAAAAACGAAGAGATGCTCAAGATGTTGATGGAAGTTCCTTCCATTCGACAAGCATCCGTTACTGTCCTGCACGTCGTACCTCCTCAAGTCACTGCTGAGGCAATGGCCGACAAGCTACAAGAAGGAGGCAAGATTCTCGCTCAAGCCATTGAGACATTAGGACTAGAACCCGAACAAGTTACAGTCCGGCTCAAACAAGGCGATCCCAAAGATGTCGTTTGCCAAGTGGCTGATGAAGAAGCTGTTGACTTAATCATTATGGGTTCTAGGGGGCTAAACCGTATAGAATCCATTCTGTCTAATTCAGTTAGCCAGTACGTTTTCCAGTTGTCTTCTCGCCCGATGTTGCTGGTTAAAGACGATGTTTACGTCAAGAAAGTTAACCGCATCATGGTTGCCTTAGACAAATCCGCTGATGCCAAATACTGCCTGGATATAGCGTTATTCCTGCTGCGGGAAATCCCAGGAGGTCAACTCCATCTAGTTCGCGTTCTCTTCGGTAAGAATAAACCCGGTGAAGAATCTACTGTAACCGAAGCTGAACAAGACCCCGTTTTATCCTCCGCCGCCGCTGAAGCGAAAAAGTTAGGGATCAATTATTCCTGTCACCTCCGCACAGGGAAAGCAGGGGAAGAAATTTGCCGCTTGGCAGACGACCGCAATATCGATCTTTTAATCCTTGGTTCTCCTGAGAGACGCCCTTCCATTGCTAGAGGGTTACCTGATTTAGATCGGTTACTAGGGTCTTCTTTATCCGACTATGTCCGTGTTTACGCAAACTGCCCAGTGATATTGGGTCGGATGCCAACTTAAGAGATACTGAGTTTGTCCTATCTTTGGCTCTCTTCTTCCTAAGGCTCTAAACAGGGCAGCTTCATTTTTGTGAGCAGCCGACACCCGTGTAGGGTGCAGCTATAGAAGACTTACGCTTTTGCCTGTGCAGGTTAGCTACTTAGCCCCTTGAAACAACACGGCGGCTGAGACAACTCAGTCCCCAAAAAAAATCCCCCGTCCAAGTTAATGAAATAAGGACAGGGGATTTTGTGTATTGCTAGCAACTTAAGGATTTTTATTGCCTTCGCGGCTACTGGTTTGAATGAACAGAATCAGCAGGAAAACCGTAGGAACTAGCACGAAGAGAATAACAGCAATAAAACCTAAATCATTAACTTGCATTACATCGATGCCTCTAAATTACGATCAACCCACCCTCTAGAATATCATCTACATTCCTGAGGAGATAGTATTAGCCTCATGGTTTTGTTTTGATGCTTACAGAACTATTGACCAAGGTTTGACAAGCTAAGCGATAGTTGTCTGGCTTTTTCTTGAGCTTCTGATTTTCCACGTCAGTGCGAGGCGAAAGACCCTCCATCCCTTCCACCACTTCGACAATACAGGTGCCACACTGACCATAACCTCCACAGTTCATCATCTTGCCCATGAAAGTGTAGATGTCAATGCCATTTTCTAGGGCTTTTTCTCTTAAATTTGCCCCATTAGCAGCAACCACTTCCTTCTCTTCGTTGACAAACTTGATATTAGCCATCGTTCTCCTGACAGTTAGCGTATTTCTATTTTATTAAGGATTGTTAATTAATTCGGCATCTTTAATCAAAATTAGATTGGGCAATTTTAGAGGGTAGTGTTTTCTACAGCACAATTCCAGGGCTGTACTACCTCAAATGAGTTAAATGCTATAGGTTTTCCCACTCCTCCATGTCGAGGGTCGTAGAGCGTGAAGGTAGCGATCGCCTCCTTGATCCGTTGATGTCCTAGGGCAAATTGGGCAGGTGAACCAATTCCCGTTTGATGCCATCGGGATCGGCAAAGAAGACAGCGTAGTAGCCTAGCTAATCAGGGCTTGCGGAGCCTAGCCTCCCGACGGATATACATACTTCCCTTTACCTTCTCTCCCCATTACCCCAAAGCCTCAACGCTACCGTGTCTCTCTTCTGGAGTAGTGGAGGGGTTAGGTAATCCTCACCCCCTGGAAAGAGTTGCTGAGCTACCATTTGTCTATATAAGTTAACAATAAGTAACATATTTAAGGTTTATTATGCCTAATCTCCTAGAAGCTACAAAAGAGTACTGGAAAAAATTAGACCAGCTAGAAGCGGCTTACAAGCGAGACGAAGTTTCTCTTGAAGAAGTCGATACCAGAGTTTCTGAACTGATGGCTGAACTTGGTGACGAACGACGAGCGGCATTGAATTATGTATGGCTGGGAGCGCGTCGTTTTTGGAATGAGCAACGAGAAACGGTTGTTGGTGTTGCTTTTTTGGGAATTCTCACTTATGCCTGGGCAATCGTCAGCCAAGCTGCCTAATTTGAACAGTAAAACCTTGATGTTCAGAGTTTGGCAGAGCGGAGCATCCAGATATAAAAAACTTAAATTCTCTCTTCGGTTGGAGAGGCTTTCCATCTGGAGAGCGACAACAGTAAAGATTAACCCTTGGTATTCTAGTAATTGGAAACAAAACAGCACCTGAATAGCAATGTGCCGCTAGCGTCCATTGTTGTACATCGCAGGAGAGCGACCTTAGATGTACAAACGGTGCAGTTATCCAACTAGACAGCCGTGGTGTGGAGTATTTTTCGCTTCTTCCACTTCATTACTACTATTTGGTGGGACTAAAGTCCTAACCAGAGCGCTCAAAAGTAGTAGACGCGGTACGTCAAAATAACAAAAACCATATCAATGCCTGTACCATCTTGACTCAACTTTATTCGACTCAAGGTGGTATAGCCATATTTAATCAGATTTATTGACCCATAAAAGAAGCCCCCAGTTTGGGGGCTTTTTGAATTCAGCGTACAGTCAAACGCTTACAGCAAATAGACCAGGATAAATAAAATAATCCACACAACGTCTACAAAGTGCCAGTACAGCTCTGCGGCTTCGACACCAAAGTGTTCTTCATCGCTGTAATGTCCTGGCTTCCGGGAGCGGAGCAGGACAGAGATAATCAGTAACAACCCAACGGTGACGTGAAGACCGTGGAAAGCCGTCAGGACATAAAACGAGCTGGCGTATAGGTTAGTCGTCAGACCAAACTCAAGGTTGGTATACTCATACACCTGTCCTCCTAGGAAAATCGCGCCCATGATGGCAGTAAGGGTATACCAGAACCGCAAACCTGAGACATCGTTTTTCTTGATTGCCTCGTCGCCTCGGTGCATTACAAAACTGCTGGAAATCAGAATTAGCGTGTTGATTCCTGGCAGGAGCAGTTCCCGTTCTGGCGTTCCTTCAGGCGGCCAAATCGGTGAGACAGTTCGATAAATTAGATAGGCTCCAAACATGCCGAGGAAAATCATGCTCTCGGCAGCCAGGAATACCCATACTCCAGTCATGCGGAGATCAGGATGTTCCTCATGAACAGCATCTTCCACCTTGTGGTGATAGTTCAGAGCTGTCTTAGATTCGTCAATTGTTGAACCTTGCATGAATTTTTATGTTCAGTGGTCAGTGGTTAGTAGTCTCGAGTTATCAGCCATAGTTTGAGTAACTAGTGGCTAATAACTTACAACTAATCGCGATTTTGACTTTCCCCTTGGCGGTCATCAGGATTCGCGGCAACGGCGGGATCGGGATCAGCACGTAGAGCCGAGTTGGGGCCAGCCGCTAAGACAGGTTGCCTCTCCTCAGCAAAGGCTACATTCACCTCGGTGCTGCGATCGCCCATACCATAATCGTAGGGGCCTGTCGCTAGTTTCGGGAATCCTTCAAAGTTTTCAATCGGGGGCGGCGAGGTGGTCATCCATTCTAGGGTCAATGCATCCCAGGGATTGTTTCCGGCTTTTGGCCCTCTGCTCCAACTCCAAATGACATTGACGATGAAGGGAAGAGTGGAAACCGCAAGCGTGTAGGCTCCAATGGTGCAGATGATGTTCAGGGGTTGGAATTTGGGATCGTACAGAGCAATCCGCCGATTCATCCCCAACAACCCCAACTCATGCATTGGCAAGAAGGTCAGGTTCAGACCGATGTAGGTCAGGGCAAAGTGGACTCTGCCCCAAGGTTCGTTCAACATGCGTCCTGTCATCTTCGGGAACCAGTGATAAATCCCGGCAAAGAGACCGAGGACGCTGCCACCGAACAAAACATAGTGGAGGTGAGCGACGATGAAGTAAGTGTCGTGAACGTGGATGTCAAAGGGCACTGCTGCCACCATTACACCACTCAATCCACCAATGACGAAGGCTGAAATAAAGCCCATGCCAAACAGCATGGAACTATTCAGGCTAATTTTGCCGCCCCAGATGGTTGCACACCAGCTAAAGACTTTTATTCCAGTCGGTACGGCAATAATCATGGTCATCGCCATGAAGAACATCCGCAGCCAGCCAGGGGTACCGCTGGTGAACATATGGTGTGCCCAAACCAATAAACCGATAAAGGCGATCGCCATACTAGAATAGGCGATCGCTCGGTAACCAAAAATCGGCTTCCGGGCGTGGACTGGTAACACCTCTGAAATGATCCCAAAGAACGGCAGGATCATGATGTAGACAGCGGGGTGAGAGTAAAACCAGAACATGTGCTGGTAGACAATTGGGTCACCCCCACCTGTGGGATTAAAAAAGGCAGTTCCAGCAATTAGGTCAAAGGACAAAAGAATCAAAGCGGCTGCCAGCACAGGTGTAGCAATCAGTTGCAGGGATGAAGTTGCCATCATCGACCAGCAAAACAGCGGCATTTGATTGAGTCCCATCCCTGGCGTCCGCATCTTCAGGATGGTGACCAGAAAATTCAGTCCGCCCAAAATCGAGGAAGTCCCCAGGATCAGCAGGCTAAAAATCCAGAATGCCTCACCAGCTTTCCCCATTAATAGGCTCAGGGGTGGATAGGACGTCCAACCCGCTTGGGGCGCACCTACGAAAAAGCTGCTCAACAGCAACAAGCCACCGGGTGGGATCATCCAAAAGGCAACGGCATTTAGTCGGGGGAATGCCATGTCCTTCGCCCCAATTAATAAGGGGATCAGGTAGTTGGCGAAGCCCGAACCCGCCGGAACAATCCACAGGAAAATCATGATGGTGGCATGAACGGTGAAGAGCTGGTTGTAAAGCTCCGGGCTGACCAGATCCGATGCTGGTGTCGCCAGTTCTGTGCGAATTACATCAGCCATTAGTCCGCCGATGCAATAGAACACAAACGAGGAAACTAGGTATTGAATACCAATTACTTTGTGGTCTGTACTGAAGCCAAAATATTCTCGCCAATGTCGCTGAGCGGGTTCATCCCCTGCAGCTGGCTTATTTGCTTCCTCTTGAATGTCTGCTTGTATTGTCATAGGAAATTTTCTCTAGACAGATGCGATCAGTCTTAGGAGTGGGTTGTTCATTACTCACTGTTTACCTTGGCACTCTCACCATGGAATCATCAGTACTTGAATGATCGCCCACTTCTTATAGCGGACAGCTACTGGTTTGGGTGATGGTGAGTAGCGTGCAGTTGCTCAAGGGTGTGAGCATCGATCCCCAGATCTTTGACATAGGGAGCCAGAAACTCACCTTCTGATAAGTCGGCTGGATTAGTAGCGATCGCTTTTTCCATGCCGTTGGTGCTAGCCACTTGCTGCTCACTCACCCAGTTTTGGTACTCTTCGGGTGACTGAACGTAGAGCTGGGCATTCATCGCCCCGTGGTATGGCCCACACAGCTCAGCGCAGATGATCGGATACTGTCCTTCTTTAGTCGGCGTAAAGCGCATTTGCGCTAACCGACCGGGGACGGCATCTTGTTTCAACCGAAACTCAGGTAACCAGAAGGCGTGGATCACGTCTTGAGCTGAGATGTTGAGCTGCACTTCTTGTCCAACGGGCAAGTGCATTTCTCCAGTAGTGATCCCACTATCGGTGTAGTTGAACAACCAGGCATACTGAAGAGCCGTAACATCAATGGTGAGTGGCACGGGTTGCCCTCGTTTTTCAGGAGAGGCTCCCAATCCCAAAGCGATCGCCTGATTGGGATCGAGGGCAAGCAGATTCTTCTCAGGAGACCCCTCCGACGGCTTACCGACTTGCTCAATTCCTTGCCGTCCGTGATCGTCATGAGATGCCATCGGGTCAAGTCCACCCATGGCGTTATAAATCTCAAAACTGTAGATGGAAACAATAAACAAGATCACTGCCGGAATTGCTGTCCAGACAATTTCTAGAGGAATATTGCCATGAACTGGCGGCCCATCTGTGTTATCGCCTTTCTGGCGGCGAAATCGGAATGCCGAATAGAGTACCACTCCCTGAACGATTAGAAATAAACCCGTCGCCACAGTCATCATCATGTTGAACAGGGCGTCTACTTGAGCGGCTTCCTCAGAGGCAGCCATGGGCAATAGACCGTGGTTCTGACCGTACCAGAGGCTAATCAGGGTCAGCGCAATACCAGCAATAAGAGTTGTAATCGAGCTTGGAATGTTCACGGGTTTAGACTAGAAGACTTCTAAATGCAAAATCTCAATGGTCGATCTGAGTTGAAGCTTAGGCAAGTTTTGCGCCTAGTCAAGGTAGCACTTTCTCTTGTCTACTAGTTGCCCTAACCAGGAACGACCTAATCCTTGACGAGCGGTTTTGCTTAACTACCACGGTAAAGCAGGTAAAGCCTCAAAGAGGTGAAAATCAAGGATTTTTATGTTTTTTTTCGGGATTGCTTACCGAGTCAACCGACTAAAAGCCAATACCCAATCACGTTTTCAGAGATCCTTAAGAAATGTAAAAGTCTGATCGGGAAACTTAAGACATGAGTTGGCGAACCCTGCTGCAATCTGAAAAATCTCTAAAGCTATGCAGTTACTGGCGCAAGCTGATTAGAGTGGTAGTAGGGTGCCGGGTTAGCAATCATCGTCAGTGCTAGGTTGATGAATGAGCCACTACTCAGGACTTCACTAAATTTTGTTGCTTTTGCAATTGCTTTTATGGCTGAATCAGTTCTTCATCGAAACCGATATCTTCCGACCCAAGAGCCGCCCGAACCTCCGGAACGAATTCGTCGATTAGTTTGGAAAATTGCGATCGCCACCTTGCTTTTGATGGCAGTGGGCAGTGCAACGCGGGTGATGAATGCCGGACTAGCTTGCCCGGATTGGCCTTTATGCTACGGTCAGCTCGTACCCAGGCAGCAGATGAATCTGCAAGTCTTTCTAGAATGGTTTCACCGTCTTGATGCCGCTTTGATTGGCTTGAGCGCTCTAGCTCTAGCTGGTCTATCGTGGTGGTATCGGCGCGCCTTACCCTCCTGGCTGCCTTGGGCTGCCACCTTCGCCTTAGGGTTAATTGTGTTTCAAGGCATTCTCGGCGGACTAACCGTAACAGAACTATTGCGCTTTGACATTGTTACCGCTCACTTAGGGACTGCCTTACTGTTTTTTACAACCCTGCTCGTCATTGGTCTGTCACTAACCCCTTACAAAGGCACTGGTGTCGTTGAAAATTTACCTTGGGTCAGTTTGAGCGCGGCAATTCTGGTCTACCTCCAAAGCCTCTTGGGGGGATTGGTTGCCTCCCGTTGGGCGCTACATCAGTGCTTTGGTGCTTCTCAGTTGTGTACCGTGATGAATAGTCACATCATCGGCGTTGTCCCGGCAACCCTGGCAACTTTGGCCGTTGTCGTCATGGCATGGCGTACCCCAGCACTGCACCCAGTACTACGAAAGTTAGCTAATGCTGCCGGAGGTTTACTCGTGGCTCAAGTATTACTCGGCGTAGCGACCTTTCGCCTACATCTGCAAGTCGAGATTCTCACCGTTGCTCATCAGGCAGTGGGAGCGGCTTTACTCGGTACGCTGGTTGCTTTTACAGTTTTGGCGCTACGCGATCGCGCTGTTGCTAAGGCGATCGCGTCTGCCACCGACGCCCTATAGAGTCGGCACACCGTAGCGGCGTGAAACCAACGGGCGTGTTGTTTGAAATAAAGGAATTGGTGTAAATAATGATTGGGACGAGTGTTTCCCGCCGAAATGAGAACTTCCTACAAGTTATTCAAAGCTACTATCAGCTCACTAAACCTCGGATTATCCCGCTATTACTGATTACAACCGCCGCCGGAATGTGGCTAGCCGCAGATGGACAAGTAGACCCGTTACTCCTACTGGTTACTCTGGTGGGGGGGACTTTATCAGCAGCTTCGGCTCAGACATTGAACTGCATTTACGACCGTGACATCGACTACGACATGATGCGGACTCGTCATCGTCCGATCCCCTCTGGTCGCGTGCAGCCTCGCGATGCCATGATTTTTGCGATCGCCCTCGCTGTTTTGTCCTTCACCCTACTAACAGTCTTTGCAAATTTGCTCAGTGCCCTCTTAGCACTGTCTGGCATCGTTTTCTACATGGGCATTTATACTCACTTGCTCAAACGCCACACCACCCAAAACATTGTTATTGGTGGCGCAGCTGGAGCCATTCCCGCCCTCGTAGGCTGGGCAGCCGTGACAGGTGAGTTGAGTTGGGCGGCGTGGTTACTGTTTGCGATTGTCTTTTTGTGGACGCCTCCCCATTTCTGGTCTCTCGCCTTGATGATTCGCGAAGATTACGCGTCAGTGGGTATCCCCATGCTGCCTGTGATCGAGGGAGAAGAGTCCACAACTCGGCAAATTTGGTTTTATACCTTACTTGTTGTACCCGCGTCCTTTTTACTGGTTTATCCCTTGGGAGTATCGGGGGTAATTTATGGAGCGATCGCCTTTTTATTAGGCAGTATCTTCATTAAAAAAGCCTGGCAGCTTTTGCAAGCCCCCTTTGATCAAAAACTTGCCCGCTCCCTGTTTAAGTATTCCATCCTCTACATGATGCTGCTCTGTACGGGCATTGTCGTTGATAGCTTGCCCATCACCCATCAGCTAACAATTGGCTTGACGGAAAATCTGCAAACCTTGATGAGTACGATTTTAGTCAGTAGCTAACGGGTTAATACAGGGGATCTAAACAAAGGAGCGATCGCGGGGGTAATTCCAGAAGCGCGATCGCTCCTTTTAGATCAGGAAGTGTTCTAGGGTAACAGAATTAACTACCCCACAATTGATATAGCAATCCTTTTTGAGTTATGAGATGCGATCGCCTCAGATCCCCAACTTCTCTAAATCGGGGATCTCGCCTTCACCGATCATTAGACCTCTTGCAAAAATGTACCAGACCCCTCCCCAACCCTCCCCTTAGTAAGGGGAGGGGGCAAGATTTCAAGTCTCCCCCCTTACTAAGGGGGGATTAAGGGGGGTCTATTCGACTTATGCAAGAGGTCTATTGAGGGATCGCTGCACTTAACCCCCTCTTGCTGCTGACGGCTTAAAATAGAAATAAAGATTGTTTAGATTTGTGTAGCCTACCTAGGCAGAGAAATTATATGGTTGCCGCTGTTTTAATTGAAAACCTCCAAAAACGCTACGGGGATATTGAAGCTGTCAAGGACATCTCCTTTGAGGTGCAACCGGGGGAAATTTTTGGTCTGCTGGGGCCAAACGGTGCAGGCAAAACAACAACAATTCGCTGTCTGTGTACCCTCAGCGCCCCCAATGCTGGCAAAATTGAAGTTTCAGGCATTGATGCGATCACCAATCCCAGAGCCGTACGCCGTCGCCTAGGTTATGTCGCCCAAGAAGTCGCTCTGGATAAGGTACTCACGGGTCGGGAACTACTAGAGTTGCAAGCGGCACTTTACCACATCCCCAAGAACGCCGCCAAAGCAAGAGTCAACAAAATGTTAGAGATTCTGGGGTTGGAGGAATACGCAGATACAAAGACAGGCAGCTACTCTGGCGGTTTGCGTAAACGTCTAGATTTAGCCGCCGGGTTGCTGCATCAACCGAATGTCCTGGTATTGGACGAACCAACCGTGGGGCTGGATATCGAAAGCCGCTTTGTCGTTTGGGATTTTTTGCGTCAACTGCGGGAAGCCGGGACGACGGTTTTAATTACCAGTCACTATTTAGAAGAAATTGACGCCCTAGCCAACCGGGTAGCAATTATTGACCGAGGAGTGGTCATTGATCAGGGAACCCCTTCTGAGTTAAAGGATAAAGTAGGAGGCGATCGCATCACCCTCCGCATCCGGGAATTTTCTCCCAAAGAAGAAGCTGAAATTGCCAAAGAAATGCTGCAAGCTCTGCCCTTTGTCCAAGAAGCGATCGTTAATGGATCACAAGGCAACTCCCTCAACTTAGTCGTCAAACCCCAAAGTGACGCCTTAATGACGATTCAGCAATCTTTAAAGGACGCAGGTTTACCAATCTTTGGGATTGCCCAAGCTAGACCAAGCTTGGATGACGTATATCTAGCGGCGACAGGTCGTACCCTGATGGATGCTGAAATTGCTGGTGCAGGAAGTCGCGACCCCAAGGCAGAGCGGAAAAAAAATATGCGCTAAATTTCTCCAAAAATTAACAACCCATAACGAAAAACTACTAATGAGTCCTACTGTTACCCCTTCCAAATCTGACTTGAGCTGGCAACAAGACACCGCCACTCAAATTCCAGTTAGCGACAAGGCAACTGTCGGTGAATTCATCCAGGAAACCGTTGCCTTAACCAAGCGCCTGTTTATTCAACTACAACGCCGCCCTTCTACCCTCGTTGCTGGCATCATCCAGCCCTTGATGTGGTTGTTGCTGTTCGGTGCTTTATTCCAAAATGCCCCTCAAGGACTATTTGGCAACACATCGAGCTACGGTCAATTTCTGGGAGCCGGAATCATTGTTTTTACTGCCTTTGCTGGGGCGCTAAATGCAGGCTTACCCGTGATGTTTGACCGGGAGTTTGGTTTCCTCAACCGCTTATTGGTTGCACCACTCGCCTCTCGATTCTCGATTGTTGCCGCTTCCGCAATTTACATTGTTGCCCTGAGCTTAGTGCAAGTGACTGTGATTGTTACTGCCAGTGCCTTTTTAGGTATCGGGCTACCCGACGTTCTAGGGTTAGCAAGTATCGGGTTAATTATCTTTCTGTTGGTTTTAGGTGTGACCGCCCTGAGTTTAGGTTTAGCCTTTGCATTGCCCGGTCACATCGAACTAATTGCAGTAATTTTCGTCACTAACCTACCGTTGTTGTTTGCCAGTACTGCCCTTGCGCCCCTTGCTTTTATGCCAAGATGGTTGCAAATTGTAGCCTCTCTCAATCCCCTGAGCTATGCGATTGAGCCGATTCGGTACCTCTATACTCACAGCGACTGGGCATTGAGTAGCGTTGTGATGCAAGCTCCCTGGGCTTCCATTACGTTTGGCACTGCCCTCTTGGTTCTTCTGGGGTTTGACGTTGTAGTATTACTGGCAATCCAACCACTACTGCGCCGTCGCTTTGCTTAACTATCGTTTCTGAGTCAAAAACTCTCACCTCAATTGCTATGAAGAAATACCCGTTTCTGACATCTTCTGTAACGCCTTTGACTCGTCTGGCTATAGGCGTTGGTGCTTTCACCGTCTTCGGTATCGCCTCAGGCTTATTCCCGCAAGCTACCCTAGCACAAAGCACAGAGGCTCAACCTTTAAGAGACTTTCAGGCTTCGCCAAGTGAACCCAACTCTTTATCAGGAACTTTGGGTGGGGGTTCAGTAAGCGTCTTTGACATGATTCACAACCTCCGACTCGGCGGTCAGCGTAGCTCGAATGAGTTCATCCTCGAACAGCGGCAGAATATTGATAATAGTGCGACGGAGTACCTGCGCCTGCGACAACAGCGGCTCCGCGACCTGCAAACACCCTCTACAGGTAATTCTCCGCTGAAGTTTCCGGCTGAATGAGTTGGGGGTAAGTAGTTGCAGTTAAGGCGTTCTCATCGTCAATCACTGCAACTACCTAGTCGGATACGGCATCCCGTGTCCGACTTTTTTTTGCCTATCTAGCAGTATATAACGTGGTTTTTTAACCCAATGCTGCCAAGACATCTTGGGCGTGGGTATCAGTCTTGACTTCGCTGTAAACTTGAGCGATTTTGCCTGTGGGGTCGATGATGTAGGTGACACGCTTGGCATATTTGTCACCCTGAACGTCGTAAGCCTTTGCTAATGTGCCATCAACATCAGCTAGGAGATTAAAGGGAAGATTGTACTTTTCGGTGAACTGCTTGTGAGAGGCTTCATCATCCATACTGACGCCGAGGATCACAGCATCTTTGTTTTGGAAGTCGGCATAATTATCTCGGAAGCCGTGAGCTTCCTTGGTGCAGCCAGGGGTGTCATCTTTAGGATAAAAGTACAAAACGACGGTTTTACCACTGTAATCTGACAAGGAGACGGTGTTGCCATTAGTGTCTTTGACATTAAAGTCTGGGGCAACTGTACCAACGGATAAAGACATAGATTTTGTTTCCTTTTTAATTGGAGATTATGGACAACGTTAAACCTTACAAACTTTACAATATTTGATCGCAGCGGTTTGGCGATCACGAAGACAGCTAACAGGACTCTAGGTATACGAACCAAGAAAGTGCCTAAGATAGAGAACAAGAAAGCAGACTAAAGATTCTCTTAGCATTTGCTCATCCCTTGCCCCTAATATTTTGTTAATCGTGGCAATGACCTCAACTCAAAATCAAGCAGCTCCAACAATCCAATACTCCCCACGCACTGTAGAACGAGCAAAGCGAGCAATGCGTTGTTCGCCGTTTCAGTTGTCGTTGTTTGTCGCCATGGGTTCTCAGAGTGTTCCCTTATCCGCGATCGCGGGAGATAATGGCATTCAGCACCAGTACACGCGGCATTCTGTCTCAGAACTTGCTGCTGAAAACACCTTGCTGTGGCTGATTCAAGTCGGTCTATTGCGACGAGAAGTTGATGGTCAGGGCATTACAGATAGTTTTCGCTTAACTCCTTTGGGGCGGCAGTTGGTAAGCAACTGGGAACAACGAGGCGAGTTGTGGTCAGACCCCACATGGCAAGAGCGCCTCTACAATGCCTTGAATCGTTGGTTAAGATTGCCGATTTGACATCCCTCGTTAAATCGGAGTACCGATTGTCAAATGTGATGGTAGTCTCCAGGAGGGTTGAGCGATGAAAGCAATCATGGTTGTGGGTACAACATCCCACGCAGGTAAATCTCTCTTAGTTACAGCATTGTGTCGGATTCTCTCGCGGCGGGGTTGGCGGGTTGCCCCCTTCAAAGGGCAAAACATGGCTTTAAATGCCTACGTCACCGCTAATGGTGGAGAAATAGGTCACGCGCAAGCCGTGCAAGCTTGGGCAGCCGGGGTGATGCCTTGGGTGGAGATGAACCCGATTTTACTCAAGCCACAAGGCGATATGACATCCCAGGTGATTATCAAAGGCAAAGCCGTCGGTCGAGTCAAGGCATCGGACTACTACGAGCAGTATTTTGACCTGGGTTGGCAGGCGATTGAAGAATCCTTACGGCGTCTTGGCGAGGAGTTTGACATCGTCATTTGCGAAGGAGCAGGCAGTCCTGCCGAAATTAATCTCAAGCACCGAGACTTGACGAATATGCGGGTGGCAAAGCATCTCAATGCGCCAACCCTGTTGATTGTAGACATCGACCGGGGAGGAGCTTTTGCCCATGTTGTCGGCACTTTAGAACTGTTAGATCCTGATGAACGTGCCTTAGTCAAGGGTGTGGTAATTAATAAGTTTAGAGGGCAGCGATCGCTTTTAGAATCTGGCATCACCTGGCTTGAACAGCGCACCAATATTCCTGTAGTAGGTGTCCTACCCTGGATGGATCAATTGTTCCCCGCCGAGGACTCCCTCAACTTACTAGAGCGGAGTTCTTCCAAGAAGGTAGATAGCGAAATAACAATTGCTGTCATTCGTCTACCCCGGATTTCCAACTTTACAGACTTTGACCCCTTAGAAACTGAATCCACTGTCACGGTCAAATACGTCAGCCCCAATCAACCTTTAGGTCATCCGGATGCCGTAATTATCCCCGGTTCCAAAACCACCATTTCTGACCTACTGCTACTTCACCAAACCGGAATGGCAACAGAACTGCAAAACTACGCGGCTGCTGGGGGAACAATTCTCGGTATCTGTGGCGGCTTTCAAATGCTGGGAAGAATACTCGCTGACCCAGAAGGTGTTGAAGGTCAAGAAGGACGCTTTAAAGGACTAGACTTATTACCTCTGCAAACAGTGATCACAGGTAACAAAGTTGCCCGTCAACGCGTCGTCAATTCCAACTATCCCCAACCTGGCTTACCCGTTACAGGGTATGAAATTCATCAAGGACGTACCCGGTTGGTTGAGTCGGAACGAGATAGTGTCAAAGCCACCTATCATCCTCTATTTGATGATGCGGGACTGGGAGTCGTTGATGCTAATCAATCAGTTTGGGGCACCTACCTGCACGGTCTTTTCGATAATGGGCCCTGGCGGCGTTCCTGGTTGAACCACATCCGCCAGCAGCGAGGACTCTCCTCTCTTCCCACAGGTGTTGCCAACTACCGCGAAGAACGAGAAGCCCTTCTCGACTCCTTAGCAAATATGGTAGAAAAACACCTGGATTTGACACCTGTTTTACCAAGGTAGTGAAGTATAGAGAGAGTCCTGAGTGCTGAGTGCTGAGTCCTGAGTAGGGGGGAAAGGATGAAGGGTGAAGTATGAAGGGTAAGTGTAGTTATCTTCTGCACCCCCGCACCCCCGCACCCCTGCACCCCGGCTCCCCCTAGCTCTCTAGATTTTACTAATCATGATTCAAATTCGATTTTTACCCGATGATGTTACGGTGCAAGCCCAGGTGGGAGAACCGATATTACAAGTGGCAGAACGCGCGGGTGTGTTTATTCCTACAGGTTGCTTGATGGGTTCCTGTCATGCCTGTGAGGTAGAAATCGGAGAGGGAAATGCTGTCTGCGCTTGCATCAGTGCTGTACCGCCAGGCTCTGAAGAGCTGACAATCAATCTCTACGCTGACCCCTTGTGGTAGTTCGTTAGCAGCTCACTTGCCGCCAAATTTCTTCCTGTACGTCAAGCTGGCGTAGTCCTATAGGGCGCATCAACCCCTGAAACAAGACCATACTTTTGGGCAAACTCCAAGGGAACGTCTGGAAGATGAAGGAGCATTTCGTCCCATGTACTCCCAGCTTGTAAAGCCTCTACAACTACTGAAAGGGGTTCAGAGAATATGGTTTGAAAGTCTGCTTCTCCAGGAAACTGCACTTCAAAGGCTAACTGCTCCTTTGGTGGTGTGAACTGAGCATTGACACCTTCTCGATTTCCCCTCGCATCAAGGCGATACCAACCTACTGCGGCTAAGTAAACTGCATTGAAACCATGCAAGCTGTAGGGCGCGCCTTGGTCATTAATGCTCAATCGCTGGTAGCAGAAGCCTGTTGGAATGCTATTTGCCCGGAGTAATGCGGCTAGCAAGTGGCTTTTTGCGTAGCAATAACCTGTTTTGGACTGGAGGACATCCGAAGCTCGACAGGTGACAGGACTCATCCGATAGTCAACGCTGTGACGAATTTCATCTCGAACCCACTCAAAACAGGCTTTGGCGATCGCTTCTAATGTTTGCTGTTCTGATGCAATCTTCTTCGCCAGCTCTAAAACTCTAGGATGTCGCCAGTCAATAATATCAGTCGCTTGCAGATAGTCTTCCATGCGCTTGATTTCCCAAAAGGCATCGCATCCAGAATACAGTACAGAATCCGTAGACTGCCCCACCTCAGCTGAATATGCCAGCACGAAAATCCTAAACTTCAGATTTCACCTTGAGGGCATACTCCCGAAACCGCTCCAAATCGGCTTGAATCGTTGATTCTACGGCGCGACCGAGGAATAAATCATCCATCAGTTTTCCGATAATCCCAGGAATCGCGTAAGCCACAGTTAACTTAACAATACTGGTACCTTCTTTGCGGTCATAAAATCGCACGGCTCCCCGGTTAGGCAAGCCATCCACAGATTCCCACTGAATAATCTGTTTGGGAATTAGTTTATTGACGCGCGATAGCCAGCTAAATTCCAACCCCCCAGTTGTCAGCTTCCACCGGGAAAGTTCTGGATCATCCTCCAGCACCTTCACCGAATCGATCCATTTCATCCACCGAGGCATTTGTTCTAAATCCGACCAAAGCCCCCAAACCAGGTCAATCGATGCATCCACCTCAACCTGTACGCTGTGTTCCAGCCAATTTGCCATTAAATTTTCTTTCTTCCTTCGCGTTCTTTGTGTCTTTGCGGTTCGTTCATTAACCTTACACAGCCGATAACTGACCTGCACTTGCCAGCTTTTCCGCATTCTCCAGAATTGCCTTCGCCGCTTGACGACCGGACAGCGTCGCCCCTTCCATACTGTCGATGTAGTCCTGCTGAGTGTAACTACCCGCCAAAAAGAAGTTCGGAATCGGTGTTTTTTGCTCAGGGCGATAGATATCCATTCCCGGTGCTTCCCGGTAGAGAGACTGAGCGAGTTTGACCACACTGTACCAAGTCATGTTCAGCTCCCGTGAGGAAGGGAAGAGTTCGTGAACTTGCTTGAGGACGTGAGTAGCGATCGCTTCATTACTTTGCTTCACAAACGGATCGCCTGGAGTCAGCACCAACTGCAACAGCGAGCCTTGACCTTCTTTGTAATAATTTCCGGGACTCGTCAACGCTAAGTCAGCAAAACAAGAAAAGTCAGCATCAGGAGTATAAAGCAAGTTGTCTAGCCCTGCTGCCTCTTGCAGTTGCTGACGCTTCTCAGCATTATGTAACTCTGTCACCCAGCCATCAAAGCGCAGTTGCACCGTTGCCACAGGCACTGCATCAAGGTGATAAATATTGTCGAACTCCGACCACTTGCGCCATTGTTGAGGCAAAAGGCGCTGAATCCCAGGAATATCACAGGCACAGACATAAGCATCCGCCGTAATTGTTTCTTCCTCTTCTCCCTTGGCAATCACAATACCGTTGACTCGCGTCTCTCCCTGGGTCTCACTGAAGAGGATTTCTCGGACGCGGCGGCGGGTATAAATCTTCGCTCCCCGTGCTTCTAAATAATTAATAATCGGCTTGTGCAGATACTCGTCAGGGGAACCTTCCAGCATTCGTAATACTGATGCCTCTGACTTGACTGCAAAAAACTGAAAAATTGTCAACATGCAGCGAGCAGAAATATTTTCCGTGTCGATAAAACCCAGTGCATAGGCAATGGGATTCCACATCCGCTTCAAGCTGCCTTCAGAACCGCCATGCTTACGGAACCAGTCGGCAAAGCTAATCGCATCCAACTTGCGGATCGTTTTCATTGCCCCATCAAAGTCGATCAACCCGCGCACAATTGGGCTAGTACCGAGGGCTAGGGAGTTTTGTAATTTATCTTGGAGCGAGAGTTGAGAGGTGGTGAAAAACGCCTTTAATCCATTGAAAGGCGCACCTGTGATGAAGCGAAAGTCCAACTCACCAACCTGACCCCCTTTGTTAACAAATGTGTGGGTATGGTCTTTGAGCCGCAGGTTTTCAATCGCCCCCACCTTCTTCATCAAGTCAAAGAGCTGGTAGTAGCAGCCAAAAAAGACGTGCAATCCCATCTCTAGGTGGTTGCCGTCTGCATCTACCCAACTGCCGACTTTACCGCCGACAAATGGGCGAGATTCAAAAATTTCTACTTCATGTCCGGCATCGACCAAATCGACTGCCGTCGCCATTCCAGCCAGTCCCGCCCCGACAATTGCAACGCGCATTCAGCCTTTCCTTTTCAGTTTCTTTACATATTTTAAAAGAATATTTGACACCAAATGAGTTCAAAGGTTGTGCGGGTAAGAAAATAGTGCGATCGCTCCCCATACCCATACAACAGAAGAGATTAGATCCAGCGATCGCAGTCTGTCCCCATACCCTGTAAATTGCGATCGTAGTAGTCTCACAAGGCATTTTCCCTTGGCTTACGACAACATCTGTAAATATCTGGCGGAGGAATACCCAGCCGAGTTTATTCGCTGGCTTTCGGAAGAAGAGGCAACGGATATTCAAATACTCAAAACCGAATTGAGTGTAGAACCCATTCGCGCTGATTCCTTGACTCTGCTACAAACAACAAACCAAATTCTGCACATAGAATTTCAAACCCTACCCGCTTCCCAGCCACCACTACCCTTCAGGATGCTCGACTACTGGGTAAGGCTGAAGCGGCTGTACTGGTGTCCCATCGAGCAGGTTGTGATTTTTTTGACCGCCACCACGTCAGAAGCGGTATTTACCGATCACTTTGAAGAAACCAACACCAGACACCGCTATCGAATAATTCGCCTGTGGGAGCAAGATCCTGCCCCATTGCTGGCTAACCCGGCACTACTGCCACTTGCCACTCTCGCTAGGACTAATGCTCCCAATCGCTTGCTCCAGCAGATCGCTACCCAGATCGATATGATTGAAGAACCCCGCCAGAGGGAGAACCTGACGGCTTGTGTAGAGGTGTTGGCAGGTCTAAGGTTTGATAAGAATTTAATTCGTCAACTGTTTCGGGAGGAAATTATGCGTGAGTCGGTAATTTATCAAGATATTCTCCAACAAGGACTGCAACAAGGGCGACAACAAGGACTACAACAAGGAGAGGTGACGTTGATTGTGCGTCAGCTAACTCGTCGGTTCGGGATAGTCGAGCCTTCGTTGCAAGAGCGGATTCGAGGATTATCAATTGCTCAGTTGGAGGAGTTGAGCGAGGCGCTGTTGGATTTTGAGGCGATCGCGGATTTAGCAAACTGGTTAAATGAGCATCAGTTTCAGGAATGACAAAATTAGGATAAGCAGCCCTTCAAACCCTACTTATCCTGTTTCCTTGCCTACTCATAGATATTCTCGTGTAGGCAGAAAATAGTATTTTTCAGAATTAGCGATCGCCAGTTCGCCAATCCTTATTCCGACTCAAAAGACAACTGTGGCAACAGTTGCAGCATCCCTAGTCCCAGTTCTTGAGTGGAAAGCGATCGCGTTTCAAACAATGCCATCATGTCACGCTGGGTTGGATTACCACTAGACGCCCCCTTCAACCCCCTAGCGATGACTAAACCACAGTAGCCTTGGGTTTTTTGGCAACGCTGTTCCCACTGCTTTCGATCTGCTATGTGCTGTTCATCTTCCAAAAACTCGCCAAACAGATACATTTGCCCGTTCTCTGTTTGCAGAATTCCTAAATCGTAGCTATTTCCGCCAAAGGGATCTGCTCCTGGATTAAAGGCAATTCCCTTCAACCCGCCATCAGTCTGAATTTTCTCAATCATTTCCTGAGCTTTGGGACGGGAGGCTTGAATGAGGAGGATGGGCAAACCGTCGCCGGATTCTGGAAAATCCTGAGTCTGACTATGAGTGCGAGAACGGGAGCGCATTATCTCTACTTCCTCCCAGTTCAAGAAACCAAGGCTCAGGAAACATCCGTCGGGGACTAAGTCATCCCGTAGGGCTAACGTTGTCTCAGAGGAAGGGAAAAGGTTCTCTAAATTTTCGGCTGCGGATTGCGCCAGATTAAGCAGTTCTGAGGATAATTCCGGCAGGGTAGATACTGTCACCGAAATAGTTTCTTTCGGTGTTGTCTCTGGGACAGGAATGCGATAGCGCTTGCTAATCGTCTCTGTGAGGTCGGGTTCCCCCTTCTGATAGATGGCTTTGAAAAAGCGCAGTAACGCTTCGAGGGCAACATAAACGGCGATCGCTTCTTCGTCATAAAGCACCTGGCGCATTCCCTCAAAGGGATGCACAATCCCGAAGTTAGGAGTAATTTCTGAAACAGGCAAATCGGCTAAATCGAATACCTCATCGTCTTCATCCTCCTCCAACTCGGCATCTAGGTGTCCGTAGGTAATAAACAAGCAATCTTGCCCTAAAAAGGCTTGTTCCATTTCCTCTAGTGACTCTTCTGCCATCACGGCTTGCCGAAACCGTTTTAGGGACTCTAGGGAACGATACAACAGAACTCCGTACTCCATCCCCAACATGCCTAAAACTGAGGCATATAGCGTCTCAACACCCCAACGGTTAATTTCAATCGCCAAGATATCGTGATCCTCCAGGACTTCCCAGGGAGCTTCCTGCCACATCTGGGCAGCTTTTTCTTCTAGCAGAGGAGCATACTGAGGCGGTAGCTTGGGCTGACGGGTACCCGCAAGTTCCTCAAAGCCCCGGAACAACTCGTCGATCAGCGGTAATTCCGGCACATAATCGATGGCAATGTCTAGTTCTTGCAGCACGCCCCGGAGGAAGAACTGCACTTCCCTGTCCCGTACTACAATTTTTTGGGGTCGGGCAGGTCTAGCTGGGCTATGGGGATGCTCCATCGCTCGCAACAAGGCACGCACTATTGCTTCAGTACCTGCTTCTGCGGGCACCATATCCATCGCCCGTACCACGCCTTCTGAACCATCAACCCAAAGAATGCACTCACCGCCTTCTTTAGCGTCTGAATCTAAGCTGTCTGCCAAGCCTGTCAAAGGACGGCGATCGCCTTCCCAGACACTGGGAATCTGTTGTAAATTTTTGAGCCGACGACGAGTGGTATCAGGCAGAACAGAAATAGACATGTGCCAGAAAAAATAAAACCAAATCTAGGGAACTAGCAGATAATTTCTAGATACCCCACTATTAAACCGTAATACTTTCTGGACTGCTATTGCTATTAAGATTAAGTTAGACCAAAGCCACCATTGTGCAATGACGGTAAAATCTAAACTCGTTAAGATAAAAGATAAAAAGCTTTGATCTGGATCATTTACCCCTACGAGAACAGCGATCGCCTGTCCCTTGAGGCTGTAGGGTGAGCAAGTGACAGTCAAGTTATTAAAAACCCAAAAGCAATTTTTTTAGGAGTCATAAGCAACTCATGACACAAGCAACTCAGCCACAACAAAAAGGAATCCAACTAACAGAAGCTGCCCTTAAGCATATTTTGGCGCTGCGGGACAGCCAAGGCGAAGACCTTTTCCTACGAGTTGGTGTCCGTCAAGGGGGCTGTTCTGGAATGTCCTACCTAATGGACTTTGAAGACCCCAGCAAAGTTAAAGATAACGATGAAGTCTATGACTACGATGGCTTCAAAATTGTCTGTGACCCCAAGAGTATGCTTTATCTTTATGGTTTGGTATTGGACTACAGCAACTCCATGATTGGCGGTGGCTTCCAGTTCACTAACCCCAATGCCACTCAAAGCTGTGGCTGCGGTAAATCTTTCACCGTCTAAACGCTTGACTCTGAAGCCTTTAGCTCGATTTCACTTCTTCAGGGCAGGCTAATTTTGCCTGCCTTTGTTTGTGGAAACAAACCTTCTGAAAACTAATCACTAAAACTGCCGATGAACGACACTGTTACTTCTCTTTTTGATACAGGACTGGAGCGCTACAACGCGGGTGAAGGACCAGAGACGTTAATTCCCGTGTTTAAAGACGTTTGCGATCGCTCCCCCAAAACAGCTGCTGCCTGGAGTTGCCTAGCTTGGTTGTACCTCTTGGACGACAAACCAGAACAAGCCTATAAAGTGGCGATCAAAGGCGTTAAATTAGACCCCACTGCCCCCCAAGGTAGGGTGAATCTGGCGCTGGCGATGCTAGAAACTAAGCAAACCGGAGTTCGCAAACATATTGATGTCGTTAAACAAGCGATGGCGATTGAGCCAGAAGTCCGGAATGAATTAGCGGAAAGTATAGAAGACGGGCTAACACGCAAACCAGACTGGAACAGCCTCGCACGCATCAAGAACTGGTTGTTTGAAAGGTGGGAGTCTTGAGGGCTGAGTCGGGGAGGAAGGATGAAGGATGAAGTATGAAGTATGAAGTATGAAGGGTGAAGTATGAATAGGGTTGGTTATTTTCTCCCCTGCTCCCCTGCTCCCGTTCGGCTGAGCGTTCGACTGAGCGCTCACGCCGAAGTCTCACGTCGAAGCCTGCTCCCCTACTCCCCTACTTTTCTTCCTCATCCCCCTAATCTCTTCCTCCCCGACTCAGGACTCAGGACTCAGGACTTTTTTTCCCACAAATTCCGGCAGACATTGAGTGGTTCTCGATATAGTGGTTTTATCAGCACTACTGAGCGAGATAGCGGCAAAGCCATCCTTGTTATTACCGCCGCAGATCAAGAGCCGCTCCTCTCAACAGCACCGCTCAATCCCCTCATTTAACCTAAAATTATTGCCCGCATGGAATTTTCAAAACCTCCCTTAGTTGGTCTAAAAGCCGATCGCTTTCGTCATCCCTTAGATTTGGAAGCCACCCAGTCTCTCAAGCAGATACCAGGGTTGGACTTGATGGTGCGAAATTTACTAGGCCCTCTGGCAGAACAGTTTTTTTACTTAAACAATATTGCCTCTAGCGTCTTAGTTGGAGAGAATCAACTTCCCCACCTCCATAAACTCCTGCTGGAAGCCTGCAAAACCTTGGATTTAGATCCGCCTCAGTTGTATGTGCAGCAGCATCCAGCCCCCAATGCTTACACCTTTGCAATGCGAGGAAAGCAGCCTTTTATTGTGATTCACACCTCTTTGATCGAGATACTGACACCAGAAGAGGTTCAGGCGGTAATTGCCCATGAGTTGGGACACTTGAAGTGCGAACACAGTGTTTATCTGACGCCAATCAATATCCTGATTCTGGCAGCCAATCTAATCCCGAACTGGGGTAGTGTTATCGCTCAAAGCATCCAAGGGCAAATGCTGGAATGGATACGTTGTGCAGAATTTAGTTGCGATCGCGCGGCACTTTTGGCAACGCAAAATCCCAGAGTTGTGATGTCAGTGCTGATGAAACTCGCTGGCGGTTCCCCCACCCTCGCCCCCCAACTCAATTTGGATGCGTTCATTGAGCAAGCTCGCGCTTACGATGACATCAGCCAAACGGAGTTAGGACAAATGCTCAAATCTGCCCAAACGGCCCAACTCACCCACCCCGTCCCCGTAATCCGGGCAAGAGAAATCGATCGCTGGGCAAGTTCTCCCGCTTATCAATCCTTGCTACAACAGCAATCAATCGGTTATAATGAGAAGGTTGAAAACAAGGGCGGATGGCGGAATTGGTAGACGCACCACACTCAAAATGTGGCGACCTTTGGTCGTGAGAGTTCGAGTCTCTCCCCGCCCACTCCAATTCAGAAAAAACTACCATGACACAGCGACTCAAGCGGTGGGAATCTCCTCGTCGCCAGGGGCGAAACGATAAAGGTAAAGGCGGCTCGGCGAGACAGCGACAGCTCAAGAAACAAACTCAACTGCTGCGTAAAAAGCTCAGAGAGAGCGAAAAAGCAGACAAACCCCATAAAAATAAGGGAAGAGACTTCAGTTCTCTTCCTTTTTTTATGGCATTGAAACTAACTTTTATAACAAAGTCCTGAGTCAGTGAGTTTAAGATTCAACTAGCACTTGCTTTTAGAGAATCAGGAATGTCCTAACCTATGTGGCGATTGCTAGACAATTGGGCTGATTGTTTGAGAGGGGGTAAGAAGATTAGACATAAATCATCTTCCGCGTCACGCCTCCATCAACGATCATGTTTGTCCCCGTAATGAATCCTGCTTCCTCGGAGACTAAATAAACCACCAGGGAAGCCACATCTTCAGGTGTCCCGACTCTTCCGGCTGGATGTTGTTGATGATCTTGTTCTTTCAGTTGTGGTTCTTGTTTAGAGGATTGCTTTTTCCAGTTACTAACTTCTATCCATCCTGGGCTAATGCAGTTGACGCGGATATCTGAGCCTAAACTAATTGCCAAAGCGTGAGTTAGGGCAACAATTCCACCTTTTGTGGCAGCATAAGCTTCAGTATCCGGCTCTGACATTAACGCTCTTGTAGAAGCAATATTAACAATTGCGCCTTTATTTTTTCTCAAGTAAGGAACCGCGTGTTTTGTACACAAGAATGCGCCTGTAAGATTAACCGCAAGCGTTTGATTCCAATCCTCTAAACTGAGTTCTGTAATCGGAGGATTTTCAGGATTTGCCAGAGCCGCATTGTTGACTAAAATATCAATGCCGCCAAATTTATTGCTGGTTTTTTCCACCAAGTTTTTAACAGACTCCTGATCGGAAACATCTGTAGGAATAAAAGCGATCGCTCCTAAATTCTCATATTCCGCTGCGGTTTCCTCTCCGGCTGCTTCGTCAACTTCAGCAATAACGACTTTTAGCCCTTCTATCAAAAATCGCTGCGCGATCGCCTTGCCAATTCCCTGTCCACCTCCGGTGACAATTGCCACCTTCCCCTGCAAACTCATGATTTCTCCTCAAGAATGAGCCGTTTGCTGTTCTTTAAGATAAGCAAAAACCGACTTATCACCAATATCCGGTGGAATCGGTTGCACGGTTTTGCGTAGGGCAAACACTAGAAATAGCACTGCCCAAGCTCCTAATAAATTTGCTCCCCATGCTGGGGGTAAGACACCTGCGAGATGTCCTAAAAGCAACGCGGGTACTAAGGGAGCGAGAAACTTAGTTTCAAAGCGATTAAAGCAGAAGGCTTCCTTGAAGTAAATGCCTGTCAAGGTAGCAAAAGTAAAGCCGATACCTAAAATGGTTAAAGGGTGTTCGTACACATACAACGCCAACGGTTCGCGGCTCTGCAACGCCACTACCACAGCTGCCACACTGCCAATCAGCCAGAAGAGTTGCAGCAGTCGATGCAGGGATGCCATGTAAATGTGAATCGTCAGCAAACTCACCCCTAACCCCAGAGAAAACACCACATAGAGGGGAGTCAGAGCTGATAAAACGGCTGGATTGTTTCCCTGCACCAGCACCAAAGCGCTACCCAAGGCGAAGCTTAACGCCGCCACCATGAGAGCCGCGCGGTAGATGATCACGCCCTGGCGATCGCGATCGGTAATCGTAAATTCCCCAAATTGTCCCTGGTAAACTTCTGGTTGCAACGGCTGTTGTAATGTCATAAAAAGTCGTATATTCCTACTTCTAATCGTCGTTTATTACTAAATGTAGAGGCGTAGCCTGTTATGTTTCTACATTATCTAGGTCTTTTTTTACTTTAGCTTCAATACTCCTCGGCTGTGGTCAACACGACTTCAACGGCTGCACCCCAATTGAGCTGCAACTGGGATTGAGCATTACCGCCATGAACAGCAACTTCCACCCAGCCGTGACTACCCACTAAGGCAATCAGGCTTCCCACTTGGCTTTCACTGTAGGTTTGACCGCTGGGAATGAGGCGATCGCCGATGGCAACTGACCAGGTCTTTCCTGCCACATCAGCCGCCGGAATATTTGTGACTAAATTACCGAAGCGATCGCTGTACTGAATGCAACCTGTAACTGTTGTCTGTGTGACTTTCCTGACAGGAATTTCTAGTTGAACTAGAGAGTCTGGAGCGATAAGTTTTCCCAGTTTTTCTAGAGGAACACCACTAGCAAGATGCGCTCCTACCGGGGCAAAGATATCTCGACCGTGAAACGTGGTGCTGGGGGTAGGGGAGCGCCAGTATTGGGAATTAGTTAACTCCACCACAGCGATAGCTGAACTTTGACTCAATACACCACTAAAAAGACCATTATCAGGGCCGACAAAAAAACCGGATTCCAATTGCAGCGCGATCGCTCGACGACGACTCCCCACACCCGGATCGACAACCGCCACATGCACCGTCTCCGTTGGAAAGTATGGGCAGGCACTCATCAGACAAAATCGACCCGCTGCCAAATCTTGAGGCGGAATCTGGTGGGTCAAATCTATAACCATTAACTGTGGGTTAATTTGAGCAATAATTCCCTTCATCACCCCCACATAAACATCGCTTAAACCAAAGTCACTTAGAAGTGTGAGAATCGTACTTTTGGGCATTATTGCAGGTAAGGATTAGAGCGATCGCCAATCGCCAGTTGTCATGCTTGGCGCTTCACCTTAGGATATCTAATCGGCTTTTTGCCAAAGTCAACCAGACAGACTCAGTTCATTCAACCTGTGGCGAAATAAATCAGTAGCGATCGCTTATACTTAAATATTTGCTAATTTCTGTATCAAATAACACAGTTGCTCTACACAGCCTAATTCTGTCCATGTTAATTTGGGATAGAGACTATATCTGAATTAAAAGCGAGGGAATGTTTACCGTGAACAAAAATCTGCATAACAAAGCACAAATAGCTGCCACTGCCCATCGCGAGAATCTTCGGAAAAACTTGCAGCACCGCATAGAAGTAGCGAGAGCCAATGGTGACGAATCCTTGATCCGGCAGCTAGAAGCAGAAGCCAGCTACCTTCGCCTCGACTAAAGCAGCATTTAAAATTATCCTGACACCTCACACAGATGAGTCTTACACCTGTCCGGAAAACTTAACAGGGATGTCACCATTGTCGGGTGACATCCTTTTTTTTAGGCGATTTGCTCAACGCAACAGCACCCGACTGCGAGGGCCAACAATCGGTTGATCTGTAGGTGGCTCAATCCCGCAACTAGCATTATTTTCCTCTGCCTTATCCGGTGGCAAAGACGCACAAGCGGAATAATCCAGAACAACACGGCTAACGTTCAATGTCCCATTACTGCTGAAAACAGGCGCATCAACGCTAGTTGGCGGCGTTACGTTCCCGCCTCCTGGAGCCATATTACCTCCACCTGCAATCGGTGCCGGAGCCATAGCACCCCCACCCGTGACAGGTTCAGGGCTGGTAACACCTCCAGGATTAACCGGATTAACTGGATTGACAGGAGGATTAACCGGATTGACTGGATTGACAGGAGGATTAACCGGATTGACCGGATTGACAGGAGGATTAACTGGATTAACCGGATTGACAGGAGGATTAACCGGATTAACCGGATTGACAGGAGGATTAACTGGATTAACTGGATTAACCGGAGGATTAACCGGATTAACCGGATTAACCGGAGGATTAACCGGATTAACTGGATTAACAGGAGGATTAACTGGATTAACCGGATTAACCCCCGCAGGCACCGTTACCCGTAACCTCACAGGCATCCCACTCGCAGGGATAGTAAATGAAGGGAGAGGATTTGGCATTGTGGGACGTAGCCCATTAGCAAAATTGTACTCAGAGCCAAAATCAAACACCGTTGGACTAGTACCCCCATTGGCATCGCTGTATCGTGGGCCTTGTCCCCGAAACTCAAATACACCTTGATATTGTTGCCCTGTGGCTGGATCAGTCACAATCCCTTCCCAGTAGCCTCTGGCAACAAACTCGTCTTGAACTGTCCCAAATAATGTGGTTCCTGCCTGTCCCGTGCGGGTGCGGGGTTGAAGATTACCGCTAGTAAATACATCAGAGGTAATCGTTCCATTCGTAGAGACAACAGGGATTCCCCGAAAGTCTACATAGTGCCTGCCATCGGCTCTCGTTCCGACATAACTAGGATCGGGGGCAGAATAAACCAAAACACCGTTGCGGAAATATTGACCTGCGGCATTCGTGTCTACTCTTGTCGTGCTTCGATTGAAATTTGGGTTGCCAGGTGGAGGCGTAAATGTACCCGTTACCGTGCCAGTGCCGTTAATAATGATCTGGGCAAAAGCCCCTGATGTCCCCAAGCTCAGAATCGTGGCAGCGAAACTGCCGCTAGCCAACACTCTCAAGCCTAGTTGGGTTCGGGATGAAATCGGCTGCATTGCTAGATGTTCCTTATCTGCCTTCGATTTAGATCTACCGAGCAGATGCGCCCAAACCGGAAACTGGAAAAACGATTTGGCTTAAAACTGAAATGAGGCTCTGAGTGTCCCGATCACTAAAGCATCATTAGCGGCATTGTGGTCGGGATTGAAAATCACTAAAACACCTGGAGTCAGGGAAATGTTGTTGGTAACTCTGGCGCGATAAAAAAGTTCTAGATGCAAGGCTGTATCCGCACGCCCTCCTGGTGTCCCACTTAAGTCGCGTAAAAAGTTGGGAAAGTTGAAGCCATCCGGCAAGGTGCTGGAGGTGATTTTAGGCGGCTGTCCGAATAAAATTCCGCCCATGTTGCCATTACTAAATAGGTCAGGAAAGGCAGAAAATACCATCCAGTTAGTGGTTTCCACAGCACCTGAAAGGTTGACTGGAGCGGAGTGAGTCCAGCCTCCCCAAGTTCCCATAGTCCAGCGAGGGTTGACACGCCACGCTAAGGTGGCTCCGATGGCGTGAGTATTGAAGGCAAAGGATGTCTCAGGCGAGATGATGGGGGCTAGGGGTGAGAGTAGTTGGTTATCGCCCGTACCGATGCTGAGAAAGCCATCGGGAGAGTGAGAGTAGAGGTAGTGTAAGCCGAGGTCGAGATTATTTGTAGGAGCGATCGCTACCTGCACCCCCGCAGTAGTTCTCCCGCTAAAAATGCCTGTACGACTGGGATTTTCGGCACTATATACCCCTTGTACGCTCAAGCGTCGGTTAACTTGCCAGTCTAAGCCAATACCGCCCGTACCATTCCCGATTCCCAAAATCGGGTTGCGCTGACCTAATAAGGAAATCGCCCCCTCCCCAGCTCCTTCTAGGGGATTAATACCGCGAAAAGTATTGATAGCATTGACTCCCGCCGGGCCAACGATAACGCCGAAGTTAGGAGAAAGGGGAAAACGGTAGGATAAATCGCTCAAAACCAAGTCATTACCGCTATCTAACTCCGTCGATAAGCGCCCCATATTAGTAAAGACAAGCGGTGCAAAAGAGACAAGATTCCCCGCTTGTAACCCCGTCAGCAGCAAGTCGCGTCCTGTGAACGAGGTTGCCAGAGATAGCTGAACATTACCTGCTAAATTGAGCTGTGCCTCGCCAGAACGTTCTGGCACTCCATCTCTGGGAAACAAATCTACATCTACTTGATTGCTGCCCTGTAAACCAACGATCGCTTGACCAAATAGTCGAGTAGTGGTGGAAAACTGCTGCGTTTCTAGTTGAGTAGTGCGAGCTTCTACACCATCAATTCGACTTTTTAAATCTGCTAATTCGATGGCGTAGTTGGCTTGCAAACGTTCCAGAACGAGTAGATCTGCTTGGGAAACCTGGGTTTGCTGTTGTTCGGCAATGATTTTAGAAAGCGTATCTAGCGTGGCTTGCAAAGCGGCGGCAAACTCGTAGCGAGAAATTGGGCGATCGCCCCGGAATGTCCCGTCAGGATAGCCGGATAGTACCCCATAGCGTTTGACAAGGTTCTGGAGGGCTTGGTAAGCCCAGTCAGTGGGAAGCACATCCGATAATTGGTCTATGGAGGTAACTTGAGCCATCGCCGCCTTCGGTTCTGTAAGCGAGGAAGAAAATTCCGGTGTGGGTTGCTCTTCTGTTATCGGTTTAGCGATCGCTATTACAGGTACTGATGCCTTACGTTCCTCGTCGGAACCCAAGACGCGATCGCGGGTATCCTGAAAACCTGGAATCTCAGTAGAGTTCGATGATGTTGCTGGTTCTAATTGCAGAGACTCAGAACTAAACGCGATCGCGCTAAATTCCGGTATCGTTGCCTCTACACTCGGTAACTCCCGTTGTGATAATTCATCCTCAGATGAGTCGGGGAATGAGTTCACTGGCAGATTAGGAAAAGGTGGCAGCGCTTCTAGGGGAGACGTTTTTCCGGCTGTTAAGACAGCAACAGTCAGCAGACTCAGGTCACTCATTAGCTATCTCTCTTACTCTCCGAATAAGATTGACAGCGATAATTCCTTCAGTCAGGAAAATTAACCGATGCAAAAGGTTGTCTGATCTCCCTCGATCCCCCTTAAAAAGCGTTAGCGAAGCGGTAGCGAGTTTACGAGCGTCTGCTAGGACACGTCCGGTTCCTCCGAATCAGAAAGCATCAAGAGGGGAACTAAGATTTCTGTTCCCCATTTTTCAAGGGAGGTTAGAGAGGATATCTATGAGGCGAAGCCGTCTCGTCGGACTTGTGTGTACACCGTAGCCCATCTCCCACCCAATCAGTATGATCTTGCCCTCAACCTGAGAACATAGGAAAAACCAGAGTCTGAGAGTACTCTAAATGACTTCCTTGAACACCGAAACTTACCTGCTCCTAGAAAACCTCATCTTCTTTGTACTGGCAACCGCTTTTTTAGCAATTGTGGGTTGGGCATGGCGACAGGCAAAACCTTACACTCTTCCTGAACATTTACCCGGCTGGTTTCGTATTTGGTTTGGAACGGTGCAATTTATAGGAGTCGTACCTCCTTTAGTGGCAATAGTCTGGGGTGCGTGGCAGGGTTATACCAGCGTGCTGACGGTATTTATTCCCTACTTCATCATGCTGGCGCTGCAAATTCTTTCAGAGAGTTTAACCCTGAGGCGATTTCGTTCAGTCGTGTGGGTGATGGTTCCTTATTTATACCTGCCTTACCGTTTTTGGCAGTTGTATGAGGGCTGGACAATTCTCAGTCCAGGAAACGAACTGATGTGGGTACGGTATTTATTAGTAGTAGAAATTGTGCTGTGGATTGGAAACTATGCCTTAGATTTGGCACAGCTTCCACGACTTCTGCGCTGGGAAGTACAGGAAAGATAGCTACAAAAATGCCCACAGGTTGTCAGCCTGGGGCTATTGCCTTCCCAGATCTAGACAGACTGAGGGCTTCTGTAAGTAAGGTTAGGCAGTGGCTTGACTAAGTTCGTGCCAGCGTTGATGCCATCGCGTTTGGATTGCCCCAATGACTTCCGGCAAATCAGCAAACGTCTCGCTTTGCCGCTTAATTTCTGGCGCTAAATACTCCAGGGACTTGCAATCTTGGCAGTAGCGCAATACATGCTGCCAACTTTCCTGCCACTTTAACCCCTCCTGCTGATGAGCGCGAAATGGCTTGAGGCGTTCTTCTTCTGCGGCTTTCAGGGCAGCTTCTTCTCGCAGATTCTGGGATTGTTCTGCCCAGGCGTCCCGCCATTGCTGCAAGGTTTTGGGCTGATAGCGATCGCTATAAAGCTTCGTTTCCGTCGCCAAAATCTCACCCAACTCCTCCAAGCTGGGGCGATCACTACAGTCAGCGATCGCATCTAGCCCCAGTTCTGTCCAAATTGGCAAGCAACGATAACTGACAAACTTGACACCCACGCCAACAATTTTCACCCAGGCTTGGTGATGCCAGCACTCCAGACGTTCGATTTTGTAGAGGGAAATCCTGAGCCAAACCGCGACTTCCCGTTGCACCCGATCTAAAGGGAATTGAGTGGGATCAATAATCCCGGCAGTAATTAAGTTATGAGACATAAGTGATCGATACTGAACTTTGGGTTTGATGGCAACCCAAAACATTAGCCACCCCACCTGTCTTGCCGTAGCAAGCTGGAGTGGCTAGAGCGTTACCATTTTTTATCCGCTCCAGACTAGAATCTTCGCCCTGGGAATTTAGACCCCCAGGAGCGATCGCACTTCAGCTTTTGAGGAGCGTAAAGATTGGTCAATCTGGCTTTTCAGGGCATTAGACGCTATTGAATAGCAATAGATTAGCAGTTCGCGTCACCTTAGCTCAAGCTATCCCGATTTTTCTAACCCTTTGTTCAGCTCACTCAGGCTCCCATAGGCTAGAGTCTGTCTCAAACTCCGATCGGATGAAACCTGCTTAAGAAAACTCTCTTAATGTTCTTTTTTGGGCAACTTAGCGTCTTCGCGGTTTATTTCAAGTCAAATATTTCGCTATTAAAATCACCCTAACTACAAAGTGGTAAGCCTAGGTAGGGCTAGCATCACTTAATAGTTAAGGCAATTAATTTTTAGATCACATCGCTGAGAAAAGAAAGAAATTGCTCACGATCAAATGACTTCACCGCATTCAATACATCCATTGTTGGTGCAGTTGGTCTATAGTCATCTGTAAGTGCCGGAAAGGTATTTCCTAATTCTTGAGCAATCTGAGTCCAAATGGTGAGCTTAGAAGCCGCATCTAGAGATTTGTATTCAGCTATGCCAATATCATTACTCAGAAGCAGGCTCAATTGTTTAAGCTGTTCTTCGGGAGCCAGTTCTTTCATTTGTGCTATCACTTCAGCAGGAATAACAGAAGCATTTTTCACTTCTGTAGGGATGTCGTTCGCTTTTTCTTGAAAGATTAACGCCATCGCCCCTAGCTGATCGGCTTCTGATAAGGTTTTAAATGAAGTTACAACTTGGCTGACGGTATTTGTTGCCACAGATATTCTCCTGTAAATTGAGGGCAGCTTTACATGCTTGGCTCTATTCTTCTGAGTTCCGTTCTAGGGATAGAAGTTTTCTAGACTGATTAACATTTGACTTGACAACCAAAAAATAACAATTATTTTCTTGAGCCAAATCTGTTAAATACCAGTTTAAAAGTAGAGCCAATCATCAAGGATAAATGGCTAATAATTTCAGCAACATCTTCCCCCTAAAGATTAAAGGTGTAAGGCTGACTGAAATTCTTCTGCAAAAGGATAGAGATTTACTGGGAAAAATAGCTAGGTGAATCTAACAAAAGAAAGATGTGATATTTTTAGTAAGCCGAACAACTGTTGTAATATCAGTTCTACAATTTGGCCATAGATGTAAACTGTTCTTCATCAATCCGTCCGGCTTGATAGAGGATTTCTGTGACTTCAGAAATTGTTAAGACGGAATGGGGACGGTAGCCACTGGCTCTTAATCGGTCTTTAACTCCTTGTTCGTGATCCATAAACACCACAATATCCTCGACCTTTAAGCCCGCCGATTTGATTTTTTCTGCACCTTCTATGGCACTTTTGCCACTGATGAGAATATCATCGACTACCACCACGGTTTCCCCCAACTCAAAGTTGCCTTCAATTAGCCTGCGAGTGCCGTGGGCTTTGACTTCCTTACGGGGGAATATCATCGGGTAATTGAGGCGCAGTGCTAGCCCAGTAGCGGTGGGTAAAGAACCGTAAGGAATCCCGGCGATGCGGTCAAATTGCAGGTCTTTGAGGATATCTGCGTAGGCGAGCAGAATTAAGTTGAAAACTTGGGGATTGGAGATAATTTTGCGGAGATCGATGTAGTAGGGGAATGTTGCTCCTGATGCTTGGACGAAGCTACCAAAGAGAATGCAGCCGATGTCGTAGAGTTGCAGAATCAAGTCTTGGTGGCGGTGTTGAGTTAACAAACAGACATCAGACATCCACAAGTTACAGGTAACACTCTCGCGGACGATCTCCTGTCTAATTTGATTGACCTGCTCTCGCAGCGATCGCACTTTCTCAGATAAGCGATCGCTACCTAAAAATTCTGGAGAAATCGGGATCAGCAGTCCCTCCCCATTCTTATCTAAGCCTGCGGCTAAAAGTTGCGTTAGGTCGCTCCCTCCTTCTGTCCAGATACTCCGTGCCAAAATCCCTCGCTCAGGCGCAACCGCACGGATGCGGGCGAGCACCTCCGGGTTGGAGATGCCAACTTCTAAGCCGACTTGTTCGGGAGTACCCCAGTTTTTAGCTTCATTAACGACTTGCAAGTAAAAGGGAGTTTCAGGATTGGGGTATTGCTGCAACGCGACAGCCGCCGGACTAGAGGTGCAGGACAGAATAAAAACAGCTTTGCCAGGGTAAACCAAAAATGGCGCAACATGGTCTTGTCCGGCATAGGGATTGAGGGTAATTGCATCAACGTCCCACTGTTGAAAAACTGTTTTGGCAAAGACAGTACTGGTGTTTATATCCCCGTGTTTGGCATCCAAAATCACCGGGATATCCGTAGGAATAGCGGCTAGTGTCTTGTGCAGCAGTTCTAGTCCCGGAACGCCCAAAGCTTCATAAAAGCCCAGAGTGGGCTTGTAGGCACAGACTTGATCGGCGGTTTCGGTGATGATAAATTGCAGCCACTCCCACAACCCATCGATCAGCCGGGTAGTATCTTCACCAGAACAGTAACGTTCCGGCATTAATTCGGGATTGGGGTCAAGTCCTACATAGAGTAAGGATTGATTGCGGGCGATCGCGGCATTTAATTTGTCGAAAAAGCTCATCACGAACCTCCGGGAGCTTGGAAACCGCCATCATTGATGTGGCGGAGGTGCATCGACTCGTGCGTTTCGGCTAGGCTACTTCGACAAGGCTCAGTACAAGTCAACGACCACGGTTTCAACCGCACTTCGACCCGGCTCAGTGACCGCCGTCTAGTTCGCAGCATGTATTGTTCTCCATGAATTAAACGACAAAAACTTGATATCTGAAGGCTTGGCGTTCTGGCACAACCGTTTCCCCGTTTCCAGGGAATGCAAACTCACCTTTCCTTTCGATGCACCTCCGATATAGACAACGCCGTATTTCGGATGCTTGGCGATTCCGCCCCGCTTAAATCCTGCCGATATCGTTCCGCCATAGGGCGAGCGGACTCCTCCTTTACCCGGCTGGAATCGGTGCAACTGACGGCGATGGAACCGAAGCGGAATGATGACAATTAATCGGGTGTTATCCGGTTTGTCGTGACCTTCGGTGTACCAGTTGGCTAACACCCAGCTATCGACACAGTGCGCTTCAAACTTGTCGGATAACTTTTGCTTCGACTTTTTCAGTCCCAGCTGATTGCGAAGCTCTGCGGTTTCGTGTCCTTGCAGCTTATGAACGGGGGCAAATCGTTCTAATTCGGAGTAAAACCATTTCTTCCCAACCTCAAGCGGGGAAAACCTCACATTCCACTTCCACCCCTTCTTGAACGTGGGAGCTTTGATGTCTTCGACCACAAAAGCTGTAATCGGAAATAGCTTTGTGAGCCAGTTGGCAATTCTCAGTTTCCATTGCCATCTGGCTTTAGTCGAAGGCGGAAGCCCGCCACGCTGGCGATTAAATCGAGGTTGGCGGCAGGGAGTTTTACGAAATCGTCTTGCACGTCGCATATGGCGCTTTGCTTCAACGGCATCTTTGACCCAATCCACGGCATAAGTTTGTACATTGAGATAGGTATGAGATTGAGATTTAACGGTAAACCCTTCTCTTTTTGAGCCAGGGTCAATTCCCACCGCAACGGGCTGGGTGAACCGCGATGACGGCTCGACATTCAACCGAACGCAGAATACACCGCGTTTCCAAAATGGCGTTGCCTTGCCAGCTTGAATCCAGCGCTCTGCGCGTTCTGCCGTAGTGGGCATCAAGGGACGCTGATTTTTATCGACAACAGGTACAGATGGCATGGCGATAAGCCTAACTATGTACTTCCCTTTGACGCTAACGACTCAAGAGGCTAGGGATGAGGGAGGTGTCTCTAGCGTTGGTGGCGCTGCCACGCGCTAAGTCGTTCAGCTTGCCTGATGGCGTAGTCTAGTCTCGCGTTTAACCTGACATCGCTCTATGGCTTGAGCTTATTCCAGCCCCCGTGCTTCAGCCGGGGGTACGTGACCACGATTTACAGTTTTGCCTGGGGATATCTCTCTACTTTCCCTCAGATGGTTCAGATGGTGGTGCTTCGACACCAAATCCCTACCCCAGACGCCGTCGTCATAGCCGTAGACACATCGCTGAGGACAATTTATCTCTGGTAGAGACATTCCGCCGGAACATCTCCAGAAATTTCATCAACGGGTTCGCCGCCAGCGTAGGACTGACTTTTTCACGGGACTCCGGTCAAATCCAGAACCTCTTAGAAAGCGCTTAAACGCCTGTGCCGTAAACTTCCCAAAACTCACAAGACTAGAGAGAGTGTGTGTATCCTGAAATTAGCACTTCCTACCCTGTGCCCCACAGGAACTAACCCTTCTGGAGACATCGACCTCTGCAAGGAGTGAGTCAACTCCTCAATGCAAGCCGAGTCGTGGAAAGAGGAAACCCAAAGCGTCATTTTGGGAATCCCCCGCTATATTCCCTACTCCGAATTGGCGGCGGGAAGATATCAATCAACTTAAGTCGATACCTCAGTAACATGTCAAAGCCTTTACCGTTGACTCAACGCCTCAATCAGTCCCTTTGGGCATCCCTTGTGGCGTTGGGGTGTATTGTGGCGGTGGGACTGCTACAGGTGCCGCAGCTCCATCGTTTGAGTAATCGAGCTAGTACGGCTTCGCCTGAAGATCTCCAGCAAGACGTTGAGGCAGAAAAACTCCGTATTGAAGTGTTACAAAACATTCCCAGCTTTGGTTTTGACAATCTGCTGGCAGACTGGGCGTTTCTAAATTTTCTTCAGTACTTTGGGGATGAGCCAGTGCGCGCCGTTACGGGATACGGACTCAGCCCAGAATACTTTGAAGTCGTTGTCGAGCAAGATCCCCACTTCTTAGACGCTTACCTCTATCTCTCAACCAGTGGTTCCCTATATGCAGCGAAGCCAGAACGTTCGATTGCACTCATGGAAAAAGGACTAGAGTCCCTTTCTCCCGAAGCACCTCGACAGTCTTATATTGTTTGGCGGCAAAAGGCAATTGATGAATTGCTGTTCTTGGGTGATGCTGAGGCGGCAAGGCAGTCTTTTGAAAAGGCAGCAGAGTGGGCAAGTACGCATCCCGATCAAGAAAGTCAGACAATTGCCGCTATATCGCGTCGAACGGCTGAGTTTCTCGCTGATAATCCTGACAGTAAGTCGGCTCAAATTAGTGCATGGACAATGGTTTTAAGTAATGTTTCCGATCAGCGATCGCGCCAGATTGCGATTAATCAGGTAGAGGAACTGGGCGGAGAAGTAATTACGACACCAGAAGGAACCGTGAAAATTCGACTTCCCCAGACCGATTAAGTATTGTAGCGATCGCCTCCTCTTTTGGCTACCGTACCAAGTTATCGTCCCTGATGCAGTTGATGCCGCATTCTAGAACCTTCACCCCCCCGATACTTGGGAGGACGAGAAAAAGATCTGCGGTAGGTAATTAGCCAAATGATAAAAATTAACAAGCTGGTGGAGCACTATACCTAATCCAAATCCAGCTATAGAAACAATGGCTAAAACCCAGAAAGCTGGCCATTCCTTATATCCAGCGGTCTGCATATCTAGTCTTGCCAGGGTACTAGCGGCAATTAAAACCAAAATACGCATAAACACTTCAAACCAATTGAGGATGATTACACTAATCAGTGCCCCGACGACTATAGAAAGAAACGCTCTAGTATCTGACTCTAGCCAAGCCCCAAACACGCTTTTCATCAGTGTTAAAGGAGCCGTTAGCGCTGAGGCAATCAGTAAAACATACACCGCACCCATCAACCATGTCCAAGGAGACACTTCGACAGCGGATAACAACCAACCAAAGATACTGTACGTAAACAGGAGCAGTATTAGAGAAAATCGTGGCAGGTTCTTGATAAATGCCATTTGTTGCGGTGCTGGTGGGCAATAAGCGTTCTCACCACTAAACCACAACCTAACTTGTACAGATTGTTGCCATCGAAATCAACCCATTTTCAAAAGTTGTAAAACAGAGAAAGAGGAAAGTTGCCTGTATTGAGAAGAAAATAGTAGGAACACTAGAGACTATAGCCGTTCTAGATCATTGGCAAACTCTTGGGTAGGGGCATATAGCTATACACCCCTACACCGCAACCCTAGATATTTCCTAACTCATCGAGGATGGCTATGGGAGAAAAATCACCTCTTTTTTGGCTGTGATCGGATTCACACTGACTTACTGATCTAGATCTCCATCAGATCCTTACCATGTGGTCATACTAAAAGGCGACTGAACTCTAGCCGAGTCATCAATAGGGAACACACAACCAGCCGACAGGTTCTGCACAAGAGACTGTCGGTTTTTTGTTAGCATTTGTCTTTGAGGAAATAAATCTCCCCAAAAAAAAGAGACTCCAGCGGTATCGCTGAAGATCAAACATACGCAAGCACAAGCAGGAAATTTATTTGATGTGGGAAGTGGCGCAATCTCGCCAGAGAGTAACCAGGAAACCCTAGAAGTAATTCCAGGGAATCCCCCACCAAATCAGAGATTATGGTGGGGGAGGATATCACGACATGGCTTGAATAATGTAGTCGAAGTAAGGTGCGGCTGTTTTAGCCTCATCCTCACTTAGTAAACCGAGAGAAGCATTTTTCAAGCAACGGATTGATTCAGCCATACCAGCTACAGGGACGCCGAGGGAGTTGTACATTTCCCGCACGCCAACTAAACCAATTTTTTCAATTGGTTCTTTGTCACCAGACAAGAGTCCGTAGGTGATCAGCCGGAGGTACCAGCCGTAGTCACGCAGACACAAGGCTCGTTGACGTTCGCCGTAGGCATTCCCCCCCGGAGCAATAAAGTCCGGGCGTTTCTGCCAAAGCTGTTTGCTGGCTTGTTGAACAATCTTTTTTTCGTTTTCCGCTAACGTGGACGCAATCCGCATCCGCTGCACCCCAGTTTGCAAGAACTCTTGGATATTTTTGAGTTCGCCGGAGCTGGGATAACGGAGTTGGTCGTCGGCTTGGAGAATAACTTGGCTAACTACACTCATACTATGGGGTTTGGTTAACTCAGGTAACTTCTGTAGTTTAACGATTCACGGCGACACAAAGAAAGAGAGGAAAGTACGGTGTCTGTAACTCAACCACCAGATAAGACAAATAAACTTGATTTTGATCCCGCTTCTGAGCCTTGCCAACAAGGTCAGTTGGTAGAGGTGACCATCACCGATCTCAGTGATTCCGGTGATGGGGTGGGACGTTTAGGGAAGCGGGTGGTGTTTGTACCCGATACGGTGAGTGGCGATCGCGTTTTAGTTCGCCTGCTGAATGTCAAATCCAACTATGCTACAGGTAAGCTGCACCAACTTCTGGAGCCATCTCCTCATCGCATCCGAGCCCACTGCATCGTTGCTGATAAGTGCGGTGGCTGTCAGTGGCAACATGTTGATTATGAGTATCAACGTGTGGCGAAGCAAAATTTAGTGGTGCAAGCGTTGGAACGCATTGGTGGCTTTACCGCCGTCCCCGTCGCCCCCATCCTAAGTGGTGACGATTTTCTTGCCTATCGCAACAAAGCCACTTATCCTCTAAAACGTTCCGCTAGCGGTCAGGTACAAGCCGGATATTACCAAAAAGGCAGCCACCAGCTCGTTAACCTCAATCAATGTCCCGTGCAAGATGTCCGATTGAACCCGCTGTTGGCTGAGATTAAACAGGACATTGAGCAACGGGGATGGTCAATCTATGACGAACGTCGTCACCAGGGACGGCTGCGTCACCTATCGCTGCGGATTGGACGCCGGACAGGTGAGATGCTGCTGACATTGGTGACCACAAGTTGGAACTTAGGCGATATTGAAGCCCAAGCGCAAACTTGGCTGTCCCGCTACCCAAAACTGGTGGGTGTCTTCCTCAATTGCAACTCGGAGCGTACTAATGCCATCTTTGGCTCCGAAACGCGTTGTGTGGCGGGCGAGCCTTATTTGCTAGAGGAATTTGCTGGCTTAGAGTTCCAGCTTTTGCCAGAGACGTTTTTTCAAGTCAATACGGAAGCAGCAGAGGCGCTGTTAAAGGTAATTGAAGAGAAGCTTTCCCTTCAAGGTAATGAGGTGTTATTCGATGCCTACTGTGGCATTGGAACGTTTACGCTGCCTTTGGCACAGCGGGTACGAGAGGCGATTGGTTTGGAGGTGCAAGCGGCATCTGTGGAGCAAGCACAACTCAATGCCGAACGTAATGCGATCGCCAATGTTAGCTTTAAGACGGGATCGGTGGAAACCTTGCTGCCACAACTGGGGATCGTACCGGATGTGGTCTTACTAGATCCACCCCGTAAGGGATGCGATCGCACGGTGATCGAAACCCTCCTGCAACTGCAACCCAAGCAGATTGTTTACGTAAGTTGTAAGCCTGCAACTTTAGCGCGGGATCTCAAGCTGTTATGTCAATCAGGCGGCTACCAATTAACCTTTGTCCAACCCGCTGATTTCTTTCCTCAAACCGCTCACGTTGAATGCGCTGCCTTCTTACAACGCTGAGGTTTGAGACAGTAGTCTGGTATTTAAGGAGAAACTTCGGTATTATGGAGGAGACAGGTTCTTTTATTAGTAATAGAAGAACATTGCTGCCTCGAAATTAAAGAAGTTAGTGCATTTCGTTATTATCTATTAACGTTTGCAATCATTCTTTGGGCCAGACATATAAAATAAGGGTGCAGGTAGGCTCCAAAATCCGAATGAAGTTCTCGTTTAAATAGGCGGTATTAATTGCACTTTATAGGAGTTAGTCCTAAGCGCTATCAGCTTTATCTATTCCTGAGCAAACAACTCAGGTGCAGGTATAGCTTCAGTAGCAAATGTTAGAGTGCAGTCGCCGCGATCGCGAGGTATGCCATGAGGCTGAGCGCGTTTTTAAAGTCCACTAAACAAGACCTAGAGGTGTTTTTGAGTGATTGCTATATCACTGCGTCCAGTGAGACGCGACTGGGGCACGATTAGCTTCGCTTCTACCCTCTACCTTTGTCCAATTCTAGATTTGTTGCTAGAACAAATTCCTCCCCGTTGGCATCCTGAACTGCGATTGGGGCTGCAAGAAGCGTTGGTAAATGCAGCAAAACACGGTAATAAATTAGACCCATGTAAGACGGTAGTCGTTCATTTTTTGGTAAAAGATGAACAGTACTGGTGGGTTATTTCCGACGAAGGGTCGGGTTTTGCCGTTCCCTGTGAGAGTCAAAGTGAAGATTTACCTAACGAAGAAGCAGAAAATGGCAGAGGATTATGTCTCCTCCGCCATATCTTTGATCAGGTTCACTGGAATTGCCAAGGAACAGAATTGAGGCTCTGTAAAGACGTCAACAGCCGCTCCCGGCTTCCTTTACTGCACTAGTTGCTCCGGGAACCGTGAGTTGGACAAGGTGGGGCAGAAATCGAGCGGTCTAGCCATCCAGACGCCTGCTGAAAGCGGGCAAGAGCGTCTTCCGAGTGATCTTTTAAGAGAAATACCAAGGCGGCGGCAGCTTGTTCGCTGGCGCGGGCTTTGCGGTTAGACTTCAAGCGGTGCCAATCATTCGGGGCGATCGCCAGACGCTCTGCTAGAGCTTGAGCCAGTTCCAGAGTACTCAAGGCATTCAAGGCATCAGCTTTGGTAACTTGGGTTGATTCAGGCATACTGAAGGCACACGTAGGTTTATTTTTACTGTACTCTGCCTGCATGAAAACGCCTCAAGAACCGTCAGAGCCATCCGCCACCAGCTCTGATCCCCACCTCAATGAAGCCGACATTGAACAGGCGATCGCCGCCGCCGAGCGATCGCTCATTGACCTGAAAGAACGTTTTGCTCAGATTCAGCGCGATCAGCAACGGCAGAATGAACTACAACAGCGTCAAAAACAAATTAAGAAAGAACAACGGCTCCCCATCAGTCAGCGACAGCCATTAAAGGCTGAATTAAAGCGAATTAAAACCGAATTAGAGACGATAGAACTCAATTTAGAAAGCCGCTTGTTTTCTTGGGGAAGCTTGAAAGAACCATTTTGGCAAGCCGTCCGCTTTGGAGGGCTGGGGATCGTCATTGGCTGGTTACTGAGATCCTGTGGAGGGTAGTCCTGTTGTCTTTCACACTCAGATTTTGAACAGTACTCTTTATCAATTGCTATGGAAATTACTCAGTGTCTTCATACGGCAATTCTTGTTTCTGACTTAGAACGATCAGAGAATTTTTATGGCAATGTGTTGGGGTTAGAAAAAATAGACCGATCTCTGAAGTACCCCGGTACCTGGTATCAGATCAGTCAGTTCCAATTACACTTAATCCTTCATCCCGGTCTTGCAGTTGAGCGACATAATGAAAAGTGGGGACGTAATCCCCATTTTGCTCTAGGCGTAACGAATCTGGATGCCGCCAAAGAGAAACTGCTAGCAAACAACTGTCCCGTACAGATGAGTGCTTCTGGTCGTGCAGCCCTGTTTACCCAAGACCCTGACAGCAATATCGTTGAGTTGACTCAGGTATCTGCGAGTTGATCTTCCATCCCTTACTCAAAGGCGACACCCAGCAACCGCATACAACGAAAACCAACTGAACTCCTCTATGTAACTTTGCGCCAACATGAGCGTTCCTCTGCGTTTCAACTGCACAATCAGGCGATGGTTCAAACTCTCCCAGACAGGCTGAAATATGGGCTGTCTGATGTGTTTTGGTTTCTCAATCGTGAGCATGGCTTATATATTTTGAATCGTCTGAGTAGCTGGGTTCTGCGATGAAAATCATTGCCTACCTCTACAGCGATCCCCTCTTAGAGCCGCCATCCGAGCCGTCAATTTGGGGTTGGGAAGTAGAGCAGGTGTATCAAGATATGGGCGGGCGTCAGCAGCTACAGCAGTTGATTGAGGATTGCCAAACTGTAGCGGCGGAGTATCTGTTAATTCGACGTTTGGAAGAACTGGGTGACTCTGTGGAGGACGTAAGCGATCGCCTCGTACAAATTGAAGCCCTGGGTGTCCAAATCGTTGCCACCGAACAATCCTACAGTTCGTCACCCCTAACGGCAGCCCTCACCCATACCAATACTCAGGTGGGTTTGCTCAAGCTGCTCAAAGAGATGCAGCAAGAAGCTAGCAGCCGCCGCATCCGCCAGGGACATGCTCGCAATCGCCTCAAAGCCCTGCCACCGCCAGGAAAAGCCCCCTACGGCTACCGACGAGGGAAAGACCGTTACCTTCTCGATCGTAGTACCGCCCCTGTCGTTAAAGATTTCTTTGAACAATTCATCCTCTATGGCTCTTTACGGGGCGCGGTGCGGTATTTGGAGAAAAAATACAGCAAAAAAATTTCCGTCTCAACCGGACGCCGCTGGCTGACGAATCCCGTGTATCGGGGTAATCTTGCCTATCAAAACAATCAAGTCATCTCCGATACCCATGTCCCGCTGATGTCCAAGGAAGAAGCGGCACAAATTGACCGACTGCTGCGGCGAAACCGCAGTATGCCACCTCGTACCGCCAGCGCCCCGCGTTCTCTAGCGGGTTTGGTCATTTGTGGCGAGTGCCAGTCTCCGATGGGCGTTACCCGCGTCACCAGACCTCGCACAGATACCGAATATCTCTACCTGCGCCCCCTCAACTGCCCGAAACGTCCTAAATGCCGCGCCCTACCTTACGAGTCCATCCTGGAACAGACAATTGAGCGCATTACGATCGATTTACCCCGTGCGGTGGCAGAGATGAATCTACCAGGAATTGATGGAATTAAGCGATCGCTCACCGTCCAAATTAGTAGCAAGCAAGACATTATTAACCAGCTACCCGAGCTGACAGCCACTGGCGTGCTGGATGCGGAAACGTCAGACTTACGTACCTACAAACTCCGCACGGAAATTTCCCAACTGCAAACTCAACTCGCCGCCCTCCCTCCTGTGAATTTGCGAGAACTTGCCCAAGCGATTTCTCTGCCTCAGTTTTGGCTCGATCTCTCAGAACCAGAGCGTCGATTTTATTTTCGAGAGTTCATCCAGCAAATCGAATTAACTCGCCAGGGAAAAGAGTGGCAGTTGCGACTTGTGTTTATTTTCTAATTGACTAGCCTTTTTTAGAATGCGATCGCGCTTCGTTAACGTTAAGAAAATTTTGAGGGGCGATCGCATCTGATCAAGGATTGGGTAAGTTAAGAGTAGCGAGTCAACTAACGTGTTTACTTTCTTACACAGCCACCCACCAACCGATGTCTGAAAAAAAACCGCTCCAGCAAATCCTGATCTTATTTTCAGCCTTTGCCTTCCTTGGCTCTACAGTCTTTGGGCTTGTCGGACTCTTCGGGAACGCCCAGCCAACCTCTACCGCCACTGAGACAGCAGCAAACCCACAGATCGCGCAATTAGAAAATCAGGCAAAAGGATACGAGCTAGTCTTGCAGCGGGAGCCAGAGAACCAAACAGCGCTCCAGGGACTAGTACAGGCGCGATTGGAGATTGGGGACTTACAAGGTGCCGTTGCACCGTTAGAGAAGCTCGTTGAGACGAATCCTGAGCAAGAAAGTTACAAAGCGCTGTTAGCGGCAGTGAAGCAGCAAGTGGGTGAGGGAAGTGAAGGCGTAAGCGAGAAGGAGTGAGGGAAAGAGTAACCAACCTACCTACACTTACCTGATTTTGTCACTTAGCTCAAAATAGTGACGTGCCACGCCTAAAATGATGAAATAGATGTAGTGGTGCATCCCGTTTAATTTGTTAGGTTGACTGAACCTTCAAATCTTAGAATTAAAGATTATTTGATATTACTTCTACCCAGTACTTTAAGCTTGTCGCGCCATTAGCTTGGATTGACGTAAGAACAACCAATACAAGCATTGCCTATTCATTAATTTAACGGTTTGTTGTTCTAGGAAGAGTTTATGAAAGTTCTTTATGATATATCAGTTCTTGGGATAGGTCAGCATAATCCTCTTGCTCGAACGGGCGTTGCTAGAGTTGTCGAAAATGTTGCTTACGGTTTAGCAACCTCCGAAGAGTGTAGTTTAACTTTTTGTGGTAGTCCATCTTTCCAAATTATCAAGGCTTGTTTAGAATACTTAGACTCAAATCCACAGTTTAGAGGAGTTCCTTTAGCTCACTCCAACTTTATGACAAATTTTTCTGGCAAATTAAGTGAGCTAAATGCAATGCTTGAAATTTACGCAAAAATTAGCGACTCACTTAATAAGCAATCAGATTACAAGTCTTTACTTGCAGAGTTAAAACAATCTTTAGACAAGACTAAAACTACAATCAGCAAATATTCTCAGTTAATGTATGGAAGTCTTTTAGATGAAGCTGACATAATTCACTTCAACTACTATCCAATTCCTCAGCAGATGGAGCAAGTAAATAAGATCAGCAAAATTTCAACTATCTGTGATATTATTCCAATTCTTTATCCTCAATTTTTTGGTTTAAAAGAAACAACGGATATAGAAAATCATATCATTTATCGTTCCTTAAAAAGTTTAGACATCAGCAAAGATTGGATAATTTGTATATCTTATGCGACTAAAAATGATCTATGTAACTATTTAGCGATTGATCCTGAGAGAGTTTTTGTTACTCCCTTGGCAGCGGCATCAAAAACTTTCTATCAATGTAGACTTTCTGAAAAGCTTGACTTTGTTCGCAATAAATATGGTATTCCTAATGAGCCATACATTTTGAGTTTAAGTACATTAGAACCTAGAAAGAACATCGATCGTGTCATTCAATGCTTTGCTAGGTTAGTTCAAGAACAAAATATACAAGATCTATACCTTGTATTAGTCGGCAGCAAAGGTTGGGACTACGACAAAATTTTGGAAGAAATTTCTAAACAAAACTTCCTGAAGAACCGAATAATCCTTACAGGACGTGTAGCGGATGAGGACTTAGCTGCAATTTATAGTAATGCCCTGGCATTCGTATATCCGTCTTTTTATGAAGGATTTGGTCTTCCACCTTTAGAAGCAATGCAGTGTGGTGTCCCAGTGATTACCTCAAATACATCCTCTCTTCCTGAAGTAGTTGGGGATGCAGGAATTATGGTTGATCCTACAGATAGTGATGAATTGTGTCAAAGTATGTTAAAAATTTACAACAGTCCATCTTTACGAGAGACTATGTCAATGAAATCGCTAGAACAAGCCCAGAACTTTAGCTGGGAAAAGTGTACTCGTGAGACAATTGCTGCTTATAAAACTGTTTTGTCCAAATAGTCATGTTAGATATAGTTGACTAAAAAAGGTATGAAAGAAAAAGAAAGGTTTTCTTTTAAAAATAAATTTCTCTACTACAATAAAATTAAGTTTAACAATTGGAGTGAGAGAGATGTAGAGATTCCAATAGCTTTTGATTTTCTCGCGAATCTGACTAAGAAGGATAGAATACTTGAAGTAGGTAATGTGCTTAGTTACTATGAAAATTCTCTAAGTGAGTATCTAGGGATTAGACCAAGGCGCATAGTAGATAAATTTGAAGTTGATTTAGGTGTAGATAATGTAGATTTAATGGCTCTTCCCTCAGATGAGAAGTATGATGCTATCGTTTCAATCTCTACTGTAGAACATATAGGACAAGGAGTTGCTCCTTCAGATGCTTATGGGGAGCAGGTTATAGTTCGTGATTTGGAAGCACCTTTAAAAGCAATTACTAAAATTTATCAATTGTTGTTTAAGAATGGAAAAGCTTTTATCACAGTTCCTTTTGGAAAGCTTATTGATGGGGAATGGTACATTCAGTTTGATCAGGAATATCTAAAACTATTAGAAACTAAGTATAGAGTTCCGCCGGAAGCAGTATCTATACAGTATATGAAAAAGTTAGTTTTGGAGAGCGCCGGCGAGTGCCGTCCATATCAAGTTTGGTTAGAAGAAACAGAATCCGATCAACTAGTTGATATTGAATATAATTGGCCCTGGCCACATGCTAACGCAATTGCTATCATAGAGCTTACTAAAGTTACTGACAAATTTTCTTTAGTTTTAGGTAATAACTCTAGTTCTTTGGTTTATCAAGATCCAAAGATTGACCAAAAAACTACTGTAAACACATATTCAACGTTTAAAACAAAAAAGACCTTAGTTGTTATAGACGGAGTATTTTTTCAACTATATCAAACTGGTATTGCTCGCCTATGGCGAACATTGTTAGAAGAGTGGGCTGCAAATGGTTTTGCACAACATACTGTTGTACTTGATCGAGCTGGAACTGTGCCAAAAATCCCTGGTATCCGCTATCGGACTGTAGCATCCTATGACTACAACAGTACGGATGCTGACAGTGAAATGTTGCAGCAAGTCTGTGATGAAGAAGGCGCAGACATATTTATCTCCACTTACTACACAACTCCCATTACAACGCCTTCTGTTTTCATGGCGTATGACATGATCCCAGAACTCCTGGGATGGGATTTAAATAATCCTATGTGGCGAGAGAAGCATCATGCTATTGCACAAGCTTCTGCCTACATGGCAATTTCAGAAAATACAGCGCGTGACCTGATAAAGTGTTTTCCGGACATATCCCCAGAGTCCATAACAGTAGCCCCTTGTGGAGTTAAAAGTACTTTCTCTCCAACAAATGTTGCAGAGGTTAATACCTTTAAAAACAAGTACGGTATTTCAAAACCATACTTTATGGTTGTTGGTATGGGTGGCTATAAAAATACTATTTTGTTTTTACAGGCTTTTGCCCAACTTCATAGTAGTCATGGTTTTGATCTCGTTTGTACAGGTAGTAGTGGTTTAGTAGCCGATGAGTGGAGAGCCTATACATCAGGTAGTGTTGTCTATATGCTACAACTCAGCGATGAAGAGTTGAGAGCAGCTTATTCCGGTGCTGTGGCATTGGTTTATCCGTCGAAGTATGAAGGTTTTGGACTACCTGTGCTTGAGGCAATGGCTTGTGGTAGCCCTGTCATAACTTGTCCCAATGCCTCGATTCCTGAAGTGGCAGGAGAAGCCGCTTTATACGTAAATGACGATGATATTGATGGAATGGTTAATGCCCTTTGTGAAGTGCAAAAGCCTGCTGTTCGCCACTCATTAATTGCTGCTGGTTTAGAACAAGCGAAGAAGTTTTCTTGGTCAAAAATGGCGAATACAGTTAGTTCAGTATTAGTTGATGCAACGCTTCTGTCTTTAAATCTAAAGGACATTAATTTAGTTATTTTCCCCGATTGGTCTCAGTCAGAAGAGCTTTTAGGTACAGAGTTAGAGCAAATAATTAGAGCGATCGCCACTCATCCCAATAAAAATAACATCACTCTGCTAGTAGATACCAGTGGCATCTCCGACGAAGATGCAAACCTGCTTTTGTCTGGCGCAGCAATGAATCTTTTGATGCAGGAAGATTTAGATGTTAGCGAGGGAGTAGAAATTTCCTTGGTGGGAACACTCGGTGAGATTCAGTGGGATGCACTTTTGCCTCACCTTCACGGACGAATTAGTTTAGAGCAGGAAAATCAAGAAGCGATCGCCCAAGCGCATGTAGACAATCTTCCTACCTACGAGCTAGATAAATTTAGCCAGCAACCTGAGCAGTTTTTTTTTACCTAAGTGATAAGTTCTTCCAAGAGGGGAGATGGCAAGAGGCGATCGCGCAATATCAACATATCCTCGAAACTCAAACTGGAGATGTTGAGCTGTATGGACGCTTGATCGAGTGTTTTCAACAACTGGGTCTGCCCGATCAAGTTTTGCATACCCTGCGAGAAGCGGCTAGAGTTCATCCCACCGAGAGTAGTTTTCATTTCTCATTAATTGTCGCTTTGCAAAGGAGTGGGCAGACTCAAGAAGCGATCGCCTGTGCAGAGGTAGCATCAAGTTTACAACCTGACAATTACACCTTTACGCTTTTCAAACACTTACTCTTACCGATTGTCTACGATACTCAAGCTGAAATTAGCTTTTACCGTCAGCAATTTATCAAAGGTTTAAAAGATTTAATTCAGCAAACATCCCTGGAAACGCCTGAAGAGAAAAAGCATAAACTAGCAGGTATCAGTCGCCTCACAAATTTTTACCTGCCCTACCAAGCCCACAACGACGTAGAGTTGCAACGTCAGTATGCAAACTTAGAGCATAAGATTATGGCGGCTAATTACCCTCAATGGGTTACCCCGTTATCAATGCCTTCACTTAAGGAGAATAATAAGATCCGTATTGGCTATGTTTCAGCCTATCTGCACTCTTATAGTGGAACACTTTGGTTAACGGGTTGGCTCCAATACTGCGATCGCCAAAATTTTGAAATTTACTGTTACTATACCGGAAATACTCCCGACCCCATCACGCAACAATTTCAGGAATACAGTGATGTATTTCACCACATTCCTCATAACTTAGAAGCTGTTTGCCAACAAATCCTTGCCGATCAACTGCATATTCTTGTCTTTCCAGAGATTGGCATGGATGCACAAACTCTACAACTTGCTAGCCTGCGGCTTGCACCCGTGCAGTGTACAGCTTGGGGACATCCAGTTACATCGGGTTTGCCGACAATCGATTACTTTTTGTCCAGCGAGTTAATGGAACCGGAAAATGCCCAAGAGCACTACTCAGAGGAGCTAATTCGCTTACCCAACATTGGCGTTTCCTATCCTAAACCCTATATCCCCCCACGCCTAAAAACTCGCTCAGATTTCCAGCTCAGTGATGATGCAGTCCTGTATTTATGTTGCCAAGCGCCATTCAAGTACCTGCCGCAATACGATTACATCTTTGCTGAGATCGCTCGCCGTGTTCCCCAAGCACAGTTTATATTTTTGCGTGGCACTTTACTGCAGCCTCGCCTAAGCCGTGCTTTTGCTCAAGTTGGTCTCAAGAGCGAGGACTACTGCGCGTTTCTCACCATTCCAGAGCGGCTTGACTATCTAATGATTAACTTGCTTTCTGATGTATACCTCGACACCCTGAGTTGGTCGGGTGGGAATACTAGCTTAGAAGCGATCGCGTGCAACCTTCCCATTGTCACTTGCCCAGGGGAGTTCATGCGGGGTCGCCACTCTGACAGCTTCCTGAAACTGCTAGGCGTGACGGATACAATTGCTCAAGATGAAGCGGACTATATTGAGATTGCAGTCAAGTTGGGATTAGACCCAGCTTGGCGAGGTAATATTACAGAACGCATTAATGCCAGCCAAGATCATCTCTTTGACGACAAAGCCTGTATCGCAGGTCTTGAAGCCTTCTACAAACAGGTTGTTCGGGAAAGGCTAACACCGACTAACTAGCATCAATATATCGCTGCCACATCTGCTCATAAGCATTTTCCATCTCGCGGGTAAACTGCTTGCCATTCCACAAAGGGGCGGTTTGCCGCGATTGTCGCAGTTTCCAGGAAATTTGTTGCCGCAACGCAGCCTCCTTGCCCAAGCGAACGCCCCACTCCACATATTCTTCATCACTCCAAGCAATGCCTTCTTGGATGCCTGCATTAAGCATCATGGTGTAGCTGTTTCGAGCAGAAAATTGCTCACCCACTCGCGTTACCAAAGGAACCCCCATCCAGAGAGTTTCGAGAGTTGTAGTTGCGCCGTTGTAGGGGTAGGTATCTAACACCACATCAGCAATACCTAAATTTGCCCGATGAATTGCCTCAGAGGGAGTCGATGGCAAAAATCTGAGGCGGCTGCTATCTACACCCTCTTCTTCTGCAATCCTAGTAAAAGAGTCTTCAATCGCTTTTGTATCTGATGAACCTTTGATCAAGAAGTAGCTGTTCGGTACTTCCTTAATAATTCTCATTTGCAGTCGCACTGTATCTATATGGCGCTTGTAGCCTTTCTGGGCACTGAGATATACCACGGCGTCACTCTCAATGTTCAACTGATCGCGCCGCAAAGTAGGTATACCTACCTCAAAACCATCTACAGCGATGAAGGTTTGAGGCAATCGCCAAATCTTTTCACTGTAATACTCCTGAGCATACTCCGGTAAAACAAAAGGATCTGCAATAAAGTAATCGATAGTCGGTAGTCCTGAAGCATCCCAGCCCAGCCAAGTTGCCTGGATTGGTGCAGGTTTTAGCTTCAGTACCTCACAGGTACCGTCGAGAGTGATGCTGTCCAAATCAATCAGAATATCGATTTCATCCTGATAGATTTGTTCAGCTAAAGTATTGACATCTGTTGACAGGTAGGCGGTATGAACCTGCTCCATGTACCACTCCTGCAAAGAGTCATAGCTATTTGAGCTGGTAAACATATAGGCATAAATTTGAAACTTATCGTGATCGTGATATTGGAATAGCCATCGCGCCAGCCAGCCTACAGAATGAGATTTTAGACAATGAGACAAGTAACCAATTTTTAATACTTTTTTCCTGTTTTGAAGGGATTTACGAGCTTTATGTCCCTGACGATATCGTTCTACTAGAGCCTGCACCTGGAGCTCAGTATTCGTTTGGCAAAGTTGAGCAACTTGATTTTGTATTTGTCGATTACTCCGGGGCTGATCCCGAAAATAGGGCGCAAAAAAGAAGGAATTTAATAAACGTGTCACCCTGTAGAGAGAGAGGTTCAGCGGTTGTTCTGCAAGCAGCAATTCCAACATTGATTGCTGTTGCTGAAAAGCTGAACAAGCTTCTTCCCAAAATCCACCCGCAGTCATATAGCCCCGGAGTAGCGTTTTGCTAGCGTAAATTTTGTCTGGCAACTCTTCTACAGTGGAATAGAATAATTTAGCTGTTTCTATACCTTTGTCATATTGATCGGAATTTTGATAAAAACAAGCTAAATGGTTCAAAAAATCTGGGCTATTTTCACGCAAGCGCAATCCTAATTCCAGAAACTGAGCTGCTATTTGCGGCTGCCTTTTGAAATAACCGACCTCAATCGCAGCAGGCATCAAGATATTCAGCAAGGCTACAACCTGAGGCTCATCGTGGATATAGGCTAAACAAGCTTCCAAAAACTCTAGTGCTGATGGATATAGAGCTGCATAATTTAAAACACTTTGTGATACTTGTATAAGTAGCTCAACTTCTACCTCCTGCGAGCTTTCCCCCTGAAGGATTTGGGCTACCTCGCTCAACTGCTCTTCTGTGCAACTATCTAGCTTGATTGCCAGCGAAATTAAATGTAGAGAATTATTGATATCCTTTGGGCAAATTTCCTGAATCTGCTGCCGGATTGCCCAAGCTACGGAATCTTCAGAAAGCCCTTCTCGCCGACGCGCCTCTTCTTCCAGAACCTGGGCGAGTTCCGAGTTCCACAACTCGACTTGCTCTGGTTCGCCTTCTAGCATTCCCATCAACCAAGTTGTCTGCGCTTCTTCCACTTGCTCCTGCAACAACAACACTAACCCCAAGTGCCAGTAGTGGCACTTGATATCCGGTTCAGCCGTGAGTACCTGTTCGTAGAGTACCGCTGCTTGGCTGTAGTCTCCTTGGAGCAGATACTCTCTAGCTTGCTGCTGTTGCTCTAAAACCGTAGTTGAGGATTGAGAGTTCATAAAAAGCCTCAAAATAAAGCAAAGTGAGTAGTGCTATATCTACACTACCCACTCTTAATAAAAGTTCAGCCTGCAAAGGCTTGAACTAGATTTAACTAACCTCTACTGCCTTACTTGCCCAAATTTTTCCAGGTATCGCAAGGAGTGGCTGAAGCGATTGTGGCTCCATTAGGAGTAGGGCCGTATGCGGTTTGAGTAGGAGTTGGCGACTCACAAGCTGCTGCGACCGTCAACACCTCACCAGTTACAGAATCTCCAGTGACAGTACCCACTAACCCTGCATAGGATTTAAGCGCTGCCTTACGCGCCGTTCCTCTGTTGACGACTGAAATGGCTTTGTCGCCTGAAATGTCGTAATTGTAATTCTCGGTTTGGCTTCTTATGCCAACACCTAAGGCGGTGAGAGCAGTCTCAAACTGACTGTACTCTAGCTGGTAAGCCTGTTGAGCGCGGTTCAAAGCACCGATATTATTTTTGGCTTCAGACTGCTTGGCTTTGTTGACTTGACCGAGCAATGAAGGTAAGGCAATAGCAGCTAGAATACCGATGATGATGATTACAACCAGCAACTCAATCAGGGTGAAACCTTCGTCTGATTTTCTCTTCTGGTTCAGGTGTTGTAGAAATTTGGCTTGAAAGTCCAGTTTCATAAAAATTCTCTCCTGGTGGTCTGGGATGCTTGGTGTATAACGCCTAGATGTAACTTACCCACTAATCCTCTTTTTCCTATCACCCACCCCAAAGTTTTTTTTGCGGCATCTTGAGTAACTCAGGATTGACACTCCAAAAGCACATAACCGAAACTTTCCAGTCCAGTCAGTGTCTGTAGGAGGATTGCCAAAGCTTCATCCTCAGTTGTTCGTTCGAGAGTTAGAGGATCTACAGGTCGCAACTTTTGCCAGCGCTGCACTAATGACTGCACCGACTGCGCCGACTCTAATAGTGGAGGAAATAGACAAGCTGTAATGGTGCTGTCTATTGAGAGCTGTTGTTTAGCGATCGGCAATTGCTTGCTGATTTCAAACGGGTGTAGTTGTGTGATGCGGAGGTCGAGTTCTTCTTTCACTGCTGCGGTTTTCAGTAGAGGATGCAGGTGCACCTTGGCTTTTTGCCAATCAGAACTTGTCCATTCAGCAACAGGCTCCCAAGGTTTAGCTTGATTAGGATGCCCGCACCAAAAGTCCAGCAGTCGGTGGGTAGGATATAACAATTCACATAGATGCAGCCGCTCTTCTATAGAAGTTTCTGGCAAACTTACTGCAAGGAACAAAGGTAAATCCTCTGGATCTTTGAACAAATCCATTAGTTGCCATTGCCGCCAGTTGACCATGCTGATGAATTCTAACCCTGCCGCCTCAAGAGCAGAAAACATTTCGGGGATAGTTGAGCCTTTGTCGCCCTGAAGTAGATGATTGGCTAGAACTGCCTCGTCCTCTTCTTCAAAACGAGCATTCCAGGTTTGCGCCTTGAGCCAAACATTGTCCTTTAAGGCTTTCATCGTGTCCCGAACCAGTTCTATTTCCATTTCTTGAGGGTTTTCATCGGTTAAACCCATCATCTTAAAAACTTTCTGCGCTCGATAGTAATGAAACCGTTGCAAGTAACTGTGGAGATTGGCACGAATAATTCCATCTGGTTTCAAAACTGACTTCATTGCCTTCAAGCCCACAGCCGCATCTGACAAAAGATAGAGAACATCATCACAATTGATGTAATCAAATTCCATTCCCAAGCTAGGAAGTTCCTCGATCGCTAGCGTGTAGAATTCTGCATTGGGGATATTGTGATATTGCAGACGTTTTTGGGCTAATTTGACAGATTCTGCTGAGAAATCAATACCAACGATTTTGGCTCCTGGATTGGCTTCTGCCAAAGCTAAAGCTTTATAACCGCTACCACATCCAGCATCTAAAATTACTTTGCCTTCAGTTTCTATAAATCTTTGGTTTCTCAGGTAGTAGGGTGTTATCAGACTATGAATATAGAGAAAGTCAACATTATCTTTAGGAGATTTTTCCAGCGCCTGTCTAGGATAAGGGCCAGAATCAAATTGCTGACGAACTTTCTCTAGTAAGTCTGGGTCTTTCTTGTCCATAACGATTACCTACTGCTGTTAAGTGCTTAAAGTTGCTTAAGGTGGGAAGGGTCTGACAGACAGCAAACTGTACCTTGAGGATTCCCCGTTTGCTGTCAGAAGTTAAACTCGCCAGGAAAATTACCTGCTGACCTCTGAGTAAAGGGACGGGTTTTCTGCCAGATTACACTAACACTTCCCACGGGCTACCTTATCTGCTCAAAAACCGCTATACTAATTTAAGCGTAGTCGTTATGAGTTCATTTATAGTATGTCTAATCCACAAGTAGAAAATGTAGTCATTATCGGCTCTGGCCCGGCTGGATATACTGCTGCTATCTACGCAGCACGGGCGAATTTGAAGCCTGTAATGTTTGAAGGCTTTCAGGCTGGGGGACTACCGGGAGGGCAGTTGATGACCACTACCGAGGTGGAAAACTTTCCTGGTTTTCCGGAAGGGATAACCGGCCCGCAGTTGATGGATCGGATGAAAGCCCAGGCAGAGCGCTGGGGGACGGAGTGCTATACAGAAGATGTTACCTACGTTGATTTGAGCCAGCGTCCTTTTACTGTCCGCTCTGACGAACGGGAAGTTAAAGCTCATAGCCTTGTGATTGCTACGGGGGCGACGGCGAAACGCTTGGGGCTGCCTTGCGAAGGTGAGTTTTGGAGTCACGGTATTTCGGCTTGTGCGATTTGTGATGGTGCGACACCGATTTTCCACGGTGCGCCATTGGCGGTAGTCGGTGGTGGTGACTCAGCAGCGGAGGAAGCGGTTTACCTGACGAAGTATGGCGACCATATCAACCTCTTAGTCCGACGGGATGAGCTGCGGGCAAGTAAAGCCATGCAAGACCGCGTTCTGAATAACCCGAAAATTACAGTGCACTGGAACACTGAGCCAGTCGATGTTTTCGGTGAGAATGGTCGGATGACTGGTGTGAGAGTTCGCAATACTCAGACAGGTGAGGAGAGCGACCTGCATGTTAAGGGGCTGTTTTACGCGATCGGTCACAAACCGAATACGTCTTTGTTTAAGGGACAGCTAGAACTAGATGATGTCGGTTACATTGTGACGAAGCCAGGTTCGGTAGAAACGAACACCGAAGGCGTCTATGCGGCTGGGGATGTGCAGGATCATGAGTTCCGTCAAGCCATTACTGCGGCGGGTACAGGTTGTATGGCAGCAATGTTAGCCGAACGTTGGCTTTCTACTCATCAGTTGATTACTGAGTATCACCAGCAGCAACCATCTTCAGAAACGCCACCGGAAGCGGAACTAACGGAAGAGAAGACGACTGCATCACCAGAAGAAGTATTCAATATTGCTCATACGCGTCATGAAGGCGGCTACGCGTTGCGGAAGCTATTTCATGAAAGCGATCGCCTGATAATGGTGAAGTATGTTTCTCCCAACTGCGGCCCTTGCCACACCCTCAAGCCAATTCTCAACAAAGTGGTGGATGAGTTTGATGGCAAAATTCACTTTGTTGAAATTGACATTGACAAAGAGCGAGAGATTGCCGAGAACGCCCAGGTGACGGGGACGCCTACCGTACAGTTCTTCAAAGACAAAGAATTAGTACAGCATGTTCAAGGGATCAAACAAAAGAGTGAGTATCGAAAGCTAATTGAAAGCTATCTGCCAGCAGGGGTTTCAGCCACTAACTAATAATGGTTTAGTAGAAATACTTGACTAACTTTATATGGATGCAACTAAGGAAAACTCTTCAGTTGCATCCAGTTTATTTTTTAGAGCCTCTCAATATTTTAAGTTATTTTTTGCAGTAAATAGAAAACTTAAAATAACTATTGGGAGTCGTTAAAGCACGAAACGTATAACTATTAAAATTATCAATCACCAACCAATCTGTTGAGTCCTGTAAAAATTTCTCATTTAGATCGATAGGAATAACAACACAATCAATTTCTTTCTTATCTTTAATCTTGCTCAAAGTTTGATAATTATAAAAGCTTTTTACAGTCTCAGGATCAAGAAAATCGTAAGTTGTACTTCCATTTTTGTAAAGGCTTAAATAGAGATTGCTTCTGTCGGCAATAAAAGCAAGATATCTTTTCATAGAAATCGCCCATTGTTGATGATTAATGGGATCGGCAACTATTAATATTTTACTTAGAGGCTTAGTGTTTACCTCTATTGTATTTAGCAAGGCAGTTGTAGTCTCTCCTGCCTTTGAGAATATATAAGAATTATGCCAAGCTAAGTGAAACTGGCTACAAAGATTAATAGTAATAATTAATGAAAATAATAGGTGGATAATTTTATTCTGTTTGATAAAGTTAACTAAAAATAAAATTAACATAGCATAGCCAAAAACAGCGGGAATTAGATATCTGTAGCTATAAGATATTCCTGATTTAGAGTAAAGTAGTACTTGAGGAAATAAAATTAATGAAAATAAGATTATGACTTCGTAAAGGTTTTGAATAATATAAAAATATGTATGGTTTTTAATTATCCTTGCTTCCAGAAAAACTAAAATAAAGCCGACCAGAATAAGCCATATAAAAAGTTGTTGATTTATACTATCTAAAGTTCGAGAGAAATTAAGATAATTAAATCCTTCATAGCCAGCGTATCCAAAGTCAGTTCCAACATAGTATTTAATATAGATAATTTCTAAAGTAAAAATAATTGAAAGAAAAGTAGTGATTAAAATATTTTTTTGAATAGCTTGCTTCCAAGGCAGATTATTCTCTTTCCGAAAAATCCAAACCTTGAGAAAAGCGAGTGCTGGTAGAATGAGAATAAAGCTTTCTTTAGTTAGTGATAATAAAACTGTAAAAACAAGGAACAAAATTTCCCAGTTGAATTTGGAATTGCTTGATTTTACACTGAGGACTAAAAAGACAAGGCTAACTGAAAGCAAAAATGTGCCTAGAGTTTCGGCGGGTCCCAATTGCCACCAAACTTCAGATTGTGAACCTAAGGTAATTAGGAAGGCAAATAGAAGCGAGATATGAAAAGAAAAATGTAGAAGTTGAGCAAATATAAAAAATAAAAACGTAGAAAAAACTGCCAAAGCAAAGTTATATAAAGACCAGATAAACAAATTAAAGCCAAACAGCTTTGTTTGCAAAATTCTGTGGATATAGTAAATGGGTCGGAATCTGCCACCTAAGTCATCATACTTAACCCATTGAACAATTGTATTAATTAGACTTGATCCATTAGCATTTAAATCATGATACATAGCAGCAATTTCGTGGTCATCAGCAAAGTGATAACCATCAAAAAAAGCCCCACTACTAGCTAATAGTATAAGCCAACAAAAAAATATAATTATTGCGGCTAGAAAAAAAGGAGCCTTAAAGAGTTGAACAGATTTATACATGACTTATAAAAATTCTCTTGGGTATATCTCTGATAAAGACATTCATTAGAAAGAAAATCTTTTTGAGCTAAGTTATATGACAACCTATCCAGTTTATAACTTAGATGACGTGTATCTTGATAGGGAAATTAGGCAGGAGGCATTAATTCCGTTCAAACTAGCACTTCCATTTGATGGTAAATTTACAATATTTTATGAAATAGACATACTATTTAGCCACATAGACATAGCCTTTAGGTAACACTTTCTCCATGACCACAACCAAATTTACTCCGCTCCGCTTTTTTCGCTTGTCGGCGCGTCCTAGTCTCTCAATGCAGTTGATGATGGTGGGACTGGCGATTACTGTTGTTTTTGTCTTGATTGCCGTTTTTGCTCCTGCCTTTCAGGCGTGGGGATGGCTGCAAAATCCGCTGGAGTCTCTGAGTAACCCAATTCATGAGCCGCCAGGAGCGCGGCATTGGTTTGGTACGAATCGCCAGGGGTACGATGTCTTTTCTCGTACACTGTTTGCCTCTCAGGCGGCGCTGCAAGTGGTTGTGCTGGCAACGACGCTGAGTTTGATTATCGGTGTACCGTTAGGTTTGGTGAGTGGCTACATCGGCGGCAAATTGGATCGGGTGTTGTTGTTTTTGATGGATACCATCTACACCTTACCGGGGTTGTTGCTGTCGGTGACGCTGGCGTTTGTGGTGGGGCGAGGGATATTTAATGCGGCGATCGCTCTTAGTATCTCCTATATCCCGCAGTATTACCGCGTCGTTCGCAACCACACCACTAGCGTGAAAACAGAGCTATTCATCGAAGCCGCACAAGCGATGGGCGCTCCCACCAGCCGCGTGCTATCTCGCTACTTGTTCCTGAACGTGATTCAAAGCGTACCCGTGCTGTTTACTCTCAATGCAGCGGATGCCATCTTAATCTTAGGCGGCTTGGGATTCTTAGGTTTGGGACTGCCGGAACAAACGCCGGAGTGGGGACAAGACTTACGTCAGGCACTTGACGCCCTACCAACTGGTATTTGGTGGACGGCATTATTTCCGGGTTTGGCAATGACTTCGATGGTGGTGGGGCTATCGCTGTTAGGAGAGGGATTGAGTGAGTTTATTAATCCCCGTTGGCGTCGTTAAAAATTCACGGAAAACTCTTAGCTAAAGTTGAAGAAGGTAGCAGACAGCCCAAACTGTCAGTTTTATCTTGGAGACTAATCATGAAACGTAAGGTATCAATACTTTTAGCAACTGGGGCGTTGATGCTGATTCCCTTTATGGGGGCGGGTATACTGCGGGCGAATTCCAATCAGCGATCGCCAGATTCACCTGTAGCTGAGGGGAATCCCTCTACCCTGACGTTGCAATCTGTTCATCCTGATGAGCCGGCTGAGTATACCTTTGACCAAAGGTTTGCCTTAGACAATTCCCTGAACAACCTCAAGCAGGTTGAGGGAGCCTTGAGCAATTTTCAAAGCCTGACGGAAAAGAGCAAAACGGCTTTGGGAGAGCAAGCGATCGCCAGCATTGAAAATACAGATTGGGAGAGTCAAAATTTAGGTTTTCCTAACTGGGTTGGTTCGGTGGAAGGAACCCTGAGGAAGCAAGATTATCAACTCAAAAAGCTGGAGTGGGAACTGGCGAAGAAGCAGTTTGAAGATGGGGAGATTACGCAAGCTGTATTAGACGCAAAAGCAGCTAACTCCCAGAAGGCGGAGCAGGAATTTCAGGCGTTCTGGGAGTCATTTGGGGTGGTAGATTAACGTTTAAATGATTAACGCGATCGCATCCACTGTAGGCACTGCTGCATTTGTTGTTGCATTGTCTCTGTATCGGCGTGGTGGCGGCGTCCGTGTCCAGGAAGTACCCACTCAAAAGAGTAGTTCGCCAACCGACCCATAGACTCAATCAACTCTGGCCAAGAGTACCAACAGACACGGCGAAAAGCAATGAGTTGGTTAAGTTCATCTGACCAAGCGAGATGGTCGCCTGTAAAGAGGAATTTGTTGTTGTACAGAAGAACGGTATGACCTTTTGTGTGACCGGGGACAGGAATAATTAGCAAATCAGGAGCTAATTGATTAGGTTCTGTACCAGTGAGTTGAATTTCAACATTACGTGTCCCTGCCGTAATTTCATCTTCGTGCAGAATGCGATCGCACCCAAAGTGGTCGTGATACTTTTGATGATCTGCCACATCATCTTTGTGAGTCAAATAAAGGTAACGCACCCCTCCTAGTTCCTCAATTCGCTTCACCAAGGGCGGTGTAAAGCGGGGAGAATCCACTAAAATATTCCCCTCCGGTCGCACAATCAAATAACTAGCCGCGCCAAAGGAATTTTCCGCGTGATAGCCGCAATGGTAAACATTCTCTGCAATCGGAATCGGAAAACTCAGTTGAGCATCTTTGATATCTTTCGGCTTTTCTACCGTCCCAATTGATGCCGTAGGACAAGCTAAAAGAGCTTGCAGCGATCGCAAACGTTCCTCTTCATTAGCAGGCTGATGATGTACCGCTGACTGTCCGTTTTCTCGGTAAAACACTTCCGGAGTCATCCAACGGCAGGTATCGCAATCGATACAAGTACTATCAACGAAAAAATCACCGCTAATATTTTCCGAGCGACGTTGACTAAGATGAGCCATTTTTAACCTCCAAATATTATGTTGTTTTGCCTTACTTCAAGGGGTAATCTTCTTGATATTCCACCAACTCAACTTCGTTACCATCTGGGTCAGTGACATAAATGCGGTGCTTCGTTTCCGGCGATGTCATCGTGTAATAGTCGATGCCGTTCTTGTCTAACCAGGCTTTCATCTCCTCACCGTCAGCGATCGCAAAACCTACATGGTTAATGCCGATGTTTTCGTAAATCTCATGGATGCGCTGCAATTCGGGTGCATCATTAAGAGCCAGATAGAACTGGTTGCTGCCTAGATGCATCCAGCGACTATCCCCGTTGTGACCTTCAGCACGAACATACCAATCGGGAAATACACTTTGGTAAAACCTTTTCGTTGCCTCTAAATTCCGGCAAGACAGATTGAGATGTTCAAAGCGATTGAATTTCAATCTTCCCTCTTTCCTTCCTCAGGGTCGTATTATCTCTTAGTTTAATCATACTCATTATGAGTATGACTTGCCCAGGAAGGATAAATAGGGCAGTTGTAGAGATGTGTAATGCGTTGTAGAGGTTGCATTTAACGTCTCTATTCAAAAGGCGATCGCCTTAGCTAAAAAGCCTATTTACGGCACGGCGATCGCCCAAACACCTGCGGAAATCATGGGATGATCATCTTCAACAAGCTCTTTGGCTAGCGCGAACAGCCAAATATTACTCCTAGGATGTGTGAGCTAAAAATATCTGAGTGCGATCGCTTTATATAAGCTGAAATAACCCGATTAACGTTCCATCCGGGTCGCGAAGATAAGCAGTTTTGAGACCGTAGGAAGGATTATTCCAGGGAGCCATCGTAAACTTAACCCCCTTGTGGGTGAGTTCCTGATGTGCCTTATCCAGGTCAGACACGATAACAACCAAACCTACATTATCTTGGCATTCGGCGGAAGATGGCTGATGAGCGGTTCCAATCATATGTGCCATTTCTTCGCGGTTATATAGTTCGAGTGTCGTCTCTCCGAATTGAAACTCCGCGTAGCCATTTTTGAGGGCTTCGAGCATGACTGGGAGTTCCATTACATCTCGGTAAAACTGAAAGCAAGCTTCGACATCAGAGACAAACAGTCTTGTATTTGCGGAGCGAATATCCATAGTTCAATCGATGATAGAAAGATAGATTTTTTTGAGCAAGAGGCGATCGCGTCTTTTGTAATACCGAGAGAAGTTTTTAGGGTTTCTCTTCCTTATGGGGCGAGGATTGCTTGATGGGTAAATGAACGCGAAAGCGAGTATCACCCGGTTGGGAATCAACACGAATGTCGCCCTGATGCCGTTTGACGACAATGCGGTAAGCAATATCTAAACCTAATCCACTACCTTCACCCACCCCTTTAGTGGTGAAAAATGGCTCAAAGATGCGGGACTGAATTTCGGTTGGGATACCCGTCCCATTGTCAGCAATTTCTACCAAGACGCAATTATTTTCCCGCCAGGTGCGTATCCAAATATTCCCCTTACCACCAGTGGCATCAATCGCATTATCAATCAAATTCGTCCACACTTGATTGAGTTCGCTGCCATAAGCACAAATGCGGGGTAGGCTCTGATCATACTGGCGATTGACAACGACGCCTTTTTTGAGCTTATGAGCAAGGATGGTGAGGGTATTTTCGATTCCTTCATGGATATCGATGTCTTGCAGTGGTGCTTGATCCATGTAGGAGTAAGCTTTAACGGCTTTCACCAACTGGGAGATGCGGGCGGTACTTTGCTCAATTTCGTCTAACAGTCCAGAGGAAGCCAGTGTTGCTTCTAGCCACGTCAGTGCAGGCGAAAGGGAGTCGGCACCGAGGCAATCGGCAAGGGTGTCTAGTTGTTTGGTATCTAGTCCAGCATTGACAAAGGTGGGAGCAAATTTCCATCCTTCGTTAACGTCGTGTATTTCCAACCAATCTGCGATCGCGTCTTCTCGATCGCTTCGCGTCAGCGGATCGAGTTGGGGGGAAGTGGTGGCGCAAACGATCCCTTGATGCTGAATCTTGTTCAGCACTTCTAGTTGTTCGGTTGTGAGACACTCGGCGTTGAGGCGCAACGCTAGAGCTTGAGAGTTGAGGAGGCGATCGCGCAACTGTCCTGCGGCTCGTCGTCCGGCGGCGGCGGGGTTATTCAACTCGTGCGCCAAACCCGCTGACAGCTTACCGAGTGCCGCTAACTTCTCCTGTTGTCGCAACTGCGCCTCAACGTCTTTAGTGCGTCCTGCCATCGCTGAAAGGATGACATCAGCTAGCGGGGAACATTCAGCAATGATGCGCTTAAAAGCATCCCTCTCAATCCGCAGCACGCGACTCGCAATCGCCGCGTGAGCGCTGGCAATTGTACCAGCTCCGGTGAGCAGCGAAAGCTCGCCCATGAACTCGCCTCGGTGATGAATAGTTAGCAGTCTCTTCTCGCCACCGACAAACTTGGTAATCTGAATTTCGCCCTCTAGGACAACGTGAAAGTTGTACTCCTTATCCCCTTCGGAAAATAGCACGTCACCTGCCTCTAGCTGGATCTCGGTGCCATAGTGCTTCATCTCCTGCAACACCTCGTCGGGCAATTTGGGAAACAGTGTCACCTGCTTCGGATCGTGTAGCATTACAACACCTCAAGTGATATGGGCATTTAAAAAGCTCCTGTAGGGATCTGGTTTTTTTTAAATCCTTTGCTTCTCCAGTGACGAGGAAGGACGACCTTGATACAAGTCTTGAATGACTTGAGTTGCAGAAATGACAGCGACAATGGCGATGACTGTAATGGGCAACAACCCCTTGCCAGCGATCGCGATCGCCAACAAAATAGCCGCAGAACCCAGGCGATACTTAGAACGGACTTTGCAGCGCAGAATCACCCCGGTGCGGTGGAGTAGGGATAGAGCCACCAAACATAGAGCCACTGAGCCACACAGCAGCCAGCGCTCCGCTGTGGGAAGCGCCACACCAGGCTCGCTAGCGATAACGTGTTCTACTCCCACTCCCGTAGCGGCAAGCCCAATCACCAAGGGGAGATGCCCGTAAAGCCAGACTTGATAGACCCACAGGCGACCCGTTGCCCCTGCCTGTCGCAGGGCGGAACTACCAACATTTTCAAAGTAAATCCACCACAAGCTAAAGGCGATGCTAAAGCCAAGGATGGCGGCAAGAGCTGACAAGGGTTGCCATTGCATTTCGGAAATACCATCAACCACAGCGATAATCGCCTCGCCCAAGACGATGATCGTAAACAGCCCAAAGCGTTCCGGTAAGTGTTCTAGGTGGGGCAGGAGTCCTATCTGCAATCGCCTAGCCGCAAGTGGTGTGGCAAAATCTACAATTAGCCCCAATGCCCAGAAAATGAATCGCCACGGTAGGGGGACAAAGGCTGATATGAACCAGAGAGTTGCCGCGATCGCAAAACCTTTGGCATAGAATGTTGCCAACCCACGCGCTACGGGAATATGCTTTGCTGCACGCAGGTATTCAACCACCAGCAACACTCTCCCAGCCGCATAGGAAAGAGCAAAGCCAGCAGAACTTTCGCCTAAGCCGTTGTGGACGTTGACGGCTAGGGCAGCAATGGCAAGTACCTGCATCCCCATCAGCAGCCGATGTCCGATGTCATCGCTATCAAAGCGATTGGCGTATAAGGTGGTGCCAATCCATGCCCACCAAATGGGCAGAAAAAGAGCGACAAAGCCCAAAAATCCTGATAGCGTCACATCGTGGCTGAGGTTGTGGGCAAGCTGAGACACCGCTACAACAAACACCAAGTCATAAAACAGTTCCAGCCAAGTTGCGTGGCGCGGTTCTTGTTCGCTCTCTTCCCCAATTCGCAGTCGGGGGGGTTGTAACCAGGTCACTTTTTAAGCCTCCGATAGGGTTGATTAGACAAAGGTTTTGTCGATTTTGGAGATTAATTAATCGGCAATCGAACTTGAAAGCGGGTGTCGCCAGGTTTGGAGGTGAAGCAGATGTTGCCCTTGTGCTTGCTAACGACAATGCGGTAGGTCATATCTAACCCCAACCCAGTGCCTTCCCCTACGCCTTTGGTGGTGAAAAAGGGTTCAAAAATGCGGGGCTGGATTTCTGGTGGAATACCTGGCCCGTTGTCGGCAATTTCCACTAGCAGATGGTCATACTCGCGCCAAGTGCGAACCCAAAGCTGACCTTTGCCCTCCATCGCCGCGATCGCGTTATCAATTAAGTTGGTCCACACTTGGTTTAGTTCGCTACCGTAGGCACTGATACGCGGCAAGCTCTCGTTGTATTCCCGCGTCACAACTACGCCCTGCTTGAGCTTATGACTCAAGATCGTTAAGGTACTTTCTAACCCTTCATGCACGTCCACCTCTTGCAGTGGCGCTTGATCCATGTAGGAGTAGTCTTTAATCGCTTTTACGAGTTGGGAGATGCGCGAAGAACTTTGCTCAATTTCATTCAACAACCCCACCCCGGTTAGCGATGCTGTTAAAAAGCCCAGTACAGGCGAGAGCGAATCGGGTTCTATATGTTCTACAACGTCGTCCAGCCACTGAGTATCCAGTCCGGCGGCTACTAAGGTTGGGGCAAGTTTCCAGCTATCGCTCACATGGCGTGCCTCCAGCCACTGGGCTACCTGATCTTCGCGATCGCTTTGCGTCAGGGGATCGAGCTGAGTCTGGTTGAGAGCCTGTGTCACCTCCTGCTGTAAGTCGGCAATAAAGCCAAACTGGGCAGGGGTCAAAGGCTGCTGATTCAGCTTCAGGGCAAGGCAGGGCAACTCCTGAAAAACCTCTTCCAAGTTTCTTGCGCCCCGCGTCACAGCAGCGGCAGGATTATTCATCTCGTGCGCCAAACCTGCGGCTAAGGTGCCGAGGGCGGCTAGCTTTTCCCGCTGCTGAAATAAGGTCTGCACGTCTTGCATCCGCTGCGCCATCGTGCGGAGAATCGCCGTAGTCACGCAAGAACAAGTGGAGAGCAAGCGCCAAAAGGCATCGTTGGGCAACTCAAAAACGCGGGAACGCGTCACGGCGCGTCCGCTTGCCCAGAAGTATTCTTCACCCGTCAAAAGGGGCAACTCGCCAAACAAGTCTGGCGGTTCGTAGGTCGCCAGGACGACCTCTTGTTCGCCCACCTTCTGATAAACCCGAACCTGACCTTCTAGGAGGACAAAAACATGCTCTGCCGGATCTCCTTGGGCGCGATGAATTTCACCAGGCTCTCGCCATACCTCTTTCCCCTGTTCTACTAGCCACTGCAATTGCGTTTCGGGTAATTGCGCGAAGAGTGGCACTTGGCGCAACGTTTCGATGTCGAGCATTACAACACCTTGCTGAGATATTGATGGATAAACTGAACGCAAATTGAACCCTCGCCAACGCCCGACGCCACTCGCTTGACTGAACCGTGACGCACGTCTCCGACGGCAAAGACGCCAGGGACATTAGTTTCTAGTAAGTAAGGGTCGCGGTCTAAAGTCCATCCCTTGGGACGGCTGCCATTGGGCGCTAAGTCAGCTCCCGTTAAGATGAAGCCGCGCTGATCTCGCCATACCACACCGTCTAACCAATCGGTATGGGGAACGGCACCGATAAAGATGAATAGGGAGGTGGCGGAGACGACTTGCGTGTCGCCTGTGAGGGAATTTTGAATGGCGATCGCTTCTAAGCTCATCTCCCCTTTGGCTTCAACCACGCTGGAATGGAGTTGAATGGTGATATTTTCCGTCGCCTCGATTTGGTCAATTAGATACTGCGACATGCTCTTGGTGAGAGAGTCGCCCCGCACCAACATCGTCACCTGGCGGGCATACTGGGAAAAATACATCGCCGCCTGTCCGGCCGAGTTTGCCCCACCAATAACGTAGACATCTTCTCCACTACAGGCGATCGCTTCCGTCTGCGCCGCGCCATAGTACACCCCTGCCCCCGTCAGCCGCTCCATCCCTGGCACGTTCAGCCGCTTCCATGACACACCCAGCGCCAGCATCACAGTATGACTGCTAATTTCCTTGCCATCACTCAGCGTTACGAGTCGATAATTATCCTCGGTGCGGAGGTTCTTTACTTCCTGCGGGCTGAGAATCTCTACGCCAAAGCGTCTCGCCTGAGTGACAGCACGACGCGCCAAATCTCCACCACTTAGCCCCGAAGGAAAGCCCAAGTAATTTTCAATCCGGGAGCTGGTTCCAGCTTGCCCACCGGGGGCTTCTCGTTCGATCATCACCGTCCGCAACCCCTCTGATGCCCCATAAACCGCCGCCGCCAAACCCGCAGGCCCGCCACCGACGATCACAAGGTCGTAAAAGGGTTTTTCTGCCTGGGTTCGCAGCCCAATTTTTTCGGCAATTTGCACATTTGTGGGCTGGATGAGCTGGGAACCATCAGGAAAGAGTACTAAGGGCAGTTTACGGTTTGGGCAATCAGCGTAGCTCACTAAACGTTGTGCCTCTACCTCTTGCTCGATGTCTAACCACTGGTAGGGAATTTGATTGCGGGCGAGGAAGTCTTTGACTTGATGGGAATAAGGCGACCAGCGATCGCCAATGACGCGAATGCCTTCAAAGGGGGAACGAAAACTCGCTTGCCAGTCATCAAGTAAATCGTTGAGTACCGGGTACAAACGCTCTTCCGGCGGGTCCCACGGCTTCATCAAGTAGTAATCGATATGGGTGGTATTGATGGCGCGGATGGCGGCGTCAGTATCCGCATAGGCGGTGAGCAACGCCCGTTTCGCCTTTGGGAACAGGGGAAGTGCCTGTTCGAGGAACTCCACACCGCTCATCTGCGGCATCCGCTGATCGACTAAAAACAACGCTACGGGGTCGTTGCGTAATTTCAACTGTTCCAGCGTTTCCAAGGCGGTTGTGCCAGAATCCGCACGGATGACCCGAAAGCGGTTTCCGTACTCGCGTTGCAAGTCACGGGCAACTGCCCGCAACACTTCTGGGTCGTCGTCCACTGTGAAGAGTACAGGTTTAGCCATGAGTTCCTAATTTTTTGTAGGTTGCAAAGTGCGCGCTAGCTCGCGATCGTCTGCTTGAGCACGCTAAATCGTTAATAAATTGCTAATAAACGTTGTCTCTTTACCGTAAATTGCTCTACTGCTGCGATTAGAAGTCTGGATTAGAGCGCTTTCTTATTCTCCGGAATTAAACAATCTGTGTTTTTTACCTTGATAGTAAGTGTACCGTTATTGTCAAGTTTTCCGGATTACGATTTAGATTCAAGAAAATGTATAGTAAATCACTAAAAAGTTATCTGTAATTAAACTTATTTAATTAGCGATCGCTGTCTTGTCTTTCTACCTAATCTATTAAAAAGAGCCTTGTTGTTCATTCACTAAACTGACATTAAAAGGCTGGGTAGATAATGCCTAACACAGCCCTAGTTATCTCTTTTTATGCAGTTAAGGTTCAAAAAGGAGAATTTTGCCGCCAAAAGACGACCGCGTCACTAATCGGTTGAATTGTGGTTCCGGGATAGTAAAAGTCAATAATCTGCGCTCCTGTCCAACCCAGCTTGGCTAAGTTGTGAGCACCATATTGGCTCATACCAACGCCATGTCCGAAGCCTCCACCCACAAAGGCATAACCTGTGAGGACTTTATTAGCGTCATAGACGGGTTCCAGGTAGAAGAGGGTGCTACGGGGAGGGCCCAGAGCGCTACGGACTTCGTTTTTAGTGAGTTCGACAACCCCTTTATCGGTTTGGACGGCGAGATTGAGGACACGTCCGGCAGGCGATCGCTCCATCACCTGCATTTGCGTAATCTTTGTGAAATTGGCAAGCGGATGACGAGTGCGGGTGAGATAGAGTTTTAAATGCTCGGCAGTCTTTTCAAGGGTTTCTTGTCTGCGCCAGCGGAAAGCATCTCTACCTGTTTCGTTAAATCCTTGCTTTAAGTTGATAAAGTCGCGGAAGTTTTTCTCAGAGCCTAGGGGCTTTTGAGCCAAGTTCCAGACAGCATTGGGGGAATCTATAATTGCTTGTAGATAAGGACGCTCTGCCCCATTCCAGACATCGCTAAAGGGTGCAGTGATGCCGCCTGTGGTGGAGGAATAGAGGGCATCCACCAACTCATTGTTATAGGTGAGCACCTTGCCTGCCGTGGCAGCGATCGCCCGATCTGCTGCGGGTAGCGTATCACCTAGTCCTCTGTAAACTTGGCAGTGAGTATCGGCACAAAGTTGGTAATTATCGACCGCAAAACGGCGAACATTTCGTAGGGCATAGGTACGGGCAAGAATCGTTTGCGCCTCAATAGCGGCATAGGGTGCGCCAGTGCCAATTTCGTGCGGGATCACCCCTCGCAGGTAGCTTTCAATCGGCACCTGATTGACTAAGGTATAAGTGCCGTAGGCGTTCTGTTGCAGGCGCAGGCTACCAGGATACAAATGAGGATTACGGTCTTGCTTACCCGTACTGACCTGAACAAGATTTTTGTCGCTGGAAATGTCTAACTGAGAGCGGGTGTAGCGATAGCCATCGACAACAAAGGACACCCGTGGAACTTGTTGCACAATTTCAGTATCGAGACGAGCGGTTGCAACGCCTTGAGATTGGAGACTTTGCAGCAGCAATCGTCGTAGTAAAGGAGTACTGTAGACATCCCGTTTTGCCCAAACCTCCCAGCGTTCCGGCTGGGCAATCTCGACTTCGATTCCTTGTTTTCGCCACTGGTCGGCATCGTCTTCCGCCGTTTCAAAGGTTCCGTGACTGCTGAGGACTAAACGCTCCTCTAGCACGGGAGCAGGAAGCGCTTGCATTACCGTTTCTACTGTGATGCTGTCGGTTTGCAAGCTTTTGGGTTGCATATCGCCGCCCATATAGCGGACGGTGAGGCGATCGCCTGGTGTTGCTTTTAGCAGTAACTGATCGGTCGGCTCATCCCCAAATCGCTGCATCACCCCAATTTTCAGGTCTAGTTCTTCGCTTTTTGCTTCTGGGCTAGATACGCCAGTCAGCCCCAGAATACAAAATGTTGCTAAAACTGCCCGAAACCCATGGTGCAAGGGTTTTTTCATTTGGATAGTCACAATTCCCGTCCCTAGCGACAATCTTCCTTGATGCACAAATACATTGCGGCTTCAGCTATCTCAGGATAGAACACTTCCTCAAGAAAAAGACAATGATTTGTTTTTCATAATTAACCGACCAGATAACAGGGTCAAAAGCTTATTGTGTAGTAACGCCTGTGATCTGGCGTCACGCTGAGAGCAAATTGCAGCGCGATCGCACTCTTGCCTAGACCCGATTGATTTATTGAGTGTTCCCTTAACTAGAAACTCCAGGATTCGCCTCAGTCGCCTCCCACTGCTTCAACCAGGTGGCGATCAGTGAATTGACGAGTTCTGGTCGTTCATCATGGGGGCAATGACCCGCATCAGGAATTGTAGTAAATTCGACATCCTGGCGCTGTTCGCTAAGTTGCTGGTAAATTTTCGCTCCTGCGATCGGTGTCCAAGGGTCTTCTTCTCCCCACAGTATCAATAGCGGACACTCCACCTTCGGTAACAACTGTGCCGGAGTCGGGCCTGGGGGTGCTGTTAGCACGGAGGCAAATACTTGTTGTGCGCCAACATCATTAGCCGCCGCGTAAATCATTTCCACCAATTCATCCGCGATCGCGTCTGGATTGCGGTAAACCTGGCGCAGGGTATTCCGAATCCGGCTTTTTTGACGGATGCGATTAAACAAAAAAGGGCCGACCACTGGGGAACTGACAAGCGTGGTGAAGCCTTTCATCACTAAGCTTAGGGGAAAGTTCAACTCTTCAGGACGGTGATTCAGTCCCCCAGCACCATTAATCAAGACAGCACCTGCGGCAATTTCAGGATGCTCCGTCACAACAATCAGGCTCAACAAAGCACCGATAGAATTGCCGACAAACACGGCGGGTTCTTGGATGTGTTCTGTCCAGAAATCCTTAAGTTGCTCTTGCCACAACTCTAGGCTGTAGTCTAAGGGGGGTTTTTCGGAATTACCAAAGCCTAGTAGGTCGATGGCAAATACGCGATACCCTGCGGCGGCGAGGGGAAAGATATTGTTGCGCCAGTGTCCGATAGAGGCACCGAAGCCATGAATCAGCACTAACGGCTTACCCGTACCGACGACGGTGTATTGGATTTTGTACCCTTTCCAAGTCCAGAAAAGCTTGTCATAGGTGTTTGCTAACGTTCGCTGTTGTGTAGTCACGGCAGTTTTGTGAAGATTTTTAAATTACTTTATAGTACCTGCCGTCCTTGGCGCATCTATAGCGAGTCGGGCTGGGAAATAGTCCAAAATTGGGATTAGCTGTTGTGTAGTCACGGCAGTTTTGTGAAGATTTTTAAATTACTTTATAGTACCTGCCGTCCTTGGCGCATCTATAGCGAGTCGGGCTGGGAAATAGTCCAAAATTGGGATTTGTAGGGCGATCGCTTGTCCTTTGTTGTACCCGTGCTTTATTTCGGAAGATTCAAGGCGTCATTCTCAAGAATCAGTATTCAGACAAAATCACTCCTCAAGAATGAGCAATAACGATAGCAATTTTAGAGACAATAGCTACAGCTCTGGAGTTGAGGTGGCACTCCGGCAAAAGATTGTATAGTCTGGGATGGACAAAAGACACCCGCAGAGAGTAAACATCAGCCGCATTATCGCCGAGAGAAAAATAGGGTGGCAAAACAACTTCTGAATTTAGCACTGATTGCGATCGCCGTTGGTCTAGTGGTGGGAGCCGTCTTTGGCTGGCGTTCTCCCTTTTCCAGCGTTAGTCAAAGCCCCCCAACAGAAGAGCCAGGGGTTTCTCCTACAATAGAACCAACCTCCTCACCAACACTAGAACCAGCGGCACCTGTGCCAGCGACAGGTTATCAACAACCGCCTAACGATTCTTTTGAACAACCCCAACCGACAAGCAACGATGCCCCGATTCAGGCACTATGGTAGATAGTACCCCTTGAATTTTTAGTTATTGCTTTCTAGTTTGAAGAAAGGAACTAATAACTGTAAAGACGTGAAATAATACGTCTCTACTAAAACGTCAGCTTCTCCCGTCATAATCTTCGATTTGGCGGGAGCTTGCGAGGAACCACTGAACCTCAAGCGGAAAGCAAGCTGAATAGCGCACGAGTTCTTGACGCTTACAGACTTCCGGGTAGCACCCAAGCTCGGACAAACTCTTTGACCCAATCAGTTGTTGGGAATCGGCGTTAAGAAGGCGCGAGGGGTAGTTGGGAAACCAACAAACACAGTTGAATACTGGATTATCTCCAAAATTTATTCAACGCTTCGGCTAGACTCAGCGACCACCCCGCCTTGATCCAAGTCCAATTGCAAACCTACAGGTCGGTCTGGCATTCCTCTCCCGTTAAATCTTAAATCAAGGATTATAACGGGAGTCTCCTGCCAGAAGAAAACATGAACGCAGTCAGTGACATTCTCATTATTGGCGGCGGCGTTATCGGTTTGGCGATCGCCGTTGAATTAAAACGACGTGGTGCAACAGTCACCGTTCTCAGTCGAGACTTTAGTGCGGCGACTGCTCATGCTGCTGCTGGGATGCTTGCCCCCCAAGCCGAAGAGATTTCCTCTAGTCCCATGCTGGAGTTGTGCCGTGCGTCGCGCTTGTTGTATCCAGAGTGGGTCTACAAGCTCGAACAAATCACAGGCATGACCACGGGCTACTGGCCCTGTGGTATTCTTGCCCCCGTCTACGACACCCCCGCCCTAACCGCTAGCCATCGTGCCGATAACGACAACAGCGTTCGGCAATGGTTAGATTCTCCGGCAATTCACCTGTATCAACCCGGTTTGGGGGCGGATGTTGTTGGCGGATGGTGGTATCCCGAAGACGCTCAAGTAGACAATCGTGCTCTTTTAAAAGCACTGAGACTAGCTGCCCAAGAACAGGGCGTAGACCTCACTGAAGGCGTCAGCGTCGAAGCGATTGAGCAGCAAAATCGGCAAGTTGTGGCAGTGAGAACGGCGGTGGGTGAATTTCGCGCTCGCCATTACATACTTGCCACCGGAGCCTGGTCGCAGCAACTGTTACCGATTCCCGTGAGTCCGAAAAAAGGACAAATGCTATCGTTGCAGATGCCCAAAGGTGACAACGAAAGCTTGCCGTTGCAGCGGATACTATTTGCGCCGGAAACCTATCTGGTACCGCGCCGCGATGGACGACTGATTATTGGTGCCACGAGTGAGGATGTCGGCTGGACTCCCCATAACACTCCTGCAGGAATTCAAAGCTTGCTCGAATCCGCAAGTCGCCTCTACCCCGACTTGCGCCACTGGTCGATTCAAGAAATGTGGTGGGGGTTTCGTCCGGCGACACCGGATGAATTGCCCATTTTGGGGCAAGGTTCCTGCGAAAACTTAATTTTTGCGACAGGTCACTACCGCAACGGAATTTTACTAGCTCCCATCACGGCAACTCTCATCTGTGACCTAATTGAACAGCAAAAGCCTGACCCCTTGTTGGAGCATTTTCACCATTCCCGGTTCTATAAAACTGAGCAAGGAAGTGTCGCCTCCAACGGTAAAAATCCGGCTTTTGTCAGCCGCCATCTTTCTTCCCCTGAAGCAACTCCAACTCCAATGCCACTAACTTTTTCTACTCCAACTTTTGACTCCCCTACCGTTGAAACTGAACTAACTGACCCGCTAATCATCGCTGGGCGGAAGTTTCGTTCGCGCTTGATGACGGGTACGGGTAAGTATCAGACTCTTGAGCAAATGCAGCAAAGTATTGCCGCCAGTGGCAGTCAAATTGTCACCGTCGCCGTGCGTCGCGTGCAGACTAAGGCGGCGGGTCATGAAGGACTAGCGGAAGCCCTAGATTGGACAAAACTTTGGATGTTGCCGAATACTGCTGGCTGTAAAACCGCAGAGGAAGCTGTGCGGGTGGCACGGTTAGGACGTGAGATGGCGAAGCTATTAGGGCAAGAAGACAATAATTTTGTCAAGTTGGAAGTCATTCCTGACGCGAAATACCTGCTACCCGATCCGATTGGCACCTTGGAAGCGGCGGAACAATTGGTTAAGGAAGGGTTTGCGGTGTTGCCCTACATCAATGCTGATCCCCTCTTAGCCAAGCGCCTAGAAGAGCTGGGTTGTGTAACGGTGATGCCCTTGGGTTCGCCGATTGGTTCTGGACAGGGCATTAAGAATGCTGCCAATATCGAAATCATTATTGAGGAAGCTAATGTCCCGGTGGTGGTTGATGCTGGAATTGGCACGCCTAGTGAAGCCGCTTACTCGATGGAACTAGGAGCCGATGCCTTATTGATCAATAGCGCGATCGCTATGGCAAAAAATCCTGTCGCCATGGGTCAATCTATGGGTATGGCAACCCAAGCTGGGCGTCTGGCTTATCTGTCGGGTCGCATCCCTATCAAAATCTACGCAACTGCTAGTTCTCCCCTCACAGGCACCGTTGGCAATTGAGGTAATGGTTAAGGGGTGAGGGGTAACTATGCCTCGAACCTCTAACCCTCTCCAACTTCGTAAAGATTTATTTCCAAAGAAGTAGAGTACTTATACTATTTTTTGTTAAATTAGCTTAATAAGAAAATAACGTAGGTATTATTCATGCCCTATACCGAAGAAGAAGGCGGATTATTAAATAACTTTGCCAGAGAGCCAAAAGTTTATACATCAGAGCCACCAACCAAGAATCAACAGCGCAACTACATTGTGCTCGGTATGGTGGCTTTAGTTTTACTGGGTGGCTTAGTTTTTGTGGCTATTTCGGCGTCTGCTATCAGCTAACAGTGGCGATATCCTGTAATACAGCAAAAGCGTATTGCAGTTTTAGGCATCTGGTGGCGATTACAGCGTTTTAATAATCTCTATCGCCTTCTGGTGTTCTTCAGTCCTGTCTTGCTTTTTAAAAATCTCCGCCGCTTTTTGCAAATCAGCGATCGCCTTTTGATTGTCATTGACCTGAAGGTAAGTAACGCCGCGATTGTAGAAGGCTTCGGCAAATTCCGGCTCTAAGCGAATGGTTTCGGTGTAGTCGTCAAGGGCGGCTTGATGCTGCTCAAGGCGATTACGAGCTAACCCTCGGTTGTAGTAAGCCATCCCGTTATTAGGGTTGAGGAAGATTGCCTGATCGTAATCATCAAAAGCGGCTTGATGATTGTTGAGTTCATCGTAGGCATTCCCCCGGCTGAGGTAGGCTGTGTCATTGTCAGGATTGAGCGCAATGGCTTTAGTGGAGTCCGCGATCGCTTCTTGGTAATTTTTCAAGACGTACTGAGCATAACCTCGGTTACTGTAGGCTTGCTCAAAATTTGGATTGAGTCGAATTGCCTGAGTGTAATCCTCAATAGCGGCGGCATAATCTTTTAAAGCGTGATGGGCATACCCCCGGTTGTAGAAAGTATCCGCATCGTTAGCCTTAATTTTTAGTGCCTGCTCAAAGCTAGCGATCGCCTCGGTGTACTTGCCAGCATCAATATGATCGACACCTTGGTTGTACAATTCCACTGCCGTGAGTTGCTCCGCCGCTTGAGCAATTAAAATCTTCTGGGGACGGAGGGGAGACTGGGCGCGAACACCGGGCGCAAGTCCAAGCAACACAGCAGCAAAGCCAGAAAGTGCGATCGCTCGATTAGTAATTTTCATGGTGTTTCTCCAACATCAGCAAACAAACAGCGTCTTTAAAACCATTTGATCTGTTTGATGCTATAGCGTAAAAGTAAGAGTGTCTTCAGTAAATATGCCACACTCTCAACTGGGCAGGGTTTAGCTAAGACCGTTGAAAGAGCAACTCAGTTTTTGTCAACTGTACTTTCAATCCTACTGAATTCCACGACAGACCCCCCTTTAGTTACTATTTTTAGCGAACTAGCAAGCGGCATCTGCTAATTACTCAATGCCACTCCTTTGTCCGGAGAAGATACTAAAGATGGGACAATTAAAATAGCTGCGATTGAAGGAATAAGGAAATGCTCAAAACCATCATTGCCTCACTGCTGGTCGTATTGAGCGTGAGCCTGCATGGTTGCGCTACCGGAGTCAGTGGCTTAAAAAGTTATGTCGATAGCACTAAGGGCTACCAGTTTCTCTACCCGAACGGCTGGCAAGTAGTTGAAGTAGGTGATGGGCCAGATGTTGTCTTACATGACATCATTGAGCGCACAGAAAACGTTTCAGTAGTCATCAGTCCTGTACCAGAGAACCAAACCTTAGCAGATTTGGGGACTCCCAGTGAAGTCGGCTACCAATTGCAAAAAAACGCGATCGCTCCACCGAATTCCAACCGAACAGCGGAACTCGTCAACGCCCAATCCCACATCAACGGCAACCACGAATATTATCTCCTGGAATACGAGGTAAAACTTCCCAACCAAAATCGCCACGACATCGCCAGTGTTGCAGTCAGTCGAGGCAAACTCTTTACCCTTAACGCCTCTACCACCAACCAACGCTGGCGCAAAGTTCATGACACCTTCGAGATAATGGCAAAGTCTTTCTCTGTTTACTAGCAAGGAAGACAAAGTGCTGAGTCGGTGAGTAGGGAAGAAAGTATGAAGGGTGAAGGGTGAAGTATGAAGTATGAGGTATGAAGGGTGAAATAGGCGATTGGAGTAATGGCTAATCGTCATCGATTTTTCTCTCCCTCGCTCCCCTGCTCCCCCGCTCCCCCGTTCCCCTGCTCCCCGGCTCCCCCGCTCCCCGGCTCCCTTCCTTCAACTTGCCAATGTTCTAACTTTAGACAGATGACCATTCCTATCTTTGTCTTAGCTTCTGCATCTCCTGCTCGTAAACGGTTGTTACAAACGGGGGGAATTGACCCTGTCGTTCGCGTCAGTGACTTTGATGAGTCAACAGTGCAGTTGAGCGATCCTCAGAGGTTAGTGGAAACCTTAGCACTGAACAAAGCCCAGACGGTGGCAGAGCAATTTAGCGAGGGCTTGATTTTGGGCTGTGATTCCGTGTTGAGCGTGGGGGGAGAGATTTATGGTAAACCTGCGGATACAGCAGAAGCGATCGCGCGTTGGCAGCAGATGCGCGGTACAATCGGCAGTCTCTACACAGGTCATGCAATCATCGACCATTCTCAAGATAAAACTCTAGTACGCTGCGGCATCACCAAAGTGCATTTTGCCGATGTGAGTGACGAAGAGATCGCGGCTTACGTTGCTACAGGCGAACCCCTCAAATGCGCTGGCAACTTCGCCCTAGAAGGTAAAGGTGGATTTTTTGTGGAAAAACTCGAAGGTTGCCACAGTAACGTCATCGGTCTCAGCCTACCCCTACTGCGCCAGATGCTCGGCGAGCTAGGCTACAAAGTTACCGACTTTTGGCAAGAAAATCATTAGTTCATCGCCAATGGCTAATCGCTAGCGCTAATTAGTCTTCTCTCCCCATCTCTCCAATCATTTGTAAAGGTTACGTGCAGTTTTGTTATCTAAATGAGGGGGTAAGGGGAGCGATAATACCCCCACCATAATCTCTGATTTCGCGCGTGGATACATGGACTGCCCCTTGTTAATTTTAGGGGACTCGATGTCCCCAAAGTTAACAAGTCGATACGTTCAATCAGTGGTAACGTTGACATACCGGATAACTAACGGTTGCCTTGACTCAAACGAACACGTCTTAGAAACGTGGTGAACAGCGCAAACGGCATAAACGAGTTTGAACCTGGAAAACTGAAGTTAGGGGGTTCCAACCAGAAAAGTTGAGCGCGATAGTCTTGACGCTGTGGTTGGGTAAAAACTTCACAGTATGTAGGTCTATTTCCTTTCGACAAAAGTTTCGATTGGTAATCAGTACGCATGGGCTGTGCGGAACGGAAACTGCTTGGGCAATCGGTCTGCCGGAGAGTAAGCCATAAGGCGGCTCTAGGCAAGTGGTGAAATACCCGTAAGGGAAATAACCAAGAAATCTCCATCGTGAGGTGGGGAAGCCTACGCTGTAATCTTTGATTCAGTGTACGAGGATGTCACATTCAAGGCACTTCGGTCTACCCTGATGCTAGTTGAATGGCTGAAAGAGAGACTCCTTATGACAATCAGCGACGACTTTAAAGAGAAACTCACATCGGGTAAGATTCCAGAGGCTCTAACCCTGGCGCTAAGTGAAGCCGTAGAGTTAGAAATTACCACCTGGGTTTCCACCGCAGACTCAGATACGGATAGCTCAGAACCAGTCAATTCTCCGGCTCCTGGCTACCGGATGCGAACCCGCATGAACATCATAGATGGTGATATTGAAAACGAGGTCGGCAGCCAGTTTATCGGCAATGGGCCCTACACCGAACTGCGACAATTCCATAACCAACAAGTTCTGGCAGGGCGGCAAATCATTCAGCAAAACCTGCAAAACTTGCAACAGCTATTTATTGTTTTAAATAACACTCTGGCTCAAATGCCTGGGTCATCACACCGACTAACTGATGGTAATCCTGTCCTTCCGCCTTCTAGTCGAGATAACTTGCCGTAAACTTAGCAGGAATTAGAGCGCAAATTTTTTACTGTTTGGCTAGCCCACCGCCCACCTTTAGGAAAAATAGCATCATGGCGTCGAGCGACGACTTCAAACAAAAACTTAAAGCAGGCAACTTGACTGAAGCGTTGGCGCTAGCACTGAGCGAAGCCATTGAGCTGAAAATTACCACCTGGGTAGCCTCAATTGATGGTGATGCTGCACAAACAGGAGAGCCAGACCACGCCAAACCCGGTCATCGCCTCCGCACTCGCATCAATATGATGGAGGGCGATATTGAAAACGAGGTGGGCGACCAATTCATTGGCAACGGGCCCTACAGAGAGCTGCGCCAGTTTCACACAGAACAAGTTGCCAAAGGTGGTCAAACGATTCAAAACAACCTCAAAAGCTTAGAAAAGCTGTTTGGGGTGCTAGCGATGATGCGGCAGCAGAGTCTTGGTGAATCTGTTATTGAGCCGGATCAGCTATTCCTGCAAGATCAGTTGTTGCTCGACACCGATGCTACGACCTCCGCACCGGAAGACTCTTTTAGTACTGTCCCGGTGGTTGAGCCATTCCCTGAGATGGGTATAACTCCAGCTCCGGAAGAGTCATTCAGTCAGGAAGATTTTTTCGACACTGCCCCAGTTATTGAATCTTTTACCCGCACAGATAACCCGGTTTCCCCAGAAGAAACAGGGAGGGAAGTCGATGTCTTCACTAGCGCTCCGGTGGTGGAGTATCCAGAACTGGATATTACGATCGCACCGGAAGAAACGCCGCGCGAGGAAGACCTCTCTACTACCACTCCAGAGGTGGAAGCCTTTATAGATACAGAGGTGGCTTCCCCAGAAGAAACCTTTAGGGAGGAAGATGTTTCTTCTCCAGCTCCAGAGGTGGCAGTTTTTACAGATACAGAGATAACTGCACCGGAAGAGACGCCGAGCGAGGAAGACGATTGGGCGATCGCTCATAGGGCTGAGTTGGTAACCGAGCTACCAGAAGCTGTAGTCGAATCTCTGGTGACTGAGGAAGAGGAAACGCAGCCAACGGCTTTCCCCGCAGAACCAACCCTAAATGGAGCGCCGATAGCCGATGAATTGTATTTGGAAGAGGAAGAGGAGGAAGATAACTGGGATGACTCAGTTTTAGATTTGCTGGAGTCTTTACCTGTTATCCCACCGGGTGAGTCAGCCGCACAGTGGGATGATGACGAAGATTGGGGAGATATGGTGGAAGAGCAAGAGGAACTGGAACTATCCCCTGATGTCGCGGCGGCACACCAGGAGGATAATCAGGACTGGGAAATCTTCTCCCTAGAGGATTTGGAGTTATTGCCTGAAGAGGAAGCGTCAGACGCCCCTGACGATGAGGGCTGGGAAGAGCCGATTGATGCTGAGGTTAAATCGATGACACCGGAAGCATCCATTCCCAATTTAGATTCTCTAGATTTGGAAGCTGATGAGGACTGGGATGATTGGGAAGAATTACCAGCACCTGCTCAACCTAGTGAGGCAGTTCCGAGCCTCGATTCTCTAGATTTGGAAGCGGAGGAAGAGTGGGATGAGTTTGGGATAGACGCGGATGACGATCCGTTTGGGGTGTCATCTGCCCTCAATCATTCCACACCAGAGTTGGATGAAGATGAGGACTGGGAAAGCTTTTCTGTGGAGGAACTGGAACCTTATCCGGTAGTGGAGTCTGCAAAAGATAGAGGTGTTGATGACTTGGGTGAACCGACAAAGGACAGCCCTTTAGATGAGTTGGATCGCTTCTTGCCAATGACAGAATCAGGCGATCGCTCCGAGCCTCGGTATGATAACCCCATCGAGATGTTGTTTGATGGATTGGAGGAGGAACTTTCTGAGGAAGAGAGTGAGGAGTTTAGCTGGCAAGATAATGGGCTAGAAGAGCAAACCCCCCCGAACCATGACCCATCCATCCCTTTAATGTCTGAGGAAGAACAAAGAATGCCTCCCTCACCGTCACCCGATCGCTATCCCAATGAGAACAACTAGGAACATTAGAGGTTGACGATGGCTAATACAAGAAGACAAAATCGCCAAGAACTTGCCCCCCTATCTAATAGCAGTAGCAGACAGGTGACTCCGGGGTTGAGTCGAATGTTGGATGATTTTTTGCAGTCTTTGGGGGGAGTACTCATTGACATCACGGCATTGGAAGTGAACACAATGATCGTGGAGCAAATCAGCGGGGAAAAGTTCATTCCTTGGGAAACTTACCGAGATGTTTATCAAATTAACCGCAACTATCTAGAGCAGCAAGAGGTACATGAATCCTTGCGCGAGCGCTATATCGATCTCCGCCGCCATCTAGAACTAGAGTACACCCTACTCCTGACTGACCCCAGTTCCGGTCTTTACGACCCTACGATTTCCCCCACCGATTGCCCCATCCTGATTAACCCAAGCATCGAGCTGGAACAGTTGCAGACGCATCTCCCAGATTCTCTAGCACCCACCAATTCAGAAGATCTTTTACAGGTGCATCGGGTACTAAGTGACAGTAATTTTCTCCGCAGCTTGCGTAAGATTGGCGAACTTAAAGCCGCCCTAGATAACCGCAACAAAGCTCTTCTACGACGGGAATATGAGTTACCCAACCCTGTCAAACCCGAATTTATTGAAAAGTCGGTCAAAACTGACATGATCTATGCTCAAACTATCATTCAGCTTGATGGCGACATCATCAACCGCTACAGCCAGCAAGTCTTTGACCATCCTCACAAAGACTTAATTCTCAAAGTCCACGAAGAAGGTGTGATCGCTGGGGAAAGGCAGTGGCGTGGATTGCTAGAGTTTGTCGTTGGTTTAGTTCAATCCGCACTGCACCGGGGTGCTAATATCAATATCTTTCCTGGTCGAACGCCCAAATAAAAGTTATTAGTTGTTGGTTGTTATTTGTTAGATAAAATCCCTTCTAGCCACAAAAGACTAACAACTAACTACGGCTCAAATAGGTCGCATGAAATGGGTAAAAAATCAAACAAAGCCCGGACTAAAGGACGGCACATAACTGCTCGAACACGACCTTTCCCGAAAGCCTTACGCCCACAGCCTGCTTACCGGGGACAAGCTTTCAACCTAGAGCCGTATATTCAACTTGAGCAAGAAAAAATTGGCAAAACGCGATCGCTCTTTTACGGCATTCGCTTCAATTTAGACAACAATAGCTTGGCAGAAATTCAATCCGCCCAAGCAACCAATCAAACCACTTACATTCCGCGTCAACTGCTGGCGGATTTGCGCTACCACACATTGTTCAGTCAGGACAATGGCATCCGCTCTGGGCTGACGTTTTGTACCTACTATCATCAAGGAGTCTTAGAAGAAGCCGTCATGCGGAGCTTGCTGTCGTTGGATGGCGACATCATTCACCAAATCAAGAGTGACTGTTTAGAGCGTCCCCAGTTTTGTCAGAAGATGGTGTCGGCTCACTACTGGCTGATCGCTCAACTGCTCCAGCAGCTTCGGCTCAGAATCGTCTTCTGGTTAGAGGGAATATCTTGGGGGCTATCAGTGCTAACTGTTGTTCTAGCCGCAATTCCTTACATTCAGCCCCTACTTCTTAATCCCATCACCCTACTGATACCTGTGCTAGCCTCTTGGCTTTTGCGGCTTGTCTTGAAGCCTCTGCTACTGTTGTTGCTGCCATTTATGAGGAGATGGACAGTGCGCCAGATGCTGTTGGGTTTGCTCTCCCATCAGTCACTGAGGCATAGAATTGCCAAAGGGATTTTAGCGCGGCTGACGTTGTAAAGATAGCGATCGCCTGCTAGGATTCAGCTCAATCTCCCGATTGGGAACAAAAACCAGACTAAGCTCTTACCAGTCTGTTGCTAGATGAAACTGACTAGTATGTAGCACGGCTTCACCATGCTCTGGAATCCAGACCACCCACACATCTTCAGATTCCTGACACAGGAGCAGTGCTTCGTCCTGACAGTAGGGGCTAGGTAGTTCTTGCAGTTGTACCCAGGTATCCGCCTTGTACTCTGGCTTTGAGGGGCTAAGGTCAGTCTCAAATCCCCACTGGAGGGGGTGCAAGCGCAACTTAGCGCTGACTTTGGGTTTTTGGGAATCTAATTTCATTAACCAATCTCCTTGATCCGTATCCGTCCTTTGCTTAGGCTGAAGCCCAATAAATGAACGTTTAAAAATATTTCTGTATTCAAAGTTACAAAAAGATTGATTGTTTAGGCAAGTAAATGTCTAATAACTTCATGTATTCCCCCTGTCGCACTTTGTTTGCAACGTATTTTCGTGGGTAGTGGAGCGAGGGAATAGTTCGAGAGCGTCAGACCAAAGTGTCACTTTTTAGTCATATTCCTATTCCACCGTAGAGGAATAGGGCAGCTTTGTAGCGATCGCCTCACCGCAGTATCTCAGAGCGCTAGTCCTTAAATTTACCTGACCGGGTGATTGGGAACGAACAATATGGCAGAACAAGAAAAGCTCAAGTCATCACAATGGCACCATCTATCAACGGCAGAGGTTGCTCAGCATTGGGACAGCAATCTAGATCAGGGTTTGACAGGCGCTGAAGTCACAAAGCGACGAGAGCGTTTTGGGGCAAACGAACTCAAAGGGAAACCTGGAAAAAGCCCCATTGTGCGATTTCTCCTGCAATTTAATCAACCGCTACTGTACATCTTGCTAATTGCAGGGGCGATTAAAGCGTTACTGGGAGAGTGGGTTAATGCTTGGGTGATTTGGGGTGTAACTCTAATTAACGCCATTATCGGGTTTGTGCAGGAAGCGAAAGCAGAAAGCGCGATCGCCGCTTTAGCCTCCTCCGTCCAAACTGATGCCACAATCCGCCGCGATGGTCAAAAAGTCCAGGTTCCTTCTACAGAGTTAGTACCCGGCGACCTCGTGCTGCTGACTTCTGGAGACAAGGTGCCAGCGGATCTGCGACTGGTTGATATCCGCAGCTTGCAAGTCAATGAATCCGCCCTGACAGGTGAATCCGTTGCCGTTGAAAAAGACACCTCACCCCTCGATCCCGACGCTCCTTTAGCAGAACGCCGCAACATGGCTTATGCTGGCAGCTTCGTCACTTTTGGTCAAGGGAGGGGCATTGTTGTTGCTATTGGTGGGGAGACAGAAACTGGGCGGATTTCCCAGTTAATGGAACAGCAAACCAACTTAACAACGCCCTTAACCCGGAAGTTTGATAAATTCAGTCGCCAATTGCTCTATATCATTCTGGGAGTAGCCACGCTGACCTTTGCCGTGGGTTTGGCATACGGCAACACCTGGATATCCATGTTCGAGGCGGTTGTCGCCTTAGCCGTGAGTGCAATCCCCGAAGGCTTACCAGCGGTTGTCACCGTGACGCTAGCCATTGGGGTTTCCCGCATGGCGCGGCGTCATGCGATTGTCCGAAATTTACCAGCCGTCGAGACTCTAGGCGGTGCTACCGTTATTTGTTCTGACAAAACTGGCACGCTGACAGAAAACCAGATGACGGTGCAAGGAATTTATGCTGGGGGTCAGCACTACAGCGTTACAGGGACAGGCTACAACCCGGAGGGTGAACTTTTACAAGATGAAAAGCCCGTTCAACTAGAGCGCGCTCCGGTTCTTCAGGAATGTCTAATGGCTGGAGTGTTATGCAATGACTCCCACTTAGAAGTAAAAGACGCTCAATGGAAGGTTTTGGGCGATCCGACGGAGGGAGCGCTGATTGCGGCTGCCAACAAAGCGGGATTGAACCAGCCTTCCTTAGAAGAGGAAATGCCGAGGATCGATCTGATTCCCTTCGAGTCTGAGTTCCAGTACATGGCAACCTTACATGAAGGCACTCAATCTTCCTCGCAGCGAACTATTTACGTTAAGGGTTCAGTCGAGGCAATTCTCTCCCGCTCTCGGCAGATGCTAGATGAAGGAAATCTTACGGCTATTGAGCCAAGGACAATACATCAAGAAGCCGAGGCGATGGCAGAGCAGGGGTTACGGGTGCTGGCATTTGCCAAGAAGGATGTCGCCGCCGATAAAAATTCTCTCGATCATCCCGATATTGAAGCGGATCTGATTTTCCTGGGATTGCAAGGGATGATCGATCCCCCCCGCCAAGAAGCAATCAGTGCGGTAGAAGCCTGCCAAGACGCAGGGATTCAGGTCAAGATGATTACGGGCGATCATGCAGTAACGGCAAGAGCGATCGCTACTCAGATGGGGTTGCAACGGCAAGGGGAAGCGATCGCCTTTACGGGACAAGACCTTTCCCAAATGAGTCAGCAGGAACTCGCGAATGCCGTAGAAGATGGCTCTGTATTTGCTCGCGTCGCCCCGGAACAAAAGCTACGTCTGGTGGAAGCCCTGCAATCCAAAGGCGAAGTCGTGGCGATGACAGGGGATGGGGTGAACGATGCCCCCGCCCTCAAGCAAGCCGATATTGGCATTGCCATGGGGGGCGCAGGTACGGAAGTGGCGAAGGAAGCTGCTGACATGATTTTGACCGATGATAACTTTGCCTCCATTGAAGCGGCGGTGGAGGAAGGGCGTACAGTTTATCGAAATTTGCTCAAAGCGATCGCCTTTATCCTGCCCGTAAATGGCGGGGAATCGATGACGATTGTAATTAGCGTGCTGCTAGCGAGAGCCTTACCGATTCTCTCTTTACAAGTTCTCTGGCTCAACATGGTGAACTCCATTGCCATGACGGTTCCCTTAGCCTTTGAGCCGAAGTCACAACGGGTGATGAAACGCCCTCCCCGTAACCCCAATCAACCCTTGCTTTCTGGCAACCTATTAAAGCGCATCTTGGCAATTTCGGTCTTTAATTGGATTCTAATTTTTGGCGTTTTTGAATGGGTTAGGAGAGAAACAGGAAATATCGATTTAGCCCGCACCATGGCAATCCAAGCGTTAGTAGCCGGGAGAATTTTTTATCTATTAAGCATTAGTCAATTAGGGATTACTACAGTCGCTAAGCTCCGAGGCAAAATTGATAAAATTGCAGGTGCTCCCGCCATTGTTGTTGGTATCGTCGCTACGATAATTTTGCAGATCATCTTCAGTCAGTGGAGCTTGATGAATGAACTCTTTGAGACAGCACCCTTGAACTTAAATCAATGGTTGATCTGCGTACTTGTGGGTTTGCCAATGATTGTAGTCGCTGCCTTAGTCAATCGTTTCGACCCACTTAATTAAGGGATACAGCATAATAATTAAAGGTTTGTAGTAAGAGTTTTAGCCCTCACCCAAATCAATTAAAAAGGATTTTGAGATGCTAGCGTCTCAGATCCCCGACTTCTTGAAGAAGTCGGGGATCTCACCTCCGAAAACTATTTGTGACTGCTATGGTCTCTAATCAATCCTTCAAATTGTCAAAATAAAATTCTTCAGCAATGATATCCAATGTTACCCATCCTTTGGGATTGAGCAAGAACCCCTCAATAGAATACTCTTCATACTCAATATTGGGTTTAAGCCCATGACTGAACTCTTTAATAAATTCTTGCTCTTTTTCGTATTTTCCTGTTTTTTCATCATACTCATCAAACGTTTGCTGTAAATATTTAACGTTTTTGAACACAACCTTACAAGGAGTTAAAAAACTATGCTTATCTGACAATGGATGAGGTGGATAAATTTCTAATTCAGATTTGATATTGACTATCAAATCCTCTCCAATAAACTCAATTATTTCTATTTTACACTCGGAAAAATGAAATTCATTGAAATAGCCCTTAACAATTGTCATTATTCTTGTTTTCTTAATATTGGAGGCAAAATTTTATTTGTAGACGCTGGGGTCTTTCCATCTAATTGAAAAAATTTATATTGAGAAAAACACTCTGGTAAAAGAATTTGTTTTTGTATAAATTCAAGACCAAGTTTGTTCAAAAGTGACTGTGTAAGAGACCATTTATAAAGTAAATATTTAGACAACGAGATTTAGATTTACTTTATAAATAGCCTCTTATTTATTTCCGCCTACTTAAATTATAATTATCTTGCTGTTAAGGATAAAAATTCATGTTGAAGAAGCTAAGAGGCGGCTTTCTTCTATTTATTGGGTACATGCTTTCACCCCTGTCTTGGTGGAATGACCTGTTTTTTAATCTTCCAGTTGCTTACTTATTTGGTTATATTTTTAGCTGGTTCTCTCCAGATCTACTTATCCCCTTTACAATCGTGGGTTACTGGATATCGAATGTTGCCGGAATTCTCATGATGCAGTTTGGGGCAATGGATATGTTTGTAGAACAGCCAAAGGAACGCAATCTTAAAAAAGATTTATTAGTGGGTTTAGCGTCCTCGACTGCCTACACCTTGGTGATTTTGGCATTGATGCAATTTAATATTCTCAAAGCTCCTAGTTTATTTTCTGGTACTTAGGAAAAGCTTATTGCTCTAATTCCTGACGGTAAGTTTTAGGGGCAGGTATGGCATGTTCAGCCGGAATAATTTGTTTACCAAATCTTCGGGCGTAAACTTGGGTAAATTCTGCACCAAAAAACAAAATCTGAGCGGAATAAAAAACCCAGGTAAGGAGGATCACTAAAGAGCCAGCGGCTCCATAGGCAGAACCAAAACCCGTCTGTCCTAAATAAAACCCGATCGCTAACTTCCCAATCTCGAATAATACGGCGGTGATGACTGCACCCACCCCAACATCGCTCCAGGCAACTTTGGCATCGGGCAGAATTTTGTAAATGCTGGCAAACAGCAGCGTCACAATACCAAAGGAAACGAGAGCGTTAACGGCTTGCCACAAGTAGGTAAAACCGGGTACTAAGTCTCTCAAGTAATTTCCAAGTATTACTAGCACCGTGCTGATAACCAGGGACACGAGCAGTAAAAACGCGATTACCAGCACCATCGAGAACGATAAAAGGCGTTTGCGAAGGAAGTGTTTAACAGCGCCCTCTGGCTGCGCCTTCACTTCCCAGATTTTGTTGAGGGCATTTTGTAGTTGAGCAAAAACGACAGTTGCGCCGAACAGCAGGAGAACGATATTGATCACCGCAGGAAAGGCATCTTGAGAGGAATCTAGCCGACCGGCATTAGCAACGGCTGTCTGGATTAATTGAGCCGCATCAAAGCCGACGATGCTTTGAATTTGCCTCACCAGTTCCCCTTCTGCTGCTTTTGTTCCAAATACCGCCCCAGCGATCGCGATCGCAATAATCAACAGCGGCGCTAGGGAGAACACAGTGTAATAAGCTAATGCGGCTGCCATCAGCGAGGCTTGATCCAAGCTCCACTCAGAAAATGTGGTTTTCAGAAGCCTCCAAATGTTTTTGATGCTCATCAATCTAGTCTCCTACGCTGTATTATTTTAGACCCAATGGGTAGGGGCGTTGGCGGAGCCTGCGGGAAGCGCATAGGGCTGTTCGCCTCTAGTTTTATAGCCAATGAGCTTGTATTAAGTCAGTAGGCGAGAATAAATCAAACTTTTGATTATTTACAAGTCCTACTTACACTCCGCTGATATGTGGTGTAAGTTACCAAATCTTTGCTGTCACTTTCTCGTCACATTTACGACCAACACTAGAGATAATTCGATCGAGAACTCACTGATCCTACTTGGCGATCGCGTTAGTTTTTAAACCACTATTTCTTCCGGAGCAACTATGAATGCGATTTTTTTTAGGAGCGCTGCTTCTATACTCAGTGTTGCTGCTTTGGCTATAGTATTTAGCGGGCAGTCAGCTCAAGCGGAAACGGCTGAGTTTACCCCAGTTACGGCACCAATTGTAGAGTCGGAAGTTTTAACATCTGCGTCGCCTTTGATGCCTCAACCAACAGAGGATGAAGTCCAAGAAACTACCTTGGATACCGATACCAATCCGGTAGTGGCTCAAGTTGATGTAACGCCGGGTAGGACAACCCGCTCTGGCCCTAGCTATATCGGAGTTGCAGGTAATATCGGTTTGGGGGGCGATACAACCTTAAGCGAAGGTGCCTTTACTGTCATTAGTAAAATTGGACTCACTAATAATCTATCCGTGCGACCTGCGGCTTTAATTGGTGATGATGCATTGTTTTTAATTCCCCTGACTGTCGATTTTCCCAGTCAAGGAGTGGAAGAAGTTCCCTTTGGTATCGCGCCCTATATTGGCGGAGGCGTGGCAATTTCAACAGGTAGAGATAACACCGTTGGCGCACTAATTTCTGGTGGCGTAGATGTTCCTATATCGCCTCAATTAACAGCAACGGCTGGCGTGAATGTTGGTTTTATTGATGAAACAGAGGTAGGGTTGTTAATCGGGATTGGTTACACGTTTGCAGGATTTTAAGGTAGTTTTCTTAACTTTATTGCTTCACAATTTGAGGAAATTAATTTAACAGTGATGGAGTCATAGTGAGCAAACGTGGAAACTACAGCTTACCAAACGGTGATTTAGTTGCTTCCAAAGAAGTAGCCCCGAAACAAACTTTGGCATTTGTAGATGCCGTTGCCATCATTGTGGGGATTGTCATCGGTGCAGGCATTTTCGAGACACCAGCGTTAGTTGCGAACAATGCCGCGAGTGCTGAAATTGCACTGTTGACTTGGCTGTTGGGTGGTGGAATGTCATTTATCGGCGCTCTTTGCTACGCAGAATTGGCGACAGCCTATCCCCACGCCGGGGGCAATTATTTTTATTTCCTCCGTGCTTATGGTGATGGTGTTGCTTTTCTGTTTGCTTGGGCGCGAATGACAGTGATTCAAACAGGTTCGATTGTGTTGCTGGCATTTGTATTCGGGGACTATCTATCGCAGTTGTTTCGCTTGGGGATTTATTCCTCCTCGCTGTATGCGGCGATCGCGGTTATCGCTTTGACGGCACTAAACTTAGTGGGTGTTCAGCAGGGGAAGTGGACGCAAAATTGGCTAACGGCGGCGAAAGTCCTCGGCTTGCTGTTGGTGATTATCGCGGGTTTAGCTTTTGCTACTCCTGATGTCCCTGTCGCCCCTGCAGAACCAACAGCCCCAGGGAATAGTTTGGGGTTAGCCCTGGTTTTCGTGCTGTTGTCCTATGGTGGCTGGAATGAAGCGGCTTATATCTCTGCCGAGTTACGCAACGTCAGGCGTAATATGGCGCGATCGCTACTTTGGGGACTGGGCATAATCACAGCGATTTACTTGCTGATCAACCTCGCTTACATCCAGGGATTGGGGCTGGCGAACATGGCAGACTCAGAAGCCGTTGCTGCTGACTTGATGCGGAATCTGCTGGGGGAACCGGGTGCTTGGTTCATTAGCCTGTTGATTGCGGTGTCTACCTTAGGGGCGATGAACGCCACGATTTTAACTGGGGCGAGAACTAACTACGCCTTGGGAAGAGACTTTTCCCTCTTTTCCTTCCTCGGACGCTGGCACCCTCGTGTCAGTACACCCAGTAATGCCTTACTAGTTCAAGGAGCGATCGCCTTAGCCCTGGTATTGATGGGAACGCTGACGCGCAAAGGCTTTGAGACGATGGTGGACTATACCGCCCCGGTGTTTTGGTTCTTTTTCTTGCTGACAGGAGTGTCGCTGTTCGTGTTGCGGATCAAGGAGCCAGAAGTAACGCGATCGTTCCGAGTTCCCTTCTATCCCTTCACCCCGATTCTCTTTTGTGCCATCTGTGTTTACCTCCTCTATTCCAGCCTTGCCTACACGGGGGTGGGGGCACTTGTTGGTGTGGCAGTGGTAATTGCTGGCGTACCGCTGTTGTTTTTGACTCGTCGTCGGCAGTCTTAATCACAACGTCAGTTACTTAACTTACTTAAATTTGGAGAAACTAGCTATGCAGTTGCACCGCTTGATGGGATTGCTGATTACCAGCGTGAGTGTTAGTAGCATCTTAGTTGCGGGATGCACCCAGCAACGACAGTTTAATGAAGTTGAACCAACAACCCAAGCTCAACAACCCTCGCCTACGGTCACTGAACAACCCGCGCCCACGGTCACTCAACCATCCCCAGCACGGACGCCTGATGTACCCTATGTACCAACGCCGAATGAAGTTGTAGAGCGGATGCTTCAAATCGCCAATGTGTCCGGTGATGATCGGCTCTACGATCTCGGCAGTGGGGACGGGCGAATAGTCATTACCGCCGCCCAACAATTCGGCACCCGTGGGACTGGGGTAGATATTAATCCCGAACTCGTGCAGCGTAGTCGAGAAAATGCTCAACAAGCAGGCGTTAGCGATCGCACTGAGTTTTTACAACAAGACTTGTTTGAAACTGACCTCAGCGATGCCACCGTAGTGACGCTCTACCTATTACCTAATATCAACTTAAAGCTCCGACCGAAACTCCTGCAAGAACTCAAACCCGGCACCCGCATCGTCTCCCACGACTTCGATATGGGAGAGTGGGAACCTGAGCAGGTGGTGCAAGTACAAGGGCCCGCGCGTCAGCATACCATTTACTACTGGGTTGTCCCGGAAAATCCCCCCGCTAATTTGCTGCAATAACGCCACAGGCTATAAGCCGATAGTTAGTTTGATCCCCCCCAGCCAGGGTTGAAAAAGGGAAAGAATCAAGTCTTAGTCCCCCTCAAAAGGTGGATTTAGGGGGATCTCCACCCTCTAAGCGTCTCGATTATGACTTTTCAGACATCCTCTAAGAAGTCGGGGATCTGAAAACGCTGTAACCTTTGTTGTCGGTAAACAAGGCGTTAGGCTATGCTGCGGCAAACAGTGAAGCTGACAGGCTGGCGCTAAGTGGCAAATAAGGAACATCTCGCTTTACTCAAGCAAGGGGTAGAGGTTTGGAATCAGTGGAGGGAAAACAACCCTGAAGTAAGACCAGACCTATCTGGGGCAGACCTTGTCAATGCAGATCTATCTGGGGCAAACCTTGTCAATGCAGATCTATCTGGGGCAGACCTTGTCAATGCAGATCTATCTGGGGCAGACCTTGTCAATGCAGATCTATCTAGGGCAAACCTATTTAAGGCAGACTTCGGTGAGGCAGACCTCAGTCGGGCAGACCTCAGTCGGGCAGACCTCAGGCGGGCATACCTCTGCGAGATAAAGCTCCGTGGTGCAAAGCTCCGTGGTGCAGATCTATCTGTGGCAAACCTGATTGAGGCAGACCTCAGTCGGGCAGACCTCAGTCGGGCAGACGTGATTAATGCAAACCTGATTGGTGCAAACCTGATTGGTGCAAACCTGATTGGGGCATCTCTTTCATTAGCTCAAGCACTGGATGCTAATTTTGAAAAAGCAGTTTTCACTGGCTCCTGTCTGAAAGATTGGAACATTAACAGCGCTACACGGCTTGATGGAGTAATTTGCGACTATGTTTATCTGAAGCCTTTTGACCAAGAACGCCGTCCCCATAGTGGAAACTTTGCACCGGGAGAGTTCACCAAGCTATTCCAAAAAGCTTTAGAAACCGTTGACCTAATTTTCCACAACGGCATTGACTGGGGAGCCTTTCTCACTTCCTATCAAAAGCTGCAAGTCGAGTGCGGCGGCGAGGAGTTGTCGATCCAAGCGATTGAAAACAAAAACGATGGTGCTTTCGTTATCCGAGTAAACGTTCCTCCTGATGCTGATAAGGTAGAAATGGAGAAGTACCTAAAACGAGAGTATAAACTTGAACTTCAAGCTAAAGATGAACTTCTAAAATTCCGTGATGAGAAAGTAAAGTTTTATCGCAGAAAGCTAAAAAGTGAGCGCAAAGAAAATACAAAGTTATTGAAATTTATTGAAACAATGGCTGAAAAAGAAAACTCTAAGTATTACTTTGATAAACCCCAAATAGGCAACTTCGTTGATACTGCTCAGAGTGGCAGTCGCCAGCAAGCGATCAATCACCAGTACAATTATGCTCCTGAACAAAAACAAACTCTCGCTGAAGCAGCCGCAGAGATCCAGCGACTGCTAAAACAACTAGAAGAAAAGAACCCCACCGCAACCGAAGCTGAACAAAAAGCCTATGTCACCGCTTCGATTCCTCTCGATCGGCGACAAAGGGTTTTCAGTGCGTTGCAAGCGGGTGGTAAGGAAGCGATGAAGGAGTTTCTAGATAATGCCTGCTTCAACGTGGTGATCGCAATGATTGAAGATTGGCAGGAAACCAAGTAAAACCCGATGCAAATAGCTGCTGAGTTGAAGCCGTTGTAGGAGCGATCGCGCACTCCGAGCGGGTTGGTTTGCCCTTCCTATGGCACTACTTTGTATTTGGCAGAACCTCTCAACACCAATGTAGCTATACCGTTCGCTCGTTTTAAGCTACTAGCGATCGCCTGAATCCTTAAAAGCTTTCTCTTTTATTGCTACTGAGTAAGTTTTTTTAACTGCATATATGCCTGTTCAGGAGTTAGAGGCTCCCCTTCCTCTTCATTAGGAATATAAAACTGGCTGCTATCGGGAAAATAACGCACCACAAAGCTGGGAATCTGTTTTGATTCCATTGCTTTTTTACCAAGTTTTACAGCTTCTTCGATGAGAGAGGCTTCGTCATGAAAGGGTGGTTTATCCATGTAATTTTCTACCTTACAGCTTCAAAAAGTATTCTATTTCACTACAAACTATTCTTAATTAAAGTAAATTCATCAAATTAGCATCAATCAGAAGATAGATCGCCGTTTACTAGAGTTGTTTATTCAAAATAAGTAATTTTTGCTTTGTATTGTATATAGCGATTTTACTCTGAGGTACAGATTGACCCTTCCCCGACGCGGAGACTACGGTGTACACAATAAGTCTGACGAGACGGCTTCACCTCATGGAGATCCCCCCTAACCCCCCTTCAAAAGGGGGGGACAGAAATCTTAGTCCCCCTTTTTAAGGGGGATTTAGGGGGATCAGACAACCTTTTACAGCTTGGTAGGAGATGTGTGTACACCGTAGGACGCAAAGAGGAGAGCAGGACTTCTGCAAAAAAGCCGCTCTCCCACCTCTGTAAGCTTGCCTACACCTGCTCAAGCAAGAGAACAGCAGAGTTTAATCTGGCAGAAAACCCAGTATGCCGTAGGGATGATGCGAGTTTTGTCATTTTTTCGGAATGATTCAGTTTGAACAACCTGTAGAGCGATTGGTTGTTGCCTCTAGCATGAGCATTTATGGCGAAGGTCTTTATCAGGCACCGGATGGCAGCTTGTGTACGGGACTCGATCGCACTCCAGCACAACTGAAAGCAGGCGACTGGGAAATTCGCAATGCCAAAGGGGAGGTACTTACCCCCGTTCCGACACCGGAGAGCAAGCAGCCCTCTCTGGCTTCCGTGTATGCCCTCTCTAAGTATGACCAAGAGCGGATGTGCCTGATGATTGGACAATCCTATGATATTCCCACGGTAGGATTGAGGTTTTTTAACACCTACGGCACGCGGCAAGCCCTTTCTAATCCCTACACAGGTGTATTGGCAATCTTTGCATCCCGCTTGCTGAACAACAATCCTCCCTTGATTATCGCGGTAAAAAGACAGCGTTGGCAGGAATGGCTCCCAGCGATCCCAACTGGCTGCGCTTAATATGCGATCGCGGCGTCTTAGCCTACATTGATGCCGTAGGGATTCATGGCTTCCCCGGCACCTGGGAATTTGACTGGCAGCATTGGGCAACCCAAATAGAGCCAGTGCAAGCCGTATTAAAGCAGTACGAGTTAAAAGCACAATTGTGGATTACCGAAACCGGGTTTTCCACTTGGAGCCACGACGAACACGGACAGTTGCGGGCATTTGTTAAAGCGATCGCTGCCCCTGTAGAACGAGTGTACTGGTACTCCCTCTACGACCTCCATGCCGCTCTCCCCTCCCAAGAAGGATTTCATGTAGACGAGCGGCATTACCACATGGGACTCAAGCGGCAAGATGGCACAGAAAAACTGCTGTTCCGCTTGTGGCATACAGGAGGACTAGAGGCAGTTCGAGACATCGGAGAATTAGGCGTTAGGAGAGAAGAGCAGGGGTGCGGGGGAGCAGAGGAGCAGGGGAGCAGAGGAGCAGGGGAGCAGGGGAGCAACAATAACCAAATTCATACTTCATCCTTCATCCTTCACCCTTCATCCTTCATCCTTCCTCCCCCCGCTTTGATCACAGGTGGGGCGGGATTTATCGGCACTAACCGGGCACATCGACTGGCTTGTAAGGGGCAACCTGTGCGGCTTTTGGATAACCTCTCGCGACCGGGAGTAGAACAAAATCTGCACTGGCTGCGGGAGATGCACGGGGACTTGGTGCAAATTGAAGTGGCAGATGTGCGCGATCGCTTTGCGGTGCGTCGGGCAATTCAAAATGCTGGTATGGTGTTTCATTTTGCCGCGCAAGTGGCAGTTACCACCAGTTTGAGCAACCCAATTCATGACTTTGAGGTCAATGCCAAAGGGACGCTGAACGTGTTGGAGGAAATGCGATCGCTAAAAAATCCCCCGCCTCTAGTTTTCACCTCCACCAACAAAGTCTACGGTGGCTTAGAGAACCTGCATCTGCGATTGAGAAGCGATCGCTACGAGCCAGAAGACGACCTAATCCGTCATTGCGGCATCAGCGAAGATCGTCCCTTGAACTTCCAAAGTCCCTACGGCTGTTCCAAAGGAGCCGCCGATCAGTACGTCCTCGACTACGCCCATACCTTTGGTTTATCGGCTGTCGTCTTCCGGATGAGTTGCATCTACGGTTCCCATCAGTTCGGCACCGAAGACCAAGGTTGGGTTGCCCATTTCCTGATTCGCGCCCTCAAAGAGCAGCCAATCACTTTATACGGCGACGGAATGCAAATCCGAGACATCCTCTATGTTGAAGACCTGCTTGATGCCTTTGAGCTAGCACAGGAAAATATAGAGGCAATCTCCGGTCAAGCATTTAACATTGGCGGCGGCAAAGAAAACACCACTAGCTTACTGGAATTGATTGAAGCGATCGCCAAGATACAGGGCAAAACGCCAACCGTTCATTTCGACAACTGGCGTCCAAAAGACCAGCGTTACTACGTCTCCGACTTCAGTAAGTTTGCAGCCGCAACGGGTTGGACGCCCAAAGTTGGTATTCGCCAAGGCGTCGAGAAACTTTATCAATGGCTGCAAGAGGATAGGAGCAAGGGGGTAATGAAGTATGAAGTATCAAGTATGAAGTATCAAGTATGAAGTATGAAGTATCAAGTATGAAGTATGAAGTATCAAGTATGAAGTATGAAGTATCAAGTATGAAGTATGAAGTATGAAGGGTAAGAAGTTAGGGCGTGTTTCCGCTCCTCCCCTGTTAAATTCAGATCCCCCCCAGCCCCCCTTAAAAAGGGGGGAGAATTCACTCAAAGTCTCCTGTGATATCAAAGGCGGGCGAAGCAACATCTAGCTTCCCCCTTTTTAAGGGGGACGGGAGGGGGATCTCCGGGGCATAAAAACACTTCCCTGCTCCCCATCTCAGGGCAATGCCTACCTGACAACTACGTTGGATTTATTTATATGAAGTACGCACTTATTAATCCCAACTGGACATTTACGGGCAGCATCTACTTCGGCTGTCGAGAACCCCATCTGCCATTGGAATACGGTTATGCTAAAGCCCTGCTGGAGCAGCAAGGGCATGAAGTTTTAATTGTTGATGGGCAGTTATACAACCTTTCACCAGAAGACATCAGAAACCAAGTCGCTGCTTTTAAGCCAGACTTTACTGTTGTTACTACTGCTCCTAGCTATCTATTCTGGCGCTGTGCCCCTCCAGAACTGCGCGTTCCCCAAGAAACCGTGCTAGACCTGCGGAATATCGGCGGCACAATGGTTGCAGTTGGGCCCCACGGCTCCACAACTCCCAAAGCAACGCTGAAGAAACTGGGTGTGGATGTGGTTGTTTTAGGGGAATGCGAGGAATTTTTGCCTAAATTAACGGAAAATTGGGAGAATGTCTCCTCTATCTGTTACTGGGATGGGGATAAACCCCGTCTCCAGGGTAGTCCTCATACTTCTGATATGACGGCATTGCCAGCGTTGCATTGGCAAGCAGAAACAATTCAACGCCATCATCACCACCATCATCGTTTCGAGGCGGCACCAACAGGTGCGGGTGCGGAGATGGAAACCTCTCGCGGTTGTCCTTACCATTGCTCATTCTGCGCGAAGGACAACTTCCGCAACAGCTACCGCAAGCGTCCTCTGGCTGTAATTTTGGAAGAACTGGACGGTTTAATTGCTCAGGGTGTGGAGTACGTCTACTTTATTGATGAGATTTTCTTGCCCAATCGCTCGCTACTAGAAGCCTTGGTAGAACGTCCGGTGAAATTTGGGATTCAGACGCGGATCGATTTGTGGACGCGATCGCTATTGGAACTATTAGGTCGTGCGGGTTGCGTTTCCATTGAGGCAGGTGTGGAGAGCATTTCTGAACAAGGGCGTCAGCTATTAGATAAAAACTGCAAACTCTCCACTGAAGCGCTGAGTGAGTTACTGATTCACGCTAAGAAACACGTTCCGTTTGTGCAGGCGAATTTGCTAGAGGGGAAAGTGGATGATCCAGAAGCGATCGCAGCTTGGCGTCAGCACTTACAGCAGTTTGGTGTCTGGGCAAATAAACCTGTGCCGCTATTTCCTTACCCTGGCTCTCCTGACTATACGAAAAAGTGGGGTTTCCCAGATGAGGAAGCGTGGGAACGGGCAAATGCTTACTATTTGGATGTTTATGCAGAATTTAGCGATATTCAAGATGAGCAGCCCTTGCCTTTATCTCAGTTGGAACTTAGCGCGCCTACAAAATAAATCGGTTGCAATCTCTAAAACCCCTCTCCATTCATGAGGGGATTCCACGAATGTTAGTGAAACGCGTTTTGATGACGGCTGACACTATTGGCGGTGTCTGGACTTACGCTTTGGAACTCGCGCAGGAGCTGGGAAAACAGGGGGTAGAGGTGGCACTGGCAACAATGGGCGCACCTCTAACGCCCCAACAGCGTCAGGTAAGCCAACAAATAGGAGCGCAAAGCCTTGCACCCATACAGGTGTTTGAGAGTAGTTTCAAGTTGGAGTGGATGGAGGAGCCTTGGGAGGATGTCATCAAGGCGGGGGAGTGGTTGCTGGAGTTGGAAGCACGCCTCCAGCCTGATGTGGTGCATCTCAATGGCTATGCTCATGGGGGATTGGCTTGGCGATCGCCTATTTTGATGGTAGGGCATTCTTGCGTGCTGTCGTGGTGGGAGGCGGTGAAGGGGGAACCCGCCCCTGCTAGTTGGGAGCGATATCGCCAAGAGGTAAGGCGAGGGTTGCAGGCGGCAGATTTAGTGGTTGCACCTTCTGCGGCAATGTTGGCAGCATTAAAGAAACATTATGGTGTCACCCAGGGGAGAGTAGTGCCGAATGGTGGCGATCGCGATCGGTTTTATCCCCTTGAGAAAAAGCCGTTTATCCTGACGGCGGGGCGGTTGTGGGATCAGGCAAAGAATGTGGCGGCGTTGGAGGCGATCGCGTCGGAGGTGTCTTGGTGTATTTATCTGGTGGGGGAGGGGAAGTATGGGAGTAATGAACCACAGAGGCACAGAGGACACGGAGAAGGAGGGGGAGAGGGGGATTCTCCGGTGTTTTTGGGGCGGTTGTCTCCTGAGGAGTTGGCGGGGTGGTATGCTAAGGCGGCGATTTATGCGCTTCCGGCACGGTATGAACCGTTTGGGTTATCGGTGTTGGAGGCGGCACTGTCGGGCTGTGCGTTGGTGTTGGGGGATATTCCCAGTTTGCGGGAGATTTGGGGGGAGGCGGCTTTGTTTGTACCACCGGACGATCGAGAAGCGCTTTTTAGTGCAATTGATAGTTTGATGGGTGACTCTTCTCTACGCACATCTCTTGCTAAGAGTGCCCGTACTCGTGCGCTTGAGTTTACGCCTGAGCGGATGGTACTTAGTTATTTGGATGCTTATCAAGACTTAAGAAGGCTGAAGTGTAAAGGATGAAGGATGAAAAAGTTAGGACTTATGCAAAACTCACGGATTAAGGGCGTGGCAATGCCCCTACGAGATAATTAACGTTTTCACGCCTCATCGACGTAAGTCTAGATAAAACTTCATCCTTCATACTTCATCCTTCATACTTCATCCTTCACACTTCATCCTTCATCCTTTTATTCAGTTATGCGGATTGTACTGTTTTATCACTCACTCTTATCTGACTGGAATCATGGGAATGCTCATTTTTTGCGGGGTGTAGTGAGTGAGTTGCGATCGCGTCATTATGATGTGAGCGTATACGAACCGAAAGATGCTTGGAGTCTGCAAAATCTGTTGGCAGAACATGGAGAGGAGCCGATTCAAGGATTTTATTCTGCCTATCCAGGTCTTGATAGTATCCGCTATGACTTAAACGCCCTCAATCTTGATCAAGTGCTGGATGATGCAGATTTAGTCATTGTCCATGAATGGAGCGATCGCACGTTAGTTCGACGCCTCGGAGAACATCGCCACAAAGTCGGCGGATATCGGCTGCTGTTCCACGATACCCATCATCGCTCTGTCAGCGATAAGGCTAGTATGGCAGCCTACGACCTCTCCAACTACGATGGCGTCTTGGCATACGGCAATGTGATCCGCGATATTTATCTCACCGAAGGCTGGACGCAACAGGCTTGGACTTGGCACGAAGCCGCAGATACACGCCTTTTTCATCCAGAAGTGGGGGAAAACTCAAAATCCCTTGGTGACTTAGTTTGGATTGGCAACTGGGGAGATGAGGAACGCACCGCTGAATTATACGAGTTTCTAATTGAACCCGTGAAGGCATTGGGGATAAAGGCACGGGTGCATGGAGTGCGCTATCCAGAAGAGGCGATCGCTTCCCTATCATCCGCTGGAATTGAATACGCCGGATGGCTGCCGAATTACGAAGTCCCGCAGGTATTCTCACGATTCAAAGTTACCGTCCACATTCCCCGCTGTCCCTACGTCAAAGCCCTCCCCGGTATTCCCACTATCCGCGTTTTTGAAGCCCTCGCCTGTGGCATTCCGCTCATATCCGCGCCGTGGGAAGATATTGAAGGCTTATTTACACCCGGTAAAGACTTCTTAATTGCTCATACTGGCGAGGAAATGCAACGCCATTTAAATACCTTACTTCAAGATGACCAGATGCGAAACGAAATAGCCCAGCACGGACACCAAACCATCCTCTCTCGACACACCTGCGCCCATCGAGTTGATGAACTGCTAAATATTTATGTAGAACTCGAAGGTTCCGAAGCGGTCGAGACATCATCAAAACTTTAGAATCAACCCTCTTTCTATAACCATCCAAAATAAGCTAAAAAACTCTCTCTTCTCCTCCTCCGTGACCTCTGTGCCTCTGTGGTTCGTCAAACTTACTTACTTCCTCCACTTACCATCTAACTATTAAATTAAACAATGAAACTAACCATTGAGAACGAAATTCTAAAAATTGAATGGGAAGAAATTGAGCAGTTTTGGGCCTTTAACTTTACCAACCCATTTAAAATTCCCTTAGCTCATATCCTCAACATCACAACAGATGAACCTCCCAGCAGTTGGCAAGAAATTCGTGCCCCTGGAACCTTCCTTCCTGGCATCATCAAAGCTGGAACTTACTACACTCCTAGAGGTCGGGAGTTTTGGTATGTCGTAAAAGACCGGGATTATTTAGTTTTAGAACTTCAGGAAGAACCCTTCAAAAAAATTGTTCTTACCCTAGAAGGCAATCAAAGCTGGAAAAATCGAATTATGCAACTAAAAAACTCATCAGAATTCAACTGATAACGGCGGAATAATAAGTTTGAGATGACAAATAGACTCAATATTGCATTTTTCGGTTCTAGCCTTGTCTCTGCCTACTGGAACGGTGCAGCAACTTATTATCGCGGGATGATTCGAGCCTTACATGAGCGGGGACATCACGTTACCTTCTACGAGCCAGATGCTTACGATCGCCAAAAACACCGCGATCTTCCCGATCCAGACTGGGCAACGGTTGTCGTCTACGATGCTTCTAAGGATGCTCTACTTGGCTGTTTGAAAGATGCCCAGAATGCCGACTTGATTGTGAAAGCAAGTGGGGTGGGTGTCTTCGATGAATTTCTAGAATCCGCCGTTTTAGAACTTAAACAACCTCACTCCCTGATTGTCTTCTGGGATGTGGACGCACCAGCCACCCTTGACCGAGTTCAAAATAACCCTGCTGATTCCTTTCGTTCCCTGATCCCCCGCTACGACTTAATTCTCACCTACGGCGGCGGCGAACCCGTCGTCAACGCTTACAAAGCCTTGGGTGCTCGTGAGTGCGTCCCCATCTACAACGCCCTTGATGCAACGACTCACTACGGCGTCGCACCCGATCCTAAATTTGAGTGCAAGCTGGGCTTTTTAGGAAATCGCCTCCCCGACAGAGAAGCGCGTGTGGAAGAATTTTTCCTCCGTGCGGCGGCGGAGTTACCACAGGAGCAATTCCTTCTGGGCGGTAACGGCTGGGACGATAAGCCATTACCCAGCAATGTTAAATATTTAGGGCATGTTTATACCCGCGACCACAACGCCTTCAACTGCACGCCCCAAGCTGTGTTGAATATCAGCCGCGAAAGTATGGCAAGATACGGCTTTTCTCCAGCCACACGAGTCTTTGAAGCCGCCGGGGCTGGGGCTTGTATTATTTCGGATGTCTGGAAAGGGATTGATTTATTCCTTGAGCCAGAGCGCGAAATTTTGGTTGCCGAAAATGGTCATGACGTAGCAGAACACCTGCGCCAACTAACACCAGAGAAGGCACAGATGATCGGTGAAGCTGCTCGTAAGCGGGTATTAGCTGAACACACCTACGCCCATCGAGCTGAACAACTAGAAGCTTTACTGACAAAGACTCTAGGGAATTTTTTTTAAACGCAGAGGTGCGTAGAGGATGATTCCTCTCCTCTGAGGTCGGTTAGGTGAAAGAAGTCCGGCAAGAAGACACAACGAATGCCTCTAAACCATGGGTTGACATCTTTACAGCCTCCGAAATATCAGGCGATATTCAGTTGCGATCGCTGATTTATATCCTCTAGGCTCCAAATCCTAATACCGTCACACTGTTGGATCGCGGCGATCGCCTCCTGCTTGGTCAACACAGTTGGCACATACTGAGTTCGTTTCGCTCGAACGGCTTCAATGCCTGCCCTGTCGAGATTGAGTACTTCACGATAGAGAAACAGCTGCTTGTCGAATTTGATGATCGGGAAGATTATGGTGAAGATCGATGGATTGGCATCGGTTTACTAAGTGGGCGGGTTGTAGTCGTTGTGTACACCGAGCTTGAAGAGGAAATAGTCCGTATCATCTCCCTACGAAAGGCACTGACTCATGAACGCAGACGCTATGAACAATACCTCCAGAACCGATTGGGCTAGGATCGACGCGATGAGCGATGAAGATATTGACACCTCTGATATTCCGCCACTGTCAGAGGAGTTTTTTGCCAAAGCGCAATTGCGAATGCCAAAGTCACCAATAAAAGTATCAGTTTTAGTCGATCCCGATACACTTGCTTGGTTTCAGGCACAAGGAGAGAGCGCTGAACAACAGCTGTCTGTGGCGCTGAGAATTTATGCTGAGGCACACAAAGCTCATCCAGCGTCAGCAAGCAAAGTGAGCCTCATCCAGCAGGCTAACAATTCAAATGCAACGGGCGGTTGAAAACCGCTAGTGCTGAGTTCGAGGTTAACTGCCTTCGCTGATTTGAGTCGTTATCATGCAAGGCGTTGGCTTGCAGAGCGCACTCTGGGTTGGCTGATCGCCTCCTACTTGGTCAACACGGTTGGCACATACTGAGGTCATTTCGCTCGAACGGTGTCAATGCCTGCCATATCAAGATTAAGTACTTCCCGATAGAGAAACAGCAAGGCACTGAGAGCTTGATTTTGTGTCGAAGCCGAAACCTGACCCTCGACGGCTAGATGTGTGAGAAATGCTTCGATTTCAGCTTTGCCCATCTCCTTGGGATGGTTTGTTTAACTGTAGCCACGGTCAAAAAATCACAGAAATGTGTTGACATTGTGTATACAAAGCTTTTAAATTAGAAGAGTCTCCTATGGTCAGTAGCTTTAATACTGCTGTAGGTAAAGATGTAGTATCTTTGTCCCTCTTAGAGGGGGTAAGCGTTATGTCTGCCTCAGCCGGTGAAGGGTCAGCTAGCCAAACCCGCGATGTCACAATCAACATCCGAGCTAAGAAAAATCAACGCGATCTAATTGATCATGCGGCTGAAGTGCAGGGCAAGAGCCGCTCAGAGTTTATGCTTGAGTCAGCTTATCAGAAGGCTCAAGACGTTCTTCTAGATCGAAGTTTCTTTGGGTTAGATGAAGTTAAATTTAAGCAATTTGTGGCGTTGCTGGATGCACCACCTACGCGAGATGAGAAACTACACACGTTGCTGACAACCAAGTCTCCGTGGGATTAGATCGAGATCAAGACAAGCTATGTCCGCCTGAAAAACTGAATTCGTCACATCGAAGTGAAAGCTTTGACTCAGGTAACAGTCAGCTAGATGACTGGCTGAAGCGCCGTGCTCTGAAAAATGAGTTAGAAGGAGCTTCACGCACTTATGTTCTCTGCGTTGGTGAAATAGTCGTCGCTTACTACTGTCTTGCCAATGGAGCAGTGGCACAAACTGCTGCAACAGGTCGAGTTCGCCGTAATATGCCCGATCCGATCCCAGTTATGATTATTGGACGACTGGCGGTTGATCGCCACTGGCAAGGTAAAGGTATCGGGCGTGCTCTGCTGCGAGATGCAATTCTTCGCACTCTGCAAGCTGCTGAGATTGCAGGGATACGGGCAATTCTCGTACATGCCATCTCGGAAGATGCGAAGCAGTTTTATAAGAAGTGTGGTTTTACTGCTTCACCTATTGATCCGATGACACTCATGGTGAAAGTTAACGATGCCACTGCTTCACTTTACTTATGAGAGTGTTAATACTTTTACAAAGAGTTTAAGTATTGTGAGAGTTGCAACTGCAAAATCTCTCCTTTAATCTGTTCTACCTCAAAGAGAGTCTCAAGGCATTGGCTAGCAAGTGTTTCAGTCTCCACATTCTTTGCTTTCTCTAGAGCCTCATTACATTGTTTAACCACAGTTTCCATATCTAAACTGCCTACTTCTAGCGGCTTTAGTCCCGGTACTTGGCTTGACAATTGCTCGCTCAGTTGGGCAAGCATTGCTTCTTTCTCCTGAAGCTGTTGCTGTCGCTTTTCAATTTCAGCTAGTTGTTCTGAGGACATAATATTCGCCCATTCTTGCTCTTGAAGGAGTTTCTTTAGCTTTTCAATTTCAGCTAATTGCTCTGGGGATATAGTATTCGCCCCTTCTTCCTCCTGAAGGAGTTCCTGCTGCTTTTCAAGTTCAGCTAGTTGTTCTGGGGACATAATATTTGCCCATTCTTGCTCCTGAAGGAGTTCCGCCTGTCGCTTTCCAATTTTGGTTAATCGTTCCGGAGATTCAACGCTTGCCCAGGCTTTCCACTCACTGAGGGGAAGCGACCACCTGCCAGTTTTTACTGGGATTTTATATTGTTCAGCTAGATAGAGTAAATAGTAAGTAGCATGACGAAAATTCCTGTGCAACGAACTGTCAAAGGAAACTTTTTTGTTAAAGCCAAACTTACGATGTTTAGCGTAAATTTCAGCAGATCGTCTTTCATTCCTGCCATTGATTAGTTTGATTTCTTTAACAGAATCCCAAGGAAGATAAGTTTTCCAAAATAACCCTCGCATAAGAATGCCATTACTTCTTATCTGTAATGAAGTATCTATAGTATTGAGAATTACCCAAAAAATAAAAGAATAAAACACAGCGCCGAAAAAACTTGAAAAAAGCATAAAGCTTGTTAATTCAGGATTGAATAAATTTTGGATAATTATCAAGAAAACATATATCCAGAGAACTTTTATAAATAAAGCAACTATCTGAGGAATCCTGCGAGGCTTTAATATCGCTAAAATGTCCTGACTGTCTTTGAACATTTTTCTCTAGGTGGTGAAATTAGTTAGCTCTTTTGAGTGGCACGATTATCGCAAAAATTAACGGATTAGGGAAAGAATCTTCAAGAAAAGCAGGACTACTTGATCAACCCTGTCTAAAGACAAGTTCGCTATTTGAAAGGGCTTGATACCGCATGAGGAGAACGATCGCCAAAGTGTACCCGTTCAACTTATACGCGATCGCCCTAGGGTGTGTTTTTGGGATAAAGCCACGCAATTGCTCTTGATGAATCAGCTTTGCTATTTCCTAAGCAGGTGATGCGAGGGTTCAAAGTAGCGGCAGATCGTATCCAGACTCTTATAAGCTGCTAATAGCATTTGCGATCGCCACTTAGTATGAAAATCATCATCCTAGGATTATCCATCACTTCCTCTTGGGGCAACGGACACGCCACTACCTACCGGGGACTGGTGCGCGAACTGGTAGCCAGAGGTCATGATGTCCTGTTTCTTGAACGGGATGTGCCTTGGTACGCTACCAACCGCGACCTTCCTCATCCTCCCTACGGGCGCACTAACCTATATTCCAATCTTGAGGAGCTAAAAGACAGTTTTACTCAAGATGTGCGCGAGGCAGATTTAGTCATAGTTGGCTCCTATGTGCCGGAAGGGGTGGCGGTGGGGGAATGGGTAACAGCGACTGCACGCGGCGTCACAGCGTTCTACGATATCGACACGCCAGTAACTTTGGCAAAGTTGGAACGGGGCGATACTGAATACCTATCACCCCCATTGATTTCCTGCTACAACCTCTATCTCTCCTTTACTGGCGGTGCAACGTTACATCGGCTTGAGCAGCAGTATGGCTCACCGATGGCAAGGGCGTTGTATTGTTCTGTTGACCCAACTTTGTATGCTCCAGAAGAGGGCGATCGCCTCTGGAATCTTGGTTATATGGGCACTTACAGCGACGATCGCCAACCAACCCTGAATCACTTGCTGATGGAACCCGCACACCAATGGGGAGAAGGTCGTTTTGTTGTTGCTGGCCCTCAGTATCCCAGTACCATTAAATGGTCGAGCAATATTGAGCGGATTGAACACCTACCACCCGCTGAACATCGCACCTTCTACAACGCTCAACACTTCACGCTCAACGTCACGCGGGCTGACATGATTCGGGCTGGATACTCCCCTAGTGTGCGACTATTTGAAGCGGCGGCTTGTGGGACTCCGATCATCAGTGACTATTGGGAAGGGCTAGATACCTTCTTTGAACTTGGTAAAGAAATTTTGGTGGCAGATTCCCCGGCGGATGTTTTAGGGTATTTGCGCCAAATGCCAGAAGAGGAGCGTCGTGCAATTGGCGATCGCGCCCGCAAGCGTGTCCTAGCAGAACATACATCTGCCCACCGTGCAGCGGAACTGGAGCAGTATGCGATCGCGGCAATGGCGATGAAAAGTTCACCAAAGCCCTCTTTCTCCAATCACCCAAAAGATTTGCCAAGTGCGATCGCTAATCTTGCTCCTTGGTTTCACAACCTCCACCTTCCTGACGGCACCCAGACAGCACCCGATCATTTCCTAGGGGATTTTCCCGCCTTCAAATGGCAGCAATTGGCTACTTCCCTGCCAGAAAATCTCGAAGGTTGGCGTGTCCTCGATATCGGCTGCAATGCGGGTTTCTACAGTTTTGAACTCGCCCGTCGTGGTGCCTACGTCACCGGGATTGATGTTGATCCGCACTATCTAGCACAAGCAAACTGGGCACTCTTGCAGCTTGGGCTTGAGGAACGAATTGAGTTTAAGCAGATGCAAGTCTACGATTTAGCCCACACCGAGGAAAGCTTTGACCTAATTTTGTTTATGGGCGTTTTTTACCACCTGCGTTACCCACTGTTAGGTTTAGACATCGTGGCGCAAAAGGTGAAGCGTCTTTTAGTCTTCCAAACCCTTACCCTGCCGGGAGAAGAGGTGTATGAAGATACAAGCGATCGCCCTATCCATGACCGAGAAGCATTAACTCAACCCGGTTGGCCCAAAATGGCATTTATTGAACATTCCTTTGTTGGTGACCCCACCAACTGGTGGATTGCCAATCATGCTGGGGTGGAAGCGATGTTGCGTTCTAGCGGTTTGCGGGTTATCAATCGTCCGGGGCACGAAATTTATCTATGCCAACCCGATCCGGCTAATCCTTCCTGCGTGCAAACCTGGAACGAAAAAGAATATCTCGCCGCTACGGGCAAATTATGGCACCAAGGGGGATCAGGTGATGGGGAGTAGGGATACGGCATGTCGTGCCCCACCGACTCAGCACTTTGCTATCACCTCCAATCTCAGCCTGAAGTGCTGAAGATGTTTCTCTCAGCAAACGAAAGAGAGATTATTTCTGTAGTCTCATATACGTTTATTAACCTTTTTCGGCTATTGTAACCATATTGTAACTTTAGACAATTTTCCTCAGAGTCAAAGCGGCGGCGATAGAAGAGGAATTGTGAAGTAGAGGGAGCTAATGCCGAACCAACCCCATAACTTTAGCCATATTGAGGAAGTAAACCCAGAAAGGAGATTAAAGCAGCACCATCGTTTATTTTTTTGGTTAGCGATCGCGGCGGGCTTAATATTTTTCCAAGGCTACATGATCGCCCCGCTGATCCCTCGCCTCGCCGAGGTTTTTGAGGTTTCAGACCAGGAAATTGGACTCATCGTTCCTGCCTACCTCCTCTCCTATGCCCTTGCTGCTCTCTTCTACGGGTTACTCTCAGACCGTTTTGGTCGTTGGCCAATTATCCGCGCCTCTCTATACGTCTTCATTCTCTTCACCGCACTGACAATAACAGCTCAGTCTGCCACACAACTAATCTTCTGGCGACTCTTAACGGGTTTAGGAGCCAGCGGTTTGATTCCCATGACCTTCGCCTTGACCGGAGATTTATTTCCCTTTCGAGAGCGAGGAAAACTGCTGGGTTTTGTATTTGCGGCAATGGAAGGCGGAATGGCTCTCGGTTCCGCAGGTGGGGCACTTCTCGAACCCTTTATCGGCTGGCAAATGCTGTTTATTGCCACATCAGTGGCGGCGGCATTCATTCTTTGGCGCTTGCAACGCTACAGCGCGCTATTTGATTCCCCCAAACAGCAATCTTTACCATCGATCAGAGATATTTTTGCAGGCTATAGCACCGTACTGGCAACATTTCGCGGTAAGCGGACTTATGCCTATGTCTTCCTAAACGGCATCTTCCACTCTGGAGTTTATACCTGGCTGGGACTCTACCTATCTCAACGGTATAACTTGGGAGAGATTGGCATCGGGCTAGCAATTTTCGGATATGGAGTTCCCGGTCTTATATTTAGCCCCCTGATTGGTAGAGCCGCAGACCGCTGGGGACGCCGCTGGTTAATTCCCCCAGGATTGGCTGTAGCCGCAGTAGCAGGAGCCGCTTTAAGTTTTCAAATTCCCTTATGGATGACGACAGCATCAATACTGGTTTTGTCCCTTGGCTATGACCTAACTCAGCCTTTGTTTGCAGGCATCGTAACTGATTTGGGGGACGAAGACAGCTTAGGTCAGACGATGGGGCTAAAAGTTTTTACCCTCTTTACCGGATTCGGTATTGGTAGCGTACTTTTCGGTCAAGCACTGCTTTTGGGGTTTGCCCCTGCTTTGATAATCTTTAGTCTTGTGCAACTGTTAATTGCCATTGCCGCCATCCCCTTGTTCCGTTCCGAGGCTCCACAACATAAAAAGTCTTGAAGTTGCACTAGAGAAAGATGTTTTCTCCGCTCAAGACTGGTTTCCTAGGATGTAAGAACAGGAAAACAAACGCAATGGGTAAAACAAAGCCAGCGCAGTCAGAGGTAAAACAAGTTCTTGCTGCTCTCGAAGCCAAAGGCATCAGAAAGTGGGAAATTCTCAACGCTTGGTCAGAACTAGCCTACCAACAAGGCAACTATCCCGCTGCCAACACACTAGCAACAGCGGTGGCACTAGGAAAGCCAGTGATTGAATAGTACGAGCAAGGGTTGAAATAGAAATGACAAGCAAAATAGAAGAACGAAGAGGCTTTTTAGGACGGTTGTTCCGCGTCATCAACGACGTTTTGCTCTGGCTCGTCCGCTGGATTAAGCCGCGTCGAGAGTAGGGAATAACGGGTACTGGAAGCTTACGAATTCAATTCAACTTGCTCAAGAAAATCAAAAATCAGAGCAGCTAATTCTTCCGCCCTAAAAAGACTCCACTCATGATAAACCCCCTCAATCACCCTGAGTTGAGAACCCTTTATTCCCTGGGCAATCTCTTGACCCATATTAAGGGGAGTAAAAAGGTCATTTTCTCCCCATAAAACTAAACAAGGAGATTCAACGTGGGGCAAAAATGGTCTGATATCTTCGTCTAGAGAAATTTGAGCTGCTTGAATAACATTACCCGTTTGGAAAAGACTGTTGTACAGGAAAGCTTGAACAATATTAGATAAAGGCTCAGGCTTTGTCATGGGCATTTGGGCAACTATTTCAAATGACCTTCTCAGCATAACCTCCGCTAAATATCCTAAAGGGATACCTGTACTGTCTAGTACAACAACACTACTTACCAAAGAGGGCATTATAGTGGCTAAGATAATGCTGATCGCTCCTCCTAAAGAATGCCCAACTAAATGAACTTTTTTTAGGTTCAATAAATGAGCAAACTCAATCAAGCAATCAACGTAATCTTTATAAGTTGCCAGAGATTTGGTGCTAGTAGATTTGCCAAAGTTTGGTAAATCAGGAGCAATGATGTAATGATTTTTTGCTAAAGCGTTAAAAATCGATTGATAAGCAAGGGTAGAGACACTCCAGCCATGGATAAATAATATCGGGTCTGAATTTGATTTTTTGCCTCCCTCTAAATAGAAAAGGTGGGATTGACTTAGATTAATTCGCTTTTCAGTAAATTCACTCTTCACTTTTTGAGGTAACAGCTTTTAAAGGTTTATGGGGTTAAAACTATATCCCCGGAGGGAATGTTGAATAGTGTAAGTCGTGATAAAGAGCTAATACCAGTGTTGGTTATTCTGGAGTGGCATAAATTAAATGAGTTTCGCTAAGCCGACGATTACAGACGAGCAATTTGTAAAGATACGCTGTAGTACAGATAGCAGAACATCTTATTTTGAAGCAACAGGTGCGATGTATGCTCAACCGATGGATATAGATGAACCAATGCACCTGTTTGATTTCTTTGGTGTCGATATTTCACGCTGTATTCAGGATGAGTCTACCTCACGGTGGACGTTAGTCAGTCGTAAAATCACGCTTTATCTCGATCCAGAAAGCGGAGAAGTTTTGCGGAATTGGCAAAACCCTTGGACGGGGGAAACCTTAAATGTGATGCATCGCTCTTATGACTACCAGGAGTTTCTTATTCCCCCGCAGTTACCCGCTTACATCACCCCGGAAATCTCCTCAGTCTCAATTGACATCAACCTCAAACTCCCGAATCCCCTAGCCAAAAATCCTAAGTTTGCTGATTATTCTTCGGAGGAGTACATCCAATCTTCGGACTCCTACAAATTCCTGTTTCCGACAAAGATGTTGGAGGCGGAAGCCGTGAGTCCTAGTGACAATCGCTCGGTTGCACTGTCGTACTACCGCATGGGAGTGTGGGAACCCTGGATGAAAATGAAGGGCAAACCAGGCTTTCTCGTCTTGAACTATACGGGGGCTAAAACTGATGCTTTTGATGAGCTACACCCCGATATTAGAGCTTTAATTGTAGAGCGAATGCCTTTGTTCCGCGAAGCTCCTCCCCAGCAATTGGAGCGTTCAATTGCTACTAGTTGGAGCCGTTTTGAAGAGAAGTTCGATGCTTATTTGCGGGGTGAGGAGTTTCCGCTACCAGCACCGATACAGGAGGAACCTTCTCGATCATGATAAATGACTCTCCAGTGGCACTATTTTCGAGCAGTTCCCCTGATCGAGTCCAAGATTTATCGCTTAATGCTTTTTTAGAGCAGTGTTGGCGGCTCTTCTTTGTGCCAATTTCGTAGCCGGAAGGCGAGAATCAGCAACATTATGCCGAAACTGATGGCATAAGCGCCAATTACCCACAGAATCGCCAAAGCACCAGCAACGGGGCGGATTGTCAAGAGTAGACCAAATAATAGCGAAGCCACACCTGCAGCCGCTAGCAGCCACTCATTCTGTATTTCCTTCCGCAGGGCGATCGCTGCAAGAATCTCGAAGACGCCAGAGATAATTGCCCAAGCTGCGATCAGGTAGACCAAGATTACCCCGGCACGCACTGGTTGTAAGAAAACGAACACACCTATGAGGATGCCGACTAAACCTTGTAGTAGGAGTATCAACCCTTGAGCGCCTGCCCCTCGTCCTCTTAATGCCGCAATCAAGGCAAAAACCCCACCGATAATGGCAAAGGCACCGAAGAGTGCCACCAGTACTGCCAAGCTGATACCAGGCAATAGGAAAACTGCTATACCGAAGAGGATAGCGATCGCCCCCCGTAATGCCAGCGTCCACCAGTTACGAGCAAGCAGGGTTCCCATTCCCAATCTGCTTTCAGGGTTCGGTCTCATTGGTTAGAAGTAACGCATCATCAGCCCATCAATAACATTAATTACTCCGTTGGTAAAGCCAGCGGTGTTATAATCTATCGATTTTTTTAGATTTTAAACAAGTTTATACTACTTTTGTATCTGAGAACACATTTTTTGACTCCTGAGGTCATCCCTGAGAATGGCACAACTATAAATCTATTGGTAGGTAATTCAGGTAAGGGTAAATCGCTATCATTCAAAGGTTCTCTGAATATACTAATCATGAAAGATCGTCCGACTGAAGAAATTCGCGCTGTTAATTTACCTCCTGTTGCTACTGCCTATAACAACAAAGATCGTAATGCCTTTATTTTGGGACGGAATCCTCAAGCTGAACTCTGGAATGGACGTTTAGCAATGCTTGGTTTCTTGAGCTATGTACTTTGGGATTGGAAAGGTTACAGCGTACTCCGTGATGTCCTTAACCTAATGAATTAGTTCCCATAGCGAATTGCCCAACTTTTTTAAACCAACTGCAATAAATAAGCGGTTTAGTTCATTGAAATCGACTCAAGTTATTAACCTGAAATTTAAACTTCGAGCGGACTACGGGAAAATAGATCAGCCCTAGGATAAGTAGATGTATCAGTCTCAGTTAAGTTAAAAGATAGTTTCTCTCCTGCTCCGTATCAGGGCTAACCACTTACTGGCTAGCCCTTTTTTTATTCCCATAAGAGAAGTTAGGGGAGCCAAGGGGAGAAATTAAACAACATACGCTTTAATAAATATGATTGTGAATCCACTCTTCATTTTCTCGCAAAACATTCATAATGTTCGCACGGATCAAAGCTTTCAAAAGAAGTTGTTCTTCAGGGGTTCCATACAATATTTGAGTATCTTTAGGTAGTTCTTGCTGTGCTTCAAGAATTACATAGCATTGATCGGAAATTTGGTTGAGTACCGAGGAAATTAACTTTTGTCGTAATTCCTGAAAAGAGAATGCCATTTGATAAGGATACTCCGGATAATCTTCTAAGAGATCTTCAGTTTCCTTAATGACAAGCCACAAAGTTAAATTAATTATTCGAGGAAGCATTCTGAATTTTAATTTGTTTTATTTTGCTAAAAAATATACTGTTTTCTAAACTTGATGGAATTAAATTTTTTACGCTAGTTAATTTAAAAATAATGGCTTCTGACTCGCTGTTGCGTCTGCCAAAAGCCGGGGAAAGATGTTAAGTTTGCTTGTGATTATGCTTACAATTCAAGACAAAGCGTTACTTAACGCCATACGCCTGCTGGGCAGCTTCGACGGCGGTTTGGGTTTGTGACCCCCAGATACCATCTAGTGCCCCTCGATAGAATCCCTGTGCTTGCAAACGCTGTTGTAGTGAGAGAACGCTAGCGCGATCGCGCTCAGGACAGAGTTGTTGTCCATCGCTTGATTTTGAGGTGGAGGTAGGGATTGTTCCCCCAATTGCTGGGAGGGCTGTCCTGGTTTGGGAACCGATAACTCCATCCACGGGAAGCCGTCTGGCTTGCTGAAACTGTTTAACGGCGGCTTCTGTTAAGGGGCCAAATATGCCGTTAATCGGCCCTTTAAAAACGCCTGCCACTGCCAAGCTTTCCTGCACTGCACTGACTTGGGTGCCGCGATCGCCTCGCCGCAAAACATTCGTCACGGGACGCGAACCAACTGCCCTAGCTGGCTGTTGTCGTTGAGTGCTGCTAGGGGGAAGGCTAGCGGTTGCTTTCGGTGTACATTGCAAAGAAGCAAGAGTTTGTGCCCCAGCAATACCGTCAGGCGCGAGTCCCTGCTTTTGCTGAAAGCGGATCACAGCTTCTTTTGTAATCGGGCCAAAGTTTCCTGTCACCCGTGCCCGAAAGTAACCTAAATCCTGCAAACGCTGTTGTATAGCAACCACTTCAGAACCGCGATCGCCTGGTTGAACGAGTGCCATTGTCTGAGTTGCTGTACCTACAGTGCTCAAGACAAGCATTAAAGACAATAACGGCATCCCACACCGGGGAAGCTGCCAATTCCACGTCACAACCCAGTCAGCCTCTATCGGTGCCTGATTTGCCAAAGCAAGATGAAGATAAGCCAGGGTTTCCATATTTTTTACCATTTCTGACTGCACACCAGCACCAGTCTATCTTGCGTGCTATCCGCGATCAAAAACGCACTACCCGTGCATCTAGTCCCCGCGATCGCAGCAAGTAGGAACGGCTTTCAGCGAGGTTGCGGTCGTTAAACGACCCAGCATTCACGTACTGACCTCTTCTGCTAGCAGCTAGAAAGGCATCAGACACGGCTCTACGGGCTTGAAGGAGGGTGTCTTGACCTCCTGGTATCACGACGATATAGCGATTCTGTTGTGCTACCCCAGCCAGTCCTAACGCCACAAGCGTCTGGCTATCGGCAATACCATCAGGGCGCAACTCATTGGCGCTCTGAAATCGCCTGACCGCCGCCGTCGTTTGCGGGCCATAAACTCCATCAATTGTACCGGGATCGTATCCTCGCTCTCTTAAGCGTTCCTGAAGCCGCCTGACTTCAATCCCTCTATTCCCCGGTTGGAGGGTAGTAGGTCTAATAGGAGTCGGAGACGGAAGCGGAGCCGCTGCCGCGAAGCTTGGTTCTCCCGGTCTTGCAGGAGGGAAATAGGCATTGCTGTTGTAGCTTGGTACACCGCTCTGCCTAAATAAAGCTGTCTCAGTTGCTCCCTGAACGAAACCATCCGGATAAAGCCCCTGCGCTCGTTGAAATGAGGTTACTGCTGCTTGCGTTTGGGGGCCGTATACACCATCAATTGTTCCGAAAAAATAACCTAATTCCCGCAAGCGCTCTTGAACGACTGTGACATTAAATCCCCTCTCGCCTGGTCTCGCCTGCTGTGCGATCGCCTCATTTGCCCCTAAACCACTCAAGGCGATAACTACAGGTAATAAATACTTCCATGCACGCCTAGAAAGCTTTTGCTGCTCTAGCCATGCCAAAAAATTAGCCTCTTGAGAAGGCTGGCGATCGCAAAGAGGCAGGAAATCCGGATTCTCCATAGTTCTTAGAGCACACTTTTTTATCAGTCAGTCTACCCTAGAGCTTGAGACGTTGTTGATTATTCAATGAATATTGATAACCTGCTCTCTTGCTTAGCCAAAAATCGTCACAACAGTCACTCCCTTGTCTTGATTGGGGGAGATTCAGTATTCAGTGCCTAGTTGCGATCGCCCAAGCCAATAGCTTGCACTACCAAACTTCCTGGGGATTTTGTGGCAATTATCTCTAATTCTTTGCAAATCTTTAACTTGATTGCCTTTTCCTCAAGCAAAGGCTCAACTAATATCGTGTTGAGAATAGTCTCAATTTGAGGCACTCAAATCAACGACTTTGCCAAGAATGATTCAAAGAGGTAATTCTGCCAAAAAGCTATTTTTAAGGATAGCTAAATTAGTCCCGTTAGAGAAAACAGAACAGCTATCAATGCGGAAAAAGCGGTGATCCCTAGGGCGACAAAAGGGTTTTGTCCTTGACTTACGGCAAAAGATGTCACAACTCCCGCACCTAATGCTGCGATAAGAACAGATCCCAACCAATCTTTGTCTGAATTATTTTTGTACATTTTTTACTATCCACCAGTAAGGTTTGGAGTGGAGTGGGTTTCAGTTTTTAAACCGTAGCACTACTTCCGAAGTACCTCTCCTGGTAGAGAGAATTTTGAAATCAAGCTTCAATTTTAGTCAAGTTTCTTTACATAGAAATGTAAATTCCGTCAGCCGTTAAGTCGGTGCACTTAAGGAAGCCGAAGGTTGAAAATGCCACTAGGTATTAAATCCAGCGAACCGAGTAGCGATCGCCTTCCTGTGCGAGGAAAGCATCGAGTTGATGTAGAGTCAGAGGTTCTAGGAGGGGGACTGGGTAACGCCCATCGAGTTTCTTGAGATCAGTGTAGTGGCGGGCAAATGAGCCTAAATCTCCAGGGTAGGTCTGTTCATTCACCCCAACAAACTGACCGTGCTGACGGGCCCGATTGACCATAGACCGCCACTGATCAATTGAGGCAATACCGAGTGAGTTAAGACCATTGGAGAACAGGTTGGCGTAAATTTCATCGTAAGGCTGGGCAGTATCCAGATAGCGATTCAGGTGATCCAGTGAGGTTAGATCATTAAATACAGCCCAATAAGGCACTAGCCCCAGACGTAGCGCCAACCAAGGATTGAGATATGTAAACGACTCCACTAAAAGTCGGTTGGTTGGCAAACCCCGTACCTTATACCACCACCGATAAAGGTCAGCCACCAACGGACTCAAATCCTGGGGATCATTAAACACAATCCGACGAACCCGCAGACCCTGTTCATGGGCAAACTTCTCTACATCCTCCTGTAAAGATGGCTCAAAGCCCCATTCTGACTCCGGTAAATAGCCATCATGGGCAGGTGGGTTCCACTGTCGGTGCTTTGATCCGTGTCGTCTGAGAAAGTCGGCAATCTCCTGGCTGTCCTGAAAATAGTCTTTTGGGGATAAGCCACCTTTGCCACCAAACTGAAACAGATGGCGATCTGCAACCTGGGTAGATAGCCACTTGTATTGGCAATCTACCAGGAATATTGTGCCACCGGGCGCTAAATTCTGCTCCAGGAACTGCTTGTACTCTGTGCCAAGACGGGAGCGTTTCAGCCGGAAGTAAGAGACATGACCCACCTTCAATCGATCCTGATTAGGGTCGTGCATTTGGTATGCCCACAGGTCAGGATTGTTTCTGAGTAATTCTTTGGTAGGTGCTTTAGCCCACTCCAGTTCCTGTTTTGGGTCATCGAGATCCACTGAATGTCGCGCGCAAACGAGGAGAGTTTGCGGCAACCAGGGAATACCAAGTGCCGCACCCAGATGTACTGCACCACCACTAGAGGAGCCAATCAAGACGCCGGGATAGCGTCGTTTGGGATATTGGCTCACGACCCACTGAGACATTGTTTGGGCCTGCACATCGTTTAAAACGCTGGGCGAGGCAGCATTGAGCCAACCTACAGCAGTGGATATTGGCTCAATCAGTTTGCTGGGGAGATAGCTAGCCGCATTGAGGAAGGAACCTGTCAGCGATGGCGCAAACCCTCCCGCGCGCATTTCTTTGCCATGCAGGTATTTGGCTGTTGCTTGTAGTGCTGCTGTCGCTGAATCCAGACCGACGATGTAACTGGGTTTTCTCCCGGATGATGCGAGTCGTTGAGTAATTTTCTGGTAGAGAGACAATGGCATGACATCTGTGTTTCAGCGAGCTTATCGGCTGGAGCATATAGCCTTTTTAATTGCTTTATCAGGGAAACTTCGCTTCCTCCACCAAGCCTGACTGGTTGCTCAGGAATTGCCCTGTAGTAAGCAAAAATGCCTAGCTTATAAAATACTCAGCTATTTGTCAGACAAAATCATTCGGAAGGGTGATTACATGGTGGCAATTGCTCAAAGAGTGAATGTTTGGAAGCCTGTAATGAAGGCGCTGTTTAGGAGTTAAAGAACGATTTTATAAATACAGTTTCTTTTATAACGGAAGCGGTTACTCTAAGCCAGTTTTTTCCCTGCTCATAGTCGTCGTAGCGGCGCTTTCCCTAGTTTAAGATAATAACCTCACACTCTAGATAGAGAAAAGGTTAATTCCTTGAGGGGAAGAACTACAGGAATTTAGTAATTAGCTTGGTTAGAGCAAATGTCATGTCCCTCACCTTGTGACACTTGCTGCCCAAAGATTTAAAACAGAACTATGGCGTTTCTCGAACAGCTATCACTGAAGCTAAAATTCGTGCTGAGGTCGCTGTTTTTTTTGCAGTACATCCCACAGGCGTTGTTCTATTCTTATACACGCGATCGCGCTGAGCGCCGATACCTACCTGAAACCCCATCAGAGCCGTTGACGTCGCCGGGAAAGTTAGTCAAAGCAACGGCAACAGAACGAGGAGCCTACTTCTACTTTGAGCAAGCAGAACTTCAGATTGATTTTCTCACGCCTGATTTTGTCCGGGTGAATTGGTTTCCGGGTCTTCTACCCATTCCCTATGCGATCGCTTGTCAAGATTGGGATATTGTTGAAACCACATTGAAACCAACTGGTGATGACTGGATTTTAGCCAGTAATGTCTTAAAAATTACCGTTGGTGTTGATGGCAGCCTCACCTTTTTCAATCCAGATGGAAAAATTGTCAGGGAAGAATTGCCACCCCAACGACAAGGAGAACGATGGGTACATCAAGCTTGTTTACGAGCAGAAGAACATATTTATGGGTTAGGAGAACGGGCATCCTCGCTTAATTTACGTGCTGCCAAAAATGAGCAGCAAACGAGTAAAACCTACCAAATGTGGAATTATGACCCCGGAAATATTTATAAACCGGGTGTCGATCCGATGTATATCTGCATTCCCGTTTATTTGGGATTGCACGATTTAGGAAGTTACCTAATTTTTTACGAAAACACCTTTCGGGCTGAATTTACTTTTGCTGATCAAGCGATCGCTAATTTTGAAGGTGGCGCACTTCGTTACTATGTCGCCGTTGGTGAACCGCCCCAGCTTATAGAACGCTACACTCAATTAACTGGTCGTGCGCCATTACCTCCTCGGTGGGCATTAGGGTATCACCAATCGCGCTGGGGCTACCGCACCGAAAAAAATGTCCGCGAGGAAGTGCAGACATTTCAAACCCATAATTTACCGTTGAGTACGATTCATCTTGATATCGATTGTCAAGTTAATCATCGCGCCTTTACCATCGACCCGAAACGTTTTCCCCAGCTCAGAAATTTCACACAAGAACTGGCACAATCAGGCATCCAGTGCATTGCTATTAACAATCCGGGTATTAAATACAGCCGTCAGAGCAACTTATTTATAGAAGGGCAAGTCCTAGATGCTTTTTGCACCTACCCCAATGGAGAGCTAGTGATTGCACCTGTTTGGGCAGGATGCACTGTATTTCCTGACTTTACAAACCCGACGGTACGGAGTTGGTGGAATCAGCAATTTGCCTATCTGCTGAATGTCGGCATTGCTGGATTCTGGAATGATATGAGTGAACCGGCGGCGTTTGTTACTTGGGGCGATCCGACGCTTCCCAAAGTCGCGCAACATAATTTAGAAGGCAGAGGGGGCGATCATCGGGAAGCGCATAATCTGTATGGATTGCTGGAAGCTAAAGCCGCTTTTGAAGGACTTCGCCAACATCGACCTCAACAACGTCCTTTTATTGTGTCGCGATCGGGTTGGGCGGGTTTACAACGCTATGCTTGGACGTGGACTGGGGATATTGTTTCAACTTGGGAAGCCTTGCGCCAAACAATCGCCACGGTGATTGGATTAGGGTTATCGGGAATTCCCTATAGTGGGCCGGATATTGGTGGTTTTTTAGGCAATCCTTCAGGAGAACTCTATGTGCGGTGGTTTCAGATGGCAACTTTTTTTACATTTTGCCGGACGCACAGTTCTACTAGCGTTGAGCCTCGCGCCCCCTGGACGTTTGGTGAGCCTTACTTGAGCATTATTCGCCGCTTCCTGGAATTGCGCTACCAATTGATGCCTTATTTCTATACTCTGGCTTGGGAATCGGCCCAAAAGGGATACCCCCCAGTACGTCCTTTGTTTTGGTTTGACTGGAACGACCGATCGCTTTGGGATCGGGAAGAGGCATTTTATTTGGGAGAGGCGCTGTTAGTCTGCCCAATCCTCAATCAGGGGGAGCGATCGCATCCTGTATCTCTGCCAAAAGGACATTGGTATAACTTCTGGAACGACACCCTGCTTGAAGGTGGAAAGACGATGCAACTAGAAGCACCACTGGAACAGATTCCGGTGTTGGTGAGGGCAGGTAGTATTTTACCGATGGAAGACGCACAACAATTAACTCTTCACCTTTACCCACCCCTAGAGGGTGAGAGTGAAGGCTGCATTTATAGTGATGCTGGGGATGGCTACGAAGACTCTCGGCGCGATCGCTTCCGCCTCATCCGCGCTCAGCAAAGTTTAGAACTCATTTGGGAGCAAGAGGGAAACTATAACTTCCCTTATCAAGGGGTGCAATTGCAGGTGCACGGGATGTCAGTGCAACAAGCCTGGGTGGATGAGCAAGAAGTGGCAATTGAGGAACAACGATTGCCAGCCCATTCTTTTAGACGGGTGCGCTTTCGCTGTAGTTAAAAACGCAAGTACCCCAAAATTGAGGCTCAACTCTTAGTCAAGGCGTTCAATGTTACCCCCTTTGACCCAACCTTCTTGTCCCTCCTCACCGAGGCGCACTTGTTGCCATTTTTGATCATCGCTTTCTTTAAGGACGATAATTTCTTGGTTATAGGCAACCCCACCAATACGGGCAGCATCCGGCGTGGGGCCATCCCGCAAGCTTAATCCCTCTGCCCAAGTCACCCGTGCGGTGTAGCTTCCGGGGGGTAGCTGAGCCTCCGTCGGGGAAGGGCTAGGATTTGCTTGTGGTTTGGGGGTTGCTTCCGACTTGGCGTCTGAACTCTGAGCTTTAGCTACGGGTTCTGGCGGTTTTTCTTCGGCAAAAGTGGGTCGATCCGGAGGCGTCGAAAGCTTGGTAAGGAAGTAATAACCAGCCGCCGCGCCACTACCAGCGAGCAGAGTGACGCCGAGGATAAAGCCAATTAAAAACTGTATTAGACCTGACAAACTCATAGGGAGTTGTTAGTTGTGGGTTGTTGGTTGTTAGACGCGAGGCTGAAAGGCATTTTTAGCGGGGTTGAGTTGTAATCTGCAATCGCTAAATGCTACTGAAGTTGACGCTGAATGCGACTACTTAACCGACTGTCTCTAGATGCCATACGGGCTTTTCCGGCGGCTGCCCAGTCTTGGAGAAACTTGATTTGTTCTTGAGCTGTCCGTGCTAGGGGGACGATTTGGCTAGCCGCTTCCAAAACGTCGTCTGTGGTAAAGTCTCGGCTCTGGCTGAAGCCGATATGCATGGCTTCAATGAGAGTTTGCTCAATTTCTGCACCGGAAAAGTCGGGGGTCTCGTAAGCTAGCCGCTCTAAATCATAACTTTTTATGTTATGAGGACGCAGTCGAGATAAATGTAACTCAAAAATTGCTAAACGTTCTTCCTGACTGGGCAAACCCACAAAGAAAACTTCATCAAATCGCCCTTTTCGCAACATTTCTGGCGGCAGTGACTGGATATTGTTGGCGGTGGCAACGACAAAGACAGGCGATTGCTTTTCTGCTAGCCAACTAATAAAGGTGCCAAAGACACGGCTAGTGGTTCCTGAATCCCCTTTACTATCCAGTCCGGAGAAGGCTTTATCAATCTCATCAATCCAAAGAACGCAGGGTGCGAGGGCTTCTGCCAGTTGAATCATCTGCCGGGTACGAGATTCTGATTCTCCCACCAAGCCGCCAAACAAACGCCCGACATCTAGGCGCAGGAGGGGAAGATGCCAGTGGTGGGCGATCGCTTTTGCCGTTAATGACTTCCCGGTTCCCTGAATCCCCGCCAGCAGCAAGCCACGCGGATGGGGTAAACCATACTGACGTGCCCGTTCTGTAAAGGCACCTCCTCGCCGCAGGAGCCAATCTTTCAAGTTATCCAATCCGCCGATATCAGAAATTTGCTCGGTAGCCGGGTAAAACTCTAGGATTTGAGTTTGGCGAATTGACTGGCGTTTTTCTTCTAAAATTAGTTCCACATCTTCGGGTTGGATAGCACCGTGAGAGGCTATAGCCCGTGCCAACACGCGGCGAATCCGCTCTAGAGAAAGACCTTGAGCCGAACGCACCAGCTCATCTAAGACGTTATCGTTCAAGCTTTGCCCGGTGGCGCTCACTAAGCGAGCGACTTCTGTTTTAATCTCTGAGGCATGGGGCAAAGGGAACTCTAAAATTGTTAATACTTCGCTTAGGTCTGACGGAACGGAAACCTGGGGCGAAATGATCACTAGATTTTTCGGCTGAGACTTTAGACGCCGCGACAAATTTCTCAACTTGCGAGCAATCGAGATGTCTTCTAAGAAGCGGTGAAAATCTCGTAAGACAAAGATTCCCGGTGCATCGGCTGACAATTTCTCCACAAACTCTAGGGCTTGTAGGGGATTGCGGCGTCCAAACCCAGCGTCATTGAGGTTCCCCTGGTAGCCATCGACAAAATCCCAGAGATAGACAGCGCGATTTCCCAGGTTTTTAGCTGATTGGGCGATCGCGGATTCTACTCGCTCTTCTTCCAGGGTGGGAATGTAAATTAACGGATAGCGGGCACGAAGCAGCAGCTCAAACTCGTCATTGAATGTCATAGCAGTAGCTAGGGGCGATGAGGGCAGGGATTGGCAAACAACCATCTCCCCTTCTTAGTTTCCCTTAACAGCTCAAAATGAAACACATTTTAGGAAAGTTGTCGCTTTAGAGCTTCCAGGGCATCCCAACGGCGGTCAGTGTTCGTCTCTACGGCATCTTGTTCAATGGGCTGAATTCCAGGACAAGCGCGATCGCATAACTGCCGTGGGGGAATTGCCAGACACAGTTGCTCGTACAACCAGGTATCCGGTTCAAAATACCCTTGCGGATCTAGGGTTTCTACCAACTCATCTAAAGGCGTTTCCCGCTCTATTGGCCCCATATCCGGTTGATTGGCAGATTCATCTAACCACACCAGTTCGCTTGATTGCAGGGATAATCGATGATTGTATTGCTGCAGGCAGCGATGACAAGTCAAGGTCATAATAGTTTCTGCTTGTGCCGAAACTTCTAAATAATTGCCCTGATGCCTAACTTGCATTTGCCCTCGCACTGGTGTCAAAGTTTCCAGAGCGGGCAAAGGTTCATCAATGGTTATCGTCTCTATTTTCCCCGGTAGTTTGAGTAGCCGAGGGATATAAATGGCTTCCATGATGCTTAGTTCCTACTCAAAACAACACACCTAAGTGATAGCACTAAACCCATTCACTCGTTTTGTGAACGCAGGCGCACTACCAAACATCGCTCCGGCTCCTGTCCGCGACTGAGGGATTCTAAATCCTCACTCTCCTTTAAAAAGGTATGTATTTGACGCCGCTCTGCCGATGACAAAGACCGTAGTTCAAACTCATCCCCTGTTTGGCGGACTTTTTGAGCCGCGCTATCAGCAAGAGCGCGCAGTTCTGCTTGCCGCCGGACGCGGTAGCCATCGAGTTCAATGGTGTAGGAGGCTTGCTGCGCTTTTTCCTGGTTTAAGTTCAAAATCGAATTGGCAAGATACTGAAGGGCATCAAGTGCCGCCCCTTCCTTACCAATCAACTGTTGAATTTGGTCTGGTGTCAATTTAGTTTCGTCGATGATCAACCAATAGCTGGGAGGCTCGTCGTCTGAAGAAACTTCCTCTGTTGTTGCCTGCACACCCGTTGGTAAGTTAGCTAGCAGCAGTAGCTCTTCTAGCCACTGCTGACCTCGCTGCATAAGCTGATTGCTCATAACTAGCCTGATGTCTTTTTCTTAGAACGCCCAAACTTTTCTTCGGGCAGCGCTTCTCTTGCTTTGCTGTCTTTTTCGGCTTTTTCCTGCGCTTCTAGCAGTTTTTGGAGATTTTCTGGCAGGGGTTCCCGCATCAAAAAGAAGGTTTGCGCCGTCTGAAATACGTTAGCAATTGACATGTACATCAAAACTCCAGCGGGTAAGGGGAAGAACAAAAACATCCCCGAAAAGAGTACTGGAGTAATTTTATTGACGGTTGACTGCTGTTGGGTTGTGCTGGCATTTTGACCAGAAAGAATCTGGTTGACATACAAGCTCACACCAAAGAACAAAATCATCCCCACGATATCCCAATGAATGGTGCCGTCATCATCAAAGGCACCAACGTGTCCCAAAGCATTAATAAAGAGAAATCCTTTATTGGAGGCAATTCCAGGTACAGTCCCTTGCAAGGTGACTTCGCCCGGTTCTAATGCTTCGATTGTGCCATCTTCGTTGATGCGAACCCGCTCTTCACCCTTTGTAACTTTCCACTGAGGTCTCAGCTCCGCATCTGGATACTCCGCCAGCAGGGAATTGAGGGGTTTACCTTCAACCGTTTGAAATTCAACCTCTGTTTTTTCTCCCACCACTAAACGATTTCCAGCAGGTAGCAGTGCTGCAATTGGAGCATGTTTGCTGTCAGTGAAGTAGATATTTTGGGGTTTAGTGACAAATGCCTGGGGTTGAATCCGTTCGATTTGTTCATTGGGAAAGATTTGCAGGTTAACGGAATAGTTAACATCTGCAAAGGGCGATCCCCGCAATGTGGCAAACAGGGCAAAGAGCACAGGCATTTGCAACAGAACGGGTAAGCAGCCAGCTAGGGGATTGCCAAATTCCTTTTGAACGTTAAGCATTTCCTCCTGCTGTTTTGCCGGATCGTCTTTGTAGCGTTCTTTTACTTCACCCATCCGCTTTTGCATCATCGGCTGAGCGATTTTCATCCGGCGCATATTGCGAATGGAGCCAGCACTGAGAGGATAGAGCGCGAAGCGAATCACCAAAGTCAGCGCCACAATGGCGAGACCATAGCTAGGCACAATCCCGTAGAAAAAATCCAGGATTGGCAGCATGACGTTGTTAGAGAGAAACCCGATACCAAAATCCATTCGTATGAAGTAAACTCAGCTGTGTAAAGTTTTCTGAATCTAATCTATCTAATTATCTGGCTCAATGTGGGGCAGTTGCTTGTGTTGCACTTGAGCCTGGTTACACAAGCCGATTTTTTGGAATTAAAGCAGCCTTTAGAGTCACCGTTGCCAAGGCAAAGGTGACTAGCCGCAAAAAAGCCCCGGTTTTTTGGGAATTACCCCTTAATGGCATCCAGAGGTCTTTTGGTTTTGTCGGCAACTTTTTCGGCAATATAGTCATAAATTTCCCGAAAACGGGGAAGAGAGCGCAACTCTAAACGACTACCACCTCTGAGGGTGATCACAATGTCGCCCCACGCACCCAGTCCACGGGGAACTTTCACAATTTTGACGATTTCTGAATAAATAACATCAGTGCGATCGCGTCCTTGCCAGCCTCCGGTGACAGAAATCCGGCGGTCGGTAATCCGATAGCGTAGCCATAAAGCCCGGACAATCGCTCCGACTGTTAAGGGTAAACAAATGATGGTAAATCCTAACACAATATTAATAATCAGGTCGCCGATGTGCGGGCCGCCTTCATAGATTGCTTCTTCACGAATGCCCATTCAGTACCTCTGCTTCTGCCAACAACTGCTCTAATTCTCGCAAAAATTGACCATATTCGCACGAGAGTGCTGTTGGTCGTACAATGACCACCAACAGCCAACCTGGTGCCAGTCGGGGCATTAGCGCCGCAAAGATGGCACGAATCTGGCGTTTGATTCGGTTGCGGACTACCGCTTTTTTGCTGACTTTTTGGCTAATAGAGATGCCAATCTGAGAGGGGGAGGTGTAGTTTGCCTGTTTCCATCTCGTTGCCGTTGCTTGGGTTGAGGCATCCTTGGCAGCACTAGGCTCGAAGCGCTGCCGCAAAGCTCGTAAAGTCAAGTGACGTCCTGAGCAACGAATTCCCTGCTGATAGACTGCTTTGAAGTCTTGCCTGTGCTTGAGTCGATTTTGTTTTGGCAATGCCACAAAAAACTCCAATATGGGGGCTATAGAGGAGGGTTCTTTAGCCCCAGCGCGTGATAGACAGGACAATACAAAGCCCTTAAACAGCTAGGCGGCAACGTCCCTTACTTCTGCGCGATTTAATTACAAGTCGTCCGTTCTTCGTACGCATCCGGGCGCGAAACCCTGACTTTCTTTTTTGCTTGCGGCTAGTGCCGTGGAGAGTTCGTTGAGTCATGAGTGTTCACTTTAAATACAGCAATATGACTCCTTGTTTAAAGAGTCACAATCTTTAATATTAGCATCTCAACCGGGAGGAGAGCGGCTGTATTTTTTCAGGGTAGAGACGCGATCGCTCGCATCTCTACTGCTTTGCCACCTAAGTTGAGTTAACCTCTGCCAATACTAATAATCCACGTTCCTAAATAACGGGGTAGAGGCACATCCCCCGGTGTCAGAGTTTGAACGTTGAAGTAGTATGTCCCCCCAAATGGCGGGTTTTTTACATTAGAAAGCACCAATTCCACCTTATTCCCCGCCGTAATGGGTTCCTCTAAGTAAATCTGGATCAGGTTATTTTCTTGATCCCATTCCACCTCAGACAAGGGAAGCGATTTACCTTTGACACGCACCTCGATTTTATCGGTGTCAAATTTGCCATCAAAGTAATCAGGATAAGAAATGGCAAACTGAGCAACTCCCAATTCCAGCTTTTTGGCAGGAATTCTTAACCTGTAGCGATCCCAGCCATTGGGACGACCGCCGTAGTCTAATAAGTAACTCAACTGATTTTCACGGCGAACACCGCTAAATAGTGTCAGTCCATCGTTACTCTGTGCCCAGCTCGTAGCAGAAATACCAGTAAGTAAACAAGTGGTAACCGCGAGGGCACCAAACAGGCATCGCATTGAAGATTTTTTGGATGACATAACTTTGCTGCTCTTACCGTAGGGTGTTGACATTTGTTACTAAACTTTACTCTTGTTGATGCGTTCAAAGCCAAGTTCCACTGAACGCAGGATCGAGCTTGGTGACGAACAATCTCGTAAAAGGTGCCGTAGACAGGGGAAAGTCACGATTTTGCTAACTTTATAAGCGGTCAGCCAGCTAGTATTACTTGGGACTTGAGCTGAGGGTAGCGATCGCCCTTTGATTGATAAGATCAAAGCTGTCTTGAGGAAGTTAAAGATACGTAACGCGTCTTTTTCAACCTGAATCCTAGCATTTAGTATCACAAGTTACGGGAACGATTTTTTATCCGGTTAAAAAACTACAATCCCTAAGAACACGTTAAAAAACGTGGTGCCCCTCGACGAATCACATAGGATGCAAAAAGTCATTTTCAGCAGGCAATGCTTTGAACAAGTCTCAAGTTAGTTCAGCCAGTCACACCCTGATCAAACGAAAGTGCCTATTAATTGTTGTAGCAGTAGCGCACTTGTGAAGAAGCCTAAAAGCTGGTGAATGACAATCGTTAGCATTAGTTTATTGTTAACGGTAAGCAGGCTCTAGCCTATGGCAGATAGAATCAACCCTCACCACCAGGCAGCAATCACTATTGTTGACGAGTTCCATAGTGAAAATTGACCGCTAGTTCTTCTAGCTGCGGTGCGTTGCTACTATTGTTAACCACGCCGTATCAAAAGAATTGAGCATGACTCGGTTCCATCCAGATAAATTTTTCCGTCCTCACCTCAAGGAGTGTTCATGAAAATAGCAGTTCCCAAAGAAATCGAATTCGGTGAACATCGTGTTGCCCTAATTCCTGATATTGTCGCCCGTTTAGTCAAACAAGGCTTAGAAATCTGGGTAGAAAAGGGGGCTGGAGAAGCTTCATTTTTTAGTGATGCTGCCTACGAAGCCGCCGGGGCAAAAATCATCCCTGACGCCTCTACTCTCTGGACTCAAGCCAATGTATTCCTGAAAGTCGGCGTTCCCAAAGACGAAGAAATTCAGCAAATGCCGGAAGGAAGTGTTTTGCTCAGCTTGCTGAACCCCTTGGGGAAGCCAGAAACAGTACAGCAGCTAACCAACCGTAAAGTCACGGCGTTCGGTATGGAATTGATCCCGCGTACCAGCCGCGCCCAAAGTATGGATGCTTTATCCTCTCAAGCTGGCGTTGCAGGCTACAAAGCGGTGCTGATTGCCGCTGCTGCTTCACCCAAGTTTTTCCCCATGCTCACCACAGCCGCCGGAACCATCAAACCCGCGAAGGTGTTTATTATGGGAGCCGGGGTAGCTGGCTTACAGGCGATCGCTACAGCTCGTCGCCTCGGTGCGATCGTTGAAGCCTTCGATATTCGTCCCGCCGTCAAAGAAGAGGTGCAAAGCCTCGGTGCCAAGTTTATTGAAGTGAAACTCGAAGAAGAAACCGTCGCGGCTGGCGGTTATGCCAAAGAAATTTCTGAAATTTCCAAGCAGCGCACTCAGGAAGTTGTCACAGAGCATGTTAAAAGTGCCGATATCGTGATTACAACCGCTCAGGTTCCAGGCAGAAAAGCGCCCTTGCTCGTGACTGAAGAAATGGTGCAACAAATGCAACCTGGTGCAGTGATCGTAGATTTAGCGGCTGAACAAGGCGGTAACTGTGCTGGCACCGAACCAGGGAAAGATGTCATCCGTCACGGTGTCACCATTATCGGGCCGATTAATTTACCCTCTTCTATGCCCATACATGCCAGTCAGATGTATGCCAAAAACATCTCTACCTTGTTGCAATACATGGTGAAAGATCACGAGTTGCAGTTGAACTTTGAAGACGACATTATCAGCGGCACTTGCGTTACCCATGGTGGAGAAATTCGCAATCAGCGCGTCAAAGACGCTCTAGCGCAACTAAGTCCCACCGCTTAAAAATTACGCCAAATCGCTACAAACAGGTTTTTCATCATTAGTCTAGGGTTTAAACTGCAATGGCTAATGATTGCTGACTAACAACTAAGGAGTCTGTACGTTTATGACCTCAGTATTGATAGCAAGTTTGTTTGTCTTCGTTCTGGCATCCTTTGTTGGCTTTGAAATCATCAACAAAGTGCCTCCGACTCTCCATACGCCGTTGATGTCCGGAGCCAATGCTATTTCTGGCATTGCGGTGATTGGGGCGCTGCTCATTTCCAGTGCCAAAGAGTCAAATGTAACTGTGATTTTGGGCTTTATTGCCGTGGTGCTAGCCACTATCAACGTCGTTGGTGGTTTCCTGGTCACCGATCGGATGTTGCAAATGTTCAAGAAAAAAGAGGCAAATGTCTAGATTTTGAGTGGTTGGTTTTGAGAAGAAATTAAGGCATTGCTGAACAAGAGTAGGATTTGTGATTCTCAGCGCAATCCTTCGCGGCGCTCAAGGGTAAACTCTGTGGAGCGAAGAATATCGGTAGATGTTGATTTCGTCTTGCTTGGTTCAGTATGACAAGGCGACGTTTCATCCCCAAATTCAGCAACCCTGAAATTAAAACGAAAAACTACTGCAACTAGCCCCTTTTTGATTGAGTTCAGGATAGTTAAACTCACGGAACTCACAGCACGACAAGCTTTCTCTTGAGAAAGTCTGCGGCAACTTCTACGACCGAAATGCACTAATTCCCAACAACGAACAACGAAAAATTGATATGAGTGACTTTTTGCCAACAGGAATTCAGCTGTCTTATTTAGTGGCTGCTTCACTGTTCATCATCGGACTGAAAAAGCTGGGATCGCCAGCAACAGCAAGGAATGGGAATTTATTGGCAGCATGGGGAATGCTGCTGGCGGTAGTCGTAACACTACTCGATCAGCAAGTGTTGAACTATCAGATGATCTTGATAGGGATAGCAATCGGTTCCGTAATTGGGGCGATCGCTGCTCAAAAAATAGCCATGACTGCCATGCCACAGATGGTTGGCTTGCTCAACGGTCTGGGAGGTGGCGCTTCGGCTCTAGTGGCGGTGGGTGAATTTTGGCGCTTGCTCAGTTCACCAGAAACGGTGCCCCTTGATGCCACAATTACGATGATTCTTGGTGTCTTGATTGGTGGTGTCACCCTCACCGGGAGTTTTGTCGCCGTGGCGAAGTTACAAGGGCTGATTAGCGGCTCTCCTGTGACCTTTCCCTTGCAGCAACCTTTCAATGCCTTGCTGCTGATTGCTTTTCTCGGTTGCAGTGGCTATATGTTAGTGACGCCGGAAAATTCCACCGTCTTCCTGGCTATGGTAGGCATCTCTTCCCTGTTAGGGATTTTGTTTGTCCTCCCCATTGGCGGCGGTGACATGCCCGTTGTAATTTCGTTGTTGAACTCCCTATCGGGTTTAGCTGCAAGTGCGGCTGGTTTTGTGGTGATGAACAACATGCTGATCATCGCCGGAGCTTTAGTGGGTGCATCGGGCTTGATTCTCACCAACATCATGTGTAAGGGAATGAACCGCTCCCTCGCGAGTGTTTTATTTGGTGCCTTTGGTGGTGGTGGCGGTGCAACGGCTGTTGCTGGAAGCGGGGCATCAGGAACCCAAGGCGACAAGGTTGTGCGGAGCATCGGTGCTGACGAAGGTGCAATGATGCTAGGTTATGCCCGCAACGTGGTGATTGTTCCGGGCTACGGGATGGCAGTTGCTCAGGCACAACATGCGGTGCGAGAGTTGGCTGACCAGTTAGAAGGATTGGGAGTAGAGGTCAAGTTTGCCATTCACCCTGTTGCTGGTCGGATGCCGGGGCACATGAATGTACTGCTAGCAGAGGCAAACGTGCCTTATCCTCAGCTTTATGACATGGAGGATATTAATCCTCAGTTTGAGGAAACGGATGTGGCGTTAGTGATTGGGGCTAATGATGTCGTCAACCCATCCGCTCGCAGCAATTCCAGCAGCCCTATTTATGGGATGCCGATTCTGGAAGTGGACAAAGCCAAGCACGCGATCGTGATTAAGCGTGGAATGAGTACGGGCTTTGCCGGGGTCGATAATGACCTGTTCTATCAAGATAAAACAATGATGCTGTTTGGCAGCGCTAAGGACGTAGTAGCGCAGTTGGTAGCTGAGGTGAAGCAGCTCTAATTCTAGGATTGGGGAGAAAGGGTGAGTCGGTGAATGGTAGGGGCGCGGCATGCCGTACCCCTACTGAGTAGCAAAGAAAGTATGTTCGGCGAAGCCGTTGCCGGAGGCGCTTGGTGAAGTATGAAGGGTGAAGTATGAAGGGTGAAGTATGAAGGGTGAAGTATGAAGGGTGAAGGAGGTTATCAGTTTTCCTCATCGCCTCATCGCCTCATCGCCTCATCTCCTCTGCTCCCCTGCTCCCCTGCTCCCCTGCACCCCAATTCCCCTGCTCCCCTGCACCCCAATTCCCCTGCTCCCCTGCACCCCAATTCCCCACTACCCAGAGATATCAGTCGGAAAGTCAGTATGAATCGTTTCTAGCTTCATCTCAATTTTTGGTTTTAACTTCTCAAATTCTTGTTTGAGTAATTTTTTGCTGAGCTGGGGTTGAGCCGCCGAACTTAAGGTTTGACTAGTATTTGCCCACTCGGACAGCATTTTGCGTTGCATAGGAGCAATCGTTGAAGACATGACACTGATGCACTGCTGGGGTTCTGATAGGGAGAAAAATAAAATCCGGTATTTGCCGACGGCTCCCAAAAGCCGCGCCATTTTTTGACCTAAAGGCGTTTTCAAGTCTAAGTAACAAGGGAGCCAACGAGCGCCGTGTTCGCGGTTATGCAGGGCTGTAATCCACAGCATCATTGGATGAGGGGACATCAAAAATAAGAATTGATTGTAGCGGGTGCTGACAAGGCGGCTTTGAATATCTTGCTTTTTCAACATGACCCAGAGGGTCGGTAAGATTTCTTCGTTGACGCGTAGAAGATGGGGAAAAACAATTTCTGCATGGGGTTTGTCTTTTGGCCAGGAGGCTGACCGACAGATTTCATCTGCCGTGGAAATATACTTCGGTTCTCGTTCAACCGGAACAGGTAGATTTGATTTTGAAAAGGTAGCACTGCTGCGTAGACCGATTTGCCGACCTTGGTTGAGCTGCTGTTCTAAGGGTTCTAGGGCTTTTAAAACTTCAGTGGCGCTTTGTGGGCGATCCTGGGGAGCTTTCGCCAGACAACTCATCACCAAGGTTTCAAGGCTCTTGGGCAGCTTTTTCAGTGCTGGGTCAACAGATTCAAAGGTTCTTGGGGGGTTGTAGTGATGAGCTTTGTACCATCCACCAAAGGAGTGTGTTTCTGCCGTAATCGGCATCTCCCCGGTGAGCATCTCAAACATCATTATGCCCAGACTGTAAATATCAGAGCGTTTGTCTAGCTCTTTACCCTCCATTTGTTCCGGTGAACAATACGCCAATGTTCCCATAAAGGAATGGGTTTGGGCGCTGTCTTCCTGAAGCAGCTTGGCAATCCCAAAGTCTAGTATTTTGGCAAGTTCACCAAAGGAGGGGTCTTGAACAACCAGGATGTTGCTGGGTTTGATATCGCGATGAATAATTGGGCAGATGGCTCCGTCCATGACGATTCCCTTATGAGCGCACTCTAAACCCAGGGAAATTTGGCGACTGAGGCTTAAAAACCGGGGTAAAGAGAGGGCTTGGGGGCGGATAATATCGCTCAAGCCTTCTCCTTGTAGAAATTCCATGACGTAGAACGGAGTGTCGTTTTCGTCTACGCCGTAATCCCTGACTCGGACAATATGAATGCTTTTTTCGCCAAGCAAGGCGCAAATTGTGGCTTCTCGCTCAAAGCGATCGCGCATTTTTTTGTTCAGCAGCGATTGGGAGAGGAATTTAACGGCAACAATAACGCCTCCCAACAACATATCTTTAGCTTGATATACCTGACCCATAGCGCCTTTGCCCACTAAGTCCATGAGTTGGTAGCGGTTGGCGAGTAAGCGACCAGTATTGAAGTCCGTCTTCATAGTGAGGCTCCGAAAGCTTGGAGCAGTGGAGGAGTCTGCTTATCCATAGCGCGTTGGATTCAAGGGGTGAAAGCATGGGTGAGGTCAAGCGTGGTTCGAGACACATCCCCCAACTCCATAAATATAGGTATTTAACAGAGCGACTGTCGCCGCCAACTGCCGACAACGAGCCAGTTGATTGGAGTCGGTACGTAAGACGCCGAAAGAGAAGTCCCGGCACGTTGCGGTGCTGCGAGGCGTGCTAGTTCCTGTGTTAGAGAGATAGCAAGATTTGCAGCAATGTTGCTACTAAATGTTGAGAAACCGTACATATTCAAACACTAGAACTCATGCGATCAGAGCTGACGCTCTAAAGTTGCCTCCATTGTGCTGGTGAGATAGTGACCTGCCATGATGCCACTAGATAAGTAGTAAGTGTTCTCATTCAACTGATGTCGAGTTTCAAAGCCGCTGCGCCGTTGGCGATCGCCAAGTACCCAGTAGCGTTGAACAATTGATTCTGGAGTTACCCAGCCTTCACCCTCAACACGACCCAAGACACTATGCTGCAAGACAAATGTGTACTGCCGCTCTCCGACATCTAGGCGTCCTCGGTACTGAAAAGAGATATCCTCTCGTTCACTTCCGGGAAAGACAAGCTTTGTAACCATGGTGAACCAGTTCTCTCGACCCCAAGCCACTATAGTTTTGCCTTTCACGGCAATTGGCATGCCATTGCGCTCTAGCCAATTTCCCTGGAGTATCCAGCGTCCTGGCTCCAATAAAAAGGTATGACCCACAGTGCTACCTCTTGCCTGTTGTCGAACCTCGCTCCTGAGTTATCCTTTAGCACCCGCTCATGGGTAGAAATACCAATCATGATAGTTGCTTAAATGGGAATGAAAGGCTGCAAGTATGTCTAAGTATAACTAAAGTCCGATCTCTTACAGTATCGTGACTAGGCGGATTGAGGGATGGGCAGATGAACTTCCCCCAATAGCATCGCTTGTTCAGCACCCGTGACAGCCGGAAGATTGCCGGGAATACCCAACTGACGCCAATACGCCAAGACAGCAAAGGCGATCGCTTCCTTAAAATCAGCACTCACCCCAAGTTCCTGGGTTGTCAACACCGATACAGATGGCAGCCGCGCGGCTAGTCGTTGTTTTAAGTAGAGGTTGCGACTTCCCCCACCACACAACAGCACTTGCTGGGGAAGTTGGGGCAAAAAAGTCTCATAACTATGGGCAATTGACGCGACGGTGAGTTCCGTTAGAGTTGCCAGCACATCCGCCGCAGTGAGTTGGTAAGCGATCGCCTCCTGCAAGCATCGCTGCCAATACTCCACCCCAAAATACTCCCGCCCGGTTGATTTAGGAGGCAGTTGCTGAAAAAACTCATCCTGAAGCCATTGATTGAGCAACCCCTCACAGCAAGTTCCCTCGGCGGCGAGGCGTCCATCTTGGTCATAGGTTTGATTGCCGTTTGTAAAATGCTGCACAGCTAAATCTAACAAAGCGTTGCCGGGGCCTGTATCCCAACCTGTTACCTTTTGCTCCCAATTCGCCTGATTGCGAGGTGGTAGATAAGTAAGATTACCTATTCCCCCAATATTTTGGACGCAGCGAGGATGGAGGGCATCACTAAATAAATAAACATCAATCTTCGATACTAACGGCGCACCCTGTCCCCCGGCGGCAATATCCGCCACACGAAAGTTGCTCACTGTAGGGATACCAGTAAGGCTGGCAATAACTTCTCCGCGACCTAATTGCAGGCTATAGCCCAAAGCAGTCCTGAGTACTGAGTCCTGAGTGCTGAGGGAGTTTTGAGGGAAAGAAGTTGAGCGAGCTTCCTTTTTGAGGGGCGGTCGGTGATAGACGGTTTGACCGTGGGAGCCGATGAGGGCGGCGGGAGCCTGACCGAGCTGGATGGTTTGGGCAGCTTGGGCAAATTGGTAGGCGATCGCATCGTCGAGTTCTGCCAACTCTGCCATTGATAGCGACGCACCGCCACAAACCGCCAAGATTTTTTCTCGCAGAGCAACGGGATAAGGATAAGTTTCTCCCGCCAACAACTCTAGGTTTAAATCATTATCTGTGCCTGTGATTTCTACTAGAGCCGCATCAATACCATCTACAGAGGTGCCGCTGATCAAGCCCACTACACGAGTAATCATTAGTTATTTGCCATGCATCTCTGGGTTATTTACCATGACGCCTGACAAAAAGCACTTTTGTGGAAGAAATGATTCTCGGTATTAGTGGTTTCCTGCTTGCTCAGTTGAGACTGATTGCATCCTGGTTAATCAAACAAGCCATCTACTGTTTGCCGATAAGCAATCAAGGCGTAAGTGTCCTGAAACGATTTCAGTTCATCAAACAATTTGTCTGATGTTTCTGCTGCAACGATGGTTTTGACTTCAATGTTGGTGTTGTAGCCAGCAATATCTCCCATGCGTCTACCGTGACTGCCAGCGCCCCGCGCCTGAACAATCGTGTAGCCGGAGGAACCTAGTGTTTTTAGCAAGTGTACCAGGCGGTCTTGCAATACGGCTTCACAAATAATAGTAACGAGAGTGCCCTGGCTGAGGGAAGAAGACATAAAAACTCTGGGAATGGTTGTACTACCAGTATTCCATGAAGCGGTTGCGACTGTAGAGTTGACAACGAATTTAAGGAATCGGCAAGTCAACAGTAAACAAACACGCCTACCATGAATTTAAGTAAGCAACCAGACTTGCATTATGCCGGATGTGCCATTGCGCGATCGCTATCTCGAACTCATCGACCAAATTGTCACCACCACCCTCAAGGGAAACATCAGCTCCAAGGAGCAGGTGTATCAAATGTTGCTCAAAGGCGTTGAACCCGGAACTGGAGAAATCTTTGAGCGTTGCCTAGAAGAGCGCTTTACCTCTACTCAAGAGCAGATAGATAACCCCGTTAGCGAAATCAAACAGGCAAAAGCCACCCGCAGCCTCAGAGCGATCTCAACGATTCGCAGCGAGTGGGAACGCGCCCAAAAGCAAAACCAAGTCTCCGCCGCCATCAACACCGCCATTAATGCGGTCACAACAGCAGAACCCGAAGAACGTCTCTCTGCTCTACTGCGAGCCATCGACCCCAACCAACAGCAGACCCTAACTTTACAGCAGCTCAAACAGCTCTCCCAAACCCTACAACAGCAAAGTCAGCAAACTTCTGACCCAGATAGTGCTCAAGAGATTCAACAGCTCTCAGAGGGCTTGAAAGCGGGTTTAGCCTCCTGGCAGCGACTGGAAGATTATTTAGTGAGTTGGATTTACGACCAAAGCCAGGGAACGCTAGGGTTTGGGGGGCTTCCAGAACAGCGTGGCCCTTGGGGACTATGGGCAAAACAAGTGGGTAGCCCGCTCCCTCAGTCTCTGTTCCAAACCCTTGCCCGGAATCAATCCTTGAGCGAATGGGCAGAGAGCCAGCGCGGTATTGAATTGGGAGCATGGGTAGAGTTAGCCGTCGTTCTCCAGTGCCTACAACTGGCTCTAGTGAAGTGGTTCGACAAAATGGTTTATGACTCGAAGGTAGGGGCAAAACTCTCCATTTCTACCTTCATTGTCTTTGGCGTGATTTGGTCGCAGTTGGCGATCGCATTTAGTCAGGCATTAACTGGAGTGAAACGCGATCGCTTTGTTAATGGTAGTTTTCAAGTCTGTCTACAAATCTTACGGACATTTTCCCAGCGCGACTACTTCCCCCTTTATGGCGGTATATTCGCCAGCTTGGGTGGCGACTACCTGAGCGATGCCTTGAACTATCTCAACGAACCACTGCGGCGCGTAGAAGGCACCCAGGAAAAAGCCAGAATTCTCACCTTATTAGGCTATTCTTTCCGGGCGCAAGGGTTGTATGAACGGGCAGCATCTTTCCATCAGCAAGCCCTAGATATTGCTCGTGATGCTAATGACAGTCCTTGTGAAATTGCTAACCTCAATCACCTCAGCCGCCTTTGTGTTGCCCAGAAAAATTATGCCGAGGCAATTAGCTATAGCCAACGGGCGTTAATTCTTTCGCGCCAAGCCGGGAATAAGTTAGGCGAAGCCAATGCTTTGGCGAACTTGGGCTATAGCGAGGTATTTCAAGCCCAGCAGCAACAGCAAGCTGAACCGGAAGTCTACGAAAGGGCGATCAACTATCTAGAACAAGGTGTGCAATTATCAGAACGATTAGGCGATCGCCAAAGTCAATCCTTGTGCTTCAGTAGTTTAGGGCTTGCTTATGTAATTGTTGAACAACCTCAACAAGCGATCGCTTACTTAGAATCCGGCTGGCAAGCGGCTCAGATTTCTGGTGACTTGTACCTGCAAGGACTCAATCTGGCATACCTATCCCAAGCCTGCTACAGCATGGCAAACTGGCAAAAAGCTGTCTATGCAGGCGCTCTCGGTGCCTATGTTTTAGAGCAAATCAATGCCAGTGACTGGCGTAAACCCGCAGGTTTGCTAACCATCTTGCAAGGACAGCTAGGAAATGAAGCCTTTCAAAACCTGCTGGGACAAAATCGTCCAAAAATCATCGCCCTAATTGGCGTTGATGGCTATGACTACATAGGGGAACTGCTGGAAAAATATCGGAGTTCCTTAGATTGATTAGTGCCGCTTGCAAAATTTAGAAATTGCTCCTAAGGGAATTTAAGGAGCCGCACTCGACGCCAAGAATGACGAAATAAATAATGACGAATGACAATCCCCGCCAATTGGCATTTCTCGCCCTTCGAGACGTGCAACAACGGGGGGCTTTTACTGATATTGCCCTCGATCGCGTCCTGCAAACGGCTCAATTGAGCAGTATGGATCGGGGATTGGTGACAGAGTTAGTTTATGGGTGTGTGAGAAGACAGCGATCGCTTGACGCCTTGATCGATCAGTTAGGAAAAAAGAAAGCTCACCAGCAACACCCTAACTTGCGTACCATTCTCCATATCGGCCTTTACCAACTGCGTTACCAAGAGCGCATTCCCCCCTCAGCCGCCGTTAACACCTCTGTCCAGCTAGCAAAGGACAATGGCTTTTCCAAGCTTAGTGGTGTCGTTAACGCTTTACTACGTCAATATTTGCGGTTAACAGAAGCCAAAAAGCAAGCGGCAATAGGCAAAACGGAGGAGACAGAATTAATTCAACCTTCATCCTTAATACTTCATACTTTAATTGACCCTCTCCAGTTACCAGAAAACCCAGCCGAACGCTTAGGGGTGTTGCACAGTTTTCCCGACTGGATTGTAAAAAATTGGATTGAAGAGATTGGTTTAGAAGAAACCGAACAGCTTTGTCAGTGGCTAAACCAGCCGCCAACGATTGACCTGCGGATTAATCCCTTACAGACAACCCTTGAGGAAGTCGAAGCCGCACTCTTTGCCACGAATATCTCAGTGAGCCGCGTACCACAGTTGCCCCAAGCCTTAAGGTTAGCGGGCGGCAGCGGTAACATTCAACAGCTAGCAGGGTTTAATCAAGGGTGGTGGACGATTCAAGACAGTAGTGCCCAGTTAGTCAGCCATCTCCTCGACCCTCAACCCGATGAGGTCGTTATTGATGCTTGTGCGGCACCGGGGGGAAAGACAACCCATATTGCTGAATTAATAGAAGATCGGGGGACAATTTGGGCGTGCGATCGCGTGGCTTCGCGACTGAAAAAACTCAGCGCCAACGTTCAACGGCTGAAACTAAAGTCTATTGAGATTTGTGTAGGCGATAGCCGTGAGTTCTCTCAGTTTACTAATACAGCCGATCGCGTCTTACTTGATGCCCCCTGTTCTGGCTTAGGAACGTTGCATCGGCGTCCTGATATCCGTTGGCGGCAAACTCCCGCAGCGGTATGCGAACTTTCACAGTTGCAAGGGGAACTCTTAGAACAGGTAGCCCAGTGGGTCAAGCCGGAGGGTATTCTCGTTTATGCCACCTGTACCCTGCATCCGCAGGAGAATGAAGGTGTCATTCAACCCTTTTTGGAGCGTCATCCTCTCTGGCAAATTGAACCGCCACTACCTGATTCACCGTTGGCTGATTTTGCTACTCCTCCGGGTTGGCTGAAAGTTTGGCCTCACCGGAAACAGATGGACGGCTTTTTCATGGTGCGGTTGAGGCAACGGAGTAGTTAGACACTAACCACTATTGAAGGGAACTGTTTCGATCGATCAAAGAATTAATTTGAGGAAAACACAATGGTTGCAGATTCCAGTGTTAAACAACTCGTCAAGATTTTGATTGGTGCTGCCTGGATTGATGGCAAAATTCAGCCAGAGGAACGGCAACACTTGCAACGAGTTGCCAAGGAACATGGCGTTGCGGATGATCCACAAATTCAGCCGTTGTTGCACGAACTCAGAGCCGTGCAACCAACAGAGTTTTACAAGTGGGTACAAGCTTATCTCGGCGATCGCCCCAATTCTGAAGATTATCAACGCTTAATCGAAGCGATCAGCGCTCTGATCTACAGTGATGGAGACGTTGCCACAGAGGAAGCCAAGCTTCTGACTCGCTTGCAACAACTTGACCCGGCAGAAACGCCTAAGTCAAGTAGTAATGGTGTCCTCAAAGCTATCCAAAAACTTTACCGCCGTTGGCTGAACCAGCAAGCCTAAGTTTTTCCGTGCAAAAGAGCAAGTTTTGGCAAGATTTACGACATTAAGTCAGTAGATTTCCTGTTTATTCCGATAGACACCTTGACAAAAAACAATTTGCTCTAACTAGGCAACTATTTGAATCTGGTCAGCGTCTTGGATGGTTAGGTCAGGTACATGCTTTACAGCTTCAATGACCCGAGTTCAGCCTTTTGTAGCTAAAATTAGCCCGAATCACAGGCTAGCAAGTTACAGGAACATCTGACGCCGTCTCAGGTCTTATTGCTTAACGAAACGATTTTCTTGGAGAACGCCCAAATGTCTAAATTCAACCGCTTGCAGTCTACTACTGCCCTCTTCCTCACCCTCGGTTTATTGGGGGGAACAGTAACACCGATTGTGACTTCCATGGTCGCCCCTGCCCCGGTTTTTGCCCAAACCACAACATTTAGCGATGTTTCCTCCAGTTACTGGGCAAGTCAGTTTATTTCCGAACTATCGCAGCGAGACATCATCGCTGGATTTCCCGATGGCACCTTCCGCCCGAACGCCCCAGTAACTCGCGCTCAGTTCGCCGCTATGTTGCGGAAAGCGAACCAACAGTTCAACAAGCAAGCTATTCGTAACCCCATCAACTTTGTAGATGTCCGCTCTAATTACTGGGCAGCTTCTGCAATTCAGGAAGCTTACACGACCGGATTTTTGGCAGGCTATCCCGGTAATGTCTTTAACCCTGAACAAAACATTCCTCGCGAACAAGTCTTAGTCTCTCTGGCAAATGGTCTGAACTATACTGCCAGCACTGCTACAGAAGCCACTCTCGCTTACTACAACGACGCTAGCAGGATTTCTAACTTCGCTCGCGCTCCCATTGCTGCTGCAACCGAAGAGCGTTTGGTGGTCAACTATCCTACGGTTAAGTCCCTTAATCCCCTGCAGGTTGCAACCAGAGCTGATGTAGCCGCCTTCATCTACCAAGCCTTGGTAGCAGAAGGAGCAGCGCAAACGATCGCCTCTCAGTACATCGTCTCGCCTACACCCGTCGCTCAGGACTTCCGCATTCCTTCCGGAACCACTCTTCCCGTACGCTACGAGCAAGAAAGGATTCTGGTGACTCAGAATGAAACCGTACCCCTAACTCTGACTGTTGCGGCAAACATCACCACCGCCGATGGTAGAGTCTTGATTCCCGTGAATTCTCAAGTTGTAGGAGAACTGCGCCCAGCCAGCAACGGCACTCAGTTTGTTGCTCAGGAACTAGTACTGACGAATGGTCAGCGGATATCTCTTGATGCCAACTCTGAGGTCATTACGGAAACCGAAACAGTGCGTAAGGGTACTAATGTTAGCTCCTTGATCAGAAATGCTGCCATCGGTACCGCTGCCGCCGCTGCTATCTCCGCCGTCACAGGCGACGATGCGATCGCCACTGAGGAACTCTTACTTGGTGCAGGTGCAGGTGCAATAGTCACCTTGATTCGACAATTCCTAGGTCGTAACAGTGTTGACTTGCTCGTTGTTGAACCAGATACTGATTTGGATCTGACCTTGGAAGAAGACCTAGTAATCAGCGCTAGGTAATACCAAATCTATGAAATGTCCGCTGCAACGACTTCTATTGCTCCCCCCGCCAATTCGGGGGGTCGGGGGTCAGCTCTGTAGCCTACAAAAATAGAAATGGTATAAGCACTTTCCCTTAAGGGATTAATCTAAAAATGAGTAGGGTAACGGGAAGTCCGTGCCCTATTTTTTTGCTGGAACAATCTTGAAAGTAGGCTGGGGAGCGGGGGTGCTGGGGTGCTGGGGAGAAGCTGATAACCTATTCATACTCCATACTTTCTTCCTTACTTTAGGACTCAGAATTCACCGACTCCGTCTTCATCCTTTCTCCCCTACTCAGGACTCAGGACTCAGGACTCAGGACTCAGGACTCAAGAGACTCAGGACTCAGAACTCAGGACTCAGGACTCAGGACTCAGGACTCAGGACTCAGCACTCACTAACGGTAGCCAGACAATAAATGTCGTTCCTGAACTGGGAAATTCTTGCATTTCCTCATCCATCCAACTGGCATTGGCGGGGCTAAAGACTTCAATTTCTCCATGCATTTGTTCCACTAATTCTTGGGCGATCGCTAACCCCAAACCACTACCGGGAATGTCCCCTGCGGCTTGAACGCCTCGATAATGCCGCTCAAATAAGTGTTCCAAATCTTGCGGTGGAATGCCAGAACCTGTATCGCTAATCGCGATCGCCTGATACATTTCCTGGGGGGAGTGTTGCTGCACATCGACCTCTATATAAACGCGTCCCCCCGCTGGCGTATACTTCAGCGCATTGTCAATCAGGTTACTCAACACTTCCCGCAAGGCTCTAGGATTAGCGTAGACTGGCGGCAAATTTGAGGGAATTTGGGCGTGTAACTCTAAATTCCGTTCTTGGGCGATCGCTTGTGCCGAGATTAACATCGGCGACAAAACCTCAATGACAAAAAAGGATTCTAAGGAGAAAATGTTTCCCGGAAGAAGGGAATAGGAGGCAGGTACAGAAACCTCTTCTGGGATCGGAGCGGCTGTCAACGTTAACGGCTCAAGTTCCGCTTCCGTCATATCTAAACACTGATCAAACTGTTGCAGCAACTCTTGCAGGCGCTCGCTTTCCCGCACGATACTATTTGCCACTTCAGAATTTTTATCCCCTGGTAACAGTCGCTTCAGTAGTAGTTTGCCAAATGTCCGTACCGCCGTCAGAGGATTGCGAAATTGATGGAGTAAGTCGTCTAAGCGATCGCGCTGTTGGGCTTGCAGTCGCTGCTGCTGACTCACCTTTTCCTCTAACCAAGCACGACGCCGATCCATCAAACAAGCGACCGTCAGTGTCCTGGCAATCCCCTCAATTTGCCCTTTTTCGTTACTAGTCCAAGGTCGATCTTTCCGACTCGTCACCAGCAATCCAACCACTACGTCTTCATGGATTAAGGGCAAAATGATTTGGCGTTGCTGCTGCAAAGAACTTTCTTGCCAACTTGCAGTAGTTGAACCTTGAGGGAAATTTTGATTCCTGCCAAACGCCTCAGGTAGCAGCAGTGGTGTTGAAGGCAAACTTGCCATAGACTCCGCCTGTTCAATCTGCTCCGGCAGTGCTAAGGTGTTTTCTTTATATGCCTCCGGCACGTCAGGATAAACCACTATGGGAACTAGCTTTGTTTCTGCTCCCTCGACCAATTCTTCTGTCAAATACACAGCACTCAGCGCGGCTCCTAAGCCTTGAGTCAATATTGACACCTGCGATTGGCATAGGGTGACAAATTCTGAACTAGCAGGAATAAACATGCGGTGAGGGTAAGGGTTGTCAATCTAACGGCGCGATCGCGCTTACCTTAAGTAGCGGCTCTTTTCTATAATGCAGAACCGCAGAAGAAACTAGCTACTCCTCTAGAAAATAGGGAGAAAGAATCAAGGGTGAAAGATGCAACGCCTGATAGGGGGCTGTCTTTTATTAAGTTTCGTTAAAGAAAATCTCCGGTTTCCGATAAATTTCTTAGCCAGAACCTTCTCAAAACTTCTTTACCCCAACTGTTGAGGCGATCTCCCGATTTGTATCTTTCTATAAACAGATGTTGATATTTTGAACTCTACCAGATATACTTGCGACGGCTTTTGTAACCGACATTACAACTGTCAGCAGAAAGAGGAGGTAAAGAGGTTGGCAAGAAGACGCAAACGCAAAAGTCGCCGTCGTCAGGAAGGACGTAAAATTCTGGAGCACGTGCCTCAGTATAATATCGAAAGTGGCGAAGATAAACCAGTCACAGCAGCAAGGAAATACATTCAAGCAACAGGTATCGCTCCTCCTGCTTTGCTGTTAGTGAAACGGAACGAACACACGACAGACCGCTACTTCTGGGCAGAAAAAGGGCTATTTGGTGCCCAATATGTTGAGGAGAATCATTTTCTGTTTCCTAGCTTGAGGCTGTTTGAATCTCCACTAGAAACGGCGACAGTTGCGGTTCCAGTCCGCTAAAAAAGTCACCAGTTACTACAAAAAAAAGGTGATTTGATACTTAACCCTGCTACAGTGCCAAGGCTTTAGCGGGGTTAATGTCATTAATTAGGATTAAAAAAACCTCCCGATGCAGATCCTGGTGAGGGTTTTAGGGATAAGGCGCGTTGCAACTCCAAAAGCTCATCCCGATGAGCAGTCACCGTAACGATGCTTTGGATACCTGTTTTCTCATTGGTAATCTCTTCTACCTGGAGGAAAACTTGCTCTGGACGTTCTGCTTTTTTCCAGTAATAGACGCCAGCTAAGGGCGCAAGCAGTACCAGTCCGAGAAAAGCATTGGAGAAAGCTGGGTAGAGTTGAGACAGAACCAGTGATAGACAAAGGGTGCCACAGATAGCCAGAACAGTTAGGAGAGTTGCCAAAAATAAGCTAGGACGAACAATCCCCTGAAAAGTGACTTGATGCTGTTCAGCATCGACTGTTGCCACTTTGTAGGATCGTGCTTGCATATATTGCCCCAACTGAGTCAGCAGCGAGTCTTCGGAGGTGGCGGCGACTAGTTTAACTTGTTGTGTACGGTCTTTAACAGAAGCACGAATAAAGAAAAATAGACCAATGGCTAACAGTAGCGTCAGCAGAAACGTTGAAGAAAGAACGGGGGTACTCACAGGCTTTTATCGGAAACCAGGCATTAGCAGGCAATTAACAGCGATTAACATTGTAGCTGGAGGAGGAACTGGGAAAGCGGGTGCACCCCAAACTGGGGAGAGAAAAGCTGGTAGCGACTAGTTAAAGTGGCGCTTCGCCATAAACAGATCTTTAATTAATTACCTCTTGTAATGTATTGACACCAAAATTCTGCAAGTTCCTGCGCTTGCGGCTGCCACTCCGGGCTGATTTGATACATACGGCGTGGGCGTCCTCGTCCTTCGACTTTTTTCCAGTACCCAACGATGATTCCTTCGTCTTCAAGAAACTTGAGAGCGCTGTAGAGGACGGTATCCGAGAGCCGATAGCTAGGATAGTCCTGTTCAAGTTGCTCAATGAGTTCGGTTCCGTAGGATTCTCGCTGCAACAGGATAAAAATTATATAACAAACAGCGACTTCCTTATTGAGATAGTTGGGCGGAGGGTCTCGAAAAAACTGATAAATATCCTCAAGCTTCATCTGTATAACCCGCAGAGTATCCCAGTCAACCGGATTTGAGGGGAAAAGACTTTTTTTCACTAACATGGCTTTCGATGACCCTGGAAACTCATACTGAAACAGCGTACTGTCATTCAGAGCAAGGACAACAGACAGGTTACCCTACTCATAAATAGAAAGAATTCACGCCTAATTAATCAATTACGGGATGCTTCGCGGAATTTCCGCAATAACTCGGCTAAATATAACAATTAATTTTAATGATGTCGCTTATTCTTCTTTCACCAAAGAGAAGATACTTCCCTAAAATTAAGCTCTAGGAAAGGAGAGGAGAAAGCAAGATTGCTTACTTAAAAATTTGTCGCCAACTATCCTCTATCGACCTCTGTGCGTTGAGTGGGGATAGCTTGCACAACGAATTCTGAATTTGCCTGCCAGACTTCCTGTGTAATTTTGCCAGTGGCATCAACATGGACTTGATAGGACACCCAGAGAAACACAGTGCTTCCTCGGTCGGACTTGGCGGTGATCTTAAATTCTGCTGCTACGAGGCGATTGCGTCTTTCTTTGGCAACAACTTTAAAGTCTTCAATTGTGTACTGTGAAAAAAATTGCTCCCAGGCAGCACTGATTGATTGACCTTGATAAGTTTCAGCCACAAGACCGTGGGATTGATTGAGAATAGCGTCTTCGCGATAACCTGTAGATAAGCGTTCTGTATCTTCAGTGGCGATCGCTTCCCAGTGATTTTGAGCCACATCCAGGGGATTTCTCGCCACGTCTCGTTTATAAAGATTCAAGCTGCACACTAAGGCGATGGCGCAGGTTGCAGAGGTGAGATGCTTCCTGAATGTCGCTCCCATATATCGGTACCGTGCTACCTTGAGAAACTTTTGGAAAAGAGCTGCCTTATTAGGATAATGACAAATAGCGTCAGCAGAAAGTTCTCCAATTTCGCCCTTTTTAACAAAATTTTTGTAGGAAACGCGATCGCTCAAGTACAGTTACGAAACTGGCACTCACGATCAGGGGCGACCAGTGAGAAAATGGAACTAACCTAGGTCTTGATTTGTAACGGCCAACGTCAATGCGCGATCAGTTTACTTCCTCTTCCATCCCCCCAGGACTCCAGCGCTTTGCTCTCCGGCTCCGTCTAGGCGGTTTGATTGCCTTTTGGGTGCAATTAGTACTAGCCGTGGTTTCCACCGTCATCTTGCTTGTGTACGTGGTTTTTAGTAACAATCCTGGTAGAGCAGGTGGTACAGGTACTGGGCTGGGAATATTTTTTGCGATTTGTGGGCTAGTGACACTAGGTGTCGGGACTTATTGGGCATTCCGTTACGTCCGTATGGCGAAGGCTCTGCTAGAGCCTAATAACTCTAGGCGTCCAAGTAAAGCAGAAACAATTCAAGCGCTGCAGACCGGAGTAGCGATCAACTTAGCTGGAATGCTACTGACTTTGGTCGGAGCGCAAGCGATCATTGGTAGTACCTTGGGAAGGTCTTTGTCTCAACAGCCTGGTTTAATCGTCCGGGGTCAGATTATTGAGCCAATAGATTTGTTTGTTGTACAAGCCAACACAAACACGATTTTTGCTCACTTTGCAGGACTAGTTGCTGCTCTTTGGCTATTGAGTCGGATTAATAAGGGCTGAGTGTGAAGGATGAAGTATGAAGGATGAAGTGTGAAGGCTTCGGCCGTGAGCTCAGCCGAACGGGTGAAGTATGAAATAGGCGATTGGAGTAATGGCTAATCGTCGTCAATTATTCTCTCCCCCGCTCCCCTGCACCCCTGCACCCCTGCACCCCTGCACCCCTGCACCCCTGCTCCCCTGCACCCCTGCTCCCCTGCACCCCTGCTCCCCTGCACCCCTGCTCCCCTGCTCCCCCGCTCCCCATCTCCCTGTCAATGAGTAGATTTCGCTCTTTGTGGCAAACGGGATATTCTAACAAAAAGTAAATGGCAGCAAATCCATCAGGTAAAGTTTGTGCTTGATATAAAGCAGATTCGGGAAAATCCAGAAAGCATCCAAGAACTCCTCAATCGTCGTGGTGAGGGTAAGCATGACCTGCAACCAATTTTGGCGCTCAATCAGCGACAGCGGGAGTTAGAAACCTCGCGCAGTCAACTGCAAGCCCGGAGTAATGAAATTGGTAAATTAGTCGGTCAAAAAATTAAAGCTGGAAGTGATCCCAATGGCGCAGAAGTGCAAGCGCTACGGGAAGAAGGCAACTCGCTCAAAGCTAAGTTGAGCGAACTGGAACCTCAGGAAAAAGAACTGAAAGCGGAGTTAGAAGCTCTACTGTTAACCCTGCCGAACTTGCCGAGCGAGTCCACACCTATCGGGAAGAGCGAAGCAGAGAATGTGGAAGTGCGTCGCTGGGGTGACGAGTATATTCCTGAGCATTCTAATAGTCTTCCTCACTGGGAAATTGGGGAAAAACTGGGCATTTTCAACTTTGAGCGAGCCGTGAAAGTGGCACAAAGCCGATTTGTCACGTTAATCGGTGCGGGTGCAGCATTAGAACGGGCGTTGATTAGTTTCATGCTCGACCAACAAACGGCTGCGGGGTATACCGAAATTTTGCCCCCAATGCTGATCAATAGCCAGTCTCTTACCGCTACAGGTCAACTACCAAAGTTTGCAGAAGAAAGCTTCAAGTGTGAGCCTGATGATTTGTGGCTCAGTCCTACTGCTGAAGTCCCGCTGACGAATCTTTATCGAGATGAAGTTTTGGAGGCGTCCCAGCTACCGATTTATATGTGCGCTTATACACCCTGTTTTCGGCGGGAGGCGGGAAGTTATGGGCGCGACACCAGAGGGCTGATTCGACTGCATCAATTCAACAAAGTGGAATTGGTGAAACTGGTTCATCCTCAGACATCTGAAGATGAGCTTCAGGCGTTAGTGCAGAATGCCTCGGCGATTTTAGAGGCGTTAAAATTGCCCTACCGAGTTTTGGAACTGTGTACGGGGGATTTGGGTTTCTCAGCAACAAAGACCTATGACTTGGAAGTCTGGCTTCCGGCTTCGGGAAAGTATCGCGAGATTTCTAGTTGCTCCAACTGTTGGGATTTTCAGGCGCGTCGCGGCAGCATTCGCTTTAAGGAAGCGGGGAAAAAAGGAACGCAGTTTGTCCATACCTTAAATGGTTCTGGGTTAGCGGTTGGACGCACAATGGCAGCTATTTTAGAGAATTACCAGCAGTCGGATGGCACGGTTAAAATCCCGGAAGCGTTACAACCTTACCTGGGACGGGAAGTGTTGTAATACCGCAGAAGCAGGCAGGGGTTTTGTCTGACACCGTACAATTAAAAAATGTTTAATCGTTACATTAAATAATTCTGCTATGTCAATTTTGGCGGCGATCGCTGTTTTAGCACTTCTAATCATCGTGCATGAGCTGGGTCATTTTATGGCAGCTCGACTTCAAGGAATTTACGCCAACCGTTTTTCCCTAGGCTTTGGGCCAGTTTTATGGAAGTACCAGGGGCCAGAAACGGAATATGCTATTCGGGCTTTTCCCTTAGGGGGTTTTGTCGGTTTCCCCGACGATGACCCCGATAGTGACATTTCTCCAGATGACCCAAACCTGCTACGTAATCGACCAATTCTTGATCGCGCGATCGTAATTAGCGCGGGTGTGATTGCCAACTTGGTATTTGCCTACTTCCTCCTAGTTGCCCAAGTTGGAACGGTTGGTACTCCAGAAGTTAACTACCAGCCAGGGGTGTTGGTGCCGCAAGTTGCCGCCGAAAGCAGTATGGTGGCAACCCAAGCAGGCATTAAATCAGGAGACGTAATTATTGGGGTAGATGGTGAAGAGTTAGGCGCTAACCGAGAAGCGCTCAAATCCTTGATGGCAGAAATTCAATCCCATGCGAATAGACCTCTAGATCTAACCATTCAGCGAGGCGAAGAAACCCTGTCCCTGCAATTGACGCCGGAACCAGGAACGGATGGCAAGGGTCGAATTGGCGTCCAGCTTGCTCCTAATGGCAAAGTGGTCAGGAATCGAGCCAATAATATTATTGAAGCCTTCAGCAGTGCTGCCGAAGAGTATCAGCGAGTGGCAATCCTCACCGTTCAAGGGTTTGGGGAACTGATTAGCAACTTTGGGGAAACGGCTGAACAAGTTTCTGGCCCGATAGCGATCGTTGCTATTGGCGCTAATATCGCTCGTTCAGATGCCGCCAACCTCTTCCAATTTGCCGCCTTGATTAGCATCAACCTGGCAATCATCAACATCTTGCCTCTACCTGCCCTTGATGGCGGTCAACTCGCCTTCCTCGCGATTGAAGGCGTTCGCGGCAAACCTCTACCCGGACGCATCCAGGAAAGCATCATGCAAACTGGACTAGTCCTCATCCTCGGCTTGGGAATTTTCCTGATTATTCGGGATACCGCTAACCTGGGTTGGGTACAAAGCTTGTTCCAGTGATAGTTGGGTAAAAAGTCTACCAGTCCGAAGTCCGGAGCCTGAAATTCTCAATTTCATACTTCATCGTTCATCCTTTTTTAATGAGCATTATCCGTAAATGGTCAGTTAAGCAGCAGCGGGCGCTGGAAATTTTGATTCGCTTAAAGCGACTGTATCCAGAAGCCCCCTGTACGCTGAATTATGAAACTCCAGTGCAACTTTTAGTCGCCACCATTCTTTCGGCTCAATGCACGGATGAGCGGGTAAACAAAGTTACGCCAGAACTCTTTCGTCAGTTTCCTGATGCGGCTGCCTTTGCGGCTGCCAATGTTGAGGATATCGAAAACCTGATTCGTTCTACGGGTTTCTATCGCAATAAGGCAAAAAATATTCAAGGAGCCTGCCGCATGATTATGGTGGACTTTGGCGGACAGGTGCCGCAGCGCATGGAAGCACTGCTGAAGTTGCCAGGAGTGGCACGGAAAACGGCAAATGTTGTCCTGGCTCATGCCTACGGCATCCATGAAGGTGTAACGGTAGACACCCACGTTAAGCGCCTCAGTCATCGCTTGGGCTTAACCGAACACACTGACCCGATCCGCATTGAACGGGATTTGATGCGGATTTTGCCGCAACTGGAGTGGGAAAACTGGTCAATTCGCCTGGTTTATCACGGGCGGGCAATTTGTAAGGCACGAAAGCCGCAGTGTGGTGAGTGCGAGATAGCGGATCTCTGCCCGTCTGCTGACCTTTCTGAGTTAACCACTGCTAAAGGCGGGTTGGTACCTTCTGCTTTGCCTTTACAATCCCGTTGATTAATCGCATTCGATAACGCCAAAGGCTTGATCAGCTCCACAATTCAATAGCTTGCAGGTTGGGGCTTGGAGGTAATCGGTACTTCTTTGTAATAGCGTCAAACGTGGTAGTTGACCTAAGATAGAAAACGGTGTCTTGATGTAAAGGTAAAAGAGAGATTCATGGCTAAAAAGAGCATGATTGAGCGCGAAAAGAAGCGCCAACATTTAGTTGATAAGTATGCTGACAAGCGGACAGAGTTGTTGGAGCAGTTTAGAACGGCTACTTCTCAGCGGGAGAAGCTAGAAATCCACCGCAAAATCCAGCAACTCCCCCGCAACAGTGCGCCATCTCGCCTGCGGAACCGCTGCTGGGTAACGGGGCGTCCTCGCGGTTACTACCGTGACTTTGGCTTGTCTCGCCATGTCATGCGGGAGTGGGCGCACAAAGGTCTGCTTCCAGGAGTTGTGAAGTCAAGTTGGTAGGCAATATTGAATTTTGCCGTTAGGAATTAATTCAATATTCAGAAATTACTGACCACAACAGCGGTCAATGCCAAGACTATCCAGGAGTAAGTCGCTGACAGCGTTAGCGATCGCAAACTCGCTAAAAAAACTCTTGGAAAAGTCAAAGGCTTGCATCTCAGTTAGGATGGCAATGACCAGCGAACCCAGATCATTTTCGCCTTCCATCCGCTGGCGCACAAAGATTTGGGAGGCACGTTGGGCAATCTCCTGATTCACGGTTTCTGGGATAAATTCTTCGTCAAGCCATTTGACAAGGGCAGTTTGCAGCCACTCCCCTTCCTGCTGAGGCTTTTCAACTGGAGGGAGTGTAATCGGTGGAATGGGTTGAGACATATCAGCGTTGAGCGTTCAGCTTTCAAACTGTAACGGCGGTAGTAATAATCAAGATGCCGCCGGGCTTATCACAAGGATTCTCAAAAGTGATGGCAATACCTAAATTGTACAAGTGAGTCAATCTCCCTCTGAGCAGCTGCCTCGATAGACAGCTGCTTTTTTTGTCCTAACACCTCTAAAAGCGATGTCACAACGTTGCCGAGTGCTGATGATTTATGGAATTTGATGTTCCGTCCTTAATTGAGGGATATGCCCAGGGCTACTTTCTCATGGCAGATGAGAGCGGTGATTTGGGTTGGTATGCTAGCCGTCAGCGGGCGCTGGTGCCTCTAGATGAGCGATTTCGCTACCCAACCTCCCTACGACGGGCGTTGAATCAAGAGCGCTTTACAGTCGAAATCAACCGGGATTTTAAGAGTGTGGTGGCTGGCTGTGCTGACCGGGAAACTACCTGGATTTCTGCACAACTCAAGGACATTTACTTCGCACTTTATGAGGCAGGATGGGCTTATAGCTTTGAAACTTGGCAAGGGGAGCAGTTAGCCGGAGGAATTCTAGGCATCGCCATCGGGGGGGCATTTATTGGGGAGTCGATGTTTTACCGGATTCCGGAAGGATCGAAAGTGGCGATGGTAAAGTTGGTAGAACGATTGCGCGATCGCGGCTTTCTCCTTTTCGATGCTCAGATGACCAATCCCCACCTAGAACGCTTTGGGTCTGTGACTGTCGATGAGCAGCAGTATCAAATCTTACTGCGGCAAGCTCTGAAACGACGGTGCTCTTTGATTTAAGTCACCCCTATATAACTTTAATCAGGCAGATATCCACATCACAAGCTAAAATTGCTTTCCGTATACTTAATGGACATGAGTCGAAAAGGGAGCGCTGCATGGCATCCATTCGCGAGTTACACAAACAACTGATCCGTAAAGAGCGCTCAGCTGTTGAAATTGCCCAGAACGCTTTAGAGCGCATACAGATACTGGAGCCGAAATTACACAGTTTTTTATCCGTAACAACAGAGCAGGCGCTACAGCAAGCTCGCAACGTGGATGATCGCATTGCAGCGGGTGAAGAAATTGGGCTATTGGCTGGGATTCCGATTGGGATCAAAGACAATATGTGTACCAAAGGCATTCCCACGACTTGCGCCTCAAAGATTTTAGAAAATTTTGTGCCGCCTTATGAGTCAACGGTGACACAAAAGCTCAAAGATGCTGGCGCGGTAATGGTCGGCAAAACCAACCTGGATGAGTTCGCGATGGGTAGTTCCACGGAGAACTCCGCCTATCAAGTTACCGCTAACCCGTGGGATTTGACGCGGGTGCCGGGAGGGTCTTCCGGTGGCTCGGCGGCGGCGGTAGCCAGCGGTGAGTGTTCAGTGGCGCTGGGTTCGGATACAGGGGGATCAATTCGCCTACCTGCTTCCTTTTGTGGTGTGGTGGGGATGAAGCCGACCTATGGATTGGTATCCCGCTACGGTTTAGTTGCTTACGCGTCTTCTTTAGATCAGATTGGCCCTTTTGCCACTAGTGTTGAAGATGCGGCAATTTTACTAGGCGCGATCGCTGGATACGATCCCAACGACTCCACCAGTCTCAACGTTGAAATCCCGGATTATGCCAAGTCCCTCAATCCCGATCTCCATCCGAGAGGTAGATTGAGAATTGGCGTGATTAAAGAAACCTTTGGCGAAGGCTTAGACTCGGTCGTTGAAGCCGCCGTCACCAAAGCTATTGAGCAACTCCAGAACCTCGGTGCAGAAATTCAAGTCATTTCTTGCCCTCGCTTCCGCTACGGTTTGCCTACCTACTACATCATTGCTCCCTCGGAAGCCTCAGCGAACTTGGCGCGTTACGACGGGGTGAAGTACGGCTTCCGCACGCCGGAAAGCGAGGATCTAATGTCGATGTATACCAAAACCCGTGCGGCTGGGTTTGGAGCAGAAGTCAAGCGGCGGATTATGTTAGGCACCTATACCCTTTCTGCTGGTTACTACGACGCCTACTACCTCAAAGCCCAAAAAGTTCGGACTTTGATCAAACAAGACTTTGAAGAGGCTTTTGAAAAAGTTGATGTTTTAGTCTGTCCTACAGCACCAACCACTGCCTTCAAAGCCGGAGAAAAGACAGAAAACCCCTTGAGCATGTACCTGTCTGACTTGATGACGATTCCTCTCAATCTGGCAGGTTTACCGGGAATCAGCATTCCTTGCGGCTTTGACCAAAATGGATTACCAATCGGGTTGCAGCTCATCGGTAAAGTCTTGCGTGAAGACCAACTTTTCCAAGTTGCTTATGCCTACGAGCAATCCACTTCCTGGCATTTTCAGAAACCGCCGTTGCATTAAATCGTGGGAGTATCGGGTGGCTTACGGCTACGTTTACCCCACCCGATCAGCTAAAAAAAAAGCGGGTCAAACACCCGCTTTCAGACCGTTTAGATTGCCAAACTAACTTAGCTCAAGGATTCTAGGTAATCCCGGACGCGGTTGCGACGCTTGGGTTGACGCAGTTTTTGCAGTGCCTTGGCTTCAATCTGACGCACTCGTTCGCGAGATAGGTCGAGAGCGCGACCAATTTCTGCTAGGGAATAAGGATGACCATCACCTAAACCAAAGCGCATCCGAATCACATCCCGCTCGCGGCTGGTTAAGTCAGCCAGAAGCTGATGCAAGTCTCGCTGCAAGGCTTCCCGCATCAAAACGTCTTCCGGAGACGTTTCTTCAGTTTCGAGCAGGTCACCGAGTTCGGTGTCTTTTTCTTTACCGACTTTGATTTCTAGAGAGACGGCACGAGGCACTCGCAGTAAGACTTCCCGAACTTGGGGCGCTGTCATTTCCAGCTCTTGTGCTACGTCTTCGATGGTGGCAGTGCGACCTTTTTCTTGGGAAATTTTGCGCTGGGCTTTTTTAATTTTGTTGAGCTTTTCGGTGATGTGAACCGGGAGGCGGATGGTGCGGCTTTGAGTCGCGATCGCTCTGGTGATTCCCTGACGAATCCACCAGTAGGCATAGGTGCTAAAGCGATACCCTTTGGTGGGATCAAACTTCTCAACCGCTCGTTCTAAGCCAAGGGTGCCTTCCTGGATCAGATCCAGCAATTCCAGACCCCGATTTTGATACTTTTTCGCCACCGACACAACCAAGCGCAGGTTGGCTTTGATCATGTGATCTTTGGCGCGGATGCCTTGAGATTGAATTTGCTCTAACTCTTTAACGGTTAGTTCTGCCAACTCTGCCCAGCGCCGTTTACCTGCCGCCAAGCTTGGCTTCAGCTCAGTAACATCAATTCCGCCCGCCGCCGCCCATCGTTCTAAGGAAGGACGATGTCCTAAGTTGGCTGCCAAACGGTCATGAGCATCAATAAGTTTGACAAAAAGCTGAAGCACATCATCATCTGCTTTTTGTGCCACTTCAGTACGCAAATCCAACAGCCGCATGTGACGCTGTACTTTTTGGGCTTCCGAGACTTCCTCATCTCGCCTCAGTAAACGAATTCGACCAATTTCCTGGAGGTACAACCGAACCAGATCAGTTGTGCGGCGAGTGGCACCTTTACCAAAGAGGGAAATGTCGGTTTCTTCCATCTCCGGGTCAATTAAATCATCCACCGCTCCGCCCACATGTCCACTTGTACTGTTCAGCTCCAGGCTGTAGACAGACGGCTCATGGTCGTATTCGGTCTCGGCATAGAAAGGAGTGGCTGGCATAGTGATCTCTCAATTACGACCGGCGACAACACTTAAATCAACGTGAGTCACAACTTATCTTTAGGATTCCCAACCTTGAGGGCTGGCTAACACTGCTTGCGTTTTTTTTATCAAGAGCGATCAATCGAGACTAACGACGTATAACTGTTATCTACCGCTGACACAGGTAACCGCTCTATCGCTACTGTAGATAAATAAATCTATCTACAGCAGGATGTGATGGCTTTTGAGTTGGCAACTAGTATAAGCAGCAGTCAATCTCTAGGGAGTGACCTTAGTCAAATGCTGTATTAGATCTACATCACCTATTCGGGTGATTCCTGACGATTTCCCAGATCTATGAACAAAGTTTTTGCCAAAAAGTTTCTTTCCTAGCCCGAAACGCCTGGAATTGGGAAATAACTAATTCAAAGCTGAAGTTATTTATTCTGGCTTAATTTCTCGTAGCATGAGGGCTTCCACAGCCGCTTGGGGGGTAATTTCACCCTTGAGCAGACGATAAACCTGGTAAGAGACCGGAACAGAAATACCTTGCCGTTCTGCTCGCTGAATTAGCACAGATGTTGTGTTCACCCCTTCAGCCGTCCCTTCTATATGGGCGAGAATTTCAGACAAGGGCTTGCCTTGAGCAAGCTGGTAGCCAACTTGGTAGTTGCGACTCAGAGTACTGTTACAAGTCGCCAGTAAGTCACCAAGCCCTGACAAACCGTAGAAGGTTTCTGCCTGAGCGCCTAAATGGGTGCCTACCCGAATAATTTCTGCCAATCCACGGGTGAGTAAAGCGGCTTTGGCGTTGGTTCCGAGGTGCAAGCCGTCACAGGTTCCGGAAGCGATCGCCATGACATTCTTCAGTGTTCCTCCCAGTTCCACCCCAATGGGGTCAGGATTGGTGTAGACGCGGAAACTGGGTGAGGAAAAAGCCGTTTGGACAAATTCTGCTGCTGGTATATCTTCGCTAGCAACAACTGTAGCGGCGGGGAGTCCTTGCTGAATTTCTTTGGAGAGATTTGGCCCCGAAAGGACAACGATGGGATTTGAGGGAAATGTCTTTTGCCAAATCTGGGAAGGAGTATCCGTGGTTTGCGTGTCTAATCCTTTTGTGGCAGTGATGAAAATCTTTTCCGGCGCAATCGATAAGTGTTGCAACTGCGCGGCAACTGGGGCAACACCTGCCATCGAGACAGCAGAAAGCACAATGCTTGTCCCTGCGATAACCTCCTCAAGGCGTTCAGGACTATGACGAGACCATAAACGCACATCATGACCGTTGCCAGAGGCGAGGGAGGCTAGCGTTGTCCCCCAAGCCCCAGCCCCCACAACGGCAATAGAGAGTTTTGTTGGGGCAGGTTTATTGCTCATTGCGCTTAAACACTATTTCTTATTTGCATGAAGATCCCCCATTATCCCTCTTAAAAAAGGGATGACCGTACCTATTTTCGAGAGCGAGGATACTGTTTCATTAGTTCCTGCACTTGTTCGGCATGATAGGAACTGCGAGTGAGTGGAGAGGAGACAATTTGCAGGAAACCCAAGGATTTTCCCCACTCTCTCCAGGCATCAAATTGCTCAGGCGTGACGAAACTATTTATAGCTAAATGCTTTGAGGAGGGCTGGAGATATTGCCCGATGGTGAGAATATCGCAATCGACCCGGCGTAAGTCTTGCATGACTTCTCTAACTTCCGCGTCTGTTTCTCCCAACCCGACCATGATGCCCGACTTGGTATAAACCCAGGGAGCTAACTCGCGAGAACGCTGTAATAATTCTAGCGATCGCTGATAGTTTCCTTGCGGACGTACCCGCCGATACAGCCGGGGAACAGTTTCTGTATTGTGATTCAAAACCTCTGGCTGGGCGGCAAGAATCGCTTCCAACGCCTCCCAATTGGCACACAAATCGGGAATCAATACCTCAATCGTGGTCTTTGGCGAGACAGTACGCACCGCTTCAATACAATGCCTAAATTGGGAAGCACCGCCATCGGGTAAGTCATCCCGGTTCACTGAGGTAATCACCACATGGTTTAAGTCCAGACGCCGCACCGCTTCTGCCAAGCGTGTTGGTTCCGTGGGGTCGAGGGCTTGTGGCTTTTTCTCAAAGTCAATATCGCAGTAGGGACAGGCGCGAGTGCAAGCAGGCCCCATAATTAAGAACGTCGCTGTGCCAACGCTAAAGCATTCCCCGATATTGGGGCAAGAGGCTTCCTCACAAACGGTATTTAGTGCTAAATCCCGGAGGATTTCTTTGACGCTACCGACGCGCTGCCACTGCGGCGCTTTGACACGCAACCAATCTGGCTTAACTACCACAACCGCTTTTCTCACTGAAGTCGTACAAAGTTTATCCGGTGACATTCTCCTTCAGCATAATCTTTAATTTACCGAGGGATTCCCAAACTCACGATTGAGAGTTGCTGATTCACAGGACTCGTAGCCGAGTATCCTCCACAGCCAGTAAACGCTAGTCCCAGCGTCCGTGAAATGTTCTTAAAGGATACAACAGTCGTAATCTCAAAGGAAAGCAAAAGGTTGGCTGCACCAGTTTTTAGCTCAAAGCAGTAGTAATTCCCTAGGGGGCGTGATATGGTGGGATATATATTGCCATCAGGCAATCGGGATGTGGCGCAGCTTGGTAGCGCACCTCGTTCGGGACGAGGGGGTCGCAGGTTCAAATCCTGTCATCCCGATTTTTATTTTCACATTCTCTATTAGTGCTGGCTTTGTTTTGCTCTCAGCAGTGCCTTAGGACGCGCTCATCGCCTCACCATCTTGAGTGCGAAGCCGTTGCAGTTTCTATCAAAGTTGCTCGCATCGAGGGCGGTGGGAGCTTACTCTTATTTTGAGTAGACGCAGCGGGACGAAGAATCTAGGGCGATCGCCTTTGCCTAAGATACTTCACTTCGCTACGTTCAGCATGACATTAATACTTGATAAATCTAAGATAGTTTTTGAGCCGATGGCTGATTCCACTTGTCTAGAACATCTTTAAATAACACTTCTTCTAACCAGGTTTTAGCAACTACAGTCAGTGGAAGTGCAATCAATAACCCTAATACTCCAAACAAGCTGGCAAAGATAATCTGTGCTGTTAAGGTAATAGCGGGTAACAGTGCTACTTGTTTTGCCATGATCATGGGGGTCAACCAGTAACTTTCAATTTGCTGAATTACGATATATAAAGCTAAAACGGCACCAACTTTCCACGGCTTGTCCAAAAGGGCGATCGCCATTGGTAGCACTACACTCAACGTTGGCCCAATATTGGGAATAAAATTCAGTACCCCCGCTACAATAGCGTGAGCTAGTGCTAAAGGAACTTGCAAAATCCACAAACCAGTTCCGCTTAAAAGTGCAATAAAAACCATTTCAATTAAAGCTCCGACCGCCCAATTACCTAGAGCAAACTCGCAACGTGAAAGAATTTCATCAACTCTGTAGCGGTAAAAAGACGGGAATAATTGGATGAATGATTCACGGTAAGGTTTGGGATTTGCCAAAAGCATAATTGTTAATACTAATACCAGTAGAAATTGCAAGATAGCGGTAACAGATGCAGAAAACACGTCAACCGATCGAGCAAATATTTGAGTCAATAGGGGCTGAATTTGTTGTAATAAGTTATTGCTTGTCGGAAAATTTTCATACTCCCCTAAAAGACGTTGCTGCCAAAAAGTAAACCAAAATTGAACTCGTGCCACTCCTATAGGGAAAAGTGCTACGAGTTCTTGTAACTGCGCGGCGAACGATGGCACGATCAGCCAGACAAAGCTCACTAAAAATATGAGTAAAATAGCAATAGATAAGATAACGGCTACAGGGCGATTGATCGGTAATTTTTGAAGTTGTTGCACCAGCTTGTTTAAGGCAGTTGCCAGCACCACGGCTGTAAACACTAGGAGAAGTAGATTTCGGATCTGCCAAAGGATATATAAAGAAGCGATTAGTGATAGTAAGCCAATCCATCGACTAAGATTCATCAGGTGCGGGACTCCTAATTTTGATATTTTCTTCCTTAATAAACTATTTTTAAGGCTTTGTTGATTACTGAAGCGGGCTATCTCTGTTAGATCTTCGTTACATTAGCTTCTAGCGATTAAACACAGACGACAATTCTCATAAGCGAGCAAGGGATTTACCGACTGCTTAGCATTGGCGTTGGGTAGTAAATATAGCGATTGGTTTGATAATGACTTCGAGGTTAATCTAGCTAACTATGCGTAAAGGAATGCTACAAAGAAACGGAATATTGGGACTAGCGATCGCCCTCACTTTAGTAGGATGTGATCAAGCTAGAGATCTAGCTAGAGAGGTAGTAAAACTAATCCCTCAAGAGGTACTTGAGAAGAGATCACCATCTCCGACTACAACAACGCAGTCACCGACTGCGGCTGAAATGGAAGCAGCAGTTCTCCAAAGGATTAATGCTATCCGTCAGCAACAAGATTTGAAGCCCCTTAAGAATAACGAAAGATTGGCACAGGTTGCTCGTAACTACAGCCAACAAATGGCACGAGACGACTTTTTCAGCCACACAGGTTCTGATGGAAGTACCCCAGCCAAACGGGTACGCGCCGGGGGAATTAACTACTCAGTAGTCGGTGAGAATCTTTTCAAAAGTACAAATGCTCCCCAACCAGTACCATTAGCAGTAAAAGGATGGATGGAGAGTCCGGGACATCGAGAAAATATCCTGCGTCCTGTTTTCACGGAGACAGGTATTGGAGTCTGGCGAGACGGAAATACTTACTACATCACGCAGTTATTTCTGCGTCCTTTTTCACTACTAAGCTTTTGAAGTTGAGATTCCCTATTTTTTAAATAAGTTAGGAATCTCAGTCACTGAAACACTATTAATTTAAACAGAAATAAACTAGCCATCAACTTGATTTTTGCCACTTAGAAATAAGTTAAGTAACAGGAATTGCCTCATTATTGGTTGCCATGGTACAAATAGTATTTGATAGTCTGGCGATCATCCTGCTGTTTCCGATAAGAAAGTTCGATCAATTCCAGTTTGGCTGGCAACCAAATTCGCAGAATGGTTAACGAAGAGCAGATGATTAGCTCAGAGGACATCCCATGTCAGATAAAAATTCTGCGCCCGTTCTTCACAAAGAACTAGGTATTTTAGGGGCGATCGCCTTAGGTTTAGGTTCCATTGTCGGTGCAGGGGTATTTGTCAGTACAGGGATTGCGGCGGGAGTTGCAGGTCTTGCTGTGATTATTTCTCTAGTAATTCCTACAGCCCTAGTAGCGGTGATTATGGTAACTACCGTTGTTTTGGGCGGAAGGTTTATCCTCTTGCTTGTTCCTAGCGTTTTGGGTAGAACAGCAAATTTGGTTAGTTGGTGTGGGGTTGATTATTGCCGAACTGATTTGGAAAACCGTCTTCCGCAAATTGGCAGCCAGTTTGTCTGAATAACGAGATGGCGATCGCTTTTTCTAATTTTTAGTGCAAGTTCAAGAAATTTCTTGTGCAGTAGTAGCAAGATTTAGCTTGACGCCGTGGAGTATTTTATAGCCTACAAACTTGCTAATTCTCTGTTCTATCGAGTATGGAGAATTGTCCATAATAAAACCTCTCCCCCTCCCTTCTCTTCGTGGGAGGAGAGGGGTGATGCAGGCGGGGAGAGGAGAGGTTCTTCATACATCAAGCCTAAACTTGCTGTTATACAGTTATTATTGCCCTCAGCAATTACCAAAGACCTCGCACACCCTGATTGGCAGGAGATTGTTGAGTTGCAGGTGCGGTATCAAAATCATCGTTGTCCTGAACTTGATTGTCAAAATCATCGTTGTCCTGAATTCCCGGAGTTTGCTGATTAGGGAACTGTTGAGTTCCTGGAGTTTGTTGGGTTCCCGGAACTTGTTGATTAGGGAACTGTTGAGTTCCTGGAGTTTGTTGGGTTCCTGGAACTTGTTGGGTTCCCGGAACTTGTTGATTAGGGAACTGTCGGGTTCCTGGAGTTTGTTGGGTTCCCGGAACTTGTTGGATTCCTGGAGTTTGTTGGGTTCCCGGAACTTGTTGGATTCCTGGAGTTTGTTGAGTTCCCGGAACTTGTTGGATTCCCGGAGTTTGAGAATTTGGATTAACCTGTGCCATTGCAGGCAAGCCGAGTAGGACACTGGAACCAGCAATTCCTACAAAAGCAACCAATTTTTGGAAAGCACTTTTACGATTTTGTACACTCATTGATATCTCCTTGCATTAAAAGTATTAAGGTTTGCGGATGAAAAGATTAGATTTAGATCAAAGCTGTATTGTCAGCAAAAATCTACTTCACAATTGATCTTGATTCACTCAACAGGTTATAAGTATTTCTACTACTAGTTCTCTACCTTAGGTTTAGTATTCCTTACAAAATATTCATTACTAATCAGTTACAGGAAATAACTGATTAGTAATGAACTAATCAGTTGTACTCAAACTCATTCCAAAAATTAAATTAAATCACTTACGGAATGACGGTTACTACCGTTTCCATATCAACTTGATTGAATAATTCCTCAATATCCTTGTTATACATCCGAACGCAACCGTGAGAGGCGGCTGTGCCAACTGTCTCAGGATTAGGAGTACCGTGGAAGCCAATCCAATTATTACCGTCTGTCCAAAAGCCAATCCAGTAGCGACCCAAGGGATTTTTGGGATCGCCTCCTGGAATCGCCTTGTCTGTCCAGGGGTGTATCCAAGTTGGATTTCGCAACATCTGACGGACTTGGAAGTTACCTGTGGGAGTTTCCCATCCTGGACGCCCTACAGCGACGGGATAACTTTTAATTGGGGTTGTTCCCTGATATAAGGTGACTTGACGACGACTGAGGCTAAGTTCTAAACGCGTGGATTGCTTAACTGTGCTGGTACTAAAGTCAGACTGAGGCAGTTCAGAAGGAGTAGTTGCTAATAATAATTGCGGTTGAGAAACTAAGCCCAGTACCAATATAAAGCTAATTAATCTAGCGATTTGCTGTAGCATTTTCCAGGATTGACTTAGCGATAAAATAGCATTCATGATTACAGACGATTGAGAAGATTAATACATCATCCGTTGGGAAGAGACTAGTGAAGTTTCTTGATTCATATGTATCAGGAGTGATGCTGAAATGATTATATTGCCAGGAGTTTGAGCACAGACGGATAGAAGAATTTTTTGGTGAAAATAGAGGAAAATTAATTGATGTCAGTTGTCACTTTCTCGTCACATTTGTTGTTAATGCTGGAGAGAGGAGGAGTGAGGGGAAAAAGAAAAACTAGCGGATAAGCTGATTTGCTTTAGCTCTAGCTTGCGGTCATAGCGACGGTTGCGTTTTATTTGGTGACCGTTAATACAAATCTTCGTAACATTAGCAAATTATCTACAAGGATTTTATTACCCTAACACCGTTGCCTAAAAATTAATTTATCTTTTTCAGTGGGAGAAGTTTTCTAATTTACATGGGTTTAGGAACAGCTACCAGCGTCCTCAGCAACATCTGCGACAAGACGGCTAGAGTGGTTGACCGATAGAGTCAGCATTATGGATAGTTCCGGGGAAACTCGTTGCTGTAGATTCAGCGCTTCTACTACTGCCTTGAATGATTTCCCTTGTCGCATCTGCTGGGCAATCTTCTTCACTTCAGCCCAGCTAAGATCGCTTTCAACATAGGCTTTAGCGAGGGCGATGACTAAATCCTGGTAGTCATTCCCCTCCATTTTGGTCATCATGCGATGGGCGATTTTCAGATTTTCGTCAAAGCAGTAGTACCAGGCTTTCGGCTGATGTTGGAGGGCGGCTTGAAATAATGCCCGTTGATCGTCCTGGCTAGTTACTCGATCGCCATCACTCGAAAGCACAAACATCGGTGCTGTTGGAGCGTTTGGCGATCGCTCTAGAATTTCTTTCCCCAGATCCAAAAACAACTCCAGCCCCGGAATCGGAAAGCCATCATAGCCAAAGTTACCCGGTGCGTCTTTATTAAACCACTCGAAGTAAAACGGCAGTATGTCCACGAGCCAATCAACCAATTTGTTACTACTGCTCAGGTAGGGAGCAAAGACCAAAGCCCGATCAATTTGCTGGGGATATTCTAGGGCTAACCACGCCGCCAAGTTACCCCCTGTGGATAATCCTCCTACGATTACCTTTTCCCCTAGGGTTTGAGCAATGTCCAACCACTCCCGTACAAAGCTTTGATAAACCTGCACATCCGTTGGTAAAGGAGGAGGATTATCGCCATCCCAATCTCCCGCTTTCCCATGACCAGGTTGCAAGGGAACTAGGACATTGTAGCCAGCATCAAAAAAAGCTTTTCCTATCGGCTCAAACTGGTAGGGCCCGGCGGTGAATCCGTGGAAGAAAAGGCAAACTTTTGGGGTGGGGTGGGGGTGAAAAAAGAATTTTGAGCGACAAGCTTCATTTTTGAGCGGTAAAGCCTCTTCTTTTCTGGCTTTTTCAAGAATTGCCGCTGTTATTTGGGAATAATCAGGCATCTGCATTTTAGATTGAGAAAAGTGTTTGTCGAGGAAGGCGGAGAAAATTAGCTCTTTTTACTGGCGAAACTGCTTATCTCGCCCCGCGATCGCCTCCTTGTGTCGCCTACATTCCAGGTTCATAGTCAGGCAGCGCTTTAGCGCCTACATTTAGTCTTGGTCTAAAGGAATCGCGTTGACTTCTACTAAAAGTTGGACTTTTTAGCCAGGGTTAAAGATTCAATCTCAGCTCAGGCGATCGCTCTTCGTTCTTAAAAAAGCGATCCTGGGATACATCCAGTTCTTCCGAGTCAGGAAGCATCAAGAAGGGGAGAACAGAAATTATAGTTCCCCTTTTTAGGGAGGCGAGGGGGATCGGGCTTGTACATTGCCAGACATCTAATCAATTGCGGTGAATTTCTTTGCGTCCTGTGGAATTACGCTGTTTGTCACTTTGTAGTCACATTTATTCTCAATCCTAAAAAGAGAGGGAAAGCGCTCTGAAGTGAGGAGTAGATTAGCAAGCCGCTTTCGCTTTGCATAGGCTCCTAGTACATTGAGTGTTGTTCAGCATCATATCGGTTGGACTTTACCCGTTGACGATTCTGATACAATGCGCGGCAGAGGCTACACTTCCATGACCTAACTAACCTAAACCAAATGAATTGGAAAGGAGGATCTTTATGATTCCTGGGATTATTGTGAGCTGGATAGTAACCACCATCAGTTTTCTCATTATTTCTCGACTGCCCATAGGAGTTGAAATTGATAGCATTGGCAAAGCTATAATTTCCGCAGCAGTCTTTGGGATTTTAAATGCCCTATTACGACCAATTTTAGGCTTTTTCACCTTTCCACTCATTATTTTGACCTTGGGATTATTCCTATTCGTTTTAAACGCGATTATTTTTGGATTAGCCGCTTGGTTGGTGCCAGGATTTCGGTTACGTTGGGGAATTTGGAGTGCCTTGATTGGTTCGATTGCCCTGAGCGTGATTAACTCCATAATTTTTAGAGTCTTAGCGGCAGCTTGATTGTTCTTTAAAGTTAAGTAGTAGAAAAGTTCTAGTAATTACCTGGAAAGTTAAATTTCCATAAGTTAGGTTTCCAGTTTCTAAGATTCAAAAAGGTTGATTAGAATGAAAGGTTTAAAAGGTAAAAATGCCTTAGTTACTGGCGCGAGTTCGGGGATTGGTCAAAGTATTGCTATCCGTTTGGCTCAAGAAGGCGTCAATGTTGCTATCAACTATCGGAGCAGCCCTGAAGATGCCGCAGATACCGCAGAAATGATGGACAAAGCCTGTGGTGAAATCCAAGGCTGTGGTGTTAAAGATTTGCTGATACAAGCAGATGTCTCGAAAGAAGACGATGTTATCCGCATGGTAAACACCGTCGTTGAAGAGTTCGGTGGACTAGATATCCTAGTCAACAATGCAGGAATTCAGATTGAAAGTGCTGCCCACGAGACAAAAATTGAAGACTTTGACAAAGTAATTGCTGTTAATCTCAGGGGTGCTTACATGTGCGCCCGCGAAGCGATTAAGCATTTCTTAGAGCGCGATAAAAATGGCGTAGTTATTAACATTTCCAGCGTTCATGAAATTATCCCTCGACCTTACTACCTGAGCTACTCTATCAGTAAGGGAGGAATGGAAAATTTAACAAAAACTCTCGCCCTAGAATACGCGGATAAAAAGATTCGGGTTAATGGTATTGGCCCTGGGGCAACCATTACTCCTATTAATAAAGGCTGGACGGATGACCCTGAAGAAAAGGCGAAAGTGGAAAGTCATATTCCGATGGGTCGTGCCGGAACGTCAGAAGAAATGGCAGCAGCCGTGGCATTTTTAGCGTCAGAGGAAGCCGCTTATATCACCGGACAAACTCTGTTTATTGACGGTGGATTGACACTTTACCCTGACTTTAGCGAACCTTGGTCAGCTTAGATAGAGAGAAAAATGACAGCAGAAGAAAAACGCCTAGAGGAAGCACGTACTCATAAAGCCCACTGGCGTCGCTGGGGTTCCTATTTGAGCGAACGACAGTGGGGAACGGTACGAGAAGATTACAGCAAAGATGGCAGTGCCTGGGAGTATTTTCCCCACGATCATGCTCGTTCCCGTGCCTACCGTTGGGGAGAAGATGGCATTGGCGGAATTTCGGATAACCATCAGCGACTTTGTTTTGCGATCGCGCTTTGGAATGGCGAAGATCCAATCCTTAAAGAACGGATATTCGGCTTAACTGGGCCGCAAGGCAATCATGGGGAAGATGTCAAGGAGTACTACTTCTATCTCGACAATACTCCCACTCATGCCTACATGAACTACCTCTACAAGTATCCTCAGCAGGCATTTCCTTACGAACAGTTGATTCAAGAAAATCAGCGGCGAGGTTACGACGATCCAGAATTTGAACTTCTAGATACAGGAATTTTTGAGGGCGATCGCTACTTTGATGTCTTTGTTGAATATGCTAAAGCGTCAGCCGAAGATATTTTGATTAAAATTCATGTGGTGAATCGCGGGGATGAAGAAAAACCCCTGCATCTTTTACCTACCCTCTGGTTTAGAAACACCTGGTCTTGGGACAAAAAGAGCGAGAAACCTTACCTAAGAGAGTTGCAATCCGATTCCTCCGTTAGTGTTATTGAAGCCTCTCATCCCACTCTCGGCGATCGCTGGCTTTACTGTGCAGAACCGGAAGAGTTACTCTTTACGGAAAATGAAACGAACTACAAACGCTTATTTGGAACCAAAAATCAATCCCCCTACGTTAAAGATGGGATCAATGACTACATCGTTGCAGGAGAAAAAGAGGCTGTAAACCCCGACAATAACGGTACAAAATTTTCTGCGGCTTACTTTTGGAAGATTGGTGCCAATCAAACCAAAACCATTCAACTGCGATTAAGCGACAATTCTGATTTAACAGCACCCTTTGGCGAAGAGTTTGAGCAAATCTTCAAGCAACGTCAGCAGGAAGCGGATGAACTGTACGAACGCTTCATTCCCCCAGGTTTAGCACCGGACATGCGGAACGTGCAGCGACAAGCCTTTGCAGGGTTGTTGTGGACAAAGCAATACTATCACTACGTTGTCGAAGATTGGCTCAAGGGCGATCCGGCTCAACCTACCCCTCAGCGCGACTACGCCAGAAACAAGGATTGGATTCACCTGTATAACGATGACATCCTTTCCATGCCAGATAAATGGGAATTTCCTTGGTTTGCGGCTTGGGATTTAGCATTCCACGTCCTACCATTAGCCATGATCGATCCGGACTTTGCCAAGCGGCAAATGGATCGATTAACGCGGGAATGGTATCTGCATCCCAATGGACAAATTCCTGCCTATGAATGGCATTTTAGCGATGTCAATCCCCCCGTTCATGCTTGGGGCACATGGCGAGTTTATCAGATTGAAAAAGAAATTTATGGTCGTGCTGACCGAGATTTTTTAGAACGGGTGTTTCAGAAGTTATTGCTCAACTTTACCTGGTGGGTGAATCGCAAGGATGAAGGCGGGAACAATGTTTTTCAGGGAGGATTTCTCGGATTAGATAATATCGGGATTTTTGACCGCAGTGCTGAACTACCAACAGGGGGACATCTCGATCAGGCAGATGGAACAAGTTGGATGGGAATGTTCTGTCTTAATATGCTAGCGATCGCGCTGGAATTAGCCCAGCACAATTCTGTTTACGAAGACATTGCCAGCAAGTTCTTTGAGCATTTCCTGTACATCGCTGATGCGATCAATCATCTGGGGGAAACGGATATTCCTTTATGGGATGAGGAAGATGGATTTTACTATGATGTGCTGCATTTTCCCCACGGCGATCGCATCCATATCAAAGTTCGTTCTATGGTTGGACTTGTTCCCTTGTTTGCCCTTAAAACCATTGAACCAAAAACCTTAGAGGCACTACCCAACTTTAGACGCCGCATGGAATGGTTCATCAAAAATCGTCCCGATTTGCAAAAAAATATTGCTTCTATGGAAACCGCCGGGGAGGAAGCAAGAAGACTTTTAGCAATTGTTAACTTAGAGCGGTTTAAAAAAGTTCTTCAACGAATGCTCGATGAAACTGAATTTTTCAGTGACTACGGTATCCGTTCCCTATCTCAGTTTCACCGCGACAATCCCTACATCTTTGACGCCGAGGGGCAGACTTATAAAGTCGCTTATGAACCGGCCGAATCGACAACGGGAATGTTCGGCGGCAACTCTAACTGGCGCGGCCCAATTTGGTTTCCGGTAAATTTTTTGATGATTGAATCTCTGGAAAAATTCCATGACTATTTAGGAGACAATTTCAAAGTTGAATGTCCCACGGGTTCGGGTCAAGAAATGACGCTTTTAGAGGTAGCTAATGAAATTTCTCGAAGACTGATGAGAATTTTTCAACAAAACTCTGCCAATCAAAGACCGGTTTATGGTGACATTGAAACCTTTCAAACAAACCCGCATTGGCAAAATTTAATTCTCTTCCATGAATATTTTCAGGGAGATACAGGTGCAGGTTTAGGAGCCAACCATCAAACGGGTTGGACAGGCTTAGTGGCAAAATTAATTCACTCCTGTGGAGAAAAAGTTCAGACTGACAAACATATGAAGGATAAAAGGTGAAAGTTCATCAATAGTCTCAAGTCATTTGGGGAGAAAACAAAATACCTAATGGGAGCAAACCATTTGGTCGTCTACTCAGCAAGGCATTCTTCCTGCAAGCACCGGAATTGATTTTTTAAGTTAAACCTTCATCTTTCCTACTTCATCCTTCACACTTTAAAGACTAACTAGGTGTTATGAAAAAAATTTTTCGACTACCAATCCGCCTTCTTTTCTTAGGAATTGCTGCTTTAGTGTTGCTCATTTCTTGCCAAGGGGTGCCGCAAGCGGAAACAACGCCGAAGGCGACTACCCCAGTGGCTCAACAAACGGCATTACCCGCTCAACTACCGCCCTTACCCTACGACTATGCCGCCCTAGAGCCGCATATTGATGCTCGAACGATGAGATTGCATCACGACGAACACCATGCGGCTTACGTTGAGAGTTTGAACGAAGCCTTGGAAGATTCGCCTAATCTGCAAAACCAAAGCATTGAAGCACTACTGCAAAATTTGGATAACGTGCCGGAGGAGATTCGCACAAGCGTGCGGGACAATGGGGGCGGACACCTCAACCACACGATGTTCTGGCAAATTATGAGTCCTCAAGGCGGTGGCGAACCAACAGGTGCGATCGCTGAAGAAATCAACAAAACCTTCGGCAGTTTTGCTGAATTCCGGGAGCAATTCAACTCGGCGGGTGCGGATCGCTTCGGTAGTGGCTGGGTGTGGCTTGTTCGCAATCCCCAAGGTCAACTGCAAATTATCACAACACCGAATCAAGACAGTCCAATTATGGATGGGTATTACCCGATTATGGGCAATGACGTGTGGGAACACGCGTACTACCTCAACTACGAAAATCGCCGCTCTGACTATTTAGAAGCTTGGTGGAATGTGGTGAATTGGGATGAAATCAATCAGCGATCGCAACGTTCATTAAACCAAGGAAGTTAGGAGGCAGCTTCCAATGAGAAGTCTATTAATGAAAAGTCCGGTAGCGATCGCCATGTTCTGGATCGCTATCTACCTCATGATTACCCTTTTACCCCTACTGATTCTGCTGTTATACCCACCTACAGGCGATCGCACCATTTGGTTGGAGTTTTCAGTAGCTTTGGGTTTCGTGGGTTTGGCAATGATGGCGCTTCAGTTTGCTCTCACGGCGCGGATTAATATCATTGAAGCTTCCTACGGAGTTGACTTGATTCTTCAGTTCCACCGCTACACCTCGATTGTGGCGTTCTTCTTTATCCTTATCCACCCGTTAATCCTGTTCATCCTTGACCCAGAAACGTTACAACTCTTAAATTTCCTGGAAGCTCCTTGGCGGGCAAGATTTGCGGTTGTGGCAACCTTGGCATTGATTGGGCTGATTGTCACCTCAATTTGGCGTCAACCCCTGAAAATTCCCTACGAACCTTGGCGCATCCTTCACGGTATCCTAGCCGCCTGTGCTGTCGGCTTTGGTTTGGCACACGCCTTGGGAGTTGGCTACTACCTAAATCTGTTTTGGAAAGCCCTGCTCTGGGGCGGGCTTTCCCTACTTGCCTTGTGGCTACTCGTTTACATCCGTCTCGTCAAGCCTTGGTTTATGACTAAAAAGCTTTACCTCGTTGAAGCCGTCAATGCCGAACGAGGTAACGTATGGTCTCTCGTTTTGCGCCCCAGAGGACATGAGGGAATCACGTTCCAGCCTGGTCAGTTTGCCTGGATCACCTTGGGTATCTCCCCCTTCCGGATGCGGGAGCATCCCTTTTCCATGGCATCTAATGGGGACAATCCAGAGTGCTTGGAGTTTGGTATCAAAGCGGTTGGAGATTTTACTAAAACGATTAAAGACGTAAAACCCGGAACCAAAGCCTACCTAGATGGTCCCTACGGCGTATTTACAACAGACCGCTATGAGGATTCGGCAGGATTTGTCCTCATTGCTGGCGGGATCGGCATCACCCCAATCATGAGTATGCTTGTGACGGCTGCCGAACGCGAGGATGAGCGTCCTTACCTGTTAATCTATGCCAACAAGAAACGGGAGGATATAACCTACCACGAAGAAATTGAAGCGCTCAAAGTCAAATTAGACCTCACCATTGTCCACGTCTTAAGAGAACCACCAGAGGATTGGTCAGGGGAGTCCGGCTACGTTGACAAGGAACTGCTGGAACGCTACATCCCCCAACGTCGAGGCAGCCGTAACTACTTTATCTGTGCTGTACCCAAAATGATGGATCAGGTAGAAGCCGCCTTGCACGAACTGGGAGTTCCAGTTACACACGTCCACATGGAACACTACAACCTCGTCTGATGAAGGATGAAACCTTGTACTTTATTTGGTGATAGTTCACACGTTTTATGCGATACAGCATCATGCTTCAGTTAGTGATATCGATCGCGTTGCTCCTGCTAGGGGCAGCCGCTCTCTTTGCTTGGCTGCAAAGCCGTACGGCTGAACCCCAGAGCAATCTAGAGGATACTAATCAATCCCTTCTACACCTCTTTAACCCCAGAACGGATAAAGGATTACTACGAACGCATCCGCCTAAATAGCTTTCGGTTTGCTTTTTCCATTGAGGGAAGTACCCTTGCTCTCGCCCTTGGCTCGTCAACAGGCTTCCTCAACTGACTCTGATTAAAAGATGTAGGACTTACGCAAAACTCACCTCCTTCAGGGCATGGCACTGCTATGCCCCTACGAAAGAATCTTCTTCAGTGCGTGAGTATTATTAGATGAATATCCACAGCAGCTCTGGAATTGCTTAGGCGAAGGCGGATTGTTTCCATACTCATCTTGATAGTTTCGGCTCTAATCTTTATTGGCTTCAGCTTAATTCGCTTGGTCGAATTTGCAACTGAAGCACTCCTCCTAAGTGGCGATCGCCTATAACCCCAGCCGAGGGCGCACCGCCGTCATTTTTTCATGTTCAAGGAGGCTAATAACATGCACCCGGAAACCGTCAACCGCTTATTAGTAGGAGTCCGGTGGTTTGTCGTTGCAGCCGTCTTAATTTATAGTTTTTTCGGTATCTTTGCCTACTTCTTTGCCGATAATCTAATCTTTCAGCCCCAACCAGCCAGCTACAAAGACACCGATAAGCTTATCAAGCTGACAACGGCAGATGGCGTTGAGATTTCAGCGCTTCACCTTCCCAATCCAGAGGCTACTTATACCATCCTCTACAGCCACGGCAATGCTGAAGATCTAGGAGATATTCAGCCTGTGTTGACACGATTGCAAGAAGCGGGATTTGCCGTCTTTGCTTATGACTATCGCGGCTATGGAACCAGCCAGGGGACGCCGTCAGAGGAGAATGTTTATCAGGACATCACGGCTGCCTACGACTATCTAACCCAGAGGCTGAACGTTCCACCCCAACAAATAATCTCCCATGGACGCTCTGTTGGCACGGGAGTGGCGGTGGATTTGGCAACTCGCCAACCCTTAGGGGGACTGATTATGGAAAGCGGCTTTACTAGTGCGTTTCGCGTCCTCTTACCCGTTGATATCTTTCCGTTTGACCGATTTGGCAACCTGAAAAAAATTAAAAAGGTACAGATTTCAGTGCTGTTTATCCACGGCAAGGCAGACGGGCAGATTCCCTTGCGACACAGCCAACAACTTTTTGAAGCGGCGAATGAACCCAAGCGTGCGTGGTGGGTGGAACAAGCTGGGCATAACAATCTCGTTTGGGTAGCAGGCGATCGCTACTCAGAAACGCTGCAAGCCTTTGCTCAGTTAATCCGAAAATCAGAGTAATTCCCGAATGGAACTATGCCAGGATAGAGACCATCTATGCTGTTGCAACTTTCCATTGAGGTAAATTAGCGAATGACCCGCACGCACCAACTCATCCAAACATCACTCAAATGGACGGGGGCTGTTGTCCTCATCCTGGGCTTAGTGGGGTGCGACCTCCTGCTGGACTGGATAGGAGCAGAAAGTTACACCGTTAAGCGTGTATCTGATGGGGACACAATCGTTGTTACTAATGACGCGGGAGAGGATATCAGCGTGCGCTTTGCCTGTGTAGATGCGCCAGAAGTCCCCCATTCCTCTAAGGAGAGACAAAGCCGCAAGGCGGTGGATAAAAGCCAGTTTAAATGGGGAGAAAAAGCACAACAGCGGGTGCAGCAGTTAGTGAACCAAGGAGGCGATCGCGTTCAATTAACCATCACTGATACTGACCGATATGGACGCGAAATTAGTGAAGTCCGTCTTCCCGACGGCACGTTGATCCAACAAGTCTTAAGCGCTGAAGGGTTAGCCCAAGTCTATCGCCCCTACCTGAAAAATTGCCCCAGTGCAGAGCTTGTTGAGGCAGCAGAAGCCGATGCCAAGCGGCGGCGTCTAGGGCTATGGCGCGATCCGCAGTTCGTTCCCGCCTGGGATTGGCGGCGTCAGAAGTAGGAGCAGGGGAGCAGAAGAGAACCAATAACCGAATTCACCCTTCATACTTCATCCTTCACCCTTCATACTTTCTTCCCGACTCAGGACTCAGGACTCAGACTCAAAATTCCTCCTCAAACTCCTCGTCTTCTGAGCTATAGCGGCGTTGTCGCTTACTAGATACCCGCCAGAAGAGAGGGATGATCGCTCCGGCAATTGCCCCGATAGCTACCCCAAATGCCAGCATTACCCCTATGGGTAGCTCAATGGACTGGAAGGTCAGAAATCGCAGCGATACGGGCTTGATGTTTTGGATTGAGATGATCGCGATCGCGATTACCCATGCCGCAAGTATCAGAGAAGTCAGCAGGTTTGTAATTGTTTTCATAAATCAAAAACCGCAGATAAACTCAGCCTAGCGTTTTCATCGGCATTTATCTGCGGGTAATACTCAATTTGTTGGGATAGTAAGCAGAGACACTCCATTGGAACATCTCTACTACGGCGGTAGTTAAACGCCGACGGGTTCCATTTTGTTAATCATCTGCTCCATGGTTGTCCCAATCTGCTTTAGCTGGTCTGGGGAGCTGGTTTCCATATAAACGCGCATCAAGGGTTCGGTTCCGGATGGGCGTAGTAGTATCCAACCACCGTCTTCTAAGTAAAGTTTGACACCGTCTTTAAGACCGACTTCTTTAACTTTAATTCCGGCGATTTCAGCGGGGGGATTTTCCTTAAAGGATTTCAGTACGGCGGCTTTGTGAGCTTCTTCTAGGTGCAGGTCGAGGCGATTGTTGTATAAAGGGCCATCCGCTTCGGCGATCGCTTCTTCAACCAACTGACTCAATGGCTTGCCTTCATAGGCGATCGCTTCAGCAACTAGCATATCAGCGAGGATGCCATCTTTTTCCGGGATATGCCCGATGATGCTCAGTCCGCCGGACTCTTCACCACCAATCAGCACATCTGTCTGGCGCATCTTCTCGCCGATGTACTTAAACCCAACCGCCGTCTCAAACAGTTCTAGATCGTACTTGGCGGCAAAGTTGTCCAACAGATGGGTAGTTGCCACTGTCCGGACAATCGCCCCTGATTTGCCTCTGTTTTTAATCAAGTGACGTGCCAGCAACAGCAGCACCGTGTTAGGGGTGAGGACGTTACCTTTTTCATCAACAATCCCAAAGCGATCGCTATCGCCATCGGTTGCCAACCCTAAGTCAGCATTATCCTTCTTCACGGCTTCCACTAACCCGACTAGCTGTTCGCCTTTTGGTTCTGGCATTCCGCCACCAAACAAGACATCGCGGGTGGTGTTGAAGCTTTCGGTTTGGCAGCCGCAATGCTCTAACACTTCATCCAGATAGCCGCGAGAAGTGGAGTAGAGGGCATCATACTTCACCTTTAACTTGGCACTTCTGATCTGCTCGACATCCAGCAGAGTGTAGATAAATTTGAGATACTCAGGCTTCGGGTCAAAAACTGAAATTTTATTGCCGTTCTTGCCACTGGGGGCAGAATCATCTGCACCTTCAATATTCGCAACGATAGTATCGGTAATTTCTGGAGTAGCTGGGCCCGCATAATCAGGGATGTACTTAATCCCACAGTAGGGGGCGGGGTTGTGGCTAGCCGTGAACATCAATGCCCCACCTGAGTTCAGAAGACGAGCATTATAGGCAATGACGGGCGTCGGGCAGTCCCGCTCAACAATTTTCACAGTCCAGCCCAAGTCGGCTAGTACTTCAGCAGCAGTCCGCGCAAACTGATCGGCTAAAAAGCGGGTGTCGTAGGCAACTAAAATAGGACGGTCTTTAGAATAGGCAGTTTCGAGATAGCTAGCGATCGCACGGGTCACCTTACAGACATTGGGGAAGGTGAAGTCATCAGCAATGATTCCCCGCCAGCCATCGGTACCAAACTTAATTTTATTAGAACTGCTCGCTGCACTCATTTGTAACTACTTTTTCGAGTTTCCCCTTAATACTACAAGACTCGAATACCCCTTAAGGTTAACTAATGAGGAATTTCAGGGGCGATAATATTCCCTCCCTCTATCTAAAAGTTGAGCGCCCTTATACATAAACTCACTCATTAATGCTGCTTTAGCAATGGAGCGTCTCAGCGCATTGCTAAAACGGATTAAATCGCAGCTTTAAGAAATTTTCCCAACGCTGGCATTCTCCATCCTGTGGGTGGGAACTTGACAGAGACACGGAATGCAGCAATTTTGATTATAAAAGTGGGGATGGCATTGCCTCACTTAAACAAGCTCTAACGTCCCAAAACTTTAGAGACGCTTGCACTGCACTTGTAAGGTTCTCCCTGTGAAGGAGTCACCCCTGATCTTCCACCTCTTTGAAGCTTTGATCAACGAATGTATCTTTTGTCTTGTCTTGTTTTGATGGCGATCTCTTTCCTGATGTTTTTAACTTAGCGTCAATGTTATCAGCGTCAATGTGGATCTGAATCTTAGGCCCAGAACTCGCTAGGCGAAAGATCATTCCATCTACAACTGGCATTTGGGTAATGCGCTTCCCATCAACATAAGTGCCATTAGCACCTAAATTAACGACTTCCCAATCAGAACCATTGCGCCGTAGCTCTACATGATGACGAGAAACAACCGCACTATAGAGAATTACCTCATTTTCGGTAGATCGCCCAATCCGAATCACGGATTCAGGCTCAAAGCTCCAGCTTTGAACAGGGACAGACTGGAGAGGATGCAGCAGAGTCAGGGTAATCACCGGGGTCACATCTTTCAAAACTTTTGCTTGCTGGGCCGAGCTGTTTGACATTCCCTCACCAATTAGCTAGTGTTTTTTGTTCTTGACGAGACTCACTCCCTTGCTGGAGTAGTTAAGAATCCTAGCCAGGGGGCGAGAGATTCACTCCACCTCGTTCAACAATCATTTCCTATTACAGCCATAAATTGTTGCAACTGAGGTTAGGGGTGACAGCCCAAAACCAACACTACTCTCTCAACTAGCCACTTGATGAACAATTTTTTGCCATCAGTTACTAGCCACATTGAAGATAAATCATACTGTGATTGTTGTTTCCAAGAGTAGCACCCCAAAATATTTTCTTGGATTCTGACCCAATCAAGTCGGAGCCTTAGGTTCCTTGTCGTTGAAGCAATTTTCTTTTGCTTTGACTAACTCGGCATTCAGGCAATGGCGCGTTCGTTTGAGTCGCCATCAAAGTTTGACTAATGAAACTCTTCCCTGACTCTGAACTCATTACTAACTTAGGAGGAGGATTGGAATAAAAATGTCATCAAGTCGCCTTTCCCTAAGCTAATGCGATCGCCAGTTCGTAAGCGATGGCGATTACCAGGTAGCAGAGAATTGTGATTGATATAGGTGCCATTGGAACTGCCAACATCTTCGATGTAATGGGCATCTCCTTCGACGCGGATATCTGCATGAACCCGGGACACAATTTCTGAATGGGGAAATCCAGACACATCAATATCCGGTGGAATTTGGTCATTCGGCTTACCCATATGAATCACCGAAAGATTTTGCGGCATTTCAATGTTTGTGTTCGTCTGCACATGCAGTAGTTTAACCGTCTGCACTTGCAGTTGGGTTTTAGCACTACCCCTTGCCTCAGAGGACGCAGGCGGGGCTGTGGTAGCAGTCGCGGGTTGACTGGCAACCTCCGGAGCAGATAATTCCTCGACCTCTGGCTCAAGAGCCTTCTCTTCCTCAGCAACAGGCGGTTGCCCAACTATCGTTGCAGGTAGAGGCGACGCCATGGGATCTGGCTCCTCAGAACGGATCGATATCGGATCGGGGATAACCAAAGCCTCAAGGGCGACTAACTCCGGCACCGCAGGGTCGGGAGTAGAGGTCTCACCTTCTTCTCCCTCATGGGTGACAAGCAAATTGAAGCCACATTGACCACAGAAGCTGGCGTCTGTTTGCACTGCTGCACCACAATTTGGACAACTGGTGGTTGTCGGTAACGGTGTATAGCAGGCTTCACATTGCGTCGCTCCATCTGGATTTTGGTGATTGCAGTTAGGACAAACAATCATAAAACCTCCTTACTGCCGGAATACATCCCAATATTGGGGGGCAGACGGTCAGATCTTAATACATACACTGGTGCAATGTCGCCATGGTTAAGTTTTCCACTCTTCCCCGGCTGAGTGATCTAAAAGCCACCACAGTTCCCCTTGCGGCTGAATTAATCGCGCTGGGTAGGTAAAGTCGTCGGCATCGTCGGCAAAAATTTCTGCTAATGCGGCTTGTTTACTAGCTCCCGACACTAAGAAAAGAACACATTTGCTTTGATTAATCATCGGCACGGTAAAGGTGATACGCGGCTGAGTGTCCTTATTTCCGACAGTGATTAGGCGATCGCGTACTTGTAGTGCCTCAGTATGGGGAAAGAGGGAGGCGGTATGGGCATCATCGCCGATGCCTAACAAAATTAAATCTAAACTGGGAATCTCTCCCACTGAAGTCTTAAAAAATTCCCGAATCTCAGCTTCATGATTTTGAGCACTAACGGCTGGATTGCTTTCAAGAGTCGGCATCGGATGGATATTCTCTTCCGGGATGCTAACTTTTTCTAACCAAGCATGACGTGCCATCGCTTGGTTGCTATCAGGATGATCGGGTGGTACATAACGCTCATCCCCCCAAAAGACATGGATTTTTTCCCAGGGAAGGTTTTGGGTAGCGATCGCTTCGTATAAGGGCTTAGGGGTACTACCGCCAGCGAGGGCAATGGTACAAATGCCTCGCGCCGCAATCGCAGCGTGCATTTTTTCCAGTACCACTGCCAGTGCTCTGGCAACTAACGCTTCTTTGTCCGGTAAAACTTCTACAACTTTATTCATAAAATCTGGGTCACGCTTGCTTTACTGTACGTAGTTTGTTGGGTAAAAGAAACTTTTTGGCGTCTTCTGACGGGGAAAGTGCCTATTCTCTAGGGGATTTTTATAACAGCGAGATACAGAAAGCTTAAACTTGCCGTGAAATTTTTATGTTCAGTAATTACTGCCCTGCGTGTAGCCGCATTGGCTTTGGGGCGCAGCGACTGAGAGATTTGCGATCGCAGCATGTCTATCCGTGACCAAGTGCGAGTCACTTTTAGTATTGATGAACGACTGCGCTCCCTACCTCCCACCGCAGACGATCCAGAGTTTCGCGATCGCGTTGATAGCGAGTATGGGACTGTTTCCGGACATCAACTGCTTACCCTCCAAACCTTCCGGAACCTATTTCCTCGCGAAACGATTCCTTCCAGCGAAAGCTTGTTAAAAAGATTGGATGCACCCATTGGCGTACATCTGATTGAGTTGGCAACAGAACTGTTGTAATTACTCCTTTCAAAGAGGAACAAATCCGGTTCAGGTTAAGAAAACAAGAGGAAATCACTGTTTTTTTGGCTAATAGTCTTGCCATTCTCAGCAGCTAAGCGCTTAATTTATCAGTTTGGGCAAACGGAGAAATAAAGAGGAGGGAAACTCTGATGTCTGAAGTCTCAAAGAATGAAAAAACCAAAACCTGTTAGTGGAAGGCATGAGGATCAATCAGATTTTTCCAGCCGAAAATTTAACCGAAGAAATTTACAAATTGTTATCTTTGACCATTGGCGACCCCATTGATGTAAAGTCACAAGCTGATTGGTGAGAATACTGACCAATTCCTGCTGGTTAGTCCTTTTTCCAGGCACCCTTAAAATACCTATCTACCTGGCATTGCCCCACTCTGGTGTACTTAAGCCGATAAGTTAGTATTAGCAAGACTTCAACTTTGAGCAATCATTGTCCAACCTTTGTCAAGGACGCAATTGCCAGGGGATAAACCTCACCTAATCGCGCTCAGCGATACGTTTGAAGACAATTACTTTTTTCACCGGCGTAACCCATGAAAGCAACCACTAGCCCTACAAATTCTTCCTTTACAGCTCTGACTTTAAAAGTTGTCGGGCTGATCATGATTTTGTCTTCGTTAATCGACTTCATCCTGCTAGCGATTCCGTTTAATCCACTACAGCGAGAGTGGCAGCTTAGCTGGACAACCCAAGTGGTTGACCGGGGGATTATCCCGATGGTGGGGATAGCGCTGCTACTAGCGGGATATTGGATCAGTAGTAATGCTGCCGCTGTGACAGAGCGGAAGTCAGGCGCTCAGGATTTACGCTTTTGGGTGTTGTTACTCTCCAGTCTCTTGGGGCTACTGTACCTACTCTTGGTGCCATTACATCTCAACAATATTCGTCTTGCCAGCACTCAAGCTCTTGAGCAAATTAACCAGAGAGCCACTCAAGAGGAAGGCCGTATTCAAACAGAATCACAGCAAATTAATACCCTAATCCAAGATAACCAAAGGCTTTCTGAGTTGGATCAGGCAATTGCCAGTGGTCAGGTGCAAGGAGAACAGCTTCAAAGACTACAAGCGATCCGGCAGCAAATCGAGGCGATAAAGAAAGATCCGCAAGCACTCAACCAACAAGTTGAGGCAGCGCAAACACAACTACGTTCTCGAAGATTGGAAGCGGAAAAGCAAGCCAGAGCATCAGCCTTTAAATTAGGTTTACGGACAGGTCTAAGCAGCTTGCTGTTAGCCATTGGTTACATTGCTGTCGGCTGGACAGGATTGCGAAGCTTAAAATCTAGCTCTCAACCCCGTCGCAAAGTATAGACAAAGCGAGTTAATAGGGAGTTATCTCAATAACTTGCTCAATCCCTAGGCACTATAGGTAGTAAGTTAAAAGACGCATGTTAGCGTTTAGCCTCCGGCGATTTTGCCCCAAAAAAGCTAGCATGTCGTCACCCCTCCCGCCTCTGATTTGCTCTCAATTAGAGTTTTCTGGGCACCGAAAGCCTCTGGAACGGGCTTGATATTTTTACGCTCGGCTTAAGCTTATATATTATGTTTTCAATTTACATCCTGACCTATAACGAAGAGTTGGACATTGCCGCTTGCATTGAGTCAGCCCAGCTTAGTGATGATGTCATTGTTGTTGATTCCTTCAGTAGCGATCGCACTGTAGAAATTGCCCAGCGTTATCCTGTCCGCCTGGTGCAGCACGCTTTTGAAAGTCACGGACGCCAGCGCACCTGGATGCTTCAAGAAGTCCCGACTAAGCATGAGTGGGTTTACATTCTAGAAGCCGATGAGCGGATGACGCCGGAGTTATTTGCTGAATGTCTCCAAGCGATGCAGAGTTCTGAATATATCGGGTATTACGCCGCCGAACGCGTCATGTTCATGGATCGCTGGATTCGCCGTTGTACCCAATATCCTCGCTACCAGTTGCGCCTGTTTTGCAAAGATAAGGTCTGGTTTAGCGATTATGGACACACTGAACGGGAAGAGTGTGCAGGTTCAACGGGTTTTCTCCAGGAAACTTACCCCCACTACACTTGCGGAAAAGGTTTTAGTCGCTGGATTGACAAACACAACCGCTACTCGACTGACGAAGCCGAGGAAACCTTGCGTCAATTGGCTGAGGGAAGCATTAGTTGGCGAGACTTGTTTTTTGGCAGCACTGAAGTCGAACGACGCCGCGCTCTTAAGAATTTGTCGCTGCGCTTACCCTTGCGACCATTGGTGCGCTTTGTTTATATGTACTTCCTGCTGGGAGGGTTCCTGGATGGGCGAGCCGGATTTAACTGGTGCGTCTTACAGATGTTTTACGAGTACCTGATTCTGCTCAAGGTATGGGAACTGAAAAATCCTTCTCCACCTAGTAACTATCTCAACCCTTCTACAACCTCCCCTAACGCCGATGCTGCCTCCCTTAGTTCTTCTTCCCCTTGACTCAGGCAGTGACTGTCTCAATCCGTTAAAGTGTAAATTGTGATACCAGTTGAATAGATAAATATCGTTAAGTGGCAAAGAACTCCTATTCCTGAGAAAGTTTGCGAGAAAATCCTAAAAATCGCGAGTCACACCTAAAATATAAAGAGTCGAGACTTGTAATAATTCTTTACGAGTTTGATAAATTAGGAAGAGAATCCTGGCTAAAACTAACAGCTCTATGGGAGCCGTGAATAGCAAAGGAAGAACCTACTACTTTCTGGGTTGCCATTGATATTTATCTATTCAAGGTTTTTGATTTATCTGTAGCTAGATCGTGGGAGCGATCGCGGCGATTCGGATATGCATTCAAGCGCCATTGTAAGGAGAGTCGGGGGTCTGTGAACCAACGCTTCAAGCAGGACTTAAAGAACGACTTAATTGCTGGTCTTCTCGTAGTGATTCCACTCGCTACAACGATCTGGCTAACGATCACCATTGCTAGCTGGGTGATCAACTTTTTAACGCGCATTCCCAAGCAACTTAATCCCTACGATAACCTGAATCCCATCCTGGTCACTCTGCTCAATCTTGTAGTTGGGCTGACAGTACCATTGATGTGCATTTTGCTGATCGGCTTAATGGCACGGAATATTGCCGGACGGTGGCTGCTGGATTTTGGGGAGCGAATTTTGCAAGCAATTCCCCTAGCAGGGCCAGTCTATAAAACCCTCAAGCAGCTCTTAGAGACGCTGCTAAAGGACTCTCAGGGGAAGTTCCGACGGGTGATTTTAGTAGAATATCCCCGGCGAGGGATGTGGGCGATCGCCTTCGTCACTGGCACCCTAGGCGGTGAGATGCAATCTCATATGGATGGGCAGATGTTGAGCATCTTCATCCCCACGACTCCCAATCCGACAACAGGCTGGTACGCGATCGTGCCGGAAAAAGAAGCGATCAATCTCTCCATGTCGATTGAAGATGCCTTCAAAGTCGTGATTTCTGGTGGGATCGTCGGGCCTGCTGCCTCTAACCTTCCCTTGACAGCCCCAACCGCCTACGGCAAGAAAGCCCTAGAGCCGCCTCTACCTGAAATGAGACCGTTACCAACGGAAGAGAGCTAACGAGCTGTGGGAGAGCAGGAGGAATAGTGAAGCCGTTGCGGTTGGTGTAGTATAACGTAGCCAAGACTAGGGTGAAGAGTGAATGAGGAAAAATTGGGGGATAAATGGGTATAGAAATAAGCTGATAACAACTGACCGTTGACAACTGACACAGGATAACCATGAACCCCCGCCGAATTGCTCGTGAACTGGCTCTGTTGAGCCTCTCGCAAATGCCGTCAAATATAGAACGGCTGGATACCCAGCAACTTAATGGCTTAGTGCTGGCTGCCGTCCGCACTCTAACCAGTGAAATTCAAGAAGCCTTAGAAACAGCGTCAGCGGAACTTAAACGCGGGAGCGATCGCCTCTTGAGCAGCGAAACTCGCGCCAGCGACGTCCAAAGTGCAAAAGCTATGGTGAGTGACGCCATTGAACTCACTCAATCCGCCGTCAATCACCTAGGTACAGCCCTAGAAATCCCAGAAATCATCCAGCTTACCAACCAGCCAGATGTACGTAGCTATACCCTGGAAATCCTTAAAACCATCAACCGTAGACGGGAAGAGATTGACGAAACTCTCAAGAACGCCCTCAGAGATTGGCAACTGAATCGTTTACCTCGCATCGACAGGGATATCCTACGGATTGCCGTTGCGGAAATTGCCTTTTTAGGAATTCCAGACCGTGTTGCCATCAACGAAGCTGTCGAGTTGGGCAAACGTTACAGTGACGAAGAAGGATACCGCTTCATCAATGGTGTGCTGCGTCGTGTAACCGAGCAGGTGCAAAAGCAAGCTCAATTACCCTGAAAAATTTCTTAAAATCTTATCATTATAGTCAGCCGCCAAGGAATGCTAGATGGTAACTTTTACCTTCAGCAGATTCTTTGTCCCGTGTTTTGAGCAGATGCCCGTACTCGAATAGGTGCAGACGTGTTTAATTGGTTCCGCCGCCAGTTTGGTGACGATAAACAAAACTCTCAAGTTGAACAGGAAGAAACTACTCAAGAGCAGCCGCAGGTAGAACCAGCAGAAGCTGAGGAAGAAGCAGACGCTTCACCCGCCGTTGCTGAAGATTACTTGAGTTGGGCAAAGAATGCCTACAAGAATATTCAGCAGCGGCAACAGCCCCCGGCAGAAGCGGATACCGCAACGGCAGAACCAACCACAGAGTTTGAGGTGGAAGCGGCGGAAGGCTCGGCACAGGAAGAAGCCGCCGTAACCGCAGCAGTAGAGACGACTACCGCCCCCAGCGCACCGGAAGCAGCACTCGACGACGACCAGGAAGAACCGGCTGTAGCAGAAGTTACAGAGACGCCGGAAGAATCGGCACAGGAAGAAGCCTCCGTAACCGCAGCAGCAGAGACGACCGCCCCCAGCGCACCGGAAGCAGCACTCGACGACGACCAGGAAGAACGGGCTGTAGCAGAAGTTACAGAGACGCCGGAAGAATCGGCACCAGTCGCACCAACCGTTGCTGAGAAAGAAACTCAAGAAACCGAAGCTTCTCCCGAACCGGTAGCGACGGCTCCTGAAACTCAAGAAAGCGACACCGGGGTAACAGAAGACGCGATCGCAGCGGCACAAGCTGAGGAATCACCAGCGGGTAATGTTCCCATTTGGGCACGTCAATCTAATGCCGATCGTCAGGCAAGGTTAGAGCGCCTCAAAGCTACGGCTATTGACACCTCAGAACCGGAACCCGTTAGGGCACCTGTGCAGCCTGTGGACGCGACGGTAGCGACCGAGACGGAGGGGGAAACAGGGATTGCCTTTGATGAAGGGTTCTTGTGGTCAGCCGAAGTCCTAGCCGCCCAAGGACGGCGTCCGGAGGATGTCTCGATTGAAGAAATTAGCTGGCTGAAGCGATTGCGGCAGGGGCTGGATAAAACTCGTCGCAGCTTAATTAATCAGCTGAAGGCGATTGTCGGTCAGGGCCCGTTGAACCAAGACGCGGTAATGGAAATTGAGGCGCTGCTGTTGCAGGCAGATGTCGGCGTCGAGGCAACTGATTACATCATCACGACACTGCAAAGTAGACTCCGGGAGGAAACCTTACCCCCAGAGCAAGCGATCGCCTACTTAAAACAAATTCTCCGCGACTTGCTCGACCGCCCTCTCAAAGAGTCTTACAGCGCCACCTTTACTCCAGAAAAAGATACCCTTAATGTCTGGCTGATAACCGGAGTGAACGGTGCGGGTAAAACCACTACCATTGGTAAGTTGTCTCACCTGGCGAATCAATCCGGCTACCGCTGCTTAATTGGTGCTGCCGACACCTTCAGAGCGGCGGCGGTAGAACAGGTGAAAGTTTGGGGACAGCGCAGCGGAACTGACGTGATTGCCAATCCCGCTAAGAATACCGATCCAGCATCAGTTGTCTTTGATGCGATCGCTGCTGCTCAAGCTCGCCACACAGAACTACTGCTAATAGACACAGCCGGACGCCTGCAAAATAAGAAAAATCTGATGGAAGAACTCGGCAAAATCCGGCGGATTATTGACAAAAAAGCACCCGACGCCCGTGTTGAATCTCTCCTAGTTCTCGACGCTACCCTTGGTCAAAACGGTTTGCGACAGGCAGAAGTCTTCGCCGAAGTCGCCAAACTCAGCGGTGTTGTCCTGACTAAACTTGATGGTACGGCTAAAGGTGGCGTTGCTCTCGCCGTTGTACAGCAATTAGGCTTACCGATTCGATTCATCGGTGCTGGTGAAGGCATCGAAGACTTACGCCCCTTTTCTAGCTATGAGTTTGTAGAAGCCTTGCTCAATGGGTAGCCTTAAATTCACCGACTCAGCATTCACCGACTGATCGCAACTGCAAAAATCACCCAGTAGGATCATTGGCGAGGCAGTTAATTAACGCTATCATTTAACCTTTTAGTAACCAAACAATTGACAACTAAACACCTGCTGAGGATTTTGGGCAGCGATAATTAGCAATTAGTGGTACTGTAGGAAGCCATAATGTCTTCCTCGCTCACTACTTTGCAAAATTGCTGTCTAAGGTTAATCACGACGACTAAATAACATCTCGCTTGATTGCCGGATCAAATGAGTGAATCGGCATCTATTCTAGTTAAATTCTGTTTAAATAGACTGGTTGTAATCACAACTAAAGGTGCGAAAACCAAGCGTCAAGACGATATTTTGCCTGTGGAAGACGGGCAACTGCCAGGGTACACAGTAATGTGTGCAGGAGTTAGTGTTACTGGCAATCAGTCAGGCAAAACCTCCGGAGGATTGTAAGTCTTTCCACCGTGCTAGGCACGGACATCTTTATTGAGGTGTAACTACAGAAAGCCTTTCCTGTGAAACTGGAAGCCTCTGCTATAGTGCTCTTCGGCAGTTAGCGGGGGTACTTCACTCTTTTACTCTTGTCCCCTTAAGTTGCTTATTAACTGCGTATGTACGCCTGATGCTATGACAGCACGGCCTCTCCCTCGTCACGCCTCAAAATCAGCTAACAGCCCTGGTAATGATCCTACAACCGAAGGGACACCAGTTTCTGCTCTTAAAGAACTGGTGGCACGTTTACACAGGGAACAGCATAAAATACATAACTTACTCTCATCGCTGGGTTTTGCCCTGCGTAGCTTTAACAACCTCAATCAATTTTTAGAGCTAATTCCGCTGATGGCATCGAGGGTAACGGATGCTGATGGTGGTGCTTTGATTTTGTTCAAACCGAACGGTCAAGTACGTTTAGAGCGCTTGCACTGTCAGGAAGGGCAGGCATGTCAAGACATTCGTAAGGCGATCGAAACAGCAACTCGTCAAATCACGACGGATGCAAGCTTGTTGGCATCTGCCCCGGCGTCTCTGGATGAACAGGTCAGTTGTTGCCTGGGTTCAGATGTGCAGCTATTTGGAACACCAATTTTGGTGAAAAACGTTGAAAGAGGACGGTTGTATGTGTTTAGCCGCAACCCTCAGTATGCCTGGACATCAACTCGTCAGAAATTAGTGCGCCTGGTTGCCGACCAAACCGCAGTCGCGATCGCTAATGATGAACTCACCGTCGAACTGCGGAAAAAGGAACGCCTAGACCGGGAGTTGGAAATCGGGGCAGATATTCAGCTGCGATTACTGCCGCGTCAATGTCCCCAAATTCAGGGGGTGGAAGTATCAGCCCGCTGTCAGACAGCCAACCGCGTCGGCGGCGACTACTACGACTTTATTCCTGCCAACTACGACCAACTGCGACCCAAACAGAAAGACCTAGAGGGAGCCGGGGAGGCGCGACAAGGGGAATCGGTACCTTGGAGTATTGTCATCGGTGACGTGATGGGTAAGGGTGTCCCGGCGGGGTTAATTATGACCATGACACGGGGGATGCTCCGAGCCGAAGTGTTGAACGGTCACTCGCCAGCACGGATTCTCCAACATCTGAACCGCGTCATGTATGCTGATTTGGAAAATTCTCACCGCTTTGTGACGCTGTTTTATTCTGAGTACGATCCTCAAAGCCGTATTCTGTCTTACAGCAACGCTGCCCACAATCCCCCTTTACTATGGCAAGCAGCAACTAACTCGCTGCAACGCCTCGATACCCTGGGAATGCTGATTGGTTTAGAGGCGGATTCTGAGTACGAAGATGCTGAAGTAGAACTAGTGTCGGGAGATACGATTATCTACTACACCGATGGCTTCACCGATGCCGCTAATCAAAATGGCGATCGCTTCGATGAGGAAAACCTGGCTAATGCTTTCCAGTGGGCTTGTCAGCATTGCGAGGGGCCACAAGCCATTTTGGATCACTTATTTGATCAGGTGCAGCAGTTCATTGGTTCAACAAACCGTAACGCCGATGATATGACACTGGTCGTGATGCAGGTAAAATGAGCGCCAGTAACCTGAATATACGCGTGGGAACGCGAGTTTTTAAGCTTTATGGAAATGCAATCAGTAAATGTCGAATTACCTAACCTAACCCCCGATTATGAAGCCTTTGGGCTGGCAACCACACCGCTATCGACCCAGGGAACGGTCTTGGCTCAAGCCATTGAAGACCCAGATGTTTTAGGACAGATGCAAGATGCGTTTAATAATTTCATCGAGTCCGGTCAAGTTTGGGCGTTACTGATTGGTCTAGTACTGGGCTACATGTTGCGGAATCTCACCGCGTCGTAGTTATTTAGTCCTGAGTGCTGAGTGCTGAGTCCTGAGTAGGGGAGAGGAGGAGCGGGGGAGCGGGGGAGCAGGGGAGCAGGGGAGCAGGGGAGCAGGGGAGCAGGGGAGCAGGGGAGCAGGGGTGCGGGGGTGCGGGGGTGCGGGGGAGAACTGATAACCTCCTTCATACTTCACCCTTCATACTTCACCCTTCATACTTCATACTTCATACTTCATACTTCACCCTCGCCTCCGGCAACGGCTTCGCCGAACATACTTTCTTCCCTACTCATCAACTCACCGACTCACCGACTCTCTTCATCCTTCATCCTTTTTAGTTAACTCAAGTGACTGAACAAAAAACCTGGAGTCAGCGGTTTGAATCAACATTGCATCCCGCAATCGCGCGGTTTAATGCCAGCATCGGTTTTGATATTGAACTGATTGAATATGACCTGATGGGTTCCGTTGCCCATGCCAAGATGCTTGCCCATACGGGCATTATCTCCCCGGAAGAAGGCGAACAGATTGTTGCAGGCTTAGAACAAATCCGTCAGGAATACCGAGACGGACAGTTTAACCCCGGCATTGACGCTGAAGATATTCACTTTGCGGTGGAACGACGGCTAACGGAAATTGCGGGGGATGTGGGGAAAAAGCTACACACGGGGCGATCGCGTAATGACCAGGTAGGCACGGATACCCGGTTGTACCTGCGCGACAAAATTGAGCAGATTCGCAGCCGAGTGCGTGAGTTTCAGGCTGTTCTGCTGACCATTGCTGAGGCGAATGTGGAAACGCTGATCCCTGGTTACACTCACCTGCAAAGGGCACAGCCACTCAGTTTAGCCCATCATCTCCTGGCTTACTGGGAAATGCTTCAGCGAGATTGGGAACGCCTAGGGGAAATTTACCAGCGGGTGAATGTTTCCCCCTTGGGTTGCGGTGCGTTAGCGGGGACGACCTTTCCCATCGATCGGCACTACGCGGCGCAGGAACTAAAGTTTACTGGCGTGTATGCCAACAGTTTAGATGGTGTGAGCGATCGCGACTTTGCCATTGAGTTTTTGTGTGCTAGCAGCTTGATCATGGTTCACCTCAGCCGCTTATCGGAGGAAATCATCCTCTGGGCATCGCAAGAATTTAGCTTTGTCACCCTCAAAGATAGCTGCTCCACGGGTTCTAGTATCATGCCCCAAAAGAAAAATCCTGATATTCCCGAACTAGTAAGAGGAAAAACGGGGCGTGTCTTTGGTCATTTGCAGGCGATGCTGGTACTGATGAAGGGGCTACCCCTGGCGTATAACAAGGATTTGCAAGAGGACAAAGAAGCGTTATTTGACAGTGTCAACACTGTGCAAGCTTGCCTGGAAGCCATGACAATTTTGCTGCAGGAAGGGCTGGAATTTAAGCACGAACGTCTAGCCGAAGCGGTGGCGGAAGACTTTTCCAATGCAACTGATGTGGCAGACTACCTAGCCGCCAAAGGAGTACCGTTTAGAGATGCCTATAATCTTGTCGGGAAGGTGGTTAGAACCTCCCTTGCTAAAGGTAAATTGCTCAAAGATTTAAGTTTGGAGGAATGGCAAGCCCTCCACCCTGCGTTTGAAAAAGATATTTATCAAGCGATCGCCCCCGCCCAAGTTGTCTCTGCACGCAACAGCTACGGCGGTACAGGCTTTAACCAAGTTAGGCAAGCCCTTGAAGCTGCACGCGATCGCTCTTTGTAGGGAGTAATGCCAATTCTCTAAATGCTTGCTACAGATACTTTTCTTACTCCCCTTTTTTAAGAAGGGTTGGGGGAGCTATGGGTAGTCTCTTAAAAGGGAAAAGGTATAAAAGTTGTAGAGAGGGTGCCTGCAACGTCTCTACAGGACTGCTCTTTTCTTTTTCTACTTGGCGTAACCCACAGGTAAAACCATCCCCTCACGCGCTAGCACGCTGTTAGGAAAGACTGACTGCACTTGCTGCTCTACCTGGTCGAGAAAATCATCGTTGTAGTCGGGATCGTAACTAGAGAGAACAAACTGCTTGACATTCGCTGCGGCGGCTGATGCTACCCATTTTTCCCAAGGGGTATCCTGCCAACGCTGCAAACAAGACTCTTTCCCTTCGGTCATTGCCGCCGCGCTAGGGGCATTCAAAATCAGCAGGTCAGCTTGAGCGGCTAAGTCCCGTAAACTGCGATCAAGGGCATCACGGCAGCAGCAACTCGCTGTTGCATAAACCGCTGTGTGTCCTTGCCAGGTGACACGATAGCCAACTGAACGCTGAGAGTAGTTGAGAAGACTGGTTTCAATAATTACATCGTCTAGGACTAGCTTGCTGCCAGGATTTATGTGGTTAAACTCCAGCTTTGAAGCCATGATCTGGAGGGGAACGGGGAAATTTGGCCCCAGCATTTGCCGGGAAAGGCGCTGCTGCATCGACTCTCCATCAGATGCCTCTGCGCCGTAGATGTGGAAGCAGTTACCAGGAATGAACGCAGGAATAAAAAAAGGAAAGCCTTGAATGCGATCCCAGTGGCAATGGGTAAAAAACACATAAGCTTCGACTGGCATTTGGGAGAGTAACTGATTGCCTAGCACTCGCAAACCACTACCACCATCGAAGATTAGGCGCTTATTGCCGAGGCGCATTTCCACACAGGCAGTATTGCCACCGTAGCGGATTGTTTCTTTTCCGGGAACCGAAATCTGCCCTCGAACCCCCCAAAACTGGACGATAAAATCGGCAGCCGAACTATTTACCATACCGACTGTTCTATGAGACGTTTTTGGCTTTGGCGAGGCTGGATCGATATCTGGCATCTTTATAATCAAGTTAGACTGTAAAGCCCGCCACTCTTCACACCGTTGTAGTGTTCTTAAATGATACTCACACGAGATAAATGCGCTCTGAGTATGTAACGATCGAGCTTGGCAAACGAATTCGCACTTGCCCCTACTTTGAATTTACCAGCCGTCTTGTTCTGGTCGGGAAGATTTTGGTTTTTGTCCAGTCAGTACATTCTAGCGTTCTCAGAAATCTCACTACTTATTAAGTTCTGTCACAGTCAAATCAGGAAAGTGCGATCGCGTCGCTGAAAGCAACGTGTGTTCGCCTACCTGATTTGGTGTGAAGCTGTTGATACTGGGGTTTATCCCCTATCTACTTTTTACCGGCTTCGATGCACTTTTCCACGAGAGGTGTTACCTTGCTCATGTCTTGCCAACCGAGAATTTCCGTCACTTTATTTTCCAGGTTTTTGTAACTCCTGAAAAATTCTGCAATCTCATCTAAGCGATGTTGAGCGATGTCTTGAAGAGACTTGATGTTGGCATAGCGCGGATCTTTGTCAGGAACACAAAGGATTTTTTCATCGCGATCGCCACCGTCGATCATCTCTAACATGCCAATTGGTCGTGCCGTAATAACGCACCCTGGGAAGGTTGGCTGATCGATTAATACCATACCATCAAGCGGATCGCCATCATCGGCTAAGGTGTTGGGCACAAAGCCATAGTCGTAGGGGTACTGTACCGAAGAATACAGGACGCGATCTAGAGCAAAAGCTTCTAGATCTTTATCAAACTCGTACTTGTTTTTGCTTCCGGCAGGAATTTCGATTAAAACATTAAGTAAGCCGGGTTTGGGTTGAGCAGGAATGCGTGATAAATCCAAGAACCTAAAACTCCTAAGCAATTGATACAGCAAACGGGTGTGGTGAAAGTCAGACTTCCAGCCACAGGAACTACACCTCCGAAAAGGAGAAGTGATTCCCCCGTGTAGCATTCTACGGGAATAAGGATACACAGTCTTGAGTGCCAATGGTTCAGCATCTGTTAGCCAAACGCCGCCATTGGTACAGCTGTGCTCCTCCTAACCCCAAGATGCAATTAGCTTATACCGCCAAGGTAGACAATCAGACTTGTCCCCGCCTAAAAGTAGCGGGATACCACAAATTTTTTCACCTAAAAGCTAGCGCTGTTCTTGAGGACTGACAACGTGCAACAATACCCCAGAACTTTACAGCTTCAGGCTGACTTTCCAGGACTCAATCCATCATGTTTTGACTATATAACTATTTTTAAATCAATTATTCCGACCTGGGAAGCGAGTAAGTCGTTTGTTGCAAAATGTCAACGCGAGTGCTTGAAGAGTAAGAAGCGATGACAAACGGAGGCAACGTTAGGGTCAACAAAGCAATGACTGTGCCCATAATCTCTGCCCACCTATAGGGCGGGGGTTCAGAAGAGTTGCTAGACGGGCCACTAGATTCCATAAATTAGTTAAGAATTGAACTCGTGCAATCGGAAGTAATTAAGTACAAGGGGGCAATTTTAAACCCTCTTATACTTTATATTTTAGCGATATATTTCGGATTAATTGTCGTTTAGCAAACAATCTCAAGGAAACTAATCGAATGAAACAGTAGCCTCATAGTTACTCCTGATGGTAGAGGTGACTAGGGTTACAAGCGATGTAATAAACTGCAAGGGTAAATTATTAAGGATAAAAAGTTCCTAATTGGCGCTAATCAAATTCAGCGATCGCCCCGCGTCAAATTAAATTTTGGTCGCGATAGATACATATTTCCCACCCAAAGCCTGATATTAGCTTCGGTTGCAAAGGTAGCGTTGTGACTGATAGGGGAAAGATCAACAATTCTACTGGCATCGGAATGGCGATGAGAATGGCTGAATAATTTTCACAAAAAACCGCCTTGTGACTGAAGGCGGTTTGTTAGCAATCGGAGGGTAGCATTAGCTTACGCTGTCGGTTTTTTATGATGCCGTAGCAAAGCCTACATAATCAGGATTGAAGACAGTCCAGAGTTTGAAGGTAGCGACTTTTATCCTCAGCTAGCGGCTATTTATCTTTTGTCGATCAACTTTCAGTGGCTCTTTGATAAACCGGATATAGAGATGCTTGAAAGTGGACTTGATGACGCGAGGCATCCCAAAATCAATGGGCATTAAAGCCTCTGGAAGCTTCCAGTCAGTCACAACTAAGTCGGCTGGACGTTGGTGAGGAAAGTAGATATTTGCTAACTCAGAGATTAGCCCTAGCCGGGTTTGTGCTGCCACAGTGGGGACAAGAGCGGGATCAACATTGAGGATATCTACCAGGGCGCGGTCGAGGGCAAACACATCTGCTGAGGCTCCTAGGATGCCCAAAAAACGAGGTTCGCCGCCACTAGGACCATTACCTTCGTGACCAATGATGCCGTCGATAATAGTCAGGTTAGGAGCGATCGCCCGTGCGGTTTCGACTAGCATTTCCCCAAAGCGGTTAGCGTCCTTCCCGGCTTCCATGTGCCACCAGGCTTTCATTTTGCCAGGGACACAACCAAAAAGATTTTTGACGCCCAAGGTGAGAGTGAGCTGTACGTGGGACTTAACTTTCGGCAAATTAATCACAACATCCGCATCCATCGCTTCCTTGCAGAGACGCAGGTGATTGAAGTCGCTGTTGGTGGTTTCGTAACGCTGACCGCGAAATTCAACGATGGGTAAATTTAGTTCTTCTGTCAGCGGCAGATAGCCATTAGCTTTGGCAACACCGTAGCAGCTTCCAAAGGCAGGGCTGTCACCCAGAAAGGGATTCCCGCCTGCTTCTTGTACTAATTTAGCAACGCAGTAAACCAGTTCTGGACGAGTAATGCACTCTTTGCCAGGACGCCCACCTGTAAGGAGATTGGGTTTGAGCAAAACGCGATCGCCAACTTTAACAAACGCCTTCATTCCTCCCAACGGTTCCAGCAGCCTTTCCAAAGATTCCCGTAACTGCTGCCGCTCATAGGAGTCAGCCCGAATCAAACTAACGGAAGCTTGCTTAATAGTCATTTTTCGGAGTCCTGAGTCGGTGAGTCGGTGAGTTCTAAGTCGGTGAGTCCTGAGTAGGGAGGGAGTGGGGGATGAGGGGATGAGGGTTTTAATAAACCGCACCAGACACAGAGGACGCGGAGGTTAGAAAGAAGAGAGGGAGATGAGGAGAATCGATAACCTCTTTCATCCTTCATCTTTCATACTTCATCCTTCACACTTCATCTTTCATACTTCATCCTTCACACTTCATCCTTCATCCTTCATCCTTCATCTCACCTCCGAGTCAGAGCCGTTATACGTTCGGCATTGGAGAATACCCCTTCACCTTGCAGTTCAGGAATGGCGGGCTTGACCTCCACTTTGAGGACGTGGGCGGTGTTGATGTATACCGTTTCTTCCTGCAAGTGAAGAATCCACCAGTTTTTATCGAGAAAGTGTCGTACTTCTTGCCGCAGTTCTTGGGCAGTGTCGTGAATGTTTGGGGGATCGTAGATATAGAACGATTCAGACTGACCGTCAGTGTAGTGAAAGGTCATCTGGATAACGCTGTCTTGGCTTTGCATGGAAAGAATCTCCTCCAATCTACCGACGCGGACGGATAAGTTGTTTTTAGCTTACTGTATCTAAATGAGGGGGGTAGGGGGAGCGATAATACCCCCACCATAATCTCTGATTTCGCGCGTGGATACATGGACTCCCCCTTGTTAATTTTAGGGGACTTGATGTCCCTAAAGTTAACAAATCGATACGTTCAATCAGTGGTAACGTTGACATACCGGATAACTAACGGTTGCCTTGACTCAAACGAACACGTCGTAGAAACGTGGTGAACAGCGCAAACGGCATAAACTAGTCTGAACCTTGAAAACTGAAGTTAGGGGGTTCCAACCCGAAAAGTTAAGCGCGATAGTCTTGACGCTGTGGTTGGGTAAAAACTTCACAGTATCTAGGTCTATTTCCTTTCGGCAAAAGTTTTGATTGGTAATCAGTACGCATGGGCTGTGCGGAACGGAAACTGCCTGGGCAATCGGTCTGTTGGGGAGTAAGCCATAAGGCGGCTCTAGGCAAGTGGTGAAATACCCTGAGCGTAGTCGAAGGGAAATAACCAGGAAATCTCCATCGTGAGGTGGGGAAGCCTACGCTGTAATCTTTGATTCAGCGTGGGAGGATGTCACAAAATGTCGAGCACCCTCATCCCCGTCAGGAAAACGTTCCTCAAGCTTCTGTTGTCGGCAGAGCGCTCATTTTTTCCAGGTCTAGCACTTGGGCAAGGGCGGCTTCGTCCATTAGTCCTCGTTCCAACACGATTTGCCGGAGAGATTTACCCGTTTCTAGGGATTCCTTGGCAACGGCGGCGGCGTTGAGGTAGCCGATGTGAGGGTTTAGGGCGGTGACGAGGGCGAGGCTGCCTTCGGCGTAGTTATAGCAGCGATCGCGATTGGCAGCGATCCCCTCAATACAACGATTGGTTAGCGCGGCAATGGTATTACCCAAAATTTCGATGCTGTGAATCAGATTGTAGGCAATTAGCGGCATCATCACATTCAGTTCTAGTTGTCCGGCTTGGGCAGCTAAGGCGATCGCATTATCGTAACCCATCACCTGAAAGCAAACCATTGAGGTCATCTCTGCCATCACGGGATTGTACTTCCCCGGCATGATCGAAGAACCCGGTTGCACAGGCGGGAGTTGAATTTCCTTTAATCCAGTTTTTGGCCCCGAATCCATCAGCCGCAAATCATGGGAAATTTTGACGCAATCTTGAGCGAGGTTCCGTACCGCCCCAGAAACACTGACAAAGGGAGCCATACTCTGCATTGCTGCCATTAGGTGGGGTGCCACTTGCAACGGTTGCTCAATTAACCCAGAGAGAATTTGCGCCACCCGTTCCCGGTATTGGGGATGGGTGTTTAACCCCGTACCCGCCGCACTACCACCCAAACCCAACTGCCACAAGTCCTCAGCCGCGCGTTCCAGCCGCTGCATATGGTCGCAGAGAATTTGCGCCCACGCCCGAAAAACCTCACCCAAGCGCACGGGGACAGCGTCTTGCAGGTGCGTTCTCCCAGATTTAACGACATCCTGAAATTCGTCGGCTTTATTGTCCAAAGCAGCGATCGCATCCGATAATGCCGGATAAAGCGTATGTTCTAACGCCAGTAGCGCCCCGATCCTAATCGCCGTAGGAATCACATCATTTGTGGATTGACCGTAGTTAACGTGGTCGTTGGGGCTAACCCGCTCATAGTTACCTTTTTCCTCCCCCAAAATTTCCAGCGCTCGATTTGCCAGCACTTCATTGACATTCATGTGGTGGGAAGTCCCCGCCCCAGCTTGGTAGACATCCACCACAAATTGGTCACGAAATTTCCCTTTCAGGATTTCATCAGCAGCAGCAACAATGGCATTACTGATGTCTTGAGGAATACAGCCAAGTTCGCCATTAGCGATCGCTGTAGCTTTTTTGATCAGTACGCAAGCGTCTACGTAAGTCGGTAAAGGCTTGATGCCACTAATCGGAAAGTTTTCTACCGCCCTTAATGTTTGAATCCCATAGTAGACGTGGTTGGGAAGCTTCATTTCTCCCATGGAATCCCGCTCTAAGCGGTAGTCGGAGCCAATTTGTTCGCTCATATTGCCGTCGAATCTCACCAGATGCCATCATCCTACGTTACCCTGCATCCGCGTCAGAAAAATTGAGAACTTAGGACTAAAAAAAAGGAGTTAAAAGCCTCTAGACTCTTAACCCCTAACTTTTACTCACTCCCTCTCAAACCTAACTAGGTAACAATTAGCCCTCGCTGGCTTTGCGGCGGCGGGACGCGAAGAAAGACCCAGCAACTAATCCCAAACCTAGTATTGTGGTGGGTTCGGGAACTGACTCAGGGGGAGTTTGCGCTACCCGGATACCGGAAACCTTCACGACCATATCCTGGTAGTCGTTGTCAGTTGTACCCTTAGCCAAACCACCCGCCCAGAGGTCTTCAAAGGCGAAGGTAAATTCATCTTTACCCGTGTTGTAGACGGCTACTTGGTCAGTCCCACCTGGGTTGAGGACGTTTTGCGTGTAGTAATAAGCTTCCGAATTATTTTTATCGCCTGCTGACCAGAGATAGAAGCCGAAGGCACCCTTAAAGGAGGCGTTTACTGCATCAGACCAGTGTCCAGCTTCTCCATCAAAGAGCTGAATTTTGTTATCTTTGTTAGCGATTTCGTAAATTCCAAACTTGTTTTTGTTCCAGTTCCCCGCCATTTCCCAGAGGATTTTGGCACTGAAGGTTGAGCCAATACTTTCAAAGGCAGTGGCACTAGTCTGATCCTTTACGGCATCGATTTTCATGCCAGCGCCGTCAAACATATGTTGCAGGGTCTTGTCCTTTCCATCCCAACTTCCTTCTGCAAAGGTAGCAGCGGTAGCAGACTGACCGTAAGCAAGGGTTGCTCCTGCGGTGATTAAGGCTACACTGGCGAGCGAAAATAGCTTAGTTCTCATGTTCTATAACTCTTAAGAAGACCTTTAACTGTTTCGTTGCCTAGGAAGCAACCGTAACTTCAGACCAAGTCTTAGACTGAGAATTAGTAGGACTTGCTGTCGTATGTTTCACTTATAAACAAATTGTTACAGCTTGTCTAGTATTAGTTTTTTTCTTGATTGACTCTTTAATTTCAGATAACTTCTGCGTATTTTTAAGTATCTCTAAAGGAAGACGACTAAACTACAAACAATAAAATGAAAATTTTTCTTATTGGTAAATACTGATAACTCTTGGCAAACCAAGGGTTATTACTAGCTTCCTCCGTAATTTTGCTGGAAACTTAAGGGAGTTTATGGCATTGCCGTTATAGAATATCTACGATGTAGTGCCAGTAAAGAAGAATACACCTGATTCTAGCCGATTGCAACGCCACCATCACGACGGCGATCGCCAGCCCCTTCTAGTAACTCATCAGACAATTTTGATACGGTGTGAACGCCACCAAAGAACATATTCTTTTCTTGCCACTGCACTACTTGCTGAGTATTAGGTAGCCTTAACGTTTCCATAACCTCCTGACTCCATCCAGGTTCAAGGTGAAAAACATGGTTTTCCCAATGGGTTCTTGGACTATCTACCGCTTCAGTTGCTGACATTTTAAAATCAACAATATTAGAAATCACCTGCAAAATAGCGGTTCTAATGCGATTGGAACCCCCAGAACCCAGAACAATCTCCGGCTGACTGTCTTTTAAAACAATAGTGGGTGCCATCATTGACGAAATTCGCGTATTTTCACGCCATTGATGGAAGCCTTGGGGGTTCAAATCTTCCTCCCCTAGCATGTTGTTCATCATAATCCCTGTCCCAGGAATCACATATCCCGAACCTTCGCCGTTAGACGTAGTAACGCTGGCAGCATTCCCTTCCGTATCTATAACGCTAATATGAGTAGTGCTTCCCCATTTATTAATAATATTTTCAAATTGATTAGCATACTTTGATAGAAGTTCTGAATTAAGGAAACTATCAACTACATCTTGATTATAAATACTGCAATTGTAACTTTCTTTTCTGGCTTCATTAGTCAGTTGCATCGCTTGAGCCAGGGCTTCTAAATGACGACTGGTTCCAAAGCCAAGTTCAGCCAAATTAGAGCGGGATAAAAGTTTGAGGGCGAAGGCAGTTAATATGCCGCCGGAACTAGGGGGAGGATTAGTCAAGAAAGTAGTGTCGCGGTAACTGATGGTCAGGGGTTTTCTTTCAATAACTTGATAATTCTTTAAGTCATCTAGGGTCAAATACCCTCCAGACTTCTGGCAATCTTTCACTAATGTTTTGGCAATTTCGCCTTCGTAAAATTCTCTTTCTCCTTGTTCACTTAAATAGCTTAAGGTATCCGCAAAGTCCTTCATCAATAAGGATTTGCCTAAGGCGATCGCTTCCCCCGTAGGCAGATAAACGGGACACCCATCCTGTTCTTGAATGAGAATGGGTCTAAGGATTTGAGTAATACAGTAATGCTGATATGGGGTAAGTTGAATTCCGTTTCTGGCATACTCTATCGCCGGTTCAGCAACGACTTTGAAGGGCAACCGTCCCAGGCGTTTATGAACATGAAATACTCCGGCGATATTTCCAGGGACGGCAACAGAGCCTAATCCGATGTGAAACTCTTGTACCGTCACCCCAAAATCGACTTCCACTGGATAAAAGTTGACTTCATTCAGGTTTCTTTTTTGGCTAGGGGTTTGAGTAAAAAAGTCAAATAAAATATCCTGATTGTCGCAAGTATGGGCTAGAAGAAAGCCACCACCCGCCGCCGAGGTGAGTCCCGGTTCAGTTACAAAAGAAGCGAGAATTGCTGCAACAGAGGCGTCAAAGGCGTTTCCCCCTAAGTGCAGCATTTGGGCACCTGCTTCGGCAGTTTTCTGATGTCCCGCCGCAACAACACCACGAATTTTTTGACCCATTGGATGAATGATTTGACTCTTTTTTACGTACCTAATCAGCTTAGTCTAGAGGCGATCGCGTTCTTTGTGGTTTGGCGATCGCCTCTTCCCTCAAAATAGAAGTAGTCCCCAGCGATCAACCAATCATTCGCTTTAATTTCTTCAGCAGACTACATTACCTTGGCTAAACAACGACTCGATACCTTACTGGTAGAACTCGACTTATGCGCCTCCCGCCAACTCGCGCAACGGCTGATCCGTGCCGGGGAGGTGACTGTTAATCATCAAATTATCGACAAACCCGGAACAGAGGTACCAACCTCAGCCGATATTCAGGTTAAAGCGCGATCGCCCTATGTCTCCAGAGGCGGCGAGAAGTTAGCCAAAGCCCTGAAAGAGTTCGATCTTCCCATCGCCGGACGCATTTGCTTAGACGGAGGAATCTCTACGGGGGGATTTACAGACTGCTTACTGCAAGCGGGTGCCAAACGAGTATATGGTGTCGATGTGGGCTACGGACAAGTAGACTGGGGTCTGCGTAACGATGAGCGGGTGACGTTGAAAGAACGTACCAATCTCCGCTACCTGCAACCTGCTGAGTTGTACGGCGATCGCCCACTGGCAGATTTGGCCGTAGTAGATGTGTCCTTTATTTCGCTGACCAAAGTTTTAGAACCCCTGTGGAATCTTTTGCAAGCACCGAGAGAACTGGTGTTGCTAGTAAAGCCACAGTTTGAAGTCGGGCGATCGCGTGTGGGAAAAAAAGGCGTTGTCCGCAATCCGGCTGACCATGCGGATGCTATTTTTCAGGTTCTACAGGCGGCCCAATCCCTAAGCTGGGCATACAAAGGCTTAACCTGGTCGCCCCTAACAGGACCGGCGGGTAATGTAGAGTATCTCCTCTGGTTAGGTATGGATAGCCCAACTTCAACTCCTGATTTAGCAGAAATCAAACAGATAACTCAATCGGCAGTTTCTTCCTTTGGGACTACCTCAAGCCAGTGAAATTTTTTGTTACCTTTGCTACCGTTAAGCTATAAACCTTTGAAAATAACAAACATTAATAGGAAAAGCAGATGAATACAGAAGCACAAGAACGCGATTTAATGACAGAACAGCGTCGTCATCAAGAACATATCAATGAGTCAATGCTCAATCGTTCTGAAGATGAAGTGGCTCATCCCACACCAGAAAATGACCAGGAACATGAACAAGCGCGAGGGTTGACAACAGAAGGTCGTCACCAAGTTGAACATATAAAAGAAGCGATGTTGAATCGTGCCGAAAACCAGTAAAGCGCCTCTTCAAAGTCAGGTAAAACAATATTTGTAGAGCAGGCATCTTGCCTGCTTTTTTTCTATAACCCCATAAAGGTCAGCCCTCAGCCTTTTTCTGGCTTTTGCTCCAATTCTTGCCGCAGGCGATAAAGAATCGTATCGGAATCAACTTCCGAGAGAATATCTTGAATCACCGTACTCGGCCCAAGAGGCCCCCAAGTGCAGCCTTGTTCTAGATATACCTGCGCTACCTGTCCCACCGCATAAGCTCCGTAACCAGCAATTCCGGCTTGGGTGATGGCACTTCCGGCGTAGGCGGTGAGAATCGTGGGACTTTCAAACGCACTTGCAGCTGCCGCCGCACTTTTCCCCAGCCCTAAGATGGCACTGCTACCGAGTTGGGCCAGCAACACCCCTCCCGCACTGGTCAAAATCTTTTTCCACAGCTTGCCTGCGTCATACCCAGTCATCGGCAAACCATACAGCCGCGACAAAGCACGAATTAGCGCTAAATCGGCAACCGTCCCACCTAAGACATCCAGTACCGCGATGGGATTAAGAGCCACGCCCAAAGCTTTGTATTTGGTATAGCGCCAGATGATCTCCTCCGCTTCCGTTTGACGCAACTGGATATTTTTCCGGGCAATACTTGCCTCCGCTTCCCTAGCTTGAACAAGAGCATTGAGAGCCAGTAGCGATCGCCCTTCTCGATTCAAAATACTCAAAATTTTCTGCTTCAACTGCTCCACATCAGGGGGTGGGGTTTCCCATTCGTAAGTCACACGTTCATCAGGCCATTCCACCCGCACTTCTACCGGGGCAGGTTCCGCCGCTACCATGACAATCTCCTCTGCCGATAGTAGCTGCTCTAAACGCTTCCCCTTAGTGCTTCCTGCCCCCAGTTGTTGTAGCTGACGGTAAATTTTCTGGCGGTCTTGTTCGGGATAAAGGTCAATCTTGTTAAATACCAAAATTAACGGCTTCTGAGACTGCCGCAACTCGCACAGCGCTTGATACTCCGTGCGAGTAATATCCCCGGCGACAACAAACAAAATCAAGTCAGATTGCCTTGCCACTGTTCGCGCCATTTCTGCCCGCGCTTCCCCGGCAATTTCATCTAATCCCGGTGTATCGATTAACTCCACCTGTGTCTTACCCGTTGTAGGAGTCCAGCGAACTGACCGAGGCCACTGCGTCACGCCATTGAGAGGCCCCGTTGGCAAAATCTTTTGTCCCACCAGTGCATTTAATACGGCTGATTTTCCCCGACTCACCAGCCCAAACACAGCCATCCGAATCACCCCTTGGTCTAACTTATCAAGGGTGGACTTCAAAACAGCTAATTCCTTTTGCAGGGCAGCCGTTTCGGTCTGACGCTGACGCTGGCTGGCTCGCACTCTGGGGGAATACCAGGACAAGGCTTGCCGCAGGCTGGCACGAGCGCGATTGAAGTGGGCTTCTTGCGGCTGCGAACCATTGATAGATTTAGATGATAACGATTGACGATGACTCAAGGTTAGGTACAAACAGGCTACAAATCTATTTTCCTTTATACAGAGTTGTTCGCTCTGGGTTTTGGCGGTAAATTTTAGGTGAGAGAATAAAAAAGGAGTACAGGTTTCTCCCCTGCACCAAGATTGATCTTATCGTTAAGCTAGTAAAGATGAGATTACCGACTTGCTCTCTAGCGAAAAACTCAAAACTCTCAACTCAAAAGTATCTTCCAAATTCCTATTCCCCGATCCCCATTTTAAACTAATCGAAATCCAGCAATCGCTTATGCAGTGGTCGTTTCACTGCCCTAAGAATCTCTTGAGAATTGACTTAAGAATTGTAAATCAGATAAAACATTTATTAAATGAAAAAAGATAAGCGCTAAACTTCATGTCTGAACCTTGGCGTTGATAAATATAGCTGCACAGCCAACATGAGGCAGAAATTGCAATTTAATACCCAACAGAATTGGTCTTCGGTTTCTCAACGGATTTGGAAATACCAAGAGAGTATCACTCGCTCTTCCTGTCCAGACCAATTTGTTCAAACAGAGGGATTTACGACTGTGATTAGAAAGCGGCTTAATGGTCATAAGAACGGTGGCGACCATCTGAGTAGGTTTAACGACTTTCAGTTGGCTCTAGCCTACTGCTCAAGTCAGTTACAGTTTGGCGATGCCACCCGCACCAAATTTTGTATGGATGTGCATCATCAGCAGGAGGTTCTATGAGAAGGTCACGCCTGGTTTTCTCTCGCTATAATCCAACGAAACGTCAGCAACAGAGAAAACAAATAGCTCTGGCTATTGGTGCTGGGGTGAGCCTACTACTGATTGGGGGAGCAGTGGTGGCAACAAGGAACGGCAGTGGTTTCGGGCAATTCACCGCCCGGCTGCCTTTCGGGGCACAGAATGCTCTGATGTCAGGGCAGAAGGTAGATACACCCACTCTCACCCTTGTCTCCCTACCAGCGAGCAAACGAGCCGTCCAACTCACAGAGATCGCCCAAGGGGAAAGCTCTCTAGACCGCTCTCGTGCTCGTTATCTTCTAGCAGTAGAGGCAATTGAACTCGGTCAGGGCGAAACAGCCCTCCGTTGGCTGGAAGAACTCGAGTCAGAGTACCCGGTTTTAGCGGCGTATGTGCTGCTCAAACGAGCGCAAGCCTACGAAATCATGGGTAATGAGGAAGAAGCCTCCGAAGCCTGGCAGACGCTGCTTAAGCGCTATCCTGACCATCCTGTAGCCGCCCATGCTCTATATGCGTTGGCTGACGATAATCCTCAATACTGGGAAAAAGCGAAAGACGCTTCCTATCGTCCCCGTTTCTGGGAAATTGCCCGCCACTTATATGCCTTTTCCCCAGATGACCCGCAATATTGGGAACAAGCGATCGCCAAGTACCCCTCTCATCCCCTCATTCTCAAACTCGCCGAGCAACGAATTAAGCAAGATCCAGACCAACCAAAACTGATGTTGTTGCTGGCAAAATATGCCTTTGACAAACCGGAAACAACACTAGTACTAGACAAGCTAGTCGGCAACTACACCAACGCCGTTGGGTCGGATTATGAAAAGATTATTCAGCCTGAAGATTGGGAAGCGATCGCCCTCAGCTATTGGAGAGCCAAAAAGTACGGTCAAGCAAGTTCTGCCTACGCTAAAGCTCCACCTAGCCCCCGCCATGCCTATCTAACCGCCCTGGGACTTCAGTATGCCGAAAAGCCTAATGAAGCCAAACGTGCCTACAAAGAGCTGCTCAGCAACTTCCCCAATACGGAAGAAGCAGCCAATGCCTACTTGAGAATGGCAGAAATTGAAACTCCTAGAGAAGCCCTATCCTCTCTCAGTGAGATTGATGGTCAATTTCCCGAACAAGCTGGGCAGGCACTATTAGTCAAAGCCAGAATTTTAGATCGTCTCAGAGTTTCCGAAGCCGCCACCAATACCCGTGAAATACTGCTCACCGACTATGGCAAATCGGAAGCAGCGGCAGAATATCGCTGGCAGGTTGCCCAAGAAAAAGCCAGCAGTGGAGATTTGAATGCAGCACGGAAATGGGCGCAGCAGATTACCACCGAAAATGCTAAGAGTCATGTAGCACGAGAAGCAGGGTTTTGGTTCGGTAAATGGTCTCGGACTCTGGGATATCAGCAGGAAGCCAAAGCCGCTTTTGAGCAGGTTGTTGCCCAGCATCCCCAGTCTTACTATGCCTGGCGCTCTGCCGTTATGTTGGGCTGGAATGTCGGTGACTTCACCACTGTGCGTCAACAGACGCCAAAAGTTTTATCACCTGTTGAACGACCCCTATTACCCGTCGGTTCTGCTGCCTTGCAAGAACTCTACCAACTCGGTCAAAGCAAGGACGCCTGGACACTTTGGCAAGCAGAATTTCAAAACCGACTTGAGCCAACGGTTGCTGAACAATTTACCGATGGTCTGATGCATCTAGAAATCGGCGAGCATCTAGAGGGGATCGCCCTCATTGCTACTCTCGAAGACCGGGAAGATCCAGAAGAACAAGCTGAGTATCAAAGCATTCGCCAAGACCTTACCTACTGGCAAGGGCTATATCCCCTCCCCTTCGAAGAGATGATCAACACCTACTCCAAAGAGCGTCAGCTCAACCCCTTACTCGTCACAGCGCTGATCCGCCAAGAATCGCGCTTTGAACCTGATATTAAATCGACAGCGGGGGCGGTGGGATTGATGCAAATGCTACCCACTACCGGGAACTGGGCAGCAGAGGAGCTAAATGTGGAGGACTATGCTTTAGAGAATCCTGAGGATAACGTGAAGCTAGGCACCTGGTTCCTCGCTCAGACGCATCAGGCGTACAACAACAACTCCTTACTCGCCGTTGCCAGCTACAACGCTGGTCAAGGCAATCTGGGGAAATGGTTAAAAGGGGGAAAACCCACCGATCCAGATGAATTTGTTGAAAGCATCCCCTTTGATGAAACGAAGGACTACGTCAAGCAGGTATTTGGCAACTACTGGAATTATCTGCGGCTGTACGAACCGGAGGTCGCCGAGAAGTTGGCAAAGTACAATGTAGCTCCGTCAACAGCAATGCGTCCTTGACGTCCTTTTACCGCTGATTCTGACACCGGATATAGGGGGGATTCCAACTAAAAGTCGGTAGGGGTCACCCGGTATACCTGTAGGGATAACGGGCGGGGAATGCCCACAAAGATAAGATTGAGCGGCAGCGAATCCTTATTCTGGAGTATCCTGCTGCTCAACATACGTCTTTAACTGCTCGACTGTCACCCCCCGCAACTAGTGACAAAATAAGAGCCTGTCCAGAACACGGGTTTTTTGTAAATCTTACTTAGATCCTCACCGATTTCCTTGCAAATAAGGCGACTAGAAACCGTCTTGAGGTTAGCGATAAACTTGCTCAGTTCTACCTGGCCAGTATCTAACGCAAAAATTGCGGATAAAACGTGCAGTACGAATGACTTGATCAAGCTATTCGTACTGCTGTTTTTTCCTTCAAGCTTTACCTCAACTACCAGCATATTTACGCCAATTCACTTGAGGTAACTTCATTGCAAATCTTGTGAGCCATTCATCTCGCGCCGAATCTGCATATTATGGCAGAGCCTTCTTGTAGTTACAGGTAACGGGATTGAGACAACGTCACTAGCAGTAAGAAATAAAGCACTCAATCACCAATAACTGGAGCTTGGAGAGACACTAACTTATGCCCTTTAGCCGCCACAGGCGCTTGCTCGGCAAGCGTTGGCACTGAATTCCGCAACCGTGCTGTTAGCTGCTGGGTTGTGGCATCGTAAATCTGAGTGAGCATCTTGGGATACAAGCCAAAACCGATGATTGGTATCAACAGACAAGCCGTGATAAATATCTCTCGCGGTTCAGCATCAATCAAGACTTCGTGTTCGACCAACTCTTTATTTTCTGGCCCGTAGAATAGCTCCCGGAGATTAGACAACAGATAAATCGGAGTGAGAATCACCCCAACTGCTGCTAGGAAGACTACTACCACCTTGAAGGTGGAGCTGTAAGCATCACTGGTAGCAAAGCCGACAAACACCATCAACTCCGCCACAAAACCACTCATCCCTGGCAATGCCAAGGACGCCATCGAACAAGTCGTCCACATGGCAAACATTTTCCGCATTCTCTGCCCAAGACCGCCCATTTCGTCCAGCATCAGGGTATGAGTGCGGTCATAGGTTGCCCCCACCAGAAAGAACAAACTTGCTCCAATTAACCCGTGGGAAACCATTTGCAGCACTGCACCACTTAAACCCAAGTCGGTAAAGGACGCGATACCAATCAGGACAAATCCCATGTGGGAGATGGAGGAGTAAGCAATTTTCCGCTTCAGGTTTCGTTGAGCAAAAGAGGTAAGGGCAGCATAGACGATATTCACTACCCCCAAAATCACTAATAGGGGGGCAAAAACAGCGTGAGCATCGGGCAACATGCCAGCATTCATCCGAATTAGGGCATATCCTCCCATCTTCAGTAGAATTCCGGCTAGCAGCATGTGCACGGGTGCCGTTGCTTCTCCGTGGGCATCTGGCAACCAAGTGTGGAGGGGGAAAATTGGCAACTTGACGGCGTAAGCAATCAGAAACGCGGCATAGAATAAGAGTTCAACATTGAGGGCATAGTCTTTAGCCGCGAGGGCTTGCATATCAAAGGTAACGGTGTCGCCGTAGAACGCCATCGCCAAGGCAGCCACCAAAATAAATAGCGACCCGCCAGCTGTGTAAAGAATGAACTTGGTTGCTGCGTAGAGACGCTTTTTTCCACCCCAAATTGATAGCAGTAGGTAAACCGGAATCAACTCCAGTTCCCAAACCAGGAAAAACAGCAACATATCCTGGACGGCGAAAACAGCAATCTGACCGCCGTACATCAGGAGCATGAAAAAGTAAAACAGCTTGGGCTTTAGTGTTACTGGCCAAGCTGCCAAAATTGCCAAAGTAGTAATAAAACCCGTCAGCAAGATTAAGGGCATTGACAAGCCATCTGCCCCTACTGACCAGTTCAAGTCGAGTTGGGGAACCCAGGCGTATCGTTCGACAATTTGCAGTCCTGGCTTACTAAAGTCATACTGGCTGCCAAAGGTATAAACAATGGCAGAAAAGTCGAGAAGCCCCACAATCAGGGAATACCAGCGTACTGTCTTGCCATTGTCATCCGGCAGTAAAGGGATAAACAGCGATGCCGCAACGGGAAATAAAATAATCACTGTTAACCAGGGAAAATCAGCCATGTTAGTCATTAGTCCTTAGTCCTTACTTATTAGTCAGTGGTTAGCAGTTAGGGGAAGTGGAGAAAATTGAGCAACTAACTACTAACAACTTGTCAAGTCACACCAGAGACAATTACTAACCCTAGTACTGCGCCAAAGATAATCAAAGCGTAGAATTGAGCGCGACCATTTTCCAGATATTTCAGACCTTCACCGCTAACTAGGGTGAAAAAGCCTGTCAGGTTAACGGCACCATCAACAACGCGGAAGTCCACTTCCATTACTTGTCGTGCTAGTCGGCGCAAACTTAAGACGAAGACAGAGTGGTAAATATCATCGAAGTACCACTTGTTGAGAGAGAGCTGGTACAGGGGCTTGATGCTTTGAGCGATCGCACTAGGATCAATTTTGTGCCGCAGGTACATCAGCGATGCCAAGGTAATCCCAATGAGAGCCAGTCCAACAGTGCTACCCGACATAATCAGGAACTCTGTTAAATCAAACCCCTCTTCATGGGCGATGATTGCCGCCACTGTTTCCCCAGCCGGGTGAATGAACTCCTCAAAGTGATTTGCAAAGGGCATTCCCACCAAGCCAACTAGCGTTGAAGGTACTGCCAAAATCAGTAGCGGTAGCGTCATCGTTAGGGGGGACTCGTGGGGAAACTCACTATGGTGATGGTTCTCTTCGTGAGCGTTGGCTTCCAGTTCTTTAGTGTTCATTGCCCCAGGGCCAAAAGCTAATTCCGAAGTGGGTTTCTTCGCCATTAATAGCTGACGGCGAATTTCCGTGTCATTGCCTCGGAATGGCCCTTCAAAGGTCAAGAAATACATCCGGAACATATAAAAGGCAGTTAGTCCTGCCGTTCCCCAGGCAATTGCCCACAACATAGGATTCGCGTTAAAGGCTAACCCCAGAATTTCGTCTTTTGACCAGAACCCAGCAAAGGGAGGAATCCCAGAAATTGCCAGCGTACCAATCAAGAACGTTAAGGAGGTAAGGGGCATATACTTCCGCAAGCCACCCATTAACCGCATATCCTGCGCCAAAGCCGGATCATGCCCGACGACGCCTTCCATGCCGTGAATCACTGACCCGGAACCCAAAAACAGCATCGCTTTAAAGTAGGCGTGGGTCATCAGGTGGAATAGTCCAGCCGTGTAACCGCCAATGCCCATTGCCATAACCATGTAGCCCAACTGGGAGATGGTGGAATAAGCCAGACCTTTCTTGATGTCGTTTTGAGTGATGGCGATGCTTGCGCCTAAGAAAGCCGTGAAGGCTCCTGTCCAAGCGATCGTCGTCATCACCACCGGGATACCGTCAAACACCGGGTACATCCGGGCAATTAGGAATACTCCAGCTGCCACCATTGTGGCGGCGTGAATCAGGGCGCTGATGGGGGTAGGGCCTTCCATCGCATCCGGTAGCCAGACATGCAGGGGGAACTGTGCGGACTTAGCAACTGGCCCTAAAAACACCAAAATTGCCAACAGAGCGGCGAATCCGCCACTGATAGAACCTAATGTAACTGAGCTTTGCAGGTTGGCACCTATGGTTTCAAACTCAAAGCTGCCAGTTGCCCAGTAAAGCCCCAAAATACCTAGCAATAGACCAAAGTCACCAACACGGTTAACGACAAAGGCTTTTTGAGCCGCCTCGGCTGCCGTTTTGCGGTCATACCAAAAACCTACCAGCAAGTAAGAACACATGCCGACAAGTTCCCAGAAAATATAAACCTGTACTAAGTTAGGGCTGACTACTAAACCTAACATTGAGGAGCTGAACAGGCTGAGATAAGCGTAGAAGCGTACATATCCTCTATCGTGAGCCATGTAGCCATCGCTGTAGATCATCACCAGGAAGGCAACCGTCGTCACAACCACCAGCATCAATGCTGTCAAGTGATCGATGGTGTAGCCCATTTCCAGGTGGAAGTCTCCAGCGGCTGCCCACTCTAGAGTGCGAGTGAACGGCTCGTGTCCGTGATATTGACTCCAGAGCAGTGCAAAGGAAAGCCCCATTGCCACCCCCAATAGGGAAACAATAAACGAGGCGTTTAGTTTCCTGAGACTATTGGCGGTTTTGTTTGCTGAAATTAGCCCTAGACCGACCAGCATTGCCCCCATCAGGGGTAAAACTGGTATCAGCCAGGCATATTGATAGAGCGGTTCCATCGTAAATGCCTACTTTAGATATCTTTAACTATTTTGGTTAAACCGTTAACAATTGTGACATATACCTACGGAATAAAAGCTATGCCTTGACACATCTGCTGTGCGATCGCGGCGGTTAATTCCCGAAAAAAACCACCGATTAACTTAATCGGTGGTCTTCGTAAACTGGCGATAACAATCCATCAACAGCTCCTCGTGGGACTTGAGGCAATTTTTTCTAGCCTAGAAAAAATTTTTGTTGCCTTACCTCAGCCTCTAAGCAGAATTTGGCAACAAATGAACAACAACATTTTCGAGCACTCGGCGCAGATCCTCTCGACTATGGAAACAATCAAACCGATAAACAACTTGCCCGCCCTCAAGCAGTACCAGGGTTGGTAGGGATTGGAGGCGATAAGTATTTGCCAATTTTAAATTTTCGTCGGCATTAATTCTGACAAGTTTAATTTGTTCTCCCCACTCCGATTGAAATTCAAGCAGTAAAGGATGGATCATGCGACATAATCCACACCAGGGAGCCCAGAAATCAACCAGAACAGGAGTAGAGGATTCTAAAACTTCTTGTGTAAACGTCCGCTCACTGACCGACAGCACCATGATCCCTCAGATTTTCTGCGCTTGTTAAATGGACTTTGGATCATGCTACATCCATTTGGGATCGCGTGACGCTGTTATTGAGCTGGACTTTCTTATAAATTCACGTTGGCTGAGGCACGGATGAGATAGGGGTGTGCCCACCATAGGAGGAGGATAAATCCGGCGACACCGACATAGGCAGGACGGAGGAATTCTTGCCATTTCAGGGTTTGTTTACCTTGGATGATGGCGAGAAAGGGAATAGTAGAGGTTCTGGCTTTGACGGCGGCAAAGGCTTCCCCGTAGCGCTGAGTTAAACGGCGATCGCCATGCCACACTCCAAAGAGATGATGCAATACCAACCCCACAGAAGTAACCAGGGTGAAACTAGTCCCTAGCCATAGGGTGTGGGCAACGCACCATATAATTTGACCCACCATTTGAGGATGACGAGTGATGCGGATAATCCCAGTTTCGTAGAGGTGAACTTCCGGCTTTTGAATGGCGGCAATTTCTAATAAGTTAAAGGTTGCGGGGTAAAGAAACAGGAAAGAAACGGCGGAGAGAACCCACACCAGCGACTGGATACCCGGCACTCCTTGCACTTGCCACAACTTTACGCCATCGTAGCGATGGTTAAAGAAGTAAACAATTAAGATGACGGCTAACGGCAGGCTGACTAACGCAAATAGAATGCGATAGGAGCGAGGGCCGATTTTTTGTTCTCCCCAAGGTCTTAGTGCCGCTAGACCACTGTGAGCGATCGCAAATCCTAACAGCAGCCCCAAGATGACAAAGTGACTGGAACTTAGCCAAGCCGGGAAACTCATAACACTTTAGTAAACTCTGGAAACACTCCATCGTAGCAAGTTTTGTGAAAGACTTGATCCCGCCTTATGTTACTGTCGAAGTCAGCAGAAGTTGCACAAACATCGCTACTACCAGGATTTAATCGAGATTTCTTGCCAGATGCTCCAGTGCTGCCGGTTTGAAATGCCTTAATATCACTGCCTTTTTCTACAGGTTTAGCTGTATGTCTGACCTTCCTTTTACTCTAGATCAACTCCGTATCCTCAAAGCGATCGCAACAGAGGGGAGTTTCAAGCGTGCTGCTGATAGCTTGTACGTTTCACAACCGGCTGTTAGCCTACAAGTGCAAAATTTAGAGCGGCAATTGGACGTGCCATTATTCGATCGAGGGGGACGCCGCGCCCAATTGACAGAAGCAGGCCATTTACTGCTCAACTATGGAGAAAAAATTCTCTCCCTGTGCCAAGAAACTTGCCGAGCCATTGAAGATTTGCAAAATCTCCAAGGCGGCACACTGATTGTTGGAGCTTCTCAGACGACGGGTACTTATTTGCTACCCCGGATGATTGGGATGTTTCGCGAACGCTACCCCGATGTCGCCGTGCAGCTCCAGGTTCACTCCACTCGCCGCACCGCTTGGAGTGTTGCTAATGGACAGGTAGACTTGGCAATTATTGGGGGCGAAGTTCCCGCTGAGTTGCAAGATACCTTAGAAATTTTGCCCTATGCTGAAGATGAACTGGCACTAATTTTGCCAGCATTCCATCCTCTGACACGAGTCACGACGATTCAAAAAGACGATTTGTATAAGTTGCAATTTATTGCCCTTGATTCTCAGTCCACGATTCGTAAAGTGATCGATCAAGTCTTGACGCGCTGCAGCATCGATACTCGACGGCTCAAGATCGAAATGGAACTAAACTCGATTGAGGCGATCAAAAATGCAGTACAAGCCGGACTCGGAGCTGCATTTGTTTCTATCTCCGCCATTGAGAAAGAATTACAAATGGGTGTTCTCTATCGCGCCCGGATCGAAGAAGTCGTCGTCAAGCGGATACTATCGGTGATTGTCAATCCCAATCGCTACCGCTCGAAAGCTGCTGAAGCCTTCAACCAGGAGATCTTGCCAGAGTTTACTAGTAACACTTGGCAGGAAAGCGTCAAAGCTTCTGTCCCCAAACTCAGTTCAGAAATCAAAACTGCGTCTTCTCAGCTAACGGGCAGTTAATATTTTGTCAGGAGTCATTAGTCAGGCGTCACTAGTCAATTGTCATTAGTCATTGGGAAGGAGTACAGGGCAACTGACAATTGGCGAGTGACGATGGACAATGCATAACTGACACTGGCAACTGACAACGATGGAACTACACTGCACCCGTCCTGGCTGTCCCCGTCCGGAAAACTTTTTTACTGACCTCGATAATACAGCTACTCTTCAAACAGCACAGCAAAAATATTGCACGGCTTGTGGAATGCCGCTGATTTTGGTGGGTCGTTACCTTCCCTCTAAGTTACTGGGTAAAGGCGGCTTTGGGGCAGCATTTTTGGCTCGCGATCGCTACACACCAGGAATGCGTCAGTGTGTAGTCAAGCATTTCCAACCGTCGGGGGATTTGAGTCCGCAACAGCTAGAAATTGCCCAAAAACTCTTTGAACGCGAAGCTGAGGTTTTAGAACAACTCGGCAGACGCCATCCCCAAATTCCTGACTTATTTGCTTTTTTCCCCTTGAGCGTTCCCAGCCTGCAAAGGGGAAAAGAAGACCAGTTTTTCTATCTGGTGCAAGAATTTATTGATGGCAAAGATTTAGAAAACGAACTTGCCCGCCGAGGGAAATATTCCGAAGCGGAAGTACTGGAAGTTTTACGGGAAATTCTCAAAGTCCTGAAGTTTGTTCACGACCATCACTCGATTCATCGGGACATCAAGCCGTCTAACATTATGCGCGATCGCACGGGGCGATTGTACTTGCTGGATTTTGGTGCCGTCAAGCAAGTTACTAAAGCAGCACCGGGGACTCCGGCTGGCAGATCGACGGGCATTTATTCCATGGGATTTGCTCCACCCGAACAGATGGCAGGTTCCCAGGTGTACCCGTCAACCGATTTGTATGCCCTCGCTGTCACGATCGTTACCTTGCTAACGGGGAAGGAAGCTGGGGAGCTGTATGACTCCTATAGCAATCAGTGGAACTGGAGAAGTTATGCTGCGGTGAGTGATGGGCTAGAAGCCGTATTGAATCGGATGCTGTTAGCCTCGCCCAATCAACGCTTTCAGTCATCCGCAGAGGTACTAGACGCCCTAAACGCGATCGCCACACCCCAGCCGATATCAACACCCCCTATTAACCCACTGCCAACACCGCCGACTCCACAACCGATTAACCCACCAACACCACCAACACCCTCTCCCACTGTCGTCCCCCCTACCCCTGCAACTCCCTCCTTATCCCGCTCCCGACGAGCGCCATTTTCTCTGGTTGAAGTCCTTGCGGGCGCAGCCTTTACGGGTTTTGAAGGCGCATTAATTTTAATGGTCTTAGGAAGCTTGTTAGAGAACCCAGCCCTTAGCATGGGATTATGGGGAATGCTTGTGGGAGCACTGATTTATGCTCAATTTCGCCGCATTATCGAAAAGTTTGATTTTGTAATCATTGCGGGAATTTCCCTTCTGGCGGTTGTATTCTTCCGAGGGTTGTGGGACTTTACTCTCCCGATTGTGCTTGTGGTATCAGTATCAGTTTTAGCGGCAGCAGGCGCGATCGCAGTCACAGCCATTTTCCGGCTGATTTACAAACTGATATCTCGACTGCTCTAGATGTACCCTCAAAAGCGATGGTCTGCGGTTCATGTCACAAAAAAACGAAACCATACCTCTGTTAGTGTCTTTAGCCATTACCGCAGTGCTGGTAGCGGGTGGCTTATGGTGGATGGCTCAAAGAGGGATTATTGATATAGGAACCCTAGCGGGAAGCTGTGGCAATACGAAAGAAAGAACACAAGCGCTACCTGTACAAGAACGCATCAGTGCCGGAGAGCAACTTTTAATTACCGAGGACGCCACACCACAAAAACGTGATGCCACCGAAGCGATCGCCTCTGGCAATTATGACGCTGCCATCAAGGAGTTGGAAACGTCCTTGGAGCGTAACCGCAACGATCCAGAAGCCCTGATTTACCTCAACAATGCTCGAATTGGAGAGCAAAGTGCCTACACGATTGCGGCGTCAGTGCCGATTGGCACCCAAGTAAATACGGCAAATGAGATGCTGCGAGGCGTTGCCCAAGCGCAGCAAGAAGCGAACTCTACAGGCGGAGTGAATGGGGTTCCCATCCGAGTCATCATTGCCAATGATAACAACGATCCAAAGGTGGCACAACAAGTCGCCTCTGCCCTAGTGGACAACGAGCAAGTCTTAGGTGTCGTTGGTTATTTTGACAGTAATTTCACCCGGGCAGCAGGGGAAACGTATCAAGCCGGGCAACTAGTAGCAATTTCCCCCACCAGTACGTCAGTGGAACTATCGGGAAGGGGGAGTTATCCCTATCGCACCGTACCGAACGATAGCTTTGCTGCTATCTCCCTTTCCCGCTATATGTTCGATCGGTTGAAAAAACAAAACGTAGCGGTATTTTTTACCTCCGATAGTAACTACAGCAAATCCCTAAAAAACGAATTTACCACCGCTGTGTTTGGAGGCGGTGGGCAGGTGGTGGCTGAGTTTGATTTTGCAAACCCCAACTTTAATGCTGGACGTGACGTGCAACAGGCGATCACTCAGGGAGCAGAAGTATTAATGTTAGCGCCCAATTCTCAAAGCCTTGATAAAGCCTTACAAGTCGTGCAAGTCAACGACAGACGCTTACTACTCCTGGGTGGGGACAGTATTTATAGCCCGGAAACCTTCCAATTAGGCGGCACAAACGCCGCAGGCATGGTGCTGGCAGTACCTTGGCATATTTTAGGCAATCCGGAGTCCAAGAATCCCCAAGCTGCCACCCAGTTAGGGAGAAGTGATGTCAACTGGCGCAGCGCCCTAGCCTACGACGCGGCAAGAGTTTTAATTGCCGCCCTCAAACAAAATCCCACACGCCCAGGCGTTCAACAAACGCTGTCCAGCCAGCTCCAGCTTTTCCGCTGAGGGTGCATCCGGCGTTGTGCGCTTCTTCCCGTCAGGCGATCGCAATCAGGCAGCCCAACTTGTTGAAATTGTCCCCGATCCCCGTTCCGGCTTTCGCTATAGCTTTGTTCCTGTGAAGTGAAGCGGGAGCAGGGGAGCAGGGGGGCAGGGGAGCGGGGGAGCGGGGGAGCAGGGGAGCAGGGGAGCAGGGGAGCAGGGGAGCAGGGGAGCGGGGGAGCAGGGGAGTGGGGGAGCAGGGGAGTGGGGGAGCAGGGGAGAGGAAGATAACCAATAACCGAATTCATACTTCACACTTCATACTTCATACTTCATACTTCATACTTCACCCTTCATACTTTCTCAGGACTCAGCACTCAGCACTCAGGACTTCAGGAATGACTAATCCGAAAAACGAAACAACTGTTCTCATTGTGTCCTTACTAGTTACAGGTGCCTTGCTAGCGGGGGGATTTTGGTTGTTCACTAACCGATTTGGTGGTGATGTTGCTGGAATTTTGGGGAATAACGGTCAAACTACAGGTGGCAATACCCCAAGCTCAAGACAACTGCAAAATCGCATCAGTCAGGGCGAGAGGATTTTAATAACAGCAGATACCACACCCCAGAAACAAGCGGGAGTACAAGCCTTTGCTAATGGCAACTATGGTGAGGCAGCCAATCAGTTTCAGTCCTCTCTATCAGCTAAACGCAACGATCCAGAAACCCTGATTTACTTCAACAATGCCAAAGCCGCGAGCGGTAATCCGTTGAAGGTGGCGGTAAGCGTGCCTATCGGCAGTAACTTGAATATTGCTCAGGAAATTTTGCGAGGTGTTGCCCAAGCCCAGGATGAGGTCAATCAGGCAGGGGGCATTAATGGCAGGCTGCTATCTGTTGCCATTGCCAATGATGATAATAATCCTCAACTTAGCAAGCAACTCGCCCAAGAGTTTGTGCAAAATGACGAGATTTTAGCCGTTGTCGGACATAACTCCAGCAACGCGACTTTGGCAGCAGCACCCGTGTATGAACAAGGGGGATTGGTGATGATTTCCCCCAGTAGTGATGCTAGAACTATCTCCGAGAGTGGCGACTACATATTTCGCACGATTCCTAGCATTCGCTTTCAGGCAGATACCCTATCTCGGTACGTGGTTAACACTGCCCGGAGAAGAAATATTGCTATTTGTAACGATTCGCAAGCGGAGTATAGCCAGTCATTGAAACAGGAGTTCACTTTGGCAATCGTTGCCAATGGAGGTCGAGTTGCTCAACTTGATTGTGATTTTTCTGCTGCTAATTTCAATGCCAGTACCATTCTTTCTCAAGCAAGTAGTGCTGGGGCAGATGGCTTATTGCTGATTCCTTCTGTAGATAGGTTAAATCCAGCAATTAATCTGGCGCGAGCTAATCAAGGGCGCAATCTCCTCTTAGGCAGTGCTACCCTTTATACTTTTCAAACGCTCCAGCAGGGGCAAGAGTCTGTCAATGACATGGTGTTAGCGGTGCCTTGGCATCCAGAGGCATTTACGGGTAATGCGTTCCCGCAACGGGCAACGCAGCTTTGGGGCGGTCAGGTAAATTGGCGCACAGCGTTGGGGTATGATGCGATGCAATCAATTATCGCTGGGTTGAGGCAAGGAAATACTACGCGACAAGGACTGCAACAGGAGCTATCCCGTCCTGGTTTTTCGACGACAGGGGCAACGGGTACGATTCAGTTTTTACCATCAGGCGATCGCGACGGAGCAGCCATCCTCGTTCAAGTCCAACCCGGCGGGAAGTCCAACACGGGTTTTGATTTTGTCCCTCTACAACGGTAAATAGATGGCATTAATAATTCGCTATTAGCCATGAATTAAAGACTAATTGTTGATATGTTCGATTGACTCGGTAGGTAAGCAAATATAGTTATCGTCGCGATTGTAAATGAGTCCCCGTTGGCGCAATTTGCCCATCAATCGGGTGACAGTAACGCGGGTAGAACCAATGGCACTACCAATTTGAGCATGAGTAAGAGGGAAGGGTAGACAGTAACCGTTACTGCAAGGTTCTCCAAATTCTTCTATCAAAAGAGTGAGAAATCCTAAGAGACGGTCGATTGTCCGCCGCTGTCCTAAGGTACTCAGCCACAATAGCTTGCGCTGATGTTGATAGCGAAAGGTATCAAGGACTTCGCGCCGGAAGTGAGGCCAGTTGTCTAAGTCGTGCCAGTACATCCAAACGACGGCTGTTTGGTCAACGTGAGAGTAAGCTGACAGGGTAAAGGGAGACTGGGCAACAATTTCAAAGGGTTGACCCGCACCAATAAAGCCTAAAAACGCTTCTTCATCTACCTGATTAGACAATTGTGGTAAGGATTTATTAAAGCTGACATTAACTTGAGCCGTACCCACTAAGCGGATTGCCCCCCGTTGTACTAAGTACAATAATCCCGGACGAGCGGGAATTCGTTCGTCTTTGCTAAATGTGCGATAACGGTAGTGTTCCTGCGCCCAATCCAAAATTCGTTGCCATGTGATGAATGGCCGAGATGCCTCTGATGCGGAAGATGGTGAATGCATAGGGGTCAACATAGTGAGACGCAAGTATTACTTGAATTAATATTACATGGAGTTCAAAGTAGCAAAGAATACTGCCAAGGTACGGTTCTGTAACACTATTTTGTTATTTGATTCTCTCGCAATCAAACAACTGTTACATCAACAGCTAATATCTGCCATTAATTGTTTGGAAAAACAACTGAATGTAACGCTGGATAAAGTTTCTGAGACTTTAGAGCTGACGCTTTTAGATAATTCTCGGCAGTCGCTAGAATGTGAATTTCTTGTGAAATACCGCTCTTCTATCGCTCTCAAAATTGCTGGCAAACAGCAAGAAGATGCGATTGACATTGCCTCTCGCTTGGCAGCTTTTATACCAACAATTGTAATTAATCCTACCCCTGGTGAAACATTTTTAGACGTTAACGTTCAGGTTACGTCTCCCGGTTGGATTGATTTTCAACTCAACGACAAAAGTTTAGGAATTTGGTTACAAACTTTAACGCAGAGGTCTGCTCAATTATCTGAGGAATTGTCAGCATTTCCTAAAAATTACAGTGAGGCTGAGGTTTTCCCGGTTCAGTGTGCTCATGGACGTTGCTGTTCGCTGTTACGGCTAGCTCAGCGGCAGGAGTTAATTCACTTGCATGACGACAGCACTTGGCAAATCATCGCCCCTAATCCCTTACCTTGGCTTGATGCCAATGGGCAACTGCGGCTGGTGCATCCGGCGGAACGATGGTTAATTTACCAAATTGCTCGTACAGTCGATGAGTTGATTTGCCCCACTTGCCCAGATTGTGTAAAAGTTGCTAAGGCGCTAAGTGAGGCGATGCTGGAGTTTGATCGTCATTGTCGAATTTGGGGTGAGGTGAAAATCGAGACACCTCAACTGGCTCAGGCAAGATTGGGATTAGTAGCGATCGCCCGCTCATTAATGCGATCGCTGTTGCAAAACCGTATGGGCGCAAGCGCTCCTGAGGAATTGTAGCGTTACCCCACCAAATAATTTTTTTTTGCAAAATTCAGTGACAAATTGCCCGCTCTTACTATATGATTCTCTTGTGTGAGGAGCGAACCAGTAAGGGAACCGAGACGAAACACGGCCAGTCGTCGGTTCCTTTCTGATTTTAAGCACTTTTTACAGGACGAAAGCTTCTAGAGCAACCGCTGCACCATCTTGCTCAACACTAGGAGCTACCCACTGCGCCACGGATTGCACATCGGCAGGGGCATCTCCCATCGCAATTCCTAAGCCCGCATAATCCAGCATTTCCAGATCATTGAAGTTATCCCCAATCGCCATCACCTGATTGGCTTCTAATCCCAGCATCTCTTCAGCTAAGTAACGCACGGCTACGCCTTTGTTAACAGCCGGGTTAGTGGCTTCAAAGAAAGTTGCCACAGATTTAGTCAGGTAGAGTTCTGCGGGGGTGTAGCGCTTGCGTAACGTCCCCAAAAGCCGATCGATCAAGTCGGTATCGTCACTCAGGGCTAAAACCTTGGTCGGTTCCGTAGTCAGAGTGTTACGCAAATCCCCTACCACAATCGGTTCAATTTCAGCCCGTTTTGCATAAATTTTGGTTTCCGGCGTTAGTTCTCGGACGTACAGTTGGTCGTTGATGTAGAAGTGAACAGAAAGCAGCGATCGCAAACCATCGTTTTCAAAGTGGTCTAAAAGCTGCAACGCGGATGATTGAGAAACGGGATAGTGTTGATGCAGCTTATCAGTGGCAGGATCTTGAATCCAAGCGCCTTGGTAAGCCATTAGGGGTAGGGTAGAACCGACTTCTTGATGAAAGCGCAACGCTGAACAGTACATACGACCCGTGGCGATCGCTACTTGAATCCCCTTGGCTTGTATCTTGCGAACCGCTTGTTTTACAGGCTCTGTCACCGTATTTGAGCGACCCGCGATCGTCCCATCAATATCCAGCACCACCAAACGAATATCTAAGGCATCCCTTTCAATAACAGGATTGGATGCCAACGGATTCGCCGCAGAAAAGTTTTGCATAATTCTTCACACGCAGTTCCCCTCAGAGAGTAGCAAACCTTGGGGACTAGAGATTAGCGATCGCCAAGCCTACACCCTTCGGGAAGCTTCACTGATCAGCAACCTTAAAGAACTAGATTACTCCACTAAAGTTGCCCAAACACCAGGAGTAAACGGCAGGTATGAGCAGCCCGATCACCATTGAGCGCTAATAATTTGTGTAAAACAACACTCAGCCAAGAAGCTTCAATGTTCTTGGCTGAGGATGATGTCCTTCTTAGACTTCACACGTAAGTTCGTGCTACTGAGCCTGATTGCCTGTCGCTGCTCCAGGCTCGGTAGTTTGATTTGTCCCATCTTGCTGCGTTGCGTTGGGAACAGTCAATGAAGACGGATTTTGTTGAGCCGGATCGGTTAGCTGCCCGTCATTTGGGGGAACAGCTAAGGAATCAGCGGGTTGTTGCTGAGTTTGAGTTTGGTTTGTCCCTGGGGCTGGGTTTTGGGGTGCGGAACGTGGAGTCGTTGGTTGAGCCGGAGCGACTGGGGCTGGGTTTTGGGGTGCGGAACGCGGAGCCGCTGGTTGAGCCGGAGCGACTGGCGCTTGGTTTTGGGGTACTGGACGCGGAGCCGCTGGTTGAGCCGGAGCGGCTGGCGCTTGCGGTTGACTAGTAGTGGGAGGAACAATAATGTTCACATCAGGCTGAGTTGTAGGCGTAGTCGGAGAAATTGCAGGAACGGGAACTATATCAGTCGTCGTTTCATTTTGGCGTTCGATGATCGTCGTTTCGTCCGTGGGTTCAGTGGGTGAGGGCAAAACATCCGCTGGGGGCGCACCAGGGGCAACAGTCGGGCCAATTGGCTCTTCTTCCGGTTGTCTGAAAGCAAAGATCGTCCCAACGGCTAAACCAATTAGGGATACTAGAGCAATCCCCAGCAGTACGCCACGGGCGACATTACTGCGGCTACGGCTTTCGTCTTCGTCTTCGTAGAGGTGACGCTCAGCCACTTGACCATGCACGTAGCCATCTTGGTAGGAAACCTCAGTGGGTTCCGTGACGACGGGATCTTCGCTATGGGGAGCAGCGGCTAGGTTGTCATGAGCAACTGGATTGACAGCATGAGTGTGGGAGGTAGTACCCGGAACATAGCCGTCACCATCAGCCGTAACAGGGCGATCGCCAGCTTCCACCTCGCGCGGGAGATTGTACTCATCTGAATTTACTCTCGGACGCATTCCAGTGCCATCAGGGTTGGGGTTTCGTGAGTTAGTCATGGGAGTTTTTAATAGTTATGAGTTTGAGGGAAGGAGCAACCAGCAGCCGCTTAAATTCAGTAGCTGGTTGCTGTTTAAGGTTAGTTGTGGGGAGTAAAAATTCTTATTGAGCCGAAGCATCTTCAGGTGCTTCTTGAGCTGCACCTTGTGGCTCTACCGCTTCTTCTGGTTGCGTTGGGGCAGTTTGTGCCTCAGGAGCTTGCTGTTGGGGGCGAGGAATATTGATATTAACTTCTGGTTCTGAGGCAGGTGCTTGTTGCTGAGGCACCGGAACAACTTCTCGGGTTCTATCTACGGTTCTTTCAATAATTGTTGTTTCAGAGCGGGTGTTCTGAGGTTCGCTAGTTTCAGGGGCAGGAGCTTGAATAATGGGTCTCGTCGGAACTGGTTCATTTTGTTGTGTGAAGAAGTAAACTCCAGCACCCACTAAGCCCGCGAGAGCCGCTAAGGAAACGCCTAACAGTAGACCAGTTGCTGCACTGTTATTTTCCCGCACTGAGCGGTCTTGTTCTAGGTGACGATGCTCGGAGACTTGACCGTGGACATAGCCATCGCGGTAAGCATCGCGGTTATGTATGACGCGGTTGTCATGAATCGTATCTGGCGTTCTAGCTTTACTATTCTCAGTGTTCATCAGATTGGTAGTTTTGTTAATGAAAGTTTTTTGATGTCTTTTTTAGAACGGATGAGAGGTTTTTTCTAATCCTGTGTACATAAGTTATCCGGTAACAAGGCTTAGATCACTCTGTCTATCAAGGGATACTTACCTCCCTCTAAAGATTGAGTTTCCTAGTAACGAGCAGACACGTTGGGGCATGTATAAATCTCCTAGAAAGGTTCCGCCGGAACGTCTCTAGCAGATATAAATTGTCAACGGCTATGTATCTCCGGCTATACAGTTGTGCTTAGAGCCTCTTCCTACTCAAAAGAAGTCAGTAATTTTAAAAGGACACTTAGTAATAATTCTTCCTAACAATGCCAACTATGCCAGCCTTAATTTTTATCTGGCTAGAAAAAACCTTGTCAGCAAATTTCTTCTGAGCTGACAAGGCTGATCCAAAAAGAAACGGGATTGGGTGATCCCTTTGTGTGAACAATTCCGCAGAATTGTTGAGCTTTCTCCCGATTAATCTTGACGGTTGTTGCTAGTGGCGATCGCGCTTTTTTCTGGTTGGACAACCACCTGTTGCCGAGAACGCTTGGGCTTGCCGTTGAAAAAGCTACCAATCCAGTGCAATAGATTATCTATATAGGTAAACAAGACCGGAACCACCACCAGCGTCAGTAGAGTAGAGGTGGAAAAGCCCCCAATCACTGAAATTGCCATCGGACTCCGCACTTCCCCGGCTGCTCCTATTGCTAAAGCGATCGGGATCATCCCAGAAACGGTGGAAATGGAGGTCATCAAAATCGGGCGCAAGCGCGACACTCCAGCTTCCGTAACGGCTTTAAACTGCGGATTGCCTCGTCGCTGGCTTTCTAGGGCAAAGTCTACAAGCAAGATGGCGTTTTTTGTCACCAAACCCATCAGCAGCACAATTCCAATCAGAGCAAATAGCCCCAATTCTTTCTGCATGATCAGCAGTCCTAGCAATGCCCCTCCAATGGATAACGGTAAGGCGACCAAAATCGCGAAAGGATAGAGGAAGTTGTTGTACAACAAAACCAAGATGGTGTAGATCGACAGCACCGCCAAGCCTAAGGCAGTTGCGAAGCGGCTAAAAATCTCCTGCATAATCTCTGCATCCCCGGCAGATTCTTCGGTGACTTCCGGAGGCAAAGAATTGAGGGTGGGTAATGCTCGTACCTGGGTGAGAGCATCTCCGAGAGACACACCTTGCAAGTTAGCTTCAACCAAGACTTGGCGGCTGCGGTCAAAGCGGTCAATCTGCGCTGGGCCACTACCTAAGCGAATATCAGCAACGGCTGAAATGGGAACCAGATCGCCGTTCTGGCTAGGAACGCGGAGATTTTTTAGCGTGTCGATATTGTCCCGTGTCTGAGGATCGAGTTGTACGCGAATGGGAATTTGTCGATCTGATAAGTTAAATTTGGCAAGATTTGCCTCACTATCCCCAATTAGTGCCAGGGAGGCAGTACGAGCGATCGCGCTGACCGAAACTCCCAAATCGGCTGCCCGTGCAAGGTTAGGCTCGATGACCAGCTCTGGCTTCACCAAGCTGGCGCTAGAAGTCACCTCTACCAATCCTGGAACTTGGCGCATCTCCCGTTCTAGGGCGTTGGCTGCCTGAGTTAGGGCTGCCGCATTTTCGCTCTTGAGAACAAGGGATAAATCTTTGCCGCTGCCTCCTGCACCCTGACTTTGAAAACTGATCCGCGCCCCTGGAATCTTTCCCAGTAACGTACGGGTTTGTTGCTCAAATTCTTGCTGGGAAAGCGTTCGTTCTTCCTTAGGAACTAAGTTGACGTAGAGGATGCCAGAGTCTACCTGTTCGGCTGTTGCTAGGACACTCTCCACTGCTGGGCTTTGCTGTAACAAACGGTTGGTTTGTTGTATGACTTCCTCGGTTTCACTGAGGGTTGAGCCGGGTGGCAGTTCGACAGAAATTGTACTCAAACCGATATCACCGCTATCAAATAACCCTTTAGGGATAAAGGGAATCAATTGCAGGCTGCCAATGAAAAAGGCGATCGCCACCAGTAAGGTAACAATGCGGTGGCGCAATGCCCACGTCAGTAGGCTGCGATAGGGTTTGAAGTGACGCCCGAATGAGGTAACAGGAATATAGCGGGAGAGGTTAAAGCGTTTTCCCTTACCATTTTTATGACCGTTACCGTTACCGTTACCATTACCGTTGTTGCTTACTTTCGGCTTGAGCCAGTACGCACTCAGCATCGGTGTCATCGTGCAAGCCACCAGCGTGGAAAACATCGTAGAAACAGCAACGGTCACTCCAAAGGGTTGAAAAAACTGCCCCGGAATGCCGCCCATAAATGCCACTGGGATAAATACCGCCACAATTGTGGCGGTGGTGGCAACCACTGCTAAACCAATCTCCTGAGCGGCATCCAGCGCTGCCTGAAACGGTTGTTTCCCCATCTCCAAGTGCTGGTCGATGTTTTCAATCATGCAAATCGCATCATCCACCAGGTTTCCCACCGCTAGGGCTAACGCCAGGAGAGTCATACTATTGAGGGTATACCCCAGCAATTGCATCACAATAAACGTGGGAACAATCGACAAGGGCAGCGCCATCGCCGTGATCAGTGTTACCCGCCAGTTCCGGATAAAAACTCCCACGGTAATTACCGTCAGCAGTGAACCCAGAATCAAGGAGTCTACCGTTGCCTGGTAGGAGTCCCGAATCGCATCAGCGCGGGTAAAAATCAACGTCAGTTTGATATCTTCTGGCAGGGACTCTTCCAGTTTCGCAACCGCCTTTCTCACCCCTTCTTCCACAGAAACGAGGTTGCTACCCGTACTGCGGAGTACAGAAAATGCCACCACGGGGTCGCTATCCAAATAGGCAGCCTGTCGGGGTTCAGCAAAGCGGTCTTCAACCGTTCCTAAAGCAGACAAGGGGACAGTGGCGTTACCGGGAAGAGCAATGCGGTAGCTTCGTAATTCTTCAACGGTTTCGGCACTACCGAGGGTGCGGATATTTTGCTCTCCACCGCCGACTTCCGCACGACCTCCCGGTAAGTTGACGTTGAGGTTACGGATTTGGTCGTTTACCTGGGTTGCTGTAATGCCATAGGCTTGCAAGCGGCTGGGGTCAAGGTCGATGCGAATTTCCCGATCAACTCCTCCCAAGCGGTTAATCTGAGCCACCCCTTTAACGCTCAAAATTCCTCGGCTGATGGTGCGGTCTACCAAGTCGCTCAACTCTTCTACAGAGCGCTGATCGGAGGTGACGGCATAGGTCATAATCGACCCGCCAGCAAAGTCTAGACGCTGAACAATCGGTTCCTGGATGTCTTGGGGGAGGTCTTGGCGAATCTGCGCCACAGCATTGCGAACATCGTTAGTAGCGCGATCGCTATTTGTTCCTAAGACAAAGCTAATCGTTGTTGTTGACACGCCTTCGGTGACTCTCGAAGTCAGTTCGTCAATATTCCCCAACCCGGCAACAGCGTCTTCTACTTTCTTCGTCACCTGGGATTCCAGTTCGGCTGGCCCTGCCCCTGGCTGCGTCACCGTAATCGATACTGCCGGAATATCAATGTTCGGATCTGCATCAATTCCCATCTGGAAAAAAGACATCAAACCGATTATTCCCAAAACTAGGAACAAAACAATTGTGGGAACGGGGTTTTTGATTGACCAGGTAGAGACGTGGAAAGACATTTTTTTGCCAGTTATTAACTTTTCAGTTGTCAGTTGGAATGAGTGACTAGTCGGCTAATCGCGTGGCTATTGACCAACAATCTCGACCCGATCGCCATCTTTGAGATAAGCCGCGCCTTTGACGACAATGCGATCGCCTGCGGATAAGCCGTTGTTGATTTCCACTTTTTCACCCGGCATAATTTCTCCCATCTCTATAGGTTGGACTGTGACCGTTCCATCTGCCTGAAGTTTGTAGACGATGGCATTGCCGTCAGATTGGGGAAGTACGGCTGGGGAAGGGACAGTTAAACCTGTCGCACTGGAGGTGATAATTGCGCCTTTTAAGAACATCCCTGGTCGTAGGGATGTGTCGCTAGGTAATGCCACTTTCACCGTTGCTTGACGGGACTGTTCATCAACAACTGGGTCAATCTGTCGTACGTTCCCGATCAGGCGCAGCTTGCTATCGGCACTGCTGGTAATTTCAACCCGCTGTCCGACTTCAATTTGAGACAGTTGCGTTTCCGGAACTTTCAGGAGTAGGTCTAGGCTTCCGTTATCAATGATGGTAAAAAGTTTTTGCGAGGTGGAAGTGAGATCGCCGACACGGGCGTTTCTTTCTGCTACTTTGCCACTTGTCGGCGCAATCACTCGCGTTTCTTTTAGTTGTGCGGTTACGGCTTGCACCTGTCCTCTGGCACTGGCAAGTTGCGCTTCGGCTTGGGTAATGGCTTCAGGACGCGCTCCGGCTAGCAGTTGCTGCAGTTGCTGTTGGGCTTCCCGCAGACGTGCTTGGGCTTGGTCGAGGTTGGCGCGACTGCTGCGTTCTTCGTTGAGGACTTCATCAAGGCGATCGCGGGCGACGGCACCTTCTGATGCCAAAAACCGATTGCGCTGTACCCGCTGACTTGCCAAACTCAAGGCAGATTGAGCTTGGCTAACTCCGGCTTGAGCGCTCCCAACACTTTCTCTTGCCCGTGCAACTTCCTCTGAACGCGCTCCGGCTCGCAGTTCGGCTAAAGCGGCTTCCGATTGCGCTACGGCGGCTCTGGCTTGAGTAAGCTGTGCCTGCAAGACAGCATCATCTAAACGTGCCATTAACTGCCCAGCTTTGACAAAGTCTCCTTCTCTGACCAGCACTTGCTGAATTTGTAAGCCTGTCGCTGCTGATGTCACCGGAATGAGTTCAAATGCTGCCACGCTACCTGTCGCATCTAAGCTCCGACTAACGGCAGCGGTTTCTACAGGCGCAACGGTGACACGTGACGGAGCCGCCGCTACTTCCGCTGGGGCTTCAGCGGGTGCCTCTGGGGGCGTAGAACCCAGTAAGCGTGGAATAGCGATCGCTAATGCAACGCCAAGCCCCAGACCCAGAACTAAACCACGACCCCCAGAGAGCCAACTCCTTCGAGTGTCAGGAGTTTTAAGGCTTGAGGATGGCTCTGGAGTCAGCTCGATCTCCGTCAATTCTTTCATCCCATTACCATTCGACTGGGATGTTTCCTCATCTGAGGCTTTCTGGGTCACGGTTGTTCCTCTGTTGCTACTAGATTAAAAAGTGAACGCATTTGTTAAAAAAAATTAATTTATAAGTGCCTTTCTTCATAATAATCATCTAGCTTGATCGGGCTGACAAATAAGGCGATCGCCTTACCGGACGTTCTGAGACAACTCATCAAAGCGGTGACGATATTGAATGCCCCTTAAAACCTGAAATGTGCCTAGTCAGAAGGAAAAAAAAGAGATTCACTCCTTCCCTTACTGGTGGCTAAGCCTACCGAAGCCGCCATCTGTCTACTATATCAGATTGATATGCTTCGTAATGAAGTTGGCATACTACAAGATTTTAGCAAACATTGATCGAAATCAAAATCAGGCGATCGCGGCGGCGATAGAGTCAATGGACGGGCGAGGAGCAAATACCATTGGTATTAAAATGTGAGAAACTCTCATGTTTACAAATATATGAGAAATCCTCACCTTTGTCGATAAATTTCCCACTATGAATTCGCCGTCCCCCTGTCCTTCAGAACCCCTTCGTCATTTACCCCAACAAGCCCGTAGTCGTCAGCGGTTCAATCAGATTTTGGAGGCGGCGGCGGAGATTTTTGATGAGGTTGGCTACGAAGCGGCAACAACGGAAGCGATCGCCATCAGAGCGAACACATCCATTGGTTCTCTCTACCGTTTCTTTACAGACAAATCGGCGATTCTCTATGCCTTAGCGGAGAAATATACAGAACAGATGCAGGAACTGTTTGCTGAAGTATTCAGCCCCGACGCCGTTCATCTACCTTTAGCTGTGGTAATCAGCCAATCTGTTGATGCTTTTGAGCATTTCTACTTAACTCAACCGGGTTACCGAGTTGTGTTTGCCCAGACTCAATTCTCTCCCGAACTCCAAGCGATAGATAAGCGCTTAGACTACGAGATTGCCCTGAAATTGAATGAGTTTTTTGCCCTGCGTCAGCCCCAATTAGAGCCTGCACGACGTAAATTAATTACTTTAGTGAGCGTTAAGGCAGCTAGTTCCCTGCAGTTATTTTCTTTCTCTGAGGATGAAGCGTTCCGACAACAGGTAGTAGCTGAGACAAAAAATTTATTGATTGGTTACTTACAGCCATTTTTTCCCGATCCTGACACCGAATAAATTCCTAACCCACCTCTGCGTAAAAAAAGCAGCAAGTTAAAAGTTTATAAGTAGGACATGTATAGCAAAGCGCTGAGTCGGTGAGTGCCGAGTTGGGACACAAGCTCTAAACTAACGGAGCAACGCCCGCCAGGTGGCAGCACCAACTACCCCATCTGGTTCGAGCTGAAAGCGGGTTTGGGCAGCTTTCACCGCCAGTAGAGTTTCTGCACCAAAGACTCCATCGGCAGCACCTTTGAGGAAGCCTAAAGTCCGCAGGCGCTCTTGCAGTTGGGTGACAGCAGACCCCTGCATACCCTCTCGAAGAATTGGGAAAGTGGCTTGGGTGGGGGTGGGTTGGGGATTAGTGGTGGTTGGCGTGGGTTGAGGAGGGCGATCGCCTGTAGTTTGGGTGGGGACTGGAAAGTTAGCAGCGGGGCGATTGGCAACTGGCGCAGGAGTTCCGGCTGGGGGCGTTGGGGGAAAAAGGCGATTCCAGGTATTGGAACCTGTAACCCCATCGGCTTGTAAGCTTGCAGCTTGTTGAAATTGAGACACCGCGATCGCTGTCCTTTCGTCATAAACACCACTAACTGTCCCGGTGTAATACCCCAATAGTTTTAACGCTGCTTGGAGTTCTGTCACTGCTGCGCCTTCACTACCCAGTCTCAGAATCGGGCGATTGACAACAGCAGCAGGCGTGGCTTGAGCAAACCTCTGAGCCTGAGCGGGCGAACCTTGTACACCACTTACCAGTAAGCCCAGCGCACTGCAAGCAATCAACCAACCTGCCCTAGTACCCATTACTGTCAATCCTCCATTGATATAAGCTCCATCCAGGATGGAGTATAGAGTACAAATTGACAGGTTTCAGCCCAAGTGCCACAGGTTGAGACCAGCCCCGATCGCGATCGGGACTTGCTAGCTGGCAAGCCCCTACAGGTGTATTGCTCAAGACAAGACAGGAACTACTAAACGGTTAAGAGCCGTTTCTGGGCCAACGATCGAGACGTAAGGTTCAATAAAATATCGACACGCTACCTCTTGAGCGCTTTCTGGCGTCACCGCTGCGACCTCTTTTTGGAAGCGCGTATCAAACTCAATTCCTAATCCTAGAGTTTCATACCAACCATAGATTTGGGCGATTTGGGCATTGGTTTGTTTACCCAAGGCATATTGCCCCAAGAGTTTATTTTTCGCGGCTTGGAGTTCAGCAATGGTGAGTTTGGTAGTGCATAGGCGTTCCACTTCTGTGCGTAAACCATCAAGGGCGATCGCTGTATTTTCTGCCGCTGTCCCCATGTAAACCACAAAGGTAGATTCAGATTGGCGCGTGGGAAAAAATGCCGAAACATCATAGGCTAAGCCCCGCTTCTCCCGCAGTTCGACAAACAGGCGGCTAGATAATCCATTCCCCAAGTAGGTGTTGAGCAACTTCAACGTCGCATAGTCGCTACTCTGTACATCGCCAGCCAAGTAACCTAGCATGACAATCGACTGCTGCGTCTCTTGGGAAGTCATTGTCCGACCCGGTTCGGAGGAAACAGGCAACAACTCAGGGAAGCGCAGAGGCGTTTGGGGGACTTGCCAACCCCCAAAAACTGACTCAACGAGTTCAACACCTGCCTCTGGCGTCAAACGACCTGCCATACTAATCACCAGGTTATCCGGGCGAAAATAAGCCTGATGGAACTGTTGTAAATGTTTCTGTTCTAGCTGGGAAGTTGTCTCTTGTGTCCCTAACAGCGAGACGCCGTAGGGATGATCGGGATAAACAATTTTTCGGAATTGATCGAAAGCAACATTAAAGGGTTGCTCTTTTTGGGCACGAATATCTTGTAGCGTCAGGTTGCGTTCGAGTTCAACCTGATTAATGGGAAAACTGGGCGATCGCAACATCTCCTCCGCCAGTTTCAGCATCTCTGGAAAGTCTGCCGAAACAGTCTTTAGTGACAGCAAAAAATAATCCGTCGCCGCATCCGCACTGAGGCTTGCCCCCACAGACTCCACCCGTTCTGCAATCTCCAAGGCTGACAGTTGCTCGGTACCTTTAGTGAGCACTGAGGCTAAAAGATGGGCTAACCCGGCTTGTTCTGTGGGTTCCCAACGGCTTCCAGCCCGAAAAAACAAACGACTGGCGATAATATCAGCAGCAGGATTTTCCACCACCAAGACAACGATGCCGTTGCTCAAAACGGTGCGATGGATCATTGGATGCTGCGATGGGGCGTCTACACCTTTATTCACGAAAAATTCCCTACATCTTTATCTCTATATAACGCAATATTTGTAGCATTTAGCACTGACGGGGAGAGAGTTCCCTGCCAGGAGGAAACTCAACATTCCTGTCTGTGGCGGCTACGGATTTTCTGGCTTTCACCGCACCCCTGTGCTTTTGGTAGCATTCCTACGCAGGTTTGAGAACAGTCACAGCGTAGTGCTGGAGCGACAAATACTGATGGGCAATACGCATGATGTCCGACGCCTGTAGCTGCTGAATTTGCTGGGGATAAGTGACGCAGACAGGAGCAGTGGCGATCGTATTGTAGTAACCATACAACCCAGCTAACTGACCAGCCGCTTCTGTCGAAAAGGCATAATCATTACACAACAAGCGTTTGCACCGTGCGAGTTCCTGAGGAGAGACGGTTATGGTCTGCAACTCAAATAAATGGTTGCAAATCCGGGCTTCTACCTCTTCTATCTGTTCAGAGTCCAAATAAGCTGTGATGGTAAACAAACTGGAGTCTCGTTGCAATGAAAAGCCACTACGAACCCCTTGGACTAATTGCTGTTTTTCCCGTAAGTCTTGCACCAACCGAGATGTCCAGCCTTCGGCAAGCAAAGCAGAAATAAGATCCAAACCGTAGGCATCCGAAAGCTGTTCGACTCCCGGCCCAATCCAAGCCATCATCAGCCGTGCTTGATTGATGCGGGGCAAGTACAGTTCCTGACGGCGAATTTCGGTCATGGGAGGTTCAGCATGTGCTATGCCTTGCGGGCAAGCGGCTGGAGTCGGAAAGTCTTGGAAGCATTGCTGGGCAAGTTCTAAGGCGGTATCTTGCTCAACGCCTCCCACAATTACCACGGTCATATTTTCCGGTTGGTAATGGCAAGCATGGAAGCTACGCATTTGCATCGGCGATCGCTCCCTTAGCTGGGCTTCTGTTCCCAGAATCGAACGTCCGTAGGGATGGCACTGATAGACGCTCTGGGTTAGGGATTGAAAAGCGATCCAGTCGGAATCATCGCAGCAACCGCGAATTTCTTCTAAGACGACATCCCGCTCCCGGTCAAATTCTTCATCGGGAATCGCCGCGTGCAATAACAGTTCTGCTAAGTGGGGCAGAGTATCTTCTAAATATTGAGCGGCTGTGGTGACGAAAAAATGAGCATAATCGTGGCTGGTTGCTGCATTACTCATGCCACCACGACTTTCAATTATTTGATCAAATACACCAGGCGCAAGGCGTTCTGTGCCTTTGAAAATCATGTGTTCCAAAAAGTGCGCCATCCCCGACCATTCGTCGGGTTCCGCGATCGCCCCAGCACGTACCCACACATCGATCGTGACGGCTGACGTTGCGGCTAAATGTTGATGAATGACGGTTAATCCGTTCTCCAGGGTCAGAATATCAGCGGGAAATTTTGCAATATTTAATGGCGCAGATAGCAACTTTCTTATCTCTGAATATCAAATGAATTGCCATTAGTTTATATTATCGCTTCAGTCATTAAGTCAACGATTGGATAGATCCCCCCTAGCCCCCCTTAAAAAGGGGGGAACAAAATCTCTTGAAAGTCCCCCGTGATATCAAAGGCGAAGCAACATCTAGCTTCCCCCTTTTTAAGGGGGACGGGAGGGGGATCTCCGAGGCTCACAGGTGTAGGTTTTTTACAATCAAGCGGAGTTGAAGAAAGTCACAGTTGTAGTCGCAGACAAAGGACCCAAAGAAA
>JAHHHJ010000034.1 GCA_019359445.1 Kastovskya adunca ATA6-11-RM4 | reverse complement strand
TTTCTGACTCTTTTAGCTGATTTACTTAATGGTCTTCCACTTTCTTTGGGTCCTTTGTCTGCGACTACAACTGTGACTTTCTTCAACTCCGCTTGATTGTAAAAAACCTACACCTGTGAGGCAGGGGAGCGGGGGTGCAGGGGAGCGGGGGTGCAGGGGAGAGAAAAATTGACGACGATTAGCCATTACTCCAATCGCCTATTTCATACTTCATACTTCACCCTTCATACTTCATACTTTCTCCCCGACTCAGGACTCAGGACTCAAAAACACCCGTGTCTCTTCAATAAAATTGTGAATATGTGTAGCAACAAGTTTAGGTTGTGCTGCGGGTAAATCATTGCCAATTTGGGGAATTGTCAGCAACCGAGCATCAGGAGTTAGTTCGCCGTAGGTTTGACTTTGGGCGATCGCGAAGGCTGTATCCTGCTCACCTTGCAAAATTAATGTCGGGATTTTCAAGGTTTGGAGGTGTTCGGTACACAATTCAGCCGTAATTTCTGCTGGTCGTCGTTTAAACAGCAACTGGGAAGCAATGGGCGATGGCTGTCGTTGCTGGCGTCTGGAGAGCGCTCGTTGAATGGGTTTGTGTAGTCTAAAAAGTTTGGCAAGGGGATAAAGCGATCGCAACAGCCAATAAGTCAGAGATTTTCGCCCTCCCAGCTTGGGTCTTTTGTGCCCTTCTACCTGCACGCCTTCTGGTGACAGCAAAATCAACCCCCGCACCTGCTCGGCATATTTCAGGGCGTAGCTAGCAGCAATCCAGCCACCTAAAGAGTGACCGACTAAATATATAGAGTCTAACTGCAACGCCTCTAGGTACTCAGCCAGACACTCAACTTCTAACTCAATCGAGTAGTGGGTATTCGCTTGCTCTGATTCCCCAAATCCCAGCAAGTCCGGAGCAAAGCAGTGATAATTTTGATTCAACTGCTCAATGACGGGTAGCCACTGGCTGCTCTCACTCCAGGAACCATGCAGAAATACAATAACGGCACCTTGACCGATTTCACGCCAGAAAATTTGTCCTTGAGACAGTTTGATGCGGGAATTGCGTAAGGGGAGATCCATCCAGATTTTAAGAAGATTTGAGCAAGATTAAAGAATGAAAGCTGGAAATTGCGATCGCTTCTGAGTTTAAGCCAGCGTCGTTGAACCACTAAAGTAGTCGTTCAGTTGTCGGTCGTGATCGTGACAAAGGTTGCCTAAGGGTAAGCGATCGCGTTCAAATGCCTGCACCTCAAGAACCTCTAACGTATCTTGGGGTTTCATGGTTCCCTCCACATCTGCTTCTACTAAAACAGAAATGGAATGAATTCTCGGATCGCGGTCAGGAGCAGAATACACGCCCACTAAACGTCTAATTTTGAGCAACTGGAGTCCCGTCTCTTCCTCCAATTCCCGCTGCGCCGATGTCGCTAGGTCTTCACCCCAGTTGACAATACCACCAGGCAAACCCCACTGACCGGTATCGCGCCGCCGAATCATCACAATTCGACCATCTGGTAACAAGGGAATAATGGTAGTGCCGGTAATCGGATGGCGGAAGATTATTCCCAACACTGTCTGTACAAATTGCCACGAACGACGCATGGATAAAGGAGATACGGTTTCACTAAGTGTATACTTATCGACTGATATCATCTTCTTCCCCAGTGGAGACTCCCGCCTATAACCCCGAGGGGGTTTAGCGGGAGAGGAAACGGGGGGCAGGCTCTCTGTTTACACATAAGTTTCGCGGTAAGATACTTTTATAGCGAAAGTAGACCGATGTACTTAACTCAAAAGTGCCAAATTCGAGACTTGAGCAAGCAAGAGTTTTTGGCGTTGAGAGAACTGTGCCACTTGAGTAAAAACCTCTATAATGTAGGGCTTTACTCGGTTCGTCAGTTCTTTTTCGCAGAATCCCGATACTTGCGTTACGAGTCGAACTACCATCACTGCAAGAGTAACGAGAACTACAGGCATCTTAATACCGATATTGCACAGCAAACGCTGAAGGTAGTGGATCGTTCTTTCCGTTCTTTCTTTAACTTGATTAAAACAGCAAAGCATGGGTTGTATCGTTTTGAGCAAATCCGGTTGCCTGGATATTTGCCCAAAGACAGTTATTTCCCTTTGATAATGCCACGAATCAAGGTCAAGGACGGTTTCTTTGAAATTCCCATGTCTAACGAGTTTAGGAAAGAGTTTGGTTCTGTGCGAATCCCGTTTCCTTCTCGATTGGTGGGGAAGAAATTGAAACAGGTTCGTATTCTGCCTAGATACAAAGCGCGATTCTTTGAAGTCGAATATATTGTTGAGGCAGAACCAGAACCACAACCTGTAGATCCGAAGAATCAACTTGCAATTGACTTGGGACTTGACAACCTTGCTAGTTGTGTTAGCACTACTGGGGCATCCTTTATTATGGATGGCAAACCACTTAAATCTTTTAACCAGTGGTTCAACAAGGAAAACGCACGGTTGCAAAGTATCAAAGACTTGCAGGGAATTAAGGGAACTACAGAACGTCAAGCTAGGCTTACAATTAACCGCAACAATCGCCTTCGGGACTACCTCAACAAAACCGCTCGATATATTATTGATTGGTGTGTTAAGCATAAAGTCGGAACCTTGATTGTCGGTGTTAATCCTGGGATGAAGCAAGAGATTAACATTGGCAGCAGAAACAATCAAAACTTTGTCCAAATTCCGCATTGGAGCTTGAGAAATAAACTCAAGGCTTTGTGCCAAAGGTATGGCTTGACTTATCTCGAACAAGAAGAGTCTTACACGAGTAAGGCAAGTTTTTTGGACGGAGATGGTATTCCTACCTACAACCCTGACAACCCGCAAGACTATAAATTTTCTGGGAAACGGATTAAACGGGGTTTGTATCGTAGTCGTAGTGGACATTTGGTTTCGGCTGATGCGAATGGCGCTGCTAATATTGGGAGAAAATGTAGCCTCGATGGGTTTAACCTGGAGAGAGTAGTGGCTGTTTTGGCGCAGCCTTTAAGAGTTAAAATCTCTTAAGAATCCCCCGCTAGAACCCCAAGGGTTTAGCGGCGGGAGTCGTCAAAGACGCTCCAGATATTTATTCGTAACACCAGGGGTGGGAAATATATCTGGAGTTTGGCTACTTAACTCAGACATCTTTTTGCAGGTTGCTTAAGCGTAGACTAGTAACACTGCTAAGATAGACAAGCCGAGCTGACCTAATTTATGAATTAGGTTTGTGAGGCATCATTGTTATTTCATGAGGTCAACATGGCAAAGCGCCGCAATCTAAAGAAGGAAAAGGCGCAACGGAATCAAGCCTACGCTCGTAAATTTCGCAAACGCAAAAATACGGGGCGCTTCTCTAGAAATCGGCGGTTTAGATCGCCGAAAGATGAAAATGAGGACGAGGAAGATGGCCAGTCCAAAGATAGCCAGCAGCAGTCATCAAATTGATGAAGGCTAGCGAAATCTCAGGTGGCTTAAAGTCAGTCCAGAGGCGGACGCTGATTCTCTTTAATCAGGCGAATATTGGATTATCCCCAGCGTAAGGATTGAGTGTGTTGTGTGCGGCATCTGGCAAACTTGATGCCCAGCTATTGGGTATCTATCAGCATAGTTGATAGATACCCGCTTTTTTTTGAGTTAAAAATCCTTAGGGAGTCAGAATAGAGTTTGCAGGTGTCCGTTTCCAGATACCAACTCTTCTATCACTTTTTGGTAAGCCGCTTCGTAGCCGTCTACCATCCGAGTAATGCTAAAGTTTTGCACCACATGATCCCGACAGGCTTGGCGATCGAGTTCCACAGCCGCCGGAATCGCAGCAATCATTTCCTCAAGGGTATGGCAGACAAAACCCGTTTTGCCACCCGCGAGCACCTCTGGTACTGAACCCAAACCCATGCCCAGAACGGGCGTTCCGGTACACATTGACTCGATCATCACCAGCCCAAAGGGTTCTTGCCAGGTAATCGGGAATAGCGTTACCGAGGCATTTCCTAAAAGCTCGGCTTTCTCTGTGTGCGTTAACTCGCCCAAATACTGGATTTGCTTTCCATCGATGTGGGGAGCAATTTCCTGCTCAAAGAATTCCCGATCGACGGGATCAATCTTACCTGCCATTTTTAACCGCCAACCTGTTTGTTTGGCGATCGCGATCGCGTGCATTGGCCCCTTTTCTGGCGATATCCGCCCTAAAAATGCCAAGTACGGTAAACCTTGAGGTTGCGCCTGGAACGGGTAATCTTGGGGTTCAATACCGTTGTAGACCGTACTGACATAGTTCAGGCGCGGCTCTAGCTGGCGTTGAGCGTTGCTAATGCTGATGTAAGACTGGTTCTTGTACTGGATAAAAAGCTTGCGGTTATCCGGTGTAAAGTTACCGTGCAACGTGTGAATGATTGGGGTCTTCAGTAGCTGAGTACAAGGAAGGGCAGCAAAACCCATATGAAAATGAATCACATCAAATTCTGCAGCTTGTTCGCAAACCCGGCTAAGTTCCAGCATCTCGTAAACCGCAGGTTCTTTGATCGCAGGATCAAGGCGTAGTGCACGGGGAGACACTGGTTCCAGCTTGGCTAAGGTTTGCGAGTCACCCGATGCAAATAAAGTCACTTCGTGACCGCGACGGACTAATTCATCAGTTAGATGCCCAACAACAAGTTCAATTCCGCCATAACCCGGTGGAGGTACCCGTTCCCATAACGGCGAAACCTGAGCAATTTTCATAAAACCTTTCCCTCTTAGCGTTTGAATGCAATGGAGACGGTCAAATTACCTGCAAAACAGGTGGAGATATTGTTTTGTCAGCAGCTTGATGAATTAGGTAACGCCTTGCTGCTCGTCCTGCTGGAGCAGGCTTTAGAGCTGAAAAATCAAAGATATGAAGTTGAATTTGCTAAATACGCCGTATAACCTACGACCAGTTTGTGATCTTGTCGTCACCATTTATTTAACAAATATTTAATAAATTTTCCTAAAAATTGCGAGTCGGGTTTTCCGTACCAAGAATGTAACTCCTATCGCTTCGAGTTCCTTACCGCTCGTTAGGATTCCAAAAGGGAGCAGGGGTGCAGGGGTGCAGGGGTGCAGGGGTGCAGGGGAGCAGGGGTGCAGGGGTGCAGGGGTGCAGGGGTGCAGGGGTGCAGGGGTGCAGAGGAGCAGAGGAGCAGGGGAGAGAAAAATTGACGATAACTAGCCATTACACCAATCGCCTAATAATTTCATCCTTCACCCTTCATACTTCATCCTTTCTTCCCTACTCAGGACTCAGGACTCAGAACTCACAGCCTCTACACAGCTTATAATTGAGCGGTTCTTGCTTTGCTTAGATAGATAACGAGTTTTATATGACTAACGCTTTTGCCGCTCGGTTTAGCTATGCTTTGTTCGTTCCTGCAACTGTGTTGCTGCTAGGCTTAACGACGGCAACAGCAAGAGCGCAGAATCGCCTGTACAACCCAATTCCGGTTCCTCAGGGCAATGAAATTTCCGATACTTTGTCGGAAAACGATATTCCCACAGGTGAGGGAGGATTTTCTCGCGACTATATCACTAACCTAGAGGCAGGTGACCAAGTCGCCATTGATTTGGTGTCAGAACAGTTTGATAGCATCGTTAAGCTAATCGCAGCAGATGGTTCTACCGTGGCAGAAAATGACGATGGGCCAGATGGAACAACCAATTCCCTGCTGTTTTCCCGGATTACTGAATCTGGGCAGTACATCATTCGGGTGCGAGCTTTTGGGGAAACAGGGGGCGGCAAATTTACTTTAAAGGTGACGCGCCTGAAGCCAGTTCAGTGAGTTGAAAGGCTAGTCAGCAGGCAAAGTAATAGGGCTTCTGTCCATTCGACGATCGCTCCGTAGGTATCGCCAGTATGACCGCCTAAGCATCGGTGAAACCAGGCACCTGTTAAAAGGGCGATCGCACTTCCTCCCAAAGCTGTCAAGGCAAACAGGTGAGTGTCAATACCCAGTAGTAACCCGACTCCACCGCCGCCAAGTAACAGGAATAGCCCTAACAAGATGTCTTGAGGCGTCTTGATACCTTGCTTATGAAAGGCTCCTTTGCCTGTGGGTTTGAGGTAAGGATAACAGGCGATCGCCACAACCTGCCCCCAGCGTCCCCATCCGGCGGCTGCCATGATTACAAAAATACGGGAATTCCCCAGGTCAGTCAGGGCTGTCGTTTTGAGGAGGAGAATGGCAACCCCTGCCATTGCCCCAAAAGCCCCCGTGGCGCTATCTGTCATCACTGCCAAACGCCGCTTGGGGTCTTGCACCGCCAAACCATCGGCTGTATCCATCGCACCATCTAGGTGCAACCCTCCTGTAATCGCCACCCAGCTCATGACAACCACAGCCGAACGAGTTAAGATAGGTATATCGAATTGATATAAAACACGGTCTACAAGCCCTAGCAAGGCTCCAATGAGTAAGCCCACTAGAGGAGCTAAACGAGCAATTCGTTGAAACTCCAGCGCCCAGCTTTCCGGTACGGGTAAACAGGTATAAAAGGCTACTGCACTCCACCAAGAGTACCAAGCCTTCTGTCCCCACTGCGTAATCTGTCGGTAGGTAAACAACTTCATGGAGACCAGCCCGTGGAAATTCTGTGAATAGTTCTAGCCTCCGCTAAAGAAACTTGGGCTAGTATTGTCTCATGCCCTACTGTTATAACTAGCAGCAAGTTACTTGTATCCCACGGGAAGTCCGACAAGTACTTGTTTAGTAAGGTTGTGCATTGATCGGAATAAGAGGTGCTTGATAGTTCGCTCTTAATTCTGACCGTCGCATCAGCTAACATGCGATCGCAAGGCTTTAGCGTGTAGGGTCAGACCCTACTGTTCTATTTGCCCGTTGCATGGCAATATAAGCCCCAATTTGCATCCATAGGCTTTACCCATGAGTCATCACCAACCTCCCCACCATCTCCCATCTCCCTGTATCATCGACACGGGTATCATTGTTAACAAACAAGACATAGGACACCTGTTGTCCGATCTAGGTCGCGTTCGCTACATCCACTCCATTGAAGGCAAGCTACATAGTGAGGGAGAAGGGTGCGTCATGGAAGTATTTACCGACGTGCAGCGGTCTACCATCATTGCTAACCATGCGCTTTATCTCAATATCCTGAGCTTTGATTACCTCCATCTCGCCCAGTCTCCTGAACAAGAAACCTACTTCGATTTAATTCAAGACAATCGCCAACTGCGGCTCATTCCCTTGTCCAATCCTCTGCAAGAGCAAGTTACTCATCGATTGAATGCGGATGCTCTCGAAGCCATGGTGACGCAGGTATTAAGCGCTAAATGGGATGTGCAAATTGACGACGATAGTGACTGCGGTTTCTAGAGCTAGTCAAAGCAGAGAGTGTGTGAGCTAGGATGATAGGTTGGAGCAATTAGCTCTGTTTCTGGCGTATTAGGAGCAATCAACAATCGACTTTTCTTTTCAGTGTCAGGCGTCTTGTAGCCAGACAGCAGCACGGGCTGGTGTCTTTGTGACGCCCCATGGTCTTGTAGAAACCCCAAGGTTTATGCCAGTGGGGACATTGGCAACGGTCAAAACCCTTACACCAGAACACTTGGCGGCAGCTGGTGCACAGATGGTGTTGGCAAATACCTACCACCTACACCTGCAACCCGGAGAAAGCATTGTCCAGGGAGCTGGGGGATTACACCAGTTTATGGGCTGGCAAGGCCCGATGCTTACGGATTCCGGTGGCTTCCAGGTATTTAGTTTGAGTCAGCTGCGAACAATTAGTGAAGAGGGTGTGATTTTTCGCTCTCCCAGAGATGGGCGGATGATCAATTTGACACCAGAACGCTCAATTGAGATTCAAAACGCCTTGGGTGCCGATGTAATTATGGCGTTTGATGAGTGTCCTCCCTATCCAGCAGAGCGTGCCGCAGTGGAGGCAGCTACCGAACGAACCTACCGCTGGCTAAAGCGCTGTGTAGAAGCTCATAGACGCCCCAAAGAGCAAGCGTTGTTTGGAATTGTTCAGGGGGGTGTTTATCTCGATTTGCGACAAGCTGCGGCAAAGTCGTTGGTGGAGTTAGATTTGCCGGGATATGCGATTGGGGGTGTCAGTGTCGGAGAACCACCAGAATTGATCCACGAGATAGTGCGGGCAACTGCGCCCCATCTACCCTTAAATAAACCCCGTTACTTGATGGGCGTGGGAACTTACCGGGAAATGGTACAGGCGATCGCGGCGGGTGTAGATTTGTTTGACTGCGTGATTCCCACTCGCTTAGGGCGTCATGGAGCGGCGTTGGTACAGGGCGAACGCTGGAATTTGAAAAATGCCCGCTTTCGGGAAGATTTTACCTCCCTAGATGAGAGTTGCCCTTGCTATACCTGTCAAACCTTCAGTCGGGCGTACTTGAGCCATTTGATCCGAGCGCGGGAATCTTTGGGGTACACCTTACTCTCGCTGCATAACGTCACAGAACTGATAGGCTTTACACAAAAAATCCGAGCAGCAATTTTGAGCGATCGCTTTACCACAGAATTTGCCCAGTGGCTGGATGTTTCCGTTCCTAGCTCCTCGTAAGAGAAGTTATGTTAAAATCTCTCAGATAGTGAAAATTGTGTTGGAAAAATTTATTGAGATATGGAAGCTGCACTGCTACTCGCGAAACTGCCGGAAGCTTACGCTATCTTTGATCCCTTAGTAGACGTCCTCCCGGTCATCCCTGTGTTCTTCTTACTATTGGCATTCGTTTGGCAAGCGGCTGTGGGGTTCCGCTAAATTTAAGTCTTCAGAAGATAAAGATTGCACCAGGCACCTATGGGTGCCTTTTTTATTGCCACAGAGTCAAGCTGAATAAGCTGATGGGGTGATGAGGAGTATCGGTAGCAGAGGTGAAGGATGAAGTATGAAGGATGAAGGATGAAGGGTGAAGGGTGAAGGATGAAGGGTGAAGGATGAAGTATGAAGGGTGAAGGATGAAATAGGCGATTGGAGTAATGGCTAATCGTCATCGATTTTTCTCTCCCTCGCACCCCTGCACCCCTGCACCTCTGCACCCCTGCACCCCTGCACCCCTGCACCCCTAATCCCGCCCTGCCATCGCCTTTTTAAAGGCTGGTCGTTCTGAAAGCCGCTTGATGTAGTCCACAATAGCTGGATACTCACTCAAGTCAAGCTTCAGCAGCATTGGGATGTATGCCAGCATTGAGCCGACTGCCACATCGACAACGCTTAGTTGTTCTCCCATCAGAAACGGTTGCTGTGACAAAACCTCATTCAGTGGGGTCATCAACTTGGGAATTTCCCGCTCCCGACTCGCTTCTACAAACACCCCTGGGCCAAGCGTGGCATTAGCAAAGAGAACCCACTGCGTCATTTTTGAACGCTGCTCAAGGCTGTCCGGCATCTGACCCTGTTTTTCTGCCAGGTAAAGCAGAATTGCCCCTGACTCCCAAAGTTGAAAATCTCCATCCACAATTGCTGGCACCTTTCCCATCGGATTAATCGCCAGAAACTCTGGCTGCCGATGTTCGCCTGTCTGCATATCCAGCAAAATGAATTCGTAGGGAATACCTAGTTCTTCTAAATACCACTGAACAATTGACGCCCGACTTCTTGCTCCACCGTAAAGCTTTAACATACCGAATCCCAGGTTACAGAACTTTGTGAGTGTGAGAGTGCTGCTTGATGTTGTCTTCTGTCGTGATCAGACGAACGCTATTCAAAACCCGCTTCCGCTCTGTAGAGTAGTTAAAGTCCTTACGGCTTGTACCTAAGGGGATATGGGCTTGAGCTTCTAGACGGCTCTTGTAGGTGCGAGCGGCAGAGAAGGCACGAAGGGCAAATTCATCACAAAATTGTGTATCTTCACCAAATTCAGGCAACTTTTGAGGAGTTTCATCAACTAGCACTTCGCTGAGTGTCGTTGCACTAGCTAGCTGATAAGAAGTAGGAATTCCTTTCAAAATTGCTTCTAAGGCAGCAGACGGAATAGGTTCGATGACTTTGACTTGATGCACTTCGCCATCTTCTTTGATAAAGCAGGTTGCTAAACCAATAACTAAGTAGCTGTCTGCCGAGACATCAGGCGCATTCGCAAATGTTGGTGCAGTTGTCATAAAGAAATTTCCCTTAACAATTGAAAACAAGTCAATTAATAGGCTCGCTTGCATTCTATCAGCATCTATTCAGGTCAGGTAAGAGCAACTCAGTGATTGCAACACAAGGAAGTAAGGGCTTATGGCTGATCGTCGGTGTCTATAGATTAGTTTCCTGCTTCATCTTTGCTCCTTCACGTCCCTATCTCTAATCGCTAATCTCCAATCCCCCCTGTTTTTATCATTAGACAGAGGAAAGATAGCTGGCTCTGCTGTACCTATAGGCAGAGAATATCTCTCCGGCTTACCTATAGCACTTTGATGGTATTCAAACCTAAAAGAGCCAGGTTTGAGTAATTTATGGAAAGCGTTTATTTGGTGTTGTAGTTACTAGCAGATTGTCGGAATTTTGGGAGCGGTTCCTGGGTAACGAGACGCCTCAATAACTGACACAAACAACGATCAAGGAATAGAAGTAAGCCGATAAGCTAGTTATAGATAGAAAGGTCACAGGTAAAGATATGGATGCTCGTACTTATACAAACTGGCATGACCAAAACAGAACGTGGGTACCTATGTCCCGCAAAGTTACATCGTTAGCAGCAGCCAGTCAGAAAGGTTCTGAAAAGCACCTGCGCTCGACTGCACGCCATAAAGCCCAACAAGGGGATTATAAGAGCGCGATCGCGTTACTTACTCAACTGGTGGAGCGCAATCCTAGCGCCGCTAACTACAACAATCGAGGACTGATTTACTTCCAAAGCGGTCAACAGGCTCTTGCCCTAGAGGACTACAATCAAGCCTTACAAATTGACCCCAACTTTGACAGCACCTATAATAATCGCGCCAACTGCTACATCTCTCAAGGGTGTATTGCTGAAGCTCTTGCTGATTATGAGGTCGCGCTGAATCTCAATCCTGGTAATGTACGTAGCTGGATTAATCAAGCTATTACTTTTCGCGAGATGGGGCTTTACGATTTAGCACTGGAAAACTTAGATTTAGCATTGCTCTTGGGTGGCTTAGAATGCCATGTCTATGCAGAACGGGGTCGCACTTATCATTTACGGGGCGATTGGAACTGCGCGATCGCTGACTATCAACGCGCCTACGATCAATTGCCCGAAACGACTGCGGGTATAGGTTTGCGTCAAAAAATAAGCAATTGGATGAACCAACTCCTCAGCCCAGCGACGGCGTGAACTCAGGATTGGGGATTGGTATATTAAAATCCTGGCAATCAGCTCTGAATTCGGGACAAGGACTAACGACTATCTCTAATATCCTGGTCTTGCCAAACGACCTGACGTTGTGTAGGGTCTCGGCGATAGCTTTGCTCTTGCATCACGCTTTTGGCTTGCTGAGGGTCAAAGTAGCGGCTGAAGTTGGTACGCAAGTCGGTGACGCGCTTTTCGGTTTGCCTAGCTTCCGCTCTGACTTCTCGTAATTTGGATTGCTGAGATAGGTGATAAGGCAAGAGTTGGGCAAGAGCCGCGATCGCTGCGGCTGAAATCACACCATTGGCAACTAACTTGAGTAGCATTTCACATCCCATTGCCCGGTAAGGGTGACGTTGCTGTTGACGCCTAGCCGATTGAGAAACCCGGCGACGAGGGGCTATAGGTTGCTGAGGCGGTGGGGAGGGTTGAAATGCGTTCATGGTGCTCACAGTACTGCACGGTTAGCTAGCGCGGCTCGCTCGCTTTTAAAGCCCTGTCTAAACAAACAAAATACACACCGGATTTGTTACTGCTTTGTCTTCTGTTCGCATTGAGATACAAGGTACAAAGCACCAATTCCAGCAGCCGCAAGTCGATGTTATCAGATAATTTACAGCTCTTTACCGCAATTACCGGAACTTTTGACTGGCAACGGCTGAAATTAGCGCTTTCGAGGCAACTATACCTTACTTGGATAGCTCCGTTGCCAGCCGAACGGCGAGTACACCAGGAATGAGGGCGACTACCAAGGCGACAAAAATTTGGGTATCTGATAGAGACATTATTAGTATTCCTCTTGATTTGATTACAGCAGTAATTACCACTTAATTTGCGCTATTAATGACCCTTTACAAAATATTTTGTTACAAGATGCAATATTAATCGCTGGCAAGGCAGCATTCCCTATGGGCATTGTTGCCTTTGGGGTGATTTTTGACAGAATTCCTTGACGAGAGGTTAAGCTTGGTAAAGGAAGGCATTATTTTGCCCAGTTTGTGAACGTGCGCCTGTTTATTTGGTGCAAATTGCAATTTTTTTATCCGCATTAATGTTTGATCTTGACCCCATCCTCCATTCGCCCTTCGATATTGGCATTGAAGCCCCAGTCATTCTGCTGATCTTGGTAGTGATGGAGGCCGTGTTATCAGCAGATAACGCGATCGCTTTAGCCGCGATCGCCGCCGGATTAGAAGATGAAAAATTGCAGCGTCGCGCCCTCAATTTTGGGTTAGTTGCCGCTTACGTTTTACGAATTACCTTAATTTTGACGGCAACCTGGATAGTTCAATTCTGGCAGTTTGAGCTGCTCGGAGCTTTATATCTGCTCTGGTTGGTCTTTCAGTACTTCACCTCTGATGACAGCGATGATGACAAACATCATGGGCCCCGGTTTGAGAACCTTTGGCAGGCAATCCCTTTAATTGCTGTTACCGATTTAGCCTTCTCTCTAGATAGCGTCACCACCGCGATCGCCATTTCAGATCAAACCTGGCTGGTGATTGCCGGGGGAACAATTGGCGTAATTACCCTGCGCTTCATGGCAGGCTTGTTTATCCGCTGGCTCAAAGAGTATAGCCATCTGGAAGATGCAGGATACCTCACTGTGGCATTTGTCGGCTTCCGGCTTCTGATTAGAGCCTTGAAGCCAGAACTCGTACCACCTGAATGGTTAATGATTAGTGCGATCGCGTTGGTCTTAGTCTGGGGATTTTCCAAACGCAACACCGTTGAGCCAGCGGAAGCCGCCGCCATGGAAGCTAAACTTGACCCGACAGTGGAAAAATCCGATCTAGCCGCCGAGGTTCAATCCGCAGAAGAAGTCAGCGAGACTCGATAAGAATTCGGGACTAAGCCACAGGAGAAAGGAAAGGGAAAATGTTTTTGCTTTTCCCTTTTAGTCTTTAACCTTTATTCATACAGCCAAGGTGTTATGGTCGGCTGCCAGTTCACCAGTTCTTCTTCCTTGAACCAGAGGCTAATTTCTCGTTGGGCAGTTTCAGTCGCATCGGAACCGTGGATTAGGTTGCGACCAATACTGATGCCGTAGTCACCGCGAATTGTCCCCAGTTCAGCAGTGAGCGGGTTGGTAGCACCAATAATTTTTCTGGCAGCGGCAACAACCCCGTCACCTTCCCAGACAGTGGCAACCACAGGTGCAGAAGTGATGAACTCAACTAAACCTGCAAAAAAGGGTCTTTCTTTATGCACGTCATAGTGATGTTCTGCAAGTTCCCGTGGTACATTCATCAGCTTTAGTCCTACCAAGGTAAAGCCTTTTGCCTCCAGACGCCGAATCACTTCGCCCACAAGGTTGCGCTGTACGCCATCGGGCTTGACCATGACAAATGTCCGTTCCAAGTTACTCTCCCAAAAATTTACAAACAGATACAAAACCCAGAGTAGACTAGAACGTTCCTCTCAGGCACAGGTAATTTGGTTGAAGTATGAAGGGTGAAGTGTGAAGTATGAAGTATGAAGTAGGTTATCAGTTTTCCTCATCGCCTCATCGCCTCATCTCCCCTGCTCCCCTGCTCCCCTGCTCCCCTGCTCCCCCTTCATCCTTCATCCTTTACACTTCACACTTCACTGATGGCGTTCTAGGGCTAACTCAATTAGTCGATCTACTAATTCTGGAAAAGGTACACCTGTTGCTGCCCAAAGCCGGGGATACATACTGGTAGCCGTGAATCCAGGGAACGTATTAATTTCATTGATTAAGATTTCCCCAGTGCTTTCAACGTAGAAGAAATCTACCCGCGCCAATCCGGCGGCATCCACTGCCTGGAATGCCTGAATCGCCATTTGCTGAATTTTTGAGGTGACATCCGTTGGCAGGGGCGCAGGAATGATTAAATCGGCTTGTCCCTGGGTATATTTCGTTTCGTAGTCATAAAAGTCACTCTCAAACGTAATTTGTCCGACTACAGAAGCTTTGGGGTGGTCATTCCCCAAGACGGCACATTCAACTTCCCGTGAAACAACGCCAGCTTCGACAATTATGCGTCGGTCGTAGCTGGCGGCATTATCTAGTGCGGCTTCTAATTCACTGCGCTGGAGCACTTTGGCAATGCCGACAGAGGAACCCAAGTTAGCAGGTTTGACAAAGCAGGGGTATCCCAAGGCTGTCTCTATCTGGTCGCAGAGTTGGGGAAACTCACAGGGACTCGACCAAACTTGAGAACGGTTGACGGCGACATACTTCACCTGGGGTAGTCCAGCTTGGGCAAACGCCATTTTCATGGCAATCTTGTCCATTCCCAAAGCAGAACCCAAGACGCCTGAACCCACAAAGGGAACCTGCATGAGTTTGAGGAGTCCCTGAATCGTGCCATCTTCCCCGTTGGGCCCGTGCAGGATGGGGAACCAAACATCAATTTCGGCAACTTGAGAGGGAAACTGCCAACGGCTGAGAGCTTGGGAATTGAGGTTCTGCGGACTGGCAATTGAGGATTGATCCGGTGTTGTCTCTGCCTCTAATAAAGGCGTTGTTCCCTGTTGCAAAACTTGTTGAGGTACTTCCCCCGCGAGCCAATGCCCGTCTTTTTGAATATAAAAGGGCAGCAATTCGTACTTATTGACATTTTGGGCTGTTGTTAGGGCATTAGCGATCGCCCGTGCAGAACTAATTGATACTTCGTGTTCTCCAGAACAGCCACCGAATAGCAACCCTACCCGCAACTTTGCCATGACTCACTCCTCTGGCTTATACCGCAGATAGCGTATCACACCCGGCTCGATAGACTCTTTACTTTCTCTGGAGTTGGTAGCAATGTCTCTCTATCACCAATCCGAATTCGCACTTCTTGGATTTGAACACTCATGTAAGACAAGAGGGCGTAAATGAAGAGAATCACCCCCGCAAATTCTAAAGCTTCTTCAGCCGTCGTCAGAGCCATCCAGATCATCCGGCTCCAACTAGTGTGATTAGTCACGTAGTACCCAGCCGCTAATTCCATCCCAATTGCACCACTCACAAAAAGACTGGCAGCCGTCAAGAATAATCGTCGGGTTTTTCTAGGCAAATGAGTAAGAAATTTGAGATAAGCCAAGGCCACGATGAAAACCAATATAGCTCCTGGGATTACCCACGCATAATGAAATATGCCACTGGCATTAATCTTGGAACCTAACAGTTTTCCCATTTTTTCGTGCAAACTGAGCCACTCATCGGCAGACAAGAATAGGAATATTGTTGCCAATGCTCCCCAGTGGAAGAAATAACGGTCTTGATTGATTTTTTTAATTAACGCAATTGTTGCCAGTAGGATAGAGCAGAACAGTAAGGCAGCAGTTGAGTAGAAAGATGGGATGTTTTTTTCCCCATCAAGGTTAAATAGCTGAAAGTAAGAGTCCAACCAGGAGAACTCAAGTTTCCAAAGATATTTGGAAAGCTGCCCAATTACGCTAGCAAGGATCAGCCCTAGCCCTACAAAGCTTAGAAAGCGAACGATTCGTCTTGGAGAGCAGGAGATGATGGAATCCACGGTGATTGATTACTTTTCTAAATTGAGTTAAGAGCAGGAACTGCCGCCAGAAAACTGCTGATGGCAACTTTTTCTGAACGTTTGGCGATGCCCAATTGGTCAGGACGATGCAACCTCACATAGGGGGAGAGGTGCAGTTTTTTATCCTTCACGTTGGTCAAAGAACTGAGGCTAAAATTTTTTAAAAGCCTGAATTTTGCTCATTTCGGACACACTCGAAACAAGTTTTAATTTTTTATTAACTTCAATTTAAACTGAATTTAACTAATTTCCGTAAATAGGCGTAGCTTTTTTCGTAAAGTTTATGTGAAGTTTATGTATTCTTTTTTGAAGGAAGTGTAAAGCGCAAAGAGCAGCTTCTGTAGAACGGAACTTGCTACTGACGCTAAATCAGTGCCTATCAGCTGATGAGGAGCGCTAATTGGCTGCAATAAAAAACAAGGGCTTGAGGCGATCGCCCCAAGCCCTTAGTCAAAGTTCCTCAGCAACTAAGGCTCTAGTTTTTTAAAGACTCTCAGTACAACTAGAGTTAGCGCAGCACTAATTAAGCTCAGTTGCCATAATCCACAGCCCGCAGCCACGCCTAAGGCGGAGGAAATCCAAATAGCAGCGGCAGAAGTGAGCCCGCGAATCCGAATTCCTCCAGACTCAGGCTGAGATTCCCGTAAAATTTCTCCCGCCCCCAGAAAACCAATCCCAGCAGTGACACCTTGAATTACTCGCGGGAGGGCATCAGCGCTATCGTCAGCCACACCAATCAGAATGGGGATAAGCACAAAGAGAGCAGAACCAAAGCTCACAAGCATATGGGTTCTTAACCCAGCAGGTTTTGCTTTAATTTCCCGTTCTGCGCCGATAATTGCTCCAACTAGTAACGCCATTATCAGCCGGAAACCAATTCCTAACCAATCATCTGGGGCAAGTAAATAAACTTCTGGCAATCTCTTGAAGAAAGAAAAAACAGTCGAATGGTCAACATTATCTACTTGTTTGCTTTTATCAATCAGTCTTTAGAAAGATTTCACTCAAGCAGGAGTTGTTGTGCTAGCTATCGGTGTCAGTTTTTTCCTTCTCTAGGTCTATCGGCATAAACTCTTTAGTATCCGGGGAGTATTCCCAAGCAATGCCTTCTGGATCTCGACTCTGGCTCCACTCTGCAAAGTCGGGGTCAGATTTGCGTTTCCCAACAGTGCTGGAATGAACGTCGAGCCGTTTAGCCAGTTCTGCTTGGATCAGCAACTCAGAATTGTCCGAGTTTTTTTCAGAGCTATCTGTCCAGAAGTCTTCTTCTTCCTCGCTCTTGGCGGGGGTTTTATTTTCCTCTTCTTCTGGTTCCTCCTCGGTTTCTAATGGGGCGGCGGAGGCTTCTGGTTCCTCCTTGGTTTCTAATGCGGTGGCGGAGGCTTCGGGTTCCTCCTCGGTTTCTAATGCGGTGGCGGAGGCTTCTGGTTCCTCCTTGGTTTCTAATGCGGTGGCAGAGGCTTCTAGTTCCTCCTCAGTTTCTAATGCGGTGGCAGAGGCTTCTGGTTCCTCCTCACTTGTGGCTTGAGTAGCTGGAGGGATGGGTTCATTAGCCGCGATCGCCTCTAGCTCTTCTGGAGCCTTGGGCGCACTTGGCTCTGAGTCTTCCACGGCAGTCATTAGTTGGGCAGACTCTTGACTCTCGAAATCACTCTCCCATTCCAGCGGCTCACTGTCATCAAAGATGCTACCGAGAGCGCTAGCGGTGAGGAAGTAATAGACTGTGCCTTTGTCTTCAAGCACTCGACGCTGGGCACCAAATTCTTCAGCTTTTTTGTTCAGGTAACGCTGTGCAGAGGGGCCAGAGATGTTTGCCTTGATCGACAAGTCAAGGAAAGTCACACACCCCTGATTCTCTTTGATCAGTTGATTGAAGTAGGGGTTTACTTGTTGGCTCCACTGCTTCCATTGATAGTGTTGCCAAATTCTGAGGGCAAGACCGAGTACGAGCAATGCTAGTACGAAAGGCCATGCCTTGAGGAGGATCACTATTACAAACGCGATGGGGAGTATGAGAACGAGAACACCAGCAGCACCGCTATCTTCTATTTTTCCAGTCATATCCCTGGTTGCGAATTTACGTTGTGGCAAATCATTTTAATGATTGCAAAGATTGCGCTCAATATTTCTGGAGTTGTTAAATTGCCGCGTTCTGAGCTATTGGGTGAGGGAGCTAGGAGGATGAGTTAAGATTTTCCCGACTTTAGAGGTTCTTTCTCCACAGAGGCGATCGCCAGACGTTTAAACATCGCTTTCCGAGCTTGGGCTGCCAGGGCATCCTCTAGGGGGGTAAGGACGACTGGCGTCTGGTATTTTTCCTTGAGAGCCGTTTGGAGCAGCCAGTCGGCAAGAAAGGGATTTTTGGGAAGCAAGGGCCCGTGGGAGTAAGTAGCGATCGCGTTGCGATAAAATGCCCCTTCTGTCCCATCTTCGCCGTTGTTGCCTAGTCCTTGGATTACCCGTCCCAGGGGTTCCACATTTCCGAGATAGGTGCGTCCGCCATGATTTTCAAAACCAATTATAATTGGCGCACTTCCTAGCATCGCTTTTAAGTCGGCGGCTAACCGAGAGGCTGTAATCTCAAATACTACATTGCCAATACAGCGGCGGGCATCAATTCCCGGATGCTTGCTAGAAAAATCAAACAAGCCCAAGCCCTCAATACGTTGCCCTAAGGCAGGTTCGTAGTAGTGACCGAGTAACTGAGGTGCGCCGCAGGTAAAGACGCCTGGTGTCCCCATTTCGATTTTTTCACGAATGGCTTCTGCCTTTGCCCCACGCAAGTCGCGCATGACGATTTCTTGTTGCCTGTCTTGTGCGCCACCGCCGACTAAGACATCGACCTTGTGTAAGTCCGCTACTGTCGCTTGTTGATCTAGGGGGACTACATTGACTTTAAACCCTCGCCACTGGGCGCGTTGCTGTAAGCAGATGACGTTACCGCGATCGCCATAGGTGCTCATCAGCCCTGGATACAGCCAGCCAATTGTTAGTTCGAGTTGTTCGGGATTCATAACACATGGAATAAGTTTTTAACGCACCAGGGGCGCTGAGGCAAGCGCAAAGGAACGCGGAGGATGTTCTTGCTCTGCGTTCCCGGCGTTTTAAAGAATTTTACGTCCAGTCAGTAAGCCGCGCACTTCGAGCATGGCGGAGTAGGTAGGCAAAATGTGGAGGGTTTCCTCTGGGGGGGTGTGTTCTAAGGCGGTGTTGATCGCATCTTGCAAATCTTCTTTGACAATCAGTTTGAAGCCATTATTGGGAGCAATCTGGCTGTAGCGGAGGCGCAGTGCCATATCGTAAACGCGATCGCCACTGACTACAATTGTTCCTCCAGCCGCCACCAACTTTTCAGTATCCACATCCCAAATCCAGGAGACATCTGTACCATCTGGGGTGCGGTCATTGAGAATCATCAACGTTGTGGAGGTTTCGCCAGCCCGCTGGAGTTCGCTCACCGCGCGGATGGTTTCGTTCATCCCAACCGGATTTTTGGATAATAAAATTCTTACCTGCTTACCGCCGACTTCTAAGACTTCTGCCCGTCCGAAGGCAGCCCGGAAGTTCTTGATGGCGTCAAAGATGGCTTCTGTACTAATCCCGATTTCGTGGGCAATTAACCCCGCCGCCAGGGTGTTGTATTTGTTGTAAATGCCAATGAGAATTTGCGGCCACTCGCGGCTATTGAGGGTAACTGGGGATTTTTGAAAGCCACAGTTGGGACATTTGTAGTCTCCCAGGTGGGAGAGATAGACACCCTGATAATCGAGAGAATGTCCGCAACTGGGGCAATAAATAGAGTCTACCGCATGGGGAATTTCCTCAAGGTAGCGATCGGGTTCGCTCATCCCGAAAAATAAGACCTTTTGCGGTAATTGTTGACCTAGATGGCAGAGGGTGGGGTCATCGGCATTTAAAACGACAACCGTGTCTGGGGGTAAGGGGGCGATCGCTTGTTTCCACCGCTGGCTAATTGTATCCACTTCGCCATAGCGATCCAATTGATCGCGAAATAAATTTAACCCCAAAATAAACAACGGAGGAAACCCCGGTTCTACCTGTCGCAACACCAAGGGCAGAATATTCTCATCCACCTCCAGAATCGCGTAGTCCGCGTCTAACTGCCCAATCAGGTTAGTATCCTCTAGCAGGGCACTTACCAAGCCGTTGATTAAATTTGCGCCCGTGGCATTGTGAGTTACCTTGTAACCCTGACCTGTCAAAATTGTCCGCAGAAACAGAGAGGTCGTTGTTTTACCATTGGTGCCCACAATCAGAATTACGCCCTTTCTTACCTGCTGACACAATAGCGGCAACAACTGAGGCTGAATGCGACGGGCAATTTGCCCCGGTAACACACTTGCTGCCCCCAGACGCAACACACGCACCAAGGATGTAACCGTTTTTGACACTCCGACTGCCAAACCGACGCGCAGTTTATTTAGCAAGTTCACTCCTCTTTTTTGCGTCTTACCCTACACCGTAGCTTGCTTCCCCCGAAGGGAGTGCCGCTACATCGAATGCATTTATTGCAGTTCGTTCATCCTTCACCTCACATCTAGCGTTACCTCCTTAACCCCCTGTTCCTGGAGGGCACCGGGTAGGGTAACAATGCCTGATGCAAGATTCATCGGCGGAAATTATATCCTAATAAAGCAGTTTGGAGTTTGAGTTTATCAGTAGTCTTTATTAAACGGCGTAAAACCCACGTCTTTTAAGCGTGGGATATAAGGCGGGTCAGCGTAGGTACGGAGCTGACCAATAAATCTGGCAACGAAGTCATAAAACTTCATCAGCGCTCTTATGTAGAAGTGCCAATATAAGATTTGTGGTGGTTAGGTCGAACCCATGATTGTGTACGAGTTCAAGGTTAAGGGAAAAGAAGCTCAATATCGCGCTATAGAGGAGGCGATTCGCACTAGCCAATTCATCCAGAACAAATGCTTGCGTTACTGGATGGAGAACAAGGATTTGCGCCAATATGACCTCAATAAATATTGCGCCGTACTTGCAGCAGAATTCCCTTGGGCTAACGAACTCAACTCCATGGCTCGACAGTCGGCGGCTGAACGAACTTGGAGCGCTATTGCTCGGTTTTTTAACAACTGTAAGAAAAAGGTTAAGGGTAAGAAAGGTTTCCCGAAATTTAAAAAGAACTGCCGTTCGGTTGAGTATAAAACCAGCGGGTGGAAGCTTTCGTCTAAACGAAAAGCCATCACTTTTAGGGATGGGAAAAACATAGGAACCCTTAAACTCAAAGGAACCTATGACCTTAACTTTTATGACATCAAACAGATTAAGCGAGTTCGATTAGTCCGCAGGGCTGATGGATATTACGCTCAATTTGCCATTGATGTGAAGGTGACAATTGAGTCCAATCTAACCGGGAAAATGGTAGGACTGGATTTAGGCCTGAAGTTCTTTATTGCTGATAACGAAGGCTCTTGCATACCTTGCCCTCAGTTCTACAGAAAGTCAGAGCGTCAGCTCAATCGAGCGAACCGAAACAAATCCCAGAAGTTCGTCAAGGGTGCTAAACCGCAGTCCAAAAACTACCACAAAGCAAGAAACCGATATGCTCGGAAGCATTTAGGAGTAAGTAGGCAACGAAAAGAGTATTGCAAGCGAGTAGCATACTCCGTCATCCAATCTAACGATTTGGTCGCCTATGAAGACTTAAATGTGAAAGGGCTGGTCAAGAATCGGCATCTTGCTAAATCTATCAGCGATGCTGGATGGTCAACATTTCGCCAATGGCTGGAATACTTTGGCTTTAAATATGGGAAGGTTACTATTGCCGTACCTCCCCACAATACGAGCCAAAATTGCTCTAGCTGTGGGAAGAAAGTGAAAAAGTCTCTATCCACTAGAACCCATGTTTGTCCACATTGCGGGTTCATTGAAGATCGGGACGTGAATGCTGCCATCAATATCCTGAAATTAGCACTCAGTACGGCGGGGCACGCCGGAACTTACGCTTGGGGAGATTTGCCCTCTTGGGCGATTGGAGCAATCCTGTCGTTTAACGGCGAGTCACTGAACCAAGAATCCCACTGCTAAAGCGAGTGGGAGTGTCAAAGACTGTTTAAAGAAAATACCAGTTCCACAACAGAATTTTCATGGATTTTTCTAGATTACAATTTCCAAGTGTGTCATCCCTTCTGAGTTTCTTTGTCAAGCAAATCATTGGGAAATTTAAAAATCCCTTTTCCCCTATTCCCCCTTGGCGGCGTTTAGTTTCTGGCGGCTTGATGCTGGTGGCACTGGCAAGTTTTTCCCTAATGCTGGGGACACCATCAGCCCTTGCTTCTCTAGAAGATGACCGTTATGACGGCAATGTTTTTGTACTTTATGCTGGCAACGGCTCTTTAGTCCCACCACCTGTCACTTTGGCACAGGCTCTGAAGGAAAAAAAGCCGACTTTATTGGTGTTTTATGTCGATGACAGTAGTGACTGCAAAAAGCATGCTCTGACTGTTTCCCAGCTACAGGCATTTTACGGACGGGCGGCTAGATTCCTGCCTATTGATATCGATGTTATCCCCGTAAAATCTTCCTACGAGCCAACGGAACCCGGCTACTACTACAAAGGTTTAGTGCCTCAAACGGTCTTAATTGATCAAGAAGGTGAAGTAGTTTTTGATCGGCAAGGGTTAGTGGCGTTTGAAAGAGTGGATGATGTTTTTCGGGAAGTCTTTAACTTGTTGCCGCGCTCGGAATCACCGGATTTAAAACGCTATCCCATTAACGAATTTAATAGTGAGTTGTCGAAGTAATTTCTACTAAGGCGACTGCCAATCCTAAAACTACCGAATTGTCAAAGGACAAACGATATTAGTAGGAACACAGGTAAAGCTTGTGTTCCTACCATTAATTAACTTTTGGGAGTTCTACTACCTCTTTCTCCTGCTGAATACTAGCTAGTTATATCCGGAAATGAAGGCAAAAATATTAGCTAACAGAAAGGTGGAAGCGATTTATTGAACGGTAACAATTGGAACTGGCAATCTTAATTTTGGGCTAGACAAATAAAGTTTGCCTGCACACAGCAGGACAAAATTATTATTTTAAAGCCTCGGTTGAGTGAGTTTGGTGCAGTTGCTAGAGTAGCGCGATCGCCTTTACCTAACAGTATTTCCTGACGAAAGCTCAGTTAACGCACCACTTGCACAAGGATCTTGACAAGTTCTAGCAACTGCTTTTTGTTGAAGGCTTTGATCAGAACTTTGGCGGCGGCTTTTGGCTCTAGGGGAATGGTGACTTGTTGGGGAGTCGTGCTGGTGGTAGCAGCAGCAGCCGGGGCGGCGGCGGCGGCTAGCTTCTGCAAAGTAGGGCTAGGGACAATTGCCTTGGCTTTTCCGGCTTGTACCAAATCGCTGGCAGTTTTTAGTTCCTTGATGACTACAGGTGCCAAAGCGTTGAAGGGAACTTTTGAATTAGCGATCGCTTGCTTAGTGGCTTTCACTAACGTTTGCCAGGTATCAATTTTAGCTCCTAGTTGCCCTAGGCGATCGCATAAGCCTAGTAACTGTTTGCGGCTGTTGGGCGTTTCTGCTTGCTTAAACAACTGCAACATGGGCTTGAGGATTACCATTACCTGCGCGGCAAAATTAGCAGGTGGTGCTTGCGTTGCCGCCGGAGCGGCAGATGGTGCCTGACTAGCGGCTTTTACCAAAGAGCCGAGATAATCCTGCAACTGCACAAAATTTGGCTCTGCCGCCTTCATGGTTTCCTCGGCTTCTTCTTCCCGCAAACCAAACGGTCCTTGCAGGCGTTCCACCAAATCCTTCAGGGTATCGTACCCTCCTAGAAAAAACGTCTCCAGTTTGTTATCAACTTTAATTCGATGTTCTTGGAGAACTTTGAAACTGTCTTCCAAACGATGAGCTGTTTTTTGAATGCTACCTAAGCCCAGCATCGCTGCCCCGCCCTTGACGGAATGAGCAGCCCGAAACATCTCATTAATCTTTTCTTGATCTGCTACTACTGTAGGCAAATCCATCAGCCCCTTTTCCAGGGTTACGAGGTGTTCTTTTGCTTCTTCAATGAAGTAGCCTAAAATCTTTTGGTGATTCGCCGAATCCACCGCAGTTCTCCTCTCAGAAAGCTTCTGTTTACGAGCATCCAGTAAAACTCTCTCTTAGATTAACTGAAACATGACGAATGATGTAGACCAGCAAAAACTGTTTACCTAAAATATGGCGAGAATATCCCCGCTATAAAAGCAGGGAATTCGCCTCAATCTACTATCTGCAGTAAGCCATGGCGTATCCCGTAAAAAAGGCGGTCTATCAAGGTGCGCTCTTGTTCCTCTAATGGATCGTAGAGCCAGACACACATCAGCCGATACTGGTCGCCGCGAGTAATTTTACGTGAGAGGAAGATTTCAGCAATGACTTCCTCAATAGTCAGCGAGGATGCAAACCACTGTACAGACATAGTAGATGAGTAATAAGGTGTCTCTACTATGAACTCGGATGTTTTAGAGACTTGTGATCTAGTGCTAACTAGTAAAGTGACAAACATCACCAAAAATCAAAACTTTTAATTCCATAAAAGATGCCGGGTAGGGTGTAACGCAAATCAAATAGTTGCAGTGATTTACCGAAAACTATAGGGTCTAAAGCCCCGTCCTTCACTTCGACCCTTCGACAAGCTCAGGGCAGGCAGCTCAGTGACCACTAGGACGGCTTCATGGTATAATATTTTGCGTAGGGTTATCCCACGTAAATGATTGTATTAGAGTTTAAAGCCAAAGGAAAGTTAATTCAATACAGTG
>JAHHHJ010000005.1 GCA_019359445.1 Kastovskya adunca ATA6-11-RM4 | reverse complement strand
GGTCGTTGAGCGTTCGACTGCCCTTCGGCAGGCTCAGGAACCGCGCTCACGCCGAATTCCTAGCCGAAACGCGCCCTCGCGTTCCCCCCTGCTCTCTCATAGACAAGGCTTCCCGCTTCGGAGGTGCTCTCGTGAAGTTGACACTCAGCGATTTAAAAAGACGCTGATTCTTGGGTCATAGAGGAGCGATCGCTTAAGATCTCGCCAAACACCTTAGGTATTTCCTACCTCAGGAGCTTGCTTTTCCTACAATGCAAGGCTGTGGTTTAGGATGTTGCCGCCAGGATTGCCGCCATTGTAGTAGTGACCCTACCAACTCGCTTTTTCAGTGCGCTTTACCGCTTACGAGTGCAATTTTAGCAATTAACAGCTGCATAAATTCAGCAATTCGCTGATATCCCTTAGATAAAATCCACTCTTCAATTACCCATCACCCCAGGTGATGGTTTGCTAGTTATCAATAATAAAAAGCCAGTCAAGACCCCTAAGTCGGGTCTAACTGGCTCCAAGCTGGCTAATTGGTAGTCTTGATTCAAAAGTTACTCAGGCTTAAGCAAGATACTCGCTAGCTTGTTCTAAGGCTTCACTGCGATCGGTCTTACCGTTGCTGTGATTACCGTTGCCATTATTAACATTGTTGCGGGGTTGTAGTACGCCGTAGCCGCCGTGGTTGCGCTCGTAAATAACGTTGATTTCTCCAGTTTTGGTGTTCCGGAACATATAAAAGTCGTGATCTACCAGTTGCAGTTGTTCCAAGGCTTCTTCAATCGTCATTGGCGGCATGGCGAAGTACTTGATGCGGACGACTTCAGAGGGGAGTTCTGCCGTGCGATCGCCAATTAGATCAGTTACCACTGGCTCATCTTCTACAACGACACCTGTTTTCGGCAAGGCATGGGTTTTTTGGTGTTGCCGTTTTTCTTTGTATTTACGTAGCTGGCGAGCAATCTTATCCGCAACTAAATCGATACTGGCATACAAGTCTTCGCTACTTTCTTCTGAGCGAATGACAGTACCGTTGGCATAGAGTGTTACTTCAGCAGTCTGTTTGGAGTTGATCCGAGGGTTACGAGCCACGGAGAGATTAATATCTACTTCGGTTGTTAAATTTTGATAGTGACTTACTGCCTTCTCTATTTTTTGCTGCACGTAATCGCGAATGGCGTCGGTGATCTCGATATTCTTGCCTTGGATTACAAGCTTCATACTGACTACTCCGTCCTGATACAGTTTGAGTCATATTAAGAGCAGCTATGGCCTAAGATTTGCCGCTCTGGAGATTACTTTCACCGTAGCACTTTGTATTCTGGAGGACAGTGACAGTTGACTTCTCTTCAAATTCCTTCGTATCCCTTGACATTAAGGTTTATTGCTTAGCCTCTAGTCCTTGATTCTTGGTCATTTGAGCCACAGAAGAGCAATATATCTTTGACAAACCAGTAGAAATGTGAATAAAAATACAAACTTTAAACGCGTGCGATGAGCGAACTCCGACAAAGAAGCGAAAAATTTTTTCCTGAGGAACTGCGCCTAGGGACGGACTCTCTCAAAGAGAACTGTCCTTTGCGTCAGTGCTTGTTGGAGAATCGGGGCTTAGTCGCTTATGCCGAGGCTTGGGAGTGGCAGCGATCGCTAGTTGCTGAACGCATCAAGGATGCTAGCTTGAGCGATATCCTTCTCTTGCTAGAGCATCCGCCTGTCTATACTCTCGGTACCGGGGCAAATTTGGACTTTCTCAAATTCGATCCAGCAAAAGTCAGTTGGGAGGTTCTCCGAGTAGAACGCGGTGGCGAAGTAACCTACCACTGTCCGGGACAGTTAATTGGCTATCCTATTTTGAACTTACGGCATTACCAGACAGACTTGCATTGGTATCTACGACAGTTAGAAGAAGTCTTGATTGAGGTTCTAGCGGTTTACGGACTCAAAGGCGATCGCTTACCTGGTTTTACTGGAGTCTGGCTAGAAGGACGGAAAGTTGCCGCTATTGGGATCAAAGTCAGCCGTTGGATTACGATGCACGGCTTCGCGTTGAATGTTTCTCCCGACTTGACAGGATTTGAGCGCATTGTTCCCTGCGGTATTGTCGATAAACCTGTTGGTAGTCTTGCTCAATTTATCCCTGGTATCACCCTAGAACAAGTCCGTAAAGATGTCGCCACTGCCTTTGCCAAAGTCTTCCAGGTTCAACTTCGATAAGTCACTTCGCTCCTAAGATTGGCAGAGCGCGGGGAAGATGAGTCATCAGATCAGTCATCGGTGATTAGCAAGCTCGCGATCAACTATTAACACTGACTCCTAACTTAGGACTCAGCACTACTTAAAGGCGCATTTAGATGTAAATACGCATCTAAATCGGCATAGTTACCAGCATAGGTAACGGTGGGTACCTCATAGCCTTTGAGGTCAACCGAATACTGCTTAAACCCTGTTTGATTCTTCCCTAAACCAACCAGGTAGCGGTAGGTGTCTTCTCCCAAAGCAATCTCCAACCCAATCTGCTTTGTGGATGACTCTAGGCGGAAGGCGGCGTTAACGGTATCTCCGATCGCCGTATAGTCAGGGCGATCGCCACTCCCTGTATTTCCCACCATCGCAAACCCGGTATTAATTCCCGTACCGATCCGCAGAGGGAAGGGGAGAGGATATTCCTTGCTCAAGTCGCTGGTCATTTTGTGAAGAGCACTGACGGAGCGAAAAATGTTGATCGCTTCTTCGTTGCTCACTCCTTGGGAGCCATGAAACCAAATTGCCATCACAGCATCGCCGATATATTTATCCACCCAACTACCAGCTTCACGGATGATCTCCCCCGATTGCCGAAACCATGTCCCGATTACTGCTGAGAGGATTTTTTCGTCGATTTGTCGGGTGAGGACGGTAAAGTCGCGGATATCTACAACCATCACCGACATCAGGCGACGGACATGCAGGGTTGAAGTGAGTGTTTCTTTGTCCTCCCCCGTTGAACTAGCATTGCTACTACCCTCTTTGAGGGGACAGTGAAATTCCAGATCCGTTTGACCAAAGGTGAGGCGATCGCCATTTCGTAATGTCACCGGGATACTAACCCGCCGCCCGTTGACAAAGGAACCATTGCGACTGCCGAGATCGATTAAATAAAAGTCACCAGTTTCTGTGCACTGTAGCATCGCGTGATTACGGGAAATCCAGCGGTCTGACAGCACAAAATTGTTATCGTCACTCCGACCAACTGTCCAACAGTTGCTACCTACTAGAGGCAGATAACGGTTACCAGAGTCGGTAGGAAGAAGCAGATATGGAGTTGGACGCAAAGTCACCACAGGCAAGACAGGCGATGACAGGTTTAAAAGAAGCGTTCATGTTTACACTTCGGTTACTGAACGAGTGTTTCCGGACAGCACTCGCTTACTATGCCTGATTTTTACAACAACTGCCACTTTTGTTTAAGCAAGAGTTGCTGCAATCCAAAACAGGCTGTCTACCAGGATTGTACTTAATACAGCACCACCAAATGCCCACCAGTATAACTGCTTGCGCCCAATCGCCCAAAGACCAACGATTAGAAGAATTCCAACGAGGGCGATCCCCCAGCTAATTCCCCAAGGTGTTTGTACTTGCGCGATCGCATTTTGAAATATCGGTTTTGCTAGAGCTGGTTCTACCAGCATCAACTGACGCCAGTGGGGAATTAAATCTGTGACATAAAAATAAACATCTGTAATCGCTGTCCCGAATAAAGAGCCAAGATAGAAAAAATTGCCTACTAGCCCCCAGCGACGCCACAAACACCACAGAACAAAAGGTAATCCAATTGCTTCGATGGGCAAGTGAACCAACGGTTCCCAGCGCAACCAACCCCAATAAATCGAGCCGGCTAACCAGCTCCAGCTAAATCCGATGATTAAATCCCCCCACACCTGCGTAGATTGGCGCTCTAACAGCAACAATCCCAGCCACACCCAACCTGCCGTCATCCCTAGACTAAATAGTGGGAAATGACGCACCAGCGGGGCTTGGGCAAAAACGGGAACAGAAACTAAAAACGAAGCAACGGCAAATACCCACCAAGCTTGGCGACTAGTCGTTTTAAATAAAAATGAGTTTCCTGAAACATCGGGGTAGTCAGGGTTAGAAGCGGTTGTCGATGAGAACCAAGTATGATTAAACAAAATAGCGTTAATATTCTTTACTTATGTTTATATTTCTCAAGGTTAACACATAAATATCCCCTAGGGGGGCATTCACTTAATCTTATCTTAGGGCGGGTGAACTTTAATTGCTGCTACCTGTCCCTTTTGTTTAAAGGTTGGATAAACTCCTGGATAAAAGCTTGGCACCCTGCTAGGCTATATCCGACTAGTTTTGAGTCGAAGTAAAATCCTGCGGATAACTAGCAAAAACACGCGTAACTTCAGGAAGTATTACTAATAGCCTGTGGGTACAAAAAGTTAAGAGGTAACAGGGGATAGCATGAGCAGATTACATCGTCAAACCTTTACCCTCTTTGGTTTGGCATTGACCAGTTTTATTCTTACGTTCCCCTTAAAAGCATTCAGTGCTAACTTTTCCCTCGCGATCGCCCCAGCGTCAACATCAACAACATCTGGGCTGAATTGGTTTCAGGCGGCGTTCCTAGGATTAGTGCAGGGATTGACAGAATTTGTACCAATTAGCAGTAGCGCTCATCTCAAAGTGTTGCCTATGGCACTAGGCTGGGGCGATCCGGGGTTTGAGTTTACGGCAGTCATCCAACTAGGCAGCATAGTAGCCGTATTTTGGTACTTCTGGAATGATCTATCGAGCATCACAGTCGGTTTCACGAAAGCGATCGCCAGATCCGACTACCAATCTATAGACTTCCGCGTCGGTACCGGGATTTTGAGCGGTACGATCCCGATCGTTTTTTTTGGATTATTGATTAAGGCTTTCATTCCCGACTTTGACGAATCACCCATCCGGAGTACAGGCGCGATCGCCACAGCCTCAATTGTGATGGCATTACTACTAGGCTTTGCCGAAAAGATAGGTATCCGGAAGCGGGACTTTAATACATTAGGAATCAAAGATGGCATCTTAATGGGGCTGGCTCAAGCGATGGCTTTAATCCCTGGTGTCTCCCGCTCCGGTTCAACGATTACCGCTGGATTATTTATTGGGTTAGAACGCGCTACTGCTGCTCGTTTCTCGTTTTTACTAGGTATTCCAGCCATTACCTTGGCAGGATTAATAGAGTTAAAAGACTTCTCAGAAGCGGGGGTAGGGGATCTCAGCTTGTCTGCCTTAATCATTGGTACAATCTCCTCCACTGTATTTTCTTATGTCTCGATTGCCTGGTTGATGCGTTACCTACAAACACAGGATGCGTGGGTGTTTGTCTGGTATCGATTAGTGTTTGGCGTAGCTATCTTAGGGGCGATCCTCGCCGGGTTACTAGAAAACGCCTAACCTTAACCTTTTCAGGATTAAGGAGGTAAGTCAGCGACAGATGCTTAATCTGCGACTATACAATGTAGAGATGTAGCCTGATTAAGTAAGACGACGTAAATAAATAAGGTTTGTAGTCAGGGATAAAGTCCTCAAAATAGAACCCAAGCCCTTACCTAGACGAGTTATGAAATCCCTAAAGTTTTGGTGTAGGAGCGTATAGCCATACACTCCTATCAACCCTTCACGAATAAATTAAAACTGCTATATATTGCTAATATTCGTTTGTTGCGAAATGACACGTACTTCTCAAAAAAGTTTATTAAGCTTTTTAATTAAACAAGTTTTAAGAAACTCCTGAATAACAAAAACCCTTGATTTCAATTAGCCTAAAAATTTATTCATACTAAGCCATTAATATACCTTTCAAATTAAAAATGAGTGAAGCTTCTATTCGACCTGCCTTAATTACTAAAATTCTTCCTGACTCTATTGCTGCTGAGATTGGCTTTGAGCCAGGGGATGCGATTGTTGCCATTAACGGACAACGTCCCCGTGATTTAATTGATTATCAGTTTTTATGTGCTGATGAAGTATTGGAATTGGAAGTACTTGATGCGGCTGGAAAAAATCATTTTATAGAAATCGAGAAAGACTACGATGACAATCTGGGGTTGGAATTTGAAGCAGCTTTGTTTGATAACTTGATTCAATGCAACAACCGCTGTCCCTTTTGTTTTATCGATCAACAGCCTCCCGGTAAGCGTAATAGTTTATATCTAAAAGATGACGATTACCGCCTGAGTTTTCTCTACGGCAGTTATTTAACCCTAACGAATCTGACGCAACGAGAGTGGGACAGAATCGAACAAATGCGTCTCTCACCGTTATTTGTATCTGTTCATGCCACAGAACCGGAGATTCGTAGACGCTTGCTAAAAAATCATCGGGCTGGGCAGATTTTAGAACAATTGCAGTGGTTCTGCGATCGCCGCCTGCAAATTCATGCTCAGGTAGTAGTTTGTCCCAGCATCAATGATGGCGTTCACCTAGAACGTACCCTATTAGATTTGGCATCCTTCGGGGATGGAGATATCCCAGCAGTTGTTTCCGCCGCCGTTGTTCCTGTAGGATTAACCCGCTTTCGCCCTACTGAAGATGAATTAATCCCTGTTAGTCAGGAAAAAGCCAAAGAAGTTATTCAGCAAGTTCAAAAACTTCAGGAGCAGTTTCGCCAGCAATTAGGCTCGACATTTGCCTGGTTAGCCGATGAGTGGTTTTTGATTGCAGGGGAGGAATTGCCACCAGAATCCCATTACGAAGACTATCCACAAATTGGTAATGGTGTCGGTTCAATTCGTCAGTTTCTCACGCAGTTTCAAGACATCGCCTCTCAAAAACTACCAACTCATTTGGAAACCCCGCAGCAATTTACCTGGGTAGTAGGAAATGCCGTAGAAAAAGCCTTTCAACCCTTGGTACAGCAACTGAACGAAGTGGAAGGATTGGACGTGAACTTGGCACCATTGCGGAGTGACTACTGGGGTCAAGAAATAACTGTTACAGGGTTGCTGACAGGGCAAGATTTACTTTCAGGATTACAGGGAAAAGATTTAGGTGATGCTATTCTGTTGCCTTCTCTAATGCTGAAGCATGGCGATACTTGCTTCCTTGATGACATGACGGTAGAAGAACTTGCCAGTCAGTTAAAAGTACCAATTTTGCCTGTTAATGGGATTGAGGAGTTGATTGAGACTTGCTTACAGCCTATGAGTAGAGAGAAAGCCAAGCCAACTCAATTGATGCCTCATTGAAGTTATAGAAATCTTGGGTAAAGGCGCAAGCTTTGCACCCCTATAATCAGATTTTATACCCGTAAAAATAGAGCAGTATCAAGCATTCTGAGTTGAGTTTGTGTTACGCAAAACTACCTGATAAGAGCCATCTTGTTGCTCACTGTTCCCCTCTGTCTTTAATTGAAGGGGAGAGTTGCGAAATACTAGGGTGTAGATATCGCTAGGCATCTCGACGCCTGCTACTTGCAGGGCTTCTTTAATTTGTTGGGCGACGTTAGATGTCATGGCTAAGAAACCTGCGCGTCGCGAATCTACCCAGAAACGCACTTCCAAGTTCACAGTGCTAGCCGCTAACTCCCGCACCAAGATATCTGGAGCTGGTTCTGCTTCTACTTCGTGCCGCTCTTCAAGCACATTAAAGATGACTTGTTTGGCTTTGCTGATATCAGCATCGTAGTCAATACCTACCATGACAGAACTACGACGGCGGGGGGAAGCGGTGTTATTAATGATGCTGGCTTGAAAGACTTCTTGGTTGGGAATGTAGACTTCCCGCCCATCATAGGTTTTAAGCGTTGTCGCCCGGAGTTGAACTTGAGTAATGGTTCCCTCATAGTCGGCGATTACCACCTGATCGTTAATCCGAAAGGGTCGAGCGGCGAGTAAGATGACGCCGGAGATGTAGTTACTCAAGACATCTTTGAGACTAAAACCAATAGCCACACTGGTAAGTCCTAATGCTCCTAGTAACGCCCCAAAGTCGAGTCCCAAAACCCCCAGAGCGATCACTGAGCCTATTACCCAAACGCCACCATAGCCGAGGCGTCCGATGAGAATTTCTGTGCTGCGATCGCCTTCTGTTTGTTGTGCCCAAGTGAACGCGCCATAACGTACGCCTTTTGCTACGCCCCAAGTGATAAAAACAACAACGATCGCTCCCAAAAAGGAAGGCAGATTGCCAATCGTATCGCGTAGCAATTGCTGTACTGTTCCATAAAGGCGTTGTCCAACATCAATTGCCAGGGGCGGTTGATCTAATGCCCCATTCAGTTGCTCTGCCCATCTTTGGGCTAATGCTTCCACACTCAGCCCAAAGTCTTCTGCATCTTGCTGCGTTACTGTCATCAACACCCGGTTGTTGAGTCGTAATGTGGCAATTTGGCGGGGATTGTCTGGGCTAACTGTTACCTCTCCTAGCGTTTGGGACTGTTCCAAAAGACTGGCAATGCGGCGATTAATGATCTGCGTCCGTTCTCTAGCAGAAAGATCGGCAAGGCTACCCACTTGAAAGACAGGTCTACCTCTGACTACAACATCAGCAAAATATGAGCCCTCAAGAGACGCGCTCGCTGGAGATGGACTTTCAGCCGCCGGAACAGGTGCCTCTATTTCCTCTTGTGCTAAACCCACAGGAACGGGAGTCAAAAAGAGTCCAGTCACGACAATTAAAATTGGAAATCGGCGCGAGCGTTTTTTGCGCGATCTTTCAAGCCAGTTTTTCATAGTGATTTTGAGAGTAATTCACCGTTAGCGGTTGCAATCTACTCTACTCACCTTAATTAGGGCGGATCTGAGATGCCTCCATCGGTAGTTAAGCATTGTTCCCTAAGGAGGAGGATTCTGTTGAGGCAGTAACTATTACTTACCCCTACTTCAGAGCATCCAATATAAAGCTACGCACTAGCGCTAAAACCGCTGGTTGAATCTCGTGTCCCATACTGTCAAATTCTTGATACTTCACTGATGCTCCTAGAGCAGTGAGGCTTTCTTTAGTCCGTTGCGCGGCACCCACTGGGACGACTTGGTCTCGCTTACCATGCACAATTAAGACAGGTGGCAAAGAATTTCCGGGCTGAGGCGGGGAATGCAGGTAGCCGCTTAATGAGATTAATCCAGCCAAGGGTAACGCTAACCCGACATCTAGGGTCATTGCCCCGCCTTGAGAAAATCCCCCTAAAATTGTGCGCGACAGGGGAACGCCAGTCGTGCTTTCTAAAGACTTCAGCCACTCCAACAACTGCTGGCGACTCACCTGTAATCCCTGGAAATCCTGACTTTGCAGGCTATACCACATCTTGCCCTGGGATACGCTGGGATGGGGGTAGGGGGCATCGGGAAACATAAACTGATAGTCAGGCAAGTTCATCGCCGGTGCAAAAGTAGCTAAATCCTGGGCATTGGCACCAAAGCCATGCAAAAAAACAATCAATCCGGTTGTTGTTTTACCGTTGGCGGGTGGAACTGAAATGGATTGTAAGGACAAGGGTTTATCTCCGGAACCAGAGTTTGTAGGTGTGTTGGTAGTATTGGCGCTACAGGCTTTCAGTAGCAGTGCAGTACTGAGGCTGGCACCACTCAGTAAGAGAAAGTGACGCCGATTCAAGGGTTGGCTTGCCAAAGCAGACACTCCTAAAATTAAGCTTGCTATCTCGATCTTAGTGTGGTGGGAAAGCGCGATCGCCTCCAAAGCTTCGATGATGTGGGATGCAGCCAAGGGGAATCAATAGAAGCGGTATTTATTGAGTAGCGGTGATGTTGTGGGCACTCAAACTGTTTTAAAAGGGTTTAGCATGGCAGTCAATGAATTATTGGCATAAAAGTGGCGATCGCCATTTCTTAATCTTGCCAACGGGGTGTCATCTCTTCTGAATTACTATGTCCTTTGACAATACCTGCAAGTATCTATCAGAAACCTACCCAGAACGCTTTACAACCTGGTTGTTAGGTTCAACTCCTGAGTCTGTAGAAGTCATAAAAACTGAACTAAGCATAGAGCCAGTCCGTGCTGATTTTGTCGCTTACCTGCCTCAAGAACAACGGCTACTACAGATTGAATTTCAAGTAAGAGGCGAAACAAATCCTCCCTTACCCCTACGAATGCTGGATTATTGGGTAAGACTGCACCGCAGCTATCAGTTACCCATAACGCAGTTCCTTATCCTGCTCAAATACTCCCGTGCGGCGGCTGAAGTAGAGAGTCAATTTCAGCTCGAAGGAACACAGCATCGTTATAACGTCATCCGTATGTGGGAGCAAGACCCCGAACTATTACTCCAAGAAGCAGCATTGCTACCACTCGCAACCCTTTGCGCGGCTGAAGATACAACCCAACTTCTCGGTCGCGTGGCAGAAGCAGTCGATAAAATAGAGGAACCGTCACAACGGCAGGTAATTTCCAACTGTATTCAACTGCTAGCAGGTTTACGGTTCAAAAAAGAGTTAATTAAACGAATTTTTATGGAGGGAATTATGCGTGAATCTGTGATTTATCAAGAAATTTTGCAAGAAGGCAAGCAAGAAGAGGCACTAACATATACCATGCGCCTGCTAACACGCCGAATTGGTAAACTTGAGCCGGAACTAGAAGCCCAAATTCGAGGGCTAACGACGCCAGAACTAGAAGACTTGGGCGAGGCGCTGTTGGATTTCTCGGAAGCCGCAGATCTTGCTGCTTGGTTGCAGGCTCGTCAAAGTTAAAGAGGATGTTGCGCGATCGCCTTGCTCTCACTTCCCCCCTTGATACTGCATAATCTCCACAGGCAGGCGGAATAATACTTTAGCGAGCTGAGAGATACCGAACTTAAATTTAAGCGATCGCGGTAACTTCTTCCAAGAGACAGGCACAAAACCAAAAGAGCGATAAAATTGCGCTAACTTTTCGCCCAAACATTCTAAATAAAGCGGCTGAGTGTGTTGCTCAATTAAGTGCCCAGTGAGAAACGCACCCAAACCGCGATCGCGCCAAGGCTTTGCTACTACCAAGCTTCCCAATTCCTGCGCCCTAGAAAAGCTGCGTAACTGTCCACACGCCACCACTTCCCCCTCACATTCAATTACCCAAAACTGCGGCCAGCGCAACTGAGTAGGATCGAGTTTCGCCGACAGAACTAACTTGCGAATCGACCAAATATCCTGAGCCGTAGCACGCCGGAGACTACACCCAATAGGTAAAGAAAAAAGCTTCTCTGTCATCAGCAGTTGATTTCTACGTTCCTCACCCTAGCAACCTTAAAACTTTCCTACTACTTATCTTTACGGTTCAAAGTCCCCAGCGACTAATCCGCTTCTGTCTCCTGATGATTGCGGCGTCTCCTTAACAGGCGAGATACCGCCTTCTCTGAAATAACGTAAAACACTGGCACGACGTAGAGAGTCAACAAAGTTGAGACAAGCATCCCTCCGACAACCGCCATCCCTAGAGAAATGCGGCTAGCCGCCCCCGCACCAGACGCAAACGCCAAGGGTAACAAACCAAAGATCGTAGAAAACGCCGTCATCAAAATCGGTCGGAAGCGGATTACTCCAGCATCAATCGCTGCTTTTCGCGTCGAACGTCCTGTTTCCCGCACCTGATTGGCAAATTCAACAATCAAAATTGAGTTTTTCGTTGCCAGACCAATCAACATAATTAGACCAATCTGACTGTAGATATTTAACTCCAAACCGCGTAACAACAAGGCTCCAAAAGCACCCAAAAGCGATAAGGGAACAGCTAATAGCACCACCAAGGGATCAATGTAGCTTTCAAACTGGGCAGCAAGAACCAGGAAAATGAACGCCACAGCAAGACCAAAGATGTAAAAAATCGCTTGACCCGCTTCTCTAAATTCCAAAGAAGTTCCTGCTAAAGTCGTACGAATACCAGCAGGTAAGACCTCCTTTGCCAAACTCTCCAACGCATCCAGCGCCTCACCTAAACTCGTCCCCGGTGCCGGACTGCCTTCAATCATTGCAGCACGGGAGCGGTTGAAGTGCTTGATAGAAGGAGGACTAGTTGATGGGGTAATAGTAACGAGATTGCTCAACGGCACCATTTCCCCAGAGGAGGCACGAACATATAACGTCCGGATATCTTCTGGACTGCGACGGAACGAGTCTTGTGCCTGGACAACAACTTCATAGAGTTTGTTACCCTGGCTATATTCTGTAATCTCCTGCCCTCCTAGCAAAATCTGTAACGTCCGGGAAATATTTTGCACCGAGACGCCTAAATCAGCCGCACGACGGCGGTCAATCGTTGCAATCAGTTCCGGTTTATTGAGCTTTAAATCAGAATCAATATTGACTAACTGCGGTAACTGTCGCGCTCGATTCGCTAAGTTATTTGACGCCTCGGCAAGATTTTCTAAATCGGTGCCTTGCAGTACGAATTGCACGGGCTGAGAGAATCCAGCACCTGGCAGAGAGGGGGGATTAATCGGCAAAACGATCGCATCAGTAATCTGAGAAAGACGCCCAAACAACTGCCCGACGATCGCTTCTTGGGCTTGTTGCGGCTCGGTGCGTTCTGACCAAGGCTTGAGTTTGACAAAGGCAATGCCCTGATTGACCTGCCCTGGTCCTGCCTGCGCTAAGGCTCCAACGGTGAAGTAGCTTTGCACTTCTGGCACTTGGCTATATGCCGTTTCCACTTGCTCCATCACCTCATCGGTGTAGTCAATTGTTACTCCTTCGGGGGCGCGAACAATCGTAAACACGGCTCCCCGGTCTTCGGTAGGCAAAAAGGCGACAGGAAGTAAGCGGAATAAAACAACCGCTAGGGCAAGGCAGAGGAAAAATCCTCCGGCAACAAAGCCTTTAAAAGACATTAAGTGTCGCAGCGACCAACTATAGAAATCTAGGCTGCGATTGATCCCCCGGTCAATGTATCCCAGTACCCAGCCGAGTCCGGGAATCCCAGCACTTTTTTCCCGCCGCAGGATACGCGCTGATAGGGCTGGGGCAAGGGTCAAGGCCACGAAGGAGGAAAAGACGACTGCTCCTGCAAGGGTGAGGGCAAATTCTGTAAACAACCGTCCCGTCGTCCCGCCAGATAGCCCAACTGGGAGGAAAACCGCAACTAAGACAACGGTTGTGGCAATAACGGCAAAGACCACTTCTCCCACCCCTTCTATAGCGGCTTGAAAGGGAGGGAGATTTTTTTCTTCGATGTAGCGGACAATATTTTCTAGAACAACGATAGTGTCATCCACCACCAACCCTGTAGAAAGGGTGAGGGCAAATAAGGTAAGGGTGTTGATGGAAAAATTCCCAAAGTTCATGATGGCAAAGGCACCAATCAAGGAAATGGGAATCGTAATGGCGGGAATCAGGGTGGAACGCCAGTCTTGAAGGAAGAGAAAAATTACCAGAATGACTAAGGCGATCGCTATAAATAGCGAACTCCACACTTCCTGAATTGCCAACTCGACAAACTCAGAACTATCAAAGGCAAGGGCGTACTCCATGCCTTCGGGAAAGTTTTGAGAAAGCTGTGCCATCCGCGCTTTGACACCTTCAGCTACTTCTAAGGTGTTAGCGCCAGAAATTTTCACGATGCCTAAACCGACAGCGGGTTGACCCTTAAACCGCACGAAAGAGCGCTCGTTTTCTGCTCCTAGTTCGGCATAACCTACTTCCTTAAACGTGACTTGCGTGCCATCTTCGCTACGCTTGATCACTAGATCTTCGTACTCTTCTGGCGTCTGCAACCGTCCTAGCGTGCGAACCGAATACTCCGAGCGATCGCCTTCGATTAATCCACTAGGAATTTCAACATTTTCTGAGCGTAGTGCTTGCTCAACATCAAGGATAGTCAGGTTGCGGGCTGCCAACTTTTGGGGATCGATCCACAGCCGCATTGCATAGCGACGCTCGCCACCGATAATCACGCTGCTAACACCGGATACGGTTTCCAGAGCGTCTACGACTGTCTGATCTGCATAGGCACTTAGTTCCAGGGTTGTGAGTTTTTCCCCGTACAGCGCGAACCAAATAATCGGTGAAGAGTCTGCTGATTGCTTACTGACAATTGGGGCTTCGGCATCGGAAGGCAACTCGCCAACAACACGGGAAACTCGCGATCGCACATCTTGAGCGGCAACTTCTGTATCGCGCTCTAAATCAAACTGAATGGTAATCGCACTAACGGATTCTCGACTCTCAGAAGTGAGGGTTTTAATTCCTTCCACCCCGTTAATTTCCGCTTCTAAAACTTCGGTCACTTCCGTTTCCACTAGCAGCGGGTTGGCTCCGGGGTAAACCGTTGTCACGCTCACCACTGGTGGGTCAATGTCAGGATATTCCTGCACGGGCAAGCTGACATAACTTACCAACCCGATCAAGACAATCAGTAAGGAGCAGACGGAGGCAAAGACTGGGCGCTTAATGAAGAAGTTGGTAAACATGGGGTTGGTTTTTAGTCAGTTGTTAGTGCTTGGTTTTACTGGTTAGCGATCGTGACAACGGCCTCCATCTAAAAACTGAAAACCAACAACTTTACCTCAAGCTGCCATAAAGACTAGTAACCAACCTTTGCCGTTGGAAGTAGAGATGAGATAAAAGAGCGGAATCTATTTACTTTGAGACTGTTGACTAACTTTGTCTTCCTCCTCAAGGGGGAGAATAGGTGCCCCATCAGATAGTTTTTGGGTACCAGAAACAATAATCCTCTCGTCCCCTTTTAGCCCTTGTTGGACTTCGGCGCGATCGCCTTGTATCAATCCCAACTCCACAACCTGACGACGAGCCACCAGTTTTTCTGGGTCTTCTGCCACATACACATAGCGTTCCTCACCCTGAAAAATCACGGCGGTTGTTGGTACGACAACACTGTTCGGACGACGATTCCAAATGATTTTGGCGCGGACAAATTGACCGCTACGCAACTGCCCTTCTGGATTAGGAAAATTTGCCTTCGCTAAAATTGATTGAGAACCAGCACTGACTTGAGGTGCAACAAAGCTAATCCGACCTGTGGCCATGCGTTCTTCATTGTCAGAACCCACTAACTGTACAGGAAGTCCTGATCGCAGTTGGGACGATCGCTCAACGGGAATCGCGAGGCGTAAGTTGAGCGCTTGGTTCTGAATAATGGTCGTCAGAGTGTCCCCAGCCTTAACGTAATCTCCAATATCAGCGGTAATATCTCCCACCACACCAGCAATTGGGGCAGTGACTTGGGTTTCTTGTAACTCTTCTCTGGCGAGATCGGCATTTGCCTGAGATTGCTGGAGGGTCGCGTTTGCTTGATCTAAACTGGCTCTCGCCGCCTGAATCCGCTGGTCGGTGGCATTGAGGGCAGCACGAGCCGCATCGCGATCGCGTCTAACCTGGTCAAGTTGTTGCCTTGCTAATGCTCCTTGCGATACCAGCCGAGAAATTCGCCCATACTGATCGTTTTGCAATGCTAGATCGGCGACGGCACTTGCCCGTTCTGCCTCAATCGCCCGCAGTTGTGCCTGGGAGTTATCTCGTGCTGCTCTTGCTGCACTGACATTAGCGATCGCTCCCCCAACTTCTGCTCGACCTTTATCGGGGCGAAGTTGCAAAATCGGCGTTCCCTCCGCCACATTACTACCAGAGGATACATAGATGCGACTGACCCGCCCATCGGTTTCCGGTCGCAGCACCACCGACTGCTCGGCTTCCAGGGTACCAACAAACTCGGAAGATTCTTCTACAGTAGTTGTCTCCACCGATGCCAGTTTGACGGGGACACCTTGTGGGGCCCCCGCCCCTAGAGGTGGTTCGCCACGACTACAGGCACTTGTGAGAATGAGAAGAAAAAGCGTGGCACCCAGCGACTTGCCGGATGGTAAAGCACCAACTTTAATCATTGAACTTTCCCCGGTCAGTAGAGTTAATAGCTTAACTGTTGCCTTTTACTGTTCGGAACTCTAATCAAACTGTTGCCAGCTGGACACACATAATAATATATTTCGATAATATATCAGCCCGGTATAAATGCTTGAACTTGCTACTTTAGGTTTACTGCAATGTCAACCCCTACATGGTTATCGCCTAAAGCAACAACTCGAACTCTTTATGAGTAGTTGCATCAGTGTAAACTATGGCGCAATTTACCCGTTATTAAAGCGTTTAGAGGAAAAAGGGGCAATTACGGCAACCTCAGTGCTTGAGGAGGACAATGCAGGCCCAACTCGGAAAACTTACCAGATTACGGAAAAAGGGCGTCAGCAGTGGCACCAAGAGATGCTACAACATCCCCATGAAAGTTGGGTTAACAGTCGCTCTCGTTTTGTAATTAAGTTTTTTTTCTTCAGCCATTTGGAACCGACAAATCGATTGAAGTTACTAGAACAGCGATTAAGTGTCTGTCGGCTACGCCTAGAAAGTGTGGAAGCCGAACATCCGCTCATGAGCGATCACTATCAAGAAGCCGTCCGCCAAAGATTTTTCCGCGTCCTCCAATCGGAGATTTCCTGGCTCCAAGAGCAGCTTTCTTGGGAGGAAAAAGTTTCTTCGACGGCTCAGGGGCAAGGGGCGAGTAACAAGCCGCCAACTAGACAATGACAACCTAGACTAACGATCTAACGATTTTTTTATTTGCCAAGGTTTCTAGTTAACCACTATTGTGACAAGTGGCTGAAACATTGCGCTTTAGAGATAAGGTTTCTGAGACTACAGACCAAATTGCAAAAATTATGGCAACTTTTCGTCATTTCTTGGCTGTCAGTATCGCAAGTGCGATCGCCTTCAACTTTGTAGAACCCGGTGCTTCACAAACTCTGCGATCGCAGGCGCAGTATCCCGGTAATTTAGATGAAGGTGGAAACGAGGAAAGTTTAGGAACACAGGCGCAGATCAGGAGAATTCTTTACTCTCCTTTTCATCGCGTCTCCCCCTTGATGTTTCCTCTTCCCAAACGCCAAACGCTCAATGCCAATGCCCGATTATTACCAGAGGAAATTCTCCGTCGTCTCAGGGAAAACAAAGCTGAGCTGACGTTAGAGGTAGCGGCGGAATCTCAAGCAGCGGTAGAGAAAATTACTGCGGACACCCAAGATAGCTCAAATGAGCATCAACCAGAACAACAACGGACTGTAAAAAAACAAGATAGAGAAAACCCCTCAGAGCCAACATCGATGACGGCGGCAGATCGTCCTTCTGATTTACCTCGCTCTGGTGCTGTCGTTGGACAAGGTAACCCAAGCGATCGCCGCACGCCTAATGTTAGTCAATTGCCAGCCGTTGAAGATACCCCAAGACCCGTAGCTCCTGTAGAACCGGGATCGCTGGAGTTGCTTAGTCCGGCTTCTAACCCTCTAGCCTTTCCTACGATACCGGAGGAGGTAGACGTTGAAGTTGTCCAACCTATTACCTTAGAGCAAGCACTGGAACTGGCACGGCGAAATAATCGAGACTTACAAGTTGCCGAACTGACATTAGAGCGCGCTCGTCTCAGCTTACGAGAAGCCCAAGCCGAGCGATACCCAGACGTTGGCACCAGTGTAGATCTCACGCGAGTTGATTCTGGTAGCGGTACCAGCTTGGGACAAATCGATCCAGTATTCGGGGTAGGGGCTGACCAAGATTCAGTGCGAACAACCTTAGGTGCAGGGTTGGAATTGAACTATGACCTCTATACCGCAGGACGGCGTCCGGCAGCTATCCGCGCCGCTGAGGCAGGAGTCCGTTTGCAGCAGTTGGAAGTGGAACGGCTCTCTGAGCAACTGCGCCTTGATGTTTCCAATGATTACTACGACTTGCAACAATCCGACGAACAAGTACGTATTGCCCAAGCGTCGGTAAGTGAAGCGGCTAGAAGTCTTCGAGATGCAGAGCTACTAGAAGAGGCAGGGTTAGGAACACGCTTTGACGTCCTGCGGGCGCAGGTTGAGTTAGCCAATAATAGGCAAGATTTGACCAACGCCTCAGCTCAACTACAAATTACCCGCCGTCAGCTTGTAGAATCATTAAATCTCGCCCAGTTCGTTGAGGTGACAGCAGCAGATCCCATTGAAGTTGCAGGTGTCTGGGAACTGGCGCTTGAAGAGAGCATTGTCCTTGCCTACAGAAATCGTGCGGAGTTAGAGCAGCAGTTAGTCCAGCGAGAGATCAACCAGCAACAGCGGCAGATTGCCCTATCTGCTACTAGACCACAAGCCAGTGTGTTTTCTAGCTATAACATTCAAGCCTTAATTAGTGACGACAACGGACCAGTGGATAGCTTCAGGCTGGGAGCAAGACTACTGTGGAACTTCTTTGATGGGGGCGCAGCGAGAGCAAGAGCGAGGCAGGAAGAAAAAAATATTGCGATCGCCGAAGCTCGTTTTGCCGACCAGCGCGACCAAATCCGTTTGGACGTGGAACAAGCCTATTACAACTTACAGGCTAATCAGGAAAATATTCAGACTGCCTCTTTAGCCGTCACCCAGGCAGAAGAGAGTCTGCGACTAGCGCGTTTACGCTTCCAAGCAGGCGTTGGAACTCAGACTGACGTGATTGCCACCCAAACAGAACTAACCCGCGCCCAAGTTAACCTACTCAATGCAATTTTGAACTACAACCGTTCGCTGTCATCCCTACAACGCTCAGTCAGTAATCTTCCTGATGGTAATCTTTCCGATGTACCGTAACTATGAACTGAGTCGGTGAGTAGGGGAGAAAGTATGAAGTATGAAGGGTGAAGTATGAAGGGTGAAGTATGAAGGGTGAAAGGGGTTATTGGTTCTCTTTCTCTCCCCTGCTCCCCGCTCCCCTGCTCCCCTGCTCCCCTGCTCCCCTGCTCCCCTGCTCCCCTTGCTCCCAACTTTCCTACACCGTCATGGCTGGTTCCAACCCTAGTTGGTGCATTAACCGCTCAATGTCGAAGTGTTCAGTCATAAGTTGCTGGATACACTGCATCTTGATCGGTTCTTGCAGGCGTACCTGACCAAAGGCACGGTCAACGATTTCTACCGTTGTCAGAGTGTCAAGATCCACTGACAAAATAGGAATTTCCAAATCTTCTGCACGTTGCAGAATGAACGGTTGCGGTGGTAGGTGTCCGGTAAGGATAAGGCACTGAGTGGAGGTTTCCAGAGCAGCAAGTTGGATGTCGGTGCGATCGCCTCCCGTTACCACTGCCATATTGGTGGCTTTGCGGAAGTACTTCAGCGCTGAGTTGACATTCATTGCCCCAATCGTCAAACTTTCCACCATCAAGTCCAATCGATCAGAGCGACAAAGGACTTCTGCTTGTAGTTGGTGTGCCAGTTCCCGCACGCTGACACTGCGTAACAAAGCACTGCGCGGCAGCATTCCCAAAATAGAAATGCCTTGGCGCTCCAGAAACGGCTGCATCGTTGTTTGTACGGCTTCAATCTGTTGGCTAGGGATGTCATTGATTAATACCCCCAGTAAGCGATCGCCTAAATGTTGCTTGGCAAACAACAATCCATCAGTTAAAAACACTGGGTGAAAGCGGGCAACCAGCAACACTGCTGCATCCACAACCTCTGCTATCTGCAACAAAGACAAATCAAACAGACTGCCTTCTACTAAACTACCCGGCCCTTCCAATAACACTAACTCACTGTCCTGCGTCGGATAATACTGCTCTAGCAAGGAACAGTATTTAGTGGTGTCTTCCCCCTGCAAGCGCTTGGCAACTGTCTCCGCATCCAGAGACAGTAGAGGAGGGCGCACCGACTCTTCCGACAGTTTAAGTGCATCTGTCATGAACCGAACATCTGCTTCTACCGCTTCTGGCTGACTAACATTTAGGCCAGTTCCTAGGGGTTTGCCGTAGGTGACATCGACTCCTTTTTCTTTTAGCTGATGAGCGATGCCTAAAATTGTTGCTGATTTGCCGCTATAGGCTTGTGTTGACCCAACCAGCAAATATTTGGCAGATTTCACCACGCCGTTCACTCCTATGAATTTCAACTAGTGCTTAATCATCAATGCGTAACAGCCGGCGGTAAAACCCTTGAGAAAAATCTGTCAGACGCGATCGCCTGAAGTTCATGATTACTTCTATTAAGTAATTAATAAACTCAGAATTTGCCAGCGTTACCTCATAACTCAGTTCTGCATTTCCATCAAACTGCAACCGACAGCGGGTTAACTCCGCTGGCAGGTTCGAGACAAACCAGGTCGCTACAAAAGGAATGCTATCGCCCCCTTCGATACGGCGCTGACCCTCTAGAGATCCCTGTTGGTAGAGGCTAATTGCCAGGGGTAACATATTGCGTTTTGCGCCTTGGTAGTAAGGCATATAAACGCCGACAGCTCCTTTTTCAGCAGGCTGAAGTTTTTCAATAGACATGCTTGGTATATTCCTCAATTTCCGCTGATTGGGCAGACAAAACTCTCTCCGGTCAGAAAGTTCAGTAAGACAAAACGGCTTAGGTTGAGGCTGTCAATCCAGATGAACTTATCAGTGATTTTAGGCTCTTCTGAAAAAACAGCCGCTCTTGCTGAACAATTTATGCCGGGTGGAGCAACGGGTTGAATCTAGTTTAGTTTCAACTAGATACACTCGCGCGTGATCTGTAGTCAGGACAGGTTTTACCAACAACATCGGTTTTCACCTAGTTATTTTCAACCTACCCTGATTTATCTTTCCCAATTACCACCCCTCAATTACTAATCCTCAGTTCCTTTTTCAAATCAGAATGCTCAACCCACTTTTGAGGCAGGACTTACCTTTGTTACCGATGTCTCCGGAGTGGGGAGAGTTTGAGCGCAGTCTGGACGACGGCTAAAAAATTTGAAGTAGGTGCTGAGGCAAAATTCTTTGATGGGGTAGGTGATAAAGGTCAGCGGATTAATCGTCACGATGATGTTACGAACATCGCGAGTGGCAAGATTGACGATTTGCTTCGCCACCTTTGGGGCTGACATCACTCCCACCGGATTGAGATTGCTCTTAAAGGGGCCGAGAATGAGCTTACGAATGACACAGGGAGCATCAAGACGCCGTAGGGTCACTAAATCCCCCAGTGTCCGCTTGCTCAGCTCGTATAAAGGGCTAAAGGCGGGATTGACTTCCGCTTCTGAGGTGTTGACCCAAACTTCTTTGCGAGCAATATCTTCATTAGTGCAGACGGTAGAGAGAAAGAGTTCCAACAGCCGCCAACTGGAAAAGGTGTTGACTTCGTAGGATTTAGCGATCGCTTCTGCCGTGCGCTCCTCATGTACATTAATGCCGTGATTGAGAATTAAAATATCAACCTTCTCAAGCGGCACTGCCAAATCTGATTCCTTGCCGACTTGCCAGGAGAGCGTTTTGATCGTCAGGCTTTCACCCTTGACTGTTAAGGCAATACTTTGGTCTTTGGAGGTGAGGGCAATAACTTTTGCGCCTCGGTTGTGAAGGGCAAGCAGTAGCTCCCTCCCTAAGGTTCCGGATGCTCCAGTAACGGCGACGGTTTTTCCTTTCAGGGAAAGTGCAGTTCCCATAAACTTGTCTACCAATGTCAACGTACCGCAATAATATGCTTTTTGATTGTCAAAGTGGTGCCGCCAGTGGTAAGTGCGATTAATAGTCCATTGGGAGGGCGGGTTCAGGAAAGATCCAGGTCTATGGGTTAAGTCGGTGGCTTCATCCATCCACTTGAGACCACTTCCCCGCGCGATCGCACTGATCAAAAAAGTCAGAGTGTAGAGAGAACCCGTCAAGGCAACCCACTGCTGTTCTGGTGCCCGGAAATGGGCTATTCCCCACACGACAAAACTCAACAGCAGCATCACCAAGGCTTCAGGAACATCATTCCGCCAGTGGGCTTGTCGATAAATGCGATCGCTCACTGGCATTAAATCAGGACGGAATACCCGATGATGCCAGGAATGGAGGCGATAAAGAGGTGTCCAGTAATGAGACAAAACGTGATAGAAGTCTCGCACCAGTTCTACCCAGAGAATCGCACCCAAACCCCAAATTGCCGTGGCTATCAAAGAAGTCACCATATACAAAAGTCAAACACCTTTAATCTTTGAAAAAAATCTTTGTTTGATTTTTAAGAAAAGCTGCTTTAAGTATAAAAAGCTTAACAGTCCCTGAAGCAACTCAGATACAATAAGGCTGCACTTGCTTTTAAAGGAAGCTAGGAGCGATTACACCGAAAAACAGCGCTAGTAAGCGCTCTAAGGCAGCGATCGCCCTAGGGTATCTGCACCAAGACATTGGGGGATGAAAGCCACTACTGTACTGAAGAGCTACCTCGACAGCCAGCCTGACAACTCAAACGATTTGTAAAGGCGAAAAAGTAGCGGCACCATCATCCTCAGTCTAGTGTTGCGTGAACTCCTGGTTTCTTAAAAAGCGTTGATCAGTATTGATGGGTGAATCAAGTAGCTTATGCCGGACAACCCCTGGCCAGAACACGATTCTTACAACGAACTTGACCCGATTAGCTCTCTGTTGTCTGACTTTTCTGACTCAGACGACGAGGACTTTGAAAATGCCTACTTTTTCCAAGGATTGGAAGGACGCCGACGCAAAGCGGCTTTGACATTGACCTTAGTCTGGGGCGGTACGATTGCTTTGCATCTGCTGTCTTGGGGTTCCTGGGTAGTTTGGAGCTTAACCGCACTGGTGGGCATTCAGGCAACACGGATATTATTTGCTCAACCGTTGAAGTCCCCAGCATCCTTAACCGCAGCAACAGAAGCCGACTATCCCTTTGTCTCGCTGCTGGTATCCGCCAAAAATGAAGAAGCGGTGATTAGCAAATTGGTCAGGACGCTGTGCGAGTTGGACTATCCAGAAAATCGGTATGAACTCTGGGTGATTGATGACTACAGCACCGACCGAACACCACAAGTACTAAACAGATTAGCTAAGGAGTACGACCAACTTAAGGTCTTGCACCGTGGGGCTGATGCCGGAGGTGGCAAATCTGGGGCACTAAATCAAGTTTTACCCTTAACCAAAGGGGATTTTGTGGCGGTGTTTGATGCCGATGCCTCAGTACCGAAGGATTTGCTCCGGCGAGTGCTGCCGTTGTTTGAAAATCCGCAAGTCGGAGCGGTACAGGTACGTAAAGCGATCGCCAACGCCTCCTTGAACTTTTGGACAAAAGGTCAAATGGCAGAAATGGCAGTCGATAGCTACTTTCAGCAGCAACGCATTGCCGTTGGTGGAATTGGAGAACTGCGCGGTAACGGTCAGTTTGTCCGCCGTTCGGCGCTAGAGAGTTGTGGGGGATGGAATGAAGAAACGATTACCGACGACTTGGATTTAACCTTACGCCTGCATCTCGATCATTGGGATATCGGCTTTCTCAGCTTCCCAGCCGTGGAAGAAGAAGGTGTCACCCGTGCTTTAGCACTTTGGCATCAGCGTAATCGTTGGGCAGAAGGTGGCTATCAACGCTACCTCGACTACTGGCGGCTGATTGCCAGTAACCGTATGGGAACGCTAAAAAGCCTAGATTTGTTCACCTTCCTGCTCATCCAGTACCTATTACCTGCGGCTGCTATTCCAGATGTGTTAATGGCAATCTCTCGCCATCGCCTACCCGTCTTCAGCCCTTTAACCACCCTCTTCCTCTCTTTGGTGACTTGGGGCATGTTTATCGGTATACGCCGCACCAGCGAGAATCCCAGAATGCGTCCCGCAGAATTTCTGATCACCTGCTTACAAACCCTCCGTGGCACCTTTTACATGCTCCACTGGATGCTAGTAATGGCAGGAACCACCGCACGGATTTCCGTCCGCCCTAAGCGGTTGAAGTGGGTCAAAACAGTCCACCAAGGCAACAGCGAAGAAAGCCTTAAGTTCAGCGATTGATGGCGCTTTGGCTAATTGTTAATGGACAAAATTATCTCAACAGCAATTTAGCCATAAACTACTTCGCCATCCGAATATTAAAGCTCTTGGCTTCGCAACAAAGTCAAAATTCATGGCAGTTTTGGCGATCGCTACCCCCAGAAGCTTTCATCGGATCAGGTAGGCGGAGAAATTCTTAAAACGGCAGATCTTCATCATCGTCGTCTAGGGAAGCATCTAATGCTGCGTCCCAGTGCCCATTGAAGGAAGCGTCCAGGATAACTGAGGACGGCTGTGGCTCAATAAGATCTTCTTCATCATCTAGGGATGCATCTAATGCTGCGTCCCAGTGCCCATTGGAGGAAGTGTCCAGAATAACTGAGGGCGGCTGTGGCTCAATAATTTTCGGTTCGCTCTGTTCGGTGTCATCGTCTAGCTCAATGATCTCTCCCTCAAAAAACTGCTTGAGGGCTGAGAGCGCGATCGCTACTTCTCCCCCATCAATCTCTATTTCTACTTCCTCTCCACTAGATATGGGCAGTTCAGGAGCCGGAATTGCGCTTATTGCTGGATGACGAGCAGCTTCTACTGGCAGGGGAGCAGGCGGTTTAGAAGACACAGGCTTTTCAAAAACCGGAGTTTCTTCAGGTGGTATTGATACTTCCTGAGAAGCAGGGGGAGGGGGAGTTGGCGCTGATGGCTGAGGCGGTGGCTTGGGCGCGGGTGATGAAGGTTGGGGAACTGATTCGGGTGCAGAAGTTTTCCTAGAAACAGAAGTATTGATAATTTGCCAGACGACCTTGACTGGAGAATGATAGACCGCTGCAAATGCGGCTTCAATATTGGCTAATTTACCCTGAGCAAGCTTCAGCAAGGGTTGAGAACTAATACCAACACGGGCAACAGAACCATCAAACCCAATCAAGTGACATTGCTGACGTAGTAAAGCTTGTGCAGAGAAAGGTTGAAGATGCTCAATAACCTGCTGCCAAACCTGCTCTAGGCTTTCTGACGGGGCATCAGCTATGCTTTTTGTCACAGGTTGGGCACCTACAGACGCGGGTTCTTCAGGGTCTGGATTGGTCGTAACAGCGGGTTCTTGCTCTTGGGGAGGCGAGAAGCCACCATTGCTAGTGGCATGACTAGCGGCGGCGGATGATGTTTCTTGTGGCGAAGGAGTCGGGGGTGCCGTCTTTTGGGGAAGTGGGGGAACAGGCGGAGAAACTTCCTTAATCGTTGAGCGTGGCTCCGTTGCCGCTAGGCGGGGTGTCATTGGCTCTGAGCTTTGAGTACTCAGTGCAGAGGGCAACAAACCCAGTAGGGTAACTTCCAGCCATAGGCGCGGTTGGGTAGTATTTTTGATTTGCGCTTCGCTATTTTTGAGGTGCTGTTGACCTGCCAAAATTATGTTGATGTCAATTTGCTGAGCAAATTCACCCAGCGCTTTCCAGGTTTGAGAAGTCAACGCCACTAAGTCATCGCGACTAGGAGCAGTTTTGGCGATCAGTAAATCCCGGTAGAACCCGGCAAGATTTTGTAGAACTACTAGGGGTTCTCGACCGCGATTTAAAATTGCTCGACACCGATCGAGCAGATCTTCTGCTTTGGAAGTAGCGATCGCCTCTAGCAACCCTATTAAATCCTGCTCTGGCACTGCCCCTACTAAGTCCCAGACGCGCTCAACTGTGATCTGACCGGATAGCAAGCTCAGTTGATCCAGCAGGCTCTCTGCGTCCCGCAGCCCTCCCTGAGACACTTGTGCAACTAAGGTCACAGCCTCACTGCTAATATCGATATTTTCTTTAGAAGCGATCGCTTCCAAATGAGACACCATCGGTGCTAAGGGAATGCGGCGAAAATCAAATCGCTGACAGCGAGAAATAATCGTAGGTAATACCCGTTGCGGGTCTGTGGTGGCTAAGACAAAAACAATACGAGCCGGGGGTTCTTCTAGGGTTTTAAGCAAGGCATTGAACGCCGCCGGACTGAGCATGTGGCATTCATCAACCACATATACTTTGTAGCGGCACTGCACGGGGGCAAATTGGGCACGTTCGATCAGCTCTCGCATATTATCGACACCTGTATTGCTCGCCGCGTCAATCTCAATTACATCTAGGGCGGAACCCCCGGCGACATGGCGACAAACTTCACATCTGCCACAGGGGTATTCTGTTGGGGTAGCACTTTCTAAGCAATTGAGCGATTTTGCTAAAATTCGCGCACTGGAAGTCTTCCCCGTTCCTCGTGGCCCTGTGAATAAATAAGCAGGGGCAATCCGTTCTGTCCGAATCGCGTTGGTCAGTGTTGTGGCGATCGCCTCTTGCCCTACCAAGTTGGCAAAGGTTTGAGGGCGATATTTGTGATGTAGGGGTTCGTAACTCACAGTAACGGTGCCGGAGAAATGTGCAATTGATCGGGCTGCGGTCGTCTACCCATGACCTCAGCAAATGCGATTTTAATCGACACGGGTGAAGATGCTATGTCACGATATCGCAGAAGAGCGGGCATTCAGGTAATGAGTTCTCGCGGCAAAAGTGAATGCCGTTGCTCCAATGTTGGCTTTTTCAGCCGCTAGGCATAAAATTTACTGTCGGCTGAAGACGAGCTAATTCTCTTACAGAACTAATGTACTATCTAATTCCTCTAAACTAGACAGGTGCGAGCAAAACCTTAATGTAATTTCTAGTAACCACAGATCGGCGATGGGAGGATATTCACGCTTCCAGCGTTTTTAAGTTATGAACCCTAAACAACTAACTAATGACTAGTGACTAAAAATATGTCTTATATGCGCCAAATTCAATCTATTTATACCGATGGAGCCTGCAGTGGTAATCCCGGCCCTGGGGGTTGGGGTACGGTGATCTATTTCAAAGATGGTTCTGTGTATGAAATGGGGGGGGCTGAAACTCCTAGCACAAATAACCGCATGGAAATGCAAGCCGCGATCGCGGCGTTGAAAGTCTTTGCCGCCTCGGCACAAAGCGAATCCATCACCCTATACACAGACAGCGAATATCTGAAAAAAGGAGTGACTCAGTGGGTAAAAGGGTGGAAAAAAAAAGGATGGAAAACAGCGCAGGGTAAGCCTGTTTTAAACAAAGACTTGTGGGAAACCCTTGATAAACTTAACTCAGATTTAGTGAGTTGGGAATATGTTAGAGGTCATAGTGGCGATGAGGGCAATGAACGTTGCGATGCGATCGCCCGTGCCTTTGCGGGGGGTCAACCTCTCCCCTTAGAACAGCCATTTTCCCTGACTTTGCCAGAATCGCTAAAGGCAGCTACTATGCCTCCGGTAGCAGGCGTATCAGATCCAGATACCACTTCTACGCTAGCTTACAAAACCGTACACGAGAGCGTCGTTACTTCTGATATGACCATGATGGATTTATCTGCTTCTTCGTCTAGTGTTTTGATGGATGAATTGCCGCGCGAAGTTAGGGTGGCTCAACTTCGTAATTTGGTAGAAACTCTACACATTGCGGATGAGATTGCCAGAGAAGGCTACTTAATTAGTAGTTCCGAACTTGCGGATTTGATGGATGTCAATGCCAGTGCTGTTACCAGCCGAGGCGACCACTGGGGTTGGCGGAACTGGATTGTATCCCGCGTTCGTCGCGAGGGCAATCAGATTCTCTGGCAGCTCGAACGGGTAGACCAGGTCAATAATACTGATGAGGACAGCTAGTTTTTAGGACTAGTCTGCTGTCTTTAAAACGCGATCGCGAGGGTTTTATCTCTTACTCTTGACCCTCCCCTATATTCTCCATTTGCTCGCCTATCATTAATTCCTCAATCACATAGAGGAGCAAAGGAGAACTATTTTATTGTGCGTTTTTTCCAATCAACAGCGGTGAAGTCAAGACGACCGACTTTTGGTGACTGGCTCTGAATTATAGGTGCGACCGCGCCATTGGGTAGGTCTGCCGAAGGTGGAAAGAAAAATCCGCAAGACGGCTAAGGGGTCTGCTAGGGGAGAAAGCCAGAAAAGCCAGGAGGCAGATGAGGGGCTTTGCGTGCGGTCGTAGGATGGTGCGATCGCAAACAACAAGGCACAGCGGATCAGTAGCAAGAATAGGTTTAATCCCGCAGCTACGCTTAAAGAAAGCGCACCATACCCTAGAGCCAGGTAACTGAGCAAGATGGCGGTAACGGGGAGGGGTAGACCTTGCACGCTCAACAGTAGCCAAAGATCGCTCCACTGTTGGGCGGTAGACGCCGCATCTTTAAGGTCAAGCGATCGCCCCCACTCTTTCCAAGTTTCTGCGGCTCCCTCATACATCCGCACCTTCAGCACCTTTGCTCCATCCCAAAAGCCTACCTTAAAGCCTTGAGCGGCAATATTCCGCGCTAAGGTGACATCGTCACAAAAAGATCCTTTAGCGCTGGTGTAGCCTTCTAACTGGCTTAAAACATGGCGACGGCATAAAAAACACTGTCCATTTGCCATCACTCGTTCAGGAGAATTAGCTGTAACGCCTGCCGGATCGAAGCGATACAGCAAGGTCATCAAGAGCGCAGGTTGCAGCCACCACTCCCCTGGATACTTAAGGATAAATTGGGGAGAAAGGGAAATCAGGTCAAACTGCTCTGCCTCAGCTGCTCTCACCAAACCAGCAATTAAGCCTGCACTCGGTTGAGTATCAGCATCCATCCCCAAAATCCATTCGCTTTTTGGGGAACTGTGCAAAAAACCCGTGTGCAACGCCCAGGGACGCCCTACCCAGCCAGGGGGTAAGGGATCATCCGTTGTGAGGCGAAACCGGGGATCTTTTTCTGCCGCCGACTTCACCAGCTCTCTTGTCCCATCTTGAGAGCGGCTATCAACGATAATAATTTCCCTAACTTCATAGCTTTGCCGACTCAACCCCTCCAGAGCCGGGGTGATGCGTTCGGCTTCGTTGAGCGTTGGAACGACAACACTGACGCTACCAAGCTGTTCAAGGCTGGGAGATTGCGGCTGGAGGGGAGAGCGGCGCTGCGGGCCTTTCAGTAGGCGAGACATTAAAATCAATGCCGCTGGGGTTTGGATGAGCAACAACGCGATCGCAAAAACACCAATCCCTGCCTCTGGCAACGCTCGCCCTACTAATCCACTGAAGGCACTGAGAATCCAGCTCACTTAGGCATCGCTCCCACTTGTGCCATGGGTACGGAGCCGTTAGGAGTCTCAGTTTCTACTTGGTTGGAGACAGCTATCATCGGTGTTGATGCTGCCATCCACCACAATACTGCCGCCGGAGCGAGTCCTAGTAAGACCCCTAAGCCAACGGGAATCCAGATTCCCGTGCCTCCTAGAGTTAAGACGATCCCAAAGGCAATGTTGCTAAAGTAAACCGCCAGAGGGAATCCTAACTGCTGGCGTGACAGGGCAATCGGGGATTTTTTCCACAACAAGGCTGCTACGGTCATGAAAACAATACCTGTGGCAAGCCAACCCGCAAAGTTTTGGAACGGGGTGCCAAAATAGGCTCCCACTTCGCCGTAATGCCAAAACGGATAAGCTGTTTGGCTCATAGCAGGATCGAGTACAAAGTCCCAAGAGGTCAGCAGGATGCTTCCCAAAATAACTGCGCCAGTCTGACGCCACCATCCCGACTTGGTATTGGTGTAAAGGTCAACTTTTAGACCAGCACGGGCAATCAGGTAGGAAACCAATCCCATGTAAAACCAGGATAGGGGAATGGTAAAGGGGACAAGACCGGCAACTTTGTAACCTAAACCGCTCAAGTAACCGTATTCTCCAAAAGGAAAGCCGGTACTGGTACCCAGCAATTCACTTCCTAAGGAAATACAAGCAGAGGGCAGCATGAATGTGAGCCAGTGCCAAAGTCCTAGGGTTCGGTAGGCATAAATCGCCACGGCGATCGCACCAAAGATGATGTACACCACACCACCTCCAGCCATTCCCCACTGGAATAAGGTTTGCCCAAAGGTAGATAAACCAGCGATCAGTTCTGGATGGGGGAGGACGATTAACAACCCTGCCAGCCCGAAGACCATGGACACAATATGGGCGATGAGGAAAGAGCGTTCAAGTTTGACTAGTTGCTGCATTAGAAACTCCTAACACGGTAAAAACCCCGGAGTAAAATCCGGGAAAGGGTCGCATCTCAAGAATGGGACAAAAAACTTTCTAGCTAGATGGACGGAGATATTTTTAATAGTGTAATAGTTTACAAATATTTATGAACAATTCATCTTAAACCCTTTTACCGTCACTCTCGCTCATGTTCGTAAAACGATTTCGTTGGCGATCGCTTTTAAGATCAATTCGGTTGTATCAGAGTTGTTGATCATTTCTCCTCCTACCCCCCCTAACAATATCCTTACAACCAGAAACGGTACAGTCCCTCTCTTGCTTACCCTAAGGACGTACTAGCCGTAAACTGAGGTGCAAGGTGCGAGATTCAAGAAAATAGTTAAGATATTAGCAGTAGAATTGTCGCTGACAATCGCTTGTGTGTAGAACGAGCTTTTCAGTTGCAAGAAAGCTGTCGGCTTCATGGCATCTCTATTCAACATGAATTCACCTCTCCCAGACAACACGAAGAACGCGATCCGGTCTCTCCAGTACCGTGATTTGGAGGCGATCGCTCAACTGGTGACAGAGGCATCTGATGGCAATAGCCACAGTTGTTCAGTGTCGCTGGGGCGTCAGTTGCAACAAGCGCAAAACTGGTTTGGCCCCTTAAAAATTTTAAGTTGGTTTCCCAATCCTTGTCAGCACGCCCTTCGCATCTATGTTGCTGAACAAAATCAAAAAATTCGTGGACTAATCCAGGTTGCCCCATTCAATCGGACGCGTAGCACTTGGCGCGTTGAGCATGTGCTGGTTGAGCCTCAGACTCAGCCCTCTGAAAAAACCCAGAACTTGGGGGACATTGGTTCCCAATTGCTGCGTTACTGTTTCGAGACAATCTGGGAAGCCCGAACTTGGTTGTTAGAAGTCAGTATTCACAGCAAATCAACGTTAGCACTGTATCGGCAGAATGGATTTCAGCCTTTAGCACAACTAACCTATTGGGCGATCGCACCAGAACTGCTTCAAGGATTGGCAGATCATGAGCCAGATTTACCAAATCTCCTGCCCGTAAGCAATGCAGACGCTCAATTGCTCTATCAGCTTGACACGGCCTCAATGCCGCCGCAGGTACGACAAGTCTTTGACCGCCATATCCAAGACTTCAAAATTGGATTTTTAAACGCCTTCATTTCTAATCTCCAGCAGTGGATTAGTCATACAGATATCATCAGTGGCTACGTCTTTGAACCACAGCGTAAAGCCGCAATCGGCTACTTTAACTTGCAAGTGTGCCGAGATGGTTCTCAGCCCCATAGCGCTGAACTAACCGTTCATCCTGCCTATACCTGGCTCTATCCAGAACTACTATCTCAAATGGCTCGGATTGTCCAGGATTTGCCTACCCAAAGCTTGCAGCTTGCATCAGCGGACTACCAGCCAGAACGTGAAGAATATTTAGAAAAACTAGGGGCGCAGCGGATTGAACACACATTGTTGATGTCCCGTTCCGTCTGGCACAAATTACGAGAAGCCAAGCCAGTTTCCTTAGAAGGACTGCATCTATCAGAGGTTCTCCAAGGACTCAAGCCAGCACGCACTCCCATCCCTAGCCGCATGACTTGGCTACAGTCGTTGTCGAATCCCTCCCAGACCGTTCCCAGAACAGATATTTCAACGACCTCTAGTTCCCTATCTCAGGAAGTTATCCCTCCAACTGAGCCTACTGAGCCTATAGAAAAGAAAAACCGGGGCTAAAGATATGTTTGAGGTTGGCAACTCTGTAGAGTTCCAACGCTGAGGTGGAAGTAGGAAAGGGTACTAATAGCAACGGCTAAGAAGACCGATAACATCTGATCCCCATTAGAACTCAGCCTCAGGACTCCTTTCAAATGCAGCAAATATCGGCACTAGGATTAGACGTAGGTAAAAAACGTATCGGAGTTGCTGGATGCGATAAAACGGGTTTGATCTCGACAGGTTTAACTACGATTGAGCGTACTTCTTTTGCCAACGACATTGAACAATTACGAGAACTGGTAAAAGAGCGGGAGGCTCAAGTGCTAGTTGTGGGTTTGCCCTATTCCATGAACGGAAGCTTGGGCTTTCAAGCTCGCCAGGTAAAGAAATTTGCGGCGCGGGTATCAGCCGCCCTAGGTTTGCCAGTGGAATTTACTGATGAACGTCTAACTTCGGTGGCGGCGGAACAACTGCTTAGAGAACAGAGAATAGACCTTTCCCGAAACAAGGGTTTAGTTGACCGGAAAGCAGCGGCAATTATTTTGCAGCAGTGGCTAGATGAACGACGCCAGGGCAAAAACGTCTCTCCTCTTCCTTAAAACTTCTATCCAAAAATTCTCAGTCAATGTTGTGAAAACCGAGTTATTTTTTCCCTAAAAACGGGTGAGCCGCAGGTAAAGCACTGACTGTCATCAGGGTATCCTTTCACCCCACCTGAGCATAATGATAAGATAGTAAATTGCTGCATTAATCCTAAAGATTGTACCTATGAGTCTGACGCAAGAGCACAAACAGGAAATTATTGAAGGCTACCAAGTTCATGAAACCGATACGGGATCGGCACATGTACAAATTGCCATCCTTACCGAACGCATTAATCGGTTGAGCAACCACTTGAGAGGCAACAAAAAAGACCACTCCTCCCGCAGAGGGCTGTTGAAAATGATTGGTCGTCGGAAGCGCTTGTTGACCTATCTTCGTAAAGAAGACCGGGATCGTTACCAATCGTTGATTCAAAGCCTAGGGATTCGCGGATAATCTATATTCAAGCTTATGTCTACTGAACCATCGCGTCGTTTGCCCTTTGAACCGCGTCAAAAGCGCAAAAAAACAACCAACACCCAACCAGAATCGGCACCTAGTCAAGCAGTGGCGAAGAAAGATCGACCAGCGGTTACGGCTTCAACTCCAGAAAAATCTGCTCCTGCTACGGTGAAGAAAAATAAGCAGTCCCCCGCTTCACAGGAATCAATGAAAATTCCTGATGAAGTCAGCAAACGCATGGTACGTCGGATGGCGTTACTCTGCGGGCTTCCTTCGGCTTTGGGGATCGCCACGTTTTTTGTTAGCTATTATTTGGTTGCAAAGATGGGGTTAGCTCTACCTCACGTCGCGGTGGTTCTTGTCAGTATGGGATTTTTTGGGCTTGGGGTATTAGGGTTGAGCTATGGCGTCCTCTCTGCCTCTTGGGATGAAGAAGTTTCTGGCTCTGTAGTGGGGTGGCGAGAGTTCACCACAAACCTGGGACGAATGACCGCTGCTTGGCGTTCGGCAGGACAAAAAGATTAGCAAAATAGCGAACAGCTCCCTTAACTTGATTTAGAGTCATAAGTGAGCATAATAAAACGTAGCTATGTAATTATTCGTAAATCCTCGTCAAGCTGGCAATTAAGCCAGGTGAGGTGGGTTTCAATATTGTGTTGATCTTTGTTTAGCTATTCAAGTTAAGTACACCAGTAATTTGGCAGGAAATTTAAAACATGATTGTAGTAATGAAAGCGGGTTCCCCGGAAGCCGAGGTTACTCGCGTTGCCCAGGAACTCGGCGAATGGGGTCTGATTCCTGAGAAAATCGTCGGGAAACACAAGGTTGTTTTGGGGCTAGTCGGTGACACGGTTGATTTAGACCCGCTGCAAATTCAAGAAGTTAGTCCTTGGATTGAGCAAGTACTGCGGGTTGAGCAACCCTTCAAGCGTGCTAGCCGTGAGTACCGTCATGGGGAAGGCAGCACTGTTGTAGTTTCTACCCCCGGTGGATTGGTTCATATTGGTGAAAACCACCCCGTGGTGATTGTTGCTGGCCCTTGTTCGGTAGAAAATGAGGAAATGATTGTCGAAACAGCTCGCCGCGTGAAGGCAGCAGGAGCTCAGTTCTTGCGCGGTGGAGCCTACAAACCTCGGACATCTCCCTACGCATTCCAAGGACACGGAGAAAGTGCTTTAGGTTTACTTGCCGCCGCACGGGAAGCAACAGGTCTAGGGATCATCACTGAAGTGATGGATACCGCTGATATGGAGAAGGTGGGAGAATTTGCGGATGTGCTGCAAGTAGGAGCACGTAATATGCATAACTTCTCGTTGCTGAAGAAGGTAGGGGCACAACCCAAGCCCGTGCTGCTTAAGCGTGGCATGTCAGCGACAATTGAAGAGTGGTTGATGGCGGCTGAGTATATTCTGGCTGCGGGCAACCCAAATGTAATTTTGTGCGAACGGGGCATCCGAACGTTCGATCGGCAGTACGCGCGGAACACGCTGGATCTATCGGTGTTGCCTGTGTTGCGATCGCTAACTCACTTGCCAATCATGATCGACCCTAGCCACGGTACTGGACGGGCAGAATATGTCCCAGCAATGGCTATGGCAGCGATCGCCGCCGGAACTGACTCTCTCATGATTGAAGTTCATCCCAACCCAGCGAAAGCCTTGTCTGATGGGCCACAGTCCCTGACTCCTGAGCGTTTTGACCGATTGGTTAAAGAACTTTCCGTGATTGGTAAAGCCATTGAGCGCTGGCCACAACCAGAAGCTGCACTGGCTTAGTTAAGTTTTTAGATAGAGAAGAAAAAGCTTCCAAAAAATAGACCCAGCAGGCATCAGCCACTGGGTCTTATCTTTTTAGTTGGTGCAAAAAACGGGCTAACCTCAATTATTGGTCAACCCGTGAGCTTGGGAACGCCTAAACAGACTACTATTGCAGAACCAACTTGACGTTGGCATTTTGCAAACCGCGTTGCTTAACCTCAGACAAAGTCTTGTTAACTGCATACTTCTGGTTGATCGAGTTGATCAGCTCAGTTTGGTTGTGCTTCTTAGCAACACCCCACAAGTCAGCAATCAAGTCAAAGGAACCATCGCCATTGCGAGACCAGCCGAGATCATACTCACCTTCCAAAACCGCAACGAGATCGGCGCGAACACGCTGACCGTTGTAGCCGCGAACATCGGCTTCCGTCTTAACAGAGATACCCAGATCACGGAGAGAAGCCTTCAAGATTTCGGCATCGGTGATTTTGGTACGGAGAGTGCTAAAGTGAGACATTTGGATTTCCTCCAGTAGAGTTAGAAGAGAAACGACAACGTTAGCTTTTGTCTTGTGCGTTAGCCGCTTGATGAGTGCGGCTTTTAGTGAAACTGCTAGCAAGTTGCTAGCCTTTACTCCTGTTGGGAAGCAGGAGAAAGCTTTTTAGAACTCCAGTCGCTGATATTCAGCAACGAAGCCTGAGGCAGGTCGCGCTCGCTGTCTCGCCCAATCCCTTAGGGCTGTTACCTGCTCAGTCATGGTCTTGGAAAGCGGTAGAGTCGCTTTGATTGCCGCAATAATGTCCAGTTGAGTGAATTCTCGGTCTTGAGCAAACGCTTCATACATTGCAGCGATTATGGCTTGCTCAATTTCTGCACCGGAAAAACCATCGGACACTTTTGCTAACTGCTCTATATCAAAACGGGCAATATCTCGACGCCGCTTTCCTAGATGAATTTTGAAAATTTGCTGACGTTCTTCTGCATTCGGTAAATCGACAAAGAAGATTTCGTCAAAACGACCTTTGCGTAAGAATTCTCCTGGGAGACGTTCCACACGGTTTGCCGTTGCCATCACGAACACAGGGGAAGTCTTTTCCTGCATCCAAGTCAAGAACGAGCCAAAAATCCGGCTAGAGGTGCCACCATCTGAGTCAGCCGAACCGGAAGTACCAGCAAAGGCTTTGTCTAGCTCATCAATGAAGAGAATTGTTGGCGAAATGGATTCTGCCGTTTTTAGCGCATTGCGGAGATTGGCTTCCGAACGACCCACCATTGAGCCATCGTAAACTCGTCCCATATCTAGGCGTAGCAGTGGCAAACCCCAAAGACGAGCCGTGGTTTTGGCAATTAACGACTTACCACACCCCGGAACCCCAAGAATCAGCATCCCTTTCGGCTGGGGTAAGCCATATTCCCTTGCTCTTTCTGTAAAAGAGTTGGAGCGTTGCTTCAGCCAGTTTTTGAGGTCTTCTGAACCGCCAACTGCTTCCAGGGTCTCATCTTCTTCAATAAATTCTAAGATTCCATTGCGGCGGATGAGCTGCTTTTTTTCAGAAAGAATAATATCGACTTCTGATTCTGTGAGACGTTTAGCAGTAACGTAGGCTTTCCGGTAGACTTTTTCTGCTTCATCTCTGGTCAAACCCAAGGTAGCTTTGAGCAGCTTCTCTCTCGTTTCCGTTGTTGTACGGCGAGATTTGGTTTGCTCTAGCTGATGGTCTAGAACCTGGTTTAACTCCGCTAAATCGGGTAAAGGATAGTCGAGAACGACAACTTCTTTTTCCAGTTCGATAGGAACCTGTTGCACGGGTGACATGAGAATCATCACCTTGGACGTGCCCTTGAAACTAGCGATCGCATCCCTTAACCACCGAGTTGTTGCTGGTGAGTCGATGAAAGGGTGTAAATCTTTGAATATAAAGATCCCAGGCTCGCGTTGCCGGACGACCCATTCAATTGCTGCTTCAGGCGAGACAGTGTTGTGTTGCGTAGTATGTCGGGGTTGACCATACTCAACAATTCCGTGGGTGACAGTCCATACATACACACGTCTTTGTTGAGACTTGTGAGCAATCTGTGCGATCGCCTTCTCTGTCCGCTCTTCCTCGGAAGTAACGAGGTAGATGAGAGGATATTGAGCTTGAATCAGAGTATAGATCTCTTCTTGCATGACTATCGACCTAGTTAGAGACGGCGCATCACTGTCAAATTAGATGTCTAAAAGCGTGCAATTTATTGGGTTCTCGCGACTTGAGCTTTAACAGGGAACTAATTTTTCTTCACCCTGCGAGCCTGTACGGTAACTCACTTCTTCTCGCACTTTTTCGACTGGAAGTTCTTCAGCCAAGACACCCGGCTGATTTTCCAGGGAAGCCATTTCTCCATCCTTCAATACCACAGGGCTAGAACACTCGGGACAAGTATAAACTTGATGCGTTTTACCCTGGCTTTCTACTTCATCAACCAATTCTGGATGAGTCAGATAGAAAACAATTGCTCTTTCAACCATTGATGACATTGAGTCTAAATCAACGGCTGCTCGAATTTTGAGCTGACGATGAAGTCCTGGAGGAAGATACAGCGTAACCTTTTGCTTGTCTTGCATATAACTATCAGTTGTTCTACCCGGGTATGTAATGAAGATTATCGGCTTTCAATCTCACTGTCAAGCCATTAAGCCAGTATGACAGCAATATTGTTACATTCCTTTACATATTCCGGCTTTTGATGACGCTATGGCGGATCAAGAAAGGCACTTACCCAGCTTTTAATTCTTTAGAGGGATCTACAGAAAAGTTTTCAGAACATCAGCGCGATCGCGCTCAACAGCAGAACTTTATCACCGAAGGACGCACGGGTTACCTCAACGTAAAAATCGGCTTAGATACTAGTGCAATGACCCTAACGCTCAAACAGGGGAGAGTCGTGATGCTGACATCTCACACCACAGAACAAGAAATTATTGCAGCACTGTCTAGTGGGGCAGATGCGTATTGTATTAAAGGAGCAAGTGTCGATCGCTTGCTGAATGCGATCGCTGCGGCGGGTGAAGGGGCTGCCTACCTCGATCCGCAAACTGCCCGGAAAGTGATTGAGCATCTATCACCACCTTCACCGAGTGGAACAATCATCACTTTGTCAAAAAGAGAAATGGAAGTATTGAAGCTGATCGTAGAAGGTTACAGCAATCCAGGAATCGCCTCAGCCCTTTACCTCAGCCCCAATACAGTCAAGACCCATGTGCGCGGGATTATGAATAAACTTTCTGTGGATGACCGAGTACAGGCGGCGGTTGTTGCTCTCCGTTCTGGCTTAGTCTGATCATTAAAGAGGTGGCGGCAAATGATGCTTTAACCCAAACCTTTCAATATCTAGTATGGTTCCATTGTCACCAAGGAAGAATATATCACTCCCCTGACCACCAGTTAGGATGTCAATCTCACCTGCGCCAAATCCAAAAGCAGGGACAAAGGGGTCAACACCAATCAGCGCATCATCCCCATCGCCACCAGAAAGAACATCGTCATCTTCACTACCAACGAGTACATCTGCTCCCGCTTCACCGAGAAGGGTGTCATTCCCAAGGCTACCAAAGAGTATATCGTTGCCATTCCCGTCACTGAGGTGGTCATCCCCTTCCTCACCATCGGCTAAGTCGTTACCGTTGCCACCAGTGAGGACACCATTACCATTACCATCATTGAGGATGTCATTCCCCTCATCGCCGTTGAGGACATCATTACCATTACCACCATTGAGGATGTCATTCCCCTCATCGCCGTTGAGGACATCATTACCATTACCACCATTAAGGATGTCATTCCCCTCATCGCCGTTGAGGACATCATTACCGTTGTCACCGTTTATAGTGTCGTTCCCGCCCTCACCAAATAATTGAGAGTCACCAAAGATTAAGTCGTTGCCGTTATCACCATTAAGTTTGTCATTTCCACCGCCACCGATAATGATGTCAACCCCATCGCCACCAGAGACGAAGTCGTCGCCATTAAGAGCAAACAAACCATCATCGCCAGCAAATCCAAAAATTTCATCGCTATCAAGAGTCCCAATGATCAGATCATTGCCAGATCCTCACCTTTCTTAGGCAACCTTCACTTTTAGTTCTTGGTTATTGGTCACTCATTATTCGCTGGTGACAGTTTGTGATTCATTGTTCCTGACTTCAAATAACGAACATCATCTCAATCTCGTTAATCGCCATGCAATGAAGTTAAAAATCTTTGTGGCTCAATTGTTATGCTCTGTTTTGCTTTCCCTTTGATCGCTGAAACCTTAGCGCCTATCAGTAATCATCTACTCGTCGATAGTGCCTCATTCAAAATTCGTCAGCCTTAGATTTAACCGCTTAAACGCTCCATGAAACGTAATTCCTTGTTGATGACCGCTCTTTTCACCCTTTCTCTGATCGGCTGTACAAACACTCCCAATGCTCAAAGCCGCATACAACCATCGCCTTCTGAAGCGGTGGGTGCTGTCCAGACGCAAACAGACCCTCTCGCTCAAGCACAAAGGCAGCCCAATATTAAGTTTGACGTGGAACGTCAGGCGGGGACTTGTCCCGACACCGTTGGACTTTGGATGTTCGTTCAGGGATTTGAAGGGGGTGCCGATCACACTGTTGTCGCCGATACGCAGGCGATCGCCTCTCAAAGCGCTAAGTTAGTAGTGAATCAGCCAAAACGCTTAGAATACGAAGCTCCGTTACGCAGCGAGTACGCTTCTTGTATCGGTCAGGCAAAATCTGACCAATTCCGCGCCTACAATTTCCAATTTGGCAATGGCAAGGTTCGTTTCCGCACGGATGTCGGTTGGTCGGATGGCTATACCGAAGTCTTGTATAAGGGCATATCTGCTTCTCGCCCCTATATCCACTGGCAAGCCACTGAGTAGTAGAAACTAAGATTGCTACTTTAGTTGAGGGTTGATTGCTAGATATGCCATCAACTCTCAACTAAACTTAACTATTCAATTGTCTTATTGGGCGCTAATCTGATTAGATTAAGTGATTATACGCATGTCAAGACGTTAACACCTCGATCTAGCAGATAGCAAAACAGGAGGGCAAGCTCGATGATTCAGTCTGCACAATCTAGACGGTTTAAGAAAAATTTGATGCTGTTTTCGGCGTTGATTTTTGGGGGATTGCTTCAAGGATTGTTGGTGCTTGCCCTCACCGCAAACTGGACTGGGGACGAGAGAGTTCAGGATTCAGCGTCTTACGTGATCGCGGCTCAAAATTCTTAGCAGGTCTGCTCGGTCGAAACCGTAATCCTACTTAAGGTGATTCTGTAACGTTCAGTGCGATCGCAAAACAGATCGCCCTTAGAATCACTGCATAGAAAAGCTAGCTTCGATTTCTCCAAGTGGTCGCAGTCCCCTTAACCAAAGGGGACTTTCCGAAGTGTTCAGAGTTTTTCCTCAAGGCTAGTTAAAGCTATCTAAATCGAGGGCTTTTGAGCCTCCCTGCTCTAGCTGTAGTAGAAGCTGACCGAGTTGTGACCAAACCAAGACGGCGATTAAAATGGTCATCGGCAAGGAGAGAGCATAAGACAGCCACATAGGGAATCCAAAAATCTCTAAGCCAGCCACTAGGAAGATAGAAATTCCCAGCACTATTCCTACAAATGGCACCAGTAACTGAACTCCCTGCATTTGAGCCAGGGTACGTGTCGAGCGACTTTTTACCCATTCCTGCACTTGTTGTTTGAGAGTGGCTTCAAAGGCTACACCAGAAGCAAGTCCAAAAAACAAACCAACAACAAGCAAAAAATAAGGCGGTTCTGGAAAGGTAAACACAAAGCACTCCTAATGTTGTTTGGGATATGGGCAGATTTTACATTGCTAAGTGCAATTCAATATTGTCCTAGCGTGCTTTGTATTAAGTAGGCAACTACGACGAGAGTACCCTTACTTGCCGATCAAAGCTGCAACTCCTTCCGTGGAGATTCCTGCTAGTGATCCGAGAGCAACATTAAACAGGCGTCCCGGTTTCAAATCATCCTTTACCAAGTTCCAGAGGCGTTCCACTTCAGCCGTATGCAAACGGTCATCTTCCGTTAGGGCTAGCAGTAATTGACGCCGTAGAAATTGCCCTTCTTCAGAGAGGAGATACTGCAAGGCAAGTTGAGCCGTGGGTAAGAGATCGAAGCTGCCGTCAGAACGAGCGATCGCCAGCATATTTTCCAGGCGCATCCACTGAAATCTGTCATCTTTAAATAGCACTTCAATCAGACGCCGACGCATTTCGGGTGATTCCCCTGTCAGTAAGCGTCGTGCTACATAAGGATAGGCAACTTCCACAATTTTGAAGTTGGGATTGAGGCTTAGTGCCAAACCTTCTTGGGTAATTAAGGAACGGATAATCAGGGCAAACTTTGCTGGAACCCGGAATGGATAATCATACATCAACTCCGAGAAGTGATCGGTAATCGTCTTCAAGTTGAAATTAGCCACACTTTCGCCCATCGCATCCCCTAAAACTGCTTCTAGGGCAGGGATAATCGGGTATATGTCTGTATTTGGGGTAAGAAAGCCGAGCTTAACAAAGTCTTCTGCCAGGTGACGGTAATCTTGGTTGATCAGGTGAACAATGGAACCTGCCAGAGTTTCTTTTGTGTACTGTTCAAGCTGATCCATCATACCGAAGTCGATGTAAGCCATCCGACCATCGGGAGTGGCAAACAAATTACCTGGATGAGGGTCAGCATGAAAAAAGCCAAACTCCAAAAGCTGACGTAAACCAGCCGTAACACCCGTTTCAATAATGGTGTCTATATCCAAACCCGCCGCCAAAATGCCAGCAACATCATTTAGTTTGTAGCCATTAATCCACTCTAGTGTCAGAACGCGAATACTACTGTAGCGCCAGTAGATTGCAGGGACTTTTACTGTCGGGTCATCGCGGAAGTTATTGCCAAACTTTTCGGCGTTGCGCCCTTCGTTGACGTAGTCAATTTCCTCAAATAACTTGATGCCAAATTCATCGACAATCAAGGTCAAATCATGCCCTAAATTGAGGGGAAGCCAAGGAGCAAGCCAGCTTGCTGCCCAACGCATCAAATACAGGTCTAGAGTGATAGTCGGCAGCAAGTTTGGTCGCTGCACTTTCACCGCTACTTCTTCACCCGTGTGCAAGACGGCTTTGTAAACCTGACCAAGGCTAGCCGCCGCAACAGGTTGGGGCGAGATCTGACGAAACAGTTGTCCGATAGATTGCCCTAGTTCCGCTTCAATAATCGATAGAGCAAGGGCACTAGAAAATGGTGGTAGCTGGTCTTGTAGCTTAATTAGCTCGTCTAAAAAGTCTTTGCGAATCAAGTCCGGGCGTGTAGAGAGGGCTTGACCAACTTTGATAAAGGTGGGGCCAAGGCGGATGAGCATCTGCCGCAGTTGAACAGCGCGTTTATACTTGTTTTCTTCAGCTCGGTTGAACCATTCATCCAACTTTAAGCCTAAGACAAATCTGATAAAGAACCAAAGAACAGTAAAAGTGCGTCGGATGACTAACCAGGGACGGTTGCGGTAATACTTCGCGATCGCTTCAGAGTCATAGCTCCGCAGTTTCTGTTCGCGTATCTCACTAGGAGAAATGAGTTGATACTGACTCACGCCTAATCTTGGCCTCTCGTTAAACTGATGACGTTATTTAAAGCAACCGACTATCCATAGCTCTGCTTTTGGATAGAACCCTTTGGGTTGAAATCTCTCACATTCTTTCGGTTGGAAGTCATCCCTTCAGGGTTTAGCTGAACTGGGTCAGCTTCTAATTCTTATTATTTCCTTAAATCTAGTATATAAAAATTTAAAAAAAACCCGTTTATTTTTACAAAACTTTGCCTAAAGTTAAACTGTATAAAAATTTTGTTAAAAGTGCAGATTTAGTGGTATAAAACGATCCCCTTCACTCAGCCTTGATCGATCAACAGCGATCGCCTGTCGGTTTTGGGCACTGGTTGAGGGTTGGTTGATTGAGGCGATCGCGTTGTCCCTTTAGCTGAGTAATAAGGGATGATGTCGTCAATAGCCTGGTGTGATGATCGCCTTATACGCCAGCAATTCCAAGCCAGAAATAGAGAAGTCTAACTGTTCCCATTGCTCGGCAGCAGGCTCCTGAAGCTGTCCAAAAGCTGATTCTGTAATCAAAACTTCATTGCGTTCCGCCAAATCTTCTCCTAGCTTTGCCGTTAAATTAAACTCGGAGCCATACATATCTTCCTCTTCGAGCATCAAAACATCTCCGTAGCCAATGCCAATACTCAGATAGATATCTTGTGAGTCAGGCAGCATTGTATTTACCGCCACTGCACGCTTGAGCAGATCACGAGCGCAATCCACCGCCGCTTGTACTTCAGGAAAGACGGCAAAGACGTTATCAGCTTCCTGTTTGACAATACTGCCACCATATTCTGCGATCGCTGGAGTAACAATTTCCTTCATACGATGAACCATCGCCAGGAAATGGATAATCCCGTAGCGGATGCTCGTCCGTGAAAAACCAGACATATCCAGCACAAAGAGTGCATGAGTTTGTTTGAAGGTGGCTTCGATTTGGCGATCGATCGCCTCACTCCGTTCTGGATGCTCGTTGCGTTCTTGCAGCAGTCGATTGAGTTCTAGACGGGTGTTCTTGTTTTTGTTCATAGAAGCTACAAAATTCATTAAAAAGTTTCCGGAACTAGCTATATCAGCCAGTGAAAACAAAGAGTAGTAGATACACCCTGATAATTGCCCCTAGCTCATCGCCAGGGGCTTTTTTTCTTTGAAGCACCACTCACCGCCCGCCGACAGACTGAAATCTGCGGCTACATTACGCTTGACTAACGACGGATAGAGACTTCGCTTCTAGATTTTCCAGGCGGCTTTTGAGTTCTTGGTTTTCTGTTTTGAGCTGATCCAGTTCTTCCCGGAGCTGCTTAACGGCTTGATCTGAACCAACATGCTTCTGGACTTCCTGGATTGATTCTTCCGCAATGCGGCGGACACGTCCATCGGGAGTTTGATCAGCAAGCGATCGCAACACGCCAATTGCCTTGGCTGTCTCCATTTGCCCCAAAGCCGAAGCCACCGCCACTTGCGTTAGGAAGAAGGGTTCCCCGGAAAGTTCTTCCAGTTGTTCCAAAATCCACTCAATATTATTCGGGGTTTGACCCGTCGAAATCGTGCCTAATGCCCGAATTGCCATTAACCGTAAAGCTTGCGGGACACTCACAGTGGTATATTCCAGAATCACTTCTAATGCAATTGAGGAAGTCTTCATCTGACTCAAACCACCAATGGCACCGCCGCGCACCACTTCATTCCAGCCAATCTTTTCTCTGAGGACACCAGTTAGCAACTGGAGAACTTCATCCTCTTTCTGCTTGAGGTTACCTGACACCAAGCCTCCCAATGCCCTAGCCGCAGACGCTTCTACGTAGTAGCTGGCATCGCCTTTTTCGACCACCTGCTTCAAGGCATCATAGCTGACAGTCGTCTTAATACTACTGAGGGCTTCCACCACCGCACGACGGACGCGGGCGTCTTCATCTTTTAACCCAGCAATTAAAGCAGGCGTTACCTGATCGAGTTTGATCGAGGCGAGTTGCTTTGCCACTTCCACCCGAACGCCCCAAAAAGCATCGCTCGTCAGGGATTCAGACAGTGCTTTGACAGCCTCTAATCCTCCCTTCTTCGCCAATGCCTTTGCCCCATAGATGCGGGAAATTGGGTTAGGGTCAGATTTTAGCTGTGCCTTTAGTTCCGGTGTGGGGTACTCTAGGACGACAGTTTTTAGATAGCTGTTCTCGTAGTCAAAGCTAATCAACTGAGGCTTTTTCTCTAGAGGGAAGTAGAAACTTTGCTCCCGTTCATGTATCCGTAGAGTGAAAGTTTTTAGCTCCGGAGAAGTACCGTCTTGCGTAAAACCGAAAGCAATGGGAATTTTTAGGTCAAAGAGTCCAATATTGCTGCCATTTTTACTGTCTTTGGCTTGTGTTTGAGTGACGGTTACTTTCGCTAAATGACTATCAGCATCCCAAGCATAGGCAACTTTGTAATCGGGATGACCGCCTCGGAAGACGTATTGATCGAAGAGGAAGAGAAGATTGCGCCCTGTCGCTTTTTCAATTGCCCTTAATAAATCAACGGTTTCTACTGTGTTGTGGGCATTATCTTGCACAAAGGTGTGGATTGCCTTCCAGAACAACTCATCGCCTAATTCCGCCCGGATCATGTGATAGACACAGGCTCCTTTTTCGTAAAGGTGGCGATCGTACAGTTCGATTGCTTCCCGATAGATATTGGTAACAATGGGACGGCGATAGCGGGAAGTGTCCTCTGCTAAATAACTACGTGCTTCATTCAAGAGGTAGTAGGCGGCATCGTCTTTGCCGTACTCCTCTTCTGTCCAAAACACCTCAGTATAGGACGCCATCCCTTCTTTAATCCAAGCGTGAGACCAGTGCTTGATGACGACTAAGTCACCGAACCACTGGTGGGCGAGTTCGTGAACAACAAGACTCTCGGTGCGCTGATTATCCAAAGCTGCGCGTTCGTCCAGCAAGCAGCGATCAGTTAGCAGGGTGGTGGAGGTGTTTTCCATCCCTCCAAAGATGAAGTCATCAACGCAGACTTGGGCGTATTTAGGATAGGGGTAAGGATAGCCAAACTTCTCGCTGAGGAATTCCATCATCTGAGGCGTTTTGCCCATGCTGCGACGAGCCTCTTCTTCCCGCAGTTTTTCGACGTAGTAGGTGACGGGTTTGCCGTTCCACTCATCTTTGATTTCCGCAAAGTCACCCACAGCTAGGGTCATTAAATAGGTGGGATGAACTTGCTGCTGCAACCAATGATAAATTCTGTCATCCCCAGCCTCTTCAGTAGCGATCAGTTCGCCGTTGGAGATTGCAATAAAGGGTTTGGGGACTTTAACCCGGATTTCTGAAGTAGCTAATTGTCCGGGATAGTCGAAGCAGGGGAACCAGAAGCGAGAGTCTTCATCTTCGCCTTGCGTCCAAACTTGGGTAGGTTTGTTGGGGTAATGTTCGTTAGGAGTGATGAAGTAAAGACCACGTTGAGGTTTTTCGACATGGTAGGCGATCGCTACCTTAATTTCTTTTTCGGCTTCTGTGGGGTTCTGTAGCTGAATATGCAGTTGTTCCCCATCATGGTCAAATTGCTGAGGCGTTTCCTCCACCTCCACGGAATCAATGGTTAAACTCACCGCATCTAGGGTAAATTGTTTGATGCCGTTACGTACTGGCATCAAGGTAATGGTGCAGGTTCCACTGAAACTCTGGTTAGGAATATCTAGAGTTAAATCTAGGAAAATGTGTCGGACTTGTCCAGGGCGATCGGGGTTGTAATGGGGTTTTGCCCCTGGCAATTCAAAGGATCTGTGACCGTTATTATCAGTATCAAAATAGGACTGTGGCATCGAAAATTTAAACCTTATATCGTTGATCCAGTTCCAACCCATTAGTAGGTATTCTTTCAGCGTACCGCGACTTTCTCAGTGCATCAGCTCAGAGAAAGGGGTGTTTTTGGGGCAAAGACAGGGTTGGAGTTGACAAACCCCAGACTACACGGAGGAGGAACAACAGAGGGTTGTCCTCTGTTTCTGAATTTTGAGTTTGCCAGAATGTCACAATGGGTCTAAATAGTATTGCCACCAATGGCAAGTCAATTTAAGCTCAAAGGCTGAAGCTCATAGCCTGTGTTCGGCGTAGCCGTTCTCGAAGAGTAGGCAAGCTTTGTACCTGTAGCCCCAGACTTCTAATCTGTGAGCTTTATCGCAAATTGCCACTAGTAATTAAACTAACTTGAGCGATCAAACTTTATGACGACTGCTGTAAACACTACTCCTCGCCTCTCTTCTCGGATAGTAAATGGCTTACTCTCAATTAAGCCTTTGGCAGACTTTGCCAAGCATAAAGCTCGTAACATGATGATTCAACGAGCGGAGAAAATTGGCGTACCTTGGACGCAACAGGTGCAGGAGTTACGGACTCTTGATTGGGATTCCCAGCTTCAGTTGGTGGAGAATCCGCAACTCGTCTACCCAGACTATTATGTGCGCTCATTCCATGCTTACGAAAAGGGCAATCTAAGCTGGGATGCGGCGTTGGAGGTAGAAGTTGCTGCTCATGCGGTTCACGCAGGGATTTGGCCCGGTGCGGGTGCTGATGGCGATCGCCAGCTTCGCCAGAGTTACCATGAGGTTCTCAAGGCCAATCTGCCCCAAGACCCCCAAGATATTGTTGATTTGGGATGCAGTGTCGGCATGAGTACTTTTTCTTTCCAGAAAACCTATCCGCAGGCAAAGCTAACAGGTGTAGATTTGTCGCCTTACTTTCTCGCTGTGGCTCATTACCGCACTCAGCAACGCCAATCTGAAGCAACTCAACCCTCTCCCCAATGGGTACATGCAGCGGCTGAAGCAACAAGTTTACCGGACGCTTCCTACGACTTGGTTTCGGCTTGCTTGATGTTCCATGAATTGCCCCAAGACGCCACTCGACAAATTTTTCGGGAAGCACGGCGTCTGCTGCGTCCCGGCGGTCATTTGGCAATTATGGACATGAATCCTCAGTCGGAAATTTATGGCAAGATGCCTCCCTACATCCTGACCTTGCTGAAGAGTACGGAGCCGTATCTGGATGAGTATTTCACCCTTGATATCGAGCAAGCAATGATGGATGCCGGATTTGAGCAACCGACGATTACAACTAACACTCCTCGCCATCGCACAATCATTGCACGGGCAAATTAGGTTAATTCTCTAGGAATAGGGTAGTTCCGTATCTGCTACAATGCCTCGGCGATCGCGTTGGGGCATTAATACTTCTTACCTCCCGAAACACCGAGCTGCCTTACCCCAGTTGAATTCTCACTGTCTGTACACCTGCTTCCACACTTACTTCCACTACCTGCGGTGACTTGTCTTTAGGCAGCACGCTAATATCACCACTGCTCTCTAAACGGGCAATTTTAACCTGTGAGGGGTCGCTCAGTTTTCCTGTCAAACGCAGAGTCGCATCTAAATCACCTTGGCTAATGTGGCTGTATCCCATTGCTTGTCGATGCAATTGACCATCTTGAATTAGCACGCGGGAGCGTCCTTTAAGCAAGGTGTCAAAGTATTCAAAACGAACAGCGATCGCATTAAACAACCAGTGCATTCCTACTAGTCCTGCTACCGCTGCCAAGGTGGAAAAAAAGGGTGCAGAGCCATTGATCGTCCGACTCAAAGTAGAACCTAAAATAACTGTCAAAAGAACATCAATTGCCGCATGTTTACCAATGAAACGGCGATCGCCCACCAGCCTAATTAAAGCAACAGCAAAGCCATAAACTATTACTGCTCGTAACCCTATCTGCCAGAAGCTGCGTTCCTGCGGACTGATACTGATTCCCAGCAGCCAGTCGAGTATATCTCCGAATCCTTCAAGCATTAAACTTTCTCCTTCCTTGACGAACCGACTTTATTCTTTTCTAGTAGTCGGTGCGCTTTTCAACATTCGCTTGGCTTTAATGCAGTACAACATCATCAATTAACGTTTCATCATCTAAGCTAGTCGCTCGATTTGTTGTTTGCATTGACGCCACTGCATCCCAAGTCCAACCGTCGTTTTGAATCAATGCCAGCAGCAACCGTCGCCGTAGAGTTAAATGCTTCGTGGCGGCAAAAAATTCCTGGTCGCTAACCGTGGGAATCCCTTCCTTCCGTAGTGGTTCTAGAGAAGGAAGCGGTGGATTTTCTGAGGCAGCTTCGATATAAGCTGACCGGATTGTTTTTATAAAGGCAGCATTGGAACGGCGCAGGGGACCAACAGCAGCGGGATCGAGTTGATGAGGCTCTTTAACTCCATATTGCAGCAGAGTCAGTGCCTCATCAAGAACGACGAAGCTTTGCACCATCACTCTTGAGCGCTCAATACCATGAAAGTAATGGAGGATTGGGTAAGCTAGGTGGCTTTCTCCTTGGAGGGTGATTTGAGACGTTAGGTTAATTAAATGTTGGTCAAACTGCCCAAAATCCTTTCCATTCCAAGCTCTAATCAGAATATCTTCAGCAGTGCCGCCTAATGAGGAGATATAAACAGCGAGTTGGCGTTTCTGGGTGGCGGCGGAAACGACAGGCAACAAATAAGCGATCGCCAAAGTTACTAAGAAAAATCCATTAGCCGCGGCAACGGCGGTGGCAATTTGCCAAACCACTCCTTGGGGCTGATAATCACCCAGCCCCAAAGTTGATAGGGTATACCCGACAAAGTAAATTCTTTCCACAATTCCTGCTGGCTGCTGAGTTGTAGCCTTCACTACAGCAGACTCAGTAGCACTAAACAGTAACACCCATCCTACCCAGGTCAGTCCAAACCACAAGAGTGCTGTCTGAGTCACTATGATCCAGCTAGTAACTAGTAAAAGCCGATGACTAGAACGCTGGCGATGAATCCGCAGTGCTACTTCCCACAGCCCCTTCGACACTCGGCTTGTTAGAGGACCACCACCACCACCCACCGTTAGGGTAGTCACAAGGACATCAATTGCCACTACCAAAAGAATTAACAGTCCTAAAATAACCGAGCCAAGTGTCATTACAGAAGTCTAAAGTGATGAAATCCTCCCAACGATACTTCAAGCAAATGTTGAAAAACCTGTATCGGGAGGGATATCCTGAAGGCGTCCGGAACCAACAGCTTGCACCGCTTCTTTGAGAGAGACATCCCCGGTATACAAAGCACGACCGACAATTACTCCCGTAATCCCTAAGCGTTCCAAAGCCAGCAGACTGAGCAAGTCTGTAATCGAACTAATCCCGCCAGAAGCGATGACAGGAATGGAGATCTTACTCGCCAGTTCCCGGAGGGCGTCCAGATTTGGTCCGCTCAAGGTGCCATCGCGGTGAATATCGGTATAAATAATTCCGGCTGCGCCGTACTTTGCCATCTGCTGGGCAAGGTCTGTTGCATTGACGCTGGATGTTTCTAGCCACCCGCGAGTGGCAACTTGTCCGTTGCGGGCATCAATACCGACGAAGATGTTACCTGGAAACTCCTGACACAACTCCTGTACAAGTTGCGGTTGTTCTACCGCAACGGTGCCGAGAATTACCTGACTGACGCCGCTATCTAAAAGTTGAGCAACGCTGATGCGATCGCGCAATCCTCCCCCCACCTGAATCGGCACGGAAACCGCCTGTACAATTGCCGCGATCGCTTGCTGGTTAACGACTTTTCCAGCTTTTGCCCCATCCAAGTCAACTACATGTAGCCGCGACGCACCTTGGTCTACCCACTGTCTGGCGACTTCTACAGGGTTATCATTAAACACTTGCGATCGCGCATAGTCTCCCTGATACAGCCGCACGCATCGCCCTTCAAGTAAATCAATTGCCGGAATAACATCCATAGATTCAGTTGTCCGTAGTCAGTTATTAGTGGTAACTCAAAGCCATTTCATCAATGACTGCAAGGTAAAGATAGGTTACATGAGCAACTAGCAAACAACAAAGAGATTTATCCCAGTCTCCGTTCATCGCAGCTTAAGCGCTAGCATAAAACATGAGTCAGTAGACTGGCGAAATACAAGCAAACGGAGCATTCAAGTTATGGTAGAACGTCCTATAAAGAAATCCGAGCGTCAGGCTGATGCTCCATCAAGCAAGAGTGATCGCCCTACCGAAGAGCGCCTTGACTCAACCCCCCGACGAGCGTTCCAGAAAACAGATAGATCAAAGGGAAGAGGTAAAGGTAATCAAGAGGATTCGCGTCCAAGTAATGTGAATCCAGCCTTGGTGCGGGGAAAGAAACCGACAAAACCCAAACCGCCAGTACTAGAAGAGACGCCTGAGCCAACAGCTGAGGATGCTGTTACCGAAACTTCTCCAGAAACGACAGCTGAGCCAACCACGGAGGATGCTGTTACTGAAAATTCTCCAGAAACGACGGCTGTGGAATAGGAATTAGTTCATTCCCCATTCCCAATCACTGCACTTTTGGAATTGGCGATCGCTACTTCCTTTATTGTTCAACTACCCTGCCTGAAGACAGACAGGGTTTTTTGGAAAAATTCTGATGACGTACACAAAAACCTTCACTACTTGGCTACTACTTGCCTTAGGCTTGATGGGCTTGGCGTCCTGCACCACTGCCTCTCCCAACCTCAACAGCTCCGGTAATGAGAACGCTCCGGCATCAACAACAGCCGACGATGCTAATCAGACCGAAACAGCATCGGCAACAGCAGATTCTGGCGATCGCGCCTGTACCCTAGTTGAAGATAACGCTAGTCCCCAAGGTCAGGTAGAAGTAAGGGCAGAAGAAGTTGTTTCTGGTCTAGAAGTGCCTTGGGGTATTCTCTTTCTATCAGAAGGAGATATGTTAGTCACCGAACGAGCGGGACAAATTCGGTTAGTGCGAGATGGGCAACTGCAAACTCAGCCCGTTGCTACCGTTGCCGTGACAGATCGCGGAGAAGGGGGGTTGCTAGGCATCGCCGCTCATCCCGACTTTACCCAAAATCGACTTTTTTACCTGTACTACACCGCCGATCAAAACGGGACACCCATCAATCGGGTCGAGCAGTGGCAGCTATCACCGGACGGACAGAGCGCCTCGCCCAACAAAATCATTCTTGACAATATCCCCGTCGCCCAATTCCACAATGGTGGTCGCATCCGCTTTGGGCCCGATGGAATGCTCTACATCGGTACTGGCGATGCTAGAGATCCACAACTTGCCCAGAATGTCGATAGTCTTGCGGGAAAAATTCTGCGCGTCACACCAGAGGGACAAGTTCCAGACGATAACCCCTTTCCCGGCAACCCCGCTTTCATTACAGGCATTCGTAACACTCAAGGATTTGATTGGTTCAACGACTCCATACTCTGGATAACCGATCACGGTCCCAGTGGCGAACTGGGCAGAACCGGGCACGATGAAGTCAGTGTTGCTCGTGCAGGCGATAACCTTGGCTGGCCCACCATTTACGGCTGCCAAACCCAGCCAGGATTAATTCCCCCTTCTCTTGCCTGGCGCGAAGCCTTGCCTCCGGGTGGAGCAACCATCTACACAGGAAATTCTATCCCAGAGTGGCAGGGTAGCCTGATAGTCAGTGGCTTGGGAGCCAGACATCTACATCGTGTTACTTTTGATCCAGCATCTCCTTACCGAGTTCAAAGTCATGAAGTATACTTGCAGGGCGAACTCGGTCGCCTCAGAGAAGCGATTATGGGGCCAGATGGCGAACTTTACGTCACAACCAGCAACTGCGATGGACGCGGAAGCTGTCCCCCAGACAAGGACAAAATTTATCGCATCACTAGCAACCCTGGATAAGTAATTACCCGGCTTCTAAAGTCTACGGTTAGGCAACTACAGACGCGTTATAAGCCATTCTCAAATAGTACTTCTGCATAGAATCAAGTGCCCTAGTTGAATATTCCAGATCAGTGCTATTTTGATTCGTTAGCGACCACTATCGCATTTTCAACCTGTAGAAGTAGCTGGAGATTAATGCTAGCAAACCAGGAGCAGCAAGCCATAACCAGAAACCCGGAAGCAGCTTATTTAGTGCTAGTTCACTAAAGGGATTACTACCATTAGGTAATCTTAACCAAAACGCTGATACTGTTCCTAGAAAACCCAAAGTAATCGCAATAAGTGCAACAATTGCCGAAAACTTATCTTGTTGTCGAGCAAAGAAGATACAACATAGCCAATAAGCTGGATTAGCCAGCCAACCGACTGCTGGAATTTGAAGAAAAATTAACCCAAATATTCCAGCAATAGTCAGCTCAATGCCTTTCACCTCATAGATATTATCAGGATATCCATAAGCATTAAGTTCACCTGTAGGTAAATTCGCTCCAGAAGCACCCGGCTTAGGAACAATATCAAAAAGAAGACAAGGTAAGCTAAGCGCTATTCCGTATAGTAAAAGTAACAATCCCAGAAACGCTATCCTGTACTTCACCGCCTACACTCCTCCATTCAACACCTATAGTTTTCTGTTGGTTCAATCCTTTAGAGACTGGAGCAACTGGCTAGGACGTGCCATCTTTACATCAAGATAAAGATCTGGATGATGAACGAACATGTAGTGTTCGTACTCATACCAATTCATCTCCCCTTTTCTTTGTTACAAATTTGGCAAATTACCTAACTACGATTAATAACTTATCTCTCCGGCTGTAACTCATTTAAGATCGTGAAGCGTACATGATTAATCGCCAGTTCTCCAATAGAAGCCGTTTCTTTTTTCACAGGAATTCCGTGGCTTCTAAGAGTTTCAAAAGGAATGCTTTTACCAATTTCTATGTGATACCAGGATAATCCCATAAAGAATCGATTGGGGTAGGGACCACCTTCAACAGTGTCGTCAGGATTTGACTCCATCGGTAGCCAACCGAAGCCAGGGATAAAAAATTCCATCCAAACATGATTAAAATCTGGTTCTAAAGGCACGCCTAGTTTATCGGGGTGGGCGGGACATTTGTAGCGCCCAACTGTCCGGCAAGCAATACCATTTAAGCGCCCAAATGCCAGTAAGAGTCCTAGATATTCGCCGCAGGAACCAACGCCGCGTTCTAAAACAACATCCGGGGTATCAATATGGGGCTTAATACCGTAGGACAGTTTGTCATAGACATAGTTGCGAATACTGTAGATTTTTCGCAGTGGATTCGTCTCACTACCTATGGCTTCCTTAGCCGCATCGCGGATGATACTGGTATCCATCGCCAATTGGTCATTATCCACCAAGTAACGAGATTGAAAATCGGCTGAGAGTTCGGGGATATTTTCTACATCTCTAGGGGTTAAGCGATATTTGATACTCCAGACTTCAAGTAAGGCTTTCCAGCCAAACAGATGACGTTCGCCTGCTTTGAGAGTGTCGAATTTAAAGACAGCAACTCGTTGACCGTCTTGGACTTCTTCGCTAAAAGGTCGTCCTACAGCTTCAATTTTTCTGAGTTTCTGTCGGTCGGTTTCTGCTGGTAAGGCAATGCGCCATTCTATGTTTTCCAGTTCTACATCTTCGAGGGGGGAAAGTTCCTCCACGTAGGACATCTCAATTAAATATCCATTGGAGAGGGTATAGCGCTGCTGAGGATCGTAGTGGAAGTAGAGGGGATGAATGAAAGTGCGATCGCGATATTGTAATTCATAGTTGGGTTCTGCATTTGGGTTATCCCGGATGTAGGGTTCCTCATCTGCATACGCTACAAAAAGAATCTCTTCCCCTGTTTGGGGATCGGTATAAAAGGCTAATCCAGTCGGCGATTCAAAGGGTGTCAAAACACTATATTGAATTTCTCCAGTTGCCCGATCTAGGCAGTAAACTGTTTGTTCAGTAGTATCTGAAACCCAAAGCTCTTCGCCGCGCACTGTGATATTCTCTACACCCACACCAGGGGCATACAAGCGCGTAATTTCACGAGCCGTGCTTTGGCTAAAAATTAGAATATATCCAGCTTTTTGACAGGTCACATAAATGGTGGAGTCTTTAACAGCTACCCCATCGACTAGATAGGGTAACGTGACAAAGTGCTGGGGTGACAAGCTACCGTTTAGCTTACAAAAGTAAACGCTGTTGTGTTGCGTTAGCCAGAGGGTATCTCCCGCTATGGCTAAACCACTGGCATCAAGAAAGTCTAACTCCCGCTCCGGATTTAAAATAGTTGTGTTATCGCTATAGGGATCAATTTGCAATAGGTAGCCGCTGGTAGCATCAATCGCTAGCAGTTTTTCTTGGTAAAACGCTATACCCTTTAAAGCAGAGGCACTGATGGGTCGGATCGTGCGTAACCAGGGATGGCGTTTCGAGGAGCGTGATGAAACAGAATCAGGAATCATGCTTAGTCCAGGTGAAGAATAGATTGGCTCGTCGATTGATAACTTGGGTTACTAGTGCTGCCGGCAATGTTGTAAATTCCTTTAACTTGCTGTCAGGACAGATACTCTTCCTTAAGGTTGATCTTATAAAGTTGTTGCATAGTTAGTGGAACTCTAGCTTTTGTTCTGCCATCTTTAATAAAAACCCGCTCTACCAGAAAATAGTTTTATCATGGCTTGCATTAATCGTTCAGCATGTTTCGTAACCTCGGCAGTGACTCTGGCACTGGGACTAGGAATGAATATTTCAGTCGGGGCGCAGACTCCTGCTGAGGTGCAGGCTCCGGTGTTTGCTCCCTCTCTTAGTCGTCGCTTACCGAACCAATGGGAGTTTACCCCCCCCAGACGAGGAACTCCCGGCAATACAGAAGGAGGAGCAACGCGCAGCCCTCAGCAGTGTGTTCAGGGAAAGAAGATGCTGACTGCCTTGGTGCCAGCGTCTGGCGGAGGAGAGACAATTAGCGCCTATCCAACATTTTTCTGGTATCAGCCTGAAACCTCGGCAAAATCCGTAGAGTTTGTGCTGCGGGATAGTAGAGGGCAAGAGGTTTATTCTACTCAGTATGCGATCGCTGGTAAGAAAGGCATCATGAGTCTAGAATTACCCGCTTTTGCTACCATGTCCCCGCTAGCGGTCGATCAAGAATATTACTGGCAACTGGCATTAATTTGCGATCCGTTTGATCGCTCAGCCGATTATCTCGTGGAGGGCTGGCTACAGCGAGTAGAAGCAAATCCTCTATTGGCGACACATACTAAGATGGCAAATCATCAAGACCGGGTTGCCATTTATGCCAATGAGCGGCTTTGGTATGAAACGCTGTCGGAATTAGTTGCACTTCGCCGTCAGCGTCCGAATGATGTCGCTTTAGCCGATGCTTGGGCAAAACTGCTCAATTCGGCAGGACTAGACATGATCTCCGAAGAGCCTTTATTTCAGGGTGCTGCAAGGACAAACAATTAATCACTATTTGTAACCGTTATGGCAGGCATCAAGTCTCTTCCCGTTAGGCTTTCCCTCGTCCTTTCCCAATCCCTGGCGATCGCTACTGTATTTTCCTTGATGCCACCAACTGCATCAACCGTTTTGGCGCAGGGAATTCCTCAAAGGTGGGAAGCTAACAAATATCAACCCCCAGCCAATATTGGCGCACCCGATCGCACCGAAACAGCAGGAACGCGTAGCGCTTCTCTAGGCACGGCTAACAGTTGCCCGGTTACTGGCAAACCGCTAACCGCCTTAATTCCTCGCAACCGCTTTGGTGTCACAGTTGCCGCCTATCCAACATTTTTTGTTTACCTACCTACGACAACGCCTCAGGCATCACCTCGCCTTGTTGAGTTTTTCCTCCAAGACGAAGCTGGCAACGAGATTTACAGAAGCACATTCCAAGCCAGTGGCAACTCAGGCATTGTTAGTCTCAGCCTTCCTAAGCAAGGGGATTTGTTGCCCTTAGCGATTGGAAACAACTATAAATGGGCTTTTTCAATAATTTGCCGTCCTGATGATCGAGCCACAGATATTGGGGTTGAAGGATGGATTAGGCGCGTTCCTATCAAAGCTGTTCTCAATCGTCAGCTAGTACAAGTCCCACCTAAACGACAGGTGGAGATTCTGGCGGAAGCGGAAATTTGGCACGATGCTCTGGCAATTCTTGCCCAGCTACGGCGTGATAACCCCAATGACTTAGCCGTTGCCGCTGAATGGGAAAAACTCCTGGGTGCGGCGGGTCTTGACAATATGGCGAGAGAGTCCCTCGTTCCCAGTGGCACAACCTCCGATCGCCAAATGAGCCAAATACAACCCTAGCAAGGTACAGTAACGTTGCCCCTTTGCCAAGAATTGCACAACCCACAAATGACGCAGTTCTGGCAATGCTTTGCTGTTACGATTTTTGCTTGATTTCGGACATATCGACTCAAAACTTAGTACTATCTTTCAGCAAGGTAGTTCTAGAAACATAATGTTTTCTCATCTCTTGTCAGGGCTTCTAGATGGATAAAGAACCGGAGGCTGTCAGCAACCAGAAAAACTCATCAGGTTTTTGAGAGAGATTATGGAATCTTGGACAAAATGCTTGTGGTGAGCGATAGGACAAGTCTGTCTAGTTAATACTCCCTTACCGTTTCTGGGAGGGGATTCTTTCTTCATTGAGAGTCCAACAACCTAACCTTCAGAAAGCCTATCTATACCGACTACCCGACGGTGTTGGGAGCGAGATTTATCAAATTCTCATTTCAATGCCTTCCACGTTTGTACAAAAAATACAGATTCTTGCTATCCGGGTGACGGCTCAGAAGCTGACCGCTAGACCTACTTCCCTTTTTAGATATGCGCTTTACCGCTTCTCTAACTTTATTACTATCAACTCTCCTAAGAATTCAACTCTGATTAACTTGAGTAAGCCGCCCTAGAGGTTACTGACTTGTGACTTCGGCGTGAGCGCTCAGTCGAACGCTGAACTTAGTCGAAGTAGCCTGTTTTACCTTGAGCTAGCCGAAGGGTCGAAGTAAGGGCAGGGATTTAAAGCGATTTTTTTGGTGAAAGGAGAAAACAAACCGAATGAACTGGAAGCTAGGAAGAGTTTTGCATCGTGATCCCCACCCGGAAGCAATAGGACTAAAAGATTGGGAACTAAAACAAGTCAGCTTTAACCGATCCTGCTATGACTTTCTTTTACAGCAATACTTACCTAAGTGTCGTACAAGTCACTCTTTCCCTCACTTCCTGACTCAGAAAGAGCCTTCTCAACTGAAAATAGCTGTAAATCATTCTCTATCTCTGCCAGAGAAAGCTAAAAACAAAGCGCTTTTGTCCTCCTACAAAAACTTAGTCAAGCAGGCATCAGGATTAATACCACTAGGTACAGCCAGGAAGCTAGTGTTCGGCATGACACCCCTTTGGGTAGGAATGGCTTGTGTTTACACTTCAGGAGCTTGGGCAACGTCCTTGGGGGAGCAGGTAGCTCAGCCATCTAACACCTCAGAACTGTTCACTCCTCTGGAATTTGTCCCCACCCCCTCAGTGGCATTTACTGAAGCCGTTACACACGAGACGACATTCACCAGCCACCCACTTCCAGCAATGCGTCAGTTGCAGGCGCAAAATTTGCCACCCAACCCACCCAACCCAGAAAACCTGCAACGTGACCCTAATCGCGATCGCTTTTTGCAACCGACCCCAACACCACTTCCATCGCCAGCCACTGAACCAGAAGCACCACTGATCACACCGCCAGCGCCAACTCGTTTACCCACAGACCCTGCTGAAACAGTTCAGATCGAGCGGCTCAATATCACAGGTAGTACAGTTTTTGATGCCGATGACTTTGACCAAATCACTCAACCCTTTGAGGGGCGTGCTGTTACTTTAGAAGAACTGCGAAGTGTTGCTGATGCCATTACCCAGTTGTACCTCGACCAAGGCTATCTCAACTCTCGTGCCATTCTGGTAGACCAGGTGCTTTCTAATGGAGTTGTAGAAATTCGCGTCTTTGAAGGCAGTTTAGAGCGCATCGACATTGAAGGGATACAACGCCTCAATCCTGAGTACATCCGCTCGCGCCTACGACTGGGTGCCGGAACACCTCTCAAACCGTCTGAACTCGAAGATAAACTGCGACTGCTACGGAATAACCCATTATTTGAAAACGTCGAAGCCAGCTTGCGGGCAGGAACGGGCTTGGGTCAGAGTATCTTAGTCGTTCGCGTGACCGAAGCTAATCCCTTTGAAGGCAGCCTCGGTGTGGATAACTACTCGCCGCCTAGTGTCGGTTCTGAGCGTTTGGGCGTTAATCTGCGCTATCGCAACTTGACAGGGAATGGAGATGAAATTGCCGCGTCCTACTACCACACCACTCGCAGTGGTGCAGATACCTTCGACTTTAGCTATCAGGTGCCAGTGAACCCAATGAACGGCACTCTTCAATTACGGACAGCCCAAAACCGCAATGAAGTTGTCCAAGAACCCTTTAATGCTTTTGGTATTGAAGGCGAGTCAGAACTGTACGAAATTAGTTTCCGGCAACCGCTAATCCGCAGCTCTCGCGAAGAGTTCGCTTTATCGTTAGGGTTTACCCTTCAGGATGGTCAGACCTTTACCTTTGCGGGAGGGACTCCCTTCGGTAAAGGGCCAGAAGCCGACGGACAGACCCGTACCCGCGTGGTGAAGTTTGGGCAAGAGTACGTCCGTCGTGATATCTCCGGTGCTTGGTCAGTGCGATCGCTCTTTAACTTCGGCATCGACGTACTCAACGCGACTCGTAACCCTGATCCTACTCCCGATGGAAGTTTTGTTAGCTGGCTGGGTCAAGTCCAGCGGGTGCAAGTTCTGAATGATAACAACTTTTTGATTATTGGTGCTGACCTGCAACTGACCCTCGATAGCCTCTTATCGTCTCAACAATTTGTCATCGGTGGCGGTCAATCTTTGCGTGGCTACCGTCAGAATGCCCGTGCTGGCGATAATGGATTCCGTGTCTCTATAGAAGACCGCATCACCCTAGAACGCGATGAAGCGGGTATCCCCACCTTTCAACTCGCTCCCTTCATTGATTTAGGTACAGTTTGGAATGTCTCTGATAACCCTAACAATGGCTCCTTACCGCGACAGCGATTTCTAGCCGGGATTGGCGTTGGCGTTCTTTGGCAACCCCTACCAAAAGTTAACTTGCGCTTAGACTACGGTCTTCCCCTAGTTAATCTGGATGACCGAGGCAACAATGCTCAAGATAACGGTTTTTACTTTAGTGTCAATTATCAGTTTTAGGGTGAACTTTAGTTCATAAAGAGTCTGCGCGTCAGTTGGTGGAGGATTGGTACCATGCCTGCTACACCAAACATTGCTTGTGTTAGCTAATAACAACAGACAATTGACCGCTGACCAACTTATGATTGAATCCTGTAGGTGTTATATTACACAGATCCCGTGACCCAATTAAGCCATTCCAATTCCCTGCCTAATCGGGCAAACGCCTGGCACACTTTAGATGTTGAGAAAACACTATCGAATCTGAGCAGCAATGCCGAAACAGGTCTGACTTCTCAACAGGTCGAAGAACGATTGCAGCAATACGGTTTTAATGAACTTGAGGAAGCTCCTGGTCGCAATTCCTGGGAGATTTTTCTTGAGCAGTTCAAAAACATCATGTTGGTGATGTTAATTGTAGTAGCGATCGTCTCAGGTGTTTTAGATCTGATCTCGCTACAACAAGGCAATGTTGAGGGAATTCCCTTCAAAGACACGACCGCTATTTTGTTGATTGTGATCCTTAATGGGGTTTTAGGTTATCTCCAGGAAAGCCGTGCGGAAAAAGCTTTGGCTGCCCTGAAGCGGCTTTCGTCTCCTAAGGTCAGGGTGATTCGGGATGGTAAGCCAACTGAGGTTGATGCTAAACAATTGGTGCCGGGAGACATCATGTTGCTCGAAGCCGGTGTCCAGGTATCTGCCGATGGGCGCTTGATTGAGCAAGCTAATCTACAAATCCGGGAAGCGGCGCTAACAGGAGAAGCCCATGCTACTAATAAGCAGGTTAATGTTCCTCTTTCGGAAGAAACCCCGTTAGGCGATCGCATCAACTTAGTCTTTCAAGGAACGGAAGTCATTCAGGGACGTGGCACCGTCGTTGTTACGAACACGGCGATGCAGACAGAACTTGGCAAAATTGCCGAGATGCTGCAAGGGGTAGAAAGCGAACCGACACCCCTGCAACAGCGGATGACCCAACTGGGTAATGTTTTGGTGACTGGCTCTTTAGTACTAGTTGCCTTAGTCGTGGGAGGGGGGTTACTTCAGAGCTACTTGAACCTAGGTCGTTTCGATTTAGGTGTTTTCCAAGAACTGGTGGAAGTTTCTTTAAGTATGGCAGTGGCAGTTGTTCCCGAAGGCTTGCCCGCTGTCATTACCGTCACCCTAGCGTTGGGAACGCAGCGGATGGTACGTCGTAATGCGTTAATTCGTAAGCTGCCAGCGGTGGAAACCTTGGGGTCTGTTACCACAATCTGCTCCGACAAAACTGGCACGCTCACACAAAACAAAATGGTTGTGCAGCGGGTGGATACCCTTGGTGATACATTTCGCGTTACTGGGGAAGGCTATGCTCCTGTAGGAGAATTTAGAATTAGCGATCGCCTCATTAATGCTGAACAGTATCCTGCCCTGCAAATGTTGATGATGGCTTGTGTCCTTTGTAATGACGCCATCTTGCAGCATGAGAACGACGAATGGGGAATTTTAGGCGACCCTACCGAGGGGGCGCTGATTGTCTTGGCGGGGAAAGGTGGCGTTGATAAGGAACCCCTAAGGCGGCAGATGCCCCGCGTTGGGGAGATTCCCTTTTCCTCTGAACGCAAGCGCATGAGCGTAATTTCTGAGTCTTCTGAACAAGGGCAATCAAGCCGTTACCTCATGTACACCAAAGGCTCTCCAGAGTTAGTTCTGGAGCGTTGCACAGCCTATCAAATGGGGGAAAGCGTAGATTCCCTTAGCGCACAACAACGGCAGCAGATTCTCGAACACAATGACCAGATGGCAGGATCAGGGTTGCGGGTGTTGGGTTTTGCCTACAAACCTTTAGACACTAAGCCACCAGAAGGACAAGAAGAAGGCATTGAGCAAGAATTGATTTGGCTAGGGTTGGTAGGAATGCTCGATGCCCCCCGCCCGGAAGTCCGTGAGGCAGTAAAACGTTGTCGGGAGGCGGGAATTCGCCCGGTGATGATTACCGGGGATCACCAACTCACGGCGCAGGCGATCGCTCACGATTTGGGAATTGCCCAACCTGGCGAGCGTATCCTGAGCGGCAGGGAATTGCAGCGACTCACCCAAGAGGAACTAGGGCAAGAAGTCGATCATGTCTCCATCTACGCCCGTGTCTCTCCAGAACACAAGCTACGCATTGTGCAAGCCCTCCAGAGTCGCGGTAAATTCACGGCGATGACGGGGGATGGGGTAAATGATGCCCCCGCTTTGAAACAAGCAGACATCGGGATTGCCATGGGCATTACAGGCACAGACGTTAGCAAGGAAGCTAGCGACATGATTCTCCTAGATGACAACTTTGCCACAATCGTTGCTGCTACTGAAGAAGGGCGAGTCGTATATACCAATATTCGCCGCTTTATCAAATACATCCTAGGCAGCAATATTGGGGAAGTGCTAACCATTGCGGCAGCACCGATAATTGGTTTAGGAGGAGTTCCCCTAACGCCCTTGCAAATTCTCTGGATGAACCTCGTTACCGATGGTTTACCTGCTCTGGCTTTGGCTGTAGAACCGGCTGAACCAAATGTGATGCAGCGTCCGCCCTTTAACCCTCGTGAGAGCATCTTTGCTCGCGGTTTAGGGTCTTATATGGTGCGGATTGGCATTGTTTTTGCGATTATCTCCATTAGCGCGATGGTAGTTGCCTATCAATACTTTCCTGGAGAGTGGAAAACCATGGTATTTACAACTCTCTGTCTTGCCCAGATGGGTCACGCGATCGCAGTCCGTTCCAATACTCAGCTCACCTTCCAGCTAAACCTCTTCTCTAATCCCTATCTGCTATGGGCGGTGATTGTAACAACAATCTTGCAGTTAATGTTGGTCTACGTCCCCTTATTGCGCGATTTCTTTGGCACCCAGTCCCTAACACTGACACAACTTGCCATTTGCGTCGGCTTTAGTAGCTTGTTGTTTGTTTGGGTAGAGCTAGAGAAGCTGTTTATTCGCGCCTATAAGCGGGGGAGATAGTAGGAGGGAACGGGGAAAAGGACGAAGGATGAAGGGAACAAGCACGACTCGCTTCTTACTAATCCCTAGTCGCTAATCCCCAAGGACATCCCATCGCCGACAATTGACCAATGTATTTAAAAATCCTGCACCTTCGACAATTTCGTAACTACCAAGATTGCCAGGTGCAGTTTGACGCTCCCAAAACAATCTTGGTGGGGAACAATGCTCAAGGCAAGTCAAACTTATTAGAGGCGGTAGAGTTACTCTCGACCTTAAAAAGTCATCGTTCTGTACGCGATCGCGATCTAGTTTTGGAAACTGCCTCAGTTGGGCAGATTCGCGCCCAGCTCGAACGTGCCTATGGTTCTATGGACATGGCCTTGACTCTCCGCAGCCAAGGACGCCGCACTGTTGCCCTGAACCGGGAATCTCTGCGACGGCAAATGGACTTTTTAGGCGTCCTCAATGCCGTTCAGTTTTCCAGCCTAGACTTGGAACTAGTACGTGGTGCCCCCGAACGGCGTCGCAGTTGGCTCGATTCTCTTCTCACCCAACTTGAACCAATCTATGCCTCTATTTTGCAGCAATATAACCAGGTACTACGGCAGCGCAATGCCTTACTAAAAGAAATCCGCAATGTGGACTCCGCAGACGAAAATTTTCCCTCCAGTCTGGGAAGTAGAAAAGAGCAACTGGCGCTGTGGGATGCCCAACTTGCTACAACAGGTTCGCGGGTGACACGACGCCGAGCCAGAGTATTGAAACGACTTGCTCCCATCGCTGCCGAGTGGCACACCAGTATTAGCGGCAAGACGGAAGTACTAGAGATTACCTATGCTCCCAATGTTACCCCTTCCAATGAGGAACCTGAAGAAGTACAAAAAGCATTTTTAGAAAAAATTCAACAACGTCGCTTCCCAGAACAACAGCAAGGAAAGACTCTCGTTGGGCCTCATCGCGATGAAGTCGAGTTCACCATCAACCAAACCCCCGCTAGGGCTTATGGTTCCCAAGGTCAACAACGAACCCTAGTACTGGCATTAAAACTCGCAGAACTCAAGTTGATTGAAGAAGTGGTAGGGGAGCCGCCGCTATTGCTCCTTGATGACGTTCTCGCCGAACTTGACCTCAACCGTCAAAATCAGTTATTAGACGCGATTCAAGACCGTTTTCAAACGTTGATTACCACAACTCATTTGGGAGCATTCGATTCCCAGTGGCTTAAATCTTCCCAAATCCTTTCCGTAGAAGCGGGGAAAATTTTTGCTTAGTTGAAGAGGTTTAGTATGTGAATATAGCAGCTTTTTGAAAGAAATGAATCACAGAAGATGTAGAGAAACCAGAGAATAGAAAAGAGAGTCTTATAACCCATTTGGATTGCTATGAAAATTTTATATAGCAGTCTTCGTAGAGGTTAAGACGCTCTTATTCCCTCAAACAAGCGTACCGATTGCAAGGTCAACAGGGTTGGGTGTGGTCGCTTCGCTTTAGCCCAGATAGAAACATGTTAGCCAGTGGTAGCGATGACCAAACAGTGAAGCTGTGGGATGTCAGTACTAGGGAATGTCTTAAAACATTAGCAGGGCATAGCGATCGCATCTGGTTTGTTGCCTTCAGTCCTGTAAATCTCTCTGAGCCTAGCTTTACCGTCAGTGGAGCATTACAAGAAAATGCTTACATTTTGGCTAGTGCTAGCCAAGATGAAACGATCAAGCTCTGGGATATTCATAGTGGTAAATGCTTGAATACGCTACGAGCGGATTGGCTCTACGAGGGGATGAACATTACTGGTGTTACGGGGTTAACACAAGCTCAGAAAGCCACACTGAAAGCTTTGGGAGCTGTGGAGTTAGACGATATTCTTTAATTACTAAGGAGTCGTTATGGCAACGTCCACCAGAATAGATGAAAATTGCCCTTGCAAGTGAGCCGCCTATTGGTCTCGCGCACAACGTAACATAATAAAATCTCTCCTCTTACTCAGCATCAAAACGTTCAACTAAGACGCCACAAGCCAAGGCTAGCAAGGAGTTTGGATAAACTTGTCTTCTTCCTTATCCCCATCTACCAATTCCAGCATCCGGAGTGAGTTTCAGCCACTTTGTATAAATAATTACCCCTATCTTCTTATGACTCCCCGGTCTCTGACATGCTTAAGAACTACTGGTTTAACCAGGCTGCTCGATACAAAATGGTTACAGTTATGAACCGAGATAAGATTACAGCTCTGGGTGCTTCCTTACGCTGGATCGATCAGACACTTTTATCTCCACCCAAGGAAGAGGGCGCAGTTAGAGTCTGGTATCAAGGTGGGGAACCTTATTTTGATGTTTTTGTGGACTTGCGCGACGATCAAATTGAGTGGTTTCAGTTTACCTTCCGGGGAAAATCGCTGTCGTGGCATAAAAAACGCGATCGCTGGCAAACTGGGGTAACCAATGAACTAGCCGTGAATGACGTAACCTATTTTCCGGCTAGCAAGGTGATCGAGAACGATACGGTACCCGATGCCGAGTTTATTAAGCTAGCTCATGCGATTTTGCAAAGCCGTGCCGGGGAAGAGATTTTTGACAAAATCCTGAAGCTGTTTGAATCTAAGCCCGAGTAAGAAAATACGACTTACCGACTAGCCTTTAAACAAGCTCCCTCATTGCGACCGATAGAAACTTAACCAACTTTTGTGATAATGACTATCTGTTTGTTCAATGAGCGCCAAGGAGGTGTTTTATGGCTGGTAGTAATACTGGTGCTGATTTATGGATTACGGAGTACATCACACCGTGGGATATATATTCTCACGGTGTAACAAAAGTGCTAGCTTACAAAAAAACGCCTTTTCAGGAAATGTACATCGTTGAAACAGGTGCCTATGGTAAAGGGCTAGTTTTGGACGGTAAGTGGCAATCCTGTACAGGCGATGAATTTCTCTACCATGAGCCATTGGTACACCCGGCAATGATTTGTCATGGTGCGCCTAAAAAAGTACTCGTACTAGGGGGCGGTGAAGGCGCGACGATTCGCGAGATTCTGCGCTGGAACACCGTCGAACAGGTAATGATGGTTGATATTGATGGCGAGGTGGTAGAAGCCTGCCGCGAACATCTGCCAGAGATGCATCAAAATGCCTTTGATGACCCTCGTACCAATTTAGTAATTGGTGACGCTTTGGAAGTGCTGGACAACACCACAGAGCAATGGGACGTGATCATTTCTGACTTGTCTGACCCGATCGAGTCTGGCCCGTCTTTCCAGCTTTTCACCAAAGAGTACTTTGAGAAAGCCAAGCGGGTATTAGCTCCTGGAGGCTTCTTTGTTCTGCAAGCAGGACCTGTTTCCCCGTCGGAACTGAAGCTACATGCCCGTTTGGTCAAAACTATGCAGGCAGTGTTTAGCAACGTTCACTCCTTTGCTTCTGCGGTTCCGACTTACGCTGTTCCTTGGGGATTTATTGTCGGTTCTGAGCAGGCGATCAACACTCGACCTGAACCCGATACTATCGACAAGTTGCTGGCTGAAAACACCACCGGAGGACTCCGCTTCTTAGATGGCATCACTCTCTTAGGCATTTTCCAAACCTCTGCCTATGTGCGTCGCGCGATCGCTGAAGAAACTGAGGTGTTCACCCTAAAAGAACCCCCGAAGTTCTTCGGTAAAGGTGCTGTAGAGGAGAAATAGGTCTTTCTCAAAAAAGATCGCCAAAGGTAAAAAGTCAAAAACCTTCTTAAGCAGATTACTTTTTGACTTTTGCCTTTTTTTGTTTTGACCACAGTAAAATCTGAGGGTGATGTAACGATTGATACCGTAATGTACTAATTTATTACAGAGTCTAAGGATTAATCACAAAATAGGGCATTGCCGCTTACAATAGCGGGCATTAACATACTTGGTATTCCCAGGCGGGACCCATGCCAGAAAAAGGTCTGCCTCTTCACTCTTTATCTTTAGATCCTGCAATTGACTCTCAGTTTTTGAGCGTGGGAGCAGATACTCCTTTAATTGAAGTGTTGGCTCTAATGAGTCGGGTTCGCAGTAGCTGTGTATTGCCAACGGAGAATTTGCAGTCACCACAGCTCAACCATCACGAAAGTGAAACGATAGAAGCTTCAAAATGTAACGGTGACTGTGTCTTAGTCATGCAAGGGTCTCAACTGCTAGGGGTGTTCACCGAGCGGGATATCGTGCGGATGACAGCGGCGGGCATTTCTTTAGGAGAAGTTGAGATATCTGATATTGTCACCTACCCGCCCACTACCCTAAAGCACTCCCAAGCACAAGATATTTTCACTGCATTGTCTTTATTCCGCCAGCATCGGATTCGCCACCTGCCGATTCTGGACGACCAGGGACGACCTCTAGGAGTGGTCACCCACGAAAGCATTCGCAAAAGCTTGCAACCTGTCAACTTACTGACACGGTTGCGGTATGTGGAAGACGTGATGACAACCCAAGTCATTCATGCACCGACAACTGCCTCTGTTCTGAAGCTGGCGCAGCTCATGACCGACCATCAGGTGAGCTGTATTGTGATTACTCAAGAGGAGCCGGGGAACCAGGGAACAACAGACTCAGCACTCAGTACTCAACACTCTCTTTCCAATCCCACTTCACCAATTCCCGTCGGCATCGTCACCGAGCGAGACATTGTACAGTTTCAGGCATTAGAACTGGATTTGCAGCGGACGCCTGCGGCTACGGTGATGAGTACACCCTTATTTTGCCTTCAGCCGTCTAATCCTCTATGGCAGGCTCATGAAGAGATGCACCGCCGTCACGTCCGGCGTCTAGTTGTTGCCGGGTCTCAGGGAGAACTGATCGGTATTGTCTCCCAAACGAGTCTGCTGCAAGTACTGAACCCCGCTGATATGTACGATGTCATTGAGGTGTTGCAGCAGGCGGTGGAAGAGCGAACCTCAGAGATCGAAGCCACAAATGAGTGCTTGCGCCATGAGATTTTAGAGCGTCAGCGAGCGGAGTTAGCCTTGTTGCAGGCGCATGATGAACTAAAACAACAAGTAGAGGAACGGACGGCACAACTGAGAGCGGCGAATGCCCAACTTCACCAAGACCTGTTAGAGCGTCAGCAGGTAGAGGCGGCGCTGCGGGGGAGTGAATCAAAACTTCGCCAAAAAGCCAGCCAACTAGAGCAGGCGCTGCACGAGTTGCATTCCTACCAGATGCAACTGATTCAGACAGAAAAAATGTCTTCTCTTGGTCAATTGGTGGCGGGGGTAGCGCACGAAATTAATAATCCAATTAATTTCATCTACGGCAATCTTGCCTACGCGCGTGAGTATGTCCAGGACATCATGCAGCTTTTGAAACTCTATGCCCAACATTATCCACAGCCCGTGCGAGAGGTTCAGCAAGCTGCGGAAAAGATTGATTTGGACTTTGTCAAGACTGACCTGCCAAAGCTGTTGAGTTCGATGAAGGGAGGGGCTGACCGGATTCGCGATTTGGTGCTTTCCCTACGGAATTTCTCCCGACTGGATGAAGCGGAGATGAAATCCGTAAATCTGCATGAGGGTTTGGAAAGTACGTTATTAATTGTGCAAAATCAGCTCAAAGGACGTAGCGATCGCCCAGAGATTCAGATTGTTAAAGAATATGGGGAACTTCCCCTTGTGGAGTGTTATGCAGGGCAACTCAATCAGGTGTTCATGCATCTATTGAGCAATGCGATTGATGCGCTAGATGAGTCAGTGGCGATGAGTCAGTTGTCAATCGTCAAGGGCAAAACAACCCACAAGAGACAACGCACAACGGACAAACAACAAACTATTCGTATCTCCACTAATGTCTCAACGGATGGGTTGAGCATTTTAATCCGGGTTGCGGATAATGGCTCTGGAATGACGGAAACGGTTCATCGGCGTTTGTTTGACCCGTTTTTCACAACCAAAACTGTCGGCAAAGGGACAGGGTTGGGTTTGTCGATTAGCTATCAGATTATCGTAGAAAAGCATGGTGGGCAGATACAGTGTGTTTCTGCGCCGGGAGAGGGGACGGAGTTCGTTGTGGAGATTCCAATCCGGCAACAACAGCAAGTAGCAAGATTTGCGATCGCCTAAGCCCAAAAGCACAAACTCTCAACTTCTACTACTTGCTTTTGTTCAGCTTGCTCTCTTGCTGAGAAAAACTGTCACTCCACATTGGCTGGCATCTTGGTTACCTCAAAAGCAATTCTCCTAATAGAAATTTGTCAACAAACCTTGACACTTCTCTGTAGCCTTCAGTCGCTACAGAAATTTATGCCGCTTCAAAGCTTCAACACTGGTGCCACGCCAACGTGAAGTTCATCATTACTTCCCAAATTTTAGAAAGCGAGCTATTGGTTCACACTCTCTTGATAATTCCACGCTCAACCCTTCAATAGATTTCTGGTTTGTAGTAACTCCAGCCAGAGCCTAGATTGATCTTCACCAAAGCAATTTAAGAGTGAAGATAAAAATCTGGCTGAAGTAGTTCCTGTTCTTAAGGAAGGAAATTTATGAGAATTGATGGTATGTAAAGATGTGATTTTTGAGAGGGTCACTTTCCATGACATCAGGACAATCAAGCAACAGCAATGCCGTTGAAGTGGATGGCATTGAGTTTGAAACTGTATTACCAGAGCAAGTGTTGAGCGTACCGAAAAAAAACGTTGTGCAGAAACTTCTATATGTATTGCAATGTCTATCACCGACACTACCTCAACACCCCTCCCCGTCTGTTTCCGTACAGATTGGTCTTCGTATAACTAATAACACCTCAATCCCTTATAACTTTCGCTTTTTTCAGACTTGGATTCCAGAACTTGTAGGAGCTAAGGGTCAAATAGAATTTGATGCTTCCTGGTTTCGCCCCGGATTTCTTAGAGACTCTGATTTTTTATTCATCATGCCAGGGGAGAGTAAAGTTTTCTTTCCTGATTCTCAAATTTATGAGATTTGGGGCAACCAATTTAGCCTGAACATGGCTATCGACAGCGAGCGCACTTTGACATTTAAACCTCTCAGGCTAGGGATATATCAATTTCGGTTTATCTATAGCAACCAAGACCCAGAGGTAACCGTATATGACTATGTTACTGAACAGGAAAAGTTAATCAAAGGGCTTTGGTTAGGCGTATTTACTACCCCTTTTGTAGAGTTTTACATAATCAAGTCTTGATTTATTAGGTCGCTCTTAAAGGGCAAGTCGGGGTCATCTCAATGAAGCGTTAGAAGCGGTAAGATTGGCGATCGCCTAAACCCAAAAGCACAAACTCTCAACTTCTACTATTTGCTTTTGTTCAGCTTGCTCTCTTGCTGGAAATAACTGTCACGCCACATTGGCTGGCATCTTAGTTACCTCAAAAGCAAATCTCATCAAGAAATCTGATATCTGTAAACAAACCTTAATACTTGTTTGCAGCGCCTCAGTAGCTACTGAGATTCAGGCAAAAGAGAAGCTTAAACCTTGAGGTAACGCCAACTTGAAAGCAAGGATACTTATCTCGCTTTAGATAAATGATGCCACTAATTCATAATTCCTTGATAATCTCACGCTCAAATATTCAGTAAATTTTGGGTTCTGAATTACTACAAGCAGGAATTAATTTTTAGTCATCAGATAAATTTCCTGGCTTTTTGAGAGCATGACCTCTCATGTTGCTTGTTGGTAGTAGGTGAATTGATGAGAATTAACGGTAGATGAAGATGTAGTTTTTGAGAGGGTAGCTTTCTATGTCATCAGAGCAATCAAGTGACAGCAATGCCGTTGAAGTGGATGGGATTCGGTTTGAAACTGTAGTACCAGAGCGAGTGTTGAGCATACCGAAAAAAAACGTTGTGCAGAAACTCCTATATGTACTGCAATGTTTATCACCGACATTACCCCAACACCCCTACCCGTCCGTTTCTGTGCAGATTGGTCTTCGTATAACCAATAACACCTCAACACCCCTTCGCTTTAGCTTCTATTTCACCTTAAGCCCGGAACTTATAGGAGTAGATGGTCAAATCCCATTGGAGGGTGGATGGTTTAGTACCACAGCTCCCATAGAATCTGATTTTCCTTCCATTATGGCTGGAGAGAGTGCAACATTTTTTCCTGATGCAAGAATCTTTTGGCTTTGGGGCAACCAGTTTGGACTTAGCCTTGCTACTGGAAATGGCGGCACAGTAAGTTTTCAACCTCTCAAACTGGGAACGTATCAGTTTCGTTTTACCTATAACAATCCAAACTCGGTAGAAACGAGTTATGGCTCTGCAAGTACAGATAAGACCTTAATAGAAGAACTCTGGACAGGGCACGTACCTACACCCTTTGTGGAGTTCTGCTTGGTCAAATCATGAACTGAAGTTGAATCACAATTGTAATTTCCACCTGAATTTCACCCTAAGGTTGCTATTCCTTTGAAACCTGATACATTGAGGAGCTACAAAAATGCTATTACGACACTATCCCCTAATCTTCCTAGCGTCTGCCTTGCTCGCTGCTTTAACTGGTCGGGCAAGTGTTGCATTTACCGTCATACCCGGAGGAGCTAATGCCAGTGAATTCTATAGAAAAGAGTCTCCTTACGAGGTAGATAATCTTCTGGGCGAGACAGTGCTGGATACGAGACTATGGTGGGACCCTGCTACATGGAATGATGAAGTTGGTGCTATTACTCCGATCAAACGAGGTGGGACGGGGGAGTTTCTACGAAATCTGAGTTTATGGTCTCTTACGTCTGAACTAGGCTTGTTTGGCTGGGATTTTGAGATTGCACAAGAGGACTTAGAGGGTAACTTTGAGATCGTAACTAATGAGGCTTGCGGTTATGACGATGGGTGTGGCGGCGCTAGTACACCGATAAGACCCATCCTAAGGGGAATTTACCGTGGAGTCGGCTCTCTTTTTCATGTAAAGTACCATCCAGCAGGCAACGATCCAAGACCAAGTGAAAGAAAACTCCACTGGATTCAGATGGTGCAAGCTAACTACAAGGGTACTCTTCCTGGTTTTCCTGTTGTTGTCATCGACAATGGCAGAAGGAAAGACACTCCCTACTATGACTATCCCAACTTCCGTTTTGCAGGCGAAGATTTCTTGATGGATCAAGCATACGCTTCAGGGAGAAGTAATGCTCGCAGCTCTAGATACTTCAATGCCCAACTATAGCTGGTTCAGGAGACTATAACTCCGGGAAGCGAGAAAAGGACAGTCACGATTTACAACGGGGTCAGATGGGGCTGGAAAAATAGAGTAACTCATCGCCGTTGTCCACGTTCTGCTCCCCCTCCAGTTAGCGCTGGTGGTAGCGGGGGTGGCGGTTTCGGTGCTGAGGGGCTGACGCAGCAAAATCCCCTACTGGCATCTGCAATCGAGCAAGGTTGGCAAGTCTTCCAGAATGTTCCTAACTGTCTTTGGTACGATCCACCAACAACTTACGGAGTTGAATTTCAGGCGCTTGGAGACACACTGTTTACTGATATTCTTGATTTTCCCAATGACATCGATACAGATAATCTTTTTACCGTTTCAGTGGGAGACACCATCCTTGGCGAGTTTAGCCCTGGAACTAGTGTAGATTTTGTTTCCTTGTTTGGTGAGGGAGTTCCAAGCTTCAAGATTGGTAGCATTAATTCCTTATTTCCTCTGGAAGGACCAACAGCTTTTCCTATTCGGCTAGGATTCAATAATGAGGTAGCAAGCTTCAAAATGCGTCCGTTTTCTGAGTCGGAATCCCCTGAACCGGAGTCGGTTCCTGAGCCGAGTTCTATCTTTGGTCTTTTTGCCCTGGGTTTTTGGGGTGTTAGGTCGCTCTTAAAGGGCAAGTCGGGGTCATCTCAATGAAGAGTTTCTACACCCTGCTATTTGCCCTCAGCCTCCTTCTCATCAATCCTTGGGGCACAAGCCGAGGCGAAATCTGGACGACGCCCAAGGTCTTGGTAATTGTACTCATTGTTATCGCGAACTTCTCACTGATTTGGTGGTCGGAGTGGTGGGAAGAAAGGAAAGCTTTGACGATACCCCGTAGCTGGTATATCAGCCTACTTCTATGGGGGCTATTTCTCTCTATTGGACTACTGGCAACGCTATACAGCCCTTTCCCACTACGCTCTTTTCTCGGTCAAGAGCAAATGGGCGATGGCTGGTTGTATTGGCTAATCATTGCCGCCTTTACTCTGAGCAATACCCTACTACTAAGAATTCACCCAGAACTACTGCGTCCGCAACTTATCGGTTTACTCCTCGGTGGGGTGATTCTGGCGATAAGCATTTTCCCCCAACTCATCGACTGGAGAATTGACTACACCGCGACAACGGGTCAACTCCTGAAAGAAAATATCCTGGCTAGTACCATATTCCGAGGTCAGCAGCCGATTGGTTTGTATTCCCATCGCGGTCATGCATCTTTTGTATTAGCAGCAGTGGCAGTGCTAGGGGTGGTTGCTTGGCGATGGGGTTGGTTTTCTGGAAAAGTAATGACCGCAATTCTCATCCCGATTATCTCAGCACTGCTGCTGACTCAGACTCGGATGGGAATTGTGGCGCTGTTGGTAGCTTTGGCGTACCTGTTAGGCAGGAAATACTACAAGCTATTAATTTCTGCGGCTTTGGTTTGTCTGCTTGTGGTTGGGATTACAACTACTACCCGACAAATTGCTGGTTTGCCCGCAATTAAACAAGTCACCTCAGACCGGGTTTATCTGTGGGAACTGTCTTGGCGTGGCATCAGTTCGCGTCCACTCCTGGGATGGGGGTTTGATGGCTTTGGTACGGCTTATCCCTATGTATTGAACCCGAAGCGATCGCTCAATGTTGTTTCTTTGGGTAACTTTAGTTTTGACTATGTTGGCAAAGATGGACGGCTATACGCGCTTCCTATCCCAACGGTGAAAGCCCACAATCTGATTTTGGATGCGACTGTCTCTGCGGGCGTTTTGGGGATGTTGACCTACTTGACGCTGTTGGGATTGTGTGTTTGGGGTGTTATCAATTCCCCTTTCCGTGGCATGGAGGCGGTAGCAGTTGTTTATCTCGTCTTCACCCTCACTTGGTTTGAATGCGCCCAGTTCACCCATCTCGCTTGGTGGGCGCTTAGTTTCTGGGGAGTAAGTAAGAAGGTTGTCGGGTAATAAACCAAAAAAGACCTGAAACCAAACCAGGATAACGACAATTTGTCTAGCAAGGGCAAGTAAGACTGGTCTTTCTCGAACATTTTTGATTACAGTGGAAAGAATAACCGAAAGCTATCGTTGAAGCCGAATACCATGAGTTTATCCGTGAAGCAACTGGCTATTTATCTGACCTTGCTAGGCTTGGGCGGTGGCGCAGGAGTTTTAGGGGGTCGCTATCTCATGGAGGAGCCGCTGTATGCGAGACGTCCTGAGGCAGTACAAGCGGTGTTACAACCTGCCCCGGTAGCTCCCCGTCGCGATCCTGACGAAAATCTTAACTTTATTGCCGCTGCTGTAGAAAAGGTGGGCCCTGCTGTTGTGAGAATTGATGCAGCGCGGACAATATCACCACAACAAATTCCCGAAGCCTTTAAAAATCCATTTTTCCGGCGCTTTTTTGGTAGTGATGCCCCAGAAGCGCCTGAAGAACGGGTAGAGAAGGGGACGGGTTCCGGTTTTATCCTCAGCGAAGATGGGCGAATGATTACCAATGCCCATGTTATTGCTGGAGCGGATACGGTCAAAGTCCGGCTCAAAGATGGGCGAGTTTTTGACGGAAAAGTTGTGGGGACTGACTCGGTGACTGATGTGGCAGTCATTAAGATTGATGCCAGTGATTTACCGACGGTCAATCTGGGCAAATCAGAAAGTCTGATACCCGGAGAATGGGCGATCGCCATCGGTAATCCTCTCGGTTTAGATAATACAGTTACGGTTGGCATTATCAGTGCCTTGGGTCGCTCTAGCACTCAGGTTGGGGTTCCAGAAAAACGGGTCAGCTTCATTCAAACCGACGCCGCGATTAACCCTGGAAATTCTGGCGGTCCCTTATTAAACGCCCGTGGCGAAGTAATCGGCATTAATACGGCAATTCGAGCGGGTGCCCAAGGTTTAGGCTTTGCCATTCCTATCGAAACTGCCGAACGTATTGCCAACCAACTCTTTGATAAAGGACGAGTTGAGCATCCCTATTTGGGGATTCAGATGGTGACGTTGACCTCTGATATGAAAAAAGAAATCAATGCTGATAAAAATTTGGCATTGAAAGTGACGCAAGACCAAGGTGTGTTGATTGTTCGTGTGGAGGAAAATTCTCCTGCCGCTAAAGCCGATTTACAACCCGGAGATATCATTCAAAAAGTGGGCGGTCAAGCGGTCAAAACGGCATCGGAAGTACAACAACAAGTTGAAGCTAGTGAAGTTGGCGTAGAATTGCCCCTGGAAGTGAAGCGCAATAATCAAGTCAAGCTAATTCAAGTCCGTCCAGGAGCGTTTCCATCAGACGAATAAACGATTGAGCTTTTCTCGGATTCAACTCCCAAGCGAGAGGGTAACTTAGGACTCGCTTTGGGCGATCGCGCTAAGTAATTAAACGGAGACGATAAGATAGGCTTGCCATCGTTGAGCAACTTCTGTCATGAACTTAGACAAGCCACTTGGTTCAGTAATTCAAGGTTCCCTCTCCTCAGGGCTGGAAGTGCGCTTGCATCCAGATGTGCTGGTGGAAGATATGCGGGTCGGTAAGTTTTTGGTAGTACAGGGAATGCGATCGCGCTTTTTCTGTATGCTCACGGATGTCTGTTTAGGAACATCTAGCCAGCGCATTCTTGCCAACCCTCCCCATCCGAACGACGACTTTTTGCGGGAGGTTCTGGCGGGGAGTGGCACCTACGGTACAGTCAGCCTCTCACCCATGCTGATGTTTACCCCCCAAGACCCCAGCGTCGCCTTCAGAGCTACTACACCAGATGGGAATGGGAATGGGAAAAGCCCCCTCGCTTCCTTCCAAGCACAAAGCAGCGAGAGCATGGAATTGCTCCCGGTTAAAACGGTTCCTAGCCACTTCTCTCAGGTCTATGAGGCAAGCGATCGCGACTTTCGAGCCGTTTTTGGTTGGGAAGATGACCCCCAGCGCCGCAACTTTGCCATCGGTCAGCCTCTTGACATGGAGGTTCCCGTGTGCATTGACCTCGATCGCTTCATTGAACGTAGCAACGGCGTCTTTGGTAAATCCGGTACGGGGAAATCCTTCCTCACTCGTCTCTTGCTCTCTGGCATTATTCGCAAGCAAGCGGCGGTGAATTTGATTTTTGATATGCACTCCGAATATGGCTGGGAAGCTGTATCCGAGGGCAAACAATTTAGCACCGTCAAAGGCTTGCGGCAACTATTCCCCGGACAAGTCCAGATTTACACCCTCGACCCCGAATCAACTCGACGCCGGGGTGTGCGCGATGCCCAAGAACTTTACCTCAGCTACGACCAAATTGAAGTTGAAGATATCATGCTAGTCCGACAGGAGCTGAACCTGTCGGAGGCAAGCCTGGAAAACTCGATTATTCTCCGCAATGAGTTCGGCAAATCCTGGATCACGCAATTACTCTCGATGACGAATGAAGAAATTCAGGAATTTTGCGAAGAAAAGCGGGGCAATAAGTCTTCTATCATGGCATTGCAGCGCAAACTGCTACGCCTAGATGAATTGAAATATATGCGGAGTGCCTGTCCGCACAACTACGTCAATCAGATTTTGCAATCCTTAGAAGCGGGTAAGCATGTAGTAGTGGAATTTGGTTCCCAGTCCAACATGCTCTCCTATATGTTGGCAACGAACGTAATCAGCCGCCGCATCCACGCCTCCTACGTGCGGAAAGCAGAACAGTTCTTGCAGTCAAAAAATCCCAGCGATCGCCCCCGTCCCCTCGTCATCACCATCGAAGAAGCTCACCGATTCCTCGATACTGCTACCGTCCGCCAAACTATCTTCGGCATCATTGCTCGTGAGATGCGGAAATACTTCGTTACCCTCCTCGTTGTGGATCAGCGTCCCTCCGGCATCGATAACGAGGTGATGTCCCAAGTAGGTACCCGCATCACCGCCCTGCTCAACGACGACAAAGATATTGAAGCGATTTTCACAGGTGTCTCTGGTGGTCAAAGTTTGCGTTCTGTACTATCCAAACTTGACTCCAAGCAACAAGCTTTGATTCTCGGTCACGCCGTTCCTATGCCTGTGGTAATTAGAACTCGTCCCTACGACCAAAACTTCTACGCAGAAATTGGCGATCCGGCTTGGGAAGAAATGCCAGATGAAGAAGTTTTCGCGGCGGCTGAAGCAGCAAAGGCAGATCTGGGGTTTTGAGTTAAAACAAGTTGTTAAGCATCTTAAGCTCACATATCGTCAGCCTAGGAGCATACAGCTATATAGTTTGGCAATGTGGCTTTTCCTGTAACGAGCTACTAGCTTTTTTCAAACTTTCTCATAAAGTCACGTATTAATTCTCTGCCAAGATTTTCATCATCCTGGTTCAGCCTTTTTGCTATTTCTGCAAAATGCTCTCTTTCCTTAGCTGTAGCAAACTTAATGATGAGCCAGTCAGGGTGTTTGTCTCCAGCAGAAAAGAACCAAAGTTGATTTAACTCATATTCATCAGCAAATCCTGATAATTTTTGTAACTGAGCTACACCATCTATTCCATAAAGACGAAACTCGTAATGTTCGTCATTGTGATTAAAGTAGTCTTGTCGTTGATATTTACTTTTTCGAGAAATTTCCTTGAGTTTTTCAACTATGGCATCTTTCTGTTCTTTGTTAGATGGCTTTGACCGCTCAATAAATTTTTTTAGCGTTTTTTCCCAAACCTCATCGAAACGAGCAATGAGTTCTTGCTCATTCATTACCTTCCGTTCATCTATATCTTCTCCAAAAATCTTATTTAGTCCCCATTGAGCGTGATAGACTTTCCCCTTGTTGGCAAAGGATTCACTAAACCGAATTTCCATATTTCTTTTATAGTGTAAGTTCTAAACTCAATCGCCTGACCTAACATAACCCTCTTCTGTCACTCTCCGGTTTTTCGTAGGATTAGTAATTCCCAAAGACAAGGTATGCTGAGCCATGCAGGGGTTGGCGATCACATTTTGACCAATTTCGTATCTCCAAGAATTTCTACTCAGAAAAAATTGCGCGATCGCTTGCTCCGTCTACACTCTAGGATTCAGAAAACGCAAGGCTTTTCGGAGAGTGACAGAAGAGGGATAACCTAGAGTTCAATTAAATAGCAATCTTAGTAAAGAAATACAAATGAGATACTCTTGCTAAAACCTATGCTGGTCAAAACTCCTAAGTAACCAAGTTACGGAACTGCCCTAGGGAAGGGTTAAACAGCACCTTCAAACCTCTATAAGGTAAGGGCAAAGTTAGCAAATTGGGATCGCAAGGCTTTGGAACGTTGAGAAAGGAGAACCAGACCTGCGTCTAATACTTTAGTTAGATTTTTCCCAAAATCTTCTAGAATCTCCCCTCAATTGGGGTAAGCAACAGCCGGATTAACCCCTCGGCAAATACACCTAATGGGTAGGGACGAAGAACCGTAGGCACTTCGCGTCGGTTTCGCCAACGTCCCTACTATATGTAGTGTATTTGCATAAGTTCGGTTTTTATAAAAGCAGCCGTCAAGTCTTGTATAGAACAACACACTTTTAAAATAAACCGAAAGTTTGATGAAAGTTTATTAGGATTTTGACCACTATTAAAGATGGCGGTATTTTTATTCAATCACAGCAGGAAAAGGGCAATGACGACATTATATAAAAGAGCAAATAATCAAAAAAACGACCTAGAATACTATGATTTAAACGCTGACGCCTGGTGGGACGAAGGGGAAGTTTTAAATTTACTCGATCATTTCAATAAGTCAAGATTTGAGTTTGTAACTGATTATGTTCGTAGTTGGCAAGGGCTAAGAGTTTTGGATGTTGGTTGTGGGGGAGGATTAGCCTGCGAGCCTCTAGCCAAACGAGGAGCTAATGTATCAGGTATCGATCTATCTCAAAACTCAATTAACGTCGCTCAAGCCCACGCTACAGAAAATCATTTGCCTATTGATTACCGAGTTGCCAATGCTGAAAACCTTCCTTATGAGGACAATACATTCGATGTGGTTTTATGTTTTGATGTCTTAGAACACGTTGCTGACTTGGAACGAGTAGTTTCTGAGATATCTAGGGTTTTGAAAAGCAATGGAATATTTTTATTTGACACAATTAACAGAAACTTTAAATCCCGAGCAGTGATGATTTGGCTGCTGGAGGATATTCTTAAGCAAATTCCACGCGGACTTCATGACTGGAATAAATTCATTAAACCTGATGAGTTAGCTGATATCTTAAACAGAACTGATTTCATAGATGTTGCAATTAAAGGATTTGATGTGACTAATGGCGCTAGCTTAAAAACACTGCAAGATGTCATATGGAGCGGGTTAACCAATTCTGGAAAAGGTGAAAAATCAGAACCATTCAAAATCCAAATTAATGAGGATACTTCTATTTGCTACATCGGCAAAGCTGTTAAGTTATAGCGGTTCTCGTTAGGTGTAACACCCTATCTAAGTACTGCTATTAAATTCCATGACTCTTTCCAATTACCCAATGCCGCTTGAAGAAACGCGCCAGCGCTGACTCTTCTAGGGATAAATAAATCGGTCGTCCGTGGGGACAGGTGCGGGGATTGCGCGTGAGTTTCCACTGATCGAGTAAGTCTTGCATTTCTGGAAGACTTAGTGATGTGCCGTTACGGATGGCACTACGACAGGCGGTTGCTACTTGTGCGGTTTGTAGATCGCCTCCCCAACTCAGTTCTAAAAGTGCCTCGGTACACTCATCTCCTGCTTGCAAGGGAGCCGGGGCGCTGCGGACTGCCCACCGTTGTTCACCAAAGGGTTCGACATCTAAGCCGAGGCGTTGGAGTTGTTCGACTTGGGCGGGTGTGAGATTGCTGAGGATAGCCGGAGGTTCTAGGGGAACTATCTGCCAGCGATCGCATAATTGCTCGTACAATACTCGCTCATGGGCAATGTGCTGTTCTACTAACCACATTCCCGTAGGATGTTCAGCGAGAATGTAGGTATTGCGAACTTGGGCGATCGCTTTTAATTCAATCAGCCCCATTTCCTGAGATTTTTGGGTATTTTCGGCTTTGATGCTGCGGCTGACGCTGTAATTCCCTTTTTCTTCAGATGCCTTGAGTAATGTTACTACTCGTTCCGATTGCACGGCTTCTGATAAATTTGCCGGACTAATTTGCAAGGCTTTCTCAATCGCTTGGGCAACTTTTTCTTGCCAATAACCGATCGCGTGTAGGTAAATCTCTGCCTTGCTGGGATGGCGATTCCAATCAATTTGGCTAGGGCAAAGCTGGAGGTGCAGAAAACAAATCGGGTAGCGATCGCGCGGAACAGTCCGGGCGAATGCCCCCAAAATCGCTTGTTCTAATTCTGGCGATCGCACTAAACGGTTATTTGCTGCCACCTTCACCCAATCTGGGCGGCGGCGATGACAGCGATCGGGTAATCCCATCACCAAGGAGAGTTTGGCATCGGCGAGGGTTTCTTGCTCAAGTTCAGAACTGTCAAGCTCCATAGTAGAGCCACCCTGCGGTTTATTGCTCGGCGTCGGCACATCCACTACTAAGTGATGCAAGTCCCCCTGTCGCACCTGTCGCAAAATTTGCGGCAAAATCTGCTGGGCGGTTGTTCCGGGACTAATGGCGAACCAGAGGCGATCGCGTTGTTGCACTTGCCAGGTAACGTTGGGATGGCAAAGAGCGATGTGGTAAATCGTTGTCTGCACCGCCCGCAACTGTTGTGCCATGGCGGGTAACTTTTCTTTCCGCGCCGCCCAGTTGGCAAATAAATTAGAAACCGTGACTACTGTACCCGGAGCGATCGCGGCGGCTTCTTCCACCACAGGTTCCCCTTGGGAGTCGTAGATGATGCGCCACCCCTCTGTTGCCACTAGGGGACGACTCAATACCTGCAAATCTGCTAGCGTTGCTAAGCTGTGCAATGCCTCCCCGCGAAAGCCCAGACTCGTAATCCGCCACAAGTCTTCATAGCTGCGGATTTTGCTCGTACTATGAGCCGTAGCACAGCAACGCAAATCGCCTAAGCTCATGCCCCAACCGTTATCTGCTACGCGCACTCGCCACTGTTCCGGTGAGATCGAAATAGCAAGGCGTGTCGCCCCCGCATCGAGGGCATTTTCTACCAGTTCCCGCACCACGGCAGCAAGGGAATCAATCACCTCCCCTGCCGCAATGAGGTTGACGACCTCTGAGGGTAGGGTTTGAATACTAAAGGTCATGAGGGAAAGAGTCCTGAGTCCTAAGTAAGGGTGCGGGGGAGAGGGAATAAAGTTTTAATAAACCACAGAGGCACAGAGGACACGGAGTTTGGAAGAAGAGAGGGGGATGAGGTGATGAGGTAAAACGATAACCTCTTACCCCTCATATTTCATACTTCATACTTCACCCTTCATTAAATGCCTAAGCGTTGATACACCTCATCTAAATGTCGCAAATGGTGCTGTGGGTTAAAGCACTCCTCAATCTCTTCTGGCGTTAGTTTCGCCGCTACCCGCTGATCTTTGGCAATCAGCCCGTGGAAATCTCCTTCCGGTTTATTCCAGGCTTCATGAGCGCAAGACTGGACGATCTCGTAAGCATCTTCACGGTTGATACCTTTTTCTACTAAGGTAAGCAAAACTCGCTGGCTAAAGACAACGCCACCGTAAAGATTCATGTTCCGCTTCATGTTCTCTGGGTAAACCAGCAGATTCTTCACCAAATCAATCGTTTCCACCAGCATGAAATGCGTCAAGGTGCAAACATCAGGCAAAATCACTCGTTCCACAGAACTATGAGAAATATCCCGTTCGTGCCAGAGGGCAACATTTTCTAGCGCCGCCACTGAATGAGCGCGAATGATGCGTGCCATTCCGGTTAAGCGCTCAGAACGGATCGGGTTGCGCTTGTGTGGCATAGCGGAGGAGCCTTTTTGTCCTTTAGAGAAAAACTCTTCCACTTCCAAGACATCGGTTCTTTGCAAGTTGCGAATTTCCACAGCAAAGCGTTCGATTGAGGCGGCGAGTAACGCTAAGGTTTGGACAAAGTCCGCATGGCGATCGCGGGAAATTACTTGCGTCGATGCCGTATCGGGTTCGAGTCCCAATTTCTGACAGGCGATCGCTTCCACTCGTGGCTCAGTGTTAGCGTAGGTTCCCACCGCACCGGAAATCTTGCCAACAGCAATATCACGGCGCAGACGGCAGAGGCGATCGCGGTTTCTCAACACTTCCGCCAACCACCCTGCCAGCTTAAAGCCAAAGGTAATCGGTTCAGCATGAATACCATGGGAGCGTCCAATCATCACAGTGTGACGATGCTGCTGCGCCTGGTAACGAATCGCCTGACTCAGCTTTTCTGTATGCTCCAGTAAAATATCGAGACTCGCCACCAACTGAAGCGCTAGCGCCGTATCCAGCACATCAGAACTAGTTAATCCTAAATGGATGTAACGTCCTGCATCCCCGACATACTCATTGACGTTGGTGAGAAAGGCAATCATGTCATGGCGGACTACGTTCTCAATTTCCAGCACTCGCTGGGGATCGAAATTTGCCTTCGCCTTGATTTCCTCAACCGCCTCAGACGGGATGTAACCCAACTCCGCTTGCGCCTCGCAAACGGCAATTTCCACTTGCAGCCAGGTTTTTAATTTATAAGTTTCAGTCCACAATTCGCCCATTTCGGGCAGAGTATAACGCTCGATCAATGCCTGTATCGCCCAATACAACCGTCATATTGTAGCGCTGATGGTTGAGGTAATCGGTAGCAAGAAGAAAGAGAACTGCTTTTGGCGATCGCTAAACCTAAGGGTTCAGCTAGTCTCTCTTAAACTATCTTAATAGTTTGGAGGTTAGAAGAAACATCTCAAAAACCTTTCAAACTTTCTCTAACTCAGTAAATTAACTTGGGTAACTACTGAAAAAACCTTTGTAACTCTGTAGTAATTACGTAAAAGTACGGTATTTAAATTCCTAGAGATTTGTGCCAAAATAGACCATAGCATTTAAATATCAGCTTAAATTCATACCATCCATTAATCTTCTACAAGCTACCTTGATTTACTGATTTATTCCTACTAACAACGGCTTATGTTCACAATGGACACAGAATATAGAAACCTCCTTGTTTCTAGAGCACTTCAAGAAGCTAACCATATTCTCGATCAAATTCCTCCAGAAGCCAGAGAATGGGCAGAAAGCTTGCCCTGGGAGCAGCGGCGCTACGTGCTGTCGTTGTGTCATCTGATCTGCGCGGCTCCACCAGAGGTGCAGGCGGAGTTTTTAGATGAGTACACGGCAGACGGCATACTTTCAAGGATTATTTATGACCGTGACACTCAACAAAAAGTAGAAAAACATCTCCGACGGTTTCAAATTCAAACTGCACTTGGTGAAACAATTTTAAGATCTTACATCAAGCAGTTTTATATTCACTCTGCTCAAGATGTTCGCCGCAAACCTGACGTTTATTTAGAGTCAGCTCTGCGACTAATTGCCAGCACAGAAGAACGCAATCATGTTTTTAACTACATCTTAGGTTTTGAACTCATCAAAATGATGTTCAAAATGAGTTGGTTGCAGCATGAGCGGCTATACAGGCTGCAAAGAAATCAAGAAGAATTTACCAATCTTTATATCAAACCTATTCAACACACCCACCGCATCAACGGGATTGTTGTACCTGTCCGAGAAAAAGAATTCTTTTCTAAACGAGATTATTTTGTGCAAGAACCGCAAGTTTCAGTTAAGAAGCTCACTGAATTAGTTATTGCTACTTTCACAACAGACGTCGTGACGAATCTAGGATTTTCTATAATTCGACATCCGCAATGCTTGCATTTTGACTACGAATATATCTTTACTACCGAACAAGAAAGCCTTTTCATCTAATATCGTGCTTTTTGTAGGGTAGCAAGCGATCGCATTAATCCCTTAGTACGTACGACATCAGAAAAAACTAAGCACAGCATCAGTAAGCCACCGAGGGAAAGAAAAATTCCTGTGGTTCTTGATAGTCACCCATTGCCATTAACGTTATTGGCTTAACCATACGGAATCCCTCCTTCAAACACCAACGTAAGAAGTTTCCCTGTCGCAGAGGTGCGATGAAGGAGATAGGTTGCTCGCTTTTAGCTCCAGCACCCAAGATTAACGCCTGCAAGTCTGCTTCTGTTTCAGCCACACCGTGGCCAAAAAAAGCAACCGCCGAGGCATAGGCTGTGAGGCGACCTGAACGGAAAACGGCAAGGGGAGAAAAATAATCGAGAGCCTCGATTAGTTCACCAGTCCGCAGAAATCCGTAGACTTTTTGGCAAAGAGCAGCACACGCCTCTAAATCTGAATGATTGAGAAGCCGAACTTCAACGGCGGGATCAGGTGGGCTTTCCGGCTTTCCACTCAGCACCACCGCTAGCTCTTTCGCCTCAAAGCCGAAGGAAGTATACAGAGAAAGTGATGACAGATTAACTGTATCCTGGCTGAGGCGAATGCCAAAGGAATCCTGACCCCGTTCTAGTAAAGCTTTCATCAATTGCCGTCCAATTCCCTGCCCTTGAGCATCTGGAGCGACAGCGATTGGCCCAATAGCGTAAATTAGATTACGTTCGTCGAGGAAATTGACTCCAACTACCTGATGATCTAAAAGGGCAACTACACTAAAGACTAAAGGATGCTGAATCAAAAATGCCGCTGTCTGAGTCGCAAATTCTAAGGTCGAGAAATCAGAGGGAAACTGATAACGTTCAGCGATTCCTGCAAAGGCTTTGTAAATAATCTGTCCGCAGACTTCAATATCAGAGGCAGTAGCAGAGCGAATTGTCACATTCATGTTGACTCCTACAAATTGCCATTTTTCATTGGTAGAGCATTGAGGGATCAAGGAAGCCGCTTACAACTAGGGATAAACAGATTCATTTTCCTCCATATCCTGAGAGAGAAGTAGAAAACAAAGAAGTTGAAGAAAGAAGGCACGTTAGAGGCAAGTCCGGACGGTGTGGGAGTGTTGCTAGTTACGCTGTCTGCCACAGGTTTTGCAACATTGGCAATCTTTGCCAAGCTTGCCTACAGCGAAGGATTAGATTTAGCTAGCACCCTCTCTTGGCGATTTGCAGGGGCGACAGTTGTTCTTTGGGCGTGGTTGTTGTGGCGAGGAGATTGGCGACTGTCTAAACGAGACGCGATCGCGGCAACTCTATTAGGCGCAGTCGGGTATGCTATTCAAGCCGCGCTGTTCTTTAGTGCCCTTGCCCATTCCAGTGCCGGAGTTTCAGCCCTGTTACTCTACACCTATCCTGCTTTTGTCACCCTTCTTGACTGGCTACAATCTGGCAATCCTCCAGGTTTTCGGCGAACAATTGCCCTTAGTTTAGCCCTCGTCGGCTGTCTTCTGACAATCGACCTCAGCAATGCCACCCTTAAGCCGCTTGGCGTGGTGCTAGGGATTGCCTGCGGGGTTTGGTATGCGCTCTACCTGACTTTCGGGGCAAGCTTAGTGCGATCCGTCTCGCCTGTAACAACCAGTGCTTATCTTTCCTTCGGTGCTGCCCTGTCCTTTCTAGGAGCGGCTTTCCTAGGACAAGGTTTAGTAGTGCCAGAAAGCTCCACTGCCTTATGGACTGTAGCCGGATTAGTACTACTAGCAACAGTGCTGCCGATTGTCGCCTTATTTTCTGGAATCCAACGCCTCGGCACCTCCCAGACAGCGATTTTATCTACCATTGAGCCAGTAGTAACTGTTTTATTAGGGATTGTTTTCTTGGGTGAACAATTGGTTGCCAAACAAGTTATTGGAGCTTTGTTGGTTGTTATTTCTGTAGTGTTATTACAGGCATTTCCTATGAAAAATTCAGTTAGTTAGTTTAGCTAGAAGTTAAAAATTTTGCCTCTTTTGCTAGCAGACCTAAGATTGTCTGTGACTTCCTTACTAGCCACTGATTGCTTGCACTAAAAACTTCAGAACTATAAAACTTACAATGGTGATCGTCATTACCACTAAAAACAATCCAGCCAGCAGGAAACTCAGAAATAACCAATCCACCCGGCGGCTCTCTTGAGGATGATTTAGGTGGGCTTCTAGCAGTGCCATGTTTTTCATGTTGGCTTTCCAGCCTGCATCCACCACATCTCCCAGCACAGGAATAGAACCCACTACTGTCTCAAAAAGGATATTGAGAGCCATTCGGGTCAAGGTAGCGCGAGGAAGCCCCCAGCGAGCAGCTTGCACGACAATAAAGGCAGAGGCGGCTGTCCCAGCCAAATCCCCCGCTCCTGGTAGCAGCCCTAAAATCGGATCAATACCAATTCGATACGATGTTCCAGGAATAGGAATGGCATTGTCGAGCAGGTAACTGAGTTGACGTAGACGCCTGAGGCTAGCCGCTCTAGGGTCACTGGGCACAAAAGAAGGTTTAGTCATTTTAGGAAGTGTCCTTAGTTAACTAAGGTTTGATTTTTATACCTTCGTTATTTTCAATGCTGTTCTATCTACGCTTTTTTGCATCGCTTCACCAACTGTGACGTTAAGTTGGTCGCCCAGCAACAGGACAAGCGAACTCATGTATAGCCAAAGTAGCAGCACAATTACTGCACCAACAGTGCCATAAACTTTGTTGTAATTGCCGAAATTAGCAACATAAAGTCGGAATAGGGCAGATAGAATTGCCCAGGCTACGGCGGCTAGCACTGCTCCTGGCAAAATTGGCATGCCCTTGTTCCAGCGACTGGGGCCATAACGGTATATAAAGGCAAAGGCAATTGCCACAATTCCTAAAGCAAGAGGCCAGCTTAGAAGTCGCCAAAGCGTTAAAAACAGCGAAACGCCACTTTGATCGGCAACCAGTTTTATAATCCAGTCACTGATAAAAACGAGAAAGGAGGCAGTGACAAAGAGTAAAATTGTGCCAATGGTTAAACTAAGAGAAACCAGTTTTGCTTTCCAGAAGGGTCGCGTTTGTTGGGGCGGAATTTGGTGGATTTGATCGAGGGCATTCATGGCGGCACTGAGTGCTCCTGAAGCGGCCCAAAGTGCCAGTAAAAAGCTAAAGGAAAATAATCTCGGGCTTTTCGTCTGGCTAATTTCATTAACGAAATCACGGATTAAATCCAACGCATCTACCGGGGCAATTTCACTGAGTTGACTCGCTATGTTATGAAAGGTAGATTGTAAGGATTCTTCAAACAGACCAACCGCTGTGAGTATCGCCAGAACAGCCGGAAACAGGGCTAACATAGCGTTGTAAGCTATTTCTGAGGACAAACCCATTAAGCGCCGCTGGAAGGCACGCGTAAAGGTTCTCCTAAGTGCGACTACATTTAAATATCGAAAGAAGCGGAAAAATCGAGCAGGAATCATAGATTTTTTTATTGATAGCAATAGTTTTGTGCAAATTATAAGAGTGGCAAGTTGATCAAAAAATATCTATACCAAGTGGTCAGTGCCAATAGTTACACATAGGTAGATTTAACTGAATTTTGCAAGGCGAATGAGGAGTAATTGAAGGGTGAGCAACGACGTTACGCAGTGGTTAGCGCAAATCCGGGCAGTGAGGCAGCAGTTAGCAGATAGCATACGCGATCGCGATGCTGCCCATGAAAGTGCCGCCAATTGGCGAGAACTTTACAATACCGAAGCACAACAACGCCGTACTGAAACGCGGCTTGCCCAGGAGGAAGTGCAATCTCTCAAAGCCCAAATCCGTCAGTTACAGGCGGAAGTAGCGCCACCCACGAAAGCACCCGATGACCCTGAAGCCGCTGCCGCGATCGCTCAAACCGTATCACAGGTGGAGACAGTAGAGGAGTTGCGGGCTCAACTGACTGAGGCATTAGTAGAACGCGATCGCCTCCTATCCGCTTTAAAAGCAGAACAATCCAATCATTCCCAAACTCGTAAAAGCTTGACGGCTGTTATCGGTGACACCATCGATCAACTGGCGAAGGAAAGAGGCACTTACGTAGACAAACCCGGAGGCAGTTCCAGTGAGGTTTCTGGGCTTGATCAGCCTGGACAAGGTGAGACAAGCTAAACGGTTGCTTGATCAAACATGTTGATTTTTAGTGGCGAGAAAGTATAGCTTGCCTTCTTGATCGCTGACGCAGTTAATAACACTGCCAAAGGTACTAAGAGATTGACGTTCTAATTCAGGTAGAGGTACAGCAATGTGTACTCCTAATGAATATTGTAATTAAGTACCACAATCAAACTGGTCTTTCTCTCTAATAACCAATAACTAAAAACTCCTCACCCATCTAACCGCTTAGATCCGCGACGAAAGCAAATGGTGAAAACGCCAAGTGAAAGTTCCGGCAGCGGCAGCCAATCCTAGTGCCAAACCGAACCCTAAACCGACACCACCCCAATTGAGCTGCAACCCCATTGAATATCCTGCAAATAAGCCAATACACCAGTAAGCAAAAATACCAATAAACATTGGCACCCGTGTATCTTTTAGCCCGCGTAACGCCCCCGCCGCAATGATCTGAATGCCATCGAAAGCAGAGACAATACCTGTCCCAATCAAAATTAGGGTGGAAAAGGTGATCGCTCCCAATGCCCCAGCCGCTAATACTTGGGTGCCGAGTAAGCCCATCATGATAGTGTCGAAAAAATTAGTCGCCGCTTGTGAGAGTTGCGCGGCGGCTAAAGGAATTGCTAGTTGTAGACAAGCTTGGGCTTCTAGTATCAGTTTTGACTTAAGCGGAGCGTGCTTCACCAGAATCGTTTCCTGTTATAGGGATGGTGAGATGAGGAGAACATCGTTCGCCCTAGCCTCCGGCAACGGCTTCGCTGAACACACTTTCTACCCTACTCACTGACTCCGGACTCAGCACTCAGCACTCTCTTCATTCCTGTAATATCGTTTTCGAGACGATTCGCGTCTTCTTCCGGTCGGCTTCTGAGAGGTCTTCGCCAGACTGTAAGCGAGTGGCATTGGTTTGGAGAACGGTAGCTGCGCCTTTGTCGCCCATTTGAATAGCGGTTTTTGCTGCCGTTTGTAGCATTGTGGCAGCCCCAGCGCGATCGCCTTGTTGTAATTTTGCTTCGGCAATTTGCGTCTGCCGATATTTGGCTAACGCCAAGATAGACTGTTGCACCTGAGCATTGGGTGCGGGTTTGTATACACTCTGGACTTCCACTTCCACAGACATCGGCTCAGACAAAATGGCTTCTTGATCTGCTGCGGGGTCATCATAACGGACTTGCAAATTAGTGATCGCCTGCCGCCCTTGGGGGAGTTGACCAATATAAAGATTTGCCAACACCACGCGCTCGGTATCCGTCATCAAATCTCCCAAGCGAACTTTGAAGCGATTATTTTCCGGTTGTACAGGCAGCTCAATCGTATCGGGTGCTACTTGCGCGACGGGTTTAAGTTCGGCGAAACGAACCTTGGGCATTAAATCAAATAACAAATAGGCATTCGTCAAGCCCACAGCTTGAATACGATTAAACAAGCGTCCAAACTCATTAAGCGCTTGTTCTGGTTGCTCAATGTAAGATAAGGTGCCACCGCCAATATCGGCAATTTTTTCTAAAATATTCTGGTTCCAGTGGGCACCAAATCCCAAAGTATTTAAGGTAATTTTGTACTCCGTTGCCACTTCTGAAAGTTTCAAGCAGCGAGCATTATCTCCATGCTCATTTTCACCATCTGTCAGCAGAAAAATCTGGGATACCGTCTCCTGCTTGCCCTTAGCGACTTCTTCCATTCCCAGCTTTAGTCCTTCATCAATCGCCGTTCCCCCATCAGCTGACAGCCGATTGATTTGCTTTGTCACGCTCTGCGGATCAGTGACAATCTGATTTTTAACCAAAACCTTCGCCCGGTGGTCAAAGGCAATCACCGAGAGCCGATCCTCAGGGTTGAGACGCTCAATCAAGCTAATTGCCGCTTTCTTAACAGTTTCTAATGGGCGTCCGTTCATTGAGCCACTGTGGTCGAGAACTAGACACAAATTGAGCGGGAGATTGCGGTCTTGCCCGGTGGAAATCGCACGTAGGGCGATCGACAGTTGACGCTGATTGCTAGGTTGCATTGCGTCTAAATGAATATCATTGAGGGCTGGGTGCAAGCCAACTTTCATTAGAAAAAGCTCCTGTTAAGCGCAAAATCTAGGGAGTGAGTAACTTCAAGACGCAACTTTGACGCTACGGAATAATCACAAATAGCCTGACAAATCAGCGGCTGTTGGGCGGGAAAGTCACTATCTCCCAGAACTGCCACAGGCACGCTCACAGGCACGCTACTATGTTTAAAGATAGCGCCATTATTGCAGCCCCCAACACCATGAAGATACCCATTCAGGCTGTTCAGTCCAGCTACTACGGTCGTAGCACATACCGGACACCGCCGCCAGACTTACCCTCGCTACTGCTGAATGAGCGGATTGTTTATCTGGGTATGCCTTTGGTGCCAGCGGTAACCGAATTGATCGTAGCGGAACTTTTGTACTTGCAGTACGAAGACCCCGACAAGCCGATTAAAATCTACATTAACTCCACAGGCACCTCCAGTTACAACGGCGAACCTGTTGGCTTTGAAACCGAAGCCTTTGCCATCTGTGACACGATGAGCTACATCAAGCCACCCATCCACACCATCTGTATTGGTTCAGCAATGGGTATGGCGGCGATGCTCCTTTCTGCGGGGACAAAAGGATGTCGGGCAAGCTTACCGAATGCCTCCATTGTCTTGCATCAGCCGAAGGCATATGCTCGCGGTCAAGCCACGGATATTCAAATTCGGGCGAAAGAAGTGTTGGCTAATAAATCAACGATGCTTGATATTTTGTCGCGCAACACTGGTCAATCCGCAGAGAAAATTGCCAAGGATATGGATCGAATGCTGTACATGTCACCTCAAAAGGCACAAGAGTACGGCTTGATTGACCGCGTACTAGAGACTAGCGATCTTGCTAATCCACCGCTACCTGCTGGGGTTTCTTAAGACTAGTTTGCAGCTTTTTATGATCTTTCTGCCTCACTTATGAAGGCATTCAACTGATTATTCTTTTTTTAATTCGGAGCAAATGCAATGCCAATCGGCGTACCAAAAGTTCCTTATCAAATGCCTGGGGAACAATATACTCAGTGGATTGATATCTACAATCGTCTTTATCGGGAACGGATTATTTTCTTAGGTAAAGAAGTTGATGACGAAATTGCTAACCAGATTATCGCTGTCATGCTTTATCTGGATTCAGAGGATTCTGGCAAAGATATCTACCTCTACATCAACTCGCCTGGTGGCTCTGTTACCGCAGGCATGGCAATTTATGACACCATGCAGCACATTAAGTCTGATGTCGTGACCATTTGTGTGGGCTTGGCGGCATCAATGGGTTCCTTCCTGCTGGCTGCTGGTAAGAAGGGAAAGCGCCTTGCTTTACCCCACTCGCGGATCATGATCCACCAACCATCTGGGGGCGCACGGGGACAAGCCACAGATATTGAGATTGAAGCTAGAGAAATTATCAGAATCCGGCATCAACTCAACCAAATTTACGCCGACAATACGGGTAACTCCATTGAGAAGATTGAAAAAGACATGGATCGTGACTTTTTCATGTCTGCTCAAGAGTCGAAGGAGTACGGTTTAATTGACCGTGTCATTGAAGAGCAAACCCTGTAGAACCGCAGGGTAGGAAATAAGGGCAGCCCTTGTTGAGCTGCCCTTGTTTTATGGGAATTTATTTGGCTATCAGTTGCCCATTGTCTTTTGTCTTGAGTAAGGTATTAAATGACACATGATCAACGATGGTTGACATCTAACGAATGGCGTATCAATGGATCTGGCAGATTGCTATCGACTATTAGGAATTACTTCTGAAGCGTCTGTCGCTGAAATCAAATCCTCTTATCGACGCTTGGCACGACAATATCACCCGGATGTCAACCCGTCGGATCGGCAAGCGCAAGACAAGTTTATCGCCGCCACCGAAGCTTACCAGTTCCTCCTCAAAGAGCTGGATCGAGTTACTGTGGCGCAAACCCTGTCTACTCCTCCCTTCCCAACAGCCCCCACGACTGAGGTTACTCGAAAACCAAAACCGACTCCTCCGCAGCCGCCATTGACAGAAACGGAACAGCTACTCAAGCGGCAGTCTTATCTGCATTTACAGCAATTATTAAAAGAGCAGAGATTTCCTCGGGCGATCGCGCTGGTAGAAGGGTTAGCACAGCGCATTCCTCAAGATCTGGAAGTGCGACAGTGGCAGGCGATCGCCTATTCTCGCTGGGGACGTTATTGGGTAAATGAAAAGCAGTTCAATAAAGCTAGGAGTTATCTGAAAAAAGCCCTCCGCACTGACCCCCACAACAAGTCACTCTGGGCAGAAGTGGAACACGAGTTTCGCCGCATAGAGCAGAAACTCTGAAAGTACTCTGAAAGCAAAACAGGCTATACAAAGCGTTTAGCTGGTATTGAAAAGCTATCTTAAAAAATCATCTTTAAGCTGTGACTACCAGACATTAATCCTATGTTCTTCTGTGGTTAGGAATTTCTCACATCTACTTTCGGATAGCTTTTTAATGGGAGAGAACGACTTCCCCGATATTCGCGATTTGGGGATTATTGGCGATCGCCGCACTGCTGCCCTCATCACTACAAAGGGGGCTGTCGTCTGGTATTGTCCGGAACGTTTCGATTACCCTTCCCTGTTAGCGGCATTGCTCGACCCAAAACGGGGTGGAATCTGGATAATGCGATCGCCCGATACCACTTTTGCCCGTCGCCGCTACCTAGAAGATAGTGGGGTATTAGAAACAACCTTCGCGACCCCTAATGGCGAACTGCGGGTTACAGATTGGATGCCTTTGGGAGAAAATACGCCGCGTGGGATTTGTCGTCAGTTTTCGCCTGCACCAAACGAAGTTACAGTGACCTTACAGGCTGCGCCGGACTACGGGCGGCGTCCGCTGAAACTCCAAAACATCGCTCAGGCAGTACAAATCGACGATCGCCATTATCTCTACGCCTCCCATCCACTTGCGATCATAGGGGAATGCGTCCGCTTCACGATTCCTCAAGGCGAACCCGGTTGGGCAGTGCTGGTGAACGAATCCCTCACCTCCCCCACCAGCAAAGAGGTGGACGCTTGGCTCGAAACAACCCTCGAATGCTGGCGGCAGATCGCTTCCCACGCCACGTATCATGGCCCCTACGAGCGGGAAGTTGCAGCTTCGCTGCGGGTACTGCGTCTGCTTACCTTCGAGGAAAATGGCGGTATTATCGCTGCAGCTACCACCTCCCTGCCAGAGGTTTTGGGAGGAAAGCGGAACTATGACTACCGCTACGTCTGGCTTCGGGATGCAGGCATGATCGCCAGCGCCTTGATCCGTGCAGGCAGCAACGGAACTGAGGAGCAACGCTTTCTCGACTATATCTGCGGCTTCAGTCGCGATTCCGGTAACATGCCGCTACTTCCCTTTTCCACCCTCAGCGGTGAAATAGCTCCAGAGGAGGAAACCCTCAACTTTGTCGGCTACCGTGGCAGCCAACCTGTACAAATCGGCAATAGCGCCAACGAACAGCTACAACTTGATGCCTATGGGAATGTGCTGCTAGCTGCCAAGCTCATCTACAGCCACTGTGGAACAAAAAAGCATTGGTCGCTCATTGAACGTATCGCTGAATTTTTAGCCGAGCATTGGAGTGAGCCTGACTACGGGATTTGGGAGGAACGGGAGAAACTCCAGTACACCTCCAGCAAGGTTATCGTCGCCTGCGGTTTAGACTACATTGCCCAGTTTGCCGAGTGTGAAGCGCAAGCGCAACGCTGGCGGGGAGCCGTGCAGGACATTCGACACTTCGTTGCTGAGAAATGTCTGACCTCAGAGGGGGCTTACGCAGCGATCGCAGGCGGCGAAGCCGTGGATGTTTCAGCCGCACTCTTTCCCGTATGGGCGTATACGCCGCCTGATACCCCGGAGATGCTAGCTACCATGAAAGCGTTAGAGCGCGATCGCGCTACTGGATATCTGTACCGCCGCCACCTAGAGAAATTCGACTCACTCCACGAAGGAGCCTTTCTAGCAGGAAGCCTTTGGGTAGCACAGTACTGGGTAATGCGTCGGGATTTCCAACGAGTTTATGCAATCCTCGACGCCGCCCTAGAATATGCCAACGACCTCGGATTATTTGCCGAAGAAGCCGATCCAAAAACTGGGCAGATGCTAGGAAACTTCCCTCAAACCTTCGTTCATGCCGCCTTGATCAGCACAGTTATTGACCTCAAAACTGCCCTAGAACAAAAAAGTTGATCAACCTCCTTACTCTCCGTGCCCTCTGTGTCCTCTGTGGTTCATATAAATGCCATGCCGGAATCTCCAATCACCATCACCATCAAACTCTTCGCCGCCTACCAGGAAGCTTACGGTGTACCTGAGTTGGTGCGGCAATACCCCCCAGAAACGCAAGTAGTCACTGTACTAGAGAACTTACTTACCGAACATTCAGAACTCAAACAGTGGCGAGATGTCACCCGCTTCGGCGTTAATCTCCAATTTGTAGAACCCGACACAATTCTCCACGATGGTGACGAGGTAGTCTTGATTCCCCCCGTTAGCGGCGGCTAACAGGAGTGCAGAGTTAAGAAGAGGTAGAGAGAGCCTATCAGCCGCCTCAAAAAGTGGGTTTGAGAACGAAAATTCAAGGTTTATAAGTGACACGAGGGGCAAAAATCCAGTAGAGACGTTGTAGAAAACATCTTTACCTTCAGATTTCCTGTCTAGTTCAAACCCGACAAAAAGAGTCGGGTATATTTGACGGGTATTTTTGCTTGTGTTACTGTTAATCGACTGTTGACAGATATATTAAGAAAATTTACCCATGACCCAAGCAACTCAACCCCAAACATCGCAGACTGCTGCTACGAAAGCCCTCAAGTGTAAAGAGTGTGGTACTGAGTACGAACTGCAAGCGATGCACGTTTGTGAGTTGTGCTTTGGGCCATTAGAAGTGAGCTACGACTACGACCTCCTGCGCCGCCGCGTTACTCGCGAAAGCATTCAAGCCGGCCCTAACTCCATCTGGCGCTACCGCGATTTCTTGCCCGTTAGTACTCAGACTCCTATTGATGTCGGTACGGGAATGACCCCGTTAGTAAAAGCAAACCGCTTGGCACGCCGCCTAGGTATTAAAAATCTCTATATAAAAAATGATGCCGTCAACATGCCCACCCTCAGTTTTAAGGATCGGGTGGTGTCTGTTGCCCTAACCAGAGCGCAGGAATTAGGTTTCTCGACCGTATCTTGTGCTAGCACGGGAAATTTAGCTAATTCTACCGCCGCGATCGCAGCTCATGCTGGATTAGATTGTTGTGTCTTCATCCCCTCCGACTTAGAATCTGGAAAAGTGTTAGGCACCCTCATCTACAACCCAACGGTCATGGCAGTTGAGGGCAACTACGACCAAGTCAACCGCCTCTGTTGTGAAGTTGCAAATACACATGGTTGGGGATTTGTCAACATCAACCTGCGACCCTACTACTCCGAAGGTTCCAAAACCCTCGGCTTTGAAGTTGCCGAACAACTCGGCTGGCAGCTACCGGATCACATCGTTGCTCCCCTTGCCTCCGGTTCCTTGTTCACCAAAATCTACAAAGGCTTTCAAGAATTCATCAAAGTTGGCTTAGTTGAAGATAAAGCCGTTCGCTTCAGTGGCGCACAAGCCGATGGTTGTTCTCCCATTGCCCAAGCCTTCCGCGAAGGACGTGACTTCGTTAACCCCGTCAAGCCCAACACCATCGCCAAGTCCATTGCCATCGGCAACCCGGCTGACGGCATCTATGCCCTAGAAGTTGCTAGAAAAACCAACGGCAACATCGAATCAGTCAGCGATGCTGAAGTTATCCAAGGCATTAAGCTACTGGCAGAAACCGAAGGCATCTTCACCGAAACCGCAGGTGGCACCACAGTTGCCGTGCTACAGAAATTGGTAGAAGCAGGAAAGATTGACCCCGACGAAACTACCGTTGTCTACATCACGGGCAATGGTCTGAAAACTCAAGAAGCCGTTCAAGGCTACATTGGCGAACCTCTAACCATTGAGCCAAAGCTGGATAGTTTTGAGCGGGCACTAGAACGTTCTCGCACTCTAGAGCGCCTTGACTGGCAACAAGTATTGGTTTAATCAGTTAGTGGCTTTTAGATGTTAGTTTTGCAAAGAACAACTAAAAACCACTAATCCAAAGCTTCTAGCAACCAACAACTAAGGTTTAACTACTCACCCATGGCTGTTACAGTTCTAATTCCTACTGCACTGCAAAAATTCACCAACGATCAAGCAACGATTGAATGTAATGGCAGCAACATTACTGAATTGCTGAACTCTCTAGAAACTAGCTGTCCTGGCATTAAGGCACGTTTGTGTGATGAAGAGGGTAAGCCTCGTCGCTTTTTGAACTTCTACGTCAATAGTGAAGACATTCGCTTTTTAGAGGGGCCTCAAACCTCCCTGAGCGATGGTGATGAAGTCAGCATCGTACCTGCCGTAGCTGGAGGCTGAGCAAGCTCAATTTATCTACTCCCGATCGTTTCCTTGCCAAAAGCAAGATAATATTGCCGCAATGCTGCCACTTAAGAATGGCTTTAACCGCATTGCGGCAATCAGTTTAAGATGGTTACGAAGGTTTATAGTTCCAGGTATTATCTGGGCGAATGCTCCACTAATAGATTATTTATTTGAACAATGGCAGACGAAAAAAATTCCAATCAAAACGACGAAACCGCACAAGATGCCAGAATTTCGGAAGAAGCGCCTGACAATCCTGCGGCTGGGGAGGCACGGACTCCCAGTGTTTCTAAAGAAAATGTTGCTAGTACCGATGAACCGGAGGCAACTGACATTCCTTCGGCGAATGCACCCGATCCCAAAGCCACAAATCCAGAAGTAAACCCTAATGCTACTGAAGACAAACCCACAGAAGTAGCAGGGAAGCAACAAAAAGGGGCGCAGGCGCTAAAAGAAGACGAAAGCGGAGAAACGTCGCCTAATCCCAAAGATGCCGATAAGGAGTCAAAGTCAGCAACCAAACCTGCCGCAGAGAAAAAGCCTCGAGCTAAAGCGGAAGAGGGCGCAGACGATAAAGCTAAAAAACCTGCTGCCAAAGCTAAAAAAGAAAAGCCTCCTGCTCCTGAAGATAAGCCTTTTCCAGAGTTTATTGAACAAGAGTACATCCCAGCCTTACAAACTGCCTTAGCTGAGGAAGGCGCTAAGGAAGTGGATTTAACGTTTGTTAAAGACAAATTTCAGACGGCTGGTTTGGAGGGAGGAGAAGACTGCTGGCAAGTGGCGGGTTCCTGGAAAAATGGTCAGCGGAAGTTTCATGTCTATTTCCCTGAGGAAGATATCAGTAAACAAAAAGCCTTTTCCTGCGCGGCTAGTGGTGGCAAGGCTAGTACTCTGGAGTCGTTCATGATTGATGAGCGCCGAGTAACGCTAGACCTGCTGGTGATGTACACTATCCAGCGCCTGAATGCCCAGAAGTGGCTGACGTGGAATTAGGAATTTAGGGAGTAGGTTGCGGTAAGAGCAAACAGCCTCTCTAGTAGAGAGCGATCGCCACCGTAGGATTAGCTTTTCTCTATAACATTGCAGCCACAAAACAAGTCACAATGTCATATAACTTGACATGATGTTGCAACTCTTAATGCCAAAAGAGGCTTCTGCTCACTGAGTTCCTTGGTAGACTGGAACGCAGCCCAGTCTGGGTAATTTTGTGAGTTGCTCGTAGTATCGCCACACTACTCCCGCCCAGAGTCAAAAGACAAGTGAGCAATTAAGTTATGGTAGATTCCCTTAAAAAACCCAGTTCTGAAGAGATACGACCCGGGGTGAAAGTCCCGTCAAAGGAAACCCTGTTGACGCCCCGGTTCTACACCACCGATTTTGATGAAATGGCGCGGATGGATCTTTCGCCCAATGAAGAGGAGCTGCAAGCGATCCTGGAAGAGTTCCGTGTTGATTACAATCGCCATCACTTCGTCCGGGATGAGGAATTTGAGCAATCTTGGGATCACATCGACGGTGAAAAGCGGCAGCTGTTTGTTGAGTTTCTAGAGCGTTCTTGCACAGCGGAATTTTCAGGCTTCTTACTCTACAAGGAACTTGGACGCCGCTTAAAAGATAAAAATCCTGTCTTGGCAGAATGCTTTAATTTGATGTCGCGGGATGAAGCGCGTCACGCGGGATTCCTCAATAAAGCGATGTCGGACTTTAACCTGTCGCTGGATTTAGGCTTCCTGACAAAGAGCCGCAAATATACTTTCTTTAAGCCCAAGTTCATCTTCTACGCCACCTACCTATCTGAAAAGATTGGCTACTGGCGGTATATCACCATTTATCGGCACTTAGAAGCGCATCCGGAAGATAGAATCTATCCGATTTTCCGCTTTTTTGAAAACTGGTGTCAGGATGAGAACCGCCACGGTGACTTCTTCGATGCTCTGATGCGCGCACAACCCCAGTTTTTGAATGACTGGAAAGCCAAGCTGTGGTGTCGATTTTTCTTGTTGTCGGTGTTTGCGACAATGTATCTCAATGACATCCAACGTGCTGACTTCTATGCCGCTTTGGGATTGGAGGCGCGGGAGTATGACAAGCATGTGATCTTGAAGACCAATGAAACCGCTGGACGGGTGTTCCCACTGGTTCTGGATGTAGAGAATCCGGAATTTTACGATCGCCTAGAAAAGTGCGTGCAAAATAATGAGAAACTAAGTGCGATCGCCGAATCGAACACACCAAAATTCCTGAAGTTCTTCCAGAAAGTACCTCCAATCGCTTCTATAGGCTGGCAATTGTTGCGCCTGTACCTAATGAAGCCGATTGATGCGGTAGCAACCCATGGTGTTGCTCGCTAAATAACTTTTCTGCTGACTTTGAAAATTAGCGGTTCTGCAATCTGTAGAACCGCTTTTTTGTGCCACGGAAACTGATAGGAAAGGATGTAAAGAATGAGATTGGGAGAAAATGCTTGGCAGTTAAGACAAGCTTTACTTATAGCCCTCCTCAAAGAGGGTTGGGGGTCTATCCCACAACTGCCAGTCCATGGCTGGTGGGTAAGTATGATTTTACTAGCCGTGGCTACTCCAGTTTGGGGTGAAGCATTGCCAGCAGAGTCTCCTAGTCTTGTTCTGGATGCAGAGACGGTTGGGGTAGAAAACCAGGATGACTTCAATCTAGAAAACCTCACACCCCAGCCCCCTTCTATTTCAGGAAAGGCAGAAACCTTCTCCTCGCTAACGGGTAGGGGTCTAACTCCTAACAGTGCCATCAATATCCTGCCACTTGAGGGCAATTCTATGGCGGTAGATGCCCCCCAGCCCTCCTTAAAAATGGGGGAGGAAGAGGACGCAATACAGGTAAGCCAAACAGAGCCTACTCCAGCAGATTTACTCACACCTCAACCCGCAGCGACGCCCAACTCAGCAGCGGAACAGTTGGATTTGAGTCCAGAGATTATTGAAAACAGTCCGGTATTACAGCGGTGGTTGGAGGAGGTACCAGATGTTTTAGACGCCATCCGCAACGATCCTAGTTTTCGCACTCGGCTGCGGTTGGGCTATTCTCAATTTCCCTCAACTAACCAGGAAGGGGGATTTAATGTTGGGGTAGAGGATGTGTTTCTCGGTCGTAGTGGTTTGACGGTAAGTGCAGATTACCAGGCAACATTTAAAGGCAACCGAGAATCAGTCGGCGCAGATTTACGTTACTACGTGCGTCCCCTCGGTAGTTATGTCAATTTTGCCCCGCAGGTAGGCTACCGCTATATAGAAACGGGCAATTACTCGACAGATGGTGTAAATGTGGGGGCGCGGTTGATGCTGGCGTTGTCTCGAACAGGTGCGGCTGATGTTTCTTTAACTCAGAGTTTTGTCTCTCCCGGTAGCAGTAATGAAGTGGGCATTACCACGCTTTCTGTGGGCTATGCGGTGACTCGCAACTTGCGCCTTGCTACAGACATCCAGAAGCAAAATTCTAGGGAAGCAAAAGATAGCCGGGTAGGGATTGTTTTGGAGTGGATGCCTTGATGTACTAAGTTCGCCTAAATTAGTCAGAAAGGCGATCGCATTTCTCTGCCAAAATCAAAATACACAGAAGTGATGCCCAAGAGGAAACGATGTATAAACTGCTACCAGGTGTCTTAATGGCAACTGCCTTAATGCTGAGTGGTGCTGAACAGCCGAAGTTAGCCCAAGCCGGAACCTGTGTGGCGGCGACAAGTTGTGGCCCGCAGCCTGTGCAGTTCATTCCAGGGCAACGGATCACAGTGGAGGTTGCCAACCTTACCTCTGGTGTGCTGCGAGTTCAGCAAGTCTACGGCACTGATGCGCTACCTGTGAGTCCGGGACAAGTGCTTTCTTTCCTGCGCGGTGGCACCGTTGACCCCAATTTTTCTGTAGTGTTTTGGGATGCTCAGGGAGCGCCATTGCAAGTTAATATCCGCAAACCAGAAGCACGACTACTAAGGATTGAGGTGCGTCCGGGGGGGAGTCTAACGGGCGATCGCTCAGTTTATCTCCGCGATGATGGTCGGATTAATATTCTTTGACATCTTGCCGCCCCTATTTGCAGTACCGAATATAGTAGGGGATTCCAAAAATCACTGTATCGATTTAGACCGTTTCCTGTTCTTGATGGGTGGAAAGTAAATATTTGCTAGCTTACCCTTCTTGTTTTAATAACACTAAAAAGGGCAAGCCAAGCTCGTTCAGCAGATGCTTCTCTCAGGATTTTAGGAAATAACACCGATCCCTTCAGCAGGCTAATGATTCATAATCGATCGGTGCTGTGATTTTGAGCGACAATGCCTGTGCAAAACTTACTTCCCTCTGAGTCCTACCGCCCTACGCCCAATTTACCTAATCAGCGGTGGCAAATCGCTCCATTGCAGACGCGAAAAGCGACCCAACTTGCACAAGCAACAGGGCTTTCCCTGGTGTTGAGCCAGATATTAATTAACCGGGGGATCGAGACAGTCGCGCAAGCGCAAGTTTTTTTAAATCCAGAATCGCAAACGATGCCCGCGCCACTGGAGGAGTTTCCAGATTTGGCAATTAGCGTACAGTTTCTCAAAGATGCGATCGCTCAACAAGAAAAAATCGCCATAGTAGGGGACTACGACGCTGACGGTATGACTAGCACAGCGTTATTATTGCGGGCATTGCGGCAGTTGGGAGCAGACGTTGATTACGCCATTCCTAGCAGGATGAAAGACGGCTATGGCATCAATCAACGCATTGTAGAAGAGTGTGCTAATGAAGGGGTGGGGCTGATTCTCACCGTTGATAACGGCATCTCTGCCTATGACGCGATCGCCCTAGCTGTAGATTTAGGCTTGACCGTTATTATCACAGACCACCACGACCTCCCCGAAAAACTTCCCCCCGCCGATGCAATTCTTAACCCCAAGCTGATTCCCGAATCTTCTCCTTACCGAGGAGTAGCGGGCGTAGGAGTTGCCTATATTTTGGCTGTGACGTTGGCGCAGGAACTAGGACAACTCAAAGGATTGACCGCACTGTTACTGGAACTGTTTACTCTGGGAACGATCGCTGATTTAGCCCCCCTAACGGGTATCAATCGCCGCTGGCTCAAGCGAGGTTTGCAACTCTTACCCCAATCTCAACTTGCTGGGGTACAAGCACTCATTCAGCTTGCAGGTGTTAGTCCGGAGTCGGTCGCCCCAAGTCCAGAGTCGGCGGTAAAACCTCAATCATCCTTGAAGCCAGAGGATATTGGCTTTAAACTGGGGCCAAGAATTAATGCCATTGGGCGGATTGGAGATCCTCAAATTGTCATTGATTTACTGACAACCGATGAGCCTGGGATAGCGCTGGAACGGGCGATGCAGTGCGAACAAGTTAACCAACATCGTCAGCAGCTATGCGAACAAATTGAACAAGAAGCGATCGCATTAGTTGAAGAACAGCAACTTGATTTACACCAACAACGAGTATTAGTCATTGTAAAATCTGGTTGGAATCACGGCGTCATCGGTATTGTTGCCTCCCGCTTGTTAGAACGCTATGGCGTTCCTGTATTTATCGGCACCTACGAAGGGGAAACCGCCGAACATATCCGGGGTTCAGCACGGGGAATTCCAGAGTTTCATGTATTTGAGGCGCTACAGTTTTGTCAGGATTTACTCGGAAAGTTTGGCGGACACAAAGCCGCTGGCGGTTTTTCCTTACCCGCTGAAAATTTGGCAGCTTTTCAAGCCTCCCTCAGTACCTTTGCTCATCAATGCTTAGAACCAGAACACCTCAAGCCGCTAGTCGCCATTGATGTTCAGGCAGATTTGAGCCAAATCACCCTTGACCTCTATCAGCAAATTGACACTCTTCATCCCTGCGGCATTGGCAACCCCGATCCTGTTTTCTGGACGCCCAATGTAAAGGTGCTTGAGCAAAAAACCATTGGTAAAGGACACCTCAAGTTAACGCTGAGTCCATTTAATCAATCGATGACTATAAAAGCGATCGCGTGGCGTTGGGGTGACTACTATCCCCTCCCCTCCCTCGTCGATATTGCCTATAAACTCAAACGCAATGTTTGGAACGGCAACATCTCGATTGAGTTGGAGTTAGTTGGCGTGCGCTTACCTGTTTCTCCCCCGCCTCCTCCCAAGACAGCTGAGTTTCACCACAACGAACGCCACTACACTTGCAGTCTTTATGAGTTAGACAATGAACTGAAAATTCAAAACCCAGAAGGAAAAGTTCTGGCAATCCAAAAAGGACAACGCCTAGGGCTTTTAGGCAAGCATCGGCAAGAGGCAAAGGAGGTGGATGTCACCCAGCCGCACTACTTCCAACTTATTAAAGCCGCTATTCACGCCTTGGAACTGTCGGAGTAGGTATACTAATATCCCTCAAGAAATTCGGGAAGTTCTTAGGGAAGACAGCACGAGCAATCCTTTTGCTGCTCCCCTACTAGCAGAAATGGGGCTAGGGAACTATTTTGGAGCCGTCGGGTAACTCAATCTCATCAGTAATAACTTCCCCGTTTGGCATGATGGTATTTTGTCTGATGGGTTCTCCCACAACGTCTTCCCAGATAGCTCCCTTAAGATTAGCGTTGGTCAGGTTGGTAGTTTCTCCCCAGATAGTGCCTCTGAGATTGGCTCTTTCCAGATTGGCATCATGCAGAGCAGTCTCAACCAAACTCGCTCCTTCGAAGTTGACCTCCCTGAAGTTAGCTCCAGTCAAATTGCTCTCTTGGAAGGTGGCACCACTCAAGTCAGCTCCTTCCAAATTGGCGTTACTCATCCAAACACCAGCCATATTTGCTCGTCTTAAAATTGATTGACTGAAATTGACCCTCTCGAGGTTAGCCCCCCCCAAGCTGGCATTGGTCAAATTAACCCCACTCAAGTTAGCCCCGCTCAAGTCAACGTACTTCAGCTTGACTCCCGTGAAATCTCTCTCCCCAGCAGCGTAGCGCCTGAGCAACTCTTCACCAGTTATATCCATACTCACCTCTTGTGTCAGAACAAATGTACTATATGATTGCCTCAGTTAATTGAAGATCTAGTCCAAAGGCATTCAATAAAGGACGTGTTCGTTTAACCTCAAGCAAAAGGAGGGACAGCACAACTTCAGGCAACAAGGTTTGCAATGCGCTAGCTGGGAACAAGCTCCCCAGTCGGGAAGTTCAAATGGGTCGGTAGATAGGTAAGCGTAGTGAGCCAGGGTAAAAGCAATCAGCGCTTCTCACGAGCCAACGATACACTCCGAGCAGGGTGGTCTGACCAAATCGATGCACTCAGGACTCAGGACTAAAAAAAGAGCGACACCAGTGAGTGTCGCTCTTAAAGATTTATTAATTTTTAATAGACTGGGTTAACAGTGATCTATAGGTCGCCGCCGAGAGCAGCTAATGCGAAAATCACTATGGGGCCAGAAAGAACGATCGCCGCTAGCATGGTGAGTTGAGCGATGACTTCCCAGTTAATATTTCCTAGAAAACTTAAATCCATATATCCTCCCAATCTTGTTCCAAAGAATTTGATAGAAAACTGAAAAACTTTAAGGTTATTAAGATTTTACCCGGCAATTGGTAGGATTTTTTAATTAATTTTATAAAAATATATAAAACTCAATGAAAGATTGTGTATCGGGCAGAAGCGGTGAAAACTCGATAAGCTGAATGGGCTGGGAATTTTGAACAAAATTGTAAGTAATGGCGAATTGGCGTTGTGTAAAGCAATGTGGTGCGTGCTGTCATCTTGACCCCTCAGAACGACCGGGGCTAGAGGAGTATTTGTCACCCGCAGAATTAGAACAGTACCTGAGTATGGTAGGGGAGGGCGGCTGGTGCATAAACTTTGAGCAGGAAACGCGAGAATGCCGCATCTATGATGACAGACCGCGTTTTTGTCGGGTAGAACCGGACATTTTTCAGGATATGTACGGTATTGAACCGGAGGAAGTCAATGATTTTGCTATCGACTGTTGCCAAGAGCAGATTGATGCCGTCTATGGCGATCGCAGTTTAGAACAAATTCGCTTTAATCAGGAAGTCGGCATTTGAAAAGGTTGTGGTAAAGTTTGGAAAAGATGAGATAATTATGAAAATAATTTTCGAGCTGTTGTGAAACTTTCTTCTCGACCGACTCTCTCCCTAGCCGCGATTGAACCTCTACTGAAAAACCAATCCGACCTCAACTGGTCAGTGATGAAACAAAAGCGATCGCAACAGCCGACTCTCTCCAATCCCCAGAAACAAGAAAAACCCGTACAGGCGCAAAAACGGGAGAAATGGGCGATATTCAGCTCCACATTTTTGACCATCTTTTTTGCAGAAATGGGAGACAAAACTCAGTTAGCCACGTTGTTAATGAGTGCCGAATCCCAATCTCCTTGGCTCGTTTTTACAGGTGCAGCAACGGCACTAGTTGCAACTAGCTTACTAGGAGTGTTGCTCGGTCGCTGGCTAGCTAGTCGTCTTTCTCCCAGAACACTAGAAGTCGCCGCCGGAACCCTTTTACTTTTCATTTCTGTGCTGCTGCTGTGGGACGTGGTGCAGATTTAGGAACTAGGAACGAGGGTGAGTCCTGAGTCGGGGAGAAAGTATGAAGTATGAAGGGTGAAGTATGCGATTGGAGTAATGGCTAATCGTCGTCAATTTTTCTCTCCCCTGCTCCCCTGCACCCCTGCTCCTCTGCTCCCCGGCTCCCCATCACCCCTGCTCCTCATCTCCCTGTTAAGGATTAGCACTAAACACATATCAAACAACATGGACTGGCAACTTCTGGGACTGAGCTTTATTACCGTATTTTTGGCGGAGATTGGAGACAAAAGCCAACTGGCGGCGATCGCATTAGGGGGAAGTTCTCCTTCTCCCCGCGCCGTCTTTTTGGGTTCTGTAACGGCACTGCTTCTCACTACCCTGATCGGTACTTTGGCAGGAGAAGGAATTGCCCAGTTACTGCCTGTACGAATATTAAAAGCGATCGCTGCCGTAGGATTTGCTCTAATAGCAGTACGTCTCCTTTGGCCCTCAGAAGCAACAACGGAAGAAGATTAGGTGTTGTTGTAGGTAGAGACGTTACGGTATACGTCTCTACGGTTCCATTGCCTACTCGGCAGTTGGCACCACTTGATACATGTTTGCCGCTTTGAGCATGTGATAGGCAACAAGGAGTTGTGTCATAGCTAGAGGGTAGCTTTGAAGAATTTCTCCGGTTGTCCCAACTACCTGACCGAGGTTGGTATTGCCTCCCAAGCTACAGAATTTTCCTAAATAAGGGACTTCGTTGCACAACATCCGCTCCATGTCCCGCACTTGTTCGCCAGTAGCATGACCATCAATTTCTAAAACATCGACGGGTTTACCCATATCGCGGTCAAGATCGAGCCGAACCGCAGAGGGGGAATGCTCCTCGCCAGGTGCCAAAATCTTATCGAGTTCTGGGTGAGGAATAGTCGGTCTGAGTACCAAGCGCACATTTAGGAGTAAATCGTTTTGCTCGGATTCACTCTCAGACGGATAGAAACTAACGACAATATCTGCCCACTTGCGTTGGGGGCGGATAAACGCTTCAGAATCCGCCTCTCGTTTTTGTAGTTGTTCGAGAACCTGTTCTTTGCTGTAGCCCCGTTTCATCGTGTCGCGCTTGACTTTCCACTGAGTACGGACTGACTCCGGAGGTGCCAAAAACACTTTCACGTCGTACTCATCACGGGCTCCACGAGTTGAGTAACCGAGTAAGCCTTCCACAATCACAAACTTATTCGGCTTGATGTACTCTGGCGGATCAAACATCCCCGTGCTGTGGTTATAAATTGGCTTGAGAATCGGTTGTCCACTACGGAGCAAAATCAGATGCTGCTCAATGATATCCATATAGTTGCAGTCGGGATGTAGTGCAGAAATCCCTAATTCTGCCCGCTGCGTCCGGTCATAGCGATGATAGTCATCTGTACAGATTACTGTGACATCATCTTCGCCCAATACTTGAGCTAGTCCTCGTGTCAATGTGGTTTTACCAGCGGCACTGTCACCAACAATACCAAGGATAATTGGGCGATTAGTCATAATTCCTCCGAGTCAAGGGACGGTCTTGTGTGGGGCTGCGAATTGGTTTAATTCTATGTGGGAAGGGGAATTGAAGCAATCTGTATTTTGGGATTGGCTTGTGGCTGCTAGTTCATAGCTAATGGGGAGATGAGGAGAACCAATAACTTTATTTATACTTCACCCTTTCTCCCAATTAACCCCAGCCTTGCTTACTTTTTAGTAACAAATTCTTTAGCGATCGCATCCGTTTTAGCTGCCATGATAAAGTCGTTTTTGTGCAACCCAGAAATAGCGTGAGTCCACCAACTGACGCTTACTTTGCCATACTCAGTGAGCAGTGCGGGGTGATGCCCTTCTTCCTCTGCGGCTTCACCAACTTTATTAGTAAAGGCAAGTGCTGTTTGAAAATCAGGAAACTTATAGCCACGCTCTAGACGAGGCTCTCCATCTACATCAATCAGGTTCCAGTCGGGAATTATCGGCTTGAGTTCAGCAATTTCTTCTTGGGTAACAGACGGCGCATCTTTATTACAAGCCGTGCATTTTTGTTCAGTTAGGTCTGCCATGATTATTTCTCTGATTGAACTGCCACAACTTTAATACACTAGGTCTTTCCCTCAAGCATCCATCTCATGAAAAAACTGACAAAGGCTGGAAAATAAGCATAATTCAGTCCCTAACTTGAGCAAGCCATTCCTTAGTGACTGCTGTTGTGCAATATCTCAGTTATTTAAACCAGTTTTACTTATTTTTCAGATGCGATCGCGAGCAACATATCATCGCTTCTTAACAACGCTACAGAGGGATAAAGTCCCAAGGGTAAGAGCGCTAGACTATACAATGCTGCCTACAATCCCGTTTCATGACATATCCGGATCAACCCCTCACTTATCCTTCCACCCGCAAAAGCGATCAAGTTGATAATTATCACGGTACAAAGGTTGCCGATCCTTACCGTTGGTTAGAAGACCCAGATTCAGAAGAAACAAAAGCTTGGGTGGAGGCGCAGAACCAAATCACCTTTGGCTATCTCAATGAGATCCCGGCGCGGGAGAAGATTAAGCAGCGGCTGACACAATTGTGGAACTACGAGAAGTTTGGAATTCCGTTCAAAGAAGGAAATCGTTACTTCTATTTCAAAAACGATGGCTTACAAAACCAAAGCGTTCTCTACACCCAAACCTCCCTCGACGCAGAGCCGAGAGTATTGCTCGACCCCAACACGCTTTCTGAAGATGGCACGATCGCTTTATCCGGTTTAGCTATCAGTGAAGATGGCAACCTGATGGCTTATGGGCTATCCACTTCCGGTTCAGACTGGAAAGAATGGCAGGTATTGGATGTCGAAACCGGAGAAAATCTGCCAGATCATCTTCAATGGGTGAAGTTCTCCGGCGCATCCTGGACGCACGACAATCAAGGCTTTTTCTACAGTCGCTACGATGAGCCGAATCAGGCAACGCAGTACGAAGACGTTAACTATTATCAAAAGCTTTACTATCACAAACTCGGTACGCCTCAGTCAGAAGACCTGCTGATTTACGAACGCCCAGATCAAAAAGAATGGGGCTTTAGTGGTGGTGTTTCTGAGGATGGACGTTATCTAATTGTTTCTGTTTGGTTGGGAACGGATTCGAGAAACTTGGTTTTCTACAAGGACTTGAGCAACCCCAATGCTGAAGTTGTGGAACTCATCAGCGAATTTGAAGCGAGCTATGGCTTTATCGATAATGACGAAAGTGTCTTCTGGTTCCGCACAGATTTAGATGCGCCTCGCGGTCGCGTCATGGCGATTGATATCAACAACCCCGCGCGGAAGAATTGGCGGGAAGTGATTCCCCAAGTAACAGAAACTCTAGAAAGCGTCGGTTTACTGAATAATCAGTTTGTTGCCGACTACCTGCAAGATGCCCGTTCCGCGATTAAGATTTTTGAGCTGGATGGGTCTTTTGTGCGGGAGGTTGAATTACCAGGGATTGGTTCAGCCGGGGGCTTTAACGGCAAGCGTCATGATACAGAGACGTTTTATAGTTTTACCAGCTTCACCACTCCGGCAACCATCTATCGCTACAACATGGTCAGTGGGAAAAGCGAGGTTTTCCGTCAGCCGGAGGTGGACTTCAACCCGGATAGCTACGAAACAAAGCAAGTCTTTTACCACAGTAAAGATGGGACGCAGTTGCCGATGTTTGTCACCCACAAAAAGGGATTGCAACTCAATGGCAATAACCCGACGTTCCTTTATGCCTATGGTGGCTTTAATGTTTCGCTAACTCCCAGTTTTTCAGTCAGTCGCTTGGTGTGGATGGAGATGGGTGGCGTCTATGTAATGGCGAATCTGCGCGGCGGTGGCGAGTACGGCGAAGACTGGCATCAAGCGGGGATGAAGCTAAAGAAGCAAAATGTTTTTGATGACTTCATTGCGGCAGCAGAGTGGCTGATTGATAACCAGTACACTTCTCCAGCCAAGCTAGCCATTGGCGGCGGGAGTAATGGGGGATTGTTGGTGGGTGCCTGTATGACGCAGCGCCCGGAGTTATTTGGGGCAGCATTACCTGCGGTGGGGGTAATGGATATGTTGCGCTTCCACAAGTTCACGATTGGTTGGGCGTGGTGTTCTGAATACGGTTCCCCAGATAATTCAGATGAGTTTGAGGCACTTTACGCCTATTCCCCATTGCATAATCTAAAGCCTGGAACCGCTTACCCCGCAACGATGATTACCACGGCAGACCATGATGACCGAGTGGTACCTGCCCATAGTTTCAAGTTTGCCGCTGCGTTGCAAGAGGCTCATGCGGGGGAAAAACCTGTGTTCATTCGAGTGGAAACTAAAGCAGGACACGGAGCTGGGAAGCCTACCACTAAGATTATTGAGGAAATTGCGGATGAGTGGGCATTTTTAGTCAGGGTGCTGGATGTAGAAATTGATAGTGCTGAGTCCTGAGTCCTGATTTCACACTTTCTGTACCACAAGGGTAGGGGCGCAAGGCAAGAGTGCCCCTACGACATTCTGTATTGCAGCGAGTTGAAAACTGCGATAAGAATAGACAGACTTTTATCCCTTGTTGGCAGCGCCAGGTTAGTTGGTATGACGGAGCGAAATATCAATTTTAGGGAGGCAATACAGGAAGACTCCCTCATTGCCGAACACTTCTATCAAATGTGGCGGGATAATGATGTTCCCGCCGATTCTATCTGCTCTGACTGGCATGAGATTACGCTCCAGTTTATAGAGAACGCACGCCGAGAGCTAGGCTATAAGGCTTTTGTGGCGGAAGTTGACGGGGTAGCGATCGCTTCTGTGAGTTGTCAGCTTTTTGCTGGTCTCTACCCTCATATTCTCCAAGAAGAATACCGGAAATATGGCTATATTTGGGGTGTTTATGTGGAGTCGCCTTACCGAAATCAGGGAATTGCTAAAAAACTCACTTGTCTAGCCAGCGACTACCTGAAATCCCTCGGCTGCACGCGAGTTGTTTTACACGCCTCGCCACCCGGCAAACCTGTCTACTCCCGCCTCGGCTTTATAGCAGGGAATGAGATGCATCTAGACTTAAAAACGCTGTAAATCGCAGGGCATTGTTTTTGATGGAAGCGTTTTTGCCAAATTTATAGTTTGTGTTGCTTTTCGGTGAATTTATATCGGGAGAAATACCGAGGTGGTTTTAACTAAAAGTTTGATTATATAGAAGCTGACCTAAATAATCTTCAGCCTTCTAAGTAAAACTAATGACAAACACAGACTGGAGCCGAATTTTGGCTTATCTTCCACCAAATGCAACAGAATCTATCGTCAGCAGCCAGTTTGTAGAGCCACTTTTAGACGCACTAGGATTCAACGATCTAGAGCGACATCCACAATTTAAAACTGGGGACGGTGCTAAATCAGTAGATTTTGCCGCTCGGGAAAATTCTGATGGTGATATTTTTTTATCTTCTCCTAATAACCCCTATTTACTTGTTGAAGTCAAGGGTAGAGCAATAGCCAGTGGAGCTACGATTAACTTAGCAGAAGATACTCCTCACTACAAAAAGACAAAACATCAAATTCAGCAATATCTTCTTGCCCCTAAATGTAAAACAGCTCAATGGGGCATTATTACTAATGCAAATCATATTCAACTATTTCGGCGACACGAGAAAGTTGTCGTTCCTGCTACCCCTAATCTTTTAATTAAGGAAAGTAATATTAACAATATCATTTCTGGAATCAAAACTTTATTAGAAAAACCTCCCAAAGCTTTAACAGTTTGCATTTACAACAATAAGGGAGGAGTAGGTAAAACTACAACAACTATAAATTTAGCGGCTACTTTCGCTAAATTAGGCAAAAAAGTTCTTGTAGTCGATTTTGATCCGCAGCAAAAAGATTTAACTAACTCTCTGGGGCTACAAGAAGGAATCGTAACTCTATCGAATTGTTTAATAAATCCTACCCTGAGTGTTCGTAAAGCAATTCAGCCTTTTCAGGTTCAATACAAATGCGGAAACAAGGTCAAGTTTGATGTTATTCCTTCAGATTCAAACTTAGATGCTCTTAGCCATATAACTACAAGTATACAGAAACGCGCTGCTAGACTGCGAGACTTGCTTAAACCATTGGTGAATGATTATGACTACATACTGATTGATTGTCCTGCTAACTGGATGTTTTTTAGTCAAAGTAGCGTCTACTCAGCTGATGTCATTCTCATTCCCACAAAACACAACAGTTTAACATCGTTAGAGAATGCAGCTAAAGTTATTAAACATTTCATTCCACAAGTAAAAAATCAAAGGGGAGACGGGGGCCCAGTTGCACTTCCAATATTTTTTAATGGCGAAAAAATAACTGACCCTCAAATAGAGGCAGTAAATACGGCTATATATAAGCTTATTATTACCATTAAAAGAACAAAGAATTTTGATTTATTGCCCTATTACTGGCCGAAATATTGTACAGGAGATAAAAACCAAACAATATTTAGTATTCCTGGATACGCAATTGTTTCAAATTCGGTATTTTACCGAGTTCCAGCAGCTTTAAAAGATATTACTGCTTACAAATACTATCACAAATTAATTGAGGAGTATTTTTGCCATGGGTGATTTTGACAATCTTGGTAATTTGATGCACTTACCTTTAGAAGATATAGAACCGGGAGAAGATTATTCTGGTTCAGAGTTTATTGTTGACGCAGCCGCTAAGGCTGTTTTGCAATCGGGTGGTCGAAATTGGATTCCTGTTATCGTTAAGGAAACTGGTGACTACCAGTACCAAGTTGTTAGCAATCATTTTGTCTATGCAGTTGCCCAACAAGCTGAGTTAGAAAGGGTTTGGTGTATTGTTATCGATCCAGAGCCGCAAAACATTGAGCAAGCGAAAATTCTGGCGCAAGAAGTTTCTCCCAAGGTAAATCTCAATACAGCGTCGAGAGATACCATCCTGTCTGCACTCAGATATTTAGTTTCAGAACCAACTAGCCCATTAAAGGGATTGGATGTTCTTAAAGCTACCAATCGCATCGCGGAAACAGATAGAGAAACCTGGAAAAACTTTAATGCTATTCCTAGCCTCAAGTGTGGAATAATTAAAGGTAAGAAATTAGATGCTCTAAAACAAGTATTTTTCTTCTCACCTACACCCAAGTTGAAAACGCCACCACCACCAGCAACTATTAGTGTAAAACGCGCATCGAGAGAAGAAATTTTTGAGCGTCTCAACTACTTATCAACCTATAAGATAGGTGATTTTGAAGCTATCAATCCCGATAAGGTAGCTGATGCTATATTTACGGCTAGCAAAGGAAAATGGAGAAGCTTAAATCCTATAACCAAACTGGAATGCGGCATTGATACCGCAAAAATTAAGTCTCTAAAAACTGTATTGACTCTCTAAGCAGAAGGAAAAAGCCAGGTAATCTAATATCAACGGAGACACTACAGACAAAGACATAACTGTCATCCCGTTAAATTACTTATGGATCTTGATCGCATTTTGATTTGGATGGTCTGCCTTTCCTGCCTTGCGCTCTTACTACAGGCAACTCGTTTGCCTTTAAGAGATAGCCTTGGCTGGATTCTCGTCTCTAGTTTCATCTTAACGATCACCGCCGCCACGTTCTATTTTTCCCCAGCCTGGGCAGCTTGGGTGAGTGGTAGCCTGTGGGCAATTTTGGTGATGATTCCCCTCCTCGGTAGAGCCAAGGTAAACCGACTGTTCTATCAACAGCGTTACAGCCAGGCGTATAAACTCGCAGCACTTCTGCGCTGGCTGCATCCCGCCGACGGATGGCTCGAACAACCGCAATTCCTGCGAGCGCTGGAATTAGGGCAACAAAACCGGATGGACGACGCCCTAAAAATTTTCCATCGTGACCAGAACCATAAAACTCCCTTCGGTCGCAAAACTATCGCCTCGCTCTACCACATGGGGGCGCAATGGGAAGAACTACTGGTATGGGTTCGGGATAGCTTACCGGAAAAGGTGTTGCTGCAAGAACCTACTTTAGTGGTTTACTACCTACGAGCTTTAGGAGAAACCGGGGATTTAAATAGTTTGCTTCAGGAGTTAAAGCGTTTTGAGAGGAGCTTAGAGAAGTCAGGCGATCCCACAACTATAAATCTAGTGCGAATGTATGCCCTAGCCTTTTGCGGACAAACAGAACAAGTTAAGCAAATGTTCGAGCATTCCTTGAGGATATATTCCCCCAACAGCCGCACCTTCTGGCAAGCGACAGCGGAGATGGCGGCGGGAAATGCTGCAAATGCTGGCGAACAACTGCGGAGTCTGGAGAATAGCAGCGATGTGGTAACTAGGAATGCGATCGCTTGGCGATTGTCTCATCCTGGGAGCGCTCAAAAGGTACTGACAGAGTCATCCCAGCAAATTCTCTCCCGCATTGGCACGGAAATTAAGCAAGAAGCACGCTACAGCGGTAGAGCTTTCCCAGGCACGAAAGCCTATGGAACCTACGCACTAATCGGGTTAAATCTGTTGGTATTTGCCCTAGAAATCCGATTAGGCGGTAGCGAAAACATCGAAACCCTCTATCGTCTCGGTGGTTTGGTTCCTCAATTAGTTTTAGCGGGAGAGTGGTGGCGGTTAGTTAGTGCGGTGTTTCTGCACTTTGGGGCTTTGCACCTGGCAATGAACATGCTGGGATTATATTTTCTCGGTACTTTTGTAGAACGGATTATAGGTATTTGGCGATATCTGCTTGCTTACTTTATTAGTGGAGTCGGCTCGATGTTCGTTATTGTCCTTCTGGCTGTCAGAATGGATGCTGCACCACAAATTACCGTGGGAGCCTCGGGCGCGATCATGGGAATGATTGGCACAATGGCAGCCATTTTGCTGTGGGGTTGGCGTCAGGAAAAATCTCGCGTTGCAGCAAGAAGACTGCGGACGATACTCTTTATTGTTGGCTTACAAGTCGTCTTTGATTTAACAACGCCGCAAGTTAGCTTTGTCGGTCACGCTTCGGGATTAGTTTTAGGCTTTCTAATAAGTCTTTTGTTACTATGGGTTTGGCAATTTAAAGATTAGGCTTAGTCAAGATCGACATGAATTTATTAAAATTTAAATACTCGCTAAATATAATAGTTTAGTTTTTTTTAACTGTTTGCGCTATCTATTTATAAAAAAGCTTGGTACAGGATAAAAGCTTACCAAATTAGAAGAGCAAAAAAGAGTTTATGACAATACTATATATTAGATAAACTCAAATACATAAATAAGAAAATAGTATCGTTCTCAGCAAGTTTCCCCCTTAACGGCTAGTCGATAACCTCTAGTAGTAGTTTAAAGTCAATTTAAAGATTTCATCTTTTGTTAACCTTTTAAGTAATGAGCTGCTAACGTTTGGGAGGGAGTTAGAGATTATGGATTAAGGAAGATGTTCGAGATTGAACGTTCAAGGGTTTTTGACAAAAACTAGAAACCTTGAACCACTATAAAGACGACGGACTAGTGACAACTGAGCAATTCGTGAGGAGTAGTGCGTGTTGAGAATAGGTTTTAGTGCTAACCGAGCGCCAATCCACAAGCGTATCGGCAAAAGCCTATGGACAGGTTGGAAAAATTCTGTCTTACTTTTACCATTTGCCTTACTCTTTACAGTCTCTGCCAATGCCCAAACACCTAGGCTCGGCGTTGTGAAAGCGCCAGAAAATGCTGGGCAATGGGAAGGAATTTCGGCTCGATTACAGGCGACAGGTGTTAATTATTGTGTGGTTGATTTGCCTCAGTGGTCGCGGGCTGCTGATTTAGGCGGAACAAAGTTGCTATTTTTGCCTAATGTCGAAATTCTCAATTCTCAACAAATCGTCGCCTTACAAGAATGGATGGAAAAAGGTGGGCGAGTCATTGCTAGCGGGCCAACAGGTAGTTTATCCCAACCCGATGTGCGAACTCGGTTGCGATCGCTTCTCGGTGCCTACTGGGGCTTTGCCCTCACTGCTCCTTCTTCGTTGGAACCCTTACGGGTCAATACCCAACCCTGGGTGCGCCAGGATGGGCTAGCAGGCAATGTCTCCGGTGGGGTTGTAATTCCTGCCGGGTTGAACTCGTCAACAGTTGCGGTTTGGAAGTCTAGCGACACTCCACCTGCGGTTGTCACCACCGATAAATCCGTCTTCCTCGGCTGGCGCTGGGGGGTGGATGCAGTTTCGACTACTGCCTTAGATAGTGCCTGGTTAACAGCCGCCCTAGGGCGTTATGGGGAAACCCCAACGGCGGGCGGTTCCGTCTCGACAGACTCTCAACAATCCTGCTCCTCAGGCGGTACAACCGCTAACCGCAGTCCGAAATCGGGAACCACCACAGCGCAAGTCGGCACGGATGATGTCGTGTCTCCCCCAGCCACCGTGCTACCTCGTGCAGGAGAGCGTCTCTCTGCGGCCCAAGTAACGGCGATGCGTCAGGAACTAGAAAATCTCATCGGTCGCTTTGAGAGTGCCTTACTCGCTTCTGAGGCGACCAGTAGCAACATAACTTTGCAAGCCGCAGCATCTGCTGCTCAATCCGGCGATGCTAGTCCTAAAGGAGCGATCGCTCAAACCGTAAGCAACCGCACCCCACCCCTCAGTTCCGCCCAGCGATCGCTTGTTGCCGCGAGAGCAGGTCTGCAAAACTTCCTCCAACTAGTTGAGCAAAAAAATTACAATCAAGCTAGACAGGAGTGGTTGCAGGTACGACGCATCCTTTGGGAAGGCTACCCCACCGACCGCCCACAAGCCTCTTCAGAAGTGCGGGCGATGTGGCTAGACCGAGGTACGATTGTTCGCGCTGGCTCAGAAAAAAATTTAGCGAAGGTTCTGGACTCCCTGGCGGCGGCGGGAATTAATACCGTCTTTTTGGAAACGGTGAATGCAGGGTATCCGATTTATCCCAGTCAAGTAGCACCGGAGCAAAATCCTCAAATTCAGGGCTGGGACCCCCTAAAATCGGCGATTAAGCTAGCTCACGAGCGCGGGATGGAACTGCACGCCTGGGTGTGGATTTTTGCTGCCGGAAACCAGCGCCACAATCTGTTGCTCAATCAACCCGCCAGTTATCCTGGCCCAGTCCTGTCTAAGCATCCCGATTGGGCGGGGTATGATAACCGGGGACAAACGATCCCCCTAACCCAGACGAAGCCATTTTTTGACCCTGCCAACCCGGAAGTGCGTCGTTACTTAATTGCACTACTAGAGGAAATTGCTACCAACTACGAAGTTGATGGCATCCAACTAGACTACATCCGCTATCCCTTTCAAGATGAGAGCGCCAATCAAACCTATGGCTACGGGATGGCAGCACGGCAGCAGTTTCAGGCATTAACCGGAGTTGACCCTGCAAAGATTTCACCGCGCGATCGCCAGTTGTGGAAAAAGTGGACAGATTTCCGCCTCCAGCAAATTGATTCCTTTGTGGCGACTGCATCCCAGCGCCTGCGAGCCAAACGACCTTCTCTAATTATCTCCGCCGCCGTCTTTCCCATCCCCCGAAGGGAACGTCTGCAACGACTACAACAAAACTGGGAAGATTGGGTCAATCGCGGCGATGTGGATTTGGTTATCCCGATGACTTACGCCCTAGAAACTAATCAGCTCCAAAACTTGGCGCAGCCGTGGTTAATGCAATCCAGCTTAAGTTCAGCACTGGTTTTACCAGGAATTCGGCTGTTGAACTTACCGGATATTGTCGCTGTCGATCAAATTCAGCTTCTCAGGGATTCGGCAGCAGTGGGTTACTCCTTATTTGCCGCAGAAAATCTCAACACCAATCTCCACAGCATATTTAGCCGCACTCAAGGCAGAAACGATAAAACCCCAAATCAGCCTTTACCTCACCGTCAGCCGTTTGCCGCTGCCAGTGTTCGTTACGGAGCGTTGCAACGGGAATGGAGCTACCTGTTGTCTACCAATCAATTACGGGTTGAGCAAGACTCTCTTACAGCTTGGAGTAGACAAGCCGATGCTGTGAATGCGGCATTAAATCAACTAGCAACTGAACCTTCTAGCCAGAACTTATCGGTAGCCAAAACTAAGGTGGCGGCATTCCGCAGACAATTTTCTAGATGGATGCAACTACAAACGGCAGAGCAACCCTATCAAGTCCAGGTTTGGAACAACCGTCTAGCGACGATTGAGCAGTTATTGAGCTATGGAGAGCGGGTGCAGTTGCGAGGGTCTAATTAACGTAAGTTCGGGATCAGCATTGGGAGCAATTTGGGATCAATTCTTACCCTAAGGTTTCAGTATTGGCGATCGCGAAGCGCTGCCGCAATGCAGCAGCGCACCCCGTTTGAAAACAGAATATTAGCTTAGGCTCAGAAACCCAGATAAGAAGACATTTTCTGAGCTGGGTTGACAAGGATTAGCTACGGAAACTGATTCATCCAGACGCGGACATCAACTGCCAGCATTTCACCAAGTTGCAGGAGTTGGCGCAGTTGGATTGTGTCCCAATTAGTGATAGATTTCAACTCTGATTCATCTCCCAGATCATTTTTATCAGAGACTAACTTTGCTTGCTTCGCTAGCTGGCACTGAGGCCCAATACGCGATTGCAGTGCATTAAAGTAAAGTTCTTGGCAGCGATGTAATGACAAATCTAGGCGCAATTGCTGCCCGACTTTAATGAGAGACACGACGTAAGCGATATCTGACTCTATTTCTGGATTGGCATCATGTAGTAGTTGCCAAAGCGATCGCAAAATTAACCCTTCTAAGGTTTCCTTTGCTTCGGGAGTGTTCAACCTCGTCCGTAGATGATCAGCCTCTGTTGCCAGGGCTTGCAACTCTGCCAGGTGATTCAAACTGGGTTGCCTTTCGCTGGTTTCTCGATCTAGTGCCCGGATGGAAGTCAAGCAGCGATTGGATAGGGCAATCTCTGCCGCCACTTGCAATTCCTGCGGGACTGGCAACTCATCTCGCTGGAACGCCCGCAAGACTCCGTAGTTGTTGCGGTAAACCTGGCTGTAGAGCTGATCGAGGCGCGTCAATGTGTCTTGACTCAACAGCCGCATAATCCGCTGCCGTTCTTCAGCAAACAAATTTTGTAAGTTGAAGGTTTGATCCCCGAAAAGTTTGGACATTGCCAAAATCAATTGTGCGGCGCTGGCTTGCTTGAGAACATCAAATAGCTTCTCTTTCAGTTTGCTGTAGCTACGTCGTCCGGCAAAAGGTTGAATGCAGCAGTGGAAGTCCCAGCCTCCCAGGTGCAGCACGGCAAACACCAAATGAGAGCTTTCCCAGGTAATTTCTGATGTTAGTCGCAGTTGCCCTACGGCTAGTGTCAGCAGCCCCATGCGTTGCAATTGGTAATCGAGCTGTTGAGCTTCATAACAGTAGACGCGTTGTTGGGAGGTGTAGTTAGTAAATAGTGAGCTAATCGCATAATGGGCTGCCACTTGCTTAAAGCTCACTTGTGCCGATACTACTAATTGCCGATAGACTTCCGCCCCATGTCTAAATTGTTCAACATTGCTCGGTGCTAAAGCTAGGCGCTTGAGGAAGCCTCTTTCTAGCTGCACTCCGGCAACATCACCCGCCAATTCCAACGCACGGGCAGCGTAGCGGAGAATCTGCACGCCTTCAGGACGGGAGATTTCTTCAAAGAACCAACCGCAACTGGTGTACATCAGCAAGGCATGACGCTGCATTTCCAACAAACACAGAGCGTCAATTTGTTCGGTGGGATTGAATTTGTGGGTGCGATGACGAGCCAGGAAATCCTCTATATTGGCAGCGGAGCGGTCGCGAATGACCTGAATATACTCATCCCGCGCTAACCAGGGATCACGGAAGAACTGGCGACCTGTATCTTCGTAAACTCGGACTAGGCGATCGCGCAACCAATCTAGGGCGTTCCGCAGCGGACGCCGCCACTTCTGGTTCCAGAGTCCACCACCTCCACAACCGCAGTCATCCTGCCAGCGGCTCACTCCGTGGGAGCAACTCCAAGCCGTCACGGGTTTTAACTCCACTTCCCACGTAGGCGGATTGATACTGAGGTAATGGGCGTAGTTCGTCACCGTCCAGCCCCGGTTAGGGAACTCTTGGGTAAAGGCATAAGCGATACACTTCTCGGTGCCGTATTTGTGATGCCCAAAGGTTTCTCCATCAGTCGCCACGGAAATCAGTTGGGAGGGTCGATGGTCTCCCCGCACAGCTTGACCCAAACGTCCGGCGAAGCAATCGGAACTACCGAGGACTTCATTGAATCCCATGTCGCGGGAAATTGGGCCATCGTAGAAAAAGATATCGATGTATTCGCCACTCTCCAGGAAGCAGCGGTAGGGACGGGTGGGATCGATTTGACCACCACCGACTTCTAACCACTGGGGATCGCTTTGGTTGGCAGTGGGAAACGCTCGACAGCGCTCGGCTTGTGAAGGCGCAAGAATGATGAACTTAATGCCTTCGGCAACTAACACTTCTAAGGTGGGATAGTCTACGCCTGTTTCCGCTAGCCACATGCCTTCGGGATCGCGTCCGAAGCGGGAACGGAAGTCTTCTTTACCCCAACGAATTTGGGTATATTTATCTCGCTCGTTGGCTAAGGGCAAGATTATATGGTTGTAAACTTGAGCGATCGCATTGCCATGACCATTGAGGCGATCGCTACTTTTGCGGTCAGCTTCTAAAATCCGTTGATAAACCTCAATATCGTAGCGTTCTAACCAGGACATCAGCGTGGGGCCGATGTTGAAGCTCAAATACTCAAAATTATTGACGATCCCCAGCACATCTCCCAACTCATTCAAAATTCTGGCAAACGCATTGGGGCGATAGCATTCGTGGTGAATCCGTTCATTCCAGTCGTGAAAGGGAGAGGCACTCGGTTGACGCTCAATCGTGTTGAGATAAGGATTTTCCCGTGGCGGTTGGTAGAAGTGACCGTGGACTGTTATATATACGCCAGTAGCCGTTTTTAGAGGCTCCATTTCGACCTGGGGATCATCTTTAAAATCTGCAATAGTATTCATTGCAACAGCTTCCTGTGAAGCTGGACGCTCGGCAGCAGAAGTCATAAAGTCACCAAATTGTAAAAAATGTAGGTACAGCTCCCTCAACCTGAAAATTTAAAGCCTAGGTTAGGAGGCAGCGATCGCCTGTTGATAGAAAACTAAAGAAGGTTCGCAATCTTGACAATTACTGATTCAAACAGGCTGTCGCAATGACTTGGTAAGCGGACAGATGATGCTTGTCTCAGGGAGATAATGGTTCAAGGTTTTTACGCTTTTCCCATTGAAACCCATTACCTATCTTACACAGCCGATTAGTTCATGGAACTTAACTGCCAAGGTAGTAACTACTCATGATCGTCACACCTACCCAAGAACATACCCTCTAAGAGATCAGAAGCGAGTATTCTAGAGTCGAATTACGTTGTGCTCTTTAGGTACAAAAAACTGGATGCTGAACAAAAACACGATTTTGTCCATCTTGCTGATCTTTCTCCCCATCTCGATTGCCGCACATTTTTTGGAATGGGGAGCGACGGCTGTTTTCATCACCTCCGGTATAGCAATCATCCCTTTAGCGGCGTGGATGGGGACTGCCACTGAAGAAATCGCCGTGTTTGTAGGCCCGTCCTTGGGAGGACTACTCAACGCCACCTTTGGTAATGCTACAGAACTAATTATTGCCTTGATTGCTCTCAATGCCGGACTAGTCGATGTTGTCAAAGCAACGATTACAGGTTCAATCATTAGTAACTTACTACTGGTGATGGGCTTTTCGATGCTGCTGGGCGGCTTGCGCTACAAAGAACAGGAGTTTCAGCCGGTTGTGGCACGGGTGAATGCTTCGTCGATGAATTTGGCAGTGATTGCCATTTTGGTTCCGACTGCCGTTGATGTCACCTCAACCGGGATCGATGAATCGATCTTGCAACGCCTTTCTGTGGCAGTAGCAGTGGTCTTAATCTTGGTTTACGGGTTGACCTTGCTGTTTGCCATGAAAACCCACAGTTACTTATTTGATGTGGGAGTTGCAGAACTAACGATAGAAGAAACTGAAACAGGAGAGCTTATAGAAAAACCGATTGAGCATAAACCAAATCTGTGGCTGTGGATAGGGGTATTGCTAGGAGTGACGTTGTTAGTTGCCTTGGAGTCAGAACTACTGGTTGATTCCTTAGAAGTGGCGACGACGAAACTTGGGTTAACGGCTTTCTTTACAGGTGTGATTGTGCTTCCTGTGATTGGTAATGCAGCCGAACACGCCACAGCAGTGACTGTGGCAATGAAAAATAAGATGGATCTATCGGTTTCCGTTGCGGTGGGATCGAGTCTGCAAATTGCCCTATTTGTTGCTCCTGTGTTGGTGCTGGTTGGATGGTTGATTGGTCAACCGATGGATTTGGACTTCAATCCTTTTGAGTTGGTAGCGGTAGCAGTAGCGGTGCTGATTGCCAATTCTATTAGTTCTGATGGCAAGTCCAACTGGCTAGAAGGGACTTTGCTCTTGGCTACCTACGTCGTGCTGGCACTGGCGTTCTTCTTTCACCCGGTGATTGAAGGCTGGGTTTAGTGCCGTCCATAGCAGAAATTTTGTGCAAGAAGCCGTTTAAGGAAGATTAAGGAAAAAATTGCCTCCTGAGCTTCCTTGTCCTCAAGGATTGTACAAATGGTTTTTGGCGTTGCCTGCTAAACGAGCGCGATCGCGTTTGTTTAGTCCTTCGGTAGGTGGGCATTTGCCCACCCAAACTAAAATATCCTGGATATTGAACCAACAAGGAGAATAGATTCCATGAATCTACCCTTGTGCAGCTCCAGAAAAATCCGCCATCCTAGTATTAGAGATAAACATAAACCGCAGGCGTCCCATGAGCTACTGCATCAATCCTAAATGTTCTCAGCCATCTGACCCTCTAAATGCCAAGCTCCTCGTTTGCTGTCACTGCGGCTCTTCGTTAGTGTTGCAAGGGCGCTACCAAGTCAAGCAGCTTCTGGGAGAAGGGGGATTTGGCAAAACCTACGAAGTAGAAGACGAGCAAGGAACGCCGAAAGTCTTAAAGGTACTGCTGCTCAATGAAACTAAAGCTGTTGCCTTATTTCAGCAAGAAGCGCAGGTATTGAGCAGCTTAAATTCCCCAACAATTCCCAAAATTGAGCCGGATGGCTACTTTACCTTTTTTCCGAAAGGCAGACACCAGCCCTTGCACTGTCTGGTGATGGAAAAAATCGAGGGAATTACCTTAGAAGCATGGCGACAGCAGCAGCCAGAGGATGAACCCCTCTCTCAAGAGCAAGCGATCGCCTGGCTGAAGTGCTTAGTGGAAATTTTGCACCAAGTCCACAAACAACTGTATTTTCACAGGAACATCAAACCCTCCAACATCATGCTCACACCCCAAGGGCGGTTGGTGTTGATTGACTTTGGTAGTGCTAAGGAAGTTACCCATACTTATCTAGTAAAAGTCAGTGGGGAGCGCAACGTCACGAGAATTATTTCTCCCGGCTATACGCCGATTGAACAAGCCAATGGCAAAGCCGTCCTGCAATCCGACTTTTTTGCCTTGGGAAGAACCTTGGTTTATCTCCTGACAGGCAAATCTCCTAACGATTTTCCCGAAGATCCCCGCACAGGGCAGTTACTCTGGCAGCACCGAGCACCACAAGTCTCCAAAGCCTTGACGGATTTGATCGATCAGTTGATGGCACCCTTTTCCGGCGATCGCCCCCACGATGCTGAGATGATTCTGCCGCGCATCTCTACAATCGAGCGTAACTGTCAAGTCCCGCCGTTTTTGCCCCAGAGTTCTGTCTTTGACAACTCCCTAGCTGGGCTGCGACTGCAAGCCTTGATGAGTCAACACCGTTCTTCCAGTAGTCGCCTCAAACGCTTGTGCAGCAACGTTATTAAGTTTCGCTACCCGATCGCGATCGCTAGCCTCCTTTGTTCTGTTGGATTAGCTACCACTCAACTTGATGAAGATTTTGTCGCACGGCTCAAGAAACACCTAGAGATATTCACCAATCAACAGTCGTCGCTGCCCACTCCCGCTAGTAATCCCAATTTTGTCACCACAACGCCTCAAAATCCCTCCTCAAACACGGCGATCGCGCTATTTTACTCTGGAGCCTTAGACGGCATTAACATACCGTTGCTTTTGAGTCCCGATGGACAAACCCTTACTAGTGGCAGTGGCAATCGAGACAGCATTAACTCTAAAATATTGGCACCGGAAGATTAAGCCGTACTCTAAAAGGACATTCCGAGCATGTCCGATTGATAGCGTTTAATTCCGATAGCAGGGTGTTAGTTAGTGCTAGTTTTGACAACGCGATTAAAGTTTGGCGGCTGCCTTGATTAGTTATTAGCAATCGTATCGACGAATAATGTTCAAAAAACGGCTAATGACTAGTCATTAAAAAGCGTAAATAGCAACAACTGACAAAATTACTCATGACTGGAACCACTTGGCATAATAGTACCCGTTAAGTCGGCATTTCGCAGGTTGACCTGATTTAATTTAGCGTCGATGAGGACGGTTTCTTTGAGAATTGCTCCGGTGAGATTAGACCAGTAGAGCTTAGCTCGGTACAAGTTAGCTCTTGTCAAATTTGCGCCTCGTAGAGTTGTCCAGCTAATATTTGCACCTCTCAAGTTGGCATCAATTAAAATAACATTGGTAAAGTTCGTACCGCTCAATTTTGCTCGACTTAAGTCGGCTTGCGTAAAGTCAGCACCGCTGGCATTGACCCCATTTAAAATGGCATTGGCTAAATTAGCTTTTTCTAAATTGGCTCCAATTAAAATCGCGTTTGATAAATTTGCCCCTTCTAAATTGGCTCCTGTAAGGATGATATTGGTTAAGTTAGCGCGGCTTAAGGGAGCGTTAATCAATTTTGCTAAACTTAAATTCGCTTCTCGTAATACGGCTTCACTTAAAAAGGCTTCTGTCAAGTTAGCTCGGCTTAAATTCGCTTGAGTCAAATTCGCGGCTCGCAGGCTGGCATCGCTCAAGTTTGCTTCACTTAAATCAGCTTGACTGAGATTGCTGCCAATTAAGTTTGCCTGACTCAAATCGGCTCGGAGAATGGCTTGGTTCAAATTTGCTTCCCGTAGATTGACTCTGACTAGAGAAGCTCCTGTTAAATTTGCCTCGCTTAAATTGGCTCCCCGCAGGTTCGCTTCGCTCAAGTTAACTCCGATCAGAGACGCCTTTTTCAAATTCGCCTCTCGAAAGTCCCGTTCTCCTGCCGCATATCGCTTCAGCAGTTCTCCGGTATCCATACTCATTCGCTTCCCGCTCTCCTTAAACTAATATCAAACACGGTCTTAGTGTTCCCTGGTTTTCTGGTTTAACTTATCCCATCTATCAATTCTCAGCAGCCATTCCGATTGGGCAAGCGTGAAACTTAGCTTCCCTATAGACGCAGGCTCAAATAGCCTTGCATTCTGAGACAATTGAAAAAGCTTTTACAACTATCAATTTGGTCAGCTAATCAATCGGGGGACTTTTGGAGAGACTCTTGAAGAGAAAGGGAACTGATCTCTAGATTAAGAGCAATAACCCCGACCGGACTTCTTCGGAGTGCTGAAGAGCCGATCGCCAAATGCTACAGGAAGAATACATAATGCCGGACAACTTAAGAAGCAAAGTCGTTACCCAAGGGAAAGAGCGATCGCCGAACCGCGCCATGTTGCGGGCGGTTGGTTTTGGCGATGGGGATTTTACTAAACCGATTGTAGGCATTGCCAACGGTTACAGCACGATTACTCCTTGTAATATGGGACTCAATCAGCTCGCTCAACGGGCTGAAACAGGCGCTAGAAATGCCGGATCGATGCCGCAGATGTTCGGCACGATTACGATCAGCGACGGCATCTCAATGGGCACGGAAGGGATGAAGTATTCCCTCGTGTCGCGGGAAGTAATTGCTGACTCGATTGAAACCGTCTGCAAGGGTCAAAGCATGGATGGCGTGCTGGCAATTGGAGGCTGCGACAAGAATATGCCCGGAGCGATGATTGCGATCGCCCGGATGAATATCCCAGCAATTTTTGTCTACGGCGGCACGATTAAACCCGGTCACTACAACGGCACTGACCTCACGGTAGTGAGTGCGTTTGAAGCAGTAGGCGAGTACAGCGCTGGGAAGATGACCGAAGAGGAACTTTTGGAAGTCGAGCGTCGCGCTTGTCCGGGTGCTGGATCTTGTGGTGGGATGTATACCGCCAATACGATGTCTTCTGCTTTTGAGGCAATGGGAATGAGTTTGCCCTACTCCTCAACAATGGCAGCAGAAGATGCGGAAAAAGCTGACAGTGCGGAAAAGTCGGCGTTTGTGCTGGTCAATGCTATTCAAAAACAAATTCTGCCCCAGCAGATTCTTACCCGCAAAGCTTTTGAAAACGCGATCGCGGTGATTATGGCAATTGGCGGTTCGACCAATGCAGTATTGCATTTATTAGCGATCGCTCATGCCATTGGGGTGGAGTTAATCCTGGATGATTTTGAGATAATTCGCGCCAAAGTCCCAGTGCTGTGCGACCTCAAACCTAGCGGTCGCTTCGTCGCCACTGACTTACATCGAGCCGGGGGCATTCCTCAGGTCATGAAAATGCTCTTGGTGCAAGACCTGCTCCACGGCGACGCCCTCACCATCACTGGACAAACAATTGCAGAAGTCTTAGCAGAGGTTCCTGAGGTGCCGCGCGCCGATCAGTTTGTGATTCACCCTTGGAGCCAGCCAATGTACCCCCAGGGGCATTTAGCCATTCTCAAAGGGAACCTTGCATCAGAGGGTGCAGTTGCCAAAATTACGGGGGTCAAAACGCCAGCGATTACTGGCCCAGCGCGGGTTTTTGAATCTGAAGAAGAGTGTTTAGACGCTATCCTCGCAGGCAAAATCCAAGCGGGGGATGTGCTTGTGGTGCGCTACGAAGGACCAAAAGGTGGCCCAGGAATGCGTGAGATGCTTGCCCCCACCAGTGCCCTTATTGGTGCTGGCTTAGGCGATGCCGTAGGCTTGATTACCGACGGACGGTTCTCTGGCGGTACCTATGGTATGGTAGTCGGTCACGTCGCACCAGAAGCCGCTGTAGGGGGCGCGATCGCGCTGGTAGTTGAAGGCGACAGCATCACCATTGATGCTCCCAATCGCTTGCTGCAAGTGAATATCTCCGAGGAAGAATTAGCTCATCGCCGCGCTAGCTGGCAACCGAAGCCACCCCGGTACACAACTGGAGTATTGGCAAAATACGCTAAGTTGGTTTCTTCTAGTAGTGTGGGTGCCGTAACCGATTTGGATTTGGATTTGGGTTAACACTAACTCCAAGGTTTATCGCTCTACGCTTTTACAAGGTGGGCATTGCCCACCTTACAACCCTGTACTTGATTGAAAAGAGAAAATTACCAAAAAATATCAACCACTCTGGTGATGTCCTTTCAGGTCTACTCAACTTAACGTAAGTTATGGTGACAAACTGAAGGGATTAAAATAATGGATTCAGAATCAGAACGCATACAAAAGAACATCAGTACTGTGGATGTTGAGGCGACAACGATAGGCGAAACCGAGCCTCAGGATGAAGTGCAACTTCATCCCATTCCCAATAGTGCCTTTGAGCAGTTTGAAGAACTAGGCAAAACTGAGCCTCAGAACCAAGTGCCACTTGAGGCTGTCATACCAGAAGTGCAAAGCCACGAACGAGTAAGCGTGGAAGAGTTCAAGATTAGCGGTGACGCCCTAGTGGGCAAAGTTAAGCAACTGCTTCATCAAGGAAACATCCGCCGCATTATTGTTAAAAACGAAGAGGGACGAATCCTAGTGGAAATACCGCTAACTGTTGGAGTGGTTGGTGGAGTCATTGGTGCGGCAATGTTTCCTGTTGTCGCCGCTTTAGGAGCCATTGGGGCAATGGTGGCGCACCTTACCTTAGTGGTCGAAAAAAAGGAGTAGTTTGAGTTCAATCCGCTTTTTGAGGAGTAGATTACCAATTTTACGGCGTTGGTTCTGCCTCTTGTGGGCTGGGAGGAATACGCTCAATCGTAATCAAAGCTTCCATTACTGACTTAACGATCGGTGCCGCCACAGACGAACCGAAGGCATCATCCCCTTTGGGTTCATCAACTACAGCAACAACAGCATATCGAGGAGCCTCGATGGGTAAGATACCAACAAAGCTGGTGATTTTAGCATTGCTGTAGTAACCACCTCTGGGACTAGCTTTTTGGGCCGTTCCGGTTTTGCCGCCAATTCGATAGTCTGCAATTTGGGCATTCTGCCCTGAACCGTCAGTGACAACACTTTCCATCATTTCGACTACTGTCTTAGCAGTGGTGGGGGAAAAGACTTGTTTGGGAGCAGGAAGGCTTGGCTGCCAGTAGAGCTGTCCTTTTGTATCAAAGAGTCCTTTGACGACATGAGGGGTGACAAGCTTGCCTCCGTTTGCCAAGGTTGCCTGTAATTGTACAAGTTGGATGGGAGTGAGGGAAAAACCCTGACCGAAAGACGTAGTTGCAGCTTCAACAGGAGAGGAGGAAAATTGTTTTTGACTTTTTAGTTGAGAAGTTGCGGCAAAAGGCAGGTCTGATTCCATAGGGTGCCCTAGCCCCAAACGTTCTAGCCAGTCGTAGTAGGTAGCAGACTTCACCCGTTGCATAATTTTTACCATCCCAACGTTGCTGGAATGTTGCAGAATCTCTGTAATGCTGATGGAACCTCGACCTCGCTTGTCAAAGTTGAAGATTTGTCGATCGGCGACTTGAATTTGACCGGGGTCACTGAATACACTATTCGGCTCGATGGCATTGGCTTCTAACGCGATCGCCACATTAATTGGCTTGAAGGTTGAACCCGGCTCATACAAGTCTGTCAGCGCCCAGTTTTTGAATAAGCTGACATCAAACTTTGAATACTCGTTGGGATCATAGGTTGGTTCAGCCACTAACGCCAACAAGGAACCATCCCGCACATCCATGACAATGACAGCGCCACGTTTGGCATTAAACTGCTCTATTTTTTCTTTGAGCGCCGAGCGGGCTGCTCGTTGCAAGCGGCTGTCAATTGTCAGTTGCAGCCGTAACTCATCAAAATGCAGAAATCCTTCAGGTACATGATCGGGCATTAGTAGACCGTTCCCCGCTCTACTAAGCCTGAGTGTGCGTACAGTACGTTCTAGTAGACTTTCCTGGCTGTATTCCACTCCGGCTTGACCCCGATGATCGATATCAACATAGCCGACAACGTCGGCAGCCAAATCCTTCTGGGGGTAAAAGCGAGAGTACTGCCGAATTAGCTCCAGACCATCGGCTTGCAAACGGCTTACCTGGTCAGCCATCTCTTCGCTTAGGGCATGGGCAATCCGAATTCCACTAGATCGTTTATTGAATTGCGCTTCTAAATCTGCTGGCGTGGAACTGAGAATCGGACTTAGCGCCGCCGCCATCTCTGTCTTTGTTTTTTTAAATAGCTTGGGGTGAGCATACAGAGTGTAGACAGCACGGTCAACCGCCAAAATATTGCCCTCTCGGTCTACAATCGGACGCCGAGGGACAAAGGGGCGTAAGTATACCATCTGCTGGTTTCTAGCTTTTTGCTCAAGGCTAGAGGCTTGTGACACTTGTAGCGAGTACAAATTCAGTGCTAACCCAAAGATGCCTGCAATCATCAATCCCCAAACCAATAGCAATCGCACGCGGGGCAGTTGAGAGAGCTTTTTTCTTTTTAGAGGCACTTGCCTTTTACCCGCTTTGAGTTGTGAGTTAGCTTTTTTCTGCCTTAACTCATAGTCCATAACTCTTTAATGATTACTCGCGATTGACACGCCCCAGCCCAAATGCGAAGGGATTCTTTGTTCTTAGACCTAGCTTACTGAAATAGGTTTACACCTAAAATAGTAGAGGCTAAATCTCCCAAAGCGTTCGGATCTAATATTCAGGTTCTTACATGCCCTGTAGTACCTAAGGCTAAATTCAGGATGCTTAGCCGTCCTGGAAGGTGACTCTTATCCAAGTCAGAACGGGGATTGAATCCTATTAATTTTGGTCATTTAGTACCCCATAGGAGCCTCAGGAATGAGATTTGGTTCGGAGTTTTGGGGAGGAGCAATAAAGACTTGGCGCGGGGGGGCGGGGGGCAAAAAGATGGTATTAGCTGGGGAGGGGGTCACTAAACCTGTTCCGGGTTTTTCCGCTTGTTGTGCCAACTGGTCTTTCATTACTTCATTAGTGGTTGTCAAGTTACGTTCTTGACGTTGCAACGTCTCCAATTTTTTGAACTCCCGCATCCACTGTTGTTGGTTGTACACTGTCCAGGAATAAATGGTCAGGGTCATGGCGACGAGAAAAAAAGTTGCTAGTGAGGAACCGCGCTGCAAAAATAGAAGCGATCGCCACCACCAGGGAAACTGTTGCTGCCCAATCTTCAGCTTCTCCACCTTACGACTTCTAGAAGACGTATTCCTCATGCGGGACGCCGAATGCTCCCGTTTTTGAGTCCTGCGGGAGGGAACAGCAGCATTTCTAGGTCGATGTTGCTGAGGAGGAACAGCATAGCGAGGGGCAACAGACATAAGCAGTTAGGAGTTGGTTGCTAGTGGTTATGTTAAGCTCTCATCAGCTAAAAGAGCGAATCATCCCCAGCGAGGTTTGGAATCTCGCGGCTAAACGAGGGAGTTTTTTCTCCTGACTGACTGAGACTTGACACGCACATTCAGCCAGCATCCGCTCTCGTTAAATTTAAAGCAAATCCCTTCAATGAAGGTGATAAATCGAACTCATCCTAGCATTAGTCTGTAGATTATCTAGATGAGCAGGGAGTTGGGAGGGAGCAGGGCGGAGTTGGCGCGTATACTAATGCCTCAGCTTTTGGGGCGGGAGCAGTTTGTTGCACGGGGATTTTGATCACAAATTCAGTACCCTGACCTGGTTTTGACTGCACAAGTAATTGCCCACCGTGTTGACTGACAATGCTTTGATAACTTACCGCTAGCCCTAGTCCTCTACCTTGACCTGTTTCTTTTGTGGTAAAAAACGGATCAAAAATGCGAGACAGCAGTTCTGGCTGAATACCGAATCCATTATCAGCGATCGCAATTTGCACCCAGTTAAACTCTGTTGGCACAGCAGCGGGTAGACATTCTGTACGCAGCACAATAGTTTTATTATCCCCCCCTCCTCGATGCAACGCTTCAATTGCATTCGTCAGAAGGCTCAAAAAGACCATGTTGAGTTGTTGGGAATAGCACTCCACCTTCGGTAGGCGATTGTAGTGCCGCTCAATGTTAATCTCCCCATCGAGTTGATGGTGCAGCATCAGTAGCGTACTCTCCAAGGCGGCGCTGAGGTCAACGACTTTCAGTGCCGCTTCATTCTGCCGCGAAAACTTTTGTAATAACTGCACGACCTCATGAATGCGTTCTGCGCCCGATCGCATTGACTTTAAAATTTGAGGTAAGTCTCTCAGTAAAAAATCTAGCTCTGCGGCTTCTGTCAGTTGTTGGATTTGCGCTGGGGGATTAGAATACTCTGTCTGATAAGCTCTGACCAAGGAAATTAGGTCACTTACATAACTGTCAACGTAAGGAATATTGCCGTAGATGAAATTAATCGGATTGTTGATTTCATGGGCAACTCCTGCCACCATCTGACCCAGACTCGACATCTTTTCACTTTGAATTAACTGCGCTTGGGTATGACGCAGTTCTTCTAGCATGACGGACACGGTTTCTGCTTGAGCAGCACTATGGGCAGCTTGACGCTGGGTTTGGGCATACAGATGGGCTTGTTGCAGAGAAATTGCTAGTTGGTCAGCGACAGCTTGGGTTAATTGCTGATCGTTTGGTGACCAATAGCGAATGTGAGAACATTGGTTAAGGTACAGCAGAGCATGGAGAGTGCCGTTTGCCTGAACGGGGATCACGAAAGAGGATTTGATTTGCGCTTGTTGGTACTCAGCATTAGCAATACCGATGCGTTCATCTTTCGTAATATCAGCAATTTGTACTGACTGCCGATGCTGAATGACCCATTGCGTTAGAGGGCCATGAGTGTCAAAATCCTCCAAGCAGGAGGGGAAAGGTTCGCGACAGACTTCGTAGAGATGTTTACGTCGAAAGCTAGCAGAGGCTGATTGGGGAGGTTGGGGTTCGTCTCGATCTTCAACGAGATGGACTAAACAGCGATCGATTTGCAATGCTTCTAGGAGTTCTGCGATCGCAGCGGTTAAAATTTCTTCGAGATCGAAGCTGGCAATCAGTTTGCTCGTAATGGAATTGACTAACCGTTCTTGCTGCGCCTGCTTTTGGGTTTGTTCGTAAAGTTGGGCTTGATGAATCGCAATTTCCAAAGGCGGCACAATTGACTGCAAGAATTTCACTTCAGCCGTTGACCAGGAACGGGGCTGTTGAGAAAGATAGGCAATAAACCCCCACTGACCCGCAGTTCCGGCGACCGGAATCAGGAGATAAGCATCAAATCCTAGGAGCTGATCCCTGGGTTGGGTGACGAGAAATGGGCGTTGCGGTAACAGTCGTCTCAAAACTTCAGGAATTTGTAGTTGGGAAGCTAGCGAACCAGAATTGAGGATTACTTCCCCAGTAGCGATCGCTTTTGCCTCTTTCCCAAAACTTTCTAAAGAGTAATAACCCAAAAGCGATGTCTCTAAGGTGCCGTAGCGGCGATCGCAGACAACTTGTACTTGTTGGGTGTCCTCAAAGTACCACAGGAAGCTACAGCACTCTAAACGCCACAACTGGGCAATTTCATCTACCACTGTTTGTAAAACAACGTTGAGTTCCAATGAATTACGGATGCGCTCAACAATCTTCTGGATCATTTGCATTTGCTGCCGGGGATACTTTCGCCAAGCTGGAAACAATTGCCGCACATTGTCAATAATCACGGAACACAATGCCTCTAGCGTTAAAAATACTTCTTCTCCCCCTTTGTTTGGCTTTGGCATAATAGTCAAGACATTGACGACTCTAAATGCCTAGACGGATCGGGAGGGTTGTAATGTTACCTGAGAGGTTCTTCGGGGACATTTCTCAGTTTCCGGTAGCAGCGCATTGCCTGAGACCGCTTCAAGGCTTGCCAATAGGTTTCTTAAAAAACTAGTAACTGTTGCTGTGCTACCAAGTTAACGTTTCCGAAAGGTCACCTATGTCTAAGTTAGGAAAAGTGCAATGACACCATGCAAACCCTAGAAGCCTGTACTAGCCTGCGATTGCTCATGAGGTCTACACCCTAATCAGCAAGTTTTATTAATCTACTGGATGCTTTTATTGAAGATTGTATTTGAAACAACAAAAAATTGGCGCGATTTAGTTATTGATTAATCTGTTGTTCATGGTTCTGCCATGATCGGGCAAGCTTTTGATAGCAAGGCATACATAAGCTAGTCGCTCAATCCTTGTTCCCCAAAAAGTTGAAGAATGGACTGACTGAAGTTGAATCTTTCCAGCGGGATAGCGGAAAAAGCAAGCAACCATGATAAAACTATAGAATTGTAATGGACTGGCGAAATTTCCCTTTACAGCCGTCCTTTGAAGAGGAGTGTATGAATAAAAAATTACTCAGCTTGGCTCTTGTACTTGCCGTGGCTACTACCTTAGGAGCCTGTGACCAGGCGGCAGAAGATGAAACGATTGAGCCATCTCCTATAGAGACTGTGTCTCCTGCTGGTGCCCCCTAGCTCGTAACAATCGTGTAGGGCTATATCGTTGCTTTCATAGCACCAAATAAAACACAGTAGATTGCTACCTTACAGACTTACGACTCCCAGGCAACTGTCTGGGGTCGTACATTATGCCTAAGGACAAAATGAAAAACTGCTGTTAGAAGTAGAAGCAGTCTACATGTCCTACAAGATAGAGGAGGGTTAGCTTGAAAATTTGCTGCCCCTACCTCTGTTATTCCAATATTTTGACGATCTAAACGCTGTTAATTATGGGTGGGGACAGAAAAAGCAGATCAACTTATCTTATGTTCAGTTGATTAGTGATTCAGGTTCTTAGACGGCAGAACGGCTAAAGGGTGCAATGAACGGGTTGGGCGATCACTCTTCAAAATTAGGGTGATTGAGTTGGAGACTACTTTAGCGCAGGCGGATAGAGCAATGGTGCTTTTGAGTCCTCTAGCCCTTGGATTCCTCCATATCGTTAAGCCTGCCTATCCTTGGCTATTCACGGAGCGATTAGGTGCATGAAAAACTCTCAATTTCCCCTACAATTACTTTTTGGGTGGGGATTAGCGATCGCTGTGACTGCACCCGTAGGAGCACTACCGCCACCAGAAGAGACGCCAGAAGAGGTGCTGCGAACAGAGATTATTACGGAGGCGCGATCGCCAATTGATGGCAAGCCTCTGACAGCGGCTGAATATGCCCAACTGCAAGCAGAGTTGGCACAGCGTTCAACCCCACCGCAGTTGAGTCCTGACATTCGGCGAAATATCTTTTTGTTGCGTCTACGTAATTTTCTGAGAACTGTGACTCCGTTTTAAGCACATAGGCTTGATGTTTGAAGAGGGAGAACCTTTACTAGACGCGACTACCCTTTCTGGTATAACCGATCAGAACTGTGGCGATAGACCACTAGTGATGTGATGCTCGGTAGTGGATTTTACAACAGGCGATCGCATTTAAAGTAATTCTAAAAATTTCTTGCCCCGTCGCTGATAACCCACTTCAACGTTAGAGGGATTGGCAAGATAGAAATACACTATTAGCAATATTTATGGAATCCTGCTGCTCTACTAGGCTGGATAAAGCTCTGTAGAAAAAAGCAAAAATGTATATAAATATTACAATTGAAGCGCTCTTGACCAATGTTCATTGAGGTAGATAGCTGAATGTCCCCAACGATTGCCCCTGACCAAATTGACAAAATTGTTTGGAACCAACATCATGACCCTTTTGAAGTCCTGGGTTCCCATCTGATTGAGCAGAATGGCAAAACTAGCTGGGTGGTAAGAGCCTATCTACCCAATGCCGATGCGGTCTGGGTCGTTCGTCCAGAAGAGCGAAAAGAGTATCCTATGCAATCGGTGCATCATCCTCATTTTTTTGAGTGCATGATTGAAGCACCTGAACTTGTAAATTATCAGCTACGCATCCAGGAAGGAGAACACGAACGAGTCATCTACGACCCCTACGCTTTTCCCTCTCCCCTACTGACTGACTTTGACCTGCATTTATTCAGTGAAGGGAACCATCATCGAATTTACGAAAAACTCGGCGCTCACTTGGCAGAAATCAACGGTGTCAAAGGTGTTTACTTTGCTCTCTGGGCACCTAATGCCCGTAATGTCTCCGTCATGGGAGACTTTAATTTCTGGGATGGGCGAAAACACCAGATGCGGAAAGGTCATACCGGCATTTGGGATTTATTTATTCCTGGATTGAGCGCTGGCGATCGCTACAAGTATGAGATCAAAAACTACGACGGTCACATCTACGAAAAGTCAGATCCCTACGGTTTTTATCAAGAGGTGCGACCAAAGACCGCATCGATTGTTACTGACCTCAATACTTACAAGTGGAACGATACTGAGTGGATGGAACAGCGGCGTCATACCGAACCCCTGACGCAGCCAATTTCTGTTTATGAAGTTCACCTGGGTTCCTGGCTCCATGGCTCTTCTACTGAACCCGCCAAACTGCCTAACGGTGAGGATGCCCCAGTCGTTACTGTCTCAGAACTAAAACCGGGAGCGCGTTTCCTCACTTACCGGGAACTGGCAGAACAGCTAATTCCCTATGTTAAAGACTCAGGATTTACCCATATTGAGCTGCTACCAATTGCCGAGCATCCCTTTGATGGGTCTTGGGGGTATCAGGTAACAGGGTACTATGCCTGCACGTCTCGCTATGGAACGCCAGAAGACTTTATGTATTTTGTAGACCAGTGCCACGAAAACGGCATTGGTGTCATTGTGGATTGGGTACCTGGTCACTTCCCTAAAGATGGTCACGGGTTAGCCTTTTTTGATGGCACCCACCTTTACGAACACGCTGACCCCCGCAAGGGCGAGCATAAAGAGTGGGGCACCTTAGTCTTCAACTATAACCGCAACGAAGTCCGGAACTTCCTTGCAGCCAATGCCCTGTTCTGGTTTGATAAATATCACATTGACGGCATTCGGGTAGACGCAGTGGCTTCCATGCTTTACCTCGATTACCTCCGTCCTGAAGGGGAATGGCTCCCAAATCAATACGGTGGTCGAGAAAATATTGAGGCGGCTGACTTCCTGCGCCAGACTAACCACATCATTTTTAGCTACTTTCCCGGCGTGCTCTCAATTGCGGAAGAGTCCACAGAATGGCCAATGGTATCTTGGCCAACCTACGTCGGCGGCTTAGGCTTCAACTTGAAGTGGAACATGGGCTGGATGCACGACATGCTGGACTACTTCAGCATGGACCCCTGGTTCCGCCAGTTCCATCAAAACAACGTCACCTTTAGCATCTGGTATGCGTTTACAGAAAATTTTATGCTGGCGCTGTCTCACGATGAGGTAGTTCATGGCAAGAGCAATCTTCTAGGAAAGATACCGGGTGATGAGTGGCAAAAGTTTGCCAATGTGCGCTGTTTATTTGCCTACATGTTTACTCACCCTGGCAAGAAGACTCTCTTCATGAGCATGGAGTTTGGTCAGTGGAGTGAGTGGAATGTCTGGGGAGACTTGGAGTGGCACTTGTTGCAGTACTCCTCCCATCAACAACTCAAGCAGTTTATGACTGAGTTGAATCAGCTATATAAACAAGAAATCGCACTCCACACTCAAGATTTTAGTCAAGATGGCTTTGAGTGGATTGACTGTAGCGACAATCGCCATAGTGTTGTCTCGTTTATTCGTTACGCTAAAGATTCCGAGGAGTTTATCGTCACCGTCTGCAACTTCACACCGCAACCTCACAGCCATTACCGCGTCGGCGTACCGCAGCCAGGGTTCTACACCGAACTCTTCAACAGCGACGCCCGCGAGTACGGTGGCAGCAATATGGGGAATCTGGGCGGGAAGTGGACGGATGAATGGTCGTTCCACACTCGTCCCTACTCCCTGGATTTGTGCTTGCCTCCTTTGGGCGTGCTGGTGTTGAAGTTAGACCGGGAGAAAACAGCCGCAGCGATGCGGCAAGCTGGGCAATAGGGAATGATCTTTGTAGGACGGGTGAAAAGAGGATCAACTCAAGCCCAAAGGCACTGACTTAAGCAAAGCTTGTTGCTCAGATCCCTGACTTCTTAATGAGGTCGGGGATCTAGCCCCAGTTTGTTTCAGTGATATTCAACTTAAGCCCCATGGCGCATATCCTGGGGCTATTGTATTCAAAACCTGTCTATGTAGTCTAAAGCAGAGGGCTTGAGTCGGCAGGTTTGTTTACCTATAGCCTCTGGCTTCAGCGCTGCGGGTATTGTCAGAACTAATGACTGACCTCGCTGCTCAATTTAATAGCAATATTTACCCTCTTTATTTGGTTTAGGACGCTCTTTTGCCGTGCGTACTGTCCCAATCAGAGTAGAGACAATAACGCAACGCTTTATTTTGCCAGTGTACGGAGTGCGTAGCGCAATCCTCCCTAGCTGCCCGTTAGTATTGCCGTGGTAGTTAAACTGAACTCTCCAAGGCCCTTCTATTGTTTTGTTTCCTGGGCTGTCAAGGGTTGTCTCATATTCACCTTTATCGTTCTTCTTTTTATCGATGCGAAGATTTGTTCCAAGATTATTCCACCTAACCCCTGACGGAATAAATGTTCCTGGTTTAGCCGGATGTACTGCCCACTGCACAACAACCCTGTCATTAACTGTTACTTCTTGAAAGCTTGTTTGCCAAGTTAGTTTGTCTCGCTTGGCGTTGCTTTGAGCGGCTTGCATGGCTCGATAGACTTGATTTTGACCAGTGTTGAGGGTTTGAAGGTTCAAAAACGTCAGCCAACTCGGAGCAGCGATCGCGCCCAAAATCCCAATCAGCACTCCTACAATGATAAGTTCCAGGAGCGTATATCCAGCTGTTGATGAATGCAGTCCTTTGCCGATAAAAGAGCAACGTCTCACTTAGAACCACCCTGATATTTAAAACTTTCTCGGCTAACTCAATTTATTCAAAAGTTTGAAATTCATTGAGAGTCTATACAAGTTTTACTTTCATTAACTGGAGAAAAAACAGTAAAAACCCTGAAAAGCAAAAAGCTCTGAGTTGAAAACATCAGAGCCTTTTAGGTTGTCTTTTTATAAAATAATGCTGTTATAAACTATTTTTTTATATTCATGGTAAGCATTGAACTTCTCCTGATTCTGATATTTTTCTTCCTGTTTGAATTGAGCCTAAAAGAGTACTTACCTTGACGCATCTCCGTGTTGAGGGGATTGCTTCTTTAGAACTACTTCCTCTAGGTACCGCTGTCACTATAATTAAACCTTCAGAAGTCCCATTATTATTGCCGTCGAGATCTGACTCAGGCGGTAAACTGCCTAAATAATCAAAGGTAATTGTTCTGACAGGAGCATTACCTGAGGTGGAATATATCAGTGAAGAACTAGCATTATTTTCTTTGCTAACACTACCATCAGTACTGGTAGTAATATTGCTACCAAGTATCACTTGCCCAGGCTTGATTCCTAACTCCTTACCCAAGGACTGCCACTGAGGTGAAGCGTTATCCCGACGATGAACAGCCACAAAGGGAGTGTCACCTTCTACCTTAAAACTGAAGCTGTAGCTTAGTTTAGTTTTTTTGGCTTGATTTTGAGCTTCCTGTAACTGTCTAAAAATAAAGTCATTAGTTGCACTTGCTCGTCGTTGGTTGAGAAAAGTCAACCAACTCGGAGCAGCAATTGTCGCTAAAACGCCGACCATTACCACGACGACTATGAGTTCAATAAGAGTAAACCCGGCATTGCTTTGAGGCAACGACTCTGTGTGTTTAATTTTTCTGTTTTGAGACTTTTGTATAAAATTTAGTAATAAAGCTATGTTTTTCATAATACCTACCCAACTTTTGATGTGGAAGTGGCTGTTCGATTAACAATTCTAGAAATTAGTTATCACCGAGTAAACCACGTCCTTTCACTGTGACATTGGCACTAGGGAAATAGGCAGAGTTACTGGCACTGTAAGTAGGAACGGCAGTTTTTGGTCTGATGCGAGCTAAGGAGTTACCTCTTAGAAAAACTTGCGCTGTTGTTTTACTTGAGTCTACACAAGCGTAGAAGCTACTTGTTTGAAATCGAGCGGCAACTGCCCCAGTGCCTGTGTAACTAGGTACTTGCTGTGTAACTGTTGGGCAAGATGGTGTAGGAAATCCCCCTGTCGTGCTTTGGTCAACAAAATCAATCAGAGTATCAACGTTGCTAGTGTAATTACTAGTCCCTTTTGTCCAAAGATTCATCTTCTCTGCCAGGGTCGGCTTATTTAGGGTGAGGTCAAAACGCTTAAAACCTGGATCGGCAGCTCTCACTTCCGCACCATTTGAGGCATTCACACTATCTTTAATTTGAAACCTACCAATGCGAGCAGCACAAGACCAAGTTGAGGTAGCAACACAGCTACTATCTTTAATCAGGTAGTAAGCAACAAGGGAGTAAACAAATGCATCGTCAAATGTACTGCCCCCCATGTCAAAAGCATTTGGTATGAACTGTCGCTTCCAAAATACGAGAACTGGGACTCCATCGACAGTGGTAGGTGCAACCGTAGGAGGCAGTTGAGCTCCTATCGCCGCTACTCCAGGCGCATCATAAATGTAAACAGCCTGCTCTAAGTCTCTAGCAATGTAATCTAATGCCGATTGAATTTCCTGTTCTGAAGTTGTCTTGGCTTGTTCTTTGCGGTCTGTATCCAGGATATTAACCATGAACCCTAGCAAAGGACCAATGACGAGGAATGCTAGAAGTAGCCCAACTAGCAGCTCAATTAGAGTAAAGCCGCTAATGTTTCCGTCTAATTGAGATCGTTTTCGCTTTGGCTGACTGTTAAGAACAAATCTAATTAAAGCGGTCATTTTGCGGTTTACTCCCTGTGCCTACAAGTAATGAGCTGTTGAAGTTTGACTATCAGTTTTCTGATTTATGGAGAAGGAGCTTTACAGCCACCGAGACGATCGCAAAAATCCTTATAGGCGGTATCACTGGAAGTGGGAGGAATCTCTGTCACCATTTCTACCAATGGGGATTTACGATCGCCACCTCCCCCTGCAAAGGTTGCTGATGGTCTACCTGCTCTACCTACAGTAGCTCTAGTGTTAAGAGCGCTTCCACCATCAAAGGCATCTGCTCGATAGACTCTGACCCCAAGAAGGTAGCCTTTAGCTCTGTCAGCTCCATTTACTGCCGGGTCGGAACTAGGAGGGTTGATAGTGGTACTGCGAAATGCTTGAATTACTAAGTCTCTAGCACTGTTGGTGCTACAGCCAGCAGTGTTATCAAGATTGACACAGGTTAAGCTTGCTGCGGCTAAAGTAGCTGCGGGCGCAGCTATGTTTGTGCTGGCAGCAGGAGGGTCTACAGTTAAAATTCTCTGAGCATCAGGCGCTAAGAAAACTGTTTCCGTAATCGCCGCAGCGTCCGGGTTAACAGCAGCGTCTGGGTTACCACGGACGCTGTTGATATAAGCTTTAGCCGCTTGGGTTCCTATTTCTACCCGTCGCGCCTGCACTCTAGTTGCTACAGAAAGAGCAATAGCAGGCGCAATTCCTGTCATCAAAATCCCCACTATGATAATTGCCAGTAAACACTCAATAATCGTGAAACCTGACTGACTGGGTTGGGGTGGAAGTTGCTTTAGTTTGAGCTTCATCATCGTTTGGTCACCAGCTACGACTTTAAAAACGCTACCTCACTATCTGTAATCATCGAGGTTAGGAACAGGACAGCCCCTCAACAGCAGGCTCGTCCGGGTCATTGACGTGCACTCCACACAGCAAGCTTTCAACCCAGGGGTCATCTCGACCCACTTCTCGGTAGTACTCGTTAGGAGTACCGACATCCGGTGAGGCAAATCGTTTGGAGAATAAATCAGGAGTCTGAGACAGCAAGCCAACATCATAACCCCATGCCCGGTCAGGTGCGCGGTAGTAGGGTGCTCGTCGGGAAGCACCACCACCTCTGTATCTGTAGTCGTTTAATCCGCCAAAGTTCGCACTGGTATGGTCAGGATTTGCACCGTCGAAAAAGAGGGAGTTGTCTACAGTAAAGCTATCTACTGCCTCAAACGGTGCAGTAGCAAAGAGGCTCTTCTTGAATTGGATAAAGCTACCATTGATTCTGGCTGCAGCTGGAGCGCCTTCATTTACTGCCTCCCAGGCTTCTAAGAAACGTGGGAAGTTAACCAGTCCGCCTCCAGTCTCAGCTTCATAAGAAGCATTAGCTGGTCTGGCGGGAGAGTCGCCCATGACGAAGACGCCATTGTATCTTGTCTCTGTAGCCCGCTGCATCCATGAGTCGTTGATGTAACCGTTAAAAGCCGTACCGTTATTACCAGGTGCTCCGTTTGGAGAGTGTAGCTGTAGTACTGGTACTAACAGGGGTTGACCGTCAGGGTCAGGGGTACCATCGTTATTTAAATCCGCAGGAGGTAGATAGAACAGCGGTCGGTTTGCGGTGTAAACGCGATCGCCGATTGCTCCTGGATTGGTAGTGGAATTTGTTGTCCAGAACCAAAGGGCATTGTCATTAGGGGTGCCATAGTTAGTACCTACTGTTGTACCACCGTATATACATCCAGTAGTTGGGCAACCTACCCCTAAAGGTCGGTAAGGGCCACCAACCGGAAGAAGATTTTTAGAAACCGGATCTCTATCAAAAGCAACTCGACGGGGATAGATTTGATCGGCTAGAGCTGCTGGTGGTGTTGCAGTTGTACCTGCTCCTGCCAAATCCCAGTCAGTGGGAGTACATTCGGAGACTGGGAGCTTCCGGCAAATTTCCATTCGGTACTCAGGGAAGTTTACCCGACGTTGAATTGGTGTTACACCATTTGCTAGATAGGAAGTTAGCTGTGTTGTTGGTTCTGGAACACTGTTGGGGGTGGTGTTCCAGTAAGGTCTACTGGTAGCAAACCCATTCCACCAGAAGCCATTCTTCAGACGCTTTTCTACAGCTAAGTTCCCAGCATTGTTGTTTACGTCGTAGCTACCATTACTGCGAACACCATCCTTGAAGTCTCCTGATAGCAGGGTGACAGCATCCGAGAGAATCCTTACAGCACGCCACTGGTCACCGTTACCACTGCAACCTTGCTGGTTTTGACGGCAAGCAAACTTGTCATTACGGTTGTTATTCGCTCCCGTACTACCACGGGTATAGAAGTTGTTGTAATTAGCTGCTAATGCATCTGAAGCCTTGAACTCTTCTAACCTAGTAGTAGTTCCGAACTCTTGGTGGAGGTTGAATTCTCCCTTGATATAGACTGGCAAGTCTGAGGCGAGAATCAAGCCCTTTTCATCAGCGTTGTATGCATTGTTAGCGCCACGGGCTAAAATGCGACCGTTAATTAGTCGAATACCATTAGGGCGACGAGTGGGATCGAGTTTGAAGTCTGTGGCACCTTCTAACTTCCCCTCACCAGCACTAATATCTGGTAGCGCATCATCCCGTGTAGCGTAAATAATGCCGCTGTTGGGTAATAAGTATTCTCCTAAACCAATTGTTGTTGTCCTGAGTGAGTTTAGATCGATCTCAGTAACCCGTATTTCTAGAGGTTGGCGCTGTTCAATTGGCAAGTCATAGTCGGTTGTCAATGCTCCTAGTTTAGCTATTCTCAGTTGCTCCGGAGTTCTAGCATTTGCGAGTGTCGTAGCATCAGCAATAGGATTTCCGGTAGCATCCTCCTTCGGCTTGTGAAGTGCCTTCACTTGTCTGGCATCTAGAAAAGTCGCTTCTTTGATTGCACCATCCGCTACCTTACCAGCAGTTCCAGCCGGAACAGGTGTAGCAGCTGCACCATCTAAAATGCTCAGAGCGCACAGGGCAGAATCAACCGCTGCATTGTCTGCAAGGGTGCGATCAGCAACAGCCCTGTTTAGAGCATCATACAAAGGTTTATTTGCCCAGCGTCCATCTGGGAAAACCATCTTAGATTGTGCTACGAGCCTAGCATTGGTGTAGTCTCTTGCTGGAATGGGGTAATTTTTGCCGTTATTAAATGCCCCGGCTGTAGCTTCAGTGGTGGGGTCATAGTAACTGTTAATGCAAGCAATAGGTGTTTGGTCTTTACCTTTATTAGCGGCGTAGTGATAAACGACAGTTGCCCGCATTTGCAGGTCGCCTTTTAAGTCTGTGGCGTTAACAATGTTGTCGCCATCATCTTTATACATCGGCATGGTGTCGGGCCACACCACATTTGCATCAGTTACCCCTGTTGGTAAGCCAGTTATGCCGTCGGCTGTTAACGCTGCCACAGTTGGAGGAGCAGGCAAGAAGGAATTTGTTCCGCGTATTCCTGTTCCAGTTGTTCCTTGATCTAAACCATCAATGTAAATTCCGGCACCTGTTACCACTCGCAACCCACCAGACAGTTGTTCTTGGTCAAACGCAGGGCTGTTTTTGGCAGCCGCTCGTTCCCAGAAGCCATTCCGGCTGGTATCACCCAAGTCATCCAAGATTTGCACACGACTAGGGCGTTTGCGCTGGTTACCTGTGTCAGCAGTGCCATCCGCCTTATTCCACGCGACAGCAGTTGTCGAGCCGTCACTAAATACATCCTGTTTTATTCCTGGCTCTTGGAATGTCGAACCGTTATACCAGCGATAGGGTAGGTTGTTACCTACTAAAATGCGATCGCCAATGAGTGATTCCTTTCTTTCCGCTACCTTATCTGGATCAACTGCCTCCAAATCCATTGGTTGGGCGTCAGTTGCATTAATCCTCAGCGCCAAATTAGTGTAGTTTCCGACAGCACCAGTACCTGGATCTGCAATCAACATCCACTCTGGAGGCGGTTTAATCTCACCCGCACTCCCAAAGACAAAATCGCCAGAAGCCGGATCGTCTGTTTTTGCCGTAGTTGCCGGTTTTACTGCAGTAGCTATTCCATTAAGAGGAACTTCCGCATAGGGAACTCGACGAGTCCGTTGCTTAAAGTAAGACTCTAGTACATTCTCTAGGTTTTGCTCTCCGGAAGCGTCAAACCTCCTTTTAAAAAAGTCTTTGAGGTCTTGTGGATATCTGCCTACGGCATTAACTTCCGTGACGGTTGCTACTGCCGGGTCAGCGCCACCATATAGATTAAGAGCGCCCCTCACCATTACACCAATGCGCTGATCATAAGCCGTCTTGTTGTAGGCGACGGTTGCGCCGCCTAATGCTGTAGTCGTCTTATTTTTGTCATTGATGCTAGAGGTGCCCGGTGTTACACCTTGTCCTCTGTACAAATAAGCTTTGACATTGTCATTGGCCACCGCATCGGTATTTCTTATATCTCCAGTCGCTACGTTACCAGCAACAACAATCTTGGCGTTGTCTGGGTCGTAGTAGCAGGAGTAGGCGCTACTGACTTGATGCAGCTCTAGGGGATTAGCAGACCGCAACATCAAGTTGCCGTTGGTGTGGATTCGACCATTGACACGAAAGGTCGGAGCGTTACTAACTTGAATATCATCATCAAACCAGATAGCGTTGTTATCCAGCGCTATTCTTGCCTGGTCTTGTTGTAGCTCCAAGGCAGAAAAGCCTCGATTACCTCTATAAGTTTCAAATTGAGTCGGTGGAATACTTCTCCCTGAATCTGTAACGACAGCGGTGGTAACTTCTTCCGTAATCGGCACAGTGGCAACATAAGTAAAAAATGCTTTCTTCGACTTACCACCCGTACTAAACCAACCGGCTATGTTGCCAGCCCCGACAGAACACCCTGTTGCCCCCCCAGACATTGGTAGCGCCCTAGCTTCTAATGGCCCTTTCTTCCTGCCTTCGGGGTAACGGAAATAAATTCCATAGAGTGTGTAACTATCAAACCGACCGTTGTTATCAGTATCAACCGGAAACTTCCAAGCTGATTTCAGCGTTTCTTCGTTAGTGTTTATACCCGCTGTTCCATCAAAGTCAGCTTCCAGTTGTAGCTGAATCTCATCTCCAAAGGTATAGGTACCCTCCGACCCAACTTCCTCTTCAAGGATGTCCGCAATGTTGAATTCTGGGGGAGTATTGCCTTGTCTATTAGTCTCATCTACAGAAAACAGACGATTTATCTTCGCCTTAGCACGGTCTAAGGCGGGCTGGGTGGCATTCAAAACCGCCTCATTTACCCGGTAGTTGCTGGCATTCTTCGAGCGGTCAAACGAACGAATCATGATTGCTGTAGTCAGCAAAATGACTACCAGCATCACCATGATCACCGTTGGCAGCACAAAGCCGGCTCTACCAAGATTTGAAGAGCGACGTCGTCCCAGAAGCATTAAGCTTCGCAACAGCCAGTTCATCAACCCTTTGGTCAGGATTCTACTTAACCTCAAAAGGTGCTGAAATATTTTCTGAAGCGTGTTGACTGGTTTTTTGCGGCGTGACATGGCAGGTTTCCTGTCAGACATGTAGATACTTTGGAGATGGAGTTAAAACGCGATGCAGTAACGGTCTGTAGAGGCGATTAAAGATTTTTGAGTAATACCCGATGACTATTTTATAAAGATTTAATAGAGTTCCATTAAATCCAGCAGCTTCTACTCTGTCGTAACAACTGCAAATCTTGTCGTCAACCGGGAAGATACAAATAGCTTTGTTAATCCTGTTGCTAAATCATTAAAGTTTTCCGTGATGTTCCGGAGAATGGCAGATTCAGCGGGATTCATTATAGAAGTTATTTTATTCGCCATCTGCCTAAAGGCGTAGGTTAAGTCCTTGGATAGGCAGTCTTTAGCAAAACTCAGCATTAAGCTGGTAATGCCACTAACTGCTTTTATACTACCCAGCTAGACTAAAAAAAATATCAAGCTTTTGCAAAATATTAAAAAAAACCGCCATGAGCAGGTATTTTGAGCAATACCAGACATCAAGCGGCAAAATGAGACTGGAAAGTCACGATTTTCCGGTAGGGGTGTTCCTGCTAATTATCCTTTTTACCCCCCTAGCCCCCCTTGGCAAGGGGGGAATCGGAGTCAAAGTCTCCCTTGAAAAGGGCGATGCGAGGGGGAATCTCTAAGGATTTCGGTTCTGTACAAAGATGTTTGTACATCGTAGATTGCTAAGGGGGCTGGGGGAGCGATCGCTGGATAACAACTGACGCGATCGCCTAAGTGTAGGAGAGAGGAGGAAGCCTTTCTTTGCAAGCTAGGTGCAGTTTTTGATGACACAGCTCATCTACCAAAACAGCACCAGCTTTCTCCTCCTGCTTCGGTAATTTAGTACTTATTTAGATTAAGTCCCGCTTCGTTTGCCATGGCTTGCAAACCTTTCTTTTCTAAAGTCTTGATTGCTTTAGTAGAAAGTTTGAGCTTCACCCAACGGTTGCCTTCCGTCCACCAAACTCTTTTAGACTGCAAGTTAGCTTCTTGTAGCTTCTTCGTGCGTCGGTGGGAGTGGGAAACAGCGTAGGCATTGTTTGCCCTTTTGCCTGTTAGTTCGCATTTACGGGACATGAGATTCCTCCAGATTTTAGTCCATTCTCCATCATATCAAGAGCCTTTGAATTCCTTGGCAAGCTCTACTGCCTCATAACCCTTTGTGCCTTTACGAAATCAGGAGTCACACGATAAGCCCAAAAGCTAGAAGCCTTGGGCTATATAAAACTAAGCCTGTCTGCGTGGGCGTTATCTAACGCTCTGTCAGGCGAGTGAGTACCTGATTTGACCGCTCCACAAACGTCTTCATTCCCTCAGCATCAAAGCCTTTTTGTGCCATCAGTGCTAGATCATAAACGTGCTGACAAATTAAGTTAGCTAGTTCACCAGAAGGCGACTGACCTGCCCCCTGCACAATACTGCTTTGGCTCAGCTTGGCTAAGTTCTCAATCAGTGGGTGCGCTGTATTGACAACCAAGACATGTTCTTCGGGAAACTGTGCCGCTTGTTGCTGCATGAGCGCCGTCATATCCCGTAGTCGTCGCAAGGCTTCTGGTAAAAGTACCATTGCGGGTGGAGTTCCTTGGGGGTCATCTGATTTGAGCGCCTGAGTACGAATGTCAACTTTTGGCTTATTAAGAGATGTCTCAAACAGCTCTTTAATTACTTCGCTGCGGGTTTTGTTAGTTGTGGGGTCAACAATTTCTCCCGCCTGATCCTGGTCAATCAGAGTTTGATCTAAGTCAGAGTCTACGCGAGAGAACTTGACATCAGAATATTCCCGCTCTAGGAAGCTGATGAAGTGAGTATCAATAAAGGAGTCCATAAACAGGACTTCCAAACCTTGATTCTTGTGCAGTTGTACATAGGTCGCTTGGGCTACCGGGTCGGTGCAATAGAAGACGCGGTTTTCATAATGCTCTTTGTTGCGTTCTAGGTACTCTTTGAGAGTGGTATAAGTCTCTCCCTGCTGAGTAACGGTAGGTTCAGAGGGAGTAGCTGAGGTGACATCTTGCCAGACATCGCCTTCTTGGGATTGCACTTCAACTTCTGGAGCTGTTTCTGGAGTGGCTACGGGGGGGGTGTTCTGGCTATCGTGTTTTTCTCCTTCATAAGTACTGCGGAAGATGACGATATCTTCAATTTGTTTTTTGAATTTTTCGTCGTTGAGGGAGCCAAACTTGACGAAGGTGCCGACGTCTTGCCAGCAGCGAATGTATTCTTGGCGATTTTCGTTGTAGAGTTCTTTGAGGCGATCGCCTACTTTCCGAGCAATATAGTCAGAAATTCGCCTGACTGTGCGGTCATTCGTTAAGGCAGAACGGGAGACATTAAGCGGAATATCAGGACTATCAACAACACCCCGTAGTGGCATCAGGAAGCTGGGAATAACTTCTTCACAGTGGTCGCTGACAAATACCTGGTTGCAGAACAACTTGATTTGTCCCCTAGTCACATCCACATCCGGCTTCAGCTTAGGGAAATAGAGGATGCCATTGAGTAGGAAGGGATAGTCGGTGTTCAGATGCACCCACAGAAGCGGTTCTTCCTGGAAGGGGTGCAGGTAGTTATAGAACTCTAGGTAGTCTTCTTTAGTCAGATTTTGGGGCGATTCTTTCCATAGAGCTTTGGGCTGGTTAAGGACTTCACCCTCAAGCTTGATGGGTACTGGCATGAAATCGCAGTAGGTTTTCACCAACTGTCGAATCCGAATCGGTTCTAGATACTCAATCTCTTCGTCTTGGAGAGTGAGAGTTACTGTCGTTCCGCGCTGGCTAAGGCTTGACTCTTCAAGTTGAAAGGCTGGCGAACCGTCACAAGACCAGTGAACGGCGGTGGCTCCTTGTTTATAGGAAAGGGTATCGATTTCTACCTGACTCGCCACCATAAAGGAGGAGTAGAAGCCTAGACCGAAGTGACCAATGATCTGCTGGTCAGCGTCTTTTTGATATTTCTGAACGAATTCCTCAGCGCTGGAGAAGGCGACTTGATTGATGTATTGTTTCACCTCATCGGCGGTCATGCCGATACCGTTGTCAGAGATGGAGAGAGTCTTTTTGTCTTTATCAATGTTAATGACAATTTCCGGCTCCTCCAGCTCACCGTCAACTTCGCCTGCAAAAGATACCATCTTTAGTTTCTGGATGGCATCCACGGCGTTAGAAATCAGTTCCCGCAAGAAGATCTCATGATCGGTGTAGAGAGACTTCTTGATGATGGGAAAGATGTTCTCAGTATGGATAGTAATGTTGCCCTGTTCCAGGATTGTCATAAGTATGGCTCAATTATTAGAAGGACTTTAAGACTGATTTTGCGCGATTTTGCCGAACTTTGCTTCTCGGATTACCCCCTCAGAGGGATTCGGATCTCCCTACTTTATGAAGTGAGTTAATCCTTATAGCGGGATTGAGAAGACAGGCGCAACTGTAGCGATCGCCACTGCTTTAGTAGAGTCGGGGGTAAGCTCTGTTTTAGGGTTGTCCAGTTCTGTTCCCGTACCATTTGGCGACGGTTACGAGTAATGCACTTTTCCAAGGCATTAACCCAGGAATCTGTCACAGAGCCTTTCACTGCTTGTAAAATTAACTCCATTTCATAAAGCTGAATTGCAGTTAATCCCTTGATCCCTATAATTTGCTCGTCTGTTACATCTTGATCAAAGCAAGCAGGCTTACTCAAGCCTAGGGCGCGAAAACCTAGAATTGTCCGAATACACTTCTCGCATCGCCCACAATTACGGTCTTTTTGAGCGCCTTGCCAGCACACTCTCAAATGTTGAGTCGCTTCTTGCCAGTGACCAATTTCCTTGATTTTCCCTAAACGATCAAAGCCGGCACCATCATGAATAATTTGAAAAGCTTTGCTGGATAGGAACGGATCGGTAACTGGGTTAGAGCCACGAGGCAACAGCAGATTGTGGTAAGAGAAGGCGCTACCGATTAAACCAACGTTATAGCTTCTTGAAAGCAACATTAAACTAGAAGCGATCGCGGGTCCATAGGCATCTAGCCAATTGATGCTTGGCAGCACCTGTCGATAATTGGTTGCTATCGGAATTAACTTCATTCCTAAGCTGTCCAAGATTAATCTTGACTTTTCAGCGGCTCTATCAAATACCAAAGATTCTTCTAAGGGAATATCAAACCCATGAACCATTAATCCGGCTTGTAAGTTGCGTGCTTGTCTGCCACAGCGATTCTCACGGTGGCGAAATGCGGTAAAGCAGCTATCGACTCCCCCGGAGAAAGCAGCAACTGCTACTTCTGAGGCAATAATAGGTATTTCTTCCTCTACTTCGGCAGAGATTTCAATGGGGTAATACTCATTAGGGCGCCAGCAAGCCCAAGCAGCTTGAAACTCCACTAAATTTTGCAGGAGTGAGGGCGAAACTTTGCCATGAACGATCAATGGTGCTGAATGCCGCATTGCTGGCAACATCATCGCCACTAAAAATGGGTCACAGCTATCGGTAAGTAGAGTACTAAACTCAACGGGGATGCTGTACCACAAACGAAGAGATTTTTTAGGAAGCTCAATCTTGGCACTAACCGTAACTGAGCCATTAGCTTCAACAGATGCTTCTTGCCAGATATGAGTTTGTAGCATTACAGGTGATTTTTTGACCAGAGCAAGAATCCTAACAAAGCTTTGCGCCCAGAAGCACCAGCAATCAAGTCATCATTCAACATCATTTGACAATCAGGTGGTGGAAGTAATGCCTCCAATGCTGATTGATGAAAAAGATGCTGTACCACTTCTTTATAAGGTTCTACGTGATGCCGCACACTTGACCACCCGGCGTTATTGATGTCATACACTCGGTAGTAGTAGCGTCGCTCATATCCTAATTTATGCTGCCAGCGTCTCCATTTTCGCTGCAAGCGAAACAAATAATTTATTCGCTGTCGGGTACGGCTCGGTAGAAGTGGCTCAACATTGAAATCATTACGATCCAGAGGTAGTGCAGCTAGCTTTGGAAATCGAGAACACAGCAGTTCATTTTGACCGCGTCGATTACCAACGCTCTTAGGAGGTAAAACAGCAGTAGTTTTTAAAAGCTGCCAATCTAGATGTGGTAGCGTTGGCCAAACCCCAAAACAGAGCTTCCACCCAGAAGAACCGATATGAAACCTTTGGCGATGATAAATATCAAACCACCACGCCCGCCTAAAATTTTCATCAGAGTATTGGTCATAAATGCATTGAAGGCGATTTAGAGTCTCTGGTACTAAGTTGCCAAATACTTTTTTGTTCAGTAGTTTATCTAGCAACTGTGGCGATAAGCCCCAACGGTTGATACCACTACTAAAGAAATCTGTAAATGATGGAGCTTGTTTTGATTGCGGGTAGGCTAATTTAACTCCTAATATCGGGCCGAGTGAATAACCTGCAATAGCTCTATTTGCTACGTTGTTCAACTCAGAGTACATTCCACTACGCCGAATACCGTTACAGCCACTAGCAAGATGTTCCCACTTAGCGATTAGGTCAACATAGAAAGGGTAGTTACCTAATCCAGTGTTAGCAGTAACATGTTTTAAGCTAAGGGCGCGAGCAACTGGAATGGCACACTGCATTTCTATATCACTTTTGTTTCCAAAGGTTAAAGCGATAGGCTTTTTGCCTTGGCGGTGAAGGAAACCAGCTAGCATCCGGGAATCAAGCCCTCCAGATAACATGAGAGCGTATTTCTCCGAATCTAAGACGTGACGCTTGAGGGTTTCGTCAAGAGTTTGATCGAGGATATCTAGATGCTCTAAGAATGAAAGATTGCTGTAGGAGTCATTTTCGCTATTTCCTGGTATTTCGTATTGTTTGTATTCTTTGGGAGCTTGCGACGATTGCCAATGGAGGGAATGTCCAGCATCTAGCCGTTTAACTCCCTTCCATAAAGTTTGTCCATCAACCAATCCATTTGTCAGAAGAATTCCGACTAAGCCAGCGGGGTTAAACTCTGGTTTAAAGAGTGGGTGGTAGCGAAAAAGTTCGGGGCTAGAAGCGACTAAGGCAACGTTTTTGTGGGTGTAGTAGTAGATGGGAAAGAGTCCCAGAATGTCTGCACTTACAGCTAGTCCAAAATGAGGATGAAAAAGCGCGATCGCATGAAAACCATCGAAAAAAGGTAAGCTCTCTTTGGGTGATTCTTTCCACTGTCGCCTTAAATTAAAGGCATCCATACGAGTCGATTCACCTTGAACGATTGCTTCTCCCCAAATTACCGCTGCGCCATCATCATCACCTATCTTGCTAATGGGAGCATTAGGATTCGCTGCCCAAACGCAGTGAAAGTCTCCAACCGCGCTCATATTGGTGACTAAGCCTTCTACTGGAGGAAGTAAAGGTTTGATAGTTTGAACGAAACGCGAGCGCCTATCTAGATCAGGATCTACAACTACAACAAAATTTGCCATAAAATCAACATCAATTACTAATTTATAAACTTTTCTCTGAGTTCTTTAACCGCTTCATTTATCTGAGAAGCATCCTTAATAAATCGACAAAAGGGAATTTGACTAGTCCATGTTTCATAAAAAGAATCATTTTTGTGGTAAGAGTTACTTAAGAAAACATGGGGAATCTCTAATAGCAGGCAGAGAATATGACCATGCAATCGGTTAGTTATTACTAATTGATGACGCTTAAACTGGTAAATTCCACTATGCAATAAACTCCATGATTCTAGCTGTCTCTCTGGCTTATAAATAGCGTCAAATTTGTTTTTATGCTCTATCAAACTTTGCCATTGATTCCGAGATAACCACTCTAAGGGGCGCGATAGTCTTTGCTGCCACCCTTCCCGAACTAGCTTGACCATTCCTGGTAGTTTCCAGTACAAAGCTGAAGAACTGGTCAGCATTTCACGAGTAATCCACTGGTAGGAAATCCAATCTTCTACTACAAGATTTGGAAGGTTTACCAACTCTGGAGAAAAGCGCTGATTAAACTCACGGTCTTGCCTACAGTGATACAAGATAGTTTTATTTTGTTCTACAGGCAAACCCAGCTCTGGCATATTTACCATTTGAAAAGCCATGTCAGGCGCTTTAATTATCCGGCAGTTATGGAAAAATTTGTGAGCAATGTCATAGCTGTAATTGTCTCTGACAAATAAAATTAGGTTTGGATGTGAGTTAAAAATCTTGGCAGTGTTTATTAAATTTTCTTTGTTCTCAAAATAAATTGTTTGAGGCAATATGATAACGGGGCGGTCTTGATAATGAGAAATAATATATTCGCGAAACTGCTGATAAGGGAGCCAAAGATCCCCCAAGTTCCCACCACCATTTAGGAAGATAGGAGATTTTCCGACCTTTTGCTCCATTAACTCTCCGGAAAAATCCTTGATACTTGCCGTGTAGTTAATTTTTGTTTTTAAAACATCTGTTAAATAGAAAACCGTGCCTAGCCAGATTAGATGATCGCCAATATTGAGATAGTCGGGATAATCTAACAACGCACATTGCTCAAAGGATTCTAAGTTCCCACAAGCTTGATGCAGCAGTTCTTTAATCTTGGTTGGGGTTGAAAGATCTGTCATATCAGGCTCTAAATTTCCCCACAGGAAAGGAGTAAACGGAGCGTTTGTAGCACTGTGTCACAGTTTAAGCTACCTGAAGTACCGATGCTTGAGGAAATTTACTGAAACCAAGCTTGAGAAAAGTATCCCCAACTCCACGCCAGCCAGACTCGCGTTTTGATGCGAATTTTGGGATCGGGTAAAACTTGAGCAACCAGCCTTCTGAGGTTCATCCAGTTCATCACTGTCCAAATGCTATTCCAGCGTTGTTGAGTAAAAGATTTTCCTAGTATTTGGTCAACTAAGGCTTCCGATCTTCCTTGCCAATAACTGCGGCGGATTATCCAAACAGGGTTGATACGTTCCTTGGGAATCCAGTGCTGAACTGAGGCTTGGGGATTGTAGTAAAATCGCTCTCCCTGTTTTTCTAGTAAACGATTGAGCAGGCGTTCTTCTTCAGAAAGCAAGTTTTTTCCCTGACGACCTAGTTGTTCGCTGAAGCCTCCTAGTTGGCAAAGAGCCTCACGTCGATAAGTCATATTCGCCCCGTAGGGAAACTTCGGGTAACTAAACCAGCAGGGCTGACTGCCATAGTCGAGAATACTAAAAAGCGGTTCTATATATTCATGCACCCAATCTGGTTTGGGAATTTCCCAGAGGGGGGAAATTAGTCCACCAACACAAACAGGTTTTGGCTCAACGGTTTGAAAAGTCTGCAAGATTGTTTCTAACCAGTTCTCGCAAGGGATAGCATCATCATCCAAGTAAGCGAGGTATTCCCCTCTCGCCTGATGGAGAGCGGTATTTCTTGCTTTCGATAGTCCTTGAACTGGTTCGTAGATGTAATGAAAATTGGGTAGCTTGGTGGCGAAGGTTTTGCAGATTTCCTGAGTATTATCTGTGGAAGCGTTATCCACAACTAAAACTTCAAACTGTTCAATTGGCAACGACTGGCAGCAAAGCCCCTCAAGGGTGAAAATTAAGCGGTCGGCTCGGTTATAGGTACAGACTGCCACCGAGATTAAGGGATTAGAGTTCATACAAGCTCAAGATGGATTGGCGGTTCAAACCACAGCTACACAAAGTAAACCTGCTTACACAGGTTTCAAAGCCTTTGATTTTTCGGTTAGTCCTAGGCAAGCGGACTTCGTTTGTCTGACTGCGAATTTCCTTCGCTAGGTCTTAAATTGACCAGATGAAAACTTTACGCCCCTACAGAAGAAATCACCTCTTCCATTTAGTACTAAATATTTACCCTCAGCTTTCGGCGTTGGGGACGATGGTAATTGTGTTGGATTCTGTATCACTATCAATCTGACTGATCGTTGCCAAATCGTCAACAGAATTATCAACTACAACTTCTGGAGGAACTACTTTCTCCACCGCTTTTTTGCGGAATTTGAGGATGTTTTTAACGCAGTCCACCAAAATTGTGTCGCCTTCAGTGAAGGTGTTTTCCAGTAGCTTTGTAGCAATGGGGTTTTCCAATTCCCGCTGGATGGCTCGTTTTAGAGGACGAGCGCCATAGACGGGGTCGTAGCCGACGTTGGCAATGTAAGTCAAGGAGGCAGGGGAGAGTTCAATTTTGATTTTTTGATCGCGAAGTAGGCGCTCAATGCGTTGCATTTGAATCTTCACGATGGAGCGCAGTTCGTTGCGGCTGAGGGTGTGGAAGATGATAATGTCGTCAACGCGGTTGAGGAATTCGGGGCGAAAGTGCGATCGCAAAGCATCCAGTACCCGTTTCTGCATTTCTTCGTACATTGAGTCATCCCCGGAAACATTGAGGATATGCTCACTGCCGATGTTACTGGTCATGACGATAATCGTATTGCGAAAATCTACCGTTCTTCCTTGGGAGTCGGTGATACGTCCATCATCCAGCACTTGTAGCAAGATGTTGAAAACATCCGGGTGGGCTTTTTCCACTTCATCAAGGAGGACAACGGAGTAAGGACGCCTGCGAATCGCTTCGGAAAGCTGCCCTCCCTCTTCGTAGCCAACATATCCTGGAGGCGCACCAACGAGTCGCGAGACAGCGTGTTTCTCCATGTACTCCGACATATCAATCCGCACTAGGGCGTCACTGCTGTCAAAGAGGAACTGGGCCAGTGCCCTAGCGAGTTCGGTTTTACCCACTCCGGTTGGTCCCATAAACAAGAAGGAACCGATCGGGCGTCCGGGGTCTTTCATCCCTGCTCTGGCGCGACGAATCGCCGCCGCTACAGAGGAAATAGCTTCCTCTTGTCCAATCACGCGTTTGTGTAGATGGGATTCTAGTTGCAACAGCTTTTGGCGCTCCGACTCCATCAAGCGGTTCATCGGAATACCTGTCCAGTTGGCGACGATTTCTGCAATATCGGCTTCGGTAACTTGTTCGCGAGATAAAGCGCGTCCTTGGGACTGCATATCCAGGAGGATGCTCTCTTTGGTTTCGCGATCGCGTTGTAAGTTTTCCAACCGTCCGTACTTCAGTTGCGCGGCCTTATTGAGGTCGTAGGCGCGTTCTGCCTGATCAATTTGGAGCTTGATCTGGTCTTCTTCTTTCTTCAGGTTATTGATATCTTCGCGCAGTTGTTTCTCCCCTTCCCACTGTCCCTCAAGGGCAAAGTGTTTTTCTTCCAAACTGGCGATTTCTTGCTCAATCCGCTCTAGGCGTTCTTTGGAGGAGCGATAAGCACTGCTAACCCCGGGCAGACCATTTTGTTGATTTTCGGCATCAAGAGAGAGCTTTTCCATTTTGAGCTGCATCAACCGCCGCTCAATCGACTCTAACTCTACAGGCTTGGAGGTAATCTCCATTTTTAGCTTGGCAGCAGCTTCATCCACTAAGTCAATCGCCTTGTCGGGTAAAAAGCGCTCAGTAATGTAGCGGTCAGATAGCGTCGCTGCGGCAACTAAAGCGGAGTCGGTAATGGTGACATTGTGGTGAACTTCGTAGCGTTCCTTTAGCCCTCGCAAAATCGAAATTGTATCTTCGACTCCCGGCTGTTTAACAAAAACTTGTTGAAAGCGACGTTCTAGCGCCGCATCTTTTTCGATGTGCTTGCGGTATTCATCTAGAGTGGTTGCACCAATACAGCGTAATTCTCCCCGCGCCAGCATCGGTTTGAGCAAGTTCCCGGCATCCATTGCCCCTTGGGTCGCTCCCGCACCAACGACAGTGTGTAGTTCGTCAATAAACAGGACAATGTTACCTCCTGATTGGGTAACTTCCCGCAACACGGAGCGTAGTCGGTCTTCAAATTCCCCTCGATACTTGGCACCTGCAATCAAGCTGCCCATGTCTAGAGAGATTAACTGGCGGTTTTTCAAAGATTCGGGAACGTCGCCACTAATAATACGTTGGGCGAGTCCCTCTGCGATCGCCGTTTTTCCTACCCCAGGTTCCCCAATTAGCACGGGGTTATTTTTTGAGCGGCGGGAAAGCACCTGCACCACGCGGCGGATTTCTTCATCCCGCCCAATCACAGGGTCAAGTTTTCCCGCTTTTGCTTGTTCTGTTAAGTCTCGTCCGTACTTCTCTAGGGCGTCAAAACGGGACTCAGAACCTTGATCGGTGACTTTTTGAGAGCCACGGATCGCTTTAATTGCTCCCTCTAGCTTTTGAACATCCAGGTTAAAGGTTTTGAACAAGCGCCGTCCTACGCGCTCGTCGGAGGCTAAACCCAGCAGCAAGTGATCGACCGCGATAAAGTCATCCTGCCAAGCGGCTCTAGCTGCCTCCGCGTTATCTAGCATCACATCCAAGCCACGCCCTAGGTACAGTTGGTCAAGGGTGGCAACTTTTGGCTGACGATTGATAAATGCTTCTAAATGTTGCTTGAAAGCCGGAATATCAACAGCAACTCGACTAAGAATCTGAGCAGCTAATCCTTTGTCTTGTTCCAGCAGGGCGATTACTATGTGCTCGACTTCTAGCTGCTGATTTTTGAAGCGGCGGGCAACATCTTGAGACTTAACAATTGAGTCCCAAGCTTGATCGGTGAACTTGCTAGAGTCGGTAGGCTGCATGGGCTAAAACTAACTTCCATTAAAATAGTATCTCCCAGTCGCAGTATAACAATCTGCTCTCCTGGGATAGATATTTAGAACAAAGCCTAGAGCAAAATGCTCTTTGCCTTTCATTTTTTATTGTGGGGAGTCACCCAGATCTAGAGCTAACTAGTTGATACTTAGCGCTTTCGTTGGAGACAGGAGGAATCAGACCAGCGATCGCACTATTTTGCAATCTTCCTGCCCATTAGACCGTGACGGTTGCAGCTTTTAGCTCAAAAATTCTGGCGATCGCATCTTCCACAACCTTATCAGGGGTTGAGGCTCCGGAAGTAACACCGACAACAATCTCCCCTTCAGGAAGCCAGTTTTCTGTTACTTCCAAATCGCGATGTAGGGGTTTATGCTCTACCCGATTGCCAGGGCCGATTCGCTCAGCACTGTCAATGTGGTAGGAAGGAATCTGGCGCTCAATGGCGATTTCTTGCAGGTGAGTCGTGTTGGACGAGTTAAATCCCCCAATAACCAGCATTAAATCCAGCTTTTCGTCCACCAGTTCAAACATGGCATCTTGCCGCTCTTGGGTAGCGTCGCAGATGGTGTTGAAGCTTTGGAAGTGATTGTTTAGTTCGCTAGGGCCATACTTTTTCATCATCGTCCGCTCAAACAACTTCCCGATTTGCTCGGTTTCGCTCTTGAGCATGGTGGTTTGGTTGGCGATGCCAATTTGCTGCAAATCCTTGTCAGGATCGAATCCAGGAGATACGGCGCGGCTAAACTTAGTGAGAAATTCAGCACGATCGCCGCCGTTGAGAATATACTCAGCTACGTATTCCGCTTCTTTTAAGTTCAGCAATACTAGATATTTGTCAGCAAAAGAACTAGTGGCGATCGTTTCTTCGTGGTTGTACTTACCGTGAATGATCGAGGTATAGGATCTTTTCTTGTGCTTCTCAACGGTATTCCAAACTTTCGACACCCAGGGACAAGTGGTATCGACAATCTTGCAGCCCTTATCGTTGAGCAGTTGCATTTCCTGCACGCTAGCTCCAAAGGCGGGCAAAATCACCACATCCCCTGTACCGACAACAGAAAAGTCTTTGCTATCCTCCTCAACGGCAATAAAGCCGACTTTCATGTCCCGGAGGCGCTGGTTTACTGAAGGGTTGTGGATGATTTCGTTGGTAATCCAGATTTGCTCTGTGGGAAACTGTTGTCTCGTTTCATACGCCATTGCCACGGCACGCTCGACACCCCAGCAAAAGCCAAAGGCTTCAGCCAGACGGATACTTACTAGTCCGCGTTTCAGACGATAGTTATTGTCTCGAATTTCTTGAATCAGGTGGCTTTGGTATTCCGATTGTAGTTGGGTAGCCACTTCAGCTTCACGACCAAACCCTTTGCGGTGGTAGTTTTCGGAGCTATGAAGCGAACGTTTGAATGCTTTTGTATCCATATTTTCCTTCAGTTGTAGCGCGATCGCTTGTCTGTAGTTGAGTTTGTCAGCAACTCCGCCGACTTTGCCCCCACTGTGTCAGCCTTGGCATTTCCTCAAAAAGGTAGAACTGACAGCTAGTTGAGCAAGACAACACCCTCAGTGTAGGTTCATCTCGATCGCGATGTACAGCGACCTACTTATCAGTATCAGTTGGCGTGTTCAGTTGCAGTTGGCTGAGAACTTGCAGGGCGTAGTGCCAAACTTGATAGCCTTCGGGACTCAGGTGCAAGCCATCACTACTTAGCTCGGTTTTTAGCTCACCTTCTTCATTGCTGAAGAGGGGGTAAAGATCGAGATAGATCACCTCTTCGGCTTTGGCGATCACTGCTAACTTATCATTGAGTTCTCGGATGCGGCTATTGGGGATCTTTAAGAAGCGATCACGTCTTTCCTCACTCATTTCTTCACCACCGTGAGGCAAAATCGACTGCACAACAATTTTGGTGTCAGGATGCACCCGCCGCAGATAGCGAATAATTGCTTGCTGATTTGCTAGCAGCGTCACATCATCCACTCCCCGGGCTAAATCGTTGATCCCAATCATCAACAAAATTACCTCTGGTTCTGTGCGATCCAGTAGGTTTAAACGGTTCAGCAATCCAGCGCTGGTTTCACCGGAAATTCCTTGATTGAGCCAATAACGATCAGGAGGTAGCAACTCAGGCGGAAACCAGAGGCTCAGAGAGTCGCCAAGGAGGATGGTTAGATTTTTGGGCTTTGAACGGGCAACTACGGTAGCTTCCTGCTTCAGCAGCCGCACCCACTGCCGATAACTGAGCTGATGCCGAGGCCCCAACTCTGGAGGGAGTTCTGGTGGCGGCGGCAAAAAACGGACGATAGATCGCGATTGATTATCGATAGGAGGGGTGTCGAAATAGTACTTGCCCACTAGCACCCAGGCGATCGTCAATGCGAGTAGCCCATTGGCAGCGAGGGATAAAAAAGCCCAACCGGGACAATTCTTCAAGTCGATAGACACACAAAAAGCACTTCAACTCTGTTCTACCAAAAAAATACCCGCCTTTTGCTTAAACAGAAAATGTTAATTTCCAGGCGGGATAAGTTAATTCAATTTAACCATCAACAACAACCGTTGCTTAAGGTTTAAACTTCTGAGCCACGAGCGATATCACCAGTGGTACCTCTAATTCCGGTAGTGGAGCTACCTGCAAAAATATCGGCTTCTTTGACAAAACCGCTGTAGGCTTCCATCCCGTGTTCGCTGATATCTAGTCCTTGGATTTCTTCTTCCTGTGACACACGGATACCAATGATGGCTTTTAGTGCTAACCAGACAACGGTGCTAAACAGAACTGTGAAGCCTCCAATTGAAAGAATGCCAAGGAGCTGAGTGCCGAATTGAGCAAGGCTAGCTTCCTCGTGAAAGATCCCCACGGCAAGCGTTCCCCAGATACCGTTGACTAGGTGAACTGAGAGTGCGCCCACTGGATCGTCAATTCTGATCCGGTCAAAAAAGCTAACGGCGAAGACAACAATGATGCCACCAACACCACCAATGATTACAGCCTCCAGGTAGGAAACACCAGCACAGCCAGCGGTAATGGCCACCAAGCCAGCAAGGATACCATTAATAATCATCGACAGGTCAGGCTTGTGAGAGGTCGCCCAACTGGTAAATGTTGCTGTAATCCCTCCGGCGGCGGCTGCCAGATTGGTAGTTACGGCAATAGAAGCTATTGATTGATTTGCCGCGAGTTCTGAACCAGGATTGAATCCAAACCAGCCGATCCAGAGAATCAAACATCCCAGTGTGGCAATGCTCATATTGTGACCGGGGATGGCGTTGGTGCGACCATCTGTATACTTGCCCTCACGAGGGCCTAAGAACGCCGCACCCATCAAGGCAGCCCAGCCCCCTACTGAATGCACTACCGTTGAGCCTGCGAAGTCAATGAAGCCTCTTTCAGCCAGCCAGCCACTAGCACTCCACACCCAGTGTCCCGTGATCGCGTAGGAAAGCCCAACGAGCAGTAAGCTGAAAATTAAAAAGCTTGTAAACTTAATTCGTTCAGCAACAGCACCGGAAACGATAGTTGCCGCTGTCCCAGCAAAGGCAGCTTGGAAGAGGAAAAAGACGGCGACAGGAAGACCCGATGGGAAAGGATCTAACCCGTAGGTGGCAGATTCGCCGGATAAGAACCAGCCGCCTAAACCGATAAATGCATTTCCTACACCAAACATCAAGGAAAAACCAATCATCCAGTAGGCAATGGTGGCTAGGGCAAATACAATTAGGTTCTTAGCTAGGACGTTGACCGCATTCTTCTGGCGACAGAAGCCAGTTTCTAGCATGCCGAATCCGGCATTCATGAAAATCACCAAAATAGCCGCTACTAAGATCCAGACCGTATTGAGGGTGCCTTGCAGTTCCTCTGTGGTGATCGGCGTTGCATCCTGAGCCTGAGCCGCCACAGCCCAGAGGACAACAATTAATGCTGCCAAAGGGATGCAGACTAACCAGACAGAAGAAAAGGATTTAGCGATCGCTTTCAATGGCTTGAAATAGGACGCATCCCAAACAAATGGAGATGGCTGTTGTGAATAAGGTCGCCGACCTTTGGCAGGTAGCTGCCTCTTTTTGGACGTTAATCTAGGCATCATCACGCTCACTTTGCTGAACTGGGTAAAACAAATACCAACCTTGAGTCAATAAGCTGTAAATTAAGTCATTTAATAATGTGGAATCCGCTTTATTGGGAGAGTCGCAGTATCTGGAAGTCTGCTCCCATTTATACGCTTTACTACCAACTGCTCAGTCGCTGATTGCTTAAGAATTTAGGGGGTTCGGGGATTAGAACCGTCATCTTAAGACAAAACCGTACAAACAACTGGGCAGATCGTCAAGTGACTTAATTCCTCTTCATAAAAGGTCAGTGCTCCATAGGAAACCCTCAAATCTTGTATTTTCTCCCTCGCTATTTTCTGTATCAGAGTATACAAAGATTTGTATCAAAATATACAATTTGTTGATCTAGAGGCAAAATAGTTAGAAATTACCCGAAAAATACCTAAGTAGGGAGTGATTTTCAATAAATTAGTGTTTGGGGAACTTTTTTAGTTAAAAACCTTCTTCTATTGAAGTTTATGTACAACTTCGTTTAAAGCCAGCTAAATAATACTTTTATGGAAAAGGTAAATAACTAGGCTTTAGATTTGCTATATCTTTTGTTTTTGGTAAATGGAGAAACTTCCGTTTATGCGTTACATAAAATGGTTTATAAATCAAAAGTTATAAACTGCTTCAAATACAAAAGATATAATTTTAGATAGATATTGTGAGGTTACAGAGGATATTGTTTATGTCTAGTTTTTCTCGTTGGACATCAAGAAGTGCTGGATTGCTGGCATTAGGACTGACAGCTAGTGCTATTGCGCCCCTTGTTGTCTTAGCACCAGCCACAGCCGCAACCTTTGTGGATGTTCAGAGTCACTGGGCGCGTCCATTTATTGAAGCCTTAGCACAAGAGAACATTATTGACGGGTATTCAGATAGAACCTTTCGACCCGATCAACCTGTGACACGGGCTCAGTTTAATGCCATGGTTCAGCAAGCTTTTGACGAAAATAATGTGATGTTGCCCCGCAAATTTGACATTGAGGCAGCAAACTATTGGTCAAGTCGCGACTTTGGTAGTACTTCATCAACTCGTCAGTTACGTGCCTCTGATCCACTGTCTAGAGGACAGGTATTGGTGTCTTTAGTCAATGGTTTGCGATTGAATGCTAGTGGTTCGACAGCTAATACCTTGAACGTCTATAGAGATGCGTCGAAAATCCCCAACTATGCCCGCGACAGCATTGCAGTGGCAACGCAGAAGGGATTCGTTGTCAACTATCCCAATGTGACGTATCTTGAACCCACTAAAGTAGCAACGCGTGCAGATGTTGCTGCTTTCATTCACCAAGCTTTAGCTAACGAAGGCGTTTTAGCTCCGATTTCCAGCCGAGCTGCGGCATCTAACTACATCGTGCGGGTAACTCCTGGTACGACTCAAGCGACCAACTCGGGTACGACTCAAACGACTAACTCAGGTACTAGTCAAAGCACAACAAGCGGCTCCAACAATCAAGTTATTGTTACTAACCCCAGCAATCGCACTCCTCAATATAAAGTCTCTAGAGGGACAGCGATTGATGTGGAGTACCTAAATTCAGACAGAGTTGTTGTCGCTCCTGGCGAAACAATGAAGATGACGCTTGTCGTAGCCAAGGAGATCAAAAATTCACGGGGAGAAATTCTCATTCCCGCTAACAGTCAAATTGAGGGGCAGTTAGTGCCTCGTTACGAGGGTTCCCGGTTCCTGGGTACGCAATTTGTCGCGCAGCGGTTGATGGTGGGCGATCGCGTTTACACCAACCTCAATGCCACTTCCCCGTTGGTAACAGGCGAAAAGGCGGCGGAGGTGCAATCACAAATTCCGGGAGGTGCGGCAGTCAGTGCAGCGGCTAGAGCCATCTTGGGCACCGTACTGGGAGGCGGTGTCAGGGGAGCCGGTAACATTTTGGGTACGATTTTGGGTCGCAACCCCAGCCCTCAGCAAACTCAAACTCAAAATACTTTGATCATTATTGACCCCGAAAAAGATCTAAAGTTGACCCTCGGTTCTGACTTCTATGTCGAGGGCGCGGTTAGTTCGAGCAGGTAGTAGGTAGCAAGGGGAGTTTGGCGCTTTGACTATTAACAAGGTAGATAAAGCGCCAACTTGCTATCTTCCTAGCTTATTAGGAATGCCGTCGCAGCCGCCGGGGATTGTCTTTCTGGAGCGATCGCCACACCAGGAACAGCAATAGTAACGCTGTTTCTCGTCTAAGCGTTGCACACCTGTAAAGTCGGCGTTTTCGACAACAGCACCAGTAAATGCACCTGTGCGGTAGTCGGGAAACTCGGTACGGCTGCGAGGACTAGCGGTTTCGGCGGCACCGTAGAATAAGCGTGTGCCTTTTATGTCAGTATTGGATAAATTAGCTTCGTACAAAATGGCGCGAGAGAAGTTGGCTCTGACTAAGTCGCAGCCGGTGAGGTTGATGCGGATCATGTTCGCCTCGCTCAGGTCTGTCCAACGCAGGTCAGTTCCTACTAAGTCAGTTCCCGCTAGCATGACGTTCAAGTCAATCACGCGCACCCCATAAAGGCGGTCTTCTTGGTAGCCGCCATTACCATCAAGTATCGGGCGTCCTAGGTGGCGATCGCGTTTTAAAGGCGATAGTAACCGCGACTGAGACAAAAATCGTAATACTTTTGCTTTCCCTAGAGCATCAACACTACCCAGAATTGCAGCGGTGCGTCCTTCGCAAAAGGCACGTTCTTGGGGCCAATCTTCCAGTAATCCCTCATCATCCAGCGCTAGATCGCTAATCCCCTGGAAGTAGGCATCAATGGTTTGCTGCTGGGTAATAACGTTTTGCTGAATCGTTAAATCTCTAGAAATAACGTACTGTCGCCAAGCGATATAAACAGCTAGGACGGCAATTAAAATTTGTCCCAAAGCTCCAATCCACTCGGCAAGGGAGCCAACAGAGTCGGAGTCTAGCCCTCTAAGTACAGTGTCAAACCGCTCGTTAATCCCGGTGAGGGATGCCAGACCGAAGAATGCGGATAAGATACCGAAGGTGGCGACAAAACGCGCCCCCTCCTCCGGAGACAGGGCGCTACTCAGCCAGCGCCGCAGTGGCGTCCAAATTACAGGTAGCGATACGAGTAAGGTGACAATCGCGCCTGAGATACCAATCCAGAAGTTATTGAGGGTTAAACCAACAATTAAAGTGGCGATCGCGGCTAGAGTAATCCAGGTAAGTGGTGGATTAGGATTAGCCTTACCGTGGGCAAGAGCCTCTCGATTTGCTCGTTCTGATACTGGCAATGCTGCCAAATATTTTTCTGTTGTACTCTGCGTCTCTACCGTTGATGACAGCTCATTGCTGCTACTTTCTGTAACAGCTCCGTTATTAACAGCATTATCGGAACCATCGGGCGCGGGGCTAGAAGTGCGAGAATCAGGCTCTGGGGTCATAATTTCAAGTAGGCAGGCAGGGTGAAAGGCTTCGCCTCTTACCTTGAAGATTTTAACCAACCCAAGCCTTCGGTGAATCGCTGCATTTATTGCTCCTCCCTCATCAAATCAGTGGATAGTTCCAAAGCTTTTGAATTAGGCTATGAGCCACCATCCTTACGAGAAGAGTTAGAACTTCTACGGGGAAAGTGATGACAGTACCGCAAGGCAGGGGCGCAAGACAAGAGCGCCCCTACAACTGTCATAGAGGTGATGAGGAAACGATAACCTCTTTCATCCTTCATACTTCATCCTTCATCCTTCAAATACGCTTCCATCGGTTCACAAGAGCAGACGAAGTTGCGATCGCCAAAGGCATTATCAATTCGTCCCACTGGCACCCAGAACTTATGCTCTCGCGTCCAGGGGGCAGGATAGGCGGCTTGTTCGCGGGAGTAAGGATGATTCCATTCTGCACTGAGCAAGCTTTCAGCAGTGTGGGGGGCGTTCTTCAAGAGATTGTCTTGAATGTCCGCTTGTTGGCGTTCAATTGCCTCAATTTCCTGGCGAATCGCTATCATTGCATCGCAAAAGCGATCCAGTTCTGCTTTTGATTCGCTTTCTGTCGGTTCTACCATCATCGTTCCGGCGACGGGCCAAGAGACGGTTGGGGCGTGGAAGCCATAGTCCATTAGGCGTTTAGCGATATCATCGACTTCGATTCCGGCGGATTTTTTGAGCGATCGCAAATCCAAAATACACTCATGAGCAACTAACCCTGACTTACCCTTGTACAAAATCGGGTAGTAAGGCGCAAGGTGATGGGCGATGTAGTTGGCATTGAGAATTGCCACTTTAGTCGCTGTCGTTAAACCCGCCGCCCCCATCATCGCGATGTACATCCAGGAAATCGGTAAGATGCTCGCACTTCCCCAAGGGGCAGCAGAAACAGCCCCAATCGCCTGTTCGCTCCCTAAAGGTATAACTGCATGTCCGGGTAAAAACGACAGCAGATGGGGCATGACGCCGATTGGCCCCATCCCTGGCCCGCCGCCACCGTGGGGAATGCAGAAGGTTTTGTGTAAGTTCAAGTGACAGACATCAGCACCAAAGTCTCCCGGACGGCAAATCCCCACTTGAGCGTTCATATTGGCTCCATCCATATAAACTTGTCCGCCGTGGGAATGGACAACAGCACAGATTTCCTTGATTTGCTCCTCAAAGACGCCATGGGTAGAGGGATACGTCACCATCAAAGCAGCCAGGCGATCGCGATGTTTCTCTGCTTTCTCCTGAAGATCTTCTAAGTCAACATTTCCCTGTTCGTCACAGTTCACCGCTACCACCTTCATCCCACACATCACCGCGCTGGCGGGATTGGTTCCGTGAGCTGAGGTGGGGATTAGGCAAACATTTCGATGTTCTTCGCCCCGGTGTTCGTGGTAGCGACGAATAACGAGTAAGCCTGTGTACTCTCCCTGAGAACCCGCATTTGGTTGCAGCGAAATTCCGGCAAACCCCGTGATTTCGGCTAACCACTCCTCTAGCTGCTGAAAGAGAATTTGATAACCTGGGGTTTGCGATCGCGGAGCAAAGGGATGAATCTTGCCAAACTCTGCCCAGGTGACAGGCATCATCTCGGCTGTCGCATTCAATTTCATCGTGCATGAACCCAAGGGAATCATTGAGGTAGTTAGCGACAAATCCTTAGCTTCTAGCCGATGTAGATAGCGCAACAGCTCAGTTTCCGAGTGGTAGCGGTTAAAGACGGGATGAGTCAGATAGTTGCTGGTACGGGCAAAGGGTTGATTATCTAGAAGCGGATGACCATCCCTGACAACATCTTCCACAGTGAAGGGTAGGGAATCTGAACCCGCGAAAATCTGCCACAGGAGGAGCAAATCCTGTACCGTTGTTGTCTCATCTAAGCTGATGCCAACAGTCTTTTCATTCAACGTCCGTAAATTTACCCCCTGCGCCTGAGCCGCTTCGAGAATAGGTTGCAGAGATTTTGTCCCTAACTCCACCCGTAGGGTATCGAAGAAGGCTTCTGATCCCATCTCGTATCCCAGGCGATTCAATCCTGCTGCCAAGATTACAGCTAGCTGATGAATCTTCTGGGCGATGCGTTTCAAGCCCTGGGAACCGTGATAAACCGCATACATACTCGCCATCACTGCCAGCAGCACTTGGGCAGTACAGATATTGCTCGTGGCTTTCTCGCGGCGGATATGTTGTTCGCGGGTCTGAAGTGCCAAACGTAGGGCAGGTAACCCTTGAGCATCTTTCGAGACTCCCACAACGCGCCCTGGTACTTGGCGCTTGTACTCTGCTTTTGTGGCAAAGTAAGCAGCATGAGGCCCGCCGTACCCTAAGGGAACACCGAAGCGTTGGGTGCTGCCAACGGCAATATCCGCACCAAATTCACCGGGGGGAGTAAGTAAAGTCAGGCTTAAAGGATCGGCGGCGACAGTGACTAAAGCGCCTGCGGCGTGAGCTTTTTCTACAAACTCTCGGTAGTCGTAAATCGTGCCATCAGTTGCCGGATACTGGAGCAGGGCACCAAAAATTCCTGGCTCGAAGTTAAAGGTTTGATGGTTGCCGACAATTACCTCAATTTCCAAGGGTCTAGCGCGGGTTTGCACTACATCAATTGTTTGCGGGTGGCAATCTTGGGAGATGAAGAAAGCATTTGCCTTGGTTTTGCAGATGCCGTAACTCATGCTCATCGCTTCAGCGGCGGCGGTGGCTTCATCTAGCAAAGACGCGTTGGCAATTTCCAACCCAGTTAAGTCAATAATCATCGTCTGGAAATTGAGTAGTGCTTCCAGCCGTCCTTGGGCAATCTCTGCCTGATAAGGGGTGTAGGCAGTGTACCAGTTAGGGTTTTCTAGGATGTTGCGCTGAATGACAGGAGGAGTGATGCAATCGTGGTAGCCCGCACCGATAAATGAGCGGAAGACTTGATTTTGGGAGGCGATCGCTTTTAATTTAGCAAGAGCAGCATACTCACTTTGGGCAGAAGGAAGTAATAGCGATCGCTCCATACGAATCGCCTGCGGTACGGTTTTATCAATCAACTCCTCAAGGTTTGAAAGCCCCAACACCTGAAGCATTTGCTTGACTTGATCAGGAGTTGAACCAATGTGCCGTTGAACAAAAGAAATTGGTTCCTCCATCTCTTTGAGTAGCGCCAGCTCCTCGCCTGTATAGCGCTGATGATTCAACTCCTTACCATTTGCCACGTTGAATGCTCCCAAGGGGACTACGTTACTTCTTTATTCTTTGTAACAATTTTTCCCGTTAGGAAGTGAAATTAGTCCTGAGTCCTGAGTCCTGAGTCCTGAGTCGGGGAGCGGGGGAGATTGGGAGATGAGGAATAGGTGCGGGGGTGCAGGGGAGAAGCAACAACCTTATTCATACGTCCTTCTCTACTCAAGACTCAGCACTCTGTCTTTATCTCTTCCCTACTCTCCTTCTACCAACGCTTGATACTCAGCGGCAGATAGAGCCTCTTCTAGTTCATCAGCATCATTTATACGCAACTTTAGTAACCAGCTTTCGCCATAGGGGTCTTCTCCTAAAAGTTCCGGAGAGTCCACCATCGAATCGTTACGCTCCACAACAGTACCGGAAACTGGAGCATACATATCCTCTACAGCTTTTACCGATTCTACAGTGCCAAAACTTTTACCCCGTTCTAAAGCATCACCAATGTCTGGTAGCTCCAGAAACACAACGTCACCAAGCTGATCGATAGCGTAGGCACTAATCCCAATCGTCGCAATTTCACCGTCTAAGCGGACATACTCGTGGGAGTCTTGATACTTCAAATCTTCAGGATATTCCAGAGACATTAGACAATCCTCAGCCTACTAGAGCTAACTTAAACAGCTTCTAAGTTTACAGCTTCCAATCAGGTTGTTAGCTCCAGCTTTTGTAAGCTTACTCCCGGCTGAAGCACGGGAGCTTTCGCTCTAATACTTCAGTGCGGTCGTTTTCAGCAGCCCTAAACCATGTACCCGCAACACCCTTACGTGGAACTGACACATGGTTTGAACCTCTAGGCTGGCTTGCATTCTGGGTTCCCACCAAGGAACACGAGACCCTGGACTCCAGATGTTGTTTCTACAACCGAGAAAACTCTCGGACAGCCCCATTTTGCTCTGATTTGCGTGTCTTCTCGCCAAACACTGACCTACTGCCGTAGCTGTTAACTCCAGAGCGAAGAGTGCCTTCAGTGCATTTCGGTCTAGACTAACTGTAGTCTATTGAGGACACACATGGTCAGACCAAATGTATTTAAAGTTAGACTTTCGGACGAAGAGTTGCACCAGCTTGAGGTTTATGCAGAATTAAAGCAATTATCATCAGCAGAAGTGATACGAGATTTCATCAAACGACTACCAAAATCTCAAGCTCAAGGCGACTAAAGTCGCAAATTGCGTTCATCCCCGAACTGAAGTTACGGGGCTTCCCGCTGCGAGGTCTTATTCGTGAATTAATTGTTATTGAGAGGTATTGCTTATTTACTAATCAGGCGACTCGGCGAACGATAGAATGGCTTTTTGACTACAACGGCGGGGTAAGTTTTGCCGCGAATTTCTACCTCTAATGGCTGACCGACTTTTGAGAGCGTCGTGGGGATATAAGCGAGCGCGATCGCTTTTCCCAAGGTTAATGACATTGTCCCGCTAGTCACTTCTCCTACAACTTTCCCATCTGACAAAACTGGGTAGCCATGACGAGCAATGTAGCGCCCTTGCATCTCTAGTCCTACTAGGCGCTTTTCCACTCCCTGAGACTTTTGTTGTTCCAGAATCGAACGCCCGATAAAGTCCCCTTTACTGTCTAGATGCACCAACCAACCCAAACCCGCTTCTAAGGGAGTTGTGGTTTCGTCGATATCTTGCCCGTAAAGTGCCATCGCCGCTTCCAGCCGTAGCGTATCTCTCGCCCCCAAACCGCAGGGAACGACACCAGCCGTAAAAAGCGATCGCCATAATTCCAACCCCACATCTGGCTCTACCATTACTTCAAAGCCATCCTCACCCGTATAACCAGTCCGGGCAATAAACCCAGGCTTTCCTAACACCGTCGCCTCCAGATGCCCAAAAGCTTTAATCGACGTTAAATCTTCCTGCACAAACTGCTGAAGCAAACCCACAGCTCGCGCTCCCTGTACAGCAATCAAAATCTTGTCTTTAGTCAAGTCTTGCAACTCCACCGAAGTACCTTCTAAATGCCCCAACAACCAAGCTTTGTCTCGTGTGCAAGTTGCCGCATTAACAATCATCATTCCTCGCTTTTCCCCTGCTTCACCATCTCCCTGGTAGTAGATAATGATGTCGTCAATAATGCCAGCTTGAGGATTTAACAAAACCGTGTACTGCGCTTCCCCGGCTTTCAGACGAGTTAAGTCGGAAGGTACCAAAGGCTGCAAATGTTCTAACAGTTGCCTACCTTTCAACGCAAACTTCCCCATATGGGAAATATCAAACATCCCGGCTGATGTTCGCACGGCTTCATGTTCTGAGGTGATACCGCCAAACTGCACGGGCATTTCCCAGCCCGAAAAGGCCGTGAGGCGAGCTTGTTGCTCTAGCGCCAGTTCGTAGAGAGGCGTCCGGGAAAGGAGGGGGGTTTCGGTTTGCGCTGCTTTTGACTCTGCCACTGATTTTCCAAATTGCCGTTAAATATCTTTCATCTTAGGAGAAGCCAGATCAAAGTCCTGTTATTAACAAGGATTTAGGCTTCGTTTTGCCTCCTGACTGACAAATTTTTTTGAGTAGATGGAGTTGAACAGCGTGGAATCCAACGCAGCTCATACTTTTGGTGATTTATGAGGTTTCCGGACAGCAGACGCCAACAAATGGGTAAATCAAGACGTGTAGGGTTTTTGTCAGTCAATCAAGCCCCTAAACCTACGATATCTGTTCAGATGTCGGCAATCCTCACCTGCATTGATGTTGAGTCACCCTTAAAATTAAATTGTGGAATGTTCTCACGCTTTTGTTGTGAACCAGAACACTTCACAGAATTCCTAAAAATAAGTATTAACAAATGGTCAACAAAGTACAAAAATCTGATCAAGAGTGGCAGCAACAACTCACCCCACAACAGTTTCAAGTAACGAGAAAAAAGGGGACGGAACGCGCCTTTACAGGCGAACACCATGACCGCAAAGAGACAGGTGTTTATAAATGCGTCTGCTGTGGTAATCCCCTGTTTACCTCTGAGACTAAGTACGACTCTGGTACGGGTTGGCCGAGTTTCTGGGCAGCAGTCAGTGAAGACAGCGTCAAGGAAGAAGAAGACCGCGCCCTATTCATGCGAAGAACGGAAGTCGTCTGTGCTAACTGTGATGCTCATTTGGGTCACGTTTTTAATGACGGGCCTCAGCCAACAGGTCAGCGCTACTGCATGAACTCTGCTGCTCTGGAATTTGAAAAGAAAGCGTAATTGAGCGAGTAGCTAATCTACTAATTAATCTTTTAGCTAAGGGCTAGTGGTTTTTCTCCATTACCCCTTAGCTTTTAGCGATACTCCTGACATTGAATATCGCGCAAACGAGCTTTTGGACGTTTAAAGCAGTCTAGCTCCTCAAAGAAGGCTCGATTAGCTTGTAGAGGCTGCGGGTTGGGATCATCCAAGGGATGAAGTAGCGCCGTCCGCATCAAAACTCTTGAAGGATGGTGTTGGGTCTGGATAGATTTTTACCGTGCAAAAACTGACTTTTATACAAAGTCCAACTTAGCAATCCGTCCTGAGAAAGTGTTTGAACTTAGACCAAGCCTCAACAATAGAGGCGTGAAATCGCTTCGAGACTTGGAGAAAATGGGACGAAAACTTTTGCTTTGGTTAGTGTGGCTGGGATTTATCGTCTACGTGCTGCTGTTTGCTCCTCCGCTACAGCCGGATACCTTCCAACCCATTCAGACCCTGTTTGCAGGACAAATACCGAGTATTAATCCGGTAATTGTGTCGTTATTCAGTATGATCGGCATCTGGATTTTGATCTACAGTTGTCTAGTCTTTACTGATGGCAGGATGCAGCGATTACCTGCCTGGGCTTTCATACTGGCGTCTGTAGCATCGGGAACGATCGCACTGATTCCCTACCTAGCACTACGCGAACCGAATCAAAGTTTCTCTGGAGAAAAAGATGCCTGGTTAGCGTTACTAGATTCGCGAACGACTGGAGCGATTTTGACAGTCAGCACCGTTATTCTGCTTGTCTTTGCGTTGTTCTTTGGAGATTGGTCTGCCTTTGTGCAAGAGTTTCTAACCAATCGTTTCATTCACGCTATGACTCTGGCGTTTTGCCTGTTTGCACTGCTGTTTCCCTACCCAACGTTATTGAGCGACGATATGGCACGTCGGGGCTTGACCAGCAATTCTCAACTCTTTTGGCTGGTGGCATTAGTGCCGTTGTTTGGCCCACTAGCCTATCTGTGCCTGCGTCCTCCGTTACAGAGGTTTAGAGCAACTTGATGTAGATCCCTGACTTCTTGAAGAAGTCGGGGATCTGAGCGGCACTAACCCAATTAGCGATACTCCTGATTTTGAATATCGCGCAAACGAGCTTCTGGACGCTTGAAGCGGTCTAATTGCGCCTCAAAGAAGGCTCGATTGGCTTGCAGATGCTTCGGGTTGGAGTCATCCAAGGGATAAAGTAGCGCCGTCCGCAAGGCTTGAATTACAGCGGACGTGACGCAGTACATCGAGCGTTGGAAAGTAACCCCTAGCTGAATTAGGATGTCATCCTTACCCCGGCAATGCTGGTGATAATACTCCACCAAGTAAGGGGGGAGAAAGTGGAGCATATCTTGCATTAGCTGTGTCGGTGGAATGCCAGCCGTCCCGACGGGGAAGACATCCGCGTAGAGAATTCCGAAGTGGAAGTCCTTTTGGTCTTCAGGAACCTGCTCTGCCTGAGCATTGTAAGACTTGGTTCCCCGAAAGGGAGCAGTCCGGTAAAATACAGCTTCTACGTAAGGAAGTGCGGCTTCATAAAGCCAAGTAAAGCCGCAAGATTTGGGGATAATTTCGTAAAGTTCGCCGCGAATATAGACGTGGTGATAAATGGGACGACCCGCGATCACAAAAATCCCATTAACCAGAAAGTCCATTGCCTCTGGGACGCTGGTAATTTTGCCTTCATCATAAAGGTCAGACATTTCAAAGAACACCGGAGCCATCACTTCCCAGAACAAGCCCAAGTTGCTGTAGTAGGATAGCTGCCGCACCTGTTCGATGAACATTTCTGGGAACAACTTGTAGAGACCCAGCATTGCCGGATTGCCTTGGAAGTAGGCTTTAATCGCTTTATCGGCAGCGGCTTTGTATTCTGGGGTATCTAGATAGGGGTCGAACTTTCCACCCATATCTCTATGCCAAAGCATCGCCCGCATACAGGCTTCGGCAAATTCCATGTTTATCCGGTCGTGCCATAAGTGATGAAATAGCTTCGGCGCTTTGAAGGTTTCACCTTTTTCCATAAAAGCTAATAATTCCGGATGGGCGGTGGCTTCCCCTCGCCAAATCCGCAAGTCGGCATCATCGCCTGCGTAGTGATTGTGCAGTTCTAAATATTCTTCAGGCAGAAAGTATTTAAAAAAGGGAAACGGTTCTAGAAATACTCGTTCGGCAATATAAAGTAGGTCGCGCCAGTAGAAATCCATCGGCACTGCATAGGCTTTGTAAATGCCGATGATCTGCATCAGGTTTTCTGGCGTATCTGGCAGCATTGCGCCGCCTGCTTCTAGGCGGTGAATGATGTCAGCAAATTCATGCTGGGAAGGTGGTAACTTCGTTTTAGTTGCAGCAGCACTAGTCATAGTCTTTTTTCAGTTTCTGGGAATAATAATTTTTTTGGGAAGCTTTCGGTGAGATCCCCCCTAGCCCCCCTAAAAAAGGGGGGAACCGGAGCAAAGTTTCCTTTTTTAAAAGGTTTGACTGTCTACAGTAGGAATTACTGCGGGTAGTTCTGAATTGAAGTCAGGGTTTAGGATAATTTTTTGATTCGGTTGGGGGGGTATGGCTGCTACCATTGCGGCGATGGTGGGTTCGCTCCAACGCACTAACCAAGTAGGTTGAATGCCTAAGAAGAATATGGTTGCTGCCAAGACTAAGGCGGGAGTATGTTCTTGCCACTTCACTTTAGGGAAGTAGGCGATTTTGTTGTCGAGTTTGCCGAAGCAGGTGCGGTTTAGGAGGATGACGAAGTAAACAGCTGTTAAGCCGCTAGCAAGGACGCAAAGCAGGGTAGGAATAGGGAATACTGAAAAGCTACCTTGAAAAACGAGAAATTCTGCGATAAAGCCGACGAGTCCGGGAATTCCCGCGCTTGCCATTCCTCCAAGAATTAAGAGGGCGCTGACAAGAGGTAAGCCACGAATCGGGTTCATTAAGCCGTTGAGAACATCCAGTTCGCGGGTGCCGACTTTGTTCTCAATAATGCCAACGAGATAGAAGAGGATTGCCAGGATTAAGCCGTGGGCGACCATTTGAGAAACCGCACCGACTAGACTCATTGGTGTACCCGCCGCCGCTGCAACGAGGATGTAGCCCATGTGACCGATGGAACTGTAAGCAACCATGCGCTTAATATCTTTTTGGGCGATCGCGCTTAATGCTCCATACAATACACTCACTACCCCAATAACTGAGAGTCCAGGGGCAACAGTCGCCCACGCGTCGGGAAATAGCCCCAACCCAAACCGCACCAAGCCATAGGTTCCGAGCTTGGCGAGAATCCCCCCTAAAAGAATAGCAACGGGAGGAGACGCTTCCACATAAGCATCGGGTAACCAGGTGTGGAGGGGAACCAGAGGGATTTTGATGCCAAAGCCAATCAGCAGCAGGGTGAGGAGAATCAGTTGCGTTTGTTGGGGTAAGCCCTGAGTAACAATCGACGCATAATCAAAGCTGCTAGATCCGCTTAACCAGGTTATCCCTAGGAACGCTACCAGAATCAAAATTCCTGAAACTGCCGTATAGATAAGAAATTTCGTTGCTGCGTAACCCCGCTTTGGCCCTCCCCAGATACTAATTAGCAAGTACAAGGGGATGAGTTCTACTTCGTAGAAGAGGATGAATAGCAGCAAATTCTGCGAGAGAAATGCCCCAGCTAAGGCGGCATTGACGAGCAAAACCAAGGCGTAATAAAGCCGGGGACGGGCAACGGCTTCGCCAGTGCCATAGAGGGCAATCCAGGTCAACAAACCGCTTAATGCTACCAAGGGAAAAGATAAGCCATCAATGCCCAAGCGATAGGTTAAGCCGAGTTGGGGAATCCAGGGAAGATACTCCTGCATCTGCAATCCTGCCATGCCTTGGTTGAACTGGCTTCCCAACCAAAGCGTCAGCAGTAAGATCACAGTAGCGATCGCTAACGCTACAAACCGTAGTCGCTTTGCTGATATAGTTCCAGGCGAAAACCCAACAATTAGCGCCCCCAGCACGGGCAACCAGATTAAGGTACTCAGCATTAACTTAATTTGACTCCTTCCAAAGCGTTTTTAAGGGATTAGTGAAATTAATTTATCAGGGCTAACTCGTGCTTCTCTATGTAGGCTTGGAGTTCGTTTCCAAACTAAAAACCTAGGAAACAAAGCTTTAGTTTAAACCCATCCAACTGTTAGCAAGCCCAGAAAAAGCGAGACAGCTAGCAAAATGGTTAGGGCATAAAATTGAGTTTGTCCTGTGACGTTGTACCGCAAGCTTTGTCCACCAAAAATAGTAGCTAGTCCAACAAAATTAACTGCACCATCAACAATGTGGCGGTCAAACCAAGAGGTAATTTTGGAAACCAAATCAACGGCAAAGACAATACTCAGGCGATACAGTTTGGCAGTGTAAAAGTCATACGCTAACAAGTCTTGCAATGGTTTCCAGGGAAGCTGCACGGGCTTTGGTAATGTGTTGCCTAGGTAGACCACTGCACTGATGCTGCAACCGAAGATAGTAGACCAAATCAGCAGTAGGGCAAGGTCTTTGTTGAGGATTGCCCAGTCGGGTAGTAGAGATAAGCTTTGCAAGACTAAGGGGAGGTGTAAGACGAACCCCAGCAAGAGCATCATCGGGAACGTCATTGGCCAATGTACTTCTGGCGATCGCACTGCCATTTGCTTTGGTTTACCGCCAAATACCAAACAGAACACGCGAGTCAAGCTAAAAGCTGTCAGCAAATTAACGACTAATAAAACACCGACTAACCAAGGTTTCGTCGCCCATAACCCATCCGCTAGCTGTAATAATGCCCAAAAGCTACCAAAGGGAGGAAAGGCAATCAACCCCAAAATTCCGGTAATGAAGGCAAGTGCGGATACAGGTCGGCGCGACCATAAGCCACCGAGCTGCGTGAGATCTTGGGTGATGCTACTCCAAATCACGGCACCGATACTCATTACCAAAAGGGCGATCGCTACTGCATGGGTCAGTACCAGTAGCAGTGCGGCTTCCGTTTGCTGCATTCCCACGGCAATGAATACCAAACCCATGTAGGCACTAACGGAATAAGATAAGGCGCGTTTGATATCAATTTGGGCGATCGCAATCAAGCTTCCCCCAAGGGCTGTTACCGCACCAATTCCTACCGTTACGGATAAAACAAAGGGAGAAAGGGCTAATACAGGTTCCAGTTTCACCAGCACCCAAGCCCCTGTTGCCACCACCACAGAGTTCCGCAAAATCGTTGAGGGTAATGGCCCTTCCATCGCTTCATCTAACCAGAGGTGCAACGGAAATTGAGCGCATTTACCCATCGGGCCCGCAATTAAGGCTAAACCTAACAGCGTGGCGACTTTCGGGTCTAAGTTCGCTGTTTGTGCCCACACTGCCAACTCAGAAAAATCCCAGGTTCCGGCGATGGGATACAACGCCACCACCCCCATCAGCAGCACCAAGTCTCCAACCCGCTTTGTTAAGAAGGCATCTCTCGCCCCTGTCACCACCAACGACTGATTAAACCACAGTCCGATTAGGAGGTAAGTCCCTAAGGTGAGGATTTCCAAAATTACATAGCTAAAGAAGAGGGAGTTGCATAGGGCAAGGGCAGACATTCCCGCTTCAAACAGGGCTAACAAGGTGTAGAAACGCGCCCATCCCCAATCCATCTCCATGTAACCGATGGCGTAGGTCTGTGAGAGTAGGTTCAAACCTGTAACTAAAATAAGTGCGCCCACTGTGACGGTAGAAATTTCAATAGGGATGATGAAATCTAACCCCGTCGTGGAGAACCAGGTAAAGGCAATATGTTGGGGAGGCTGGTTCCAAATGGCTTGCAGCGCGATCACGCTGTGAACAAATCCCAATAGAGTCATCAAGAGATTGATATATCCTGATGGTCTTGGCCCGGTGAGGCGAATAATTCCAGGCGACCAGGGTATGGCGGCGATCGCACCAATTAAGGCGTAGCAAGGTACTAACCAGATGGTATCGACAAAAAGTTGAGGAATTGGCATCACTTCTAAGTCATTCGTCACTTCAAACGCACTAGACGCTTACCCGATCCAGCTAAGAATCTAAGTCGTTTGTTTACTTAAGTTTGTTTTAATCTTTTCAAACAGCTTAGTTGTTCGTCAACCAAAAGTAAACTTTATAGCTAGAGGATTAATTCATTGGAAATACTTTTGAAACCACCAAAGCTTTTAAATACAAAGCTTTGCGCTTCCGGCAACCGTCATATTCATAATCGATATGCAAACCATAGAGAATTCTCTATATAAAAAATTTATTTGGCTTAGATTAGTAATTGTAAATAAATGATCTAATTACAGAAAATAATCTGTAGCTAAATTCATTTGATGCTTACATCTTGCTCAACAAGCTTCTAACTTCTGCATTCTTTAACGCAGAGGGATACAAAGGGGAGAGTATGTCAATAACATGGCTAACAAATAATACTTACTCCTTAGGTAGTTGTGCTTGTTGAGATCTTTTAGAAGCTCCTTTGTAAGCGATCGCTCCTTTTCAACAATCAGTACTCTCATAAAATCTTGCACCCCAAAAAAGTTCAAGTTCTGATTCTTGTTGTCAAGGTATCTTTCCGAATTAATGAAAAAAGTGAAGAACTTGTGAATTTCTTGGGAAAGATTTACTAAAAAATGTAGGAAGCCGACAGTAATATAGAAGAAAATGTGGGGGAGGGGATATAAAAAGACAAGCATAAACGGGTTAACTAGTGATTAGCCTGGTTGACTGACAAAGGTGCTAAAAGCCTAAAGATTCGTTGCTTATCCGCCCAGAATGACTTTTGAGCCAATAGCCTAAGCCCATTTAGATAGCCCTAAATGCGTTTTAATCCTATGAAGATGACTTTAGCCTTGAGCCAGGAAGTTTATTTCCTGGTGAACAATAAGGCAAACCGAAGATTTGTCAGTCAACCAGAGTGATTAGCTCTGGATTAATCACTCTGGGCTACTTTGAAATTGGAAACATTAGCCAAAAAGCTAAGTTCTGACAACAGATTTTTCTGGTATCTCAACGACTTCAAGCACTTCTTCTGGTACAACTTCCTCTACCCGTTGCATGAGGATCGCAGCAACAATCAAGAAGCCACCGCCGATAACAACGGCTAAGAGGCGATTGTTGTCGAGGAGATGATCCATTACCCAGCCAAAGCCAAGGGAGATAAAAATCTCTGGTAAGACGATAAAGAGGTTGAAGATGCCCATATAAATCCCACTTCGCTCCGGCGGGAGGGAACCTACTAGGATTGCATAGGGCATTGCCAAAACACTTGCCCAGGTAATGCCCACTCCTACCATTGGCAAGAGCAATAGGTACTGGTTGTTGATGCCAATCAGGGAAATCAAACCTGCCGCACCGCACAGTAAGCAAAAGCTGTGGGTGAGCCGGGGGCTAGTTGCTTGTGCTAGTTGGGGTAAGACAAAGGAAAAAACGATGCAAACCGCATTGTAGGCAGCAATGCATATGCCTGCCCATTCGATCCCCTGGATATATAGCGGTGAATTTTCGTGGGTAGCACCAAAGATATTGTGGGCAACGGCGGGGGGAAAGTAAAGAAAGAAGCAGTACAATCCAGACCAGGTAAAGCACTGTACCCATGCCAACTGTCGCATGGTTAGCGGCATTGCTTGCAGTGCCGTACGAATTTCTCGGAAGCTATTGGTTAGACCCCCATGTTTTGCCTGTTCCTGTTTGAAGGCTTGCATGTCTTCTGGTGGGTACTCCTTGGTGCTGAGTACTGTCCACAGCACAGTTCCTAAGAAAAGCGCTGCTCCAATATAGAAAGAAATTTCTACTGTTGGGGGAATTTTCTGTTCTTGACTGACGGTAATGCTGGGAACCCCAAAAACATGACTCAGCAACCAGGGAAAAGCAGAGGCTGACACCGAACCGATGCCAATGAGTAGGCTTTGCATCGCAAATCCTCTGGTGCGCTGGTCTTCCGGGAGCAAATCAGACACAAATGCCCGAAAAGGCTCCATGCTGACATTGGCGGAGGTATCCAAAACCCAGAGCAATCCCGCCGCCATCCAGAGGGTGGAGGAATGAGGAATGAGAATTAGTGCTAGGGAGCTAAAAATGGCACCGACGAGGAAGTAAGGTCGCCGTCTGCCGAGTCGTCCCCAGGTGTGGTCGCTCATATTGCCAATAATCGGCTGGATGACTAATCCTGTAAGGGGAGCAGCAACCCAAAGGATCGGGATATGGTGAGCATCAGCACCGAGATACTCGAAAATGGCACTCATGTTTGCCATTTGCAGACCCCAGCCAAATTGGATGCCAAGGAATCCAAAACTCATGTTCCAGAGTTGCCAAAAGTTTAAATGCGCTTTTTTCATCTCTACTTCTCCCTATACGCTGAATGGTCTGATTGGCAGCCATCCAGGCGGGAGAAATAGAGGTTTTAGAGTCTCCAAAAAAAGGCGCAAATAGCTGCAAACTGTCTTGCAGTTTTCTGTAGGTTTTTTGTGCTTCATGAAATACTTTAGAAATCAACATCGCAAGCGGTAACAGGATCTGTCTCGCTGTTGCTTGCATTTATGAGCCAAATTGCGATCGCGCAGGACTCGCAAACTTTAGCTCTTCGATCAGGCTTTGCTAAACGTCAGTGTTCCCAGCTTAAGCGAAGCCTTGCTCCCTTGACTTGTTCCTCTCCCTAGCAATTCAATGCACTGAGGGGGTTAGGGAGGAATAAGGTGAATCATTAAACCTAGACTTGGACTATTTTATTTTTAACTGTTTTAGTAGCTAGGCAGCAAAGAGTGAACGTGTCAGAAACCCTGACGAGTTACTAGTTCTCCCGGCTCCAAATATTTATCCAGCAAGAATAATTTTTGGGGTCTGGCTGAATTTCGGTTAGCGGCGAAGCTTGAGTAATTCCTGGGGAGAAGCCAAAAGCTTAATGCGGGTATAAAGAATTTCTTCTTCGGCATTGAGGAGAAAGTGCCATGCAACATTCACTCCAAACAGGGGCGTCTGCACTTTACCGGATACCTGAACTTGCAGATTGCCGTCGTCTAAATTTTCAGTAACACCTTGGCGAGGGTAGAGTTGCATTTCTTTGGCTTCTGCCTCTAAAAAAGTAGTGATCGCTTCTGATCCTACAATCGGCTGCTCAAAAGGTGGCTGCATCGCTCCCGTCTGGGCAAACAACTCCGCTGTTGCTGTATATTCCCCCGCATTCATCGTCTCAAAGTAACGCTGAATAACGAGTAGAGAAATTCCTTCAATTGTTAAGTCGGGAGAGGCAACTTCAGGAGTTGGAGTCGAATCGTCAGTAATTGTCATACAACTTATCTTTGCCTACAGCTATTAGAGTAAACACAAAGGCAGCTTGATACCTGCCCTTATAGAGGGATTTTTTAAAAGCTATCAACTCAGACTGTCTCAATGGAGAGATTGGAGTCTCTTACCTGACCTTCAAAATGCTACGTTTTGTAAAAAATACGAATAAATCCTTCAACCCTATCTCCCTAGATACTATATTTGTTCGTTTTCTCTATAGTGAGAGAACAATGTCACCACCCGTAAAATTGCCAGTCAGCAGCACTCTAATTAAGCAGAAAGCTCAGGAGTTGGGTTTTCATAAGGTAGGGATTGCGGCAGTAAATCGGGACGTCGCACAGACAGCCGTGCAGCGGCTGCAAGCGTGGCTAGCTTTGGGGTACCAAGCAGACATGGAATGGATGCAGAACCCCAGACGGCAGGATATCTATCAAGTTATGCCAGAGGTGCGCTCTATCCTATGCGTTGCCCTCAACTACTACACTCCTCACCAACGCCCGAACAGTGACGAATACGCCAAGATTTCCCGGTATGGATGGGGACGGGATTATCACAAAGTGATGCCCAAAAAGCTGAAGGCGTTGAACACTTGGTTAGAAGCGCAAGGAGAAGGAATACAGGCGCGTTACTACGCGGATACTGCACCTGTGCAGGATAAGGTTTGGGCGCAACAAGCAGGTATTGGCTGGATTGCGAAAAATGGTAATGTGATTACACGGGAATACGGTTCCTGGGTATTTTTGGGGGAAATACTGACGAACCTGGAGTTGACACCAGACAAACCCCATACCGAACATTGCGGTACCTGTACCCGGTGCTTGGATGCTTGTCCAACGAATGCCATTACTCAACCCTTTGTAGTAGACGCCAATCGCTGCATTGCCTACCACACGATAGAGAATCGGAACGAAACCTTACCTGAGGCGATCGCTCCCCACTTAAAGGGTTGGGTAGCAGGTTGCGACATTTGCCAGGATGTTTGCCCTTGGAATCAGCGCTTTGCAAAAGAAACAGATATTAGTGAATTTCAGCCCTATCCGCAAAATATTGCTCCTAAACTGGCAGAATTAGCAGTAATCTCTGATGAAGAGTGGAACCAGCGCTTTCCTGCTTCTGCCTTACGGCGCATCAAGCCCGAAATGTTACGGCGCAATGCTAGAGCAAACCTGGAAAATAGGGGATAAAGTTCTGCCCCAATCACGGTAACTGCTGCAATTTAGCGCCATACCAAGGCAAATCTTGAGAATAGAGAATATCAGTTTGGCTAAGGATCTGTCTCCATGACAAATAAATTAATAATTTTCGATTTTGATGGCACCCTCGCTGATACTCTCGATACCCTTTTAAAAATTACAAATCGTCTGGCACTAGAATTTGGTTACGTGCCAGCCACTCAAGAAGAATTCGCACTAATTAAAAATTTAAGCTCTAGAGAAATCATCAAGCAGTCAGGAATTTCTATCTTTAAGTTGCCATTTTTACTGAGAAGAGTAGAAAAAGAGCTTAAGAGAGAGGTTAAAAATATTAATTTGATCTCAGGAATTAAAGAAGCTCTTATAGAGTTACAAAATCAAGGCAACCAGCTGGGTATTGTTACTTCTAACTCAGAAGAAAACGCTAGACTTATCTTGCAACAGCACGAAATGCAAGAACTGTTTGATTTTATTTATTCAGGAACCACGCTGTTTGGTAAGCATAGAATCATCAATAAGTTGCTGAGACAAAGGAATTTGCAAAATAATGAAGTTATTTATGTGGGTGATGAGACTAGGGATATTGAGTCAGCGCAAAAAAGTGAAATCAAAATAGTTTCTGTAAGCTGGGGATTTAATACTCCAGAAATTTTAGCAAGTTACAATCCAGATTTTTTGATTCACCACCCTAGGGAATTAATCGAAATAATTGCCAATCTTCAAGGACTAGGTGAGGTGCCGCGAGTTTGATAGATAGAACGGTATAAGTAAGTAGGCGAAGCTCAATTAAATTATGTGGTGGAATGTAAAATTTTAAAGTAGGTTTTTAGTTGGGACTGGGTTTTATTTTGAGTGCTAAATCCCTGCTATAATTTTTTAGTTATTTGCTTCGTCCTATGTAATTAAAAACCTCCGCTCAACTGTTAGTTAAAGCGGAGATTTTCTATCTAGATTGGTACTACAACAAAGAAAGTTACAGATTAGAATCAGGGCGAGGGGCGGTTAGGGCATCCCAGGCAGCTTTGGCGGCATCAGCGAGGCGATCGCCAAGCGTTGAAACCTCTTTAAGAGTGGACTCCCAATTCTTCTCGGCATCCATTTGCAGCAGCTTAATCGAGTATTCAATTCGCTCAGGATCGAAGAGTTTGTTTTGTTCGATCGTTTCTCTGGCTTGTCTTACAGCATTCAGGTAGGTGTCACGAGTTAGATCGCCTGCACCTTGGGCTTCTGATTGTGCCCTTCTTTTGATGGCTTCGATCAGCGCTTTGGTTTCGTTTTTGATTTCATCAGATTCTCCTACCATTTCAGTTTCGACAAGAGCATTGGTTTCTTCGCTGTACTCAACTAGAGCGCGTTCTTTAGGAGTAGGATCGGTTGTCATAATTAGCTTTCCTCAAGAGAGTTGATTGCAAAGACTCAAAGATAAATAGAGTCGCTATATTTAGTCAAACGATACACTGCCGATTAAAATAGCGCCTTTATTTTACCTACCTACTTCCAAAGACGAAGGAGGGAGAACTCTAAGCTGGAGGTACGGATTAACCAACTTAACGTCCTGAGTCTTGAGTTTGGAGTCGTGAGTATTACCAAAAGTCTGGTACTCACCTCATCTCAAGAAAGAGGATAATCAAATCTAATTTAGTGGTGACGGGAGTGATTGTGGATGGGGATTGAAAAACTATGGTCGCCAGAGCCTATTATTGCCTTCCAGCGCTTCTTGGGGACGGGTTGGGAGCGGCTGTTTGAGGGAATTTCTCTATTAGGGAGTATTCCAGCGATCGCGATCGTTTTTGCCCTGGCATTATGGCTTTCTGGACGGCGGCTTGCTTATGGATTGCTGGGAGCAATTTTGCTGGCAACTCTGACAGATTTGTTGATATGGAATCTTGTCAGCTTACCTCGCCCTAGTGACCCGCGTATCACCCTATATATCAAGAAGCCTGTTGTATCGTCCTTTCCCAGTGGACATACGGTAACAGCAACAATGCTTTGGGGTTCGCTGGCTGCGTTTAACAAACTCCCCATCGCCGTTCCTATAGTCATTGTTCTGGCAATGATGCCCGCCCGGTTGTATCTGGGCGTCCATTACCCAGGAGACTTGCTAGGCGGCGTCATCATTGGCACCACCTTGGTAGTTCTCTACCAACGTCTGTGGTCAAAGATTTTACCGTGGTTCAAGAGTCGTCCCTTCCGCTTTTTCCTCACCATCGGACTTGCCTTCCCCATTGGCGCACTCCCGGTTATCTTTTTGTCTGATAGGGGCTGGGAAGTCTTTGGCGTCGCCTTAGGGGCAGGTATTGGAATGCCTTTAGAACACTGGTATGTTCACTACTCTCCCGCCCAAGTTCCGAGGAGCAAGCAAGCCTTGAAGGTCGGAATTGGTTTAGGCGTGTTAGCCATCCTAGGAACAATTCTTTATCTCACAAAGGATTCTTCGCCTGTTGTTAATGTAGTCACACTTGCTCTTGCCGCCCTATGGATTACATTCCTTGCCCCGGCATTATTTTCCTACATGGGGTTATCCCAACCTTCAGGTCGCAAGTTTTAAAAGAGTCCCTCGTCGGTGGTCTAGAAACAGGCTAACGGCAACGTAAACTAAAGGCAAAACCTAACTATTTCGGCTGGAGTTTAACTTGACTGAGAACATAATCCCCCTCCAGACCATATCGCGCAACGAACTCAGGCAGTTGGTGCGAACACAACTGCAAATGTTGCTGGAGCAGAATAACTTCCAAGGAGCGAAAGCTCTGCTGGTACCCGTGCAGCCTGTGGATATTGCCGAGGCGATCGAAGGGCTACCTGAAACAATGCAGGCGATCGCGTTTCGCTTGCTATCAAAAGCTGAGGCGATCGAAGTCTACGAATATCTCGACTCTAGCGTCCAGCAGGCGCTGGTTGAAGAATTTAGACGCCAGGATGTTTTGGACATTGTAGATAAAATGTCGCCGGATGACCGGGCGCGTTTGTTTGATGAACTTCCAGCGAAAGTGGTTCGCCGTTTGGTGGAACAACTTAGTCCCAAAGAACGCGAAGCAACAGCTCTATTGCTGGGTTACGAAGCGGGTACGGCAGGTCGGATCATGACCCCCGAATATGTTTCGCTAAAAGAAAGCTTGACTGTTGCCCAAACCTTAGAACGGATACGTAGCTTAGCCCACGTTACTGAAACCATTTACTACCTTTACGTTACGGATGCGGCAAGACAACTGACAGGAATTGTGTCGTTGCGAGATTTGGTGACTTCACCGCCGCAAGACACTCTGGCGTCAATTATGGCGCGGGATGTCGTGTCTGTTCACACCGATACCGATCAAGAAGAACTAGCACGTCTAATTCAACGCTATGACTTTTTGGCTGTCCCTGTAGTAGACCGGGAGCAGCGTTTAGTGGGGATTGTCACTGTCGATGATGTGATTGACATTATCGAAGAGGAAACAACGGAAGATATCTATGCCTTAGGCGGTGGCGTTCAATCAGGAGGTGACAATTATTTTCAAACGAATTTAATCACCGTGGCTCGTAAGCGGGTGGTTTGGTTGTTCGTCTTGCTACTGACAAACAGCATCACTGCCACCATTATTAAGTCGCAAGAGGCAATATTGCAGCAAATGGCAATCCTTACTGCCTTTATTCCCTTGCTCACAGGTACGGGGGGTAATGTGGGTGCTCAGTCTTCAACGGTGGTGATCAGGGGATTGAATACTGACGAACTTCGAGATTTAGGGCCACTTAAAGTCATCTTGCGGGAAGCGATGGCAGGAATACTCCTGGGAACGATTCTAGGGAGTGTGGCTACTGTATGGGCATATATACTGCAAGGAAATTTATTAGTTGCTTTCTGCGTCGGAGGTAGTCTAATAGCGATCGCTCTTCTAGCTTCATTGGCAGGCTCGGCACTACCTTTTCTCTTTAACCATCTCCGTTTAGATCCTGCTCTGATGTCAGCACCGTTTATCACCACCGCCGTTGATGTCTTGGGGGTTTTAATTTACTTCAACATTGCGCGAGCAATCTTAAGGTTATAGAGGATGAAGTATAAAGAAAGTCCTGAGTTGGTGAGTTGGTCAGTCGGTGATTTGGTCAGCAGGGATACGGCATCCCCGTACTCCTGCACCCCACAAGGACAGGTAACAGAATATTAGCGATTAGTTTTGAATCTTGAACCCTACCTAACTAATGACTAATCAGCGCCACTGGCTAGAAATTATTGAATATGTCGCGATCGCGGCGTCGATTTTGGGGACAGCCGTGGCGATGGAGTTGGGACAGGTAGGCTATGGATTGGTGCCAGTGTCGCTGGCGTTGTTGCTGAATTTAATTAATCGGCTACGCATTGAGCAGCGAGTGCGACGGCTGACAAATGGGGCGATCGCTCATCTCTATCGCCAAGCAGAAGAATTAGCAGATCAACAGCAGTTGGAATTAGAAGCCGCCCTCGCTAAGTTAGAAACTCAACAACCAAAAGCCCTGACGCCACCGGAAGCTCCTACTGAGCCACAAAGCCCTCCAACATCTGCCCAACTTCGACAACAGTATGCCAGCCTAGAGGAATCTCTCAGTGGCGTGATTCAATACTTGAATCGTTCCTCCCTACCTGGCAGAGTGGAGATGTTAGAGACAGCGATCGCTAAACTAAAAGTAGAAATTACTCGAATTAACCGCCAGCCCCTCCCCTCATCAGACAGCTCCCTCAACCTACCTGAGCCGCGACAACCTGCCCTTTTTACCCCAGGATTGGCATCCCCCACATCCAGCACAGCAAAAGCCCCATCTGAGCCTTTCCCAGTACCTACCTTATCAGAAGTAACGCCACCACCTGAACCCTCCCCAATACCTACCTCATCAGAAAGGACAACGCCTCCCAATTGGAGCTTTGTTTATACCCTAGCCGCCCATTCTGATTGGGTTCGTAGCCTTGCTATTAGCCCCGATAATCAAGTGTTGGTGACAGGTAGTTTTGACAAAAGCATTAAAGTTTGGAACATCGTCAGCGGCAAGCTGCTTCGCACCCTATCTGAGCATTCTAAGGGGGTATTTGCCATTGCTATCAGTCCTGATGGGCAATACTTGGTCAGCAGCAGTTGGGACGAAACCCTTAAACTATGGCAGCTAGAAACCGGGGAATTAATTCGTACATTGAGGGGTCATACGAGTTCCGTGCGATCGCTATCTATTAGCCACGATGGGCAACTGCTGGTGAGTGGTGGCTTTGACGAGACGATTAAGCTGTGGGAATTGGAAAAGGGTGAGCTGATTGATAGCATAAGCGAGAACAAAGGAGGGATCGAGGCGATCGCGTTGTCCCCCGATGCTCAGCTCATTGCCAGTAGTGGCGGCGATGGCATCATTACCCTCTGGCAACTACAAAGCCGCTCTCAACTAGGTGTTCTGAAAGGAAATATTAGCTCGGTTTCTTCTCTTGCCATCAGTCCTGATAGTCAAAGGTTGGCAGCAAGTTGTGCAGACGGAACCGTAAAGTTGTGGCATCTAGAAGACAGAGAACAGCTCCACGTTGTCTACGCCCATGACGCACCTGTAACTAGTGCAATATTTAGCCCCGATGGACAGATGGTAATCAGTGGTAGTTCTGATGGAACAATACACCTTTGGCATTTAGAGACAGAAGAACGAGTTACTGTCCTTACTGTCGAACCGATGAGTTCGATTATGTCCGTCGCTATCAGCCCCGACGCTCAAATTATCGCCAGTGGCAGGGTAGATGGTACGGTTCAAATCTGGCAACGAGAAGGTAAGAGCTAGGGATAGAGAGCGAGAAACTACTAGATCTTCGCGCTATTAGATATGAATCGATGTTCTACAACTCGGACTCAGTAGAAGGAGCAATAATTTCCCCTTCATCTCTAATCAAATTATCTTGATCGGTAATTAAATCGCTCAGCTCGTTGACTCTAACGCCCATGTCTTGGCACGCTTGCTTGAGTTCTTGCTGAAAAACTTGCAGCTTATTACCGTAGCCACATTGGTGAGCTGCCGTTTCAATGCCTTGCTTTGCATTTGCTTTGGCGCAATCAACTAGCTCTAATCCTGTAAGAGGGGTCGGCGAAGCCATAAGCAATTTTCTAATCTATAGATGTTCTACAGACGCAAGCTATTGCATCTTGGTAGCCTATGATAGCTGGAGCTACTGCCCAATTAATCCTCCTAGGGTTAGAAACTAGAGGATTAAACTTTTAATGCTCAATTTTCTGGAATTTTCAAGGTCAGGACTGATTAACTCAACCAATATTTACAGGCGGAATAAGCCATAGTAACGACGCCAGTGACGATCGCGGATTCATCTACCTCAAATTGAGGATGATGTAGAGGATAGTTGGGCTTGTTGTGATGACCGACGCCGAGGCGGAACATGGTGCCGGGAGCATGTTCCAGATAGAGGGCGAAGTCTTCTGCCCCTAGGGACGGTTCAGGTAAGATTTGGACGCGATCGCTTCCCCATGCCTCCCTAACCACATCTTCCGTCATCTGCGTCAACACCAAGTCATTTTGCACCGACGGCACACCTCGGCGATAGTGAAATTCATAGCGTGCGCCGTGAGTTTGGCAGACGGAGGAGACAAGGTGCTCAATCCACAGGGGTAAATTGGCATGGGTTTCTGGATGGAGCGATCGCACTGTTCCCGTTAATCGCACCTGATCGGCAATCACATTAGGTGCTCGACCCCCGTTGATTTGCCCAATAGTCAGCACCACAGGTCGCAGCGGGTTTTGCGTCCGGCTAATTGCCTGCTGAAGCGTTGTAATCACCTGCGAGGCAATCCAAATCGCGTCAATCGCTTCATGGGGACGCGCACCATGTCCCGATTCTCCCATGATCAATATTTCCAGATCGTCTGCTGCTGCTGTCAATGCCCCATAGCGAATCCCAACGCAACCGGAAGGAATAGAAGGAAATACGTGCAAGCTCAAAATAGCATCCACTGTTTTCATCACACCCGCTTCCACCATCCAGCTCGCACCTTGGGCAATTTCCTCAGCAGGTTGAAAGATCAAGCGTACCTGTCCTGGCAATTGCTCTCCCAACTGAGACAACACCATCGCCGTTCCTAGTCCAACTGTTGTATGAACATCATGTCCACAGGCGTGCATGATTCCCGGTAGACGAGAGGCAAACTCAATCGGGGCGCGTTCGTGAATAGGTAACGCATCCATATCAGTGCGGATCGCCAAGCAGCGCCGATCAGTTCCCAAGTTCGGTAACTCGCCCACTACGCCAGTTCTCCCCACCGCTTCTTGCACATGCACCCCACAGGACGAAAGCACGCCAGCAACATAAGCTGCTGTTTGGTACTCCTGACCGCTTAATTCGGGATGAGCATGAATATGACGGCGAATTTCAATCAAGCGAGGGGCTAGTTTCTCTGTTATGTCTTTAATCCGATTCAAAATCGGAGATTCCGACGGTTTTAGAGCATCAACAGAGACAGAGTTAGGATTAATATCTTGCATAGATGACGTTAAAAGGAGCTTATGGCGGAAACTTTGCAATGGGATTTATTCTAAGACTTTCAGCTTAGTTCCAGCTTAGACGCTATTTCTACAACGCTTTGTGCCTAGAAGTGACTGAATTCAATTTGGCATTGTTCTTAGTTTATTGACGAATTCCTGATGATGCTCCAAAATTTAACGGTTTTCTCTTCCTAATATTTCCCTGTTTAATGACTTGGCTTTACCACTATCCCACTCTCTACCCAGGAACGCTGCTCCGCCGCTACAAGCGTTTTTTTGCGGAAATTCAGTTAACTTCTGGAGAAATTATTACCGCTCATTGCCCGAATACAGGGCCGATGACGGGGATGTGCATCCCTGGCAATCCGGTGCAAGTTTCCCGCAGCGATAACCCGAAACGCAAGTTAGCCTACACCTGGGAAATGACTCAGGTTTATGACAATGAACCGACTTGGGTTGGTGTGAATACCGCAATGCCTAATCGGATTGTGAAGCTGGCTTTGGAAAAACACTTGTTTGCAGAGTTAGGCAGCTATTCAACGATTCGTCCTGAGGTGCCTTACGGGGTAGATAAGAAAAGTCGGATCGATTTTCTCCTCACCAGTGAGAGTGGAGAGTCGCCAATTTATGTAGAGGTAAAAAGTACAACCTGGGCGGCGGGTGAACTAGTGTTATTTCCCGATACGGTGACAACTCGCGGTCAAAAGCATCTACGAGAATTAATGGCACTAGAGCCACTAGGATGCGCTGTGATGCTGTACTTCATTAATCGTGGTGATTGTACTCACTTTGCTCCTGGGGACTGCGCTGATCCCCTCTATGGTCAACTATTGCGAGAGGCGATCGCCTTTGGGGTCAAGCTATTACCCTATCGCTTTGAAATTACCCCGGAGGGCATTCGTTATCTGGGTTTAGCCGAATTGGGGTTCACCTAAAACTACTAAATTTGCCGTTGTAACCCAGCAGTTTTCATGTCTATAAATACAGAAGAATATGTCTGTTGACGCCCTTGGAAACATCTATAACTTTCTAAAAATATCAGATTCTATCGCCACGGCGGGACAACCAATGGAAGCACAGTTCTCAGCAATCAGAGATTCAGGCTACCAAGTTGTTGTTAATCTTGCCTTACCAGAATCATCAAATGCCCTGCCGCAGGAGCAAGAAATTGTTGAAAATCAAGGGATGCAGTACGTGCATATCCCTGTAATTTGGGAAAATCCTACTCTCGAAGACATCGAGCATTTTTTTAGCACCATGGACGCTAACGCTGACAAAAATGTTTTTGTTCATTGCGCTGCTAATATGCGAGTTTCCGCCTTTATGTATCTACATCGTCGCCTCAACGAAGGCATAAGTGAGGAAGAGGCAAAGCAGACTCTAGATCAAATTTGGGTTCCTAATGAAACTTGGCAAAAATTTATGGAAGAGGTAATCGAGCATTACCAGTAGCTGAAAGCGCAGAGACAAGTAGAGGCGATGCGATCGCCATAGGTTTCTTACCTCATCCATTCGTTGAGGAGATAGCGATCGCGTTTTAGCCACACAACTAAAGGCGATGATTTACAGCCATTCTTCCTAGTTCCCACTCTAGTGTTGGAAGATTGGATATAGACGCCTCCATCGCTTAGAAGAACTAATCTCTCAGTAACCCTCTCTATTTACGGCTAACCAAAACAAACCCACGAGTCTTACCTGAAGTGGAATCGACCGTTGCCATTGACTGCCACAAATCCTCTGCTTCTACCCAGACAGGAGGGTACTTGTAGCGAGCAACATCCAGAACTAAAAAGCGATCGCTCTCTTTGTTGTATGCCGCTAAGGGTGAAATATGGCCGCCGCGTTCTTGCCCAATTTCGCTGCGAAGATAGTTAATAACAACAAAATTTCCCGGCTGGTCTAAATTCTCCACAACTAATCGGCGAAACTCCTCTAAGCTGGTGTCGGCGCTATGGTATACCTGCACGTTGACAGCATGACTGTCAAACAATCTTCCTAGTTCATCTAACGTCATACCCTGACGTTTAACAACAGCAGGACTGAGCGCTTGTCGAGTCGCTTGATTGTCAAAGAAGTTTTCTTGGGTAAACACGCGATAAGGTGCATACTGAGGTGATTCTGGCGCTGGCATCTCTAAACCATTCAGTACCATCACCATACTGGCAACACCGCAGTAGGCTTGGTTGATTTGCGTGACGAACTGCATACTCAGGTTCCAGAAGTCCTGCTTCGCATCGCTTTTTAGCAGGAGTTCCTCGCCTTCTGGTGAGTTGAAAGCAATCAAGTCGGGAGCTAGAGGAAGTGTCTGGGCGATCGCGCTTGCACTGGCGATCCCCACGCTTAGAACTAGCCCTCTGAGAAAATTATTAGCAACTTTGAACCGATTACACTGCATACACCGCTCTTGAGTAGTGAATTGAGCTGTATTCTATCGCTTCAAGAACTAGGGTAAATACGATGTGCAAGGAAGCGTATCAATAAAAAAACTCTATACTAAATACCTGTTACGACAGTGAAAAAATTACACTGATAAGTTGAAAAACCAGGAAAATACTAATGATCGCGATCGCCATGAAGTTCTAGAGCTAGCACTAGTTGAGAACTTCTACTAAGGCATCGTAGGCTGGCTTAGGGTTGTAAAATTTGTCGAAAATTAGTGGCGAGTCTGGCTGCTTTAAGTAACGGGGAATCCAGGAATGGAGGTCTGTAAAGCCCCACAAAACGAAGGTGTCGCAATTTTCTGCCGTTAAGCACACCTGCATCATGTCACGATACACATTGGCTTGCGCGGTTAATTTCTCTTCTAAAGTGCCTGTTGCGTGCTCGATTTTCACGTCCATTTCAGTAATATGCACTTCCAACCCTAGTTCGCCCAAGCGTTTCATATTGGCGGCGACCTTTTCCGCTGATGGGGGCTTATCGGCTCTTACATGCATCTGCAAGCCAACGCCATCAATGGGAACATGGCGATCGCGCAAACTTTTCACCAGAGCATAGATAGCGTCAGATTTGGAATTTATCCCTTCGCTGCCATAGTCGTTGTAGAACAGCTTGACTGTAGGATCAGCCTCATGTGCCCAGCGAAATGCCATTTCAATATAGTCTGAACCAATTACGTTCAGCCAAATGGATTTCCGCAGCGAAGCATCATCGGCGATCGCTTCATTGACCACATCCCACTCCACCACCTGTCCACGATACCGCTCGACAACGGTGTAGATGTGCTCTTGTAAAATCGCCATCAATTCTTCCCGCGTCCACTCTCCTTTTTCTAACCATTCCGGTAAAGAATGATGCCAAACCAGGGTGTGACCCCGCACCTGCATGTCATTTTCTTTCGCAAAGTCCACTAGGACATCAGCCGGAGCAAAGTCGTAGCGATCGCGCTCTGGATGCAGAGGCTTGAACTTCATGTGATTCTCAGGTGTAAGCATGTTAAATTCCCGTGCTAACACCCGCCGATAGGTCGGTTCTTTCTGTAATACTCCTGTTAGCACCGCCGCACCAATATTCAAACCTTGTTTTTGCGCCAGGGAACGCAAGTTGAGATTTGTGGCTTGAGTACTGCACATCAACGACAAGGTCAAAACAGCGCCTAATGCTAGCAGCATCAAAGAGCTAAATTGCCGCCATTTTTTATACCGTTTTAACATCGCCGATATATCATTCCTGGCAACTGAATCACCAATCCCTCCAGCTCTAACTGTAGTAGTGCCCCAGAGACAACTCCCGTGGTTAAGCCAGCTTCTTGAACAATGATATCAAAGGGAGTTGGTTGCGTGGCGATCGCCTGCAATACCTGGGCGAGTTCTGATGGCAGATCCGGTGCAGGGGAGGGGGAAAACAGTGATAATTGCTCAACCGGATCGAGTTTGGGAATGGCTCCCAGCATTTCCATCAGTTGACCTTCCTCTCTGGGAATAATCTGCGCTCCCTTATTAATTAGCCCTAAACAGCCTTGGGACTGCTCATCATCTAATCGTCCCGGTAGTACGTAGACATCTCGACAATAATCATTAGCTTGGTGCGCCGTAATCAAAGCACCCGATTTAGTTGGTGCTTCCATTACCAAAATGGCACGACATAACCCCGCGACAATGCGGTTGCGTTGGGGAAAGTGAGCGCGGTCTGGCTTGGTTCCTGCGGGATATTCGCTCAATACCAGTCCCTGCTGCTGAATTTGCTCATAAAGCGTTTGGTTGCGTGGGGGATAGACAACATCCACTCCCGTTCCTAACACCGCTAATGTCCGTCCTCCAGCCTCTAAACAACCCCGATGGGCTTCAGTATCAATTCCCGCTGCCATACCCGAAACTACTGTAAACCCATGCCGCGCCAGGGCAGTACTAATTTTCCGCGTCCAATGTTTGCCATAGTCGGTAGGTTCCCGCGTGCCAACAATTCCTACCATTGGGGCGATCCCTTGACTCTCCTGGGGCTGCACTTGCCCGCGATAGTACAACACACAGGGGGGATTAGGAATTTCTAGCAGTAAACGGGGATAATCGGCATCGGCAGGTGTCCAGAAATGAGGATTTTTGGCGGTATGTTGCTCTAGAAGTTGTTCAGGATGGATGCGCGATCGCTCCTGCACGACTGTCTCCACCAGCCGCCGCCCAATCCCTTCAACCGACGCCAAATCATTTCCTGAGGCTGCCCAAGCCATTGCCAACGTTCCAAAGCGCTGTTGCAATCGCCTCAATAAGATTGGCCCAATCCGCTCAATTTTTGACCATGCTAGCCAGTAGGCGCGTTCTTCTAGCAATCACCCTTACCTCTCTATTTTCTTGCCACTGCGGCGGCATTGTGCCAAAGCTTGATGGTTCTATCCACACCGCCGCTGGCTAATAAACGCCCATCGGGGCTGAAAGCAACGGATTGTACCCAGTCTCTGTGTCCAGTTAGTAGGGCGAGTTGCTCTCCAGTATTCAGATTCCAAAGGCGGATGCCGTCGTTGCTGGTGCTGGCGAGAGTTTGCCCATCGGGAGAAATAGCGATCGCGCGAATCTGTCCGGTGTGTCCGGTGAGGGTATAAATCGGTTGTCCCGTCCGCATATTCCACACTTTCAAGGTGCGGTCATCGCTACCACTAATGAGAGTTTCGCCATCGGGGGTAATTGCGATCGCCTTGATTTCTCCCTGATGCCCAGACAAACTACCTATAAGTCGAGCCGTTGTCAAATTCCACAGCTTAATGACTCTTTCTTTGCCGCCACTTGCCAAAATTTCGCCATTCGGATGAACAGCGAGGGCGTAAGTTTGATTGTCATAACGTACTAGCGTGTACAAAAGATGCTGGGTTTTTAAATTCCACACTCTAATACCATCTAAGGCACCGGAGACAAGGTTTTCACCATCTGGAGTCATGGCTAAGGCAAGTACATTGCTCGTATGGTCGAGAAACGTCCGCTTATATTCTCCGGTTTGCCAGTTCCACAAGTTAACGGCTGCGTCGTCACCGCCACTAGCAAGAATTTCGCTGTTGGGATTTAACGCCAAAGCACTCACAGCAGTCCGATGAGCGCGTAGGCTTTCAATTTGCGTACCTGTTCTCACCCACCACAATTTGAGCTGACCATCATTGTACCCGCCGCCACTGAGGATAATTTTCCCATCTGGGCTAAAGCTTAGGGAATCTACACCTGCTTTGTGACCCTCTAAAGTTTTCAGCAGTTCAACCTGCGTCCAGTCTGGGACGACAGGCTCTTCTACGGGTTGGATGAGGATTTGGGGTTCAGCAGAAACTATGGGAGAGTCGATAGCACGGGATACGGATGCACTGAGTGCGATCGCTCCTATCCCCGCTATCATTCCTAAGAAAACTAGCCGTCTCTTATTGCCACGATGAATTAAGGAGTTCATCCACAAATACCTGCTGAATATCCCGTCCGCGATCGCCTGTTCAGTTAGAACGGTTGGGAGAGTTTTTTGGAATGGGAGGGCAGATTGTTTAGTTAATCCGTTCCGGTGAAAGTTGTTCTTGCCAACCAAACGGCAAACCTAGCAACTCAGACTTGAGAATTTCTCAAGACTCAATTTGTTCCGTAATCTCAGCAACTTTCGCCTGAAAATGCTACTTTACTTCACCACAATCTAGCTCACCGTTACCTGTAAACGGCAAGAAGTTCTTGAATTTAGCTCACACTTAATCTCTCAAACCCTGCGCCCGCTTCATCCATGCCAGGCAATTAACAATTTGGCTCTAGCACATTCGGTAGCCAGACGCAGAGCTTTTTAATCAGGTTTTAGGGTTGAATGTCTCTGTGTAGTAGCAAATCGTTTTTACGGCAAGCGGAGGAGACGGGCGAAATCGCTAATCTAGAGCCATTCACCAGAAGCTACAGAACGCATTTAGTGAGGCGGCTGACGCTTGGTTGTACTTAACATCGGTAAGGGAGTCCGCGAAGGGCTAGCAGGGAGAAACCGGGTGGCGGGGCGATCGCTATATTCTGCTTCCTGCTGCTGCGTTTGCCACCAACGCAGGGCAATGGCAATTCCCACCATCGCTAGCCCAAAGGTCATTAATGACCAGCGTTCTCCTACACCCCCAATGACTGCATCAACGGCTCCAAAAATAACAACAAAGCTAGAAATTGGCTCTTTGCGGTAAGCTACCTTTAAAAATCGAGGCCATAAAGCATTCATCACGGCTGCTACTTACTCTATTCCAATTAGTCTTAATCTAACTTAAGGTTATCCTATCAACGCCCCAATCATTGTGACCAATGAACCACTGAGGGCTTTACTACTATGCTAACTTGCCTCGAATCGGCGATATTTAGTTACCAGTAGAGAAAACTCAGCCTGAGTAGTCTACTGTAAGCCTAGCCAACTTAGGATTCCTTGGTCTGAAATGTATTCGATCAGTAGCGTCAAAACAAAGCCAATCATTGCTGCTCGCCCGTTTAAGCGCTCGGCGTATTCGTTAAAACCAAACTTAGGTTCTGCTAACTGGGGAGTAACTGGGGGTTGAGGTTGTGTCATAACGTTTCCAATCTCCTACTTCTAGTAGGTTACAATTCTTTACTAATTGTAAATCCTGCATTACACCTCAAGTCAAGCCCGTAGGTTTTTCTCCTGAGAGCGTCACTTTTTTGAGGCGATCGCCCTTATGAGGTGGCAGCGCTTTAATATTAAACTTCTCAACAAATCGTCATACTTATAATTGACAGCCCTTGGCTCAAGTAACTGCTTTACTCGCAATCACGGGCTGTTTACTCCCATCGGTGTAATTCAGTAACAAAGCTGTTGCCCTAAAAGTAGGCGTGAAACGCACTGATTATTGATAGAGGTAAAACATGGAAATAGGTGTCCCAAAAGAAACTAAAGATCAAGAATTTCGCGTCGGCTTAACTCCGAGTAGCGTGCGGGTTTTGTGCGAAGCAGGTCATACACTTTTCGTAGAAACCAATGCTGGTGAGGGGGCTGGGTTTAGCGATGCCGACTATGAGCAATTCGGGGCAAAGATTGTCTCTAAAGCAGCAGACGCATGGAAGCGTGAGTTGATCGTCAAAGTCAAAGAACCCCTGAAGCCGGAATATCAGTTTCTTCAAAAAGGACAGCTGCTGTTTACCTATCTGCACCTAGCAGCAGACCGAGCTTTGACGGAGCATTTGATTGATTCTGGCGTCAGTGCGATCGCTTATGAAACCGTAGAATTCCCCGACAAAAATATCCTCCCCCTCCTCACTCCAATGAGTATCATTGCGGGTCGGTTATCGGTGCAATTCGGGGCAAGATTTCTCGAACGTCAGCAAGGTGGCAGAGGCGTGCTTTTAGGCGGCGTACCGGGAGTTAGACCGGGGCGAGTCGTCATTTTAGGTGGCGGGGTTGTCGGTACAGAAGCCGCTCGGATGGCGATGGGAATGGGGGCGCGAGTTCAGATTATTGACATCAGCGTTGAACGGCTGTCTTATTTAGAAACTTTGTTCGGTTCTAGAGTTGAGTTGCTCTACAGTACCTCTGCCCAAATTGAAGCCGCTGTACCTGAGGCTGACTTACTTATTGGTGCTGTACTAGTGCTAGGACGCCGTGCACCTGTGCTAGTAAACCGCGAGTTGGTTAAACAAATGTGCCCTGGTTCTGTGATTGTCGATGTGGCGGTAGATCAGGGAGGCTGTATTGAAACCCTACACCCGACTTCTCACACTAACCCTATTTATGTTGAAGAAGGAGTCGTTCACTACGGGGTGCCCAATATGCCCGGAGCCGTTCCCTGGACAGCAACACAAGCCTTGAACAACAGCACCTTACCCTACGTCCTCAAGCTGGCAAATCAAGGGCTAGGCGCATTGAAACGCGACCCCGCTTTAGGTAGAGGCGTCAACGTGCAGAATCATCGTTTGGTTCACCCAGCTTTACAGGAAGTGTTTCCAGATTTAGCAAGTTAAAGGTCAGCAACAATTTTCTGTTCCTGAATTTGATGATTACCATCTACTTTGGTTGGAGCAATCCTGTCGAAGCAAGTTGGCTCGTAGATTAAAGAATCCCTGTACCGTCAGGTGGGGGAGTGTCAAAATAGATAAAGAGGTGTTAGGAAAGGGCTAATGACATTGCAAGAATTACAAAACCAGGCGTTGCAATTGCCCATTGGCGATCGCTGGCGTTTAGTACAGTCGTTGTTGAGTTCGATTCAACAAGAAACGCTGGTGTTTAGTCCTCCAACTCCAAACGTGAACTCCTTGACTGGTCTTGATCCCTGGACTCAAAGCCTAATTGGTGTAATTCAGTTAGATACAGAAGAGCCTACAGAGTCCTATGTGGACTACCTGGAGGAGAAATACAGTTGAGACTGAGGCGCGTATTGTTTGATAGTGACGTTTGGCTCGATGTTCTAGCTCAGCGACAGCCATTTTTTGTTGTCTCTGCACAGGCACTAAATAGGGTGGCACAGCCGCAAGTGCAAGGGTATGTTTCCGGTCATGCTGTGACGAATATTTTCTATATTTTGCGTCGTCAAGTTGGTAGTGAAACAGCACGTAAGCTTTTGTCAAGGTTGTTACAGCATCTTCAGGTCGCTAGCGTCACAGATGAGGTTATTCGGGCTGCGTTACAAAGTTCTATGACGGACTTTGAAGATGCCGTGACAAGTGAAGCTGCAAACGTCGCAGGATTAGAAGTTATTGTGACCCGAAATACATCCGATTTTGCTACCTCTTCAGTCTCCGCAGTATTGCCAGAGGAGTTTGTGGTTACGCTATCAGAGTAAGTGAGGTTGATCGCGCGGCATAATCAAGTTGCTGCACCGGAGAGCCGCGATTTGGTCAATTAAGACATCAACTCTGAATTATTGCCTTTCAAGTGGGGTCTTAATCTTCTTCCCAGGTTCTCAATTGTAAGTACACCAGTATTAATGTGACTCCTAGTAATACGGTGGCGGCGGCGGCAGCATAGCCAAAATCAAACAGAGCAAAGGCTTCTTCGTAGATGTAATACACCAGGACATTTGTAGAGTTTAATGGTCCACCCCCTGTAATGATGTAAGCTTGCTCGAAACTTCGTAGAGTGAAAATGGCTGTGGTAACGGCGGCAAAGACGAAGGTGGGGCGTAATCCTGGTAGAGTAACATGCCGGAACTGTTGCCAAGAGTCGGCACCATCAAGTTCTGCTGCTTCATAACGATTTAGGGGGATTGCCTGGAGTCCTGCTAGAAAAACAACCATATTGAATCCTAGCTGCTTCCAGCTACTCAGCAAGATTAATACAGGCATTGCCCAAGTTGTACTGCCAAGCCAGGAAATCGGTTCTACTCCCAGAAAGCCTAGTAGCAAATTGACGGGGCCTTCTGTTTGAAATAACCAGCGAAAGCCTAAACCAACGGCTACGAGAGAGGTGATTGAGGGAATGAAATAGGCAGTTCGCAAGATTCCCTTCAGGGCAAAGGAGCGGTCTAGTAACACGGCTAAACCTAGCGGGATGATTAGGCTAGGAATCACTGTGGCGATGGTGAAATAGGCTGTGTTGCCCAACACTTGCCAAAAGTCTGGGTTGAGGATGAGGCGGATATAGTTTCTTAGTCCTGTCCATTGAACGCCTGCGGCGGTGAAACTACCCGTGGTAAAACTCAAGTAAAACAGGTAGGCGATCGGTGCTAGAAGGAAGATGCCAAGCAGAATTAGAGCTGGGGCTAAAAACACCCAAGCAGCAATGGCATCATTGTCGAGGAAGCGATCGCGCTTTAATATCATGCAAATTTTGACTAATAGTCAATTGTCAGCATAGGGCTATTCTATAGAAGGCAAATGCTAAAATACTCGGCTTGCCATCGCCATTTGACCTTGAGGAAGAATCTGAAGAACCTGATGAGTAATTTCCGTCCTCTGCAAGCCAATCGTATCTCTGGTAAATGCTTAACTTTTAGTTTCCTGCTGGGGTTGCTTTTTACATTCCCCACTGTTGATGCTCAAGCCTTACCCGGTCGCGCTATTGCTCAAAACACCACCCAAACCAGCGATGTACAAGCAGCACAAACGAGATTGAGGGGTCAATGGGAAGCCAAAGATAGCACCTCCGGTCAGACGCTGAAGTTGGTTTTTGCAGAAGATGGTAGATTTTTCATGCTGTTGCCTTTTGATGAGGAAACCAATGTGGCTTTACCTTTGGGATACAGCATTGAACCGACATTTCAGCCGATGCATCTGGATATAAAGTTACCCAATGCTGAAACGGTGATGACCATTTTTGAATTCACAGCTGATAACCAGCTACGCCTGCAACTAGCGGATACCAGTCCCGGACAACCCAGACCTACCGCTTTTGCTTCTAATGCCGTTTTACTAGAGAAAATTTCTGAGGAAACGACATTACCTGAAGATACGCAAATTCTGGTTGACCCGGAAGCTCAGGCAAATGATTCTAGGCAAGAGGAAGCTAAGGTTTATGTGGGTGCGCTGAATCGTGCTCAACAGGCTTATTACATTGAATATGGTAAATTTGCTCAAACAATTGAGGATTTAGGCATCGGTATTGAGCCGGAAACCAGCGATTATCGCTATGAGATTGTGCCGCAGGATGATTCACAGCAGAGCGTGATAATCGCCGCAACCGCTAAACGCCCTGAATCAACAAGCTTGACAGGTGCAGTTTTTCTTGTCGAAGTTGATGAAGAGGATTTAACAATAGCAGGGATCTGCGAAACGGAGGCACCGTCATCAACTCCTCCAGCCATGCCGACTATTTCCAGCGATCAAGCTGGTGAAATACAATGTCCTGCTGGCTCTCGTCTGGTTAAGTAATGTAATGACTAATTTCGACTCAGCGATCGCTCAAACCACTCAATCCCTCATTTCACCTCCTGTTTTTCCTCCCCAAACGAGCACTACTCCTTTGAAGCTGGGAGTTATGGCGTCTGGAAGTGGCAGTAACTTTAAGGCAGTTGCAGAAGCGATCGCCTCTGGGCAACTCAATGCCCAAATTCAGGTGTTGATTTACAACAATGTAGGGATTAAAGCGGCGGCTAGAGCCAAAAGTTGGGGAATTCCAGCAGTATTACTCAATCACCGCGACTACGAAGCACGGGAAGAGTTGGACGCGGCGATCGTTGAGACATTACGGCAGTATGAGGTGGAGTATGTCGTGATGGCAGGTTGGATGCGGTTAGTCACGCCTGTGCTGATTGATGCCTTTGGCGATCGCATTGTGAATATTCATCCGAGTTTGCTGCCAAGTTTCAAGGGAATTCGGGCAATAGAACAAGCTCTAACAGCCGGAGTGAAAATTACAGGCTGTACGGTGCATTTGGTGAGACTAGAAGTGGATAGCGGCCCGATTTTGATTCAGGCGGCTGTACCTGTACTACCGGACGATACTTTAGAGAGCTTGCATGCCCGAATTCAAGTGCAAGAACATCAGATTTTACCCTTAGCACTAGCACAGCTTGCTGCCAAAAAATAGAGGAGAAATTAGAGTTTTGGCTGTCGTCTATTGTGTCTATAGCTATCTTAAATAAGGATGGCTATACCTTAAGAAGTCAGCATCTTGCGATCGCGAAGCCTGCCTAGGCAGACTTTGTCTTATCCAACTTCCACAAGCAGCTAGAAATCAGATTGGCAGCGACGTGTGCCACGATTGGGACGAGCAAATTACCTGTTGCCAATGCACTGAAGCCTAAAAGCAACCCGACTACTGATGCCCAGACGACGTAAGACCACTGCTGGGGGCTACTCAGGTGCAAAATACCAAATACCACACTGGAAATGATAAGACCTGCCGCATTCATCCCAATCGCAGGTAACATCACGCCCCGAAAGAGCAATTCTTCACTCAATCCAGGCAGTAATCCTAACCAAATTAGATCAGGAAATACTAGGGGTTTAATGACTAAATGTAAGTAAAAATCTGCGCTCTGGCGGTAAGCTGGCCAAAGCTGGTAGACTACGCTACTCGCACCCGTAATGAAGACAGCGATCGCTAAACCGAGGAAGATGGCTTCAGTAGTTCCTTGTAGGGGAAGGAGAGGAACAGAACCTAGGTGCTGCCAAAGTTTGGCAACAGCAAGTAACACGATCGCGGTGAACCCCATAGCGATTAAGACTTGGGTACGTGTCAAAGGTTCTATCTCAGGGGAATTGGGAATCTGTTTAGACACTACCTAAAGAGGGGATAAGTAACGCAATGATGATAGCGAGGGGCTGAGGGCGTCTGTACTGATACCAGCACGATGAGCAACTAAAACGCCAAGCGCCTCTAAATATGAGTGTACCTGTATTACTTTCATCCCTAACGCTTCTGGGGAAACTCGCATTGAAGTTTTATTTTCCTCAACGGCAATAATTTGTGTGCGCGATTGGCTAAAGCTTAAAGTTGCACTTCCTCCACAAGCGGTAGCGGGAATCACGAGGGCATCAACGGCATCTGCCCAGATAGTTTCTGAGTGGGGAGAGGGTTGAGTCACAAATTGCGGTGCCCGACTTAGTCCTACGAGAACGCAGGGTAGGAAGGTATAGCCAATTTCTTCTGCGGCTGAACGCGGTGATAAATCGGGATCGAGGGGGAGGGGTAGCAGGGCTGGGGCGTGGGCACAGGGAACTTGGAAGGTTTTGACCACTAGATGACTAATTACGGCTTCAGCACCTGCTAGGGGGTCTACACCCTGCCCATGACGATAAGCCTGCAGTGCCTCGTTACCGAGATCGTCAGGGAAACGGGCAACAACAGCGATCGCCTCTGCCTTAGCTTGGGTAAGCAGTACCTCAGCCGCCCGTAATAAACTGCCAGGATTGCCAATTGTTCCCCAACTTGCCCCGGAAGCAGCGGTTCGCAATTCCACGTTTAAAGGGGCATCCGTCACTACATAATCAGTGAGATTTAACCCCAAGGTGGCTCTGGTGGCATCTGCCGCCTGAAGATGCCGGGTATGCAGTTCTGGTTCAATGCCGCTATCAAGAATTAATCCCACCCGATTCTGATGGACGGGGCGTAGTCCCCAGTTTCCAGCAGCAAATTGATCGAGTCCATAGCCTTCCACGTATAGGGAATTGGGGAGATTCCAGTAGAGTTGGGCACCGTTGAGGACGTTGGGATGGGTAATCAGGCGATCGCAAATTTGCGCGATCGCTCGTGCCACTGGCAAAGCATCTCCAGCATATCCCCCAATTGATGCCCCAATACCCGTAGGAACAATTAAGACAACGGTGTAAGGACGTTGATTCACGCTTGAGGTTGATGGGCTTCTGCTACGGTAACAATTGCCTCAACGGAGGCTTTTTGCTGCTCTACGTCCACATTCGTAATTGCCCAGCGTAGAGGTTCCCCAGGCGCTTTGAGTTCCGCCTCAATCGCTTCTTGAAGCTGAGTTGGAGTTTCTTGTAAGTCAATTTCTGCCGTAATAAAGTGTGTTGTCATGATGACGCTTTTCTGTTTGGGTGTATATCAGAGCTTAATTAGTGTATCAATCACCGACGCTCAGGATTTAGCGATCGCCCATTCGCCTGGGAGCCAGAATTAGTTCTGATTTGCTCTGAGGTAGTTACTTAGGCGCACCAAATTGGCGATCGTACACCTCCTCTTCTTTGTTGGACTCCACCTTTAAGTCAGAGCGAGGATAGGCAACACACAACAGTGCATAGCCTTCTGCCTGAAGTTCTGTGCTAACTCCCATACCCTCACCTTGTTCGACAGTTCCCTCCAAAATTTTCGCCGCGCAAGTAGTGCAAACACCAGCGTTACAGGAATTGGGCAAATCAATCCCGGCTTCCTCCGCTGCCCCAAGAACAGTTTTATCTTCGGGTACTTCAATGGTGTAGGTTTGTCCTTCGTGTTGGATTTGAACGGTATAAATGTTAGACATGAATCAATACGGTTCTGACAAAATAAAAATTGCAGTGGATGGAAAGAGAAGCAAGACGAACTTTAGTGTAAGCCCGGTCACGCTTAATATCGCTAGTCTTAGTACAAAATAATCAATTTTACCTGAGAAAATATCATCTTGTAGTTGTAGGGCAACGGGTTAAAGCTACTTAAAAAAAGCGCCTGAGCATTCTCAGACGCTTGTGGTTTTTTAAGTTAGAAACTGACTTTATCCCAACGCTTCGGCACCGCCGACAACTTCGAGGATTTCCTGAGTAATTGAGGCTTGCCGTGCTTTGTTATAAGACAGCGTTAAGGTGCCGATCAATTCTGTGGCGTTTTCACTAGCGTTGTTCATTGCTGTCATCCGAGCAGCCAGTTCGCTAGCGGCAGACTCTTGCAATCCCCGCAGTAACTGGTTGTTTAGATACAAGGGCAAGAGGGCGTCCAGAATTTGCACGGGGTCTTGCTCAAAAATCATGTCGCGGGGTAAGGGAGCAAGTTGAGATGTGACTTTCTCTCGTTGCACTTCAAATCCACCACCACGACTAGTCAGCCTAAAGATTTCATCATCTCGTGCTTCTAAACCTTGTGGGGTTAGTGGCAGTAGAGTTTGAACCACTGGGCGAGAACTAATCAAGGAGACAAACCGGGTGTAGACTAACTCAACCCGGTCTACAGTTTCTGATAGGAACAGAGACAGCAGTTCATCCGCAATCATTGATGCTTCAGATGCTGTGGGAATCTGCTCTAGGTTGATGTATTTTGCCTCAATTGGTTGCTCCCGGCGCTGGAAGTACTGAGAGGCTTTGCGTCCAACGATGACGAATTTATAGTCCAACCCTTCTTTTTGCAGTTCTTTAGCACGGTTTTCCGCACGACGGATAACGTTGGTGTTATAAGCACCACACAAACCGCGATCGCCGGAGACTACCAAAATGCCGACAGTCTTGACTTCTCGTTGCTTTAAGAGGGGCAAATCCGCATCTTCAAACCGCAGACGGTTCTGTAATCCGTAGAGCACTTGTGCCAAGCGGTCGGCAAAAGGACGGGTAGCAGTGACCTGTTCTTGAGCGCGTCGCACTTTGGCGGCGGCGACGAGGCGCATCGCTTCGGTAATTTTTTTAGTATTTTTGACCGACTGAATGCGATCGCGAATTGACTTCAGATTAGGCATAATTCTAAATCCTGAGTATTGAGTAAGGAAGTGCTGAGTCAGGAATAGGAGTAGGGAGTATCTTTAGTCTCCCTAGCCCCTAATCCTTAGTCCAAGCGCCTCTAAGCAGATACAAGGAAGGTCTGCTTGTACTCAGCGATCGCTTCTTTGAGAAGGTTCTCCGCCTCTTCCGTCAGCGCCTTATCATTTTGGATAATTTCACGGAATCTGGTCTTGCTGGTCTTGATATACTCCCGCAGTCCTTTGGTGAAGCTGCTGACCTTATCAACCGCAATATCGTCCAGATAGCCATTGATACCCGCGTAAACAATTGCTACTTGCTCATAAACCGCTAGCGGCGAGTACTGAGGCTGCTTCAAGAGTTCCCGCAAGCGCTGACCCCGTGCCAACTGGTCTTGTGTTGCTTTATCCAAATCGGAAGCAAACTGGGAGAAAGCTTGTAAGTCGTCAAACTGTGCCAAGTCCAGCTTCAACTTACCCGCCACCTTTTTCATTGCCTTTGTTTGGGCAGCAGAACCGACTCGTGACACGGAAATACCAGGGTTAATGGCAGGTCGCAGACCGGAGTTAAACAAGTCAGAGGAAAGGAAGATCTGACCGTCCGTAATTGAAATCACGTTGGTGGGAATGTATGCCGAAACGTCACCCGCTTGGGTTTCAATAATCGGCAACGCCGTCATACTACCACCACCTAGGTCATCACTGAGCTTCGCAGCCCGCTCCAACAAGCGAGAGTGGAGATAGAAAACGTCTCCAGGATAGGCTTCCCGTCCGGGAGGACGACGCAATAGCAAGGACATCTGGCGATAGGCTTGGGCTTGCTTAGAGAGGTCATCGTAGATTACCAACGTCGCTTTGCCTTTGTACATGAAGTACTCCGCCAGCGCTGCCCCTGTATAAGGAGCCAGGTATTGTAAGGTAGCCGGATCGTTAGCGTTGGCGGCAACAATAATTGTGTAAGCCAATGCGCCCCGTTCCTGAAGCTCGTTTACCACCTGGGCAACAGTAGAAGCTTTTTGACCGATGGCAACGTAGACGCAAACTACGTCCTCTTCTTTCTGGTTGATGATCGTGTCTACCGCAATGGAAGTTTTTCCGGTTTGACGGTCACCAATGATCAACTCCCGCTGACCACGTCCAACAGGAATCATCGCGTCAATCGCCGTGATCCCTGTTTGCATCGGTTCATGCACCGAGCGCCGCTCAATAATTCCTGGTGCTCCTGATTCAATCCGGCGCGTCTCGCTTGCTTGGATGTCTCCCTTACCGTCCAGAGGGCGGGCTAGAGCATCTACGACGCGACCGAGCATGGCGTCACCAACAGGAATCTGGGCGATCTTACCCGTGGCGGTAACGGAGCTACCTTCTTGGATACCGCGACCAGCACCCATTAATACGGCACCGACGTTGTCTTCTTCTAGGTTAAGAACAAGACCGATGGTGCCATCTTCAAATTCCACCAGCTCCCCAGCCATGCACTTTTCTAAGCCATAGATCCGGGCTGTGCCATCACCGACTTGTAAAACAGTACCGACGTTAGATACTTTTACGTCTTGGTCGTACTGTTCAATTTGCTGCCGAATAATGCTGCTAATCTCGTCAGGTCTAATGCTAATCATGTCAATTATTAGTCGTTCGTTGTTCTATTATCAGCGGAAGATCAGAGCTAGACGCGCTGCTCTTAGCCTCAGCGCCCTTTGAGCTTTTGTCTCTAACTAGCGCTGCTCAGGCGCATACCAATGCGACGAAGTTGTCCGCGTAGACTGGCGTCTATGACCTGAGAGCCTACTTTAATGATCACACCACCAATCAAATTCGGGTCGATGCTTGTTTCTAGTTCCACCTGCTGAGCGTTGGTCATCGTTTTGACTCGCTCACAGACAGATTGCCGTTGCTCATCGCTGAGTTCGACAGCGGAGGTTACTTCCGCCAGCATCGTCTGATTAAGCTTCCGCAGCAAGGCTTGAAAGTGCTTACAAACCCCTTCTAGAAACTGAATGCGCCGTCTATCGACCAGCAGCTTCAAGAAGTTCATCGTCAAGGGATGAACTTGTTCTCCAAAAACTTGCTGCATTACAGCTTTTTTATCTTCCGCTTTGACTATCGGACTAGCCAAGAATTGATTCAAGTCTTCTGAATCTTTCAGTAAGCTCAACAAACCGGCGGCATCTTCTGCCATTTTATCGACGATGTTACTGGATTGGGCCAGAGACATCCAGGCCTCTGCGTAAGGCTCTATTATTTCAGCGGTTAATAAACTACCTTTCATGAGCCACCTCCCACCATACCAATGCTGCGATTAATCAAGTTTTGTTGAGCAGAGTCATCTAAGCGGTCTTTGAGTTGGGACTCTACTCGCTGCATTGCCAAAGCTGCCACTTGTGAACGAAGTTCAGCGATCGCTCTTTCTCTTTCTGTATTTAAGTCCTGAGTTGCAGTCTCTTTCATGCGCTCAATGTCTTTGGCAGCAGCACTTAAGACTGCCTCTCTTGCTGCTGAGGCATTTTCTTCTGCCGTAGCGCGAATCTTTTCTGCTTCTGACTGAGCTTTTGCTAACTTTTGCTGACCATCTGCCAAAGCAGAGGCAGCATTTTTAACACGAGCTTCAGCGTCTTTGATAGTTTCTTCAATTTTGGCGCGTCTCTGGGAGAGGACATTTCCCACAGTTTTACGCCCAAAAACAAATAGAACCCCGATGACAATAACGAGGTTAATTAGATTGGTTCCTAGAATATCGAAATTTAGACCGAAACCGCCTTCTGAGGCGCTCTCTGCCGCTTCCGTTGCTAGGAATAAATACGTTCCCACGATCGCCATTTTTACAACTGCGCTTGCGTTTTACTTGTTAATACTTTGACTACAGAAGTGTGAAGTATGACTTTTTTGTATATCTTGCTCCTGAGAAGAACAAGATAATATAGTTTTTCATCCTTCAACCTTCTAGAGTCGCTTTACTTTACTAGCTCAGACCCGAGGAGTTTTTCTAAGATCTGGCGACTGAGACTGTCCACTTCTTGCTCTAGGGAAGCCATTGCTTGAGCTTTCTGCTGCTCGATCTCTTGAGCGGCTTGCTCTCGTTGAGCTTGTGCTTCCTGTTGTGCGGCTGCCATTTTTTGGGCAGCAATTTTCTGGGCGTCCTCTTGGGCTGCGGCAATAGTGCTTTGAGCCTTGCGTCGCGTTTCACCTAACTCTTGTTCGTACTGCAGCGCTAATTTGTCTGCTTTCGTTGTCCGTTCCTTGGCGTCCAACAAGTTTTTGCGGACGTATTCCTCACGGCTATCAATTGCTTTTGTTAGGGGTTTGTAAAACACAATATTTAACAACACCACTAAAAGCAAAAATTGCACTGCCATCAACGGGAGGGTGGCATCAAAATCAAATAAGCCCCCTTCAGCAGCAGTTTCCGTTGCTTCAACGGCTAGCAAAATTGTCCAATAGGTCATCATGATTAGTCGGTTCCCAGAGCTTACAAAAGGTTGAGACTAGAGCTGGGAGTTGGATGCATTTTATGGGCTGTAGTCACTGAGCTACAGCGCTCAGACCGCAATAGCAAAGCAAGTCTGAGCGCTGATAAAAGCCTTACGAGAAGGGGTTAGCAAATAACAACACGAGGGCAACTACAAGACCGTAAATGGTTAGCGCTTCCATGAACGCTAAGCTCAACAGCAGCGTACCCCGGATTTTTCCTTCAGCTTCTGGCTGACGAGCAATACCTTCTACTGCCTGACCAGCAGCATTTCCCTGACCAATACCAGGGCCAATAGCAGCAAGACCAACAGCTAAGGCAGCAGCGATAACGGAAGCAGCAGAAACTAATGGATCCATGATTAATTTTCCTTGAGTTAATTAAAGTACAAAAAACAGAGGCTTCTACCTCCAAAAAATCCGCACGGGTGGGCGGACTGGCAACAGGAGGTATCTAGAGTTGGGAAACGCGAGTGTTGCCTTGACTAATGATGCTCTTCTAGTGCCTCACCAATGTAGGCGGCTGCTAGAGTAGCAAAGATCAGCGCTTGAATGGCACTCGTAAATAGACCCAATGCCATTACGGGAATTGGTACAAATAGGGGAACCAGTAGCACCAAAACAGCCACCACCAATTCATCGGCGAGAATGTTTCCGAAAAGTCGGAAGCTTAGAGACAACGGTTTAGTGAAGTCTTCTAAAATTTTGAAGGGCAACAAAATTGGTACTGGCTGCGCGTAACCTGCAAAGTATCCCAACCCCTTTTTACTGATACCCGCGTAAAAGTAAGCTAGAGAAGTGAGTAATGCAAAGGCAACCGTTGTATTGATATCACCTGTAGGAGCCGCTAACTCACCTTCAGGGAGTTCAATGAGTCTCCAGGGAATTAGTGCCCCAGACCAATTTGACACAAAAATGAACAAAAATAGAGTGCCGACAAAGGGCACCCAGGGACGATATTCTTTCTCCCCGATTTGGGTTTTCGCCAAATCCCGAATAAATTCTAGGGCGTACTCCATAAAATTTTGAATACCCCTGGGAATTCGTTGGGGATTGCGACTAGCGGCGATGGAAGCAATCAGGAGAAGGCCGATCACAAACCAGGACGTTAGAAATACTTGTCCATGGACTGTGAAATTGCCAAAGTGCCAGTAAAGATGCTTCCCAACTTCTAATTCAGCAAGGGGGAAAGAATTGATAATGCTTAAACCGTGGATCATTTCCATTAGGGAGATTTACCCAGATACCTATCAAGAGTGAACCCTGTTGACTAGCTTAAAGCTACTTCTACTACTTATTAGAAGAAGGAGGAAGTAGAGTGCTTTGCAGCACATAAGCGATGAGGGCGGCTTTATACGTCAGAAATCCTAAAAATATGGGCAAAATTTGCAGTTTTTGCCACTGACTGGCAACGACAAATACTCCAATAAGCAGCGCCAGCCGGGTAGAACTTGGACGCCTTTTTTGTTGACCGAGCCGCTCAACCTCTTTTGCCAACATTCTCAAGTAAATCATACCTGTGCACGCCCCGATTAAGTAATTCAAGGCGATGTCAATCGAGTAAAAAATCCAAACCGAGATAAAAATAACTCCTGTCATTGCCAGGGTTATCACCAGTAAATTTCGCTTGAGTTGGTAATACTCCTGCATGGAGGAACCAGCAGTAGTTGGTGAGGCGCTTTCTTGAGAAAGTTCCTCGTCGGGTGCTGGTGTCGGTGGAAGAGAGTCGTCTGACAAGTTCACGGGTAGCAGCAAAAGACCTTTAGAGAAAGCTGGCTCGATCGCCATAAGCCAGAGGTAATCATACCATGCGCTGGTAACAATACTTAAAGAAGTTTCAATCTTTGGTATGCTTGCAACCACTGCCTTATAGGGGGCGATCGCCAATCTATTTGTTGACCAAAAGTCTCTCTAGATGACAAAAACAGAAATAATCGGGAGAAACGGGAACATAGTAGTCCTTTGTCAAGCCTTATTAACCAAATTGGCTTAAACCCATTAATAAACACTCTGGGTTAGAAAGATTGCCAATGCTTATAAGTTGACGATAAAACTTACAAGTTATAGGTTCGTCACGTACTTCTCTAGCTCGGCTCAAAAAATTACCTTAAAGACAGGGGTAAACTATGACAAAGATTTTGCTCATAGAGGATGATGAGCGGATTGCAGAAGCGCTTGCCGAAGACCTCACCGATCGCCATTATGCTGTCGATATTGCTCATGACGGTCAACTGGGTGCAGAACTGGCAGAAAGCTTCAGTTATGACTTAATTTTGCTTGATGTAATGCTGCCCAAAGTCGATGGTATTACCCTTTGCCGGAAACTCCGCGCTGAAGGGGTAAGTCTCCCCATTTTGATGCTGACGGCTCGTGATTCAGTAGATGACCGAGTAATTGGTTTAGATGCGGGGGCAGATGATTATCTGGTCAAACCCTTTGAACTTCAGGAGTTGTCAGCACGGATTCGAGCGCTACTACGTCGGGGAAATTCGACATTTTCACCTCTACTGGAATGGGGAGACTTACGACTTAACCCCAATACCTGCGAAGTTTTTTACGAAGCTCGTCTTCTCTCTCTAACCCCGAAAGAATACAGCCTGCTAGAACTTTTTCTCCGCCACAATCGTCGCGTCTTTAGTCGCGCTCAAATTCTGGAACACCTCTGGTCTTTTGAGGAGATTCCCGAAGAAGCAACCGTGAAGGCACATATTCGCGGCTTACGGCAAAAACTTAAGTCTGCTGGGGTTCCGGTTAATTTGATCGAGACGGTTTATGGTCTGGGCTATCGTCTCAAACAACATTCCTAAAATTGCCCGTTTATTCCCTATTGTTTAACTCAATCTAGCGTTAACTTTCCCTGTCAATGTTGCTGGCTGGGGGAGGAAAGTTAGTTTGATGTATGGGAGAGTTTTAGTCTTGATGTTGATGTACTCATTGAGAGAACTGCATGTTTCAAGGCTTACGCTGGCGTCTTTTGTTGTCATATCTAATCGTAATGGCAGCCATTATGGGCGCATTTGGTAGTGGCGTCTATTTGTTCTTTATTCACAGTCTCTATCGCCAACTTGATGAAAAGCTTCTGACTGTTGCTCAAGCTGCGGCTCCCTCATTAACGGAAGTTAAAGTCCAAGGAAGTGAGTATCTTGATCAGGTAGAGGAAGTGCCTTGGCGTGATATTTTTAACCGCAACCAACAAAGCTTGGAATGGTTTAACGCTGAGGGCAAAGTGTTAGCAAGTAAAGGAACACTTTCGTTAAGCTTTCCTCCCAAAACAGGTTCGGTGACATTAAAGCGATCGCAAAGACCAAGACATATTCGCACCTTCACCATTTCCATCTACAAAGGCGACCCTAACTCCAGTAAGGCTTCTCTGGAAGGGTACATTCGCGCCAGCCAGTCTACAGAGGATTTAGAAACCGTACACAGTCAACTGCTGTGGGGGCTAGGAATGGGAGGAGCGATCGCGCTTGGACTGGTAGCTGTTGGCGGCTTATGGCTGACAGAGCGAACCCTAGAGCCAATTGAGCAAAGTTTCAGACGATTGAAACAATTTACTGCCGATGCATCCCACGAACTTCGCAGTCCTCTGACGGCGATTAAAACCTCAACTGATGTGATCTTGAATCACCCAGAACGCATTCATCCGAAAGATGTTAAGAAGTTGTCTGCTATTGCCCTGGCTACCTCTCAAATGAGCACATTGGCGCAAGACTTGCTTTTTTTAGCACAGACGGATGCTTACGCCTCAGTTCCACTGCGGGAGTCCATCCCGATTTCCCTCAACAAGCTCTTACAGGACTTGTTGGAATTACTCGAACCCTCCGCACAATCCAAGGAAATTACTCTGCAAGCACGATGGTTGGCGAAGGTGTCTGTCGTGGGCGATAAAGCACAACTTGCCCGCTTATTTTCTAATCTTCTGGAAAATGCCCTGCAATATACTCCTGCGGGTGGCAAGGTAGAGCTTTGTCTAGCTAAACAGAATCGGTTTGCTTTAGTGAATATCAAGGATACAGGCATCGGTATTGCCAAAGACCAGATTCCCTTTATATTTGATCGCTTCTGGCGTGCTGATCCGGCTCGCACTCGGCGGGCGGGAGGGACAGGGTTAGGGCTGGCGATCGCTCAGGCGATCGCGCAACGTCATGGCGGCAAGATCTCCGTCACCAGCAAGCTAGAAGTCGGCAGCTGCTTTCACATTCGTCTCCCAGCGTTTTGAGACGTTATTCCACAATTCTGGGGATTTTTTCAATAACGTTGCGGATCTTATCGAGTTTTTTACTTTTGAGAGCTATTCTCAAGACCAGACAGAAGAAAGCATCAATTTCATCAGGAGTCACTGTGATGATCAACACACAGCACCTCTCAACTCGCACCGATGAAGCTAGATTGGAAGGCTTAATTCTAGCTGGTCTGACGCCTCAGCAGGCGCAAGAGATGAGAAATCAGTTAGATTCTGACACTCTTGAATTCGAGGAGTTGACGAAAACTCCTAACGGCAGATTGGCACTACAAAGAAGTAGTTGGATTGATGTCTGGATTTAAAACTGCTAGCTAAAGAGCAGTGAGTAAAAGCGACCAATATGTGAGGGGTTCACAAGACTGCCAACGTCAGCCCTTGTTCAAATCAGTGACAGTCCGCTTCCCTAAGTCCCTGCTCAGAACCTGCCTGCTACTCAACCACTCCAGATAACGCGATCGCGCTTTTCTCAAGCTTTATTCCGATATCAATAGTTCTCATGCCGTCTTTCGGCAGCTATAGGGCTTAGAAAAAAGCCTGTCTTGAACTGCGGGCGTAACGTTTACAAAACATAACATTCAGTAGGTATTTGCAAAATGAAAACTCGCATTCAACTACTAACCGCTATTTTCGGCTTAAGTGCTCTAATCAGTGCTCCGGCATTTGCCCAAGCTAATCAACTTGAAGACGCCTTCACTGGCATTCCTGGAGCAAGAGAAGAAAGTACCTCGGAATCTCTCAATCCACCTGCTAAGAAGAAACAAACTCTTCAAGAGACGCCTACTGAGACGATCCCTGAAAGTGCCGACGAAACAGAGATTCCCGTGGATGATGCCCCACAGGTTCCTGTTGATGCAGTTCCAGTGTCCCCTACAGACGAAACATTAGATAGTTCTGTTGATGCTGAACCAGCAGGCAACAACTTAGTCGAGCAAGCAGCTGACAGCGAACAATTTCAAACTCTTGCCAAAGCCATTGAGGCAGCTGGGTTAGAAGAAACCCTATCAACCGAGGGGCCTTATACCCTTTTTGCACCGACGGATGAAGCCTTTGCCGCCTTACCAGAAGGCATCCTGGAGCAACTTCTACAACCGGAAAATAAAGAAATTTTGGTGCAACTGCTGAGTTACCATGTCGTTCCTGGTGCAATTACTAGCAGTCAAATTGAGTCAGGAGAAGCCGAAACACTAACGGAAGGGACACTCGAAATTACCAAAAATTCAGATGGGACAGTGAGCGTCAACAACGCCACCGTAACTCAAGCTGATATTCAAGTCAGCAACGGCGTTATTCATGCTGTTGACCAAGTAATTTTACCGCTACAGGCTCAGACTCAGTTAAAGGTAGAACCTGAAGTAGCCAGCAATAACTAAAAGCAAGCTTCTTTCAGTGCAGTTTCAAGTTAGCCATTCCTCAGTTAAAGCTTTGAAGTCTCCAGTTTTGCCCCTGGGGGCTTTTTCTTTGTTTTAACAACTAGTTCTAAAGAAGTACCTCGATTGCAAGAGGTGACAACTTGAATGCCTCCCCTAACCTGGGAGGATAGTAGACTTTGTATTTAAAAAGTATTATGAAATTGCAAACTCCTTTGCTGCTCGGTATTCTGGCAGTCAGTGCCCTGTTCAGTTCTCCGGCAGTGGCTCAAACAATTCGGATAGAAAAGTTCTTTGGTCATACACCTCCTTATAGAACAGAGGGGTATCGCTCTGAGTCTCTCAACCCAGTCGAACAGAGGGAAAGTTCTAATGACCGATCAGTAACAAACAATAATTTGGTCGAAATGGCAGCTAGAAGCGATCGCCTCCAGACATTCGCCACAGCAATTAACGCCGCTGATTTAGAGAGTACTCTTCTGATGGAGGGGTCTTACACAATTTTTGCTCCTACGGATGAAGCCTTTGCTAAGCTGCCACCTAGAACCCTAGAACAGCTCCTTCAGCCAGAAAATAGAGACTTACTAAGACAGGTGCTGTCTTACCATGTGGTACCTAGTGAGATCAGAGGAGGCGAACTGCAATCTGGACAGCTTGAAACCTTAGTTGGCAGCCCACTAGAGGTACAAGTTGATGCCAGTGGTCGGATTCGTGTAGAAAGAGCCAGGGTAGTTCAACCCGATATTCAGTCAAGCAACGGCGTCATTCACGCAATTGACCGAGTGATTTTACCTCCCGCCGTTCAATCACAGTTGTCGGAGACGCCAACAAATTCCTTTTAGGTTAGATACTTTGGTAAAAGACTAAAAGCGATCGCTTCTTAATTGCTACAGCTCAGGACTTACGCAATAGGCTATTTCTGCGTAAGTTCTGAGTGACAACGACGCCCACAGCACCGAATAGGACTATAGATGTCAAGCCTGTCCGTGCAGCTCTTTAATTTTGTCCAATGCTTATACTTTTTGGGCTTTGTGACGGCGTAACAATTCCGCTACGGGTAAAACGCCAAAGGCTAAGAAAGAACCAGGTTCAGGAACCTGTGCGTTGGAGTCACCAGCCACACGGTTACGAACAGCAACAGCCGTATCGGGATTGTCACTGAAGACACCATCAACGCCCAGCTTAAAGAACTGTTCGTATTCCAGTTCGGGGTTTCCGTTATAATCCGGAGCCAGAAAAACATCTTCATTGCGGAAGGTGTACGGATGCACAAGCAAACCAGCGGCGTGAGCATCGCTGACTAGTGTTGTTGGCTCAAGTAGCTGTCCATCCTCGCCTGTGGGAACAATCAAGCGCTTAGACGGGCCAATCCCACTCGCATAGTCAGCAATGTTGCTCAGTTCTGTTGGAGCAGTTAGATTGCCATAGGTACGAGAATCGCCATTCAAAACAAAGTCATAAGGTTGAGCATTTGCGCCGCCAAATAACTGAACCAGAGGCAAATTGGTTAACTGAGCCAGGTTTAGCAGGTTGCTTACTTCAAAAGACTGGATAAACACAGCGTCGTCAGCGTCTGTGTAGCCATTGGTACTGAGAAGTTCAACTAAAGGTTCTTCCAAAGATAGACCGATGGAGTCGAAGTAGCTAGGGTGCTTGGTTTCTGGATATATTCCAATGGTGCGACCTGTTTCGGCGCTTTTTTGCTTGGCTAAATCAATAACTTCCTGAAGCGTCGGGACTTCATACAGACCGTCATACTCAGTCCCTCGTAGTTGAGGAAGGCGCTCTTTTGCTCGGAGTGTCTTGATTTCTGCCAGGGTAAAGTCTTCGGTGAACCAACCCTCTACTTCTACGCCATCAATCACTTTAGTCGTTTTGCGATCCGCAAACTCTGGGCGAGAAGCAACGTCTGTCGTTCCAGAAATTTCATTTTCATGGCGAGCAACTAGAACGCCGTCTTTCGTGGAAACGACATCAGGTTCAATGTAGTCAGCTCCCAGTTCAATCGCTAGTCGATAAGCTTCTAAGGTGTGTTCTGGTCGGTAGCCGCTCGCCCCCCGATGTCCAATTACAATCGGAGGTGCCCCTGTCAACGTTGCGGCTACGGCTTCACCAACGGGTGAAAGTGTGGCAACGGCTGTTGCTAATAATGCTAATTTGCAAAAACGAAACATATTGCACTCCAAGATTAATCGGCGTTGCGTTGATGTGAATATCAATTTGGGTAGGTTAAGACTTAGTGCTGCTGTTAACTCGTTTGATATTGAGAACAAGGCAAATTCAATTAGCCAAATAACCTGAGACAATTTCCCTACGTAAATATACGAGTTAGACATTAAGCTTTAGGGCAATGTTGAGTTAATTTGTGTATAAATACTGGTTAATAAAGGATTAAAAGTCAATAAAAATTGCCTCAGTCTGTAATTAGAGTGAGGCAGGAATTTGGTAGTTCAATCGAAACGGAAGCCGATTGTCTACGTTGTTGTATTTTTTAAGCTGGTGTCAGTACAACCAACTGACGTTGGAGTAGCGATCGCACTTCTTCTAACCCCAATTTCACCTGAGCCAGAATTTCTCTCACCGTCTGCTGTTGGGCTACATTCGCATCACAAGCTTGGAGAAACTCAAATTCTGCTTCTGACAAGTTAACAATCTGATAATCGTAGTTAAATAGGCATTTACTGGGCCAACCATCCATGCAAGGATTCCGTTCGGGAATGGCGGCTAAAAGCGCTTCATCAGTAGACCAGTCTGCTTTTGGTAGAGGAGGACGTGCGAGGAAGAATTCGTAATGGCTGACTTCTGGATCTAAGAGTTCTATTAAACGATAACGTTCGCGATCGCTTAGTTCTTTGGCTCGCTCTATTAGGGTCGGATCTTTCCCGAAAAGCCGCTCTAACTGCCAATAACTTGGATTAGAAAAGCCCAAAAACTCTAATCCTGACGCATCGATCAATTCAAACAAGGTGTCAATGTTATAGTCAATTTCCTGAGGATGCACGTACATATCTGCAAAGTTGGCATCCCGCTGATTTTCCATTGACCAGCGTTCTTTTTCTCGCTTTACTATACGATTGGTTTCCGGTAGAGAGGCAAAGAGCGATCGCCCCAACTGTACCCCATCGCGATAGTCGCCTCGTTTGTCCCCTTGCAAAAGCGCGATCGCTTTCTGCATCAGTTGAATTTCCCAGCGCCCCAACTCAGCATAGACAAAGATATGCATCAATCCACCGGGAGCCAACTTAGGGGCGAGGGATTGAATACCTTTAATCGGATCGGGCAAATGGTGCAGCACTCCGACACAATTAATCAAATCAAACTCGCCGTCGAGTTGGTCTGCATTGTACAAACTCAGGTGATGGAACTCAACGCGATTTGCCCCAGAACGCTGACAGCGTTCCTTGGCGACAGATAACGCCCCCGCACTCAAATCAATGCCCACTACCTGCGCTTCCGGATTTAGATGCACCAAATACTCTGTCCCGACACCCGTTCCACAGCCCGCATCAAGAATACGGACATCCTGCCTTTGAGGTTTTTGTCCAGTGCAAAAGTTATAAGCGGCAAGCCAGTTCCAACGCCAGTTGTACCCTGGTGGGGGAGCGTCGAGTAAGGGTTCTGGCGGAAAGGGATAAGTATCGTAAAGCCGCTGTACCGCAGCACTCGGATCAGGAGTAGTGTTCATGAACATTGGGCAGTAAAAGTTTTCAATAATAACGGAGAACGTAACAAAACTTATAGAGTCTCTCAGTGATATCGCTTTGATCCACTATGATGACCCTGGGAAGCCATTAAGAGAGTTCTATAAACTTCTTAACAAATAACCTGACAACATCCGAAACGTTTTAATCTAGAAGCTGACCTGGTAAGTCCAGGGCATTCGTTTGATGAAGGCATCACCGTTGCTTTTATCTTTTTTATAAAAGCAAAACTCAACGTGTGTGTCAGACCGACCTAAACAAACGAAAGTAAACAGATTGGCAAACTGGTCAGGCTTAACGCAGCAGCAAACCTGATGGGAGATTATTGAAAAATAATGAGTGTTAAGGCAAGTGGTGGAAGCTCAGTTGCACGTCCACAACTATATCAAACGGTTCCAGTCTCAACGATTATCCAAGCCGAACAACAAGACCGCTACTGCGGTAGTGGTGAGCTAACCGAGCTTGCCAGTTACTTTAGCTCTGGAACAAGACGCTTAGAAATCGCAGAGGCTCTCAGTGAAAATGCTGACCTAATTGTCTCCCGCGCCGCCAACCGAATTTTTGTCGGCGGTTCACCGATGGCTTACCTGGAAAAACCCAGGCAAGATGTTGGTCAAGAACTCGTCATGGCAGGCGCTAATCGCGATAGCGACGAAGCCCGAGAAACGATGCGATTAGGGACAGCTACTTATGTAGAAAGCACAGGTGGCTTTCTAGAAGGTTTGCGATCGCTCTTTTCGGCAACAGGTGGCGGCCCGACTCCAGCAGGATTCCGACCGATCAACGTTGCCCGCTATGGCCCAAGAAACATGCAGAAGTCTCTGCGTGACTTGTCTTGGATGTTACGCTATTTGACCTACGCGATCGTTGCGGGTGACCCCAACATCATCACCGTTAATGTTCGCGGTCTACGAGAAATCATTGAGAATGCTTGCTCTGGGGCAGCCACACTAGTCGCTCTCCAGGAAATGCGCCAAGCCGCTGTTGGCTACTTTAAGCGGGAAGACGACGCCAAGGATATTGTTAACCAGTACTTTGAAATCCTGGTTAACGAATTCAAAGCGGCAATTCCTTCAGACCAACTCCGGCAGCGTCCTTCTGGCGACCAGCAAGGTCTACAACTACCCCAAAGCTACTCTAATGCAGCCGAGCGTCGTCCTAAATTTGTGATGAAGCCCGGCTTGTCAGCAACAGAAAAGCAATCTGTTGTCAAAGCAGCTTATCGGCAGGTTTTTGAACGCGATATTACCCGCGCTTATAGCCAAGCCATTTCTTATCTAGAATCACAAGTTAAAAACGGCGACATCTCCATGAAGGAGTTTATCCGTCGCTTGGGTAAATCTCCAATTTATCGGAAACAGTTCTACGAGCCTTTTGTCAACAGCCGCGTTCTAGAACTTGCCTTCCGTCACTTCCTCGGTCGGGGCCCAAGTTCTCGCGAAGAAGTCCAAACGTACTTCTCTATCGTTTCTGATGGCGGTCTATCGGCACTGATAGATGCTCTGGTGGATTCCTCAGAATACTCCGACTACTTCGGTGAAGAAACAGTCCCCTATCTGCGGGGTCTGGGTCAGGAAGCCCAAGAATGTCGTAACTGGGGAATGCAGCAAGATCTGCTGCGCTACAGTGCGCCCTTCCGCAAAGTACCTCAATTTATCACCACCTTTGCCGAATACGATAAGCCGTTACCTGACCAGCACGTCTACGGTTCTGGCAATGATCCATTGGAAATTCAGTTTGGGGCAATCTTCCCGAAAGAGAAGAAAAATCCTAGCACCAGTCCTGCACCTTTTGGCAAGGATACCAGACGCATCCTGATTCACCGGGGCCCTGGTATTAATAACCAACTCGGTAATCCTGCGGCGCGGGGTGAGTTCCCTGGTTCTTTGGGACCGAAGATCTTCCGTCTAGACCAACGCCCCTTCTCTGGTATTGGCAGCCGTGGCAACAATGCCCAAGGCATCAAGTTCTCCGAAAGCTCTACTCAAGCATTAATTCGGGCTTGCTACTTCCAAGTCTTCGGACGGGATGTTTACGAAGGACAGCGGCTGAAGGTTGCCGAAATCAAGCTGGAAAACGGCGAGATTACGGTGCGCGAGTTTATCCGGATGCTGGCAAAGTCTGACTTGTTCCGCAAGCTCTACTGGACATCTCTGTATGTCACTAAGGCGGTTGAATATATTCATCGCCGCTTGCTGGGTCGTCCTACCTACGGACGCCAGGAAATGAACAAGTACTTCGATACCTGCTCCAAAAAGGGCTTCTACGCCTTAGTGGATGCCATTCTCGATACTTCAGAATACTCAGAGGTGTTTGGAGAAGATACCGTTCCTTACGAGCGTTATCTCACTCCCGGCGGCGTACAGTTGCGCTCCTCACGTCCGGGTAGCCTAGGTAAGGATATTGGCACCCGCGTTGATAAGGAAGTCACCCCACGCTTTGTGGAACTGGGTCAAGTTGCGGAAGTGCGGTCAGAACCAGATCTTCAGTTCCGCATTAACCAAGGTGTATCGGCGCAACGCCAACAGACTAAGGAATTTAAGCTGACTGATAACACCGATAAGACGGCGGTACAAACCCTGATTCGGGCAGCCTATCGGCAAGTGTTTGAGCGAGACATCGAGCCTTACGTGAGCAAAAACGAGTTTACGGCTCTCGAAAGCAAGCTCGGTAACAATGAAATCAATGTCAAAGAGTTCATTGAAGGCTTAGGTTGCTCAGACCTCTACATCAAAGAGTTCTATGCTCCCTATCCAAACACTAAGGTGATTGAACTAGGAACCAAGCACTTCCTAGGACGGGCACCGGAAAGTCAGAAGGAGATTCAGAAGTATAACCAGATTCTCGCGGCTGAGGGTATCCGTGGCTTTGTCAGCGCCTTGGTCAACAGTACGGAGTATTCCCAAGTCTTTGGCGAAGATACGGTACCTTATCGTCGCTTCCCGACGCTCCCAGCAGGAAACTTCCCGAATTCTGAGAAGTTGAATAACCGTCTAACGAAGCAAAGCAAGGACATTGTTGTTCCTAGCTTCGAGACTGTTAAGCCTCGGATGGATACCTATAAGCTGCCCCTAACTGGCAAGGCGATCGCCGACTTGGCAGCCAAGGGACGGCAGATGGACATGAGCAAGCCGAAGTTCATCGAACTCGGTCGCTCCTTCCAAGATGGTGAAGGTCAGTCGGTGGAAGTGGGTGTTGGTACAACTCGCCGTAAGCCAGCACGGATTTTCCGCCTCACTCCCGGCACAAATAGCCAGGAAACAGAAAAGGTAGTTAATGCCATCTACTGTCAGGTGATGGATATCTTTAGCGGTCAGGTTCCACCAGAAATTCGTCGTTCTGAGTTGGACAGCAAGCTTCGTAACGGGGAAATCTCGGTGCGGGAGTTTGTTAAGACCTTGGCGGGTAGCGAAATCTACCGTCGTCGTTTTTACACGCCGTATCCCAACACTAAGGTGATTGAGTTCTTGTTCCGTCACCTATTGGGACGTGCGCCTGCGACTCAAGACGAGATTCGTCAGTACAACAAGCTGCTTGCTGAGAAAGGGCTACAGGCGGCTGTGGAAATGATGGTGGATAGTCAGGAATATGCTCGCTTCTATGGTGAGGATGTTGTGCCTTATCCCCGCTTCCCCTCTTTACCTGCGGGTAACTACATCGGTAGCGTGAAGGCGCAAACTGATTTGGTGAAGCAGGCGTGGTCTGATTTGTCGCCGTCTTCTCTCGCGACGCGCTTTGGTCGCAAGTAATTGTTGATTTAGGGGTAGGTTTAATATCTACTCCTAGAAAGATTAGTTAATAGTTCCCCTCTGATTTGTTAGCAGGTCAGGGGGATTTTTTACTTTGAATTTTGAACCGTAAAGATGCATAGACGCGCTAGCAGCTTGCCGAAGGCTAGGACGCGAAGAAAGAGAATAAGATAAATATTTTGGCTATCTCAGTTTGTAGGACAATAGAGCAACAGTAAAACCTATCAAACCTTTACAAATAGACGATATTATTGCTGTCTAAATTGTACGCGTACTAATCGTCATATGTTTAGTGTCACAATAAAAACTAAAGCAAAGGGAAATGCTACTAACCCGACAACAAAGCACGCAGTTAGTTGTAATTTGCCGCGTTGAGCAAATTTAGCTATCGATTTTTGCCACTGCGGTATTGGCAAGGCATCAAGTCCCCCAACCTCAATTAATATCTGACTTGCTTGATTCTTACATATAAATGCTTGTTGGATTTTACCTATTTGTTCATATGAAGCAGCTAATAAAAACAAACAATTAGCTTTACCTTACTTATCTCCAGTTTCTTTTCTTAAGTTCAAAAGTTGCTGACAGTAATCAATTGCCTGCTGGTATTGCCTTAGAGAAGTGTAAGCATTGCCCAAGGCTGTAAAAGCACCTACAATTCGCCACTGTTCATCCTTATCTTGTTGTAAGAGTTGTACTAGCTGGCTGTACAGTTCAATGTGGATAGCATTGTAGCCACGCAGAGCTAAAAAGTCATTAATGTTATTAGTAATTGTGTCAAAAGCTTGAGCATATTTTCCCAACTGGCACCAGTGATAAAAGACTTCTAAGTATTCTGTAATGTAATCTATGGCTTGCTAGGGTCATTGTTTCAGTTTTAAAAGATAGTAATAAATATCTTTCTGGTGCGCCTCAGTCAGATTTTCTGCCTTGTGTTATCTGCTAACCAAACCTTTAGTTTTTGGATCTCATCAGTACGTCCATGCCAGTTCGTTACACTAGGGCGATTGTCATCAAAAATTAGAGAATAGTTTTTATGTCTGTTGCACTCGGTTAGCAAAAAGCTCGGCAAGTTGATCGTCTTTAATTGCGGCAAAATAATCTTCTGGCGCATCTTTAGTGGCATTAGCAACAGATGACCAATACTGAGTAGCCGTTTTTGCCAGTTTTCTTAAGTCTCTTCTGTAATTTGGGTAAGTTTCAGCTTCTGCCGCAGTCAGAATAACTAACGCGATCGCTTGTCCTACCGCTTTCGTTAAGTCATCATTACTGCGATCGTCCTGACGCAGGCGCTCTGTCAGGCTCCCTAAATCATTGGCGACAATCCCACTTAAAATACCTGTGACAGTGCTGATGGCGATCGCCACAGTATTGGCATCGGGCAATCCACCTAAACATAAAGCCCCACTGATAATTACTGAGCCGCTAGCCAGGAGTCGCCCGCGTATCTGTCCCAAGTGATGCAGAGGCGTGGGCTGAAGGAATTAGAAGATTTATAAACGATTCTAGACTCAACCCTTATAGGTCTAGGGAAGTAGCAATGCCCGCCTGCATCCACCAATCTGAGGAAAAATGTTACAAACTATTGCGAGGGTGGGATTAATGTGAACGATCTATCGCAGAATGTTTGCGGAAGGTGGCTGTCTCCCCAACCTACTGTATTGGTTGTTACTTTAGAATTATGAGACTACTGAGATTTAACTTAGAAGGTCAGATTTCAAACAGTAACTGCATGCTGATTTCGTAGGCAGACAGGAGAATAGCTCCATCATCAAAAATGCGACTGCCAGTTTTAAATACACCTGGTTACCTTTTTCTGGAGGAATCCATCGATGAGTATCGTCACGAAATCCATCGTGAATGCAGATGCTGAGGCTCGTTACCTGAGCCCTGGCGAACTAGACCGGATTAAGACTTTTGTTACTTCTGGTGAGCGCCGCCTCCGCATCGCTCAAACTCTAACTGAGTCTCGCGAGCGTATCGTCAAGCAAGCTGGCGATCAACTGTTCCAGAAGCGTCCTGACGTAGTTTCTCCCGGCGGCAATGCCTACGGTGAAGAAATGACGGCTACTTGCCTACGCGACATGGACTACTACCTACGTTTGATCACCTACGGAGTAGTTGCTGGTGATGTTACCCCGATTGAAGAAATCGGTTTGGTAGGTGTTCGCGAAATGTACAGATCTCTGGGAACCCCAGTTGATGGTGTTGCAGAAAGCGTTCGCGCCATGAAGAATGTTGCCGCCTCCATGATGACTGGCGAAGATGCTTCTGAAGCTGGCGCTTACTTCGACTACGTGATCGGAGCGATGCAGTAGAGAGACACTGTCTCTACTCAAGTTAAAGATTCTTAGAATCGGTGCAATAAGGAAATAACAATCATGCAAGACGCAATTACCTCGGTTATTAATTCCTCCGACGTTCAAGGTAAGTACCTCGACAACTCCGCTATGGAAAAGCTCAAGGGCTATTTCCAAACTGGCGAACTGCGGGTTCGTGCTGCTAACACCATCAGTGCTAACGCTGCAACTATCGTTAAAGAAGCTGTTGCTAAGTCTCTGTTGTACTCGGACATCACCCGTCCCGGCGGCAACATGTACACCACTCGCCGCTACGCTGCTTGTATCCGCGACTTGGACTACTACCTCCGCTATGGTACCTACGCTATGTTGGCAGGCGATCCTTCCATCCTAGATGAGCGCGTGCTCAACGGCTTGAAGGAAACCTACAACTCCCTAGGTGTACCTATCTCCGCTACCGTTCAGGCAATCCAAGCCATGAAAGAAGTCACCGCTAGCCTAGTTGGTGCTGACGCTGGTAAGGAAATGGGTGTTTACTTTGACTACATCTGCTCTGGCTTGAGCTAAGTCAACTTCCTATCTAGACTTCTAAGTTAGGAGTCTGCTGTTAAGGTCTGGGAAGTCCGGAGTGAGTGCTAGCTCGCGATCAGGCTAATGCGGCTTGTACGGTCTAGTATTGACTCTTGACTCCCGACCTTTGCTCTATCTACACCAAACCCTTAATGGTTTCAAAACTGATTATCTCGCTATAAATTAGGCTTTGACTTCAGGAAGAAGCAAGACTGAATAGCCTGTAATGCGATCGCCTAATTTAGACAAGTAGCAGATTCAGTTTCCTACAAAAAGTTTTGATAATTGCCTTTTGGCAAAACAGAGATCAACATTTAAAATTTCTCAACCTGATTAGGAGAGATCGACTCATGCGGATGTTCAAAATAACGGCTTGCGTTCCTAGCCAAACCCGGATTAGAACGCAGCGCGAGCTACAAAATACCTATTTCACCAAACTAGTTTCCTACGATAACTGGTTCCGTGAGCAACAGCGGATTATGAAGATGGGTGGCAAAATCATGAAGGTGGAACTAGCTACTGGTAAGCAGGGCGTTAACACCGGGCTACTTTAATTCCACAAGTTTTTTATGTGAATTGCTGAGAGGTCTTTGTGACCTCTTTTTTTATTTCTCTCTGCGAACAACTTATCACCCTGTTTCCGTCTGGCATTATTACTGTTAAGCTATGCTGTGCATCTGAGCATAGACTTTATCTGAAGCCTGGGTCATCATTAGCACTTTTATGCCCATGACCCATGACTAATGACCAACAACACCAGTAGTAATTAGTGGCTCTATATAACCTGATTCCATTTGGCAACTCCTCCGACCTCCAGGAATGGGCTTTGGAAGCCCGATTGTTACGGTGGCTGACTTTCCTGTGGATGTCTGTCGGTTTGGTTGTTTTGTTTTCAGCCTCCTATCCAAATGCTGATGCTGAGTATGGAGATGGTCTGTATTACGTCAAGCGCCAGGTGGTTTCAATTTTTCTGGGCTTAATAGTTTTCAACTTTTTAGTGCGATCGCCTCTTCGCTATATTCTAGGAGTCGCCCGTTGGCTCTTACTTCTACTGTTAATGCTCATTGGCGTTACCCTGATTCCAGGATTAGGAACTACAGTTAACGGAGCGACACGGTGGCTATCGCTGGGGATATTTCCCTTTCAACCCTCTGAGCTGATCAAGCCTTTTCTAGTTCTGCAAAGCGCGCGGCTTTTTGGGCAGTGGGAGCGGCTGAGTTGGAAAATCCGAGGATTCTGGCTGTTGGTTTTCTGTGCTGTACTCGTGGGGATCTTGCTCCAACCTAACTTGAGTACAGCCGCCCTCTGTGGCATGACCTTGTGGTTAATTGCCCTAGCTGCTGGGTTACCCCTTTCCCAGCTAGGAGGAACAGCCATTGGGGGTTTTCTCCTAGCTCTGCTCAGTATCAGCATTAAAGACTATCAGCGACGACGGGTAATGTCGTTTCTCAATCCCTGGGCTGACCCAATGCAGGATGGATACCAACTTGTTCAAAGCCTTATGGCTGTTGGTTCCGGGGGAACCTGGGGAGCTGGTTTTGGGCTGTCGCAACAAAAATTGTTTTATCTGCCGATTCAAAACACCGATTTTATATTTGCAGTCTTTGCTGAAGAATTTGGCTTCGCAGGTAGCCTGTTGTTGCTTCTATTACTCGTTACCTATGCCACTTTGGCATTGATAGTCGCGATGAAAGCGCGAAATATTGTTCATCGATTAGTCGCTATTGGAGCAATGATTCTGCTCGTGGGTCAGTCCCTGCTAAATATTGGCGTTACAACAGGTGTGCTTCCTACAACAGGTCTCCCCTTGCCACTATTTAGTTACGGTGGCAACTCAATGATTGCCAGTTTATTGGCAGCCGGATTATTAGTTCGGGTAGCTAGAGAAAGCAGCGAAGCAGAAGTGGTCTCCATAGCGCATCGCCGCGCTGAACAAGGACGAAAGCAACGAACTAGACAGCAACCTCAATTTCCTCGGTAATATCCTCTTTTGGTTGCAAAGGTATTGTTGAGAGTGATCAGGAGCAGGGGTGCGGGGGAGATGAGGGGATAGGGAGAACCAACAACCTCATTTATGCTTTATCCCTGCGTCCCTGCTCCGAGTGCTGCACAAGCCGATAAGAATTGAACGCAACTGTCAGCTTTGCCAGTTTTGAGGATCAGTTGCTGGGTCAATTTCCTGATATCCCGCTTCGTTCAGTGCGTGTCTAGCTAAATCTAAGTCAAAAACACCCTGAGTGTCGTTAGCACGGAGATGATCTACGGCTTTGAGTAAATGAGCGATCGCATCTAGAGAAGCAGTGAATTTTGTTTCCAGTTCAATAACTCTGTCGATTAGCTCTTGGTGGTTTTGGTCACTCATCACAGGTGGTAGGTAGATAGGTCGATAGGTATTTTTCCTGTCGGGGTGACAAAAAAGGGCGACGGTTGTGTCACCGTGCGCCCCTAACTTATTGGTATGAGGTGCAACCACAAAAAGGCTGCGCCCCACAATTGGCAATGTTTAACGGCTTGCCATTTGGAAGCGATCGTTGATGGCGTTCCAGTTAACGACGTTCCACCACTGCTTTAGGTACTCAGGACGCTTGTTTTGGTACTTGAGGTAGTAGGCGTGTTCCCAAACGTCGTTACCCATGATAGGGAAGTGACCAGCGGTCAGAGGGCTATCTTGATTGGGAGTACTAATCACTTCCAATTTGCCACCGCTATTGCGGACTAACCACGCCCAGCCACTACCAAACTGAGTAGCACCAGCATCATTGAACTTCGTCTTAAAGCTCTCAAAGTCCCCAAAGGTGTCACTAATCGCTTCAGCGATCGCGCCTGTAGGTTCTCCGCCAGCATTAGGAGCCATGATCGTCCAGAACATCGAGTGGTTCACATGACCGCCACCATTGTTACGCACTGCAGTCATGATGTCAGACGGCAGGTTGTTGAGGTCGCGAATCAGTTCTTCAGGGCTTTTGCCTTGTAACTCAGAGTGCTTTTCCAGTGCCGCATTGAGTTTATTTACATAAGCCTGATGATGCATATCATGGTGAAGCTGCATCGTTTGGGCGTCGATATAAGGTTCTAAAGCGTCAAAGCTATACGGTAAAGATGGTAATTCGTGTGACATAAGTCTTTTTTCTTCGTTACTACTAAATAGCCAAACTGGCGATCGGGTTCTGGCACACCAGATGTCTACCCTTGCCAATTTGCTACTTTCAAATTTTAAGTGTATATGCGATGCCCGAATATAGGCAAATATACACTTATTTCTCCCTTTTGACGCAGGAAATCTCCTTCTTTCGAGCCGTAACCTCAGCAGATAAATATGTTACAAATTTTTATCTAAATACTGTCGCTCATGAATAAAGAACGGAAGCAAATCTGTTGATTCTAAAATATAGAGAAAACGTTAAGATTTAACTGACTTACAATTGGAAATTGATAAATAATTGCCGCGAAAGCATAAGTGCTATTTCACATAAAAACAATAGATATTAAAATAATTAATAAGTCAAATTCGTTACACTGTAGAATAACAATTTATGTAGGTAGTAAAAGGCTAAATTAAAAACAGCAGGCAGCTTAACCTAAACCTAATTCGTGACACGTTTACTTCCTACGGCATTGTGGACAAGTAAAGTTTTTACAAAATGAAAATTTGTCATCCATCTTTTGAAATAGATTTATCACGTACATGAAATCAGAATTTTGTAGAAAATACCATTTTTCTTCAAAGCAGTGGTAGGAGGTTAAGAGGGTAGTGTAGGTGGCGATCACGCTTTTTCTACTCAAAGCCTCTTAGTCCACGAGGCTACAACCCTTACCAAATTTTCTACATACGGAAGCAGAGATTGTGAAGAGGTTGCACTGTGTTTTAACGAAAGTACCGAGCTGCTGTTAGAGAAGCGATCGCAGGCAGTACTACAGTTCCATTAGAGCTGCAACCCTCTAGCAAAAACTCCCCTTTAAAGCCTGAAGGATGGGCTATAAATCTTCCCCTCCGCTGTTTGATAAATCTCCGCTGCTTAGTAAATCTAATACCCACGAAAGAGTCAAGAATGGTACAAATCGAGTTATCTTCGTAGGGAACTTAGAGGTTCAAACAATACATTCGTCTGTAGGCAATCTCAATTATTCTGCTACAGGCTATGGAAGCTTGTTTAAAAATATACAGAGGATTCATCTTATGACTGAAGAAACCAGACAAAATTTACCAGAAGATCCTAAAGAAGCTGAACCGGGTAGAGGTGCTCCAGGTAATAACCACTACGGCGTTCAAATGGCACAAACAATCGGCGTAAACGACCCTGAAGAAGTCATTCCTTCTAACGTTGATGTGGAAAAAAACGTCAAAGAAGTAAAAGCCTTAGAGGAGCAAGAAGAAGGTTCAGGAATGGAGACAACTGGTGGATATGTTCTCGACGAAGCTGGCAGACTAGACAATGTAGCTGTTGAACCAGAAATGTATGTTGAAGAAAAGTAATCTTTCTCTTTAATTATTTGCTGGGAGACTATCATACCGTTAATCTCCTAGCATTTTTTATGCTGTAAGGTAATTTGCTGGCACTGAAAAACTGGCATTTCACTAAGGAAACTCTTAAATAGGAGTTACGCTAAGTCACCATTGCTTTCCTTCAGCAAGCTGAGTTGACTTAGCTCCGAGGTAATTTATGTTGCTATAGAAACAATTGCTTCACCTAAAGGTAGAAGAAATTTGTCAGCAACTATTGTGAATTCAGTAGGTTATGTAGTTACGCTGAAATTGCGATCGCAGCGCTTTATTTTAGAGGTTTAGATACGAATACTCGCGGTGTCCCCAGATAGGGGTATTTCATTGTCATCTTTTTACCCGCGTAGTCTAGATTGACGATTTTGCCGATAGTACTTTCCGATTCTTGGACAAGACTACCTTTAGAAAGTCAACATGTATGCTGTCGAGAAGATACGTCTGACATCCACCTTAGAACTTCTGCAATTTATGTCGCAGGTAATATCTAATCAGCCAAGCGATTAAATATAAATAGTAGAGAGCAAATGTCTACAGCATGGCTTTGCCTAGAACGGTGGGCTATATTCCCGCTTACCGCTTATTAATTGTGCAGTTGTTCATGCGTCAGCGTGGCATGTGCCAAGCACCATCGTGATTTTTAAAACAGCATTATTCAAGGAACTGTTATGGCAAAGTTTGGGTACCACGCCTCTCATGAGCAATTCAAGCCGAGTAAGCTAGTAGAGTACGTTCAAGCTGCCGAAAAAGCTGGATTTAACGCTGTTCTCTCCTCTGACCATTTTTATCCTTGGAGCGAGCGTCAAGGAGAAAGCGGTTTCACTTGGTCTTGGCTAGGCGCAGCCATGCAAGTCACTAACTTACCGTTTGGGGTCGTGAATGCTCCAGGGCAACGGTATCACCCCGCAATTATTGCTCAAGCTGCCGCCACTGTAGCGGAAATGTTTCCTCAACGCTTCTGGATAGCTCTAGGAAGTGGTCAGGCACTCAATGAGCAAATTACCGGGGAAGGTTGGCCGGCTAAAGGTGACCGAAACCAGCGCTTACGAGAATGCGTTGACGTGATCCGCGCTTTATGGGCAGGAGAGACGGTGACTCATTACGGTCTAGTGACAGTGGAAGAAGCTAAACTCTACACGCGTCCTGAGGTTCCCCCTCTGATTATTGGAGCCGCGATTACTCCCCAAACAGCAGAGTGGGTGGGAGGATGGGCAGATGGGCTGATTACTGTCTCCCACCCCTACGAGAAACTTCGAGAAGTTGTAGAAGCCTTCCGTCGAGGTGGGGGAGAGGGCAAGCCGATGTACCTAAAGGTGCAACTTTCCTACGCACAAACTGAGGAAGCCGCACTCCAGGGAGCCTACGATCAGTGGCGCACAAACATCTTTGCCAGTCTTGTCTTGTCAGATATTCGGCTTCCCAAACAATTTGATGCAGCAGCAAAGTTTGTTAAACCGGAGGATATGCACGAATCTGTGCGGATCTCAGCCGAACCAGAACAACATATTGAGTGGTTGCAGAAGTACATAGACCTAGGATTCAGCGAACTCTACCTGCACAATGTCAATCGAGAGCAACAACAGTTTATTGAAACTTTTGGGGAAAAGGTGCTTCCTGTTTTGGCAAAGATAAGCTAAAGCCTAGTATGTAGGTTTTTGTATTTTGTACTGTATTGCCGTAGCAATACAGCTAGAGGATTATTATTGGCGATCGCATAACTGCCGTGGGCGGAGTGCGATCGCATTTTTCAACCTCCTCACCCTAGTGGTTGGCGGGTGGTACGGTACGAAATCGAATTTGGCGAGCGCTGTTTGGTAACGACTGTCAGTTAGTCATCAACGACTTTAACATGACCGATTGTGCTTCCTAGCTAGGCAATGGCAAACTCACTAAATTTCCTGACAAATGGCGATCGGAAGCTCAAGACAATATCTGACTTTGGCACACCTTGTTCAACTAATTGTTGAGCAATCCCTGCTTCAGTAAAGTCCCGTTGAATCCAAATTTTTCCATCCTTAATATCAATATGGATTAGGCAAGCATAAATTCGCTTTTCGTCCTGCCAGCCAATATGCACTAGTTGATAGTGGTCATTTTCAGTATTAAAAATGAGTTGTTTTTCGATAGATTCTTCTTTTAATGGGTATTTTGCGTGTTCTTTTAATAGATTCTTGATCAATTGGCTATAGTCTAATTTTTCCATAGTACGATCGTCTCCTGTACAGGATTAAAGACAATTAGATTTAGGTGATACGCTTCGGCTGCTTGCTGGATAAACTCATCTGTAAAAAATTCACTGTAGGCATCTTCTGGAACCGCTAAATATAACATTCGCTCTGGCTCTAGTTTTTCCAATGCCAATCGATAATTTAAGAATTGACCCAAAGCCAAGTGAAACTCATTAATTGCTGAAAGTCCCAGAAAACTCTTGATCTCAATGGCTATTTTCTGGTCATTCCGTTCAGCCGCTAACAGCTTTTGTGCCCCCAAATCAATGTACATCCCAATTTTGGGAGAAGCTTTGAGATAAAGTGGATCGTCTGTTATCACCCATCCATCTTTTTCTAGGGCTAACCGAACTACATTGTGGAAGACATCCTTGGTAGACATTTGGGACTTCTCAATACCCTCGTAGCCACTATTCTAAGTTGTCGGGCGATTTTCTGAGCCATCTGTTTGCAAAATAATTGAGGCAGGTAGGCTGTGTCTTCTTGTAGAGTGTCACTTGCCTTTAAATGCTTTTGGGTGATTCGCTGTTGGAGCTGTATTACCCGCGATTCGCAACGCGATTCCTTCGGGAATCTCTGAAAAAAGAAAGCTTTACTAGCCGCTAATTAGGGCTGTTCTTATCAAGTAGATTCATCAGCTTCGGGCGATCGCGTTCGATCAATTGCTAATAAAAAAAGGTGAGCTTTTGGGCCCACCTTGCAAGTCATCAATGATTCGATATTAGCCTAGCAATTGCTTTGCCTTAGCAAGTACGTTATCTACCGTGAAGCCAAACTTCTCTAAGCAGACATTTCCGGGAGCGGAAGCACCAAAGCGATCGATACCAATAGCGATTCCTTCATCGCCAACGTAACGATGCCAACCAAAGGTAATACCTGCTTCCACAGAGATGCGCTTCTTAACCGCTTTTGGCAAGACTGATTCGCGATACTGCTCATCTTGCCGATTGAATAGTTCCCATGAAGGCATAGAAACAACGCGGACTTTCTTACCTTGATTGCGTAGCTCTTCGGCAGCTTTCACACAGAGTTGGGTTTCGCTTCCTGTACCCATCAAAATGATATCAGGAGTACCCTCACTGTCTGAGAGGATGTAAGCACCTTTCTGTGTTCCTTCAATTGAACTACCCGCGAGGTTCGGCAAATTTTGCCGTGAAAGTCCGATTACTGTGGGTCCACGACGGTTTTCAACAGCAGCTTTATAAGCTCCAGAGGTTTCGTTACCGTCAGCGGGACGCATTACCACTATTTCAGGAATGGCACGCAGGGAGGCAAAATGTTCAACCGACTGGTGGGTAGGACCATCTTCACCCAGAGCGATAGAATCGTGGGTCATGACATAAATGACACCCGCACGCGCCAAGTTTGAGAGGCGCATCGATCCACGCATGTAGTCGGTGAAGGTCAAGAAGGTGGCGCAGTAGGGAATTAAGCCACCATGAGTCGCCAGACCATTGCAAATTGCGGCCATTCCGTGCTCTCGTACCCCAAACCAGAGGTTGCGGTGCTCGTAAGAACCTTTCTGGAAGTTACCAGAAGACTTCAATAGAGTTTTGTTGGAGGTGGAAAGGTCAGCAGAACCGCCAATCAGTTGAGGAACAACTTCGGCGATCGCATTCAAGCATTTACCAGAATGGTTCCGCGTTGCATCTCCTTTATCATCTGGAGTGTAGGTGGGAAGGCACTTGTCCCAACCTTCAGGGAGCTTTTTGCTCCACATTTGCTCTAGGGTTGCCGCTTCTTCGGGGTACTGTTCTTTGTACTTACCATAAAGCTGATTCCACTCGTCTTCCAACTTAGCGCCGCGTTCGACTGCCTTGCGCCAATGGTTGAGGGCATCTTCGGGAACCTCAAACGGCTCGTATTGCCAACCTAGCTGATCGCGGGTAGCTTTCACTTCGTCAGCACCAAGAGCTGCACCGTGGGAGTCGTGGGAATTGGCTTTATTAGGAGAGCCGTAGCCAATAGTTGTCCGGACTTTGATTAGTGAGGGTTTATCCGTGACTCCCTTGGACTCTTCAATCGCTTGAGCAATTGCCTCAAGATCAGTGTTGCCATCCTCAACAGCTGTTACATGCCAGCCATATGCTTCAAAGCGCTTGCCGACATCTTCGGTGAAGGACATATCGGTGTCGCCATCAAGGGAGATCTTGTTGTCGTCATAGAGAACGATCAGCTTGCCCAAGCCCCAGTGTCCTGCTAAAGAGCAAGCTTCTGAAGCCACACCTTCCATCATGTCGCCGTCACTGGCAATCACATAGGTGTAATGGTTAAAGATCGATAAATCTGGCTTATTGAATCGAGCCGCAAAGTGTGCTTCAGCAGCAGCAATACCGACAGCGTTAGAAATGCCTTGCCCCAAGGGACCTGTTGTCACTTCGACGCCTTCGGTCATAAAATCTTCCGGGTGTCCTGGAGTTTTTGACTCCCACTGCCGGAACTGCTTGAGGTCTTCAATTGTCATGCCCTCATATCCACTCAGGTAGAGCAGGGCATACTGCAACATACTGCCGTGACCCGCCGAGAGAATGAAGCGATCGCGATTGTGCCAGCCAGGATTTTTGGGGTTTATCCGCATAAAGCGGTTCCAGAGCACAAAAGACATCGGAGCCGCTCCCATTGGCAGCCCTGGATGACCGGAATTTGCTTTTTCTACGGCATCAATTGCCAGAAAACGAATGGAATTAATACAAAGTTCTTCGAGAGATTGGGTTGCAACGGCCATAACTTCTATTTATTTAATGACTACAGTGTGAACTCAGGTTTAACGCAAGATCTTTTGTGAGTTAATACTCAATGGCTCTCGGTTGCCCAAAGACTATCACCCATCATCCCATTAGCGGAATCGATGAGCAAGGCTAGAGAATAAGCATTAGTCATATTTTGAGCGTTGAATCAGAGCATCTTCACCCGATAACTCATCACTCATCACGCCATCACTCTCTAGCAGTCTATTTTAATAGTATTAACGGGTTGTAGAGATGTTATCTACAGTATTTCACAGGTTCTGAACCCCTAAAATTAGGGGTTAGGTCACTAGTCTGCTGCTCTCGGTGTAGAAAGTCAGTTAGCTGGGTTGTACTTTTTAAACACTAACGTAACGTTATGACCACCGAATCCAAACGAGTTAGAAAGGGCAACATTGACAGTTTGAGAACGGCTTTGATGAGGCACATAGTCCAGATCGCACCCCGGATCAGGATTCTCTAAGTTGATCGTCGGCAGGACTTTGTCGTTGGCGATCGCCATAGCTGTCGCTACAGCTTCAATACCACCAGAACCTCCCAATAAATGCCCAGTCATGGACTTGGTAGAACTGATGGCAACTTGATAAGCGCTCTCACCTAGGGCCGTTTTAATAGCTGCGGTCTCGGTGACATCATTCATAGCAGTACTAGTGCCGTGAGCGTTGATGTAATCCACCTGATCGGGTGCAATTCCAGCATCCTTCATCGCTAGTTGAATTGCCCTGGCTGCACCTTCCCCACCCGGAACGGGAGAGGTCATATGGTAGGCATCGCAGGTCATGGCATAGCCGATAATTTCTGCATAAATTTTTGCCCCTCGGCTTAGAGCATGTTCTAGCTCTTCTAAGAGCAAAATTCCAGCTCCTTCTCCCATCACAAACCCGTCGCGATCGCGGTCGAAGGGGCGACTAGCATGAGCCGGGTCGTCATTACGCGTTGAAAGCGTCCGGGCAGAGGCAAAGCCTGCAAACGACAAGGGAGTTACCGCTGCTTCTGTCCCACCACAAATCATTGCCTGAGCATAGCCACGCTGCACTAAGCGAAAAGCGTCGCCAATCGCATTAGAACCAGCCGCACAAGCCGTAACCGTGCAGTTATTTGGCCCTTTAGCACCTGTATGAATTGCCGTCAAACCCGCTGCCATATTCGCAATCATCATGGGAATCATGAATGGGCTACAGCGGTCTGGCCCTCGCGTCAGATAGATTTCTTGCTGGTCTTCTAAAACCTTTAAACCACCGATTCCCGTACCGATGATTGCCCCCACCTGCTCTGCATTCAAGTCATTGATCACAAAGTTGGCATCTGCAAGCGCCTGTTTACTTGCCGACACTCCAAATTGGGCAAATCGATCCATGCGTTTGGCTTCCTTGCGCTCCAAATAGAGATGAGGGTCAAAACCCTTTACCTCACCAGCAATCCGACAATTATGCCGGGACGCATCAAACAAAGTAACTGGGCCAATGCCATTACGCCCACTGAGCAACCCTTCCCAGTACTCTTCTAAGGTGTTGCCTATCGGTGTAATCGCACCGAGGCCAGTAACCACAACACGCTTCAGTTCAGAATTCGTCATGATGGCAGTAAGATAGGGCGCGATCGCCCATAACATAAAACTAAAGAAGGCATTAGGCTTAAGAGCCTTGAGTTTAGATCCTCAGAGCTAGACTAATACCGCTCGCTAATGCCCTTATTTTTACACTCAATCCCTACCTCTACGCAGAGGCAGTAACCTTCCCACTGATGTAGTCTACAGCAGCTTGTACTGTAGCAATTTGCTCGGCTGCCTCATCAGGAATTTCAATATCGAACTCTTCTTCCAACGCCATCACCAGTTCAACTACATCTAGAGAATCGGCGTTCAAGTCGTTGGCAAAGTTTGCTTCGGGTGTTACATCAGCCGACTCAACTTCTAGTTGTTCACAAACGATCTTCTTTACTTTCTCAAAAATTTCTTGGTTCATAAGCCTTCCTTAACCCAATTACTCGAACCTTATAAGCAGTGTTGCCTAGTTCTAAGCATTTTTTAATCTTATCGGAAAGAGGAACCATCCATCGCTGCCATGGTCGCTTCTTCAATTGGCACTCCCGCCTTAGTTGCCGATAAACGACCAAAAACGTTGAAATGCTCACATTTTGAAGGTCAAAGGGATTCCAGAAATTTCACTAAAAGCTCATTGGCAAACGATGATAGAAGAAGAGGTCAAGATTTACGCAAGCCAAAATAAAGAATCATGGCATCCAAAATACTGAAGTACGCTTATTTTCCTGGTTGCGTCGCTCAAGGAGCCTGCCGGGAACTCTATCAATCGACAGCCGCCCTTACACAGGCGCTAGGAATTGAGCTGGTGGAACTCAAAAAAGCATCTTGTTGTGGTTCTGGCACATTTAAAGAAGACTCTCAACTCCTCGAAGATACAGTTAATGCCCGTAACATTGCTTTAGCAGAGTCTTTGAATTTGCCCCTACTGACCCATTGCAGTACCTGCCAAGGAGTAATCGGTCATGTTGATGAGCGCCTGAAGGAATTTCAACACACAGACCCGGCTTACATTGAGCAAATTAATGGTCTATTAAAAAAAGAAAGCTGTTCACCCTATCAAGGCAGCACAGACGTTAAGCATTTGTTGTGGGCGTTGGTAACAGACTACGGTTTGGACGCTATACAAGAACGAGTCACCCACAAGTTGGCAAACTTGAACTGTGCTGCCTTCTATGGCTGCTATTTACTGAGAGCGCAAAAGTCTATCCCCTATGACGACCCCTTCCATCCTGAGTCGATGGAGGATGTCTTTCGGGCAGTGGGGGCAACACCAGTATATTATCGGGGACGTACTCAATGTTGTGGTTGGCCGATTTCTAGCTATGCACCGCAGCAATCCTTCAAGATGGCAGGCGCGCACATTCAGGAAGCCATAGAGGCAGGGGCAGATTGCCTAGTGACTCCCTGTCCTTTGTGTCACCTCAATCTTGATTCTCGGCAACCAGAAGTTGAGAAAGTGATTGGGCATCAGTTAGGATTACCCGTGTTGCACCTGCCACAGCTTATTGCTCTAGCGTTGGGGATTAGCCCTCAGCAGTTGGGATTAGACAAGCACATTGTCTCAACGCGACCTGTACTAGAAAAGTTGGGGTTGTAGGAAGTTACAGTTATTTTCGCTACGGCGACTTAGTAACAGACAGTAACCTCAGGCATCTTCAGGACGCGGCTTCGACCTACGACGCTGCCGAAACCACATTGAAATTCCTGTAATTGCCAAAGTAAGTAAACCAGCCGCGTTCAAAAACGGATAAATTGCTTCCAGGTTGAGAATGCCGAAGTTTCCTTTATGCCAACTTAAAAGCCACCCAAAGCCTCTGTTATGGTCTGTAAGCTGCATGATTTGATAAAGAGAGCCTGTAATTAGAGTCAGGAGAATGGGTAAAAGCATAATCGGTGCCAAAGAACGGTGCAGCCGACGAAGAAGACTAGAATTAATGTTCATGACAATTCCTTTAAGATCAGAAAAACGATCTGAATCGGCTAACAAAAGTTCTCAGCCCCTAATTTACTGATTTGTCGGTGGCAACAAGACACCAATAGATTAGTAAAAGTGTTGTCTGGGTTGGGTTCTATGCCGTCAATCTCATTTACCCAAAAAAATGTTAGTCAACTAGGAGAAACTATAGAAGCGCCGGAAACATCAATAGGTAAACAATGTGTACAAACTTCACATTCGTCTTTTAATATACTCATAAATTTGATTAAAATTATAAACATTAAATTTTACCAAATCTAGTTTTAAAAATATTTTGTTGCCAAAAGAATTGGAATAGTTTGCGCATTAATCTTAATAATTAGACTTTTAGAATAAACTCAAATACAACCTTTATAAAAAGACACGATTTAACCGGAATGAGTTATGAAGATTTTAATTGTTGAAGATGAACAAGAAATTGCTCAACTCATTTCCTCAACCTTGGAAAGAGAAGGATTTTCCTGCTATCACTGCCGGGATGGATTATCTGCATTACAGGTATTCCAAGAGCAGCAACCTGATGTTGTCCTCCTTGACTTAATGCTCCCTGGTTTGGATGGGCTGGAAGTTTGCGCCCGTATGCGGCAGAAACCCGGCGCAAAAGACCCTTACATCCTAATGTTGACAGCTAAGGGAGAAGAAATTGATCGAGTAATTGGCTTATCAACTGGTGCTGATGATTATTTAGTTAAACCATTTAGCCCTAGAGAGTTAGTAGCAAGAGTTCGAGCATTGTTACGGCGTAGTCTCCGCCATGGGGGAGAAACATTGGTTTATCGTACTCCCCATTTTACTGTTGATGTAGACCAGCGGCAGGCTTACCGTAACTTAGATTCTGAAGAGTCAGAAGCTCTAGATTTAACTACCTTAGAATTTAATTTATTAAGCACATTTGTTAGTCAACCTAATCGGGTTTGGAATCGTACTCAGTTGATAGATAAGCTTTGGGGAGATAACTTTTTTGGAGATGAGCGAGTCGTTGATACTCATGTAGCACGGTTGCGAAAAAAGATTGAACCTGACCCAGCCAATCCTAATTTTGTTAAAACAGTAATTGGTGTGGGCTATAAATTTGAAGATTTAGTAACTCAATAATGTCATTCAGAAGAGTTGGCTCACGTAAGAGAAAAGCCTTACCCTTAACCTCGCGTTTACTGCTTTCTCACCTTCTGGTAATGATGGTGGCAGTTGGTACTATGGTGATTGTCGGTAAGCTTTCTTCGCCCCGCTTGTTTGTCCTACACCTACAGCAATTAGAGGGAAGGGGATTTAGTTTACGCTATGCCCGTACTTATCTTGTGAAAGGATTTGAAACTGCCTGGAACCGCAGCACTTTCTGGGCTGTGATTGTAGGTACTACTGCTGCAGGTGGACTCAGCTACTGGGTATCTAAACGGATTACCCAACCTCTAACTCAAATCGAACAAATTACTCAGAAGTTTGCCGCTGGACAGCTTGATGAACGCTTACCGCCCAGTGAAATTCCTGAACTTAACCAACTCAGTGCTAGCTTTAATCGCATGGCTGTCAGCCTAGAGGGAGTAGAACGCCGTCGTCGAGAATTAATTGGAGATTTAACTCATGAGTTGCGGACACCATTAACGGTAATTCGCGGATACTTAGAAGAGTTGGCGGACAGTCAAATTGAACCTAGCAGCGAAGTTTATCAGCGACTTATTAGAGAAACTACTAGGCTCCAACGACTGGTCAACGATACGCAAGAATTATCAAAAGCGGAGGCAGGGTATCTGCCAATTCATCTTCAAGCGATTAACGTGTGTCCTTTTTTGAAGTCTCTGGTAGAAAAATTCTCTGATCAATTACTTGATGATGGTCCAGCTTTACAGTTGGAGTGTCCATCCAAACTTCCTTTAGTAATGGCTGATGCTGACCGCTTAGAACAGGTGTTGATGAATTTATTAGGAAATGCAATTTCCTATACAGAGGAAGGTTCAATTACTGTTCGGGCTTGGTTAGAAGCCCGTCGATTGTGGATTGCAGTTATCGATACAGGTTCAGGAATTGCACCAGAAGATATACCTCACATATTTGAGCGTTTTTGGCGTGCTGGTCAAGCCAGTGCCCGTAATACTAGGGGAACAGGTATTGGACTAGCGATTTCGCAGCGATTGATTGAACTACAAGGGGGCAGGATTCAAGTAGAAAGTGTAGTTGGTAAAGGTAGTACATTCAAGTTTTATCTACCTTTGGTGTAGTAGCCGTTCGTTAGAGATTGCTGATAAAATGCTTCTTTTAGGCAGAATAGAAGGCAGTAAAGTTGTTTAATATTTATTTTGTGAATTACATCAACTCTTTCTTGACTCTTACAGAGTCGTCTCCCAGTTTCCTTTTATGGAAGTGAGAAAATTGTTTGTAGTAAAAACTTAGAATATTGGTATTACTTCTGGTAAAAACTAATGATTGATGAAGAGTTACTTCGCTTTTTGACACACCCAAGTCACAGTGATGTTATATAAACTTGCTAAATTTGAAAGACCATAAGGTTTGGCAAAAGCTTGAGTGAGCTAAACTTCAGAAAAAATTAATTAAAGCTGGTTAATTAAAGAAAGGGTTTTAGAATGTTTTCTACTATTTTGGCAACTACGTTAGTTATCACGCTTACTTTGTCTGGAGGGGCAGCGATCGCTTATTTATTTCCTAATCATCACTCCTAACAAAAATATCAACTTGTTACTTTAGGTTACAGTAATGTGTTTCAGGCATTTTTTACCATTATTTTTCAAAGAATACATTAGGTGATCTGCTTTTGCGAGCATTTCATCTACAGCCTCGGGTGGCTCTAGAAAGGTGATCATGCCAATACTAAAGGTAGTACCTAGCTTTTGTCTTTCTACTGTCTTTTGAAGACATTTTTGCAATCGCAGTACTACTCCTTGAGCTGGCTCATATCCACTACCTGGCAAAAGAATCAAAAATTTATCTCCTCCTAGTCTAGTAACGAAATCTGTCTCACGAATATTGTTCTTAAGGACTTCAGCTACTTGTCGTAAGGTTCGATCTCCTGCCTGATGTCCGTAGTTATTGTTAATTAAGCGGAAGTCATCAATATCAATATAAGCAATAGTTAAGGGATGTCTATATCTAGAAGCTCGTTTAACTTCTAAATTTGCCAATTCAAAAAATATTTTTTTATTGATCAGCCCGGTGATCAAGTCAGTTCTTGCTAGTTGTTTTCCTGACTCTAAGGATTGATGTAAGGCAGATAATAAGTAACTAAAAGCTAAGAAAAAGCTTAGTTTTGATGCCGCATTCCAGATAACGACTAGCCAAGACTGTTGGTTGAGTTGTTGTTCATTGGCGAAGTACCAAATGGCAACACTACCCGTAGCGCTGAGAAAACCCATCCAACGCTCAACGAACCAGGTGATAAGAGAGACCGGAAATAGATAAAAGATATCAACAGAAATGTCAGCAGAAATTTGATGATCTAAGAAACCTAGCAAGAGTAGCAATATAACCCCGACGAAGATCGCCAAGCGTTTTGGTGACTTCGCAAAGTAAGTGCTGAAAGGCATGGGGAATCTTTGGCTTAGTTAAAACAGATTATAGTCACGCTTTTTTGCAATTACAACGATTTTTCAGGATTTGTGGCAACCTTTATAGAAGTATTACAGTATGTCCCTAGGTTAAGTTGAACGTATCACTACAGAGAATTGTTAGGCGATCGCGCCACTACAAACGGAAACTACGCTAGAGTCTCGATTCCAAAATCCGGACTTTTACCAGTAAAAGTGCTGAGTCTGTACCGCTTATCTAGCTCACAAAGTTGGTTTGGTAACACCCTGGACAGGGAGATAAAATTTTTCTACCTTAAACAAAAAAAAGGATGGGCAAATACCCATCCTGATCGACCTGTCGAAACTTTTATTTTAGTCGAGGCAACTGCTGCCGATACAGCAACTTAGGGATTAGTTAGGAATTTTGTTGCGTAGGGACAGCGCCTGGTTGCACTACTAAATCAATAGTTTTCCCGGCTCGACTGAGTTCCATTGGCAGATTGCTACCGACCTTACTACTTTCTACAAACTTTTGGACATCTTTAGAATCTGCGATCGCCTGGTTATTGATCTTTTGAATCACATCACCTGCACGGATTCCCGCTCTTTCTGCTGGAGAATTCGGCATTACTCTGGCAATCAGAACTCCTCGATCGGCATTGATCTGAAAACCAACACTGGGATTACTGTTGATGTTCTGTTTGATTTCCGGTGTTAGTTGCACCATTTGAATGCCTAAATAGGAGTGTTCTACTTTTCCTTGAGCAATCAACTGGTTAGCAATGTTTTGTGCGGTGTTGATAGGAATTGCAAAGCCTAATCCTTGAGCACCTTGAATAATTGCGGTGTTGATCCCGATAACCTGTCCAGAGGCATTGAGAAGCGGGCCGCCAGAGTTACCCGGGTTGATGGCAGCGTCAGTCTGGATGAACTCAACTCGTTTATCTGGGACACCAACTTGGCTGCTAGAACGACCAGTCGCGCTGATGATGCCAGTTGTGACTGTGCTATCTAAACCTAGAGGGTTACCGATCGCTATTGCCCATTCTCCAGGCTTAAGTTCATCGGAGTTTCCTAAGGAGATGGTAGGCAGATTATCTGCCGTAATTTTCACAACAGCAATATCGGTGACGGAGTCAGTTCCCAAAACTGTGCCTTCAAAGCTGCGACCATCTTGCAGCGTCACACTCACTTTATCAGCGCCATCAATCACATGGGCATTGGTGAGAATCTGTCCCTCTTGGTTGAGAACAAATCCCGATCCCGTCCCGCGCTCAACCCGCTCACTCGGCCCTTGGGGAACCTGGGAACCGAAGAACTGGCGGAAGGCGGGATCATTAAATATTTCAGGACGCCTGCTAGCTACGGTTCGTGAAGCATTAATGCGAACAACAGCAGGACCTACTTGTTCAACAACATCGCTGATAAAGTTGGTGTTTCCTACCGATGCGATCGCCGTTGCTCTAGTGGGGATGCCAAGGTTGGGTACTGTTTGAGCTAATAGGGCTTTGGAAGCGATGGGGTTTTGTACGTTCAGGGAGTTGACCGAAACAACAGTCCCAGCACCAAGCAGCACTAAAGAAACATAGGTTGCTGCTTTTCGCAATGGAGAAGCCTTGCTGGTGCGAGTTACAGATTGATTATTGTCAAAACCTAGACGATTCGTTTGTTCAGGAGCGTTGTCTTGGTTCGGTTGATCAGTTTTCATAATTGCTTCTTGGGAGCAGGAAATAGAGAGTTAATAGATCGGTATTGCAGCTAGCACCAGCTATCAAGCTTTGATCAGCGAAATTCGCAAATCTTCTTGACATCTCTTAATTTAGCTAGCGTCTATGACATTCCGATGTCAGGGATGTTGCACTTTTATGAAGGTTGTTCGCCGTTTTATATAGCTGTGGTGAACACTACAGCCAAGATTGAAATCAGATGTAAAGATCTGGTACAGAACGTTTCTACAGCTAATCTCTAACGTCTTCAGAGAGAAACGACGGACGATTTTTACGAGTATCTTGTAAGCGTTGTTCCAGAGCGTGCCAATTTTCCTGCTCAATTTCAGTGATCAGCTGGTCGAGACAGTGGCGGTAAGATAACAGCGATCGCCACAGTGACTTGTGGTTGTAACGTGCCATCATCACTCCTAGCTCCGGATTGCCTCCACCAACACGGCTAGTGTCTCGAAAACCAGAACTGGCAAGATTTTGGGCAAGCTCTAACACAGAAGTCTCTGATTCGCTCATACATGCCTCAATTAAGCTGGCACTTACCATCACTGGCAAATGGGAAATCCAAGCCACGGCGCGGTCATGCTCCTCAGGGCGGCAAAAATAAACCTGGGAACGGAGCGATCGCACAATTTCTTCCACAATTTTGACAGCAGCCGGGGGCGTTGTATCTAGAGGCGTTAGCACGTAAGGATTTCCGGCAAACAACTGAGACTGAGCGGCATCAATGCCACTATCCGCTGTGCCTGCCATTGGATGACCACCCACAAAGTTATGCCAAAGCGGAGTAACAACCTCAACGACAGCAGCTTTGACAGAACCAACATCAGTGATGATGGCGTCAGTGGCTAAATGGGGAACCAGTTGCTGAATAGTTGGCGCGATCGCGGTAATGGGCGTACAGACAAAAACAACATCAGCAGCTGCCAAGAGCGTTAAATTCACACTGGCATCATCCACAACTCCTCGCTCAATAGCCAGTTGGCAGGTTAGCGAATTGCGAGAAACACCTAACACCTGATGTCCTAGCGATCGTAAATCTATCCCCAAAGAGCCACCAATCAACCCCAGTCCAACAATCCCAATATTCATTGTCTAGCGCTATCAAAGTTAAGCTTATGCAAGCATTAAATTAATTGTTATGCAACGCCAAGACTTAAGCGGCGAAAACTGTCTTAACCAGTTGATGCCCGGGTTGTCGCTACCAACCAGCTTGCTCCCTTCCTTGCTCCTCCGTGTACCAGGAACTGCCAAACTGTCTAGTAGCGCAAGTTTTCACCTATCGATCGGGAGTCAGTTTAGGGTAGCCCCATGAATGTTACGGAAATCCTCAAAAAATATGCACAAGGAGTTAGAGACTTTTCTGGCGTTAATCTCACTGAAGAAAACTTAAGTGGCGTTAACCTCAGCGGTGCTAATTTGATCCGAGCCAACTTGAGTGTAGCTAACCTCAGTGGTGCCCATCTGAGTGAAGCGAATTTGACTGATGCCAAGTTGAATGTGGCAAGACTAAGCGGTGCCAATCTCTCCAAAGCAAAATTAGTACGGGCAAACCTCAACGTCGCTAACTTGATCCGGGCTGACTTAGGAGAGGCAAATCTAGAAAACGCCTCCCTAATTCGTGCCGAGTTGATTCGCGCCAAACTTAGTCGCGCCAATCTTAGCCGCGCCAATCTCAGTGGTGCTGATTTACGAGAAGCCGCCCTCAGACAAGCTAATCTTAGCGGCGCTACATTAACTGAAGCCAACTTTCGAGGTGCTCTCCTAACCGCCGCCACCTTAGAGCAGGCAAATGTAAACGGTACAGACCTGAGCCGCACCGACCTTCGGGGCGCAAATCTTCGTGACACTGAACTGCGCCAAGCAAATCTTAGTCGCGCCGATCTCAGTGGAGCCGATCTTAGTGGCGCAAATTTACGCTGGGCTGACCTCAGTGGGGCGAATCTGAGCTGGGCTGACCTCAGCGAAGCAAAATTAAGCGGCGCAAACTTAATGGGCGCTGACTTGAGCAATGCTAATTTGCTTAACACTAGCTTGGTACATGCTGACCTCACCCAAGCCCGGTTAATCAAGGCAGATTGGATTGGTGCTGATTTGACGGGAGCAATTTTGACAGGGGCAAAGCTGTATGCCGTTTCTCGGTTTGGCTTGAAAACAGAAGGCATGACCTGTGAATGGATTGATTTAAGCCCTGGTGGCGATCAAAGCGAGATCTTTCGTTTTACGTCTGAAGGCTCGAAAAAGTTTTTTAATGAAACTCTACCAACGGTAAGAATTGTTATTGATGCGCCTTTAAGCCTTGATGCCAACCTGGTTCTTGCCTCTACTTATCATCAAATTGCTCAACAATACCCCACCATTAAGCAAACTCCTAGTATTGAAGTTAGCTCTCGCCGCACGGCTTTAACCTTTCGCATCGACAGCAATGATCAACTGTTTAGCGTTGCTTATCTCGCCATTCTCCCCTTTCAGGATGCGGGAATAACCCAGCAAAATATCCTGACTCTAGTCAATACCCTGGAGTCTCAAGCTCTAGAGGATTTGGGAATCAAGTCCGAACAGCTTGAGCAATTAATTGCCGCCATTAGTCAAGGGCTTGACCAAGTTCGCTCTATTAAAGCCCTCAAAACTATTTCCAACGTTACAGAGGCGGTGAGCTTCTTTCAGGCTCCTACACAGACAGCGATCGCCAACTCCAGCGACCAGACCCTCACTGTCTATCATCATCCAGGGTTCGGCAAGCATCTGATGCATCAATCTAGCTTGCTCAAACCCCCAAAAAATGGCACTGACCTAATGCCAGAATCAACCCTACCGCCTATAGGTGAAGTGGTGGAATTTATCAAAAAATTCGATTATTTGGGAAAATCGTCGAATTTGGTTTAAACCAGAACACTAAGGTCAATCTTGAGTCCTAGGTATCTCAAGGAACTGTCATGTCAGGACTCAACATTATTTTCAGCTTAAAAACGAGAAGCTAAAGGCAGCCTCAAGGACAATATTCGTCCTTGCCATAATGAAAATGGCATTACTCAGTTGCAATGCTAGTGTTTGCTATCAGACAACTGCTGCCAGCTTCAACCTTCGGAGGGCGTCTAGGCGCTACACAAAATTGTGATTGAGGCAACAGTCCATTCCTCCCTACGTACCTTTCTCAGAAAGCAGGGCGAACCAAGCTGGCCCCATCATCTCACCATGGCACGCTTGGTTGCACGAGCTTTACGCTTAGAACGTTCTGCTCTAATTCAAACGGGAAGTCCCCAGCGCCGTTACTGTCTGAGCTATCTTGCTTCGGCGTTGCTCTGGAAAGGCTCTGTCTTGTTAGTTGTACCAGAATTGATTCAGGAGTGGTTGCTACAGGTTGAGATTCCTCGTTTGCAGGCGTGGATGGGAACAGACAAGGCGGTGGCAATTGGTGATCGCTTTGTTGATGAGCTGTTCCAAGGGTTATTGATTACTTCCCCCCAATCCTGGCTAGCAGACCGATTAGAAGGACAGGGACGTTTTCCGGCTGGCATTCCCACGATCATTGACGGCGCTGACGACCTAGAATCGTGGACACGCGATCGCCTCACTGCCTGCCTACAACCCGTTGATTGGGATGAATTGATGCAACGTTGCCCCGATCAAGCTGATGCCATCCGGGATGCCCGCGTTAGGCTGACAAAAGCCATCTTTCAACATCCACCGAATCCCTATCAATGCTGTCTCCTTGAAAAACCAGAGCAGGAAATTTTACAAACGCTCTACGAACAACTGGGAATGAGGAATAGATTAGCGATACAGGACGCTAAAGACAATGGTTCCCAACTCTGTGAGCTTCCTGCACCCATTCCGATAGCTTGGAAGAATTTTTGGCACCAGTGGCAAGAATCAGCCCAACTCATGTGGGCAGCGATCGCTCGTTCCCAAGGGCAATTTTCGCTGTTTTGTGGCCCCGTTGAGGTGGCAACAGCTTTGGAAAAGGTTTGGTTGCAGCAACCTGTGGTAGTGATTGGTGAGGCACTTGATTTAGAACGTTCAGCCTCTATTTATCGCCAGCAACTGGGGTTGGGTGACTTAACTTGCATTAAGTTTTCCCCAGATCGACAAAGAGAATTGATTCAGCTTTATTTGCCGGATAGGTTGCCAATGCCCAACACGCCACAATTTCAAGAGATGTTGAAGCAACAAGTGCAAATGCTGTTAAAGATCGGCGCTAATCTCAACACTCCAGTAATTCTTTTGGTAGGAGATATGCCCCTCAAAGCCCAGCTAGGCGCGGTTCTAGCAGCAGAATTCGGTTCCCGCGTCCAAGTCGAAACGACAAAGATGGACGGCAACGGCATCCTTGTCAGTGGCTGGGAATTTTGGCGGCAGCATCACGGTGCGTTTCCTGCGCCCCAGTTACTGATGATTGCCACCTTGCCGATCCCGTCCTTAGAAGATCCCTTAGTCGCAGGCAAAGTAGCATACTACAAGCAACGGCGTCAGGACTGGTTTCGTTTATATCTTCTGCCTGCTGCCTTGAGAGAACTGCAACGGGCGATCGCACCTGTACGAGAATCCCAAGGTGTTGTTGCCCTACTAGACAATCGCGTTAATCACCGCAGCTACGGACGTCAAGTCCTATCCGCCCTCAGCCCATTTGCCCGCATCAACTACTTGGATGCCACATGGTTTAGTTCCCCTAATTCCCTGCCAGAAGACAACTGGCTGTAGATTTTAGCTAGAAAATAAAACCTACTAAATGTTGAAAAGTTAGCCTAGAAAGACTTGTCATTTCATGAACAATCTCACCTCAGTGTCTGACAAGGACGCTATGATCTATTTTTATTTAGGGCAATGGGTTATGGGTGAAGCCAAGCGTCGTAAAGCTGCATTAGGAGATAAGTACGGCAAAGAAGCCAGGATGTTTCCTTGGCTGCCGTTTACTAAGAGCCAGGGTCAGCAGTTTGTAAAATGGACAACTACAGGAGCCTGGTATGGTATTACTCTCATGGTAGTTGCCTGGTTAACTATTCGATTTGTAGGGCCAGCATTTGGCTGGTGGAAAGTTCATTAACTAAACCTCCCTTTTTCACCTAGGCTCTGTAAAGTTTGAATTGACGGTAATCAAAGATTGTAGGGTATGAGGTCTAGGAAAATATTTTTATCCTCAATTTAACTTTGATACTTTACTCTGCTTGTTTGCTGCCTCAGGCATGACTTCAGGGGCAGCAAATTGCTAACTTAGTTTCCGGAATCATCAGTATAGTTGATGTTTTATATTAATGATTCCTATTACTAGAACAGGTTTAATCCTTTGATAAGTCTGTCTAAGGACAGAAATAAGCTGGTATTAATCTGGCTAGACTTTACTAGACTTCAATCAGCAGCAAGAACTACCTATTATGTTGTTGCTGATACCTTAGAATGAGGAGAACTTAAGTTAATCTAATGCGAAGCTAGCCGAAACCTCTTCGCAAGCTTATGGTAGTTTAAACTAACCCGCCTAAGTTCTCAAAATTAAATTCTTAAAAAAGTATAAAGAGTTTAAGATTAGGTGTGGTGCTAGGAGAAAAAACGTGTTTATACGACTTGCAGAGCAACACCGTCAATTCGTTCAGGACTTGGTAATGAACCTTCAAGCCCTGGCGATCGTTTTAGAGAACCGAGGCTATTTAGCCTCCTGCTATACCTGCGGGAGTCAAATGAATAGCGCATCTTTTATGGTCAGCTTAGGAGACAATCATCTGATTCGCTTCCTAGTGTCAGACTACGGGATTACTTGGACTGAGATGCGAGATGACCGCGAACTAATGAAGCTTGAAGGCGCTGAAGCTATCAGCCAATTGCAGGATTTAGCTAACCTGGTTAAATATCAAATCAAACCGTCGGAGTTTTGTCCACCTGTAACCAGCCGAGCTTGAGCGCAACTAATGATTCCCTATGACGGCTAGCTGTTCACTATTAATGCCTACCTTAGACTGTTTCTTGACACTCTGTTGCCAACAGTAGCAACAGCCAGTCGCCTTGGCTCTTCACTGGGAACACAGCTTCATAGCTGGTGTCTCCTACCGTTAACAGCGGGTGGTCAAGGTGCCGCGCTCGCGCTGTGACAGAACTACACAATTCATCAAGAAACAAATACAAAGAAAATATTACGAAACACACTATTCAGTGAAATTCCTGAGAAATTAGTATCAGTTCAAATGAGGTCAGCCAATATAAAGACCTTAACCATATAATAAACCTGATAAATAACAGGAGAGTGCCAACCCCCACCGTCGAAGGATTGGCACTCTCTGTTTTCATGCACTTTTGTTAAGGGAATGTGCCAAACGGAGGCACATTCGGCTTACTGGCGTTAAAACCGTCAAAACGAAGCTGAACTAAGGATGAAATAATTTAGGGAGCTGCTACCAGGTAAGGGGAAGGAATTGCTTCTGCCCGACCTGAATTTACAAGTGCCTGGTAGACGAAAGCTGCTACTTCCGCCCGGGTTGCTTCACGATTAGGATTGAGCTGATTAACGTTGGGATAGTTTACAACCAGTTGTCGTTGAGTAGCTCCGGCGATCGCACTCAACGCATAATTAGGAACTTGTCCTGCATCGTTATAGACCGACAAAACGCTGGTATTGTCAGAGCGTTGCTTTAAACCACTAACCAGAGATACCAGCGCCTGTACCCTTGGAATACGCTGATTGGGCTGAAAAGTTCGGTCAGGATAGCCAGAGAGGAAGTTGCCGCGATACGCCGTCTGAATCGCTTGATATCCCCAGAAGTCATTGCGGACATCAGTAAAATTAATCGCAGTTCGCTCAGGTGCAGGAGCGAATGCTTTATTAATAATGGCGGCAAACTGAGCACGGGTAACGGGTTCATTAGGTCGAAACGTGCCATCCGGGAAGCCAGCAATAACGTCTCTGGCGGCTAATGCTTCGATATAGGCTTGTGCCCAGTGTCCTTGAACATCGAGCAAGGTTCCACCTGGGATGGTAGCGGCAACAAAGTCTACAGAACCTGAAATGCGACTTTGGTCAATATCGTTACCAACGGCAACAATAGTACCTTGACGGGTGGCATTGTTGAGATCAAAGCTACCATTATTGCGAATACGATTTTGACCAGGACTATCGGCAGTTCCAAGATTTGGTTGAGCACTGCTAGTTGCCACTACACCGTTGCGCTGGTTGCTCTCAATGATGTTATTCCGAAGAGTAGGAGTAGCAGTGCCCGTAACGACAACGCCGTCCACATTCTGCAAAATGCGATTTTCTACAATCGAGGTTGAGGCAGTATCTCCAATGCTAATGCCAATTCCAGTGTCCTGAAAGAGATTGTTGCGGATTTCTCCTGTAGCCGCCCGCGCTACTGAAATACCATTTCCTTGGTTCTGGGTAAAGATGTTGTCCTCTACTTTGGCGTTAGCTGTACCTGTGAGGAACACCCCCTCCCGTTGACTCCCCGAAAAGGTGTTATTGCTAATAATTGGGTTAGTTGATTCGACCCAAAGGGCGGTGCCTCTACTGTTGGGATTAGTAGCGGTAATGCCGCTAATTTCACTATCCCTTTCTGCCCGAATTGCTACGTTTTGACGTGCCAAAGTGGGGCTACCATAAAAGCCGCCGCCGATAATAGCCATTCTTTGCCCTTTTGTTGAGGGTTCGCCCCGTAACCTAACACCGCGTTTAACAACTAGGGGAAAAACTTCACCTGTATCAGCTGTATAGGAACCGGGCGCTAGTTGCACGGTGCTGCCAGATGAGGCTTGTTGGAGGGCATAGGTGATGGTGCGGACGGGTGTCGCTTCACTACTACCAGCGCCTGCAGTATCGCTGCCAGTATTGGGATTGACATAAATAATTTGGGCTCCTATGGGAGGAGTCTGAGCAATTAAGGATGACGTTACTGGGTTAGCGAATACAGGAAGTGCCGTAGTGCTACCGGAAACCAGGAGTAGCGCCGATAGCAAGGTGTGGACAGGGAAGCATTCCATAAATCGTTGGGAAAAATGAATCGGGTGACAAGAGGAAAATCCCTGGTTTGTCATAGCTGGCGTTAGGTGTTTGTTTTTGATGAACATTGGGAGCAGCAGAAGCTTGATTCAGGAGTTTGCGATCGCCTCTTGGGCAGTGGTAAAACCAATCGCTCCACATGTAGACGTGCTGACAGCTAAAAAGACAAAGGATGAAGTACTCATCTATTGAGCCTTCTGTGTGATTAACAGCATTGAGTACCGTTGTCTAACTTCGGGTAGCCAAATGGCAAGTTTAGTGAGTGACTTAGTCACAAAACGTTGCACCCGATGAATTTGTTGTGGGCAATCGGGTGAGTTTTGTAACTAAGTTATAGCAAAGCGTAGGGATTGATGTTGTGGCTTCAAAGCGATTAGCTATCAGCCATTGAGTCGGTTTTAGTTATCTTCCGCAAAAATATAACGGCGCAGCTCACTAGGGTCAGGTTCAGGGCTTTCTTCGGCGAAACGTACTGCCTCATTCACTCTTTCCTGGATTTTTTGCTCAATTGTTTTAAGCTCCTCTTGAGTTGCTAAGTTGTGTTCCGTCACATGGGCGGCAAGCTTCTTAATGGGATCGCGGGTAAACCAGAATTCTTTCTCCTCTTTGGAGCGCAGTTCATCTGGATCGGCCAGAGAGTGCCCTCGGAAACGATAAGTTAATGCTTCAATCAATGTTGGCCCTTCACCTGCTCGTGCCCGTGCGATCGCTTCTTTGGCGGCGGAGTAAACCGCTAGTACATCCATGCCATCTACTTCCACGCCAGCCATGCCAAACACGCTAGCTTTTTTGTAAATTTCTGGCTGAGAAGTTGCCCGTTCGTGAGCCATGCCGATTGCCCACTTGTTATTTTCTACAACATAAAGGATCGGCAGTTTCCACAGGGCTGCCATATTTAGGCACTCAAAAAACTGACCATTGTTGCAAGCACCGTCGCCAAAAAAGCAAGCTGTTACCTGATCGGCATTGCGATCGCCTAAAGCTTCTCTACGGTATTTGCTTTGAAAAGCTGTCCCTGTAGCCACGGGTATGCCTTCGGCAACAAATGCATAACCGCCTAAAAGATGATGCTCGGCGGAGAACATATGCATCGAGCCACCACGACCTTTACTGCAACCCGTCGCCTTGCCAAATAACTCTGCCATCACTTCTTTGGCAGGTACACCAGCACTAAGAGCATGGACATGGTCGCGATAGGTACTGCAAACATAATCTTCATCAGGACGCATTGCCTTGATGACACCACTTGCTACCGCTTCTTGACCGTTATAGAGATGGACAAAACCAAACATCTTGCCCCGGTAGTACATTTCTGCACATTTATCCTCAAAGAAGCGCCCCAGAATCATATCCTCGTAGAGGAGCAATGCTTCTTCTTTGGTAATTTGGCTCTCGCTAGCATGAAAAACAGGTAAAGTTCGTTCCTGAACCATTAGTTTATAGTATCCTTGCAGCAACACAATAATTGTGATTGTTACTCAACTTTTGTTAGATCAACTCATCAAAGTTGAGCAACAATGTGGTTTAAGTCAAAACAGCATTGTCAGTTTAAGATCTAACTGTCTCATCATGGTGGCTAAACTTGACGGTGTTGCTAGAATTGCTAACAGCTCACTTTCTGGCAACGTCATCAGTAAGCCAGCTTCTACCGAAACAAAAAGCAAAAACTCTAGCGTTATAGCGGCTTAAAAAACCACTATCGGCTAATATACGTTAATTCAGTTGCTCTGTGCGTGTAAGGTGAACCGTGCGAATCCCGCTCGATTACTACCGAATTTTAGGACTGCCCATCCAGGCTACGGCTGAACAGCGAAACCAGGCGTATCGCGACCGTTCGCTGCAACTTCCGCGTCGGGAGTATTCAGAAGCGGCGATCGCCGCTCGGAAACAACTGCTCGATGAAGCCTATGCCGTTGTGTCCGATCCGGAAAAGTGCGCCGCCTACGACGCCAGTTTTCTTGCGAAGACTTACGATCCAGACTCACCTCATCAACACGCGGCAACTAATACCACCGTTACAGAGCCAACTGATTCTCAAGGCGGTTCTCAATCACCCAGTATCGAAATCGCAGGCGACCAGTTCGTTGGGGCGCTGCTGATTTTGCACGAACTAGGAGAGTACGAACTAGTACTAAAGCTGGGAAATCCCTATCTCACTAACAGCAAAAGTATCAGTCTTGATAAGGGTCGCTTGGGAGATCCCCACTTAGTCCGAAGCGATATCATTTTAACGGTAGCTCTAGCTTATTTAGAACTAGGTCGCGAGCAATGGCAGCAAGGTCAGTATGAAAATGCCGCCGTTGCCCTAGAAAACGGTCAAGAATTGCTACTGCGGGAAGGTTTGTTCCCCAGTGTCCGAGGAGAAATTCAATCGGATCTCTACAAGTTACGTCCCTACCGGATTCTGGAACTATTGGCACTGCCAGAAGAAAATCTGGTCGAACGACGCAACGGATTACGGCTCTTGCAGGACATGCTCCAAGAGCGCGGTGGTATTGACGGGACAGGGGACGACCAGTCTGGGTTAAGTATTGATGATTTTCTCCGCTTTATTCAACAGCTAAGAGGCTATCTCACTTCAGCGGAACAGCAAAGCCTATTTGAAGCTGAAGCTCGACGTCCTTCAGCGGTAGCTACTTACCTTGCTGTTTATGCCTTGCTCGCTCGCGGGTTTGTGCAAAGACAACCCGCCTGGATCACGCGTGCCAAACAGATGTTACTGCGCTTGGGAAGGCGTCAGGACGTCCATTTAGAGCAGGCAGTGTGTGCGCTGCTATTGGGTCAAACGGAAGAGGCAAGCCGTGCCTTAGAACTGTCTCAAGAGTACGAGGCTTTAGCCTTCATTCGCGAACAATCTCAGGGAGCCCCTGACTTACTGCCTGGATTATGCCTGTATGGCGAACGGTGGCTACAAAAGTCAGTGTTTCCTCATTTTCGTGACTTAGCGAATTTGAAAGCGTCCCTGAAGGAGTACTTTGCAGATGAACAGGTACAAGCTTTCTTAGAAGAACTTCCTGCTGAGGGAGATGCTAGTAATGAGTGGGCGGTAGTACAACCGCAAAAAATCTCCTACGCAGCTACGGCTCCCTCTTCAAGCCGGGGAACAGGCACGACATTAAGAACAGACTCTGCTTCAGGAAGCGATCGCATCACTAAGCAAACCGCAAACTCTCCCTTAGCTGTTGCCAGCTCCCCTGGTGCTTCAATGGGTAAAACAGCAGCGGTGGGAGCAATGCTAAATACCTCATCAATCCCTAGTGTCTCTACGCTATCGCCACGGGCTTCCCAGCTATCTTCTGGTAATGGCATCCCTAAAGTGTCTCCTCAACCCGTTTCACCTTCCCAGGAACGGAGTGGTGATTTATCAGCGCCTCGCGCTCGTCGGACGGAGCCAGTTGCTGAAGATCCCTCCAAGAATGGCAATGGGGCTTTGCACTTACCTCCTGCTCGGAGTAATCGCGCTTCAGAACGTGTTGATCCAGCAACTAAGACAAAACGCCTAGTGATTTTAGCGATCGCGGGTATTTTGGGGCTAGGAGCTTTATTAATGCTGCTTGCAGGTCTTTACAACTTATTCCAACGTACTATAGGCAGCTCAGCATCAGCCTTAGAGGAAAATCAACCGCAAGTGCAATTGGCTCAACCACCAATTACTATTCCTGCACCTGATAGTCAAATTACGGCTCCTGAAGGACCTTTAACAGCAGATACCGCACAACAAGTTATCCGAACTTGGTTATCAACCAAATCACAGGCTCTAGGACGCGAGCATCAGATTGAAAACTTAGAAAAGATCCTCGTCAATCCCACCCTATCGACCTGGCAGAAACGCTCTCAGGCAGCGAAAAATAGCAATACTCACTGGCAGTACAATCACGATGTTCAAGTTACCAACGTGAGCACAAACGAGGCTAACCCTGACCAAGCTAGCGCGGAAGCGACAGTGAAGGAAGTTGCCGAGTCTTACCAAAACGGTAAGTTAAATCAAAATGATTCCTATAGTAATGACAACCTGAAGGTACGCTACGACATGGTACGTAGAGATGATCAGTGGCTGATTAGGGATATGGCAGTGTTGAACTAAGGACGGCTCTAAAACGATACTGATTTCAGTTAGTTCCTACTGACTGCATTGCCATAACTACTAGATCGCAGCCTCTGCTGGGTTAGAGTTCTTCTAGAAATTCTGACCCTTATTTGTCGCACCCAGTTATTCCCAAGATTAGTTTAGCTGTCGGCGTTAATATAGCAACTGCCAAGGCGGTTAGGACATAGAATGAAGGTGTTATTGTGACTTGTTACCGTTTGCTCTGCCATGCCTAAACCCTACAGTTACGACTTTCGTCAGAAAGTGCTCCAAGCTATTGAATTAGATGGACTCAAGAAAAGCGAAGCGAGTGAACTGTTCAATATCAGTCGCAACACGATAAACCTGTGGTTGCAACGCAAAGCCCAAACGGGAGATGTTCAAGCATTGCCCAACCGACCTCCTGGCAACAATCATAAAATTACAGACTGGGAGAAGTTCCGGACGTTTGCTAAGACTCATGGAGATAAAACCCAGGTGGAGATGGCGCAACTGTGGGAGGGAGACATCAGCGATCGCACAATCTCACGAGCCTTGAAGAAAATTGGGTTCACACGAAAAAAAAGACCTATGGCTATCAAGAACGGGATGAGTCAAAACGGCAAACGTTCATAGAGCAGTTGGCTAAGTGGGCAGATGAAATGATTGTTTATGTGGATGAAGCAGGCATGGACAACCCTTGAAGATTACAGTTATGGCTGGAATGAGAAAGGACAACGCTTTCATGCCTTGAAATCAGGGCGACGGCAGGGGCGAGTGAATATGATTGCAGCCTTTTGCAACCGGAAACTGATGGCTCCCTTTACCGTCGAAGGTTCCTGCAATCGGACTGTAGTTGAGATTTGGTTGGAAACCTGCCTGATTCCTCTGCTGAAACCGGGGCAGGTAGTGGTTATGGATAATGCCACCTTTCATAAAGGGGGAAACATTGAGCAACTAATTCAGGAAGCTGGCTGTCAATTGCTCTACTTACCTGCTTATTCACCAGACTTCAATAAAATTGAGCAATGCTGGTCTTGGCTCAAAAGTCGAATTCGCAAGCAACTCAACCAGTTTGATTGTCTACGTGATGCAATGGAGGATGTCTTGCACCTGGCGTCCTAACCGCCTTGGCGGTTGCTATAATACGACTTGAGTCATGGGTTTGCAGTATTTTGCAGACGAGTCACCTCTCTAATAAGGGTAAGAAATTGTGCTTTGCTCTACAGGATGTTGCAGCGAATACAAGCAAAAATCGCTGTATTGGTTTAGCGATCGCTTGTTACTTAGCCGCGAACAAGGCGATTGAGGTAGTGATTTTTTATTATCTTACCCAAATTATCGGCACATTAGGGTTGTCATAGTTTCATAACATTCAATTCAAGACTAGTTTTTGCTACGAGGAGCATCCTTGTCAGCGATCCCCATAGGTTTTTATGTCATGATATCTTGACAATTGCGATCCCCAATTATGCTTAAATCCGTTAATCTATCAAAGACAGCCTGAACAACCCCTTGACCACCCCCTAGTGTGATTTGGTACATATAAAGCGCGAGGCGATCCTAAAAAAAGCTTTCTTTTTGCTTTTCTTGAGCAATTAGCCGCTAAATCACTTGCAGTACTACTCGCTAGTAGCCATAGCAGGCTGGGAATCTCGATTGATGTAGATTTGCCCAATTCGGTGATTGAACTTTTTTCTGTAAGCAAAAAATCTTAAGACAGGAACACCTACCTGCCGTTTTAACTACTGGAGAACATAAATCATGGCAAAAGAACGCCCACCTTTAGAAGAGATGACCTTGCGACAACTACGTAAAGTTGCCAGCGAATACGGTATCTCTCGTTATAGCCGGATGCGGAAAGCGCAATTACTGGCAGAAATTCAAAAAATTCAACAAATTAAACGAGCTAACGCTCCGATTAGTTCATCTCGTACAGTGGAGGCACAACCAGAAGTGGAAGCAGCGAAATTCGATTTAGGTCAAGAAGACCGCACGGGTGGCACTCTTGCATCTGTAGATGAAGGATTACCAGACTTACCATCTGGCTACGGTGATAGTCGAATTGTTTTGATGCCCCGCGACCCCCAGTGGGCTTATGCGTATTGGGATATTCCTAACGATCATAAAGAAGATCTGCGGCGTCAAGGTGGACAGCAATTAGCTTTGCGAATCTATGACGTCACCGATATCAATCTTGACTACCAAAGCCCACACAGCATTCAAGAATATCCTTGCGATGAGCTAGCGCGGGAGTGGTATTTGCCAATGCCCGTGAGCGATCGCGATTATGCAGTTGATATCGGTTATCGTTGTGCTGATGGTCGCTGGCTGATTCTGGCTCGCTCTGCCCCTGTACGCGTTCCACCTGTCTATCCCTCTGATTGGATTGAAGACCAATTCATCACTGTTAATTGGGAAGAAGAACTGCGCGATCAAACCTTCCTAGAATTAATTCCTCCCAGCAAGAAAGCATCGGCTGACGTCAAAACAAGTGAGACTCAGACGGGAACTGGAGTAGATGCCGCTGGCAATCCAATTTACGATGCCATCTTCGGAATGGCAAAATCTGCTGAAGCTCAAAGAGTTGCTGGCTCTCTGTACGGTTCAATGCAGCAAGTTCCAGTTCATGAGCAAGCAGTCAGTTCTTATGTCTTCCCCTCTGGTGTTGGCATGTGGGCAGTACCGACAATGTCTGGTCTCACCATGTCTGGTGCTGGGATGTCTGGAGCCGGATTCTCCACCCCTATGCAGCCGCGCCAATTCTGGCTAGTTGCAGATGCAGAACTAATTGTTTACGGTGCAACTGAACCAGATGCAACCGTCACTATTGGTGGACGCCCGATCAAACTCAATCCCGATGGTACATTTCGCTTCCAGATGTCCTTCCAAGATGGTTTGATTGATTACCCCATCAAGGCAGTAGCCGTCGATGGTGAGCAAACTCGCTCGATCCAAATGAAGTTTACCCGCGAGACGCCCTCTCAGAATACCAACACTAAAGAAGAAGCTATTCCTGAGTGGCTCTTCTAAATAACAGGCACCAACAGTGTTGAATTAATATTTTTCGCCTCTCCCCCGTGCTTCTTGCCGGGGTTTTTTTATGATGAAGCTATGACACCCGAAGAAATAACTCAAACCCTTACAAATTCTTTTGAGCCATCGATGGTTCAATCTCCTGACCCTAGTTCGTGGCAAGTGGAAACTCCTCAATGGCGGCTGTTAGTGTTGCTGTCAGAGGATCAGACTTGGTTGCGAATGCTTATTCCCATTGCGCCTGCTTCAGAAGCGCAACCATTTTTTGAACAATTATTAGAGGCAAATTTTGATGCAACCCAGGAAAGTCGTTATGCCATAAGTCGAGAAGTGTTGTGGGGAGTTTTTCAGCACAGTTTGGCAAACCTGAGTGTAGAAGATTTTAAAGCAGCCAGCGATCGCTTAATTTCTCTTCGTCAACAAGGTCTATCCCCAAGCTTCGATCAGTTCGCAGATAGTCGCATTCGGCAGATTATTCAGGTAGCCAAGCTTCAAGGACAATCCTTAGAAGCAACCATGCAAACCCTAGACCGCTTTTACGAAGAAGGCTTGATGGGGGGACTGGAACAGACCACCCCAGAGCGAGAACAGGTGCTGGCGGCTTGGCGGCGTCGCTTAGAAAGCCTGTGGTCAGAAGTTGATTAAAAATCGTTAGATTCTCTTTAGGCAGGCATGTCGCCTGCCTAAACCCTACAACCTGGCGCTAATGGATATTATTGAAACGCTAAAAGCAGACTATCAAAAATTCCCCACTGACCAAACTTACAGCCTTTATGCCAAAGACATTTACTTTAAAGACCCACTGAACGAGTTTCGTGGGCTTGAGCGCTACAAAATGATGATTAGGTTGATCAGCATATTTTTCCTGAACATCCGCATGGATCTCCATGATATTCATCGTTCAGGAGACACCATTAAAATGCGTTGGACTCTTAATTGGAATACTCCCCTTCCCTGGAAACCTCGCATTGCTATTCCCGGTTGTAGCGAACTCCAACTCAACGCCGAGCAGTTAATTATTTCCCATATTGATTACTGGGACTGTTCGCGTCTCAATGTTCTCAAACAACATGTTTTATCAACAAAAAATCGTTAGAGTGTATAAAAGTAAACATTTTTATACAAGGCTAAAGTATTCATGCGTATAATTCTGATGACTGGGAAAGGGGGCGTGGGTAAGACTTCCGTTGCAGCAGCAACAGGGCTACGCTGCGCGGAACTGGGTTATCGTACGCTGGTTTTGAGTACCGACCCCGCCCACTCCCTGGCAGACAGTTTTGATCAAGAATTAGGGCACGAACCGATAGCCATTCGCCCGAATCTCTGGGGTGCGGAACTTGATGCCCTGATGGAATTAGAAGGAAACTGGGGAGCGGTAAAGCGCTACATTACCCAAGTTTTGCAGGCGCGGGGATTAGATGGCGTCCAAGCTGAAGAATTGGCAATTCTTCCCGGTATGGACGAAATCTTCGGCTTAGTGCGGATGAAACGGCATTACGACGCCAACGAGTATGATGTTCTGATCATTGACTCAGCCCCTACGGGTACAGCGTTGCGCTTACTCAGTCTGCCAGAAGTTAGTGGTTGGTACATGCGACGTTTTTACAAGCCATTGCAAAAGATGTCTGTGGCGCTTAGACCACTTGTTGAACCGCTATTCCGACCAATTGCTGGGTTTTCCTTACCAGACAATGAAGTAATGCAAGCGCCCTATGAGTTTTATGAACAAATTGAAGCCTTAGAAAAGGTACTTACTGATAACACCCAAACTTCGGTACGTTTGGTGACCAATCCTGAAAAGATGGTGATTAAGGAGTCCTTACGGGCTCATGCCTACTTGAGTTTATATAATGTTGCGACTGATATGGTCGTTGCTAATCGGATTATTCCCGACGAAGTGACTGACCCGTTCTTCAAGCAGTGGAAAGAGAATCAGCAGCAGTATCGTCAGGAAATTCACGACAACTTTCATCCTCTACCCGTTAAAGAAGTTCCTCTCTATTCAGAAGAGATGTGTGGCTTAGAGGCTTTAGAACGGCTAAAAGAAACCTTATACGGCTCAGAAGATCCTACACAAGTTTATTACAAAGAAAATACTATTCGGGTGGTACAAAACCAAGGTCACTACAGTTTGGAACTTTATCTACCAGGAATTCCTAAAGACCATGTCCAACTGAGCAAAACAGGGGATGAACTCAACATCCGCATCGGCAATCACCGACGTAATCTAGTTTTGCCCCAAGCCCTAGCTGCCTTACAACCCTCTGGAGCTAAAATGGAGGAAGATTATTTGAAGATTAAGTTTGCTGCTACGACGGCGCAGGTTTAAGCGTTGGCTAGAGTTGACTGTCGGCGAACTAAGATGAGTTTTATGAGTGAACGCGATCGCTTAATCGATCTCCGTTCTGAATCTTGTTCGCCTTCTTCCTCTTGTTCCCGGAATTATCGGGCGTTAATCTTTGGTGTAAGCCTATTTAGTAGCTCATTTCAACTTCGGATTTGCACAGGCATAACCAAATAAGTCATCTTGACGCCTCCTAAAGGAATTAAAATGACTGGACTACTGCCTGTATTAAGCTGCATTTGAATATCAGAAGTAGGCAAAGCCTTTAAGCCGTCTAACAAGTACTTAACGTTGAAGGCAACCTCTAAGCTCTCGCCAGTAATTTGTGCTGATAGTGACTCTCTACCACTACCGACATCTTGAGCATCCACGGAGAGGGAAAGCTGTTGGTTGTCGTTGTCGATAGTAAATTTAATAATGTTGTTCTTCTGATCAGCAAGGACAGCAATTCGCTCCACCGCACTGAGTAACTGACGCCGATCGATTGTTACCTGCCGTTGAAACTGATTTGGGATCAGTTGACGGTAGGCTGGGTACTGTCCTTCTAGGGTACGGCTAGTTAAGCGATCGCCTTCTGCCTGGAAAACGATCTGTCCTTCTTCAAACTGTAGCGCTACCATACTCCCTGCTGGACGACTAGCTAGCATCCGCTCAAGCTCTCGCAAGGCTCTGGCAGGAATGGTGAATTGTAGGGGAGTATCAATCGTTATGGGCTGTTGATCCTCCTCTTCTCCCTGATTACTGGTTTGCACGACGGCTAACCTGTGACCATCTGTTGCTGCAAACTCTAAGCTATCTGACCCAAGTGTCAGATGAACTCCAGTTAATACCTGTTTTGTTTCATCAGAGCTAGTGGCAAACAAGGTCGAACGTAACCCTTGTACTAAGACTTCGGCGGGAAGCTGAATTGCTCCCTCTATTGTCACTTCGGGAAGTTCGGGGAACTCTTCTGCACTAATTCCCCGTACTTGGTAGCGTCCGGAACTAGAGGTAAGAACCGCGATCGCACTATCCCCACCTTGTCCATCAGCTACTTCCTCTAGCGCGATCTCTCCTTCCGGTAGACGAGAGACAATGTCGTTGAAAAGTTTTGCCGGAAGTGTGATTTCCCCACTCAACTCAATGTTGGCACTAAAACTAGTCTGAATCCCCAGACTCAGATCGAAGGCGGTTAGGCGCACCGTTGAAGTTTCTGTATCTGCTGTCAGCAAAACATTGCCCAAAACTGGGTGCGTCGGTCGAGAGGGAACGGCACGACTGACAAGAGAAAGGTGAGTGCTAAGGTCAGATGAAGTACAGACCAGTTTCATGAGCAAATTGAAGGTGTTCTGACTAGGTCGTTGTTTGTAGGCTACAGTGGCTACCCAGTTGCGAAACGAAGCTAGATTTATTTTTCTAGCTTGAACCACGCTAACGAGCTATATCAGGATAAGTCTGAGATGGGTTTTGGTCAATCACCAATTGCTAGTGAAAATGCCGTTAACGTTCAATAGGAGCTACCTAGGAGAAATTAAACAGTTTGTTGCAGAGGTTACAAAGTGATTTTCTGGCGATCTCCTTAGCATCTTGATCACTACTACTAATTATTAATTATTCTTTAATAGTAGTAGTAGGGGCTGTGGAAAATGTGGAAAAACACGGCTGTTACTTGATCGCCAACCCCTTCAGCGATTTGTACCCTGTGGAAAACCTGTGGAAAAAAGGGCAAGTTTTCCACAGGGTATTTATACGTAGTCAAGATTTCCCCAAAAATAATCAACTTTTCCAGGAGTTTTCCTCAGGTTTTCCCTAAAAAACGAGAGCTTTTCCACAAGCTGTAAACTTGAGCGTCCAAGTATTAGGGTTAGTTTTGAGTTCTGCTGACTAAATTAATGCGATCGCTAAGTTGGCGTAGAGTCTGGTCTAGTGTTGCATCGGTTTCTCGCAACTGAGTAATCTTGTCGCAGCTATACATTACGGTTGTGTGGTCTTTGCCACCAAACTCCTCACCAATTCTTGGTAGACTCAAGTCGGTATGTTGGCGCATCAGATACATCCCAATTTGTCTTGACCAGCTAATCTCTCGGCGTCGGGAGTTACTTTTTAGGTCTTCAATCGAAACATCAAAAGTATCTGCGATCGCCATTAAAATGGCTTGTGGTGACGCCTGAACCTTGTAAGCCGGTTGATTCAACACTGGCGTGATATTCTCCACCGTCATCGGTAGCCCTGAAATTGAGATATAGGCAACCGCACGAATCAACGCTCCTTCCAACTCCCGAATATTGGAAGTGTAGTTGGTTGCGATGTATTCAATGACAGCGCGCGGTAATCGCATGTTTTCGTACTCTGCCTTCTTTTGCAGAATTGCCATCCGGGTTTCCAAATCCGGCGGCTGAATATCTGCAATTAACCCCATCGAAAAACGCGAACAAAGACGTTCTTGTAAGCGAGGAATTTGATTGGGAGGACGATCTGATGCAATGACGACTTGCTTCCCTGCTTCATGCAGAGTATTGAAGGTGTGGAAAAACTCCTCCTGGGTATACTCCTTCCCTTCAATAAACTGAATGTCATCTACTAAAATCACATCCGCTGCACGGTAGTGCTCCCGGAAGCTCTGCATACTATCCTTACGAATGGCAGCAATTAAGTCATTAGTAAATTGCTCAGTGGAGACGTAGAAAATTTTGGCGTTCGGGTCGATTTCCAATCGATAATGACCAATCGCCTGCATCAAGTGAGTTTTTCCTAAACCAACGCCACCACATAGGAACAATGGATTAAACTCACGTCCCGGAGATTCTGCAACCGCTAAAGAAGCCGCATGTGCCATACGGTTGTTGGAACCCACTACGAAACGCGAGAAAACATATTTGGAATTGAGTTCCGGAGGTCGTGGGTGATTATTCGACGTAGTTTCAGGAACGCTAGTCATCACAGGAAGTGACCAAGACGCCTGGGACTCATTGGTATTAGCCGTATCATCGCCAGCGGTAACCGTGAGTTGAATCTCAACCGCTTGACCCAAGATGTCTTGGACAACATCGGCAATTGTTTTGATGTAGTACTTTTGTAGCCAATTGCGAGCAAAAGGATTGGGGGTACGAATTACTAAGCGATTATTGTCCAATTGCTCGGCACTAGCCGTTTTAATCCAAGTTTCAAAGGTGGGTCGGCTCAGTTGTAGCTGTAGACGTTCCAGTACCTGGCTCCAAAGCTGTTCTGAGGACATTTCCACTGGCTTTCCTCCACCATAGTCTTGATATTTTCTTTCAGCGTCACACGGGCAGCTTCCGGCGATTTGTTCACATCTTGCTAGACAATCTGTAGAAGATGTATTGCCAATCTCAGCTTTACTCCCTTTTTGAGGTAGATAACATCATCGCCTACTTGTGCAAAATAGTATTATCTACCGCTATACAACTCTTCTTGGTGAACCACAGGTCAACTTTTGTGGTGTAAAGATTCTTCGTTAGTATAGCGATCGCCTATGAGTACAAAGTTCATCATGGCTGAATCTCTACAAATCGCTCAATTAGGTAATCCTATCCTGCGCCAACCTGCTCGGCTGATTGAAAACATTAGCGCTCAGCACATCCAACACTTGATCAATAACCTGATCGTGACAGTAACAGCAGCAAACGGCGTGGGAATTGCTGCACCACAAGTATCTGAACAGCACTGTGTGTTCATTGTGGCCTCTCGTCCTAATCTCCGCTATCCCCATGCCCCGTTAATGGAACCCACAGCAATGGTTAACCCCCGCCTGGTTGACCATTCTGAAGAAATAATTAAAGACTGGGAAGGTTGTTTAAGCATTCCAGGAATCCGGGGTTTAGTTCCTAGGTATCGAGTCATCTAGGTTGAATACACTAGTCGTGATGGCAAGCAACACCGACAAGAGTTGCAGGATTTTGTTGCCCGAATTTTTCAACATGAACTGGATCACCTTAAGGGCGTTGTCTTCCTCGATCGCGTAGAAAGCAATCAGGATTTGATGACAGAGCAAGAATATCAAAAACAAATTATTCAGAATCTGTAAGTAGTAATGGTTACTACATCCGCTCTAAAACAGGTATTCCCAGTAACGACAGCCCTAGTTTCAAAATTTGAGCTGTCAAATTGCACAGCGCTAATCGCGATGTCCGCACAGGTTCCTCGGCTTTAAGCACAGGACACTGCTCGTAAAACTGATTGTACTTTTGACTTAGTTCATATAAATACTGACAAAGGCGATTAGGCAGCAAATCGTGCTCAACTTCTTCGAGAATCTCGCTCACTTGTAATAAATGCTTCCCTAGTGCCAATTCCGTGTCTTCCTGCAACAGGATTTTGGTATCTGCTCCCAGCTGCTCAAAATCAATACCTCCTTCACGACTAATACTTTGAACGCGGGCATAGGCATAGAGTAAATAAGGAGCCGTGTTGCCCTTGAGAGAAAGCATTTTGTCGAAACTGAAAATGTAGTTGCTCGTACGGTTTTGGCTCAAGTCAGCATACTTAACGGCGCTGAGTCCAACCACCTTGGCAACATGGACTTTAAACTCTTCCGTTTCCTCGCGGTCTTCTTTCTGGAGTCGAGCTTCCAGATCGGCACGAGCGCGAGCGATCGCTTCATCCAACAAATCCCGTAACCGTACCGCTTCTCCAAAGCGAGTTTTGATTTTCTTTCCATCTTCCCCCAGCACCAACCCAAAGGGGACGTGTACGATCTCAACTTCATCTGTCAACCAACCTGCTCGCCGCGCGACTTGGAATACTTGAGCAAAGTGATTGGCTTGTCCAGCATCAGTGACATAGATAATTCGCTCAGCTCTATCCTGCTCAATCCGATAACGGATTGCGGCTAAATCAGTAGTGGCGTAGTTGTACCCACCGTCAGATTTCCGAACAATCAGGGGTAGCGGTTCACCTGCTTTATTGCTAAATCCTTCCAAGAAAACGCACTGAGCGCCTGCATCTTCTTTTAGCAAGTCTGCTTGCTCAAGGTCTTTCACGACATCAGGAAGCAACGGGTTGTAAAATGACTCACCCCGTTCCGTTAGCTGAATATCCAGCATGTTGTAAATTTCTTGAAACTCCCGGCGGGATTGTTCGCACAGCAACTGCCAAGCACGGCGAGAATCTTCCGCACCAGATTGTAACTTTACAACCTCCTGCCGAGATACTTCTTGAAAATCTTCATCGGCATCAAAACGCTGCTTTGCTTGTCGATAGAGAGCGACCAAGTCTCCTAAGTCCAAAACATCAGCAGTAGTCAAAGCCTCCGGGTGGGCTTCTCGCAGGTAGGTAATGAGCATTCCAAACTGCGTCCCCCAATCACCCACATGATTCAGCCGCAGGACATCATGACCCTGAAACTCTAAAACCCGAGCAATGGAATCACCAATGATAGTGGAGCGCAAGTGACCTACATGCATCTCCTTAGCAATATTAGGAGCAGAGAAGTCCACAATCACCCGCTGAGGATGCTTGGCTGTTGGAATCCCCAAACGCCGATCCATCTGAATATTATTAAGCTGTGCTTCCAGGTAAGCAGGTTTTACTGTCAGGTTAATAAACCCAGGACCAGCAATTGTCGGTGGTTCGCAGATATCCGACACATCTAAATGCCCAATAATTTGTTGCGCGATCGCTCTTGGCTGTTGACCTAACCTTTTTGCCAGTGACAAAGAGACATTTGACTGGTAGTCACCAAACTTAGGATTACTAGCTGCTACCACCATTGGATCTGTCCCTGCAAAATCATCACCAAAGGCGGCAACTAGTGTTTGAGTAAAGCGGGTCTTGAGTTGTTCGACAATGGAGTTCATGATGCAGGATCAAAGCCTTCTAAAAGTTTTATGTTTGTGATCAAAGCCGGAAAAATCTTACCTGTAAGGATTTCAGGCTCCGAATAGTAAGCTGCTAATAAACAAAATTAGCACTGGCTTGAGAATGGTTACTTCCCTCTACGAAGCTTGAAGCTAGGGCAGTACAGCACTCGATATTTAAAGACAGTACTTCTTTTTTACTATCTTGACATTTTGGAGAGTTAACTTATCAACGCAGCGGAACAAATCTCTCTTTATTGAGATTCAGGCAGAACTATCAACAACGCTAGTGTCCAGGTTCATGCTTAAGTCCAGCCAGGTTGAACGAGTAATTGGGGCGCTCGTAGAAATAAAATCAACGCCAGTTTCCGCAACCGCACGAATTGTCTCTAGGGTGATGTTACCTGATGCCTCGATCTTGATGCGAGCAGGATGTTGACGAATCAGTTGTACGGCTTTGTGCATCAACTCTACAGGCATATTATCTAGCATGATGATATCGGCAGCACTCGCGATCGCTGCTTCCACTTCTGTAATTGTGGTTGTTTCAACTTCTATACTCAGGGGGTAAGGAATTTGTTCTCGAAGCCGAGACACGGCGGCGGCAATCCCTCCAGCCGCAGCAATGTGATTGTCTTTAATCATCACCGCATCATCCAATCCCATCCGATGGTTGATTGCTCCTCCTACTTGCGAGGCATACTTCTCTAGCAGTCTTAAGCCAGGAGTGGTTTTGCGAGTATCAACTAATTGAGCAGGTAAATCAGCGATCTTCTCGACATACCTATGTGTGAAGGTGGCAATTCCGCTGAGGCGCATTGCCAGATTTAGGGCAACTCGTTCTCCAATCAACAGCGCATCCAGAGAACCATGAAAACGAGCGATGGTTTGTCCCGTTTGACACCGCTCCCCTTCATCAAGGGTTGGGGCAAAGCTAACTTCTTCACTCAGTAGGCGAAATACACGTGCAGCAACTGGAAGTCCTGCTACAACTCCGTCTTCTTTAGCAATCCAGTTAGCTTTTCCCAGGCGGGCCGCTCCAGCTAGTAATCCTTGAGTAGTGCGATCTCCTCGACCAATGTCTTCAAGTAGCCACTGCTGGAGGAGAGGGTCTAGAACGAGTAAAGGGGGTAAAGCAGCGATCGCACTCACGATAGAACTTCTTTAATTTCCACAACACATAGACCTAACTTAGCTTAGATTGCTTGCAGACAAAGGCATCGAGGGAATTGTCCCAAAAAGTTGTTCTAAATAGTTGACAGAAGGATTTATTGACGTTACATTAGGAAAGCGCTCAAGAGAAGGGCTAACCGACTCCAGCGCCCCGAACCTAGACAAATCA
>JAHHHJ010000014.1 GCA_019359445.1 Kastovskya adunca ATA6-11-RM4 | reverse complement strand
GAGGGCTTTCTGACTCTTTTAGCTGATTTACTTAATGGTCTTCCACTTTCTTTGGGTCCTTTGTCTGCGACTACAACTGTGACTTTCTTCAACTCCGCTTGATTGTAAAAAACCTACACCTGTGAGCGCTCCCCTGCTCCCCCGCTCCCCCGCTCCCCTCTAACGCTGGCATTGGGCGCAGTAGTGCGAGGAACGCCCTGCTAACTTTGTACGCTTAATCGTGGTGCCGCAGACGCGACAAGGTTCTCCGTCACGCCCATACACCCAGGCAACACCACCATAATTGCCGTTAACGCCTAACACGCTCAAAAAGTCGCTGAAGGTTGTTCCACCTGCCTCTATGCTGGCTTGCAAGACTTGGATTATGGCGTTACGGATGCGGGCAAGTTGCTCGGCATTCAACGTCGCACACAGCGTCTCTGGGCGGATACCGCTAAGAAACAAAGCTTCATCGGCATAGATATTTCCTACACCTGCAACGAGGGACTGATCTAGGAGTGCCGTTTTAATCGGACGCCGCCGATTTTGCAGCTTGCTAGTCAGGTACTCAACAGAAAATTCGTCCCCAAAGGGTTCTGTCCCCAATTTCTGGAGTCCGGTAATCACCGTTTCTGGAGCAACGTTGGGGGGAACCCACCACATTTGACCAAAGGTTCGCTGGTCAACAAAGCGCAATTCGTGATTCCCTGCAAAAAATAGCCGCACTCGTGTGTGCTTCTGTAATGGCTTGTCCGTAGTCAACCACAGCAATTGTCCCGTCATGCGGAGGTGGACGCCTAACCAACCAGCAGGGGAGTGGAGTGAGTCGTTTTGAGGAGTAGGTGAGACGTCAGCGCCTTCGTTTTTAGCTGTTGTTGTTTTGCAGAGTTCTGCTAGGAGGTATTTACCACGCCGATGCCATTTAGCGATCGCTACTCCTTGGAGTCCCGCTAAAAAGTCATCCACAGAAACGGGGTGGGCGATGGTGCGAGCTAGCAACACATCTCCACCCCGGACTTGTTGAAGTCGGGTTACTTGATTAAGACCCCGACATACTGTTTCTACTTCCGGCAATTCGGGCACGGCTTAACGTGCTTCCGTCCCCTGGTTGGGGTCGCCGGCTACAGCGTCACTACCTTGTGGTTTGTCTTGTGAGGCTTCGTCTCCAGAAGACGGCTTGGCGTTGCCAGTAGGAGTACCGCTGCCAGTTTGGCGCATACCCGCTTCGAGCTTGGTTTGCTTGCCACCGGAAGGTGCAGGCGTCGATTTCTTACTTTTCTTCGATGGGGCTTCAATTTCTAACACTTCGTCCACGCCGAAGTTATTGGTATTGACGCCAGCGTAGTTAACTCTCTCGAAACGGACAATTACGGGGTACAAGATGCCGCTCTGGTCAACCGTTGCGACGGTGCCGACATCCTGATACCAGTAAGATTCTTTTCTGAGTACACGAACTTTAGAACCACGTTCAACCATAAGAGTTTTTCCCTTGCGTTCTAGCTTTAAAGCGTACTACACCGACTCAGGTACTCTGTTAGACTGATACTTTAATTTTTATTGCGACTCCTGCCAACTCACTTGGACAAATTGGGATGGACGTCCCCAAATATCCGATGCTGTGGTGATTTGGGCGATCGCCAAGTTAAACGGAATTGCTGTTGTCAGGTAACGTTGGGCGAGGCTTCCTACATCCGGCGTCAGTTGCGTTGCCATCGCCGCCGCCAATCCCAAACCCAAAACCTGCTCAATCGGCCCGCGTGGCAGCAGCAGATGGGTTCCCAGTGCTAATCCTGCCGTCAAAAACATGCCCGCCGATAAATTTGTCCCGCAGCGAGGGTGTACAGCCAGATCCCATTCCCCATCCACAAGGCGCTGTAAGGCGATACGAACGGCTCGTCGCAAGTTTAAAGGATCTACCTGTCCGTACAGGTAAAATCCTTGGTCTGTGGATAAGCCTCCCAAGGTGTCATTGTCCATCTGACGAGCAGTGGTGGCAGATTCGGCACCCTCCATTTCACTGAGTACCCAGACTGTGGCGTGTTCCAAAGCATGAACCTGACGCAACATCAGAATTTCTTTCAATCCGGGGAAGTTGAGCTGTCTGAGTAAGTCAGTATCCTGTGTGGGTTGCGGTACGGGAAACGGAAAGTCCCACCAGTTGTTGGTGGGGGCAGCAGCGGCATTAGTCATGGCAGCACTACTCCAAAGGCTGATTGGTTAATTTAAGCTTGTTTCCACTTTAACGCTCCCCTTGCTGGAGTGTTATAAAACTTGGTGAATGGCTGTAGTTGTTGCTCAGGCTTTCTATTATTAACCAAAACATTCTGCTGTAAAGCGTCTGATTATCCATAATTTTTTGGATATATGAGTTGTAAAACCAATGTTGTTATTAACTAGTACTTTGTCAAAGTTAGTAATAATTTTAAGAGTAGACTAGGTTAATTTAAGTTTTCTATTTTACTAGTAAAAGCACTGAAATTCGGCACTCGTCGTATTTGCGACAGCGTATAACTGTATTGGTTTTACTGTAAGGCTATATTATTTATTTAAAAAAATTTGTTGTGTTGTAATACACCATATTAAATGATTAGATGCATCATTATAGATAACTGAATAGTAGAAAAAAATTGCAATTTCAGTTTTCGAATTAGGCAGACAAGAGAAAAAACCAGGAAAATTGCAAAATGGCTCAAGCTTCTGCAAACAGCAAGCCCTATAACTATTTATTACAATTAAAACTTTTGCCTGTGCTGGCTTTCGCCGCTCTTTTTGATGTTCATTCCCTCACTACCACTCGACAAATCAATGCCGCAGTGGTCAACATTAGCGGTCGCCAACGGATGCTTTCCCAACAAACAGCACTACTTAGCCTGCGGATGGTATGTACGCCCTTCAAAAGTGAGCGGGAAGACTTGCACTCCAAGTTGCTCCAATCGATTGACTTGATGGAAGAGTCTCACGATGGCTTAATATACGGGGACCCAAAACTGAACCTACCAGGGCAACCCTCGCTAACCCTCCGGGCAATTTACTTTCAGCCTCCCCTGAATTTAGATCAGCAGATTCGCCGCTACATCGCAGCAGTTCGTGCCTTGTTGCGGGCAGAAAATACTCAGCTAACACAAGATAATCCTCACCTTAGTTATATTCTGACGGCGGCGGCTACTAACTTGCTGGCGGCTTTGGATGCAGCGGTGAGTCAGTATCAAGAGGAGAGCGATCTCGAACAGTTTTCCGTCGATTTTCAACAAGCAGAACTTTATCAGCAAAGTTGTGATGCTGCTGCCATTGCTCAATCGCAAGCCGAGAAACTAGAAAAAGCACTGGACGACTTAAAAAACACGCAAGCACAACTGATTCAGACAGAAAAAATGTCTAGTCTGGGTCAACTGGTTGCTGGAGTGGCTCATGAAATTAATAACCCGATTGGCTTTATTTCTGGAAACCTGATTCACACCGACAAATACACCCAAGATCTGCTTACTCTTATCCGTCTTTACCAGGAACATTACCCCCATCCAGTCCCCGAAATTCGAGCTACGACAGAAGACATTGATTGGGAATTTTTGCAGGAAGATATGTCGAAGATGCTGTCTTCGATGAAGTCAGGGGCTGACCGTATCAGTCAGATTGTTCTATCTCTTCGTAACTTCTCTCGCCTAGATGAAGCAGAAAATAAGTTTGTGAATATTCACGAAGGGATCGACAGCACACTACTGATTTTGCAGCATCGCTTGAAGGGGGGTGCAGACCAGCCGAACATTGAGGTGGTGAAAGAGTATGGCAATCTACCGCTGGTGGAATGCTACTCTGGGCAACTCAATCAGGTTTTTATGCATATTCTCACTAATGCTATTGATGCCCTAGAGGAGGCGGCTAGTTGCGAGAAAGCAACAGACAAAGTTCTCAGGATTAGGATTCGCACTACCTTGATCAATCCACAGCGGGTGCAGATTGCGATCGCCGACAATGGTCTAGAGATGGACGAAGCAGTACACTCAAGGTTATTTGAGCCGTTCTTCACCACCAAGCCTGCTGGTAAAGGCACAGGCTTAGGTCTATCTATCAGTTATCAGATTGTCGTAGAAAAGCATGGCGGCTCGTTGCGGTGTGAGTTATTGCCAGGAGAGGGTGCAGAGTTCCAGATTGAGATTCCCACCCAACAAAGCGATCGCAGTGCAAGCTGAAGCCGTTATTGAGGCGACGATAAGATACTCCATCAGCGCCAAGAGCGATCGCTCTCAACGGCTAAGAGCATCTCTGGCTTTATCTCCTGCCACAAATACCACACTATGATTCTTTCCTTTTTTTTAATATAAAAAAGTCACTAAACGCAACATCTTTTAACACTCTCAGCAATGCCTACCCTAGTATTTGTGAGATTTATAGAAATAGCGGCTGCTTTTAATGATAACAAGCAGTAATTATTGAGATTTCTGTATATTTCTTAACAGTTTCACCGTAAGATCGCGGTTGTCTATTTATGGCAGTCTACCGAAATTGGAAACAGACTAAGTCATAAAAGTGAGTGACTAAGAAAATGTTTCCATCTAGCAATCAAGGTCAGCCAAATCAAGCAACCTCAAAAAATAACCCGCGCCAGAGCCTGACTTCAGCATTTCAGTCCTTATTCCCAAGATACCGTCATCTTCCAGTCTGGTTAACCTTAGGCACAGGTATTAGCTTATCGGTTTTAGCAGCCGCAGTTGTGTGGAATGGGGAAAATAAAGCAGTACAAATCAAATTTCAGGAACAGACTGATACCCTGGCTGCCGCATTGGAAGATAATGTCAACGAAAATTTAGAAATCCTGCTATCAATTCAAGGTCTTTATGCCGCATCCGATCAAGTTAAGCGTCAAGATTTTAAGAATTTTGTGCAACCATTCTTGGCACGAGACCCGGCAATTCAGGCATTTAATTGGATAGAGCGAGTATCGGCTAGCCAACGACAAGCTTACGAGCAATCGGTTCGAGCCGAAGGTTTTCCCGATTTTCAAATTTACGATCGTGATGCTAATAAACAGCCGATCACAGCCGAACAGCGGCAGGAATATTTTCCCGTTGGCTACAGAGAAGGACAACAAGAAGATCGGAAAGTTTTAGGTTTTGATGTTGCCTCTAATCTTCCTAGAAAAGCTGCTTTAGAAAAGTCCCGCGACACCGGTAAGATCGTAGCGTCAGGGCGAATTACTTTAGTAAGTAATAATCAAACAGGGTTACAGGTCTTCCTCCCCGTTTTTCGCCCCAATTCTGCTCAAGATACCTTGCAAGCTCGTCGCAAAAATTCACAAGGTTTTGTTGCCGGAGTTTTTCAGCTAACTCGCGTTATTGAGTCTTCCATTAAGGAATTGAAATTAAACCGCCTCAACTTTTATCTCTACGACAACTCCGCTGCTGACAACGAACGCTTTCTGGTTCGTTATGACTCCGAAACAAAGCAGTTGATTGATTCTCTCAATAGCGAGCCGCCAGAGAAAGTGACAGTCAGCAGGCAATTTTGTCAGGAGCTAGCGGCTTGTACCCGTACCTTTAATATTGCCGACCGTCAATGGATGTTAGTTGTCTCGCCAGACCCTAATTATATTAACTTTGAAACTCATCAAGGCTCATTTTCGATTTTAATAATTGGGTTACTAATGACAGGCAGCTTGGTTGTTTACCTGTTGATGTCTTTAGGACGTACTGTTGAAATTGAACATTTAGTACACAAGCGGACGCTGGAGCTACAAGAACGCTCGACGGAACTTGAAGAAACCTTACAAGATTTACGACAAGCGCAGTTTCAACTAATTCATAAAGAAAAAATGTCGAGCTTGGGGCAATTAGTGACAGGCGTTGCCCATGAAATTAATAATCCTGTTAACTTTATCTACGGTAATTTAGTCCATACCGACGAGTACACCCAAGACCTGCTCAACCTTATCAGTCTTTACCAAAAAGATTACCCCAACCCTAGCCCAGACATTCAGGCACAGGAGCAAGAAATTGATTTAGAGTTTTTGCAGACAGACTTGCCGAAGGTACTCTCGTCGATGAAGTTAGGGGCTGACCGCATCCGTCAAATTGTTCTGTCTCTCCGCAACTTCTCGCGCTTAGACGAAGCCGAAATGAAGCCTGTAAATATCCACGAAGGTATTGATAGCACGCTGCTAATTTTGCAGCATCGCCTGAAAGCTAAAGCCGAGCAGCCAGAAATTGAAGTGGTTAAAGAGTATACAAACATACCACTGGTGGAGTGCGGCTCTGGTCAACTCAATCAGGTTTTTATGAATATCTTGGCTAATGCCATTGATGTGCTGGAAGAGTCGAGTGCTACGAATAAGAGTGAAGGTTTTACCCCTTGTATTCGGATTCGTACCGAAGCTATCGACCATAGCCTCGTGCGGATTGCGATCGCCGATAATGGTTTGGGAATGAGTGAAACTGTAAGGTCGCAGCTATTCGAGCCGTTCTACACAACAAAGCCCGTTGGCAAAGGGACGGGTTTAGGACTATCCATCAGTTATCAGATTGTGGTGGAAAAGCATGGTGGCTCGTTGCAATGCGAATCAGCACCGGGACAGGGAACAGAGTTTATCATTGAAATTCCCCGCCAACAAAGCAGTCGGCAAGCCGCTGAAACGGTGGAACGCTCCCGAAAAACTTCTCAACGCGCGATCGCTCAGAACAACTGAAAGCACCTTGCTCCTATCCCCTATTCTCTGCAAGCAAATAGGCAGTTTCTTCTATTGTCCGCTATCCATTGTCGATTCGATAGCTGCCTCGGCTTGCAGGGCGATCGCTCTCAACTCTAGAAGCGTCTCTGGCTTCACATCCTCCCATAAGTGCCGCTGATGCGCCTCTAGCAAGCGTTCTGCCATATCCCGCAATGCCCAAGGATTTTTTTGTTGCACAAATTCCTGCACCACGGGGTCAAACACATACGCCTCGGCAACGCCTTGATACATATGGTCTGCCACACAATTAGTCGTCGCGTCGTAGGCAAATAAATAATCCACCGTCGCCGCCATTTCAAACGCCCCCTTATAGCCGTGGCGCATCACGCCTTCAATCCACTTGGGATTCACCACACGGGAACGATACACCCTAGCAATTTCCTCACCTAGCTGTCGCACCTTCGGGTTTTGGGGAAGGGAATTATCGCCAAAGTAGGTTTGAGGATTTTTGCCGCTGACTGTCCGCACCGAGGCAGTTAATCCGCCCTGAAATTGGTAATAATCATCGGAATCGAGCAAGTCATGTTCGCGATTATCTTGATTGTGTAGAACAACTTGCATTGCACCGAGGCGTTGTTCAAAAGCTTCTGGGGCGGCAGTACCTTGACCAGAACCCGTATAGGCGTAACTACTCCAGTTAATATAGGCACGAGCTAAATCTGCGTCGTCTGTCCAGTTTTGCGCTTCGATTAAGCCTTGCAACCCCGCACCGTAAGCCCCTGGTTTGGAGCCAAAAATCCGATAACGCGATCGCTTTAGCGCTTCTTCTTGACTTAACCCGGCTGATTCCCAAACATTAGTTTCTTGCTGGGCGTGGGCGGCGAGGGGGTTTTGTTCTGGGGGTTCTGGTAACGCCGCCACCGCTGTCACGGCTTGGTCAAACAAATCGATCAAATTGGGAAAAGCATCCCGGAAAAAGCCCGAAATCCGCAACGTCACATCCACACGCGGTCGTCCCAACACCGTTGTCGGCAAGATTTCAAAATCCACCACCCGCCGCGACGAGCCATCCCACACAGGCTGCACACCCAGCAATGCCAGTGCTTCTGCGATATCATCGCCCCCAGTTCGCATCGTCGAGGTTCCCCACACTGACAAGGCTAGGGTTTGGGGATATTCCCCATTTTCCTGGGTATAGCGCTCAATTAAGACTTCTGCGGCTTTGCGTCCTACATCCCACGCCGTTTCTGTTGGGATAGCGCGGATATCCACCGAGTAGAAGTTGCGACCTGTGGGTAACACCTCCGGGCGTCCTCTCGTGGGTGCGCCAGAAGGGCCACTAGGCACATATCGCCCTGCTAAACCGCGTAAAAGTTGGGTAATTTCTTGGGAGGTTTGTTGCAGTGCTGGGAGAAGGCGATCGCGTATCCACTCTAGTTCTTTTTGAGTCCTGAGTCCTGAGTGCTGAGTCCTGAGTGAAGGTGATGCTGGCGCATTAGTGGCGGAGTCAAATTCCTTCCCGAAGAGAAGAGAGGGGTTGGCTGGTGGATTAATTAGCTGTTCGACTAACTCAGCGGCATAGTGTTCAAGTTGCTCAATTACATCACCAACCGTGTTTAAGCTGTTGCTGAACTTTGGATGCTCAAAAGATTGAACCGGATCGGCAGTTAGGGGGTCAAAATCCAGCTCCCAATCTTGAGCGATCGCGCGAGTCAAACCGATGCGATTATGACCGGGATGACGCGCGATCGCCACAATCAAATCTCGTAACTGATGCCCTTGAGGACATTGCCCAAAAATATGCAACCCGTCGCGGATCTGGGCTTCCCTTAACTCACATAGATAACGATCAGCATCAGTAATCAGCCCACTGTCCTGATTGTCAAGTTGTGCGCCTGTAATGAGTCCCAAATCTTGATGAAGATTTTCTTGGTGGATCAGTTGAGTAATGCGATCGCTAATCGCTGGTAATCGCGTCGGATCTAAACTTTGTGCCTCGTAATACTCATCAATTAACCCTTCTAACTGTTGCAACGAGCCATACAGTTCCGCCCGTGTCATTGGCGGCGTCAGGTGGTCGATGATCACCGCTTGAGCGCGTCGCTTCGCCTGCGCCCCCTCACCCGGATCGTTGACAATAAACGGATACAAATGCGGCATCGCCCCTAGCGCTACCTCCGGATAGCACCTCTTTGACAGCGCCAGACTCTTACCCGGCAACCATTCCAAATTCCCATGCTTCCCCACATGCACCACCGCATCTGCCCCAAAGTGCTGCCGCAGCCAGTAATAAAACGCTAAATAAGCATGAGTCGGCTCCAAATCCGGCGCATGATAATTCAAACTAGGGTCAACATCATACCCTCGTGCTGGCTGAATCCCCACAAACACATTCCCCAGCCAAACCCCAGCAATAGCAAACTCATCCACCTCCTTCCCTCTCTTCTTCTCCTCAGTGCCCTCTGCGTCTCTGTGGTTCGTTTCAACCCCACCCCAGCGATCGCTAATTCCCTGCTGCACCTCCAACGGTAACGTCGCGAAATACCGCCCATACTCCCCCAACGACAAACTTTGCCGTACCGGACGCAACTCCCGCCCTTCCGGATCATTCGTCACACCAGCCGTTAGCCACCTAATCAACTCATCTCCCGTTTCCGGAATCCTCCCAACTTGATACCCCTCCAACTGCAACGCCTTGAGAATTTCCACACAACTTGCCGGAGTATCCAACCCCACACCATTTGCCAGCCGCCCGTCGCGAGTCGGGTAATTTGCCAAAATCAGAGCGACACATCGTTCAGCAACAGGCTTCCGGCGCAGATGCACCCAATTAGCGGCTAAATCAGCCACAAAATTAATGCGATCGCCTACAGGTTCGTAAACCACCACCTCTGTTTCCATCAGCGGATTGTGACTTTGCACCGACTTGAACGAAACCGCACGGCTGATAATGCGCCCATCCACTTCCGGTAATGCCACATTCATCGCCGTATCCCGTGGCGTTAGCCCTTGTACCCCAGACTCCCACTGTTCTCTCGTGTTGCTGCTCAAAATTACCTGCAACACAGGTACATCCAGTTGCTGCCAGAAGTCACTTCTGAGTGCTGAGTGCTGAGTCCTGAGTGCTGAGTGCTGAGTGCTGAGTTCTGAGTTTTGAGTCCTGAGTCCTGAGTGCTGAGTTTTGAGTTTTGAGTCTTGAGTTCTGAGTCCTGAGTTCTGAGTCTTGAGTTCTGAGTCCTGAGTTCTGAGTCCTGAGGGAGGTAGTGGAGTCTGTGAGTCCTGAGTTCTGAGGGAGGTAGTGGAATCGAGTTTGGCAAGGGAAAAGCTTGTTGTATTCAGGAGTAGATCAATTCCTTCTCCCGCTTTTGGCTGAAAATAGCTCAACACATCTTCCTGCACATCCGGATGCAAGAGTGAAGAGACAAACACCGGAACCACTTCCAACCCTCGTTCGGCTAATGCTTGGCACAAAGCATCAATAACTGCTGTATTTCCCGCCAAGTAATGAGCGCGATAAAACAGAATGCCGACTTTAGGGGATTGGCGAAGAGAGTCCTGAGTCCTGAGTCCTGAGTCCTGAGTCCTGAGTCCTGAGTCCTGAATCCTGAGTCCTGAGTCCGAGTCGGTAAGTCCTGAGTTTGTTGCTCCCCTGCTCCCTTGCTCCCCCGCTCCCCCGCTCCCCCGCTCCCCCGCTTCCCCGCTCCCCTGCTCCCCTGCTCCCCCGCTCCCCTGCTCCCGTTCGGCTGAGCGTTCGACTGAGCGCTCACGCCGAAGTCTCACGTTGAAGCCTGCTCCCTCGCTCCCCTGCTCCCCTGCTCCCCCGCTCCCCCGCTCCCCTGCTCCCCTGCTCCACGAATACACCCCAACACGAGGAACAGATTGAGGAGCGGCTGGATTATAGGTATGTCCTAAACAGGTATCAGCGACAAACTTGAGAGCATTAACAAAATTTTCAACGCCACCTTCGAGCAAATAGCGCCATAACTGATTAGCTGTTTGTAGAGAGACTGTAGAGTGGCTAATTAAATCTGGATCGGGACGATCATCACCCGGTAGGACGATTAATGCTGCACCTGTACGTTGTACAGTTTCTTGAAGTACTTCTAATCCGTAAGACCAATAAGCGCGTCCGCCGAGCAACCTGAGAATAATCACCTCGGCGGATGCCAATACATCTTCTGCATAAGTATCAATACTTAGTTGCTGTTGTAGTTGTAAGAAGTTAGCAACGCGTAGGGCGGGAAAGCCAGTAGGTAATTGTGAAACTGATCTAGCCAGAGTTTGAATATCCGTATCTGCCGCTGTCAGAAAGACAATCGGTGCGGGAGTTTGTTCAACAAAAATGACGCCTTCTGATTGTGGGTTCCACCCTCCTGGTGTTGCGCTAATTCGATGCATGATTTTTTCTTGCCAGTATGGGTAGACTGATAATTTACACTAATTTTAAAAAGTAATTTTTTTACCTCTAGGCGTAGGGGATGTCAGACAGGAGTTACTCCTGCAATCCCTGTCTGATGCCTGAATCCCACGGATTCAATCCGTGGGAGTGGCTCAAAAACGTTTTTAGCTCTTATCAATAGGCGACAAGAAGAAATGTCTAGCTTCCCAGTTGCAATTGCCAGCCATACTTTGCCCCAGGTAGCTTTTGAGCAACTACGGGCTTTTTGGCAAGAAATGGCTCGAAATGTTGGGGAAGAAGCCGTGGCGATCACTGAAGATAATCTTGTTGCTTTGAGGACGCCTCGCCAGCCTTGGCAAGAGTGCTTTAATTTGTTGCGATCGCCAAAATTCAGTGCGTTACTTTGGGCAATACCCGCAGAGACGCCTTTAATCTATAAGGTGGGATTGACCTTCGATCCCAACGCGATCGCTCACTTTCTCTCAGAACTGCCAACAGAACTACAGCAGTTGGTTACAAACCCCATCGCCAACGATCCGGTCATTCAGAGTGAGTTTACCCTATCCCTAATTAGCCTTCTCTCCTCCAATAGCCGCCACTTAGCAGACGATTCTCCCTACTCCCACGCCGCTGTCTGCCAACCTTTAGTAGAAGAAGCACTCTTGCAACAAATCGAACAAGAGCGGCTGATTAATCAAGTCACCGCCCAGATGCGTCAGAGTCTAGAGTTACCTGTCATCCTAGAAACTGCCGTTGAGCAGGTGCGGCACTTTCTTCAGGTAGATCGATTGCTGATTTATCAATTTAATTGCCATCCCCAAGCTCCCCCCCGCCAGCTAGATCCACCAACCTTTTCTCAGATTTCTTACATTTCCCCCGTCAGCTCTGAACTCGGCTGGGGTTGCGTCACCTACGAAGCTACAGCCTCAGAGGAGATTCCCTCCGTACTGCATTTTACTGAGGCAGATAATTGCTTTAGCCACGTCCCTCGCTATAGCCAAAAATATCGCCAGGGAGCAGCATTTGCCATTGATGATGTCCAAGTTGCCTACTCTACAGAATCTTGCTTGCTGGAAATATTGCAGCAAAATCAAGTACGAGCCAAGTTAGTCGCTCCGATTATTGTCCAAGAAAAGCTCTGGGGATTGCTGATTGCCCATCAGTGTTTTACACCCCGCCGTTGGCAAGATAGCGAGAAAATATTTTTCGAGCAGATTGCTGGAAATCTTGCTGTGGCGATTTGGCAAGCCCAACTCTATGCCCAAATGCAACAACAAAATCACACCTTAGAGCAGCGAGTGATTGAGCGTACTCAAGAACTCCGCGATGCCCTGCAAGCTGCCCAAGCCGCGAGTCGAGCCAAAAGCGAGTTTCTCGCCGCCATGAGTCATGAGTTGCGTACGCCCTTGACTTGTGTGATTGGCATGTCGGCAACATTGTTGCGCTGGTCTTACGGACAAGAGGCTCCTCAGGCGTTATCCATCCAAAAACAGCGGAGTTACCTGGAAACGATTCAAGAAAGCGGAGAACATCTACTGGAGCTAATTAACGACATTCTCGACTTATCCCAAGTCGAGGCAGGGAAGGCAATTTTAAATATTAGCGAATTTTCCTTGACAAAAATGGCTTACCAGACATTAAGAACGTTACAGGAAAAAGCCGTTCTTCAAGAGGTGAATCTGAAGCTAGATTTTCAAGTCAAGCCCCATGGCGATCGCTTCTGTGCCGATCAACGGCGAGTTAAACAAATTCTCTTCAACCTCTTAGGAAATGCGATTAAATTTACTCCCTCCGGAGGTCAGGTAATCCTCCGGATCTGGCGAGAAGACGATCAAGTAGTTTTTCAAGTTGAAGATACTGGCATTGGCATTCCCGAACATCAGATTTCCTTACTGTTTCAGAAATTTCAACAACTAGAAACTCCCTATCAACGCAATTACAACGGCATAGGTTTAGGCTTGGCATTGACGAAGCAATGGGTCGAACTCCATGGGGGCAGAATCGAGGTGGAATCGACAGTCGAGCAGGGGTCTTCCTTTACCGTTTTGTTACCCAACTAAGGTTTGTAGTGAGGGCTTCAGCCCTGTTTTGTGAGTTAAAGCCTTTACTACGAAGCCGTTTAAAGAATTTATAGGGCTTTATTATAGTTCGAGCAATTCTCGCCTACTTATTTTATGTCAACGAATTCTCTCAATCTCCAGCAAAGATTACATCAAGGGCTAATTGTGTCTTGTCAAGCCCCGGTAGATTCTCCCCTGCACGATCCCGTTGTGATTGCAGCGATGGCAAAAGCGGCAATCAATCAAGGCGCGATCGCGGTGAGGATTGATACGCCCGCCCATGTTCAAGAAGTGCGTTTGGTATTGGGGAGCGAAGCCCTGATCATTGGGCTGTGGAAGCAACAACTAGCGGGATGCGAGGTTTACATTACGCCGCAATTTCATCACGCCGAAGCGATCGCCTCAGCCGGGGCTGACATTATTGCCATTGATGCCACTTTCCGAGAACGCCCCCAAGGAGAAACTCTAGAAAGCTTGATTGCCAGAATTCACAAAGATTTAAGCAAGCTGGTTATGGCAGATGTCGATACTGTGGAAGCGGGAATTGCCGCCGCCAAGGCGGGAGCTGATGTGGTAGGAACGACCCTCTACGGTTACACCCGCCAAACCGAACACCTTTCCCCTCCCGGCTTTGAACTCCTGATGCCGTTGAGCCAGCAGCTAGATGTGCCTCTAATTTGCGAAGGGGGTATTGCTTCGCCGCAAATGGCTCAAGATGCCTTGAAACAAGGTGCTGATGCCGTTGTTGTGGGGACGGCAATTACAGGGATTGATTTGCAGGTGAAAGCTTACCGAAATGCGATCGCGCTTTGACTCGCTAACCTAAGCTGAATCAGAATCTAAAGAAACCTGGTCAGTATTGGGCAACTCTAAGCAGTAACCTGCCCCGTAAACCGTCTTGATGTAGCGAGGATGACGGGGATCGGGTTCTAGCTTAGTTCTCAAATGCCGAATGTGGACGCGGATGGTTTCGATGTCGTCATCCGGGTCATAACCCCAGACTTCTTTGAGGATTTCGCTGGGAGAAACCGTCTGACCGTGGCGCTGGAGCAAGCAGTGCAGCAGTTCAAACTCTAAATGCGTCAGCTTAACCGTTCTATTAAACCAGATCGCTTCAAAGCGTTCGGGGACAAGGGTCAACGACCCGTAATTGAGGATTTCTGAATGTTTAGCGGCTTGGGGGATGCGGTCTGTGCGACGCAGCAAGGCTCTAACCCGTGCCAGCATCTCTTCTAGTTCAAAGGGCTTAGTCAGGTAATCATCAGCACCTGCATTAAAACCTTCTACTTTGTCTTGGGTTTGACTGAGTGCCGTTAACATTAAAACTGGGATATCAGAAGTGCGCTCGTCCCGGCGCAATCGCTGACAGACGGTGAAACCGTCTACTTTCGGCAGCATCAGGTCGAGCATAATCAAGTCCGGCTGTATTTGCAGGGCAAGCGCCTGACCGATGATGCCGTCCGGTGCTTGATTGACGTCGTATCCAGCCATCTCTAGATTGATGGATACTAATTCTGCAATTGCAGGGTCGTCGTCGATGACAAGTATTCGCGGCATCTCTTAAGAAGTTTCGTTACAGGATTTGTTAACGTTCAATAAGAACTGTTAGCTGAAAATCATAATACTTTACCGATTATACGCGCTGAATCTAAATTCTTTTGGAAGAAACGTTTGGTTTTTCCAATCGGTTATAGCTTTGGGAGTGAGGGATTATGCCTGTCTACCTGACGACGCTCCTATGACCCTAGTTTTTTAAAGATTGATTCAACTGGGTTAAAGCAGGTTTTGAAGGGTGCAAAACAGTCTAGCCGCAAAGTGCTTGGCTAAAGACTGTCCCAACTTAATTGTCATCGTCTGAGGATTTCTCTTCTTCTTGATCTCTGCTTTCTTGTTCTTGGGCTTTTTGCTCTGACCGTGCTGCTTCTAGCTGGCTTTGGGCGCGGTTTCGGGCGTCTATGGCTTCTCGATAATCTTGTTTATAGCGCAGGGCTTGATCGTAAGCGGCAACGGCGTCTTTGTAGCGTTCTACGTTAAATAAGGCATTGCCGCGACTGTACCAGGCTTCGTGGTGGCTGGGCTGAAGTGCAACAGCTTGGCGGTAGGAAGCGATCGCGTCGTTATAGCGTTGCTGGTTATACAGGGCATTACCTCGGTTGTACCAGGCTTGGGCGTTCTTGGGCTGAAATTGCAGTGCTTTGTCGTAGGAGGCGATCGCCTCGCGGTAGCGCTTTAATTGATGGTGCGCCCAGCCGCGACCATACCAGGCTTCGTAATCGTTGGGTTTAAATTTCAGGGTTTGGTCATAAGCGGCGATCGCTCGATCATAGCGTTGCAAGTTACTGAGGGCACTACCCAGGCTATACCAGGCTTTGTAGAAGTTAGGCTGAAATTGCACCGCTTTCTGGTACGAGTCCACGGCATCTTGATTACGCTGTAAGTTAATCAGAGCATTTCCCCGTTGATACCAGGATGGGGCAGAATCAGGCTTAAACTCTACCGCTTTGTCGTAGGAGGAAACGGCTTCTTCGTAGCGTTGCAAATTATGCAATGCCCAACCCCGCCGATTCCAGGCAAGAGAAGCGTTAGGCTCAATAGAGAGTGCTTTATCAAAAGAGGCGATCGCTTCTGAATATTGCTGCAATTTAATCTGCACATTGCCCCGGTTAATCCAAGCATCAAAATAATCGGGTTGAATTTCCAACGCCGCATCAAAAGACGCGATCGCCCCCTCGTACCGCTGCAAGTTATCCAGTACCTGACCCCGGCTCGTCCAAGCTTCTAGATCATCAGGGCGAAGTTGAATTGCCCGGTCATAGGCATTTAGCGCCTCTTCATATCGCTGCAATCCTAAGAAAGTATCGCCTTGACCCTGCCACGCCTCAGCATAATCCGGTCTAATTTCCACGGCTCGATTGTAGGCATCCAGCGCATCTTCGTAATGTTTCAATGCCAAAAACGTCTCCCCCCGGTTATACAAATCCGTGGCATTGGCAGACCGAATCCAGTTGACTGTGGCAACGCTTGCCGCAATACCGATGCCAATGACGCTAATCGCGAGTACAGCTTTGTACAGGATCGGTCGAGATTTGGGTTTAGCAACGACAAGCTTTGGAGGAGACGCAACAGGTAAGGCAACTGTGGCACTCGTGGTTGTGGATAAGTCTTTTAGGGCTTGCAATGCCTCGGTTGCTGATTGGTAGCGCTGTCGGAAGTCGTAGCGCACCATCTTGTCGAGGACGTTTGCCAATTCTGGGCTGATGCTCGCTTGGTTGCGCCAGCTAATTTCTCCGGTATCCGGGTCAGTAGGGAGTTGGGTGGGAAGACAACCTGTAAGGGCTTGAATGCCGAGTATCCCCACGGCATAAATATCGCTACTTAAGCGGGGATTGCCATTTGCTTGTTCGCTAGGTCGATAGCCCGGAGTCCCAATGGCAATGGTGAGGCTGCTGTTTCCGCCATTAATCACCTGCGTGCTAATTTGTTTAACTGCCCCGAAGTCGATTAAAACTAGTTTCCCGTCTTTTTTTCGCCGGATTAAGTTGCGGGGATTAATATCACGATGGATGACATTTTGCTGATGGACAAACTCTAAAATTTCTAGGACGTCTTGCAAAAGGGCGATCGCTTCTGCTTCCTCTAAACGCGTTGAAGGAGTGAATTCCTGGCTGAGGTCACCCCCTTCGATCAACTCCTGCACCAGATAAAACTCTTTATTCTCCTCAAAATACGCAAAAAGCTGGGGAATTTGCCCGTGTTTTCCCAACTGATGCAGCATTTTGGCTTCGGTATCAAATAGTCGTCTCGCTGTTTGCAAGGTGATCGGGTCTGTTGCTTGCGGCTTGAGTTGCTTGACAACGCATTGGTTATCACCGGGTAAGTGCTGGTCTTCTGCCACAAAGGTCATCCCAAATCCCCCAGCCCCCAGCAAGCTGACAATTTGGTAACGCCCACCTAGTTTTTGTCCTATACCTATACCCAAATTCATGAATTTGTTATAACTGGCTTTGACGAATGGACACTGACAGCGAACAAAGACAAAATTTTATCTGTAAGCACAAGTCATTAATTAATACTATAACGATAACTAATACTGATTCATGGGGTATTCCACCGGGGTGTTGCCAACTCCCAAAGGTGGTAAACTCCTATAAAAACTAAGCTTAAGAGCTGTTTTTGTTTTCGCTCACCCTGGGGCTAGTCTTCTAGTTTTAGTATAAGTAAAACTAATTTTATATGAAATTAATTATCTCATTCCTAATCCTGTATAACCTCTACAGCTTTTTCCCGTAGTATCAAAAGTGAAGCCACAAGATGAAGCAAAACTTCACATAAGCGAAGTCAAGCCTAGAGTGAGCTTCAGGAAAGCTATTACTGCGGCTTCCCGTTTTTAATTAATAGAGAGGACTAACATGCCAAGTTACAAAGTTACGCTTATAAGCGAGGCTGAAGGGCTGAATACTACGATTGAAGTTCCAGACGACGAGTACATTCTTGACGCGGCTGAAGAGCAAGGGATCGACCTGCCTTACTCCTGCCGTGCTGGCGCTTGCTCCACCTGTGCTGGCAAGCTCCAAAGTGGTGAAATCGATCAGTCTGACCAGTCTTTCTTGGATGACGATCAAATCGAAGCGGGTTACGTCCTGACTTGTGTTGCATATCCTAAGTCTGACTGCACCATCCTCACCCACCAAGAAGAAGAGCTGTACTAAAAAACTTAATAACCTGGACAGTGGAAGACAAAGTTTCTGTGTAAATGCGACGATGCTGTATTTGTCTTAACCTACCGGGTTAACTTAGCGTCTGAGTACAAGTAAAAAACTAAGTGGCGCTATAACAAAATTTCAGCAGGGGCACATCTAAGCTACCCCTGCTTTTTAATTGAGAAATTCGACTCTGAAAATTGACCTTGTTGTAGGGTGCGATTCACCCTTCTTAAGTTGGTGTCTCTCAAGACAATGGGGCTAAAGTGCCCCAGTCAATAGAGTTAGCAATTTTCAGAACAATTTTACCGTTTCCTTTTCAGGTTCAAAACCATCAGCTTCAAAGATTACTATTAGAGCTGATTAACACCTCACCTTTAATCATTCGTTGCGCTGCATCGAGCAGTACTTCTTCCAAATAAGGTTTGGTAAAGTAACCACTGGCTCCTAGTTGCGCTGCCATCTGCCGATGTCGGTCAGCACCACGAGAAGTCAGCATGGCAATGGGTAAGTCCTTGAGGTTTTCATCTTTTTGCAGGCGAGAGAGTAACTCCAAACCATCCATTCTGGGCATTTCGATGTCACAAAAAACAATGTCGCAAGGCAGCCCAGAGCGCAGCTTCTCCCACGCTTCTTGACCATCGCGAGCTTGTTCGACCCGATAGCCCGACTTGTTAAAGGTCAAGGAGAGAAGTTCGCGCACTGTAATTGAATCATCCACAATCAGCACCATCGGTTCTGACTTGGCAGCGAGGGCTTCCTGGGGTGGGGTAGTAGCTTGATCCCACAGCGTACCGCCACTGTCACGGCGGATGCGACCCACGGAGAGGTCAATCAGTTCTAGCACGTCAACAATAGGCATAATCTGCCCATCGCCCAGCACAGTGGCTCCAGCAACGCCTACGGGCTTCGGTGGTGGGCCTTCTAGCTGCTTAATCACGATTTCTTGTTCGCCCAGGACTTGATCAACCTGGATGGCTAGATAGGTTCCTACTGAACGCAACACGACGATGGCAATCATGTCATCTTCCCGTTGACCCCCGTAAACCGTACTGCGGTTGATCTGGCGATTGTATTTCAGCAGGTCGGACAGTGGTTGGAAGGGCAGGACAGTGTCACGCCATTGAACAAAGGTTTTTCCTTCAGCGTCGGTTTGAATGCGAGCGCTCGGCACGTCAAACATATCCTCGACCCCATCCATCGGGAAAGCGATCCGGGCTTTGTCGCTCAAAGCGAGGAGGGCTTTACAAATACTCAGAACCAGCGGTAAGCGAACAGTAAAGGTGGTGCCTTTACCCAAGGTGGAATCGATGCTGATGTTGCCTCGAATTTCGCTGAGGCTAGTCCTGACCACATCCATACCGACTCCCCGCCCGGAAAAGTCATCTACTTGATCTTTGGTACTAAAACCGGGGTGGAAAAGAAAGTCGTACAAGTCGAGGTTAGAAAGGTTTTTAGCCGCTTGTTTGGAAATTAATCCTTTTTCAATCGCTTTGGCGCGTACCCGTTCAGGATCAATGCCTGCACCGTCATCAGAGACAGAAATAACGGTTTGGTTGCCCTGATGGAAGGCGCGGAGGGTGATGCGACCACAAGCGGGTTTGCCTTTGTCTCGACGGACATCTGGCGTCTCGATTCCGTGAGTAATCGCATTGTTGACTAAGTGAGTCAGTGGATCGTAGAGATGCTCTAGGAGTGTTTTATCGATTAAGGTTTCTCGACCTTCGACCTGTAGTTGTGCCTGTTTGTGCAACTTGGCAGAAATATCTCGCACCGCCCGGGGTAAGCGGTCAGCGGCTTGGGCAAAGGGGGTCATTCGACCACGGGTCAAACCTTCTTGTAACTGCGTGGTAATCTGCCGCAGAACGCGAGTTACTTGGTCGGTTTCATCCACCAAAAATTCGATATCAGCCGCACTTTCTCGCACTCGGACAATCAACTCAATGGTTTCTTGAGAGATCAAGTGGAAGTTTGTGAAGCGATCCATCTCTAGGGGGTCGTACTCTATCCCCGTCGCGTGCATCTTGGGGATATTGCGGTCTGCTTGGAAGGTAGTCCGTGCTTGACGACTGGCAAGGAGAGAACTTTCCAAGAGCGATCGCTCGTACAAATCCTGCATCCTTGCTCCCACATCGCTCAATTGCTGCACTTGATGCAACAAATTATCGAGAAACTGTCGCAGGCGTTCTTGGTCTTGCTCCAAACTGTTGCGGTTAACCACCAGTTCTCCCACCAAGTTGCTGAGGCTATCGAGGTGTTTTACAGGTACCTTGGTGGTTTGCTCAAATACGCGGACGCGAGGGCGGGAAGCCGGACGCAGTGAGGAACGTTCTTGTACTGTTGAGCTGGGCGGCCCTCCCATCATCTGATCGGTCTGCTCTAACAGCGACTCTAAGTCATCAAACTCTTTGTCAATCAGGTCTACTGCTTCGAGAGTATTCTCCTCCAGGTTTTGAGCGGGTGTTGCCGTCGGTATTAAGTCTTCACCCAGCATCGCTTCGAGTTCATCAAACTCACCCGAAGTCACGATTTCAGGGCTTGCCGTCGCGCCGTCTGCCAGCATGGCATCCAACTCATCTAATTCACTGGAGTTATCCAACTCAGCACTTAATGCTGGTTCCGCTTCTGGGATATCGAGAGAGAATTCCTCGTCAAAGGCAAAATCTTCGTTTCCAACTTCCAAAAAGTCGTTGAGAGACTCCCAGTCGTTGGCTGAGTCGCTAGTCTCCCCAAAGGCAGCCGATTCTAACTCTGGTGCGTCTTCTTCTAGGTCTAAGTCTTCTAAGGAAGCTAGTTCTGCTTCTGGAATATCGAGAGAGAATTCCTCGTCAAAGGCAAAATCTTCGTTTTCGACTTCCAAAAAGTCGTTGAGAGACTCCCAGTCGTTGGCTGAGTCGCTAGTCTCCCCAAAGGCAGCCGCTTCTAACTCGTCGTCGGGTGCGTCTTCTTCTAGGTCTAAGCCCTCTAAGGAAGCTAGTTCCGCTTCTGGGATATCGAGAGAGAATTCCTCGTCAAAGGCAGAGTCTTCGTTTTCGACTTCCAAAAAGTCGTTGAGAGACTCCCAGTCGTTGGCTGAGTCGCTAGTCTCCCCAAAGGCAGCCGCTTCTAACTCGTCGTCGGGTGCGTCTTCTTCTAGGTCTAAGCCCTCTAAGGAAGCTAGTTCCGCTTCTGGGATATCGAGAGAGAATTCCTCGTCAAAGGCAGAGTCTTCGTTTTCGACTTCCAAAAAGTCGTTGAGAGACTCCCAGTCGTTGGCTGAGTCGCTAGTCTCCCCAAAGGCAGGCGGTTCTAACTCGTCGTCGGGTGCGTCTTCTTCTAGGTTTAAGCCTTCTAAGGAAATAGAATCGTCATCTCCTTGGCTCTCTATCTCATCCTCTAACAGCACTTCGTTGAGACTATCGAAGTCTGCCGCTGTTTCCTCTGGCGTCGCCGTGGTTTCTAAGTACTGTAGTGCTGCAACCTCTGCGTTTTGATCGAAGCCCCACTCTTCATCCAATGCCTCTTCTTGCGCTTCTACAGCCTCATCCCAGTCTAAGACACGAGTGTCGCTTAGGTCGCTTGACCACAGGGCATCTAAGTCTTCCGTTGTCTCAAGTTCCGGGGCAGAGAGTTCGTCTGACGGCAGTTCTAGAGCAGTTTCGTCATCCGTGAGGGACATCAACTCTGAAAGGTCATCTACCTCGTCACTGCCAAAGTCAAGGGATAAATCTGCCTCGTCTTCGCTATCTCCGAAGGACGCTGAAAAGTCGAAGTCATCTTGCGCTAGCTCATCGGCATCATCGCTAACAGATGGTAAGGAGAACTCGTCAAAGTCCAAGCTGCTATCCGGCTCAAACAATTGCTCACTGGCTTCTGTATCGTCGTTAGCGAAAAGTTCGTCAATCGCATTAAAGTCTGCCTCAGGAATGGCATCGGACGACAGCCCGGTGCTGCCGTTTTGGGCAAATTCTGCGCTCGCGTCACTAGTATCTAGCTCGAAGCCAAACAAATCTGCCTCTGCTGCGCTCGCGTCACTAGTATCTAGGTCGAAGCCAAACAAATCTGCCTCTGCTTCTGCCGTCACTTCCGGCTCATTGAGCGCGGTTTCCTCCTCATCAGAGATCAAGGAGTCACTTAAGAGGGCTGTTTCCTCCTCCTCATCAAAGCTTAAGGAACCAATTAAGGTCGAGTCTAAGTCAAACTCAGCCTCCTCTTCGCTCTCAAAGAGGGAATTGCTATCATCCCAAACCAACTCCGGCTCTTCTAAACCTGGCTCTTCTGAGGTGCCAAACAAATCCCAATCTGCCGTCTCTGATTCTGAGGTGATGCCGTTGCTTGTTTCCTCAAACAGTGATGACTCATCCTCCTCGGTAGCCAGAACCTCTCCTAAATCTCCATCTAAGCTAAACTCGTCAGTGCCCACTGTTGAGTCAGCAAACAAATCGTCATCAAAGGATAGGGATAAATCCCCTTGTTCCTCTTCTCCAGAGGTGGATAAATCTGTCTCCCAATCAAAGGATTCACTGGAAGAGTCGGCTTCTGTTGTTTCATCCCATAGCAGTTCCTCACCCAAGCTCAAGTCCGCCTCATCCTCGCTAGAAATATTCAGCAAGTCCTCACTCGGCGTTGTCTCTAATAAGTCAGGTTCTGAAGCTTCTGCTGTCTCATCCCAGAGCAGTTCCTCACCTAAGCTCAAGTCCGCCTCATCCTCGCTAGAGATATCCAGCAAGTCCTCACTCGGCGTTGTCTCTAATAAGTCAGGTTCTGAAGCTTCTGCTGTCTCATCCCAGAGCAGTTCCTCACCCAAGCTCAAGTCCGCCTCATCCTCGCTAGAGATATCCAGCAAGTCTTCCAACTCCGCCACTAACTCCCCTTCTGGAGTAGCTTCTAAGTATTCAGGTTCTGACTGTTCTAACTCATTCAGTTCCAAGTCAGAGTTGGCTAAATCAACCTCAAACGACCCATCACTGTCTAAATCAGTCAACCAATCATCAGAGGCTTCCTCACGGCTAGGAGTTGCGGTTGTTTCTGCCGCATCCTCTAATGACTCGACGGCGAGAAGATCGTCTTCAGCCTCATTGAAGTCACCATCGAAAGACAAGTCGAGTAGATCGTCTGTGGATTGGGCGCTATCAGCTTCCTCTTCAAAGAAGCTGTCACCAAACAAATCAGTTAGATTCTCTGAGTCAGGAACATCCGCTGCGGTTAAATCTACTATCTCATCTTCAAAAAGTAGATCCGCGAACTCATCTGTAGAGCTGAGGAGCATTTCGGCTTCCGGTTCATTAATTCCCTCGCTCATGAGCGGGGTAGCATCTTCTAAGAAGTCATCCCCAAACAAGCTGTTTTCTGAGTTTTGAGGTGCCTCTTCCAAAAAATCATCCCCGAACAGACCCCTGAGTTCATCGGTGGCAGATTCCCTAGGAGCGGTTGGGGTTGGGGTGTCCAAGTCTCCCAGTAAGTCAGAGAAGTCACTTTGTTCGTCACTATCTAAAAAGTCAACCGTATCAATAGTGAAGGGGTTGTCGCTCAGGTTGATGATTTCCTCTTCTTGCCAGGTTTGATCAAGTTCAGGCGCTTCACCTTCAAAGAGATCTGCCAAGCTGTTCAGTTCTGCCATCCCCACTTCTGGCCCGCTCGGATCGGCATTGCGAGATAGGGAGTGCGATCGCGTTGGCTGAGTAGAAGCAGGTGGCGGTGAAGTAGAGAAAATAGCAGCGGTATCGATTTCTTCTGAGAAGGATTCATCGTCGCTGTCTTGGATATAAGTTTCTGTAGTGTAAATAGTTGTAACATTTTGCCCATTACGGGGGGAAAATGTATGAGTTTCTACGGCTTGGGAATCTACAGCGATCGCTTCTGAGGAGACAGAGAAAGCGCCATTTAATACCAGGGCTTTGAGTTCATCGCTGACTGTAATCTCAGCAGCACGGTTTTCCACTACCAGTTCTTGGGCTTGTTTGATGTCTTTGATGACAATCCCAGCCAACTTGCGGTAAGAATTGGTAGGCGTCGCGATCGCCGCAGAGGAAGTGTTGATTAACTCGCACCAAGTCGGCAAGTTAAATTGTTCGCCTAGACGTTCTAAATGCTGGCAATGCTCTTGCAATTGCTGGCGATGAGCTAGACAGTCAGCTTGCTTGAATAGCTGTAACATCTCCCGAAGCTGCACCAGCACATCCCGTTTAAAGGTTGAATGCAGGTTTTTTTCGTCATTCTCAGTCGTTTTGGCATCTGTAGGGGTTGCTTCCGCCGCCGCACCGTTTTTTCCTTTTGCAAGTCCTTTCATATGAGTATTCAGTTCTTGAAAAACTGGCTCAACCCCTGACATGATGCTGTTGGCGACTTCTTTAGTCAGCCCAAAAGGACTTTGCAGGTGTTCGACGAGGGACTGAAGGGTATCAAACACTCGCAACAACAGCGATTCGAGCTGATGATCGGGTTTGACTGGTGACTCAGTCAAAACCTTAAAGTAGTCTTCCAATCGATGTGAGGTTTGCTGAATGCTATCGAGTCCCAACATTGCCGCCCCACCCTTGACAGAATGAGCCGCACGGAAGACTTCATTGAGCATTTCTGTATCTTCTATCGTGCTTTGCAGACTCAGCAAACCCTGCTCGATAGTATTGAGGTGATCTTTTGCCTCCTCAATGAAGTAGCCCATAATTCGCTGCTGTTGTTCCGACTGCATAGCCAGTATCCCTCAAGGAGTTGCGAGTAATGTTTTGGGCACCTGTTCCCTGTGCCCGTCGGTGAGCGGAAACTACACACCAACGCCCTCCGCTCATGTACAAATTTTCTTACGATTGATAGTTTTCAATGTAGCCAATATCTCAGAAATCGACATGGCTATAAGTTACAACAAATTAATAAAGGCAGGGCACCCTGCGTAAGACAACTCTACTCCAGCCTAACTTGAAAGAAAGACTATAAGGATAAAGGATCAAGTTACTTGTAAAAGTTTAAAGTGGACGTTCTACTTCACTGAGATCCTTGCTCCGCGCACAGCCAAGCCATACCCATTCACTTCAACGACTACACAGTCGTGAAGTCGCCACTGGAGAAGTTTATAGAGGCGGTAGCTCAAGCCGGGTTAGAAAATCGGGTTAGGTACCTAAAATCCTGGTGATACTTACAGATTTGAGGTGCCGACTAGTCAATAAAATGGCTAGCGATCGCTTATGTATGAACTACCCCGCCGCTCATGACGAGGTTTCTGAGGCGAAGTAAAGTCTTTCCCAACGGCGGTTAAGGTTTCAGTACAGCCTATCATCGGGGCGATCGCTCCAATTAGATATCCCCGAACTTAGTTTGTCCCTACCTGATGCGAAGGCTTGGTAAAAATACACTAAATTCTTTTCCAGGATAATTCCCACGAGAATTCGGCACATAAACTCATTAATTAAATGAGTGTATATATCGAGTCAGTCATTGACATTCCTAATTTTCTAACTCTGTTCAATGATCGGGCAAATCGTTGACTCAGACTGTTCAGGCGTCATTTGCCAGCCTGAAAGTAGTCCTGATAACTCTTGCCTCAGAATCAGGAGTTGTTGAATTTGTTCGTCAATGGCTCCCACCTTGTCTTGCAGCTTAACTTTTATCTGTTCGCAAGGTAAGTCACCCTCATCGTGAACATCCAAAAATTCTTTGATTTCTAACAGGCTCAATCCCAGGCTCTGGGCACGTTTGATAAAGCTTAGGCGAGCTAAAACTTCAGAATCAAACAATCTAAATCCACCCTCGGTTCTACCTGATGCCGTGAGTAGACCTAACTCCTCGTAGTAGCGAATGGTCTTAATCGGTACGCCGCTTTCCTTGGCAACTAAACCAATAAGTTTTGGCGCTTCTTGAACTAACATACCTAGCTGCTCCTCTGCTCAATAAGATCCCTAACTACATTTTAAACTCTCCAGCGCACTGGAGACACAAGAGGCTTATTTGACAGCAGCCAAGCCCCGCCAAGAGACTCCCAGTACGGTTGTTGTGATTGAAGGTAGCAACTTCGGCAGCAATCGAGGCAATCCCAAATTTTATTTCAGGGTCTATTTGCCAGTATCGAATCCTGAAGTGACTCGCGCCTGAGCGGGACATCAACGGAGGCTAAAGCCACTCTTCGTTCTCTTGGCGGCGATTGAGGAGCTGTTGACATCCTCTCCCTGCTGCCGAAAAACCCTGTTGCTTCAGGCTTCACCCTTGAGACTTTTTCTTTCTCCCCGTCACTCACCAACACTAAAAACAAGGGAGTTTTTCGGTGTGAAAAGTTAGAGAACCCTAAAGATTTTAGAAGCAATTGTTTACAGAATCTGGCATTATTGCAGAAATGATGCGGCTTCAAAGCTAAACGATCGCGCTTTGCTTAAAGTTTCTCCAGGCGGATTCTCAAGAAAAAGACGCAGATGGTTTATTGCTACCGAAGCCGAGACTGCTGGATTTTTGCAGCTAGCAGTCCTTAAACAGACTTCAAGCCTTGACTGGCTTGACAAAAGCCACAGCCTGAGTCGTTAAGGGATGCAGGAGTGTTGCCATGCCGTCAGGACGAACACCTAAATTTTCTGTCTCGTGGTAATCCTCAACAGCCGCAAAAATTAAGTATTGATTTCACCGTATGGCAAAAATCGACATTATGCTGCAGCTAGACTCTCAATTTTCAAGAACTAGGATGCCCCAATCCACAAAGACAGCCATCTTAGTGATCGGCGGTGCAGAAGACAAGGTTCATGGACGTGAGATCCTGCAAACCTTTTTTTGTCGTGCAGGTTCTGGTGATGCTCGTATTGCCATTATTCCTTCGGCATCTCGCGAACCGACGTTGATTGGCGATCGCTATCGCAATATCTTTGAAGATATGGGAGCCAAAGAAATCCAAGTTTTGGATATCCGCGATCGCTCCCAAGCCGAAGATTTCTCTTTCCAGGAATACATCGAACAGTGTACTGGGGTATTCATGACCGGGGGCGATCAGTTGCGGTTGTGTGGGTTACTAGCCGATACGCCGTTGATGGAAAAAGTCCGCACAAGGGCGCATTTGGGGGAAATTACCCTGGCTGGCACCAGTGCTGGCGCAGCGGTAATGGGACATCATATGATTGCTGGTGGCGGAAGCGGCGAGTCTCCCAATCGCTCTTTGGTCGATCTGGCAATGGGACTAGGCATGATTCCAGAAGTGATTGTCGATCAACACTTCCACAACCGCAATCGCATGGCACGGTTAATGAGTGCGGTGGCGGCTCATCCTGACCGCTTGGGGATGGGCATTGATGAAGATACCTGCGCTTTGTTTGAACGAGACGGATTGTTGCTGGTGATGGGTAAAGGAAATGTCACCATTGTCGATCCTGGGGAAATGGTATACACCAACCACTCCGAGATTGGAGCCGAAGATCCCATTAGCCTGCACAATCTCCGAGTGCATATTCTCAGCCACGGCGATTGCTACCACTTGCACAAGCGATCGCTGGTCTCAAACTGCTAAAGTCACAATTTGTTGAGCAAAATGCCTGTTTAGCCCTTGGCCAAATCAGGAAGTTCCTCTGAGTTTAGTTCCTGTCAACTTCTCTCAAGAAATTGTTCACTGAGAACAGTTTGTGTGCTTTTTGAAGATAGAAACTAGATTCAGACTTAATACACCCGGTCAGGAGTGACCTAGCTCAGGCTGAATTCAACATCTGCCAGGGGTTAAGGTCTAAAATTCAAACCTCAGTCCAATACTACTTACCATGAAGTCAGTAACTAGTTTCAAATCAAAGATTTTTCTCTTCTCAAGCACCAAGAGCGGGGTCGAATATACCGTCTCTAGCTATCACCCAACCTAACTCCGGCGCTTCGTTATCCCCAAACACAAGTATTCCCCACTCCCCACTGGCAGTCGTCAAAGAGCACTCACTTTAGCGTCAAAATTCATCAGGTTTTAGGGGATAACCCCTAACTTTTGCCAGAATGCAGAAGAATTTCATTGCCTTATACTGTCAGTTAATTTCCCGCTACCGTTGGGTGGTTAAAGAAATGGCATTGCTACTAAAGCAGTTGCCTTTGCTCGAAGAGTGTGAATCACTATCCTTCATCATCTGCTATGAGAATTCTGAGAATCCAGACGTTACGCGGTCCCAACTACTGGAGCATTCGACGCAACAAGCTCATCGTTATGCGTCTTGATTTAGAGGATCTGGCAGAAAAGCCCTCTAATGAAATTCCAGGGTTTTACAATGGACTCATTGCCGCACTGCCCTCTCTCGAAGAACACTTTTGTTCCCCTGGGGTACGGGGTGGTTTTCTCAGCCGCGTTGCCAAAGGCACAATGATGGGTCACATCATTGAACACGTCGCTCTGGAACTGCAAGAACTCTCAGGGATGCGCGCAGGATTTGGTCGTACTAGAGAGACAGCGACACCAGGAATTTACCAAGTTGTTTTTGAGTACGTAGAAGAACAAGCTGGACGTTACGCCGCCAGAGCAGCAGTACGACTGTGCCAAAGCATTGTTGATACAGGGAGCTATCCCCAAAGCGAATTAGAGCAAGACCTAAAAGACCTGGTACAGCTATCTCGTGATGCCGCCTTAGGCCCGAGTACAGAAACCCTTGTCAAAGAAGCAGAAGCCCGCAACATTCCCTGGATACCTCTGAGCGCTCGTGCCATGATTCAGCTTGGCTACGGCGTCCACCAAAAACGGATTCAAGCCACACTCAGTAACTACTCTGGAATTTTAGGCGTTGAGCTTGCCTGTGACAAAGAAGGCACTAAACAAATCCTCCGTGATGCCGGAGTTCCCGTGCCACGGGGCACCGTGATTCAGTATCTCGACGAGCTGGAAATCGCCATTAAAGACGTGGGGGGCTTCCCCATCGTGATCAAGCCCCTAGATGGTAATCACGGACGTGGCATCACTATCGATATCAATAGCTGGGAAGAGGCAGAGAAAGCCTATGACGTGGCTAGAGATATTTCCCGCGCCGTCATTATTGAGCGCTACTACCAGGGTCGCGATCATCGGATTTTAGTCGTCAACGGCAAAGTAGTGGCAGTGGCAGAACGGGTTCCGGCGCACGTGGCTGGCAATGGCAAGTCTACGGTGGCAGAACTGATAGAGGAAGTCAATAGCGACCCCAATCGCGGCGACGGACACGATAACGTTCTCACCAAAATAGTTGTAGACCGCACCAGCTTATCGCTGTTAGAACGCCAAGGCTACACCCTGGAAACAGTTCTAGAGTCCGGGGAGGTATGTTACCTCCGAGCCACGGCTAACCTCAGCACCGGAGGAATTGCCGTAGACCGCACTGATGATATTCACCCGACAAATATTTGGACGGCTCAACGAGTCGCCAAAATTATTGGTTTAGATATTGCTGGTATTGATGTAGTCACACCAGATATTACCCAACCCATACGAGATGTCGATGGCGTTGTTGTGGAAGTGAATGCTGCTCCTGGCTTCCGGATGCATGTCTGTCCCAGTCAGGGTTTACCCAGAAACGTTGCCGCTCCCGTCCTAGAAATGCTGTTTCCCTCAGGACAACCTAGTCGGGTACCGATTTTGGCGATTACGGGAACGAACGGCAAAACTACCACGACTCGATTGATTGCCCATATTTACCGTCAGACGGGACAGGTTGTTGGCTACACCACCACTGATGGTATTTATATCGGTGAATATCTAATCGAAAAAGGCGACACTACTGGTCCTCAAAGCGCCCAGGTGATTCTTACAGACCCCACAGTTGAAGTGGCTGTGCTAGAAACCGCACGGGGTGGAATTCTTCGTTCAGGTTTGGCGTTTGAGACTTGTGATGTTGGGGTGGTCTTGAATGTGGCAGCCGACCACCTAGGACTTGGGGACATTGAAACGATTGAGCAAATGGCGCACCTCAAGAGTGTGGTGGCAGAATCGGTCAGTGCTAAAGGGTATGCTGTGCTGAATGCGGATGACCCATTGGTGGCAGCAATGGCAGATCGCGTGCAAGGTCAGGTCGCCTATTTCTCGATGCATCCCGATAACCAGCTAGTTTGCAAGCACACCCAGCAAGGCGGCTTGGCGGCGGTGTATGAGAACGGCTATCTATCGATTTTGAAGGGAGATTGGACGCTACGGATCGATCAGGCGGTGAATATCCCGGTGACGATGTCAGGACGCGCTCCTTTCCAGATTGCCAATGCTCTGGCGGCGAGTTTGGCCGCCTTTGCTCAAGGGGTATCGATTGAGGCGATTCGCTCTGCTTTAGGCACCTTCCGGGCATCTGCAAGTCAGACTCCAGGGCGGATGAATCTCTTTAACCTCGGTCATTACCATGCCTTGATTGATTATGCTCACAATGCGGCTAGCTATGAAGCTTTGGGGGGTTTTGTCAACAATTGGCCCGGTGAGCGAATTGGTGTGGTGGGAGGCCCCGGCGATCGCCGAGATGAAGACTTCATCGAACTGGGTAGACTTTCTGCTAAGTTCTTTAACCGTCTGTTCATTAAAGAAGATGATGACTTGCGCGGTCGTGCCAGTGGTGAAGCCGCCGCGTTAATTAGTAAGGGCATCGAGCAGGTCAATCCTGATTGCCGTTATGAAGTGATCCTGAATGAAGTTGAGGCGGTTAATACAGGTTTAGACCAAGCTTCTGAAGGCAGCTTGGTGGTCATCTTACCTGAATCCGTCAGCCGTGCCATCAGCCTGATTGAGGCACGTCACCCTCAACCGGAGAACGGCTTTCAGCCAACTTCTGTAGACAGGCAAGTGGGGGTACAAACCTCAGTGGTAAATCAGGCGTAGTTAGAAGTTAGAGGAAAAAATACAGAGCGGGGGTAATACTCTCGCTCTTTTTTCAACAGGATATTGGTAGATAAAAGTACAGTCAATTTTCTCTACTGTGTTGCCGCAGTGGATAGAATCCTGGGATTTAGGTGCAGGATTTGACAACACCTATGCGATCGCAATCGGTTAATATCGCCATCTGTTAGTTAATCCAACCCAGCAGGCAGCCATTAAGAGGCTTCTGGTAGGGTTGTGTCTGCGTATTTCTCTTACTCCAGCATTTCCAGGTTTCGTACCGCGCCTTGATCCGCGCTAGTCGCCAGCAGTGCATAAGCCTTGAGCGCCGCACTCACCCGACGCTGCCTCTGCTGTGCAGGCTTCCAGGCATCTTTGCCCTTCGCTTCCATTGCCACACGACGGTTGGCTAATTCCTCCGCCGATAGCTCCACATTGATGCGGCGATTGGGGATGTCGATCAGGATGCGATCGCCGCCCTGAACCAGCGCAATATTGCCGCCCGCCGCTGCCTCCGGGGAGGCATGACCAATCGAGAGTCCTGAAGTCCCGCCGGAGAAACGACCATCGGTTAATAATGCACAAGCCTTGCCCAGACCCTTGGATTTAAGGTAACTGGTTGGATAGAGCATTTCCTGCATACCCGGCCCACCGCGCGGCCCTTCATAGCGAATAATTACCACATCGCCCGGTTCCACCTCATCGTTGAGAATTCCTTTGACAGCGGCATCCTGACTTTCATAAATCCGTGCCTTGCCTTCAAACACATGAATGCTTTCGTCTACGCCTGCCGTCTTCACAATACAACCGCGCTCAGCCAGGTTGCCGTAGAGTACAGTCAGTCCGCCCTCGGTGCTGTAGGCGTTTTCGACACGGCGAATACAGCCGTTTTCTCGATCCAAGTCGAGGGAGGGCCAGCGGGTCGATTGGCTGAACGCTTGCTGAGTTGGAATCCCCGCCGGGCCAGCTTTGAAGAAGGTGTGGACGGCTTCGTCATCGGTACGCATGATGTCCCAGTGAGCGATCGCTTCTTTGAGCGTCTGACTGTGGACTGTTGGCAAGTCCGTGTGGAGCAGTCCGGCACGATCCAGCTCACCGAGAATAGCGGGGATACCGCCCGCCCGGTGGACATCCTCGACATGATACTGGGGGGTGTTAGGTGCCACCTTGCAGAGTTGTGGTACCTGACGCGAGAGGCGATCGATGTCGGTCAAGGTGAAATTGACCCCGGCTTCATGAGCAGCAGCCAGTAAGTGCAGAATGGTGTTGGTGGAGCCGCCCATGGCGATATCCAGCATCATGGCATTCTCGAACGCTTTGAAACTGGCAATAGAGCGTGGCAGTACCGATTCATCGTCCTGCTCGTAGTAGCGGCGGGTAATGCTGACAATGGTTCGCGCGGCGTTGAGAAACAGATCTTTACGGTCGAAATGGGTCGCTAGCGTGGTGCCATTGCCGGGTAAGGAGAGACCAATCGCCTCGGTAAGGCAGTTCATGGAGTTGGCGGTGAACATACCGGAGCAAGAGCCACAGGTTGGGCAGGCGGAACGCTCATACTCTTCGACTAGCTCATCGCTGATACGGTCGTTCGCGGCAGCCACCATGGCATCCACTAGATCCAGTTTGTGTTCCGAGAGCTTCGTCTTGCCCGCTTCCATCGGGCCACCGGAAACAAATACGGCAGGAATGTTGAGACGCAGGGCTGCCATCAACATACCGGGGGTGATTTTGTCACAGTTGGAAATGCAGACTAGGGCGTCGGCACAATGGGCGTTGACCATGTACTCGACTGAATCGGCGATGATCTCGCGCGAGGGCAGGCTGTAGAGCATCCCGTCATGACCCATGGCGATGCCATCATCCACGGCAATGGTGTTGAATTCCTTGGCGACACCCCCGGCGGCTTCAATTTCACGGCACACCAGTTGTCCCAGATCCTTTAGGTGAACGTGTCCGGGTACGAATTGGGTAAAGGAGTTGGCGACGGCAATGATTGGCTTCTCGAAATCCTCGGTGTGCATTCCGGTGGCTCGCCAGAGAGCGCGGGCCCCGGCCATATTGCGTCCCTGGGTGGAGGTTTTGGAGCGATAGGTCGGCATGGCGCATCCTATTCGTCTAAAGGTTCTTAATAGTCTAAACGGTTGTGTCGCAACAACAGGTCAATGGTAAGTGGGAAAGCCTACTCCTGGGATTTTATGATGAGTGCGGAGCGGGAGGGCAAGGATAGGCACAGTTTTTTGCAATATTCTCAAGGCTCAGCACACTCAAGCTCCACGAGTGATCACGGTGGACAAGAATGCTGCCTACCCGGTCGCAATCGATATAAAAAAAGCTGTTTAAGGAGCCTTGGCTAAGGATTTACGCATTTCGATGTGGGGGATACCTGCTTCTTCAAACACTTCCCCTTGGGGGACAAACCCTAGTTTTTCGTAGAATGGTTGCACCGTAAGTTGAGCGTGGATTTTCACCACTGACACTGGCTGCGATCGCAAAACACAGAGGGCTGTTTCCATGATTTGTCTACCTAAACCGCGTCCTCGGTAGTCGGCTACTACCGCAACTCGCTCAATTTTGACGAGGCGATCGCTAATATACCGCAGGCGTGCGGTGCCCACAGGCTGCCCGTCTAAATACAAAACAATGTGTTGAGCTGCCTCATCTTGACCGTCAAATTCTAGGGCGGGATCGACTCCTTGCTCTTGTTGGAACACCGTCTTCCGCACCCTTTGAATGGCGTCTAGCTCATCGGCGTAGGTGACAACTTTCAGAATGCGATCGCTCATGAGTCGGCAGCCTCCTAATACCAAGTTGTATTTCAAAGATAGTAGAGCCGTTGCATGAAAGATGGTGGGATGTCTATCTTTCTTCCACGAGAGGACTCCCGTCACACCTATGCAGCAAAGTTTCTGTTTCATTCCTTAGAACTAGGGTGTTATCCCTCACTTCTGACATTGAATACATAGTTGGATGGCTTAGGTTACTAGTGAGGAACAGTCCCAAAGTGCTAGTCAGCCTCTAGAGCAATTTTCGAGAGCTAGAATTATTCTTGGTGAATTACAAGAGTGATGATGTTTCCAGATAATCCAGTATTAGATCCCTACCTGGACAAGTTTAATCGATTCCCGTTTTCTCAGCGGATCGCTGAAGTCATATCATCAAGGCATGATTCAAGCAGCATTGTGATTGGTATTTATGGTGCTTGGGGTGAAGGCAAGACAACTGTTTTTAACTTCATAGAAAAGATTCTTGAAAAGGATTCAAATATTGTTTGTGTTCGTTTTAATCCTTGGTTCTTTAGAGATGAAGAAAAGCTACTTTTAAGTTTTTTCCAGACATTAGCAGATGCTTTAAAGCGAAAGTTGACGACGAGAGCGGAAGATATTGGAGGATGGCTTGCAAAATCTGGGGAGATTCTTGCACCTTTATCTTTGGCTGATCCCACTGGGGCTGTTCGAGGCTCTGGTCAAATTTTTGAAAAGTTAGGCAATCTTTTTTCTCAAGTCAAGCTAGAAGAAAATAAAAAGCGTATTGAGAAGATACTTGAAGAAGAAAATAAACGACTTGTAATATTCATAGACGATATTGATAGACTAGACAAATCTGAAATACAAAGTATCTTTAAGCTTGTGAAGCTTTCTGCTGGCTTTAAGAATACTACTTACCTTTTGGCTTTTGACGAAGAGAAAGTTGCATCAGCAATTTCCGAGAAATACGGTTCTGGAGATTTAGAAGCAGGACGTAGCTTTCTAGAAAAAATTATTCAAGTACCGTTGACTCTGCCACAGGTAAGCTATGGTTCTTTGCAGAAATTTTGTTTTGAGTGTGTTGATGAAGCTCTAAAAAATATCAGTTTAGAGTTGACCGAAGAGGATGTTAGAAGATTTATTAAATGCTTTTCGGAAGGATTAGCAATTCAACTGAAGACACCAAGAGTAGCCCAGAGATATGGTAATACTATCACTTTCTCTATTCCTCTTCTTAAGGGGGAGGTAAACATAGTTGACTTATTACTTATTGAAGGAGTTAAGGTCTTTTATCCTAAATTGTACAGTTCTATAAAAGATAAGCCGAGCTATTTCCTTGGTCAAGTTTTAGACCAAGGTGGAAATTTTGAACAAGTCAAGAATATGGTAATTGAGTATATTGAGCAAAGTATTTCTGATTTAAGCCAAGAAGCTCAGATATATGCAAAAAATTTATTAAAAGAGTTATTTCCTCACCTTACTGGAGTACTAGGAAATATTCATCATGGCTCAGATTGGCAAATAGAGTGGACTCAGCAAAAACGTATAGCATCTTTAAAGTATTTTAAAAGATATTTTGCGTATAGTATTCCTGAAGATGACATTTCAGATCAAAATTTACTGGTTTTCTTGAATCAACTGGAGCAAGCTGATGGCAGCAGCATCAGCAATGAAATTAAAAGAATTACAAACTATCAAAGTTCAAGTACAGACTCATTTCTTGCTGAAATTTTCAGAAAAATTTATCAATTATCAAATTTGGCTTCTCAAAACTTGGCTCTAGCTTTAGCAGAAATGGGAAGTTATTTTCCGAAACCTGAAACACTGTACTCTTTTGAGAGTGCCTTTAGTAGAGCGGGAATTTTGGTTAGCCACTTGATCCAAAAGATTGATGAATCAGATAAGAGGCTCATTCTTGCCAAACAGGTTCTGCAAATTGCAAACCCCATTTGCTTTGCGCCTGAATGTTTTAAATGGATACGGGCAAGTAAGAAAGATGATGAAAAGGAAGATAGCGAAGATCTATTTTCTGAATCTGATATTAGTGTCCTTGCAGAAGTGGTTATCCATAGAATTAGGGATGTAGCTCAAGAAAAAGCTATTTATCTTAACTCTCCTGAAAGTACCCGTGAGTTACTTAGCTTTTGGGCGTCTTGGTCTTCAAAAGAAGAGACTAATAACTATCTGAGAAGTTGCTTTGAGCAAGATCCTAATAGTGCTGTTGATTTTATCAAATGCTATATTCCAACAGTTTGGTCAATGGGTATGGAACCACCTTATCGTGTAGGACTACCTTCCAAAGGTACACTTAAACGAAACACTTATGATGCAATTGTTTCTGTTGTTGATGCTGAGTTATTAATAGAAACTCTCAAAAAGGTGTATGGGAATAAATTAAATTCACCTGGATTTGAACGCCAGAATGATCATCAGTCAGTGGAGGAGGTGGCAGCATATCAGTTTGTTTATATCCATAATAAAGTTTTGGCAGATGACGCAGGCTAACACTGCGTTGGTGCGGACGAACGGAGTTTACTGATGGGCATTCGAGGTTATCTGCCGCCGCACAATTTCACCATTAGACCGCTATGTAGCGGAATGCTGGGGAATTTAGACTGCAAACAATCAGAAAAGAGTTGCTGTGAGGTCTCGAAGGCTGCTAGGTTCTATAAAAAAAATCCCCCCGCAGTAGCGAGGGGTTAAAAGCATTAACGAATTAAGACGCGGCTACGGCTAATCCACTATGACGCAGTAAGGGTTCTGTGCTGGGTTCGCGTCCCCGGAAGGACTTAAATACCTCCATCGGGTGCAGACTGCCACCGAGGGCAAGTACTGTATCCCGGTAGCGCTTGCCTGTAGAGGCGATCGCTTCCTCATTCTCCAAGCCTGCATCTTCAAAGGCGGCAAACGCATCGGCACTGAGAACCTCAGCCCACTTGTAGCTGTAGTAACCTGCCGCATAACCTCCGGCGAAAATGTGACCAAAGGCACACAAAAAGGCATCTTCGGGTAAAGGTGGCAACACGGTTGTGGTTTTGGCGAGGCGATTTCGTACATCTGCCGCCGTTTCCTTGCCCCCCGGTTGATAGCGGTGGTGCAACTCGATGTCTACAAAGCTAAAGTGCAACTGTCGCAACATGCCGCTACCACTCATGTAATTCCGGGCAGCGAGGAGCTTTTGGTAATAATGCTCTGGCAAGGGTTCCCCGGTTTCGTAATGCTTCGCCATGCCGAAGAGGGTTGCTCGGTCGTAGCACCAGTTTTCCATAAATTGGCTGGGCAATTCTACCGCATCCCATTCAACATTGTTGATGCCAGATGCGCCAACATAATCCACCTTCGTCAGCATATGCTGCAAGCCATGACCGAATTCGTGGAAAAGCGTCTCCACTTCTGAGAAGGTCATTAAACTCGGATTACCATCGACGGGAGGCGTTTGGTTACAGATCAGATATGCCACAGGTAGGCGCGTTGTGGTCTTACCCTCAACGGTCATTTTGGCACGACCGACACAGTCATCCATCCAAGCACCACCGCGCTTTTCGGCTGGGCGGCTGTAGGGGTCTAAATAGAAGTAGGCGATCGCTTCCCCGGTTTCATCCGCAATCTGGAAGTACCGCACATCCTGATGCCAGACGGGGGCTTGTCCATCCGCCGCCGTCACGGTGACGCCAAAGAGTCGCTTCACCAAACCAAACAAGCCATCCAACACTTGAGGAAGCGGGAAGTAAGGACGCAACTCTTCATCATTAAAGGCAAACTTCTCTTCCCGTTGGCGTTCTGCCCAGAAGCTGATATCCCAGTGCTTCAAGTCGCTAGCTTCTTCTGCATTCTTCGACGCCGCAAACGCTTTTAAGGCTTCTAAATCCTTAACCGCCGCCTCATAGCTAGCACTTCGCAGCTCCTCTAAAAGTGCCTCCACTGCCTCAACATCAGGAGCCATCTTCCGCGCTAGACTCAACTCCGCGTAACTGTTGAACCCTAGCAGTGCCGCTTTTTCCTTCCGCAGCTCCAAAATCCGCTCAATCAACGGCTTGTTATCCAATTCCCCACTGGAAGCACGGCTAAGGAAGGCTTTGTACAGCTTTTCGCGCAAGTCGCGACGGGTACTGTGCTGCATAAAGGGAACGTAGCTAGGATAATCCAGCGTGATCCGCCAAGGGCCATTTTCTGCGGTGGCATTTTCTGCCCCTTCTGCCCGCGCGGCTTGAGCTGCCAGACTCAGCAAGCTGGGGGGTAAACCGTCCACTTCGTCTTTACTGGTAAGCGTCAGGTTAAAGGCTTTCGTCGCATCGAGGATGTGGTTACCAAACTTTGTGGAAAGTTCAGCGAGTTCTAGTTGAATGGCGTTGAATCGTTCCCGTTTTTCACCTTCTAAGCCAACACCAGACAATTCGGCATCACGAAGCGCGGCTTCAACAATCCGCTTTTGAGCCAACTCTAAGCTGTTCCACTCTTCGCTGTCTCGGAGTGCCTTAAACGCTTCATAGAGCGGTTTGCTTTGGCTGAGTTTATTGGAGAACTTCACAACCTGAGGCTGTACCGTTTCGTGAGCTGACCGCAATTCTGGGCTGTTTTTCACCCCCATCAAATGGCTGACAATGCCCCAACTCCAGGTTAGGCGCTCTTCTAGTTGTTGGAGAGGTTCTACTAATCCGCTCCAAGTTGGCGTGACGGTAGACTCTAGTTTTTCCAGTTCAGAGTCGAGTTCGGGGAGCCGTTTTTCAAAGGCAGGAACAACCTGCTCCGGCGCGATCGCCTCAAAGGGCGGTAGTCCTTTACCAACGAGTAAAGGATTATCTGCGATCGTAGCGTTGGTACTCATAAGTTTCTATATATCCGGTGCCGTGCTTGAATCTTTTTCAATTGATGTATTTACTGTTACCTATTATCGTCAAGCTCTCTACAATTGCCGAGTGTGGGGCACCGTAATGACAAGGGATGTAAATGCCTCGCCTTCTTTTTAAGCTGATTTAAATCAATTTAAACTAGCTACCATACGAGAAGACGCACTCTTTCCTGTTTCTAATTGCACCCCAGTCCATGTCACAATCTGTAACAACAGGTAACGAGATTTTCCCACAAGCCGAACAAGAGTGGGTGGAAGTTCCTGCTCCCGATATCAGTCATCTAGTCACGGAAGATGACACTCCTGTGGACAACCTAATTTCAGAGAAACAGCAGCGGCTCTTGACGGCTTGCCTTTATAGTTCCCGATCAGGGGACGTACCCTTTTTAGCTACAGCCAATGTCGGCTTGTTCTATGGCATCAAGCAACCGCCGCTCGTACCGGATGTTCTTCTCAGCCTAGAAGTCTCTGTTCCTGAAGATTGGAGTCAAAAACAAAATCGCTCCTACTTTGTCTGGCACTTTGGTAAGCCACCGGAAGTGGCGATTGAGATTGTCTCCAACACCGTAGGAAACGAACTAGGCAGCAAATTGAGAGACTATGCTCGTGCGGGAGTTGCCTACTACATAGTGTTTGATCCGCTACAGTTTTTAGACGATGTCGTGCTGCGAGTCCACCAGCTACAGGGAACCTCCTACAGGTTGTTAGATGATTGTTGGATGGAGCAGATCGAACTTGGGGTTACTTTGTGGGAGGGAAGCTTTGAAGGCAAGCACTATACCTGGCTGCGCTGGTGCGATCGCAGTGGCAATCTGTTACTGACAGGCGACGAACGCGCCGAACAGGAACGTCAACGCGCCGAACAGGAACGTCAACGCGCCGAACAAGAACATCAACGCGCCGAACAAGAACGTCAACGCGCCGAACAGGAACATCAACGTGCCGAGCGGTTGGCAGAGCTATTGAGAGCTAGGGGAATTGATCCAGATGAAGCGCTATAGAAATTGGCGATTGATCCAAATCTGGGTTGAGCTAATTTTTCCTACAACTTTGATTCATTTTTGACGCAGAGGGCGCAAAGGAGCAAGAGAGGAGTTTAGGCGGCGGAGTGGTTGTCAATGGGTAAGGCGTGTCCCAAAACGGTGAAGACTTGGCGCTGCTCGAATAGCTCTACTAAGTCGGTGTTAATCTTGTTTTTGGCAGCTTCTCCCCTGAGAATTTGCAGGACGGTATCGACAGGTAAACGACGTTTGTAGGGGCGATCGCTAGCCGTGAGAGCGTCATAAATATCTGCAATCGTCAAAATTTGCGTTTGAACCGGGATATCCGGCTGCTTTAAGCCTTGAGGATAGCCACTACCATCAAGTTTTTCGTGATGCGCTCCCGCGATCGCGGGGACGTTTTTCAGGTGTTTTGTCCAGGGAATCCGCTGGAGAAAGTTGTAGGTGTATTTGACGTGGGCTTCAATACCTAAGCGCTCTTTGGGGGTTAAGTTCCCTTTTGGGAGCATCAATTGCGCTATCTCACTAGGGGTGATGAGCGGATTGAGTTTGCCATCGATGTTCCGGTAGGTGTATTGAGAGAGTGCCGTTAGTTCTGACAATGCCTCTTCAGATAAGGCTTGGAATTGTTTGGTTTCGATGGCTTCTGGTTCGTTTAGTTGCAGGAGTAATTGCCAGTAGCGATCCAGTGTCTCGATCGCTTGTACCAACTGGGTGTCGTGCTGTTGCATGTGCTGACAGTGAGGACAGTTACTCAGCACGTTATCCAAGTGTTGATGGTTAGCCGTACTCAATAAGTATTGGTACTTAGCTTGCACGGCTTCCATTTCTAAGGTGCGCTGTGCTAGAGCAAAACGGTGACGGATAACTTCTAGTTGTTGGGGATAGAGTTTTTTACGCTTACTAAGAATGGCTTCGGGAACGCAAACTTTGCCAAAGTCGTGCAATAAGGCGGCGTAGCGAATTTCTTGAATTTGGCGATCGCTAAATTGAATTGCCCGCAATGCTCCGGAACTGACACTACTCACTTCTTCACTAAGGCGCACCGTTAAGTCAGCTACTCGTTCTGAATGCCCGAATGTTGTCGGATCGCGGACTTCAATGATCTGAACAGAGGCTCTGACGAAGCCTTCAAAGAGGTTTTCAATTGCACCTTGCAGTTGGTTGCGTTCAATGGAAATTGCCGCTTGAGAGGAAAGCGATCGCACGATCCGCTCTTCCCATTGGGAATAAGGCTGAGTCACGGCTAAAGCATTTTCGGGAGTAATCACCACATCCGGTTTAATCTTGCGATTGATCAGCTGCAATACCCCGATCACTTCTCCTTCTTGGTCTTGCATCGGCAACACCAACACCGAGCAAGTACGATAAGGAATAGTTTGATCGAAGCGGCGATCAAACTGATAAGGTACTCCCGGCAGCAAGTTGTAGGCATCCGGCAGATTTAAACTTTCACCAGTTATCGCCACGTACCCTGCTAGACTTTTGGGATTCAGAGACACTTCAAATTTCTGAAAGCCGACTTCAGGTAAAGAATCATTCTGAGCAATTTTAAAGCCTAACTTTGGGATCGCCTCACTACGATCAACTAAATAAACGCTTCCCGCATCGCTATTAGTAATTTCCCGACTTTTGGATAAAATTAGGCAAAGCAATTCCTCCAAATCGCTACTACTAGAAAGGGCAGTACCAATCGCTAAAAGTTGCTCGATCAGTTCAACGCTCTCAGTATCAGCCAAGCCAAGTTTTTTACGTTCGCGGTTCATGATTTGGGAGGAGTAAATAATGAAAAATCGTAGTCATGCAGATAGATGGAGGCGGTCGCTCGCTACACTTCAGCCAGGAAACCCTGGCAAAATAACTGGCAGTAACAGTTGACCTTGAACTACCAATCTATTCCACCCACTTAGTTCACCGCTTTACCCCTAAGGCACTAACAAAGAGCGACTACTGCCCTGCTATATCACTAACATTGTTTCGCTGTCAGTTGTTTATAGAAACCATGAAAAGTTAGGGAAAGAATGTAAAGTTTGGTCTGACGAAAAAACTAGTCTTTTGTAGGGACGCAACCCACGAACTTAACTCCCAAGGTGAAAGACAATGACACAAGCGACTGCACCGAGTGAAATTACCCCTTTAGTGCTAAAAATGTCTCCAGCCATTGAGATGACAGATGACCAATTCTTTGAATTTTGTCAACTCAACCGAAACTTACGCATCGAGCGCACCGCCAAGGGAGAATTAATTATTATGCCCCCCACAGGGTCAGAAACCGGAAACCGTAACTTTGATTTAATCGTGCAACTGGGAATTTGGACGCGACAAGATGGGACAGGAATCGGTTTCGACTCCTCTGCTGGATTTACTCTCCCCAATGGTGCAACTAAATCCTCGGATGCTGCCTGGATTAAACTAAAGCGATGGGAGAATATTCCCCCAGAACAACGAGCGAAATTTGCTCCCATTTGTCCTGATTTCGTCGTGGAGTTACGTTCTCCCAGCGATCGCCTCCAACCCCTCAAAGATAAACTCCAAGAATACATCGATAATGGCGCATCGCTTGGTTGGCTAATTGACCGCAAAAATCGCGAAGTTTACATCTATCGTCCTCAACAAAAGGTCGAGTGTCTAGATAATCCCTCTACCCTCAGTGGCGACCCACTTCTACCGGGTTTTGTCCTTGATTTATCAACAATCTGGTAAATCAACCAGGGAAGCGGAGGTAGTGAAACTCGAGCAAGGTTTAGCTCAATGTTTGCTTCTTACTAAGTATCAGAGGGTGAGTTGTTACGATTTCTCAATTGTTGAATGGTTACTTGAATCGCTAACGCCACTAAACCTAGAGCGACAAACCCAAAAACAAAGGTAGCTAGGCTACTGACGCCAACAACCAGAGTCCGCACCGCCGCTGCAATATTGATCGCCGTTGGATTAGTTGAAGTAATCGGTTTAGCTGCAAAGCTTTGAAAAATAGCCGAGGTGAGATAGTAGCCACCGATCGCAAATGCCGCAGAAATTAGTGCTGCTGTTAGACATTGCAGAGGACTCGGTAGGGAGGGGGAAGTTTCCGTTGGGGAAGTTTTTTCGTTGGAATTAGTCATTAGTCACTATAGCCATCCTTAATTGAGGACTTGGAGGCATCAACGCTTATAGGTGCTTAGTTTTAGAGTTGAGCTGAACGCCGTGATTGGAAAATTTAGCCGCCCACAACTCTAAATCGGGATCGGGAATGGCTGCTCTTACAGCTTGCTGGACTTGATGCGCTTGGGCTTCAGATTCAGTGAGGGCAAAAATAGTTGGCCCTGATCCTGACATCATCGTACCTAAAACATCAGTACTCGCGAATACCTCGCGTAACTGCGCCACCTTTGGCTCGACTGGTAATACTACCCGCTCTAAATCGTTGCGGAGTAACTGCCCGATTTGCTGACTATCTTTGTGAAAGATTGCGTTCACTAAGGGACTCGAATGCACCTTAGAGGCGCGGGATTCCAGAGTTTTAGCATCGTAGACATACTCGCTACCAAACTCAGAACGATAGGTTTGGTAAGCCCAGGCAGTGGAAACAGCAATGCTACGATATTTTCCTAACACTACATAAAGAGAATCCATCGTGGGGAGGTAAGACAGTTGTTCTCCTCTACCTGTAGCAATAGCTGCCCCCCCTGAAATGCAAAAGGGAACATCGGAACCAAGTTGGGCGGCTAAATCCTGTAATTCTGGCTGAGTAAGTCCGAGTTGCCAGAGCATATTTAGCCCGACTAAGACAGCCGCTGCATTAGAAGACCCCCCGGCTAGCCCCGCCGCGACAGGGATTTTTTTGTTGATGGTGATTTCGACGCCGCCATACTGAGCAAAAGCGTTGGGATATTCTAAGGTAATTAATTCAGCGGCACGATAGGCGAGATTGCTTTGATCTAAGGGGACTTGAGGATGATTGCAATGGACGCGGATGGTGTCGGTACTAATTGAGCGCAACTCAATATGATCAGCTAAGTTGATGCTTTGGAGAATCATCACAAGTTCGTGATAACCATCTGGGCGATCGCCAATGATTTCTAGATACAAATTAATTTTGGCTGGGGCAATCAGGGAGTAAGAGCGCATGTTGGCAGGATGAAGGATGAAGGGTGAAGGATGAAGTATGAAGGGAAATGCTCGTTAACGGCGTGCATCATTCCTTAGCAAATTACTCAACTCTACCCACTTGGCAACGCTTAGGTCTTCGGCGCGGACTTGGGGGTTTACTTCTAATTCTTCCAGCAAATCGGTGAGGCGATCGCGATCGATTACAGATCTCAAATTATTCCGCAACATTTTGCGCTTGCTAGAAAAGCCAAGTTTTATCAGGGTTTCTAGGTATTTAATATCATGGGCAGGGGGGTCAGTGTCTCGCGGACGCAGCCGCACAACCATAGAATCAACTTTGGGGGGTGGAGAAAAGGCTTTTGCTGGGACGTTGCAAATAAACTCTACCTCTGCCAGATATTGCACCCGCACAGATAATGCCCCAAATGCCTTAGAACCGGATTGAGCATACAAGCGTTCTGCCACTTCTTTTTGGACAAGCAGCACGATAGAGTCAAAAGGTTTCGGGTTCGGTTGGCTAATCGTTCCCAGCAGTTTCTCTAAAATTGGGCCTGTGATGTTATAGGGAATATTGGCGACAACTTTGTTCGGTTTTTGGAAGGTGGGAAAGTGGGCAAGCTGGGCATTCAAGTCCATTTCCAGGAAGTCGCCTTGTAAAAGCAAGAAGTTCTCACGCTGACCGAGCTTTTTGGCTAAGAGTTCGCACAAGTCACGGTCAATTTCTACCGCTACCACTGACTGAACCAGGGGTAATAACTGGCGTGTGAGAATGCCTGTACCGGGGCCGATTTCTAAAATGCGATCGCCTTCTTGCAACTTGGCAGCGGCGATGATTTGATTTAGAGCCTTCTCACTCCGCAGCCAGTGTTGACCAAATTGTTTACGTGCTTTGGGAGTCATATATCACAGATTACAACGGCTAGAGTGGCTCAGATCTCCGACTTCTTCAATAAGTCAAAGATCTGATCTCGCCTTCAGTTGCTTCAACAACTCTTCTCAAGAAACTGCTTAACCAAGTGTTGATTGCGAGCCAGGTAATCTTCAGCAATCTGCTCTAAATTGGCAATGTTTTCAGGGCTAGCGTCATCCATTTTATCGTTGGTGATTTCTGGTTGCATACGCAGGTAACGGGAGCATTCTTCCCCGTCTGCATCTGGATCACTCATCACTTCGCGGGTAATGTAGTTGTGGATATCAGAGGGAGCATCAAAGGAAACTTCAACGATGCGCCCATTCCATGCCCATTGCAAAATTCCCCACCCCCGTACTTTTTCCCAGGGAAGAGAACGACTAGAACTGCCCGTTCCAATGGAGAGCATACTGATCTCTTTAATGGGATAATCGAGCCGCAGGGCTTCTGCAACGGCACAGGCAGAAGGATTATTTGCTCCTACACCGCCATCAATGAGTGAGTAGCGTCTCTCCTCTGTTTGCAAAAGATGGGCAGGAAAATAGCTAGGAGCTGAGGCTGAAGCGGTACAAGCCTCCCACAACGGAGTCTTCACGGTATCTTTATATTGTTGCCAGCTTTTAAAAATCAGCGGTTCGCGCTTGATTGTGTCATAGGACGTAATTAACAAACGGGGTGATTGCCCGATATCGGCTAAGGGTCTGTGGCCCAATTCTTCTTTGAGAACGGCGATCAATCCTTGATCGGAGTACTTGGGAGCTGACAATCCGTATTGCTTCACCAACCCTAACCGCTGCAGATTCAGACGACTGTTGTAGGGAAAGATGCGTTGCCCTTTTGTCCGGTAGAGATTGAGAATGTCCTGACTTTTGCGCCCAATAGCGATCGCCCCGGCTAAAATTGCCCCCGTAGAGGTTCCCGCAATCAAGTCAAAATACTCATTTAAAGGCTGATCGATCTGCCGTTCGATTTCTATGAGAATTCGTGCCGCAATCACACCCCGAATCCCACCGCCATCCAAACTCAAAATCCGATAAGTCACGAGTTATTGTCCTTTCTACATATCCTTAGAGATGCTGCCAAGCAAATTCAGTTAAATTCCTCAAACATTTGAGGAATTTAACGAATGCTGATCCCTTCTCACTTTAAAGAGGAATTAGTTTGACATACTCACCGGGCTGAAGCGTTCGACTGCCCTTCGGCAGGTGGAACACTGAGCGTTCGACTGCCCTTCGGCAGGCTCAGGAACCGCGCTCACGCCGAAGTCCACGGTGATTCTTTACGCTTCATTGGATCGTGCTACCGAAGTAGTCTTACAGTTCCTCAACGTACATTTAAGGTCGTGCCGATGCCCCATGCCGACCATTTCTATATTTTTTGATGCGTTCTCATCCCTGTCGTGTTCTGTACCGCAATTCCGGCAAAGTACCGAGCGTATTGACAAATCAATCTTGCCCCATTTGTAGCCACAATCAGAGCAGACTTGGTTAGTTGGCTCCCATCTGCTGATGACTACGAACTTGCGCCCATATTTTTCAGACTTTGCTTCAACCAAAATCCGGAAATCTCTCCAGCCTTGCTGACTAATTACCCTAGAAAGTTTACGATTTTTAACCATCCCTGACACATTCAAATCTTCCAAAACGATAGTTTGGTTTTCACTAACGATTTTGGTTGACAATTTGTGCAAAAAGTCTTTGCGGGTATCTGCAATTTTGTTGTGAATCTTGGCTATCCGAATCCTAGTTTTATGCCTCCTGCTTGAATCTTTTTGCTGACGGGGTAACTGGCGCTGAAGCTTACGCACTCTAAAGTCTAGCGCCTTGCAGCTGGGACTCACAGCCCTTTCACCGTTACTGATCACAGCAAAAGTTTTAATCCCTAGGTCTATGCCGATGCTTTGGTTTTTGGTATCAGCTTGAACCGGTTCTACTTCTACCACAAAGCTCAGAAAGTAACGGTTAGCGCAGTCTTTAATTATCGTGACTGAGCTAGGTTCTGACGGCAGATCTCTAGACCAAACTGGTTTAACAATCCCAATCTTGGCTAGATAAACACCTTCCCCTTTCAAAGAAAACCCACCACGAGTAAGTCTTGCCGCTTGACTGGATGTGCGCTTTTTGAATTTGGGATAGCCAACTTTGCGACCTTTCCTTTTTCCTTTGCAAGAATCAAAAAAGTTCTTGAAAGCTATCTCTAAGTCAGCTACAGACTGTTGCAGAGGTATATTTGATACCTCACCTAGCCAAGCTCTTTGCTCGGTCTTTTTTGCCTGAGTGATAACAATCTTTTGAAGTTCAGCAGATTTAGGTTTCTTTTCAGATTGTTTACAGATTGCAAGAGCATCGTTGTACACAACACGAACGCAGCCGAACAACCGAGCCAAGCTCTGCTGCTGTTGGTCTGTTGGGTAAAAACGATACTGGTATCTTGCTTTCATCTGTCATGTTAAAATTGGTCTGTATCTTGATCTTGCTCTTGATTATATATTGGTCTCCAAAAAATGACTACTCAATTTCGGAGAGAAAGACATAGCGTTACAGACCTTAAGATTCACTTGGTTTGTGTAACTAAATACAGAGATGAGATTTTTGGTGGGGAGGAAATGAAATTGATCGAAAAAGTATTTCACCATGTAGCAACACAGATGAACTTTAACATTTTAGAAATTAATGGGGAGGATGAACACGTCCACGCGCTGATCGAATACCCTCCAAAACTTTCTGTGTCGAAGATCGTAAACGCACTGAAGGGTGTTTCAAGTAGACGCTATGGGCAAGCAGGGTTTAAAAAACCGCAAAGCAAAACAGCCTTGTGGAGTCCTAGTTATTTTGCTGTGTCTGTTGGAGGTGCCCCTATTGAAGTGCTAATTAAATACATCAAAAATCAAGAAAAGCCGTCCTAGAAGGTGTTCCTGAGCGGCTCGAGTGAGCCTCGCCGAACTCCTGTCGAAGGACGGGGCTTGTATCCCATTATTTTTGGTCAGACGGCTAGCAGGGTTGTTGAGAACCAACGAGATTGACCCTGATCGAGTCCTGTAGCAATTAATAAATTTTCTGAGTAACTAATGCAACTCACCGGATTGGAGATTACTTCTGGTGATCTCGAGAGTAATCTTACCCTCGAAGTCAGGGATGGGGGCAGCCGGTTTACTAAGGCGGACTTGGACTTGCTGCACTTTGTCTAATTTCAAAATTGCTTCGGCGATCGTACTGGCTAATTTTTCAACGAGGGCAAATTTTGAGGTCTTAACCAAATGCTTGACTATTTCTATCGCCCTGCGATAGTCAAGAGTATCTTCAATATTGTCACTTTGACCAGGATGTGATAAATCCAACCACAGGGTAAGATCCACTTCAAACCACTGTCCCAAGACTTGTTCTTCCTGCAGGTAGCCTGTATAGCCGTAGCTGCGAATTCCTGTAAGTTGAATAAAATCCATTACCGACAACCCAATGACTCCCTCGTTGACACTCCGGTTTTCAAATTGACTCCCGTTGCTTGGGAACAGAGTTTTTTCACTTGCAACCCATCTAAAACTGCATTGCTAAAGTCAGTTCCGGTGATGTTTACATTATCAAAACGAGAACGTAGCAGCATTGCTTCTTCAAAGACTGCATCGCTTAAGTCGGCTCCCGTGAAGTCCACTAAATAAGCGATTCCGTAGGTAAAGTCTGCTCCGTGCAGGTTTGCCTGATTGAGGGTAGTACTGTTAAATACGGCACCCCGCAAGTTAGCGTTACTGAAGTCTGTCATCTCCAAACTGGCATTGGTAAACTCTGTTTTTTCTAAGTCTTGATTAGAAAAATCCTTGGCGCTGAGTTGGTTGCTGTCTGCTGAACGAGAAATGGAAGAAGAACTTGCCGCTTGTGCTGATAAGGGAACGCTCACCAGCAGTAGTACCAACAATAGGATTGCCGCTAGTCGTTGAAAATGCCTCATTCTAGATTATTTGTTAACGATATGTTTGCTAAAAACAGATTTTTCTGGAAAAGTTAGTCTGTCGTCGGCTTCCCTTATTTTAGGGTGTGTTGGCTTCCATTACATCGAGGCTCTAGAAGAGGGCGATCGCTCTTTTCAAATCATCAGTAAAAGTGACTTTTTTGGGGTCAAAGATGTCTGTTTTTGACTCTATGTTAATTTTTATAACAATTTTTTTACCCTGGATTGGGAAATTAAATGCTGTGTTAATTTAACGAAAGAACAGATTCGGTGGTAGTGTTTGTGCCTAGTATTAAAAGGATTCCCCCTCTTAGTATTGGCAGGCTTCTCTCCGAAATCTCAATTACTACGTGCCTCTGATTTTGGAGACAGTCTATCTATGTCAATTTATGTAGGGAACCTCTCTTACGACGTCACCCAAGAAGAGTTGAGCGCAGTTTTTGCAGAATACGGCTCTGTAAAACGCGTACAACTACCAACTGACCGGGAAACCGGACGTATGCGTGGATTCGGTTTTGTGGAAATGAGCAGCGATGATGAAGAAACGGCTGCCATTGATGCACTAGACGGCGCAGAATGGATGGGACGCAAGATGAGAGTTAATAAAGCCAAGCCGCGTGAAGATCGCGCTGGTGGTGGTGGACGGAGTAATAATAACTTCTCTAGCCGCTATTAAGCTTTATCGCTCTTGGCAGTTGAATAGAGACTGACGTCCGAGGGAGTAGGGTGGGCAATGCCCTCCCTACAGCTAAATGTACTTGACTCTCTTTGCCTGTAAGGGTAGCGATCGCTTTTTTCCTTACTCCCCAATTCTTAAGGATGGTATTAGTCAGACACCTAAGCCTGACTGGTTCTTAAGTAATAAAAAGGGATAGGATTTAAACTACAGATCTCGATGAGTAAAGGGTTTTGCCTGCTCGCCCGTGTAGGTAGCGGCAATATGAGCATTCCCTTGCAGTTGATACTTATAGGTGATCAGACCTTCTAGCCCAACCGGGCCACGGGGCGGCATTTTTTGGGTACTGATACCCACTTCTGCACCAAAGCCATAGCGAAAACCATCGGCAAAGCGAGTGGAACAGTTGTGGAAGACATTCGCGGCATCAACTTGAGACAAATAGGTGTCAGCAACGGCTGGGTCTTCGGTGACAATCGCCTCCGTATGCCGGGAACCATAGGTGTTGATGTGGTCAATGGCAGTGTCTAGGGAGTCCACAACTTTGATAGCAAGAATCAAATCGCTGTACTCGGTAGACCAGTCAGCATCGGTAGCCGCCGCGATATTAAGAATTTTTACGCTTGCCTGATCCCCTCGCAATTCCACGTCGCGCTTTTGTAAGGCGGTAGCAACTAGAGGGAGAAAGGCTGGGGCAATGGCTTCGTGGACAAGTAAGGTTTCAATCGCATTACAGGCGGCGGGATACTGAGTTTTGGCATCTACAGTAATGTCTGTTGCCTTTTGCAGATCAGCCGCAGCGTCAACGTAAAGATGACAAATTCCATCTGCATGACCGAGTACTGGGATGCGAGTATTTTCCTGTACAAAGCGGACAAAGGAGTTGGAACCTCTGGGGATAATTAAATCCACCGATTCATCTAGCTTCAGCAACTCCAGGGTTTCTTCTCTGGTGGTCAGCAGTTGCACGACGGCTGGATCGACGGCGGTTTCTTTGAGTCCTGCATGAATGGCACGGACTAAGGCGTCACAAGAGCGTGCCGCTTCTTTCCCACCTTTGAGAATCACGCCGTTGCCCGATTTGATCGCCAGAGAAGTAATTTGAATTAACGCGTCGGGGCGGGCTTCAAAAATTACACCGAGGACTCCTAAAGGACAGCTAATCCGCTTGAGGATCAGCCCTTCATCCAGTTCTCGGTGAATTTGTATCTTGCCAACAGGATCGTCAAGTTTGCCGACATTGCGAACCCCGGCGATCGCGCTTTTTAGTTTGGTCTCATCTAGCTTCAGCCTTGCTTGCAGTGGCTTGGGAATTCCCTCTGCTGCCGCGACTTCGCAATCGGCGGCATTGGCTGCCAGGATATCTGGTGCCGAAATTTCTAACGCTTGGGCGATCGCTTCAATCGCCTGGTTTTTTTCAGCCGTAGATAGCACAGCTAATTGCCGTGCATGGGTGCGAGTGCGTTGTGCGATCGCTCTCAGCGGAAGGGTAGCAATAGGAGTAGTCATGACGTTCCAGGAAATACCAGCCCGTAAGCTGAAGTTTAGCAAAGATACGGGTTTCTCACTCAATCCTAATCAAATGTTGTTGGTTGTGAGAGATTCCTGCAATATCATTGAAACGGGAGCTACCAATCCGTCGAGAAATGCTTCTAACCACTCAAAACCAACCGCTAGGCTAGTCTCTCTGCTTCACCTGACGGCTAGCACCAACTGCCGCCCCAGCGCCAGCAACCAAGCCAATACTCATCCCTTGAATCGTGCTAACTAACGGATCTTGAGTTAGACACTTCGTAGTAACCTGGGCAGCTTGCAGACATGTATGGCTGTCTATCCAGTTAGAGGTGCCTCCAATAATAGCGCCAGCAGCACTACAGGCGGTAATCAGGACGATAAGACGGTTGCTTTTTCTAACCATAGGTAGATGACAACTTTTGTAGGTTTGAGCAAGGCTTTTATCTAGACTACCCATATTGAGATAAAAAGTCACAGTTTTTGAAAAAACTTTTGCTCAAAAAGTCGTTTTTACCAGAAAAGTTTCTATAACTCTGGCAAACTCGATTCCTAAGCCGTATTGAGCGGCGGAGGTTTGGGTAGCTAGAAGTAAATTTGATTTTCCTAGCTGACGAAGCCTAAAACTCTCGGTTCCCGGCTCCTTATGCCATACCTCCAACGCCTTTCTCCTACTCCATACGCCAATTGAAAGGTAAACGAGCATAAACCCCTCTGGGGTCATTCATCGTTTGTAAAACGGCTAAATCTGCCTTGAATTTCTCAAATTCTGCGGTTATGGGGTCAATCTCTGGCTTCGCTTGCGTACTTTCCTCACCCGCCAACCGTTTTAAAAACCGTGATTCAAAACCGCCAGATTTTGAAGATTTTTGCAGTTCCCAGTCATCGCCCAACTTGGCTTGTTTTGCTGCGTACTGCACGGCTTGCTCAAATCCCCCCAGTTCATCGACCAAGCCGATTTTCTGGGCATCTCGACCCGACCAAACTCGTCCTTGAGCGATTTGGGCAACCTGTTGTTTCGGTAGCTTCCGGGCATTTGCCACCTTTTCTAGGAACTGGTCATAAATTTTGTTGACGGCTTTTTGAGCGATCGCTAATTCTTGGGGCGTCTTCGGGCGCGATACAGTTTGACTATCGGCGTAGCGTCCAGTTTTCACTACATCCCAGGTAATGCCGTTATTATTCGCCAGTTCCTGTACATTGGGCAGCAGACCAAAAACACCAATTGAACCTGTAACCGTGTTGGGTTCGGCAAATACATAATCTGCCCCCGTCACAATCCAATAGCCTCCAGAAGCCGCGAAATCCCCCATGGAAACAATCACTGGCTTCTCTTTTTGAGTTAGCCGTACTTCCCGCTCAATCACCTCTGATGCCGTGGCGCTTCCACCAGGGCTATTGACGCGCAGCACCACCGCCTTCACCGCTTTATCCTGCCGTAGCTTCCGCAGTTGTCTGGCAAGGCTCTCGCCCCCTACTTGGTTGACGCCGCCTTTACCGCTGACAATTTCACCTTCGGCGTAAACAACAGCTATTTTGTTGTCAGAAACGCCAATCTCGCTTTGCTGACTAGAAACTCTGGAATAAGAAGCTAAACTAATTTGCCGGAAGGACTCGTTTTCCTCCTGACGACCGGAGAGCGCTTTGAGTTCTGTCACTACCTCGTCTTGGTAGGAAAGCTGGTCTACTAGACCTTTCTCAAGAGCTTCGTCTGCCAATAATAACCCTTGATTATTGGTAATTTCCTGTAGTTGAGTTGGGGTTAATTCACGACTCTTGCCAACGGTAGCAATAAACTCATACCAAAGACTCCCCAACAGCTTCTCCATCTGCTGCCGATTTTCGGGACTCATTTGTTTGAGAGTGAAGGGTTCAACCGCCGCCTTGTACTGCCCAACGCGGATGATTTGTACCCCAATGCCAAACTTTTCTAAAGCCCCAGCGAAAAATAGAGGTTGGGAGCTAAATCCATTGAATTCTATTGCTCCGGCGGGGTTGAGAATGACTTTATCTGCCAGGGAGGTGAGATAGTATTCCTGTTCTCCCAAATCGACATCGTAGGCAATAATTTGTTTGCCTGCGGCTTGGAAACGTGCCAAGGCTCCCCGCACTTCCTTCAACGTTGCCAAACCTGCCGTCGGGCCTGTGGAGGTCTGAGTACCATCCAGATAGAGAGCAGTAATGCGCGGGTCTTTTGTTGCCTTATCGATGGTGTCTAGAAGGGTAAGTAAGGCGATACGGCTTTCATTGCTCCCGCCGAGAACCTCCCCAATCGCCTCTGTAGTACTGAGAGTGGGGTCGGTGTCAGTGATCGTCATGGCTAAATCGAAAACCAGCACTGACTTGTCTTTCACCTGCGGGCCATCATCACGAGACGCCACCGCGATGATTAAAAAAATTAATCCACTGGTTCCTAAACCGAAGAATAATATTAGACCCGCAAGACTACCAACCAGGCTAGCAAAGGTTTGTTTGAGGAATTGACGCATGGGAGGGGGATTAGGGAGTAGGGATTAGGGATTGGGAAGAGAGATTTAGTGAATTGGTCTCAACAATCAGAACCTTCACTATCTCCATCGCTTCACCAAACCCTGTGATGGCTACGGAAAGAAAGTTGATTTCTTAAAACCCGGTACTTTTATCCTAGTCGCTGGAGAGCTTTGCTATGTTTAAGCTGCGACAGAGTAGCGTTGCCTGTGCAGAAGAGAACGGTAGTAATTTCAGCGATCAGGAGCTGTACTAGCGCGTCAACGGCATTTGTCGATTCAGAGGCGGCTTGAAGGAACGGTAAAGCTAGCCCAGCTAAATCAGATCCTAACGCGATCGCCTTTGCCACATCCATGCCGTTCCGTAAGCCGCCCGACGCAATCAAGGGAACTGTAGGAGCGATCGCACGAATACTAGTAATGCACTCGGCTGTCGGTAAACCCCAGTCGGCAAAGGTTAGCCCCAATCGGCGCTGCTGGACATTTAATGCCCGTTCGCTTTCCACCTTTGCCCAAGAAGTGCCTCCCGCACCCGCCACATCAATTGCTGTGACTCCAGCCTCGATCAGCTTTTGTGCCATCGGTGCGGAAATACCGTTGCCCACTTCCTTCGCAATCACGGGTACGGGTAACTGCTGGCATAAGTGAGCGATCTTATTTAGCAAACCTCGGAAGTTTGTATCACCTTGAGGTTGAATGCACTCTTGTAAAGGGTTGAGGTGCAAAATCAAAGCATCCGCTTCCAGAAGATCGACAACGCGCAAACACTCATCAATGCCGTATTGGTAGTTGAGTTGCACCGCACCGAGATTAGCAAATAAGAGGATATCAGGGGCAAGCGATCGCACAGCAAAAGTTTCCGCCACTTGGGGATTTTCCACCACTACCCGCTGAGAACCCACCCCCATTGCTAGCTGATAGCGTTGCGCCACCTCCCCTAGGCGATAGTTGATCATCTGCGCTTGTTCCGTACCGCCAGTCATCGAGGAAATTAATAGCGGTGCGCCTAATTTTTTCCCTAAGAACGTTGTTGTGAGGTTAATCTCACTGCGGTTCAGTTCTGGCAAACAACAGTGGGTAAATCGGTAACGCTCCAATCCATTTGTATTGGCGTGAAATTGTACATCTTCATCCAGACAAATCCTCAGGTGGTCTGCCTTCCGCGTCTGGGTTTCTCTCATTAGCTCTCGCAGGTTAACTTGACAATCTTGATTGTCCCACCCTTGAGAACGTCTCCTAATAGAGTGGCAAATCGTTTCCTAATCACGTTACTCACAACTCTAAACTCAGCTCTTTGGTCAACTCCACCGCATCTCGTCCATCCACATCTTGCAGATAAACCTTCACCTGCTCTTCCTTGGCGGTGGGTAACTTCTTACCTGTAAAGTCTGGACGAATGGGTAACTCGCGATGTCCTCTATCCACCAAAACGGCTAACCGAATCACCTCTGGTCTGCCATATTCTGTCACGGCATTTAACGCCGCGCGGATAGTTCGTCCTTTAAAAATCACATCGTCTACTAACACAACCGTTTTCCCAGAGAGGTCGAAGGGAATCTCGGTTTTCGCGGGCGTCCGAATACTAATTTGATCTAAATCGTCGCGATAAAAGGTAATGTCTAGCGCCCCCACTGGGACTTGTACTTGCTCTAAGACTTCAATTTGTCGCCCTAGTAACTGTGCTAGGGGTACACCTCTGGTGTAAATGCCCAACAGTACTAGCTTTGAAAGATTGCCCGATTGTTCAACAATCTGAGAAGCAAGACGGGTGATGGTGCGGCGGAGTTCTTCTGCTGAGAGAATTTCAACGACGTTGGCAGGCATGGAGGCAATATGTCAGCTATAGATCTGTCTAGTCTATATCTTGTCGAATTAGCTCTTGAGAAGGAAGTGATTACTCGCCCACTTATAAAGCAAGATCCCCAACTTTTTGAAGAAGTCAGGGATCTAAAGTACTAACTTACAACTCAGTCAAATTAGTAGAGTAAGTTAAATGTGTTGCGTCCAACGATGCCATCAACAGGTAAACCATTTCTGAGTTGCAAATTTCTCACCGCTGCTTCGGTTTGGCTGCCATAGAAGCCTGTGACAGGTCCATCATAAATTCCGAGGGTACGCATCCGATTTTGGATATTGACGACATCGGGCCCGCTGCTACCGCGTCGCAGGCTGCCGGGGAAAGTTCCACCGACACCGCCGCTACCGCCACCGCTGGGAAGATCTCGGAGAGCGGTAAGGGTGCTAGCTCCAGCAATACCATCTACCCGTAGTCCTTGCGATGCCTGGAAATTTCTTACGGCTGCCTCGGTTAGGCTGCCATAGAAGCCTGTGACAGGCCCGTTATAGTAGCCTGATGCTTTCAAGCTTCTTTGCAGATTCGCCACGGCTTGACTGTTACTACCACGCCGCAGGGAACCCTGAGCAGGATTACTCGGTATGGGTGTGGCTCCACCACGATTTTCTAAAGCTGCCAGGGTTCTGCTACCTGCAATGCCATCGGGCGTGAGTCCATTAGCGCGTTGGAATTTCACTACGGCAGATTGGGTGAGGGAGCCATAGAAGCCTGTGACAGGGCCGTTGTAGTAACCTGCTGTGATCAGATTCTGTTGCAAGTTTGTGACCGAGGTTCCCTTGTCGCCTCTTTGAATCGCCAGTGCATTACTGGTTACACTCATGATACTGAGGGCAAGAGCCACTGACATGACACGAATCCAGGCAGAGCTAGAAAGATTTTTCCGGCTCAGGTTGGTAAATAGTTTTAGATTTTGGGCAGGAACGTTAATAGTTTCGGAATTTTCGTAAGCGGAAGAAAGATGAAGGTAGCCGAGAGTGTCCATGGGTTTTCGTCCTAAAAATTGTTGGAAAGATTGTTTGTCATCTAAAGAAACGAGATGACGTTTAAGAAGATCAAATACTCTAGAAGTGCGGCTGTGGAGACTGTAGCTGTTGGCATTTGGTCAAGAAGCTAAAGCTCTGAGGCGTTGCTTGATTGTGAAAGTTAGCTTCAAAACGTTCTCAATGAATTCCGCAAACTGAAGAAATTTTCTTCCGTATATTCCGTAAGGAAAACTATGAAAACGCTGGAGCTACTTTTCATTTATATCCTTTGACAAAGGTAAACAACATCACCCAATGAATTCACCCATTTGGGTTATAGGGGGATGGAAAGGTACTCCGAAATACTACTAGGTAGAAATTACAGAAAGCCTAAAAGGGCGATCGCTAACGCTACTCCCAGCCAAAGTAAAAAACAATACCGCGTTAGCCGCAAGGCTTGGTAAATTTTCAGGGGAGTAATTGCCGACTGATCATCTCCTAGGAGGGGTTTTTCTTTGGCGACCCCGTTATACCAGTTCATTCCCCCTACCTGCACTCCCAAGACAGCTACATAGGCGCACTCGCTCCAACCAGAATTTGGGCTGGGGTCTTTCGGGGCATCTCGGCAGCACAGACGCCAAACTTGGATGGGGTTTCCTGAAAACAGGGCTAAGGTGAGGACGGTTAGGCGGCAAGGTAACCAGGTGAGAACATCTTCAAACTTGGCACTAAACCAGCCTAAATCGGTGTAAGGTTCCTGGCGGTAGCCCACCATTGAATCTAAGGTGCTTGCTGCTTTGTAGGCGAGGGCAAGGGGAACGCTACCAATTGGGGGGACAAAGGCTCCGACAATGGCATAAAACAGCGGTGCCATCACGCCATCAGTGGCGTTTTCTGTTACTGTTTCTAAGACTGCCCGGAGGATTTCTGAGGCTGATAAGTTTTCGGTATCTCGACCGACATAGCGACTGAGGATGGAGCGGGCTTCAGAAATTTGTCCTGCTGTCAATGGTTGCAGTACCTCCATAGCGGCAAATCTTAGACTCCGCCCCGCAAAACAACTGGCTAGTAAGATAGTTGCGATCGCCATGCCAAATAGCGGGTGAATCCAGCTTGCTGCTTGCACGATTAACCAGCCTACTACCCCACTCCCGCTGATTAAGCCGACACCTAATACAATCCCTGCTACTCGGCGTCTGTAGCGCCCTTGCCAGTGATTGAGGCTAAACGCTGTGTAGCGAGAAATTATTCCACCCATCACCTGCACCGGATGCAACCATCCCCAGGGATCGCCAATGATGTAATCTAAGCCCGCCGCGATCGCTAAAACAGTAATGGCGCTCACAAAATTTCCTTTGACGCCGGAAAAATGATTGGGTTGGCTAATGACTTAGGACTGACGTACTGCAAACGGATAAACCCCTGTTTAGATCCCCTAAATATTCCTTAAAAAAGGGACTTGCTTTAATCCTGAGCTAATGGCAGTCCTGGCAATTAACAAGCCGCCATCAACCATCACATCCAGAAATGGTATAACAACTAACTAAACAACAAAGCTTGTTTCTTCCCCTTGGGCAGCTTGCCAACTCCGAGCATCGTAGTAGAGGTCGGCAAGGGTAATACTGTACAACGCTTCTTTCAGTTTTTGGTGCAACCGATGCCAGAGAGTAAAGGTTACCCAATCTTCAGCTTGAGCCGCATCTGGAGTGTGTCGAGGGAGCGGTTCAATGGTTTCCCCGACGGCTTCTAATATTTGTCCGAGGGAAATTTGTACAGGCGATCGCGCTAATTGATAACCACCACTGGCACCACGTACTGAGCGTACTAAACCCGCCCGACGCATCTCAATCAGTAGCTTTTCTAAGTAAGGTGCAGGTAAATCTTGTCGAGTAGCGATCGCATTTACAGATGTTGGCCCAAACTTTGGTTGAAGGCTTAGATCTAGCAAGGCTTTGACGCTGTAGTGTCCGCGAGTTGTAAGCTTCATCCTGTTGAGTAAATTGCTGTTCTCAGTGATTGTTTAGCTAGGGTTGGTATAACTACAGTCTATATAAATAAGCAACATTGGCTTTACTGGTACTTTTCCCGGAGAAGTGTTGAAGGCTTACCGTAATTTTCCTTAAAGAAGGTTGGTAATCGTGTCAATCTCAATGACTTATATTTATCTGTCGTCTGAATATAACGCTAACTCAATGTGTCAGCAGAAGTCTATATCACTTTTTTCTGACAGTGATGCAGCAAATCAGTAATATCATCTGTTGTGAGTCCATAGAAGTTGAGCGCATATTAGAAACTTTACTTAAATAAATCGAGTTGACGCTCTTTGTATAATATAGTTGTATAGTTCTATGTGCTGATATTAAACATCGATTTTGTGATCTTTGCTTCTATCAGCCAAAGACAAACGCGCTTGCCACATATAATTCTCTAATTTTCGATTCAAGTTGATGGCTAAAAAGAAAAAAATGGACCCGTTAGAGGGTGAAGCACTGATCAAGAAAGTCAAAGAGCTGGAAAACCTCAGTAAAGAGGAAAAAGCCAGAGCTTGCGGCTACTACACCGTCACTAAAAACGGAGTAGACCGCGTTAATATGATGAAATTCCTCAATGCCTTAATTGATGCTGAGGGAATTGAGTTAGATAGCAAAATTAACGGCAACGGACGTGGAGGGCGCAGCGCCAGTTATCGAATTAGCGTGCAATCCAACGGTAATCTGCTTATTGGCTCGGCTTACACTAAACAGATGGGCTTAAATCCGGGGGATGAGTTTGAAATCACCCTAGGAAGAAAGCACATTCATCTTAAGCAACTGGATGAAAAAGGCGAAGTTTTAGCGGAAGTCTGATTCACGCCCTTTGTCAAAAGACAAACTATCCAATCAACGCAGCGGTGTATGGAGTGAGGGAGAGAAGACTAGCAACGGTGTCAGCTAATGAATCGCTTAATTGCTGCTCACTTAGCCCCCTGAAATAAGTCGGTGAAAACCATTTAGATGCTAAGGCTCTGTAGTCTCCCAACTTCCTGCTTATCGTTATCTATTAGTTGGCTTTGAAAACTACAAAACCAGTTAGATAAACGCGGATGATGCTCAAAATCATCTGCGTTATTTTGCTGGTTGTATTGGGAATAGTGCTGAGTTGGCGAGGAGCAGGGGAGCAGGGGAGCAGGGGAGCAGGGGAGAATCGATAACCCCTAACTTCATACTTCACCCTAGCCTCCGGCAACGGCTTCGCCGAACATACTTCATACTTTCTCCCCGACTCAGGACTCAGGACTCAGGACTCAGGACTCAGGACTTTTTTCATACTTCATCCTTCATCCTTCATCCTTCCCCTCATCCCCCCAACTCCCACTGTGACGCTTTAGCTTCCTGGCTGAGTCTCTTTTGTCACTAATACCCAGTCTGAGGCAGTACCAACTCGTCTGACTGATTCTAGGTGCAGTTGTTCAAGAGAGGTGATATTCAGGAGGAAGTAAGGTTCTGTGTCTTGCCAGTACTGTTTCAGTTCGGAATTGGAGGCGGGAGTGACTGTGCGATCGCTATAAAAATTCAGGGAAGGACGCTCATAGGCAAAAGACGTATAAACAGTCGCTCCCGTAGGTGTACCTTGCAAAACCAGTCCCGCCACCTGTTTAACAGGGTAAGACTGCTGAGATTTCCACAGCCAGTGGGGAGAGGTCATAAACAGCAGCAACGAGACGTACATGCCCCAAAACAAGACCAAAATAAATTGCGAGTCCCGACGGGCAACCAAAAAGGCGGCAGTGAGCATTGTTAAGGCAGTGCAGCCAAAAATTAGCGATAAAGACCGATCTGCTGAGTCCAAGACGCCAAAATAAACGCTTCCGGCAACACCACACAGGGCTAGCAGCATTAAACCCGTGCGCCAGACGCGAGGATAAGTTTGATAACTCGGCAGATTCCAGGTTTCTGCAAGTTTGGCACCAGCCGCAAGTGCCAAGGGAGGATAAACGGGCAGGATATACCAGGGTAGTTTAGTTACCATCAACGAGATCGCAACAAAGAAACTCACCGCCCAGACAAGGACTAGCTTTCCCCAGCTCCAATTGCGCTCCTCCCACGCCAGCCGTAATCCATAGGGGAAAAAGATCAACCAAGGGGCTGCATACAGAAGGATTTCTCCTAGGTAATACCAGGGCAGAGCGCGGCGATCCTCTACAGAATCCCAAATGCGCCGCAGAGAGTGGTTAACGACCGCTTCTTTGAAAAATTCCTGACCGTATTGGAACCATTGGGCAGCGTACCACGCGATCGCTGGCATACCTCCCAAAATCAAGCCACTCCAAAAAAAGCCAGAGGTGAGCAGTCGCGGGGTATCCCAAGCCAGAAAACCCAGCACCATCGCCAGCCAGAACAACGCGACAATTCCTTTACTCAGGCTCAGGAGTGCCAAGCCGAATCCTGCCCCTAGGCAAAAGCGTAAGTCACGACGCGATCGCAACACACACCAAACCGTCAACAACCCAAAGCACAGCATCGCGCCCTCTGGCATTGCCATCCTGCCATAACGAACAAAAGACAACAACGTCAGATAAACCAAGCCCGAAAAAATGGCGCTCAGACGGGAGGGGAAAATTTCTCGCCCAACCTTATAAAGCAATGGCACCGAAATCGCACTGAGGAGCGCCCCTGGCAAGCGTGTTGTCCACTCATTGACACCGCCAATCTCATAACTCCAAGCAATTAGCCAGTGCAACAGTGGCGGGTGTTCAAAATAGGGAACACCATTAAGAGTGAGGTAAAGCCACTGCCAAGATAGGTCTGGAGTCCGCCAGATTTCACGAGCGACTAACGCCACTGTTGCTTCTTGCCAATCTCCCAGTGGTGGAGTCCCCAGATTAATTCCCATTAGCAGCAACGCCGCTAGGAATAATCCGCCAATCCACAGCCCATCAATCCAACGTTCCGTTTGACGAATTTGATTTCCAGCGCGACCCCATGCAAATGTTTGACGATTCATCCATCTTTACCAACAATCCAGAATGCTACTTGCTGTCAAGGGCGGCTTAGCTTAGTCTTCAACTCACCCGACTAGCAGTTGCTCGCTGCCATTAACCAATTATGAAGGAGAAATTCCCTCACCTTGTAGCGTCATCGTAGCTTGGACGGGATTTGTTTTAATAAAAAGTGATGCGGTGAAGTGAAAAGTAGTCCGAGATTTGGAGTCAGTTTCACACCAAACATTTTCAACCAATATAGCCTGCGGTAATGCTGGCGCTGACGCGATTGTAGTGCAGGGAGCCTAACTAGCAATTGTTGTGCAGTGGACTGTTCCTCAAAAAAGCAAGTGCTAGAATACCCGGAATAAACTCAAGCAACTTGCTGCCCTTGGAGAGCGATCGCCAACGCCTGCCGCTTCAATATCAAAAAAATCTTCCTCAGGCTAATTATCACTCGGCATTCAGCAAATTAACTCAGGCTTATGAAAAATTTGACACAAATGAACCTCAAACAATTTTGTCGGCGCTTGAATTAGCCTTCACATTGAAGCGGATGGAGAGAGGTTCTGATAACAGTTAATTAAACAAGTTAGATAAAAGTATATCGAGAGATTGTTCTTCGCCTATTCTGATAAGGCTAGTATGAATGCCTAAACTGGTTGAACGTTGTACCCTATTTAGGAGACAGGCATAACGCCTTTTTAATGTCAAATCATCCACCTCATCTGTACCGTTTACTTAACAAACCTTGCCTCTGGGCAAAAAAGTTGAGGTATGAGATTGGACTTGCTCACTTGCGACCATAACGCATATGGAAGGATCGTTTGAACTGACCTTGCAGATAGTAATCGCCGTTCTTGCAGGCATCAGTGCCCAAGTCATCGCCGAATACCTACAAGTGCCTAGCATCGTCTTTTTATTGCTATTTGGCGTTTTGTTAGGGCCCGATGGACTCGGTATTTTACACCCCCAACTCTTAGGAACAGGCTTGGAGGTAATTGTTGCTCTTGCTGTGGCAGTAATTTTGTTTGAGGGTGGACTTAACCTAGAACTGCGAGCGTTGGGTAAGGTTTCCGGCAGCCTCCGCAATCTCGTGACCATAGGAACGCTGATCACCCTACTGGGCGGAGGAATGGCAGCCCACTGGTTGGGAGAATTTCCCTGGTCAATTGCCTTTCTCTACGCCTCTTTGGTGGTTGTCACGGGCCCCACCGTCATTAGTCCCTTGCTCAAACAAGTGAAGGTCGATAGCCAAGTTGCCACCCTTTTAGAGGGAGAAGGCGTCTTAATCGATCCGGTAGGAGCGATTCTAGCCGTCGTTGTGCTGGACACGATTGTCAACAGCGACGCTGGGCCGATCGTGGCGGCTAGTGGTCTGCTGATCCGACTGGGGCTGGGAGTAGGAATCGGTATCAGTGGTGGCTGGTTATTGGGTTTCTTTCTCAAGCGTGCCAAATTTTTGTCAGAAGACCTGAAAAATTTAGTGGTTCTGGCAGGGTTGTGGGGGTTGTTTGGGTTAGCTCAGATGATTCGCAGTGAATCTGGGCTGATGGCGACGGTGGTGGCGGGTATTGTCCTGAGAGGCTCTGCGATTCCCGAAGAGCGTTTACTGCGTCGATTTAAAGGTCAGTTGACTGTTCTCGGTGTCTCGGTTCTGTTCATTTTGCTGTCGGCGGATTTATCTATTGCGAGTATTTTCGCATTGGGTCGCGGCAGTGTGTTCACCGTATTCACGCTGATGTTTGTGGTGCGACCCATCAGCATCAGTTTGTGTACGTGGAATAGTGGGATGAATTTACGGCAAAAGCTGTTTTTGTCTTGGGTGGCTCCCAAAGGAATTGTCAGTGCTTCTGTGGCGTCCCTGTTTGCTATTATCCTGACTGACCGGGGTATCAATGGTGGTGATTCGATTAAAGCGTTGGTCTTCCTCACCATTATGATGACGGTATTTATCCAAGGATTAACAGCGCGTTGGGTGGCGAAATGGTTGCAACTCAATCCAGAGGAAAAAGCAAGCGGGGCGGTGATTATTGGGTGTAATCCCTTGAGCCGTCTGATTGCTCGCTTATTCCAAGAACGAGGCGAGACAGCTGTACTCATCGACACCGATCCGGAAGCTTGTAAGCAAGCCGAAAAGGAAAATCTACGGGTTTTTCAAAGTAGCGGATTAGATATTGATGTGTTGGAAGAAGCCGGATTGGAGTCGATGGGGACTTTCCTGGCAATGACTAATAATGGTGAGGTGAATCTTGTGTTAGCGCAACGGGCGGCTGAGGAGTTTCAGACGCCGCGAGTGCTGGCAGTATTTCCTCGCGATCGCCAAGCCAGTCCTGCCCTAAATAAGACAAAAGTCGGTCAAGCTTTCATTCCCCAACTGCCAATTAAAGCCTGGAACCAATATCTTTCTGATGGGCAAGTAAAACTGGGTACAACATCGCTTAGAGAGCCAGGATTTGCCTTCCAACAAGCCCATTTACGCGCCTTGATTCGTTCAGGAGAACTTCTACCCTTGCTGGTGGAACGGGACTCACGATTTCAAGTAGTCCCTGCAACTGAAGATTGGCAGATAGGGGATCAAATTATTTACCTGCTTCACGATCCCAGACCAAAGTTGTTAAAACGCTTATCTGGAGGAAATACCTCATCGCGCCTTGCCTTAGAAAAGTTGCCGGAAGTGGAAGAAGTTCCGATTTCTTGTCCTATCTCTGATGCAGCAATTGAGGAAATTGTCTCTTGAACAACTCTTTGCCCACAGGGTTGAAACCTGGGGCAATGATGTTAGTGAGTTTTACTACCTGTAAAATTGCGGTCTGTACTGGTGGCATTTTGTTGATCTAATGACTCTGAAGCTGCAAGGATTGCTGCTAGGTTGCTCTGAAGCCGTTTGGCTGCGGTTTCTTGCAAGACGAGTCCTCCTAAATGGATGATGGCGAGGGCGATCGCGCCGACTGACAAAATGTAACTATGCAGCGTGTAGAAGTGTTCTACGCTGGTTGTCCCGACACCACCTCCACCTGTAAGGATGTCTCGAAGCTGATTCCCAATCACAGGTAGTTCTTCGATGGTGCCCAACTCAATTTTTAAGCGCCAGTAGCCTTCCTGAGTCCAGCTCAGAAGCATGGCTGTCCAACCTAATGCGATCGCATTCAAGATGAGTACAATGCCGCTAATCCAGGCAATTAACCAACTGGTACGGAACTGACGCCCCAAAAACATCACCACCATCTGAATTAGAGCAATACCAATTACCCAATTTCCGGCGATGTTGTGAACATCCCGAATCAACCCGCCACTTGGAATTTCTTCACTGATACGTCGCAGAGACTCATACGCCCCTCCTGCTGTCGGCTCGTAGAAAAAAGCAATCAGAATACCAGTCACCCCTGCTGTAACACTCAGAGCCAGAATCGAGACTGATAGAATCGTTGCCAGGCGTTGCAGAATAAATCTGTAGCGTGCGCTATTCATAGCCTTTGATTTGTAAAGTTTTGTTTACATCTCTTTACAAGCTAACGAAGGTATCTAGAAAGACCATGGTTCTTAAAGCCTATTCACTAAGGAAGAGGTGATGGGGAGCAGGGGTGCAGGGGTGCAGGGGTGCAGGGGTGCGAGGGAGAGAAAAATCGATGACGATTAGCCATTACTCCAATCGCCTATTTCACCCTTCATACTTCACCCTTCATACCTCACCCTTCATACCTCACCCTTCATACTTCACCCTTCATACTTCACCCTTCATACTTTCTTGCCGACTCAGGACTCTCTTCACCCTTTATGCCAAATAAGACACCCACTCCTGCAAAGGAGCATCCGAACCGTACCAAATTCCAGTGCGTCTAGGAGAGTGTAAGACATCATCTAAGGTAAGATTAATTGCTCCGTCTAAATGGGCGGCTACAATGGGCGTGATGCCATCTCCCCAGCAGTTACCCACGCCACAGGTTAAACGGTAACTGTTGTAGGCTAACCAGTGACCTGGACGTTGCTTTCCGAAAATCGCTTTACCCGCAACACAGACATACTGTACGTCGGGATAAAATGCCCCTGGATAGTTATTATTGACAAAATTGAGATTGCGTTTTGTCCAGCGTTCCTGGCTTATATGGGGAGTTCCCAAGGTGACTAGCTTGGCAACGCGAGAACGAGAATTCCACAATCCCTCCTCAGACATGTCGCCGTGGATGTCATAGGGTTTTTCTCCTAGGTAAATCCGGGCAATCCAACCGCCTGCGGAGTGGGCGATTAAGTTCACTTGCGAGGCGTTGTGAGATGAAAGCATGTGTTGCACAGTGCGATCGATTTGCCGCAAAATCGGCACCATTGAGCGTCCGCCAACCGTAGGAAACCAATCGCCACGTCGTAGGGGTACTGTGGTGGTGGGAAAGCCTCGCTCCCTCAGAGATTTTTCTAACTCTAAATATTCAGTCGCTCCGGCAAAGTAGCCCGGTAAGATGACGATCGGTAACATTGATTTCTACGTTGCGTTTTAAACCCAGCATTACGCACCGACCTAGCGATCGCAAGTGGGGAATGAAGAGTGAAGGGAGTCCTGAGTCGGTGAGTGCTGAGTCGGTGAGTAGGGGAGAAAGGATGAAGTATGAGAGGTTAGGGGTTATCGCTTCTCCTCATCTCTCTAAACTAAGCACTTGTGCCAATTAAAATTAAAGGTCTTAGCATTTAATTTCTGTTTTTGAGTCAGACTACCGATTGCGGTCTGTTCGGTTACGTTGGGGAGAATTTGAATCAAAGTTGTGCAAATTGGAACTTTATTTGGAATTAGTGTGGGGCCGGGCGACCCGGAGTTAATTACTCTCAAAGGTTTGCGCTTGCTCCAGCGCGTGCCGATTGTGGCTTTCCCGGCGGGTATTCAGGGGAAACCAGGGGTAGCGCAGTGTATTGTTATGCCGTGGCTGAGAGAGGAACAGCAGCAACTGCCGTTAATGTTTCCCTATGTGCAGGATGAGGAGCTGCTGACTCAGGCATGGCGGGTGGCAGCTGAGGAAGTTTGGCACTATCTCCAGCAAGGGCAAGATGTAGCGTTTGCCTGTGAAGGGGATGTCAGTTTTTACAGTACATTTACTTATTTGGCGCAGACCCTGCAAGAGTTGCATCCGGAGTGTGTGGTGCAAGCAGTGCCGGGGGTGTGTTCTCCAATGGCAGCCGTAGCGGCTTTGGGGGTGCCGTTGACGGTGCGTTCTCAGCGGTTGGTGGTGCTGCCAGCACTGTATGCGGTTGCAGAATTGGAAACAGCTCTGGATTGGGCAGATGTAGTGGTACTAATGAAGGTAAGTTCGGTTTACGAGCAGGTGTGGGAAGTGTTGCAGAAGCATCAGCTATTAGAAACCGCCTTTGTGGTGGAGCGGGCGACTTTACCCAATCAGGTCATCTACTCCAACTTACGCGATCGCCCTCACTTGAAACTACCCTACTTTTCTCTGTTGATTGTGCAAGTAACTCAGACGCTTGTCCTTAACTTTTCTTGATATCGCTCAACGGCTTTTCTATCAGTGTTATTTCAGCACCAGCCAGCTAAAAAATTGGCAACTATATCAGTCCGTTCTAGAACGGCTGAGACTATCATTAAAAGTTTGAAATGCATCATAACGCGATCGCATTAAACCTCTTGACTTGATTTTTTTCGGGTTACCAGCAACAAAGCTTATCGTACCTGCTATGTCCTACGCTTCCTTCTTCAAGAGCATTCCTGCAAAATTACGTGAGCCGAGTGGTATTGCTGCCATAGCTTCTGTCGGCATCCATGGGCTTTTAGCACTGGCACTGCCCACGTTGCCTCTCTTTTCAAAAGAAGACCCCGGAGCACGGCGCACAGTGCAACTGCTAGAGTTATCCCCCACAGAACAAAGCCGCTTACCGCAAGCAGCCCCTCCCCCCTTAGCACTGCCGACACTTCCTACACCGAATCAGAATCCGACTTTGCCGTCCTTGCCGCCGTCTTTTTCTGCCTCCTTGCCACCACTGCCGAAGGACTCCGGTCTCTACGACTTGTCCATCCTCCCTCCACCCCGCAGAAGCGAGTTCTCCATACCCTCCACTTCCACTCGCATTCCCCGCCAAAGCCTAGCTCGGCGTCAGACTCCAAGTTTCTCTAGTCTGCCTCGTCAGTCAAGCCGACTACCTCAAGCGCGGTCATCATCAAGGAATTTACCGCCACTGTCCTTTAACTCGTTGCCATCTGTGTCTCCTGGCAGACTGCCGTCCCTGCCTCCTGATTTTTCGCCCCCTCAGTCTCCTCCTTCCAACCTCTCGCGTGGTTCCCAAGGGACGGTTACTCCCTTCGTTTTCCCTAGCCGGACTCCTGTCCTGGCTCCCCCGCCTTCTGATAATGCGATTCCTTTCTTAACTCCCTCGCCCTCTGATAGTGCTAGTCGTTCCCTAACTCCCTCGCCCTCTGATAACGCCAGTCCATCACCATCACCGTCTCAAACTCCCATGACGGTTGCTCAGTATCGGCAGTCCAAGGTAGACGCACTGCGTGCAGAACAACGGCAGCTAAGAGAAGGTCTTAGAGAAGACACCAGCAATACCAGCCGAGAGGAAGCCCAGAGAAATTATGTAGCTTGGGCGGTAAAAGTAGAACAAGCAAAACCCGAATTTGTAAGTTTTGTTGGCAACTACCCCAAAACTGCCTGCCTCAAGAAGTTAGAAGGTACGGCTGTCTATGGTGTGATGGTGGGTGCCAATGGGAAACCGATTGGTGAGGTGGATTTAATCCGGAGTTCAAAGTATCCCCTTCTCAATGACCAAGCTCGTCAGCAAATTAATTCTCGTAGTTTTGACAATAAAACGGGCGAGCCACAAGCCTATCGGGTAAGTGTTGATTTTAAGTACAACAAGGAAGTTTGTCCTGCTATCAGCATTTCCGAAGACACCCGTGAGGCACAAGACACTCCTGAATCTCCGGCACCAAGGAATTCTCCTGAGCCACGGAACTCTCCGGCACCAAGGAATTCTCCTGAACCACGGAATTCTCCTGAACCAAGGAACTCTCCGGCACCACGGAATTCTCCTGAACCAAGGAACGCTCCAGCACCAAGGAACGCTCCAGCACCAAGGAACGCTCCAGCACCAAGGAACGCTCCTGAACCCAGGAACTCTCCTGAACCCAGGAACTCTCCTGAACCCAGGAACTCTCCAGCACCAAGAAACGCTCCTGAACCACAGAACTCTCCAGCACCCAGGAACTCTCCAGCACCAAGAAACGCTCCTGAACCACAGAACTCTCCAGCACCACGGAACGCTCCGGCACCAATAAATGCCCCTGAGCCGCAGAACTCTCCTGAGCTACAGAACTCTCCTGAGTCTCCAGACTCAGCGAAGACTGAGGATTCAACTGAAGAATAAGGATAGGGTTTGTCTGCACACGACATAACGCAGTTCCTTGTGTTCTCGTCTTAACAAGGAACAATGGGGAAGCCAAGGGGAAATTAAAGAGACATTTGGCAAAGTACTACTCTCCTCTGCTCCCCTATCCCTTTTTCACTAAGAAACTGTTACTGGAAACACCACTAACTAGATAATGAAGCCTTGATGTTTTGCTCGCTTTGTTTATGCCTAAAACTTACAGGCATTATTCAAGGAGTAGAGTTAATAAAACACACCAGGAACAGAGAACGCGGAGTTAAGAGAGTTTTATGAGAGAAAGTCGGCGATTATTAGTGACGGGTGGGGCAGGGTTTATTGGCTCGAATTTTGTTCATTACTGGTGCCAACGTTATCCGGATAACTGGGTGGTGGTGTTGGATGCGCTCACCTATGCGGGGAATCGTCGCAATCTAGTGGGGTTGGAGGAACGAGAGAATTTTCGGTTTGTGCAGGGAGATATATGCGATCGCGCCCTGATCGACTCTCTCTTACAATCAGAACATATCGATACAGTCGCCCATTTTGCCGCTGAATCCCATGTTGACCGCTCGATTCTCGGCCCTGAGGCTTTTGTTCAAACCAATATTGTTGGCACGTTTGCACTTTTAGAAGCCTTCCGCCAACACTACGAAACTTGCAACTCTTCCGGAGTGTTCCTCCACGTCTCCACGGATGAAGTTTACGGCAGTCTCGCACCCAATGACCCTGCCTTTACTGAAACTACACCCTACGCTCCCAACAGCCCCTACTCGGCATCAAAAGCAGGTAGCGACCACTTAGTCCGCGCCTACCACCACACCTACAAACTCCCGACAATTATTACTAATTGCTCTAATAATTACGGCTCTTATCAGTTTCCAGAAAAGCTGATTCCGCTGATGTGCATCAATGCTTTAATCGGCAAACAACTACCTGTTTATGGCGATGGTCAGAATGTGCGGGATTGGCTTTATGTGGGCGACCATTGCAGTGCTTTAGATGTGGTGATTCACAATGGCGCACCTGGCGAAACTTACAATATTGGCGGCAACAATGAGGTTAAAAATATTGATTTAGTCCAGATGATTTGCCAGCTAATGGATGAGTTAGCCCCGGATTTACCTGTGCGTCCTTGTGAGAAATTAATTACGTTTGTTAAAGACCGACCAGGACACGATCGCCGCTATGCAATTGATGCGACTAAAATCAAAACGGAGCTAGGTTGGACTCCTTCTGTCACGATTGCAGAAGGGTTACGCAAAACTGTTGCCTGGTATCTCACTCACCGCGATTGGTGGGAACCCCTGCTATCTGAGGAGTATCAAACTTACTATCGCCAAGTTTACGTTTCTTAGTCGCAGGATCTAATTAAACGTAGGGTAGGCATAAAACTTGCTGCTTAGATCCCTGACTTCTTCAAGAAGTCGGAGATCTAAATCTAGCTAACTCACAGTGCCTAGGGGCCAAGTGGTAAAGATAAAGACAACTACCGCCGCGATCGCTAATACTCCTTGAATTAAATTCCCGATTAGGGAACCCACCACAATGCCGATACTTGCTTTAGTTGCCAACTTCACTCGCGGTTCAAGCTCTAAGTCTTTCCGATAGAAGAACTCGCCAATAAATGCGCCAACAATCGGTCCAAAAAAGATTCCTAATAACGGCCCCCCAAAAGGCAAAGCGGGCAAAAGACCGAAAAAACCCAGAAATAAACCAACAATTGCCCCAATCTGTCCCCACTTACTGGCACCTGCCTGTTGTGCGCCCCAACTAGCGGCTAAAAAATCAACCCCGACACTCAGCAGTAGTACCAGAAGGGTAACGCCTAGTGCCACCTCAACGCCGGAAAACCCGTTAAAGACTCCCCAAACGATGATTGCTGCCAAAATCAAACCAGAACCCGGTAATCCTGGTACGACTGCTCCGACAACGCCGAACAGCATGACGGCAACTAATACCCAATAGAGAATTATTAAAGACATCAAATCTCCGCAGGTGCAATTTCAGTTTTGTAACGACTGAGGGTATCTGCAAGTTTCTCAGCAATTCCCTCAATCCAATTCTCGTCTTGTTTTGTATAACTGCGGGGGGCATTGGCTCCCAAAACTATCGCTCCCTGCATCCCCAGGGGTTGACAAATAACACCTTGGGTATTTTCTGGCAAGTAATCAAATTCAATCCGTCCGGGGTAAACCTTCAAGTCCACTAGGTAAACAGGCTTTTGTTTTTCCAGTACCCGTTTCAAGATTGCACCCGGTTTGACTTCTGGATTTTTGCCCAAAATCCCGCGCCGCAATAGTACTTTGTCCTGATATACAACAACGAGCGATCGCGTTACGGTATTTGTGAGCAACAGGTGTGATGCCCAAGCGAGTTCAGTTTTTACCTCATCCGGCAAATCTGGTGCCAGCTCCAAGCCCTCTTCGCCGATGAGAATAACAGCATCAGGCGATCGCGACTGCACCTGCTGCCACAACAAACCCGTCAAAATTAGCACAGCGCTAGCAATTACCCCCAGCGCATCAGAACGCGACTGAGATTCTGTGAGTTGGGATGTCAACAAACGATTGATTAGCAGCAGTACGCCTACCAACCCACCCACCACAAAGGGTAATTGCCGCAATACATAATTTTGATCCGGTTTCTTCATTGTCTTGATCCTGAGTAATGAAGTGCTGAGTCGGAAGAAACCCGCTAAAGCTGAACGTTTTCTTCAACTCATCATTCACAGCTCACAACGAATTTATTCCTCTCCAGGCTCAATAATCCGCTGAAACAGATAACCCGTACCGCGTGCTGTAAGAATCAGCTCAGGGTTGCTAGGATCTTCTTCCAACTTTGCCCGTAGTCGCGAAATGTGGACATCTACAACGCGGGTATCGACGTGACGCTCTGGCGTATAGCCCCAGACTTCCTGCAAAATCTCTGAACGGGAGAAAGGTTCTCCAGAGCGGCTGACTAGCAGCTCCAAGAGACTAAATTCCATCCCGGTGAGACGGATACGTTCATCTCCCTTATAAACCTGACGCTTGTTGGTATCAATCTTGATGCTGCTAACATGGATGACGCCAGAACTGGGGATTCCTGATGCACCGACTTTGTCAACCCGTCGCAATACTGAGCGAATCCGTGCTTCCAACTCCTTCGGCGAAAAGGGTTTGACAACATAGTCATCAGCTCCTAACTCTAGACCTGTAATCCGGTCGGCAACATCGCCTAGAGCCGTTAGCATAATAATAGGCACATCCGACTCCTTCCGCAGTTCCTGACAGACGCCATAGCCATCAAGCTTGGGCATCATCACATCTAGAACCACCAAGTCAGGTTCAGTGAGATGAAAGGTATCAAGGGCTTCTTCACCATCAGCAGCCGTGACGACATCGTAGCCAATCATGGAGAGGCGAGTTTCCAAGATCCGGCGAATGCTGGCTTCATCATCGACTACGAGGATTTTTTCTTTATGAGTTTCCAACGGACCCAAGACTCCTAATACTGAAATAGCAAATTATTAATTTATCAGTAGCTTATCTATATAAGATATTACGCTGTGCGAAGGTTTTTGAAGGGTGAAACTTCCTATCCGACGCTTAATTGCATTTTTTTTTAATATTTGTTTGATTGTTGACCATTATTAATACTTTTTAACATTTTTATCAGAATGCCTAAGCCTAAAACTTTATACGTTTGTACCGAGTGTGGATCAGAATTCCCCCAATGGTCAGGTAAATGTCCTGGCTGTGACAGTTGGAACACCCTGGAAGAGCAGGTCGCCGCTCCGACTAATTCCTTGAGCCTCAGCCGGGGAGGTTGGCAATCCAATACTCACAGCAGTTCCACCCCAACTCACAACTCCCCCGCCCAGCCGAGGTCTTCCCTGAAGTTTTCAGAAATCTCTAATAAGGGTCAGATCCGTTTTCCGTCAGGTTACGGAGAATTAGACCGGGTATTGGGAGGAGGAATTGTTCCTGGCTCATTAGTCCTGATTGGGGGCGATCCTGGTATTGGTAAGTCTACACTGCTGCTACAGGTAGCCAATCTCCTTGCCTACAAACACCGCATCCTCTATGTCTCTGCTGAAGAATCGGGGCAGCAGGTGAAACTGCGAGCGGCTCGGTTAGGAGTGGGGCTGGAACAAGTTGAGGAGGAAACCTCGAATGGGAACGGGAAAAAGCAGGCAAAGTCTGCGGCTAAAAGCAAGGAAGGAAACGGTAATGCCACTCAAACTGAAGCAGCCAGCCAAGACCCTGACTCTAATCTCTATGTTCTGGCAGAAACTGATTTAGAAGAGATCCTACGGGAATTGGAGTCGCTCAAACCCCAAGTCGCTGTGATTGATAGTATTCAGACGCTATACTTTGCGGCTTTGACTTCTGCTCCCGGTTCGGTGGCACAGGTGCGGGAATGTACCTCAGCCCTGATGCAGGTGGCAAAGCGGGCGAATATTACCTTGCTCATTGTCGGTCACGTTACAAAAGAAGGGGCGATCGCGGGGCCACGGGTATTAGAACATTTGGTCGATACAGTACTGTATTTTGAAGGCGATCGCTTTGCCTCTCATCGCCTGTTGCGTTCGGTAAAAAATCGCTTTGGGGCAACCCACGAAATCGGCATTTTTGAAATGGTCGATAAGGGCTTGCAGGAGGTGTCAAATCCCTCAGAGCTATTCCTAGGCAGCCGGGAGGAAATGAACCCCGGCACGGCGACGGTGGTGGCGTGTGAAGGGACGCGCCCGATTGTGGTGGAGCTGCAAGCCTTGGTGAGTCCGGCTAGTTATGGTGCCCCGCGCCGCGCCACTACTGGTGTTGATTACAGCCGCTTGCAGCAAATTTTAGCAGTGTTAGAAAAGCGGGTGGGGATTCCCTTGTCGAAGCTGGATGCTTATGTGGCGTCGGCTGGAGGTTTGGGTGTGGAGGAACCCGCTGCCGATTTGGGGATTGCGGTGGCTGTGGTTGCTAGTTTTCGCGATCGCATTGTCGATCCTCGCACTGTATTAATTGGGGAAGTCGGTCTAGGCGGACAAGTCCGATTAGTCTCTCAGATGGAACTGCGCCTCAAAGAAGCCGCCAAACTAGGCTTCAAGCGGGCAATTGTCCCTAAAGGTCAGACCTTACCGGAGGTTGGTTTAGAAGTGATTCCCGTTGCCAAAGTATTGGATGCTATCATTGCCGCTCTTCCTGGACGATTGAGCCAGGAAGAAACGTCACTTGATGAAGATGAAGACGAATGACTGAAGGAGTAACGGATGATTTTTGAGATAGATTAATCTTCGTGATCTTCAAACGGATCGCTCAGCTGCGTAGAAGGGGGGCCAAAAGCGGTATAGATCGAAAAGCCTGTAATAGCGACAACGAAAGCGCCGATACAAATGCTAAGAACTGTTGCGGGTTCCATGATTTAGCTCAATTATGAGTTCTGTTCCCCCTATAATATTACGGAACATTACAAAAAATCTATTTAGATTCATCATAGGTGACTCATGGCACAACGGACTAGGCTGGGAGAGATCCTCAAACCACTCAATTCTGAGTATGGTAAAGTTGCCCCGGGCTGGGGTACAACCCCACTGATGGCAGTCTTCATGCTGCTATTTTTTGTATTTCTTCTCATTATCTTGCAGCTCTACAATTCCTCTTTGCTGCTTCGGGGTATTGATGTCGATTGGACGAGCTTAGGTCAGTAAGCGATCGCATCCATCATCATTCTTTGAAAAAACAGCGAGATGTCCCAGGCAAGTCAAGTCCTGGGTTTTTTTGTAGGTCTTATACTGAATTTGTACGTTTGCAAGAGGAACCCATGAACGTTTTTGGGATTGGTCTGCCAGAGATGGCACTGATTTTAGTCATTGCTCTACTGGTGTTTGGCCCGAAAAAGCTGCCGGAAGTTGGTCGCAGTCTTGGTAAGGCAATCAAAGGATTTCAGGACGCGTCTAAGGATTTTGAGAACGAGTTTCAGCGAGAAGCTGAACAGATAAAACAAAGCGTTCAGGCAAATTCCTTACCCCAAGCGTCAGATACTGCCACATCGGAGCCGACAACCGCTGATTCCAACAATCACACAGCGACTTCTTCTGGACAAGGCTAGGAATTGGCAACTAGGAAGATTTTGTAATCAGGGGTGAAGGGTGGAGGATGAAGGGTGAAGTATGAAGGATGAAGTATGAAGGGTGAAGTATGAAGGATGAAAGAGGTTATTGGTTCTCTTCCTCTCCCCTGCGCCCGTTCGGCTGAGCGTTCGACTGAGCGCGGTTCGGCTGAGCTCACCGTCGAAGCCTCACGCCGAAGTCTCACGTCGAAGCCTGCGCCCCTGCGCCCCTGCGCCCCTGCTCCCCAGTCCCTTGCTATTTTCCTAAGAAGAAGCCAATCAAACAACCCTGAGCCTAGTTCCTATTAGGCTGAGGGTTACTTTGGCGATTTAGGATTCAGACTTATTGCTGGGCTGCTTAACTTGGGGAGCCTCAAACTTGTAGCCAACACCCCGCACCGTTTGAATTAAGGAAGGCTGACTGGAATCGAGTTCAATCTTTTTGCGAATTTGCCCGATGTGGACATCAACCACCCGCTGATCTCCCACATAGTCGTATTCCCAAACCTGTTGAATCAACTCAGAGCGACGCAAAACTCGACCGGGATGACTGGCAAGAAAATGCAGCAAGTCAAATTCTAAAGCTGTCAACAACACAAGTTCGTTGTTGAGGGTAACTTCCCGACGCCCTGGATCGATGACTAGTTGATTGAAGACTATCCGCTGTTGTTCGGCGGTAGTGACAATCCGCTGACGCTTTAAAATCGCTCCTACTCGATATTCCAGTTCTTGTAAATCGAACGGTTTAGTAATGTAGTCATCCGCTCCTTGAGAAAATCCCTTTATTTTGTCAGCAGCATCAGCTCGGCTGGTGAGCATGAGCACAAACACGTCAGTGCGGCTCTGCATCTCTTCGCAAAGGGCATAGCCGGTGGCGTCCGGCAAATTTACATCCAGAATGACTAGATCGGGGTTGAATTGCTCAAACATTGCCAGAGCAGTCTTTCCATCCTGAGCCGATTCCATTTGATAGCTCTTTTGGCTTAAAAAGCGAAAGATTAAATTACGGATCGCCGGATCGTCATCCACAACAAGAATTTTGGCAGGAGCCATGGTCATAAACTTTTCAAGAAGAACTGGAGCATTGATGGAACGAGGAGATTGTTGACACCAATGGTGTAATCAGCATCTAATCAATTATCGACAAAGAACTAAGCGATGCCAATAGCTACTGACATCATACTCAGGTGAGATCTCGTTCGTAAATTTTTTATGAAGATAACCCTTTATAACCCTATGAAAGAGAGTTTGAGCGTGAAAGTGTTTAATTCAGGAGAGCGGTGTGTTTAAGGATCAAGCTAAACTAGCTTGCAGGAGAGTCGTAATGTCAATCGGTAACGACTGTTCTATTTACTTTACTGCCGATATCAGCATCGTAAGGGACGTTACCACTAGATGTCACACCACCAGTGTAGAGCCGCTGTAGTACCAGTGAAAAGAAGGCAGGTCAAAGGAGGTTTGGGATGAGTGACCAAAATCACTACGAAAAGCTTGGAGTTACGGAAGATGCTTCCTTTGATGAAATTCAGGATGCTCGCAAACGTTTGATGCAACAGCATCGTGACGACCAAAAGCTTATGGAATCCGTGGAAGCTGCTTATGATGCAATCATTATGGAGCGCCTGCGGATGCGGCAAGAAGGCAAAATTAAAGTTCCAGAACGGATTCGTTTTCCCGAACGGTTGTCTCAAACACCACCGAGTGTTCCTCAGACAGCGGCTAACCAGTCTCCAGCTTGGCTGCGACGGTTTGTCGATACTCCGTCCTTGGAAGACATCCTCTGGTCGGCTGGTGCGTTCTTACTTTTGAGCGCTTTAGCTATTTTTTATCCTGCCCCTGATGAAGCCATTTTGCCGTTGGCGATCGCTTTAGGCTTTGGGTTTAATATTTACTTTCTCAATCGCAAAGAACGGCAATTTGGTCGCGCTCTTTTGCTGACGTTGGCTGGATTGGTAGTGGGTATAGGAATCGGAAGCGTTTTAGGCGGCGCGTTGCAGACACAGCTTACTAATTTCAATTTAACGGTGGAGACGTTTGCCAGCCTGGTGACATTTGTGATTCTCTGGCTAATTAGTAGTTTTCTGCGCTGAAGTTTGTAGGGATAAGGAGCAAGGCTCGCCGCTGGCACTCGCCATACCGCCCCACCAGTAACGCCTAGCGCAGGCATTCCTCTCCAACGTGAGACAGGCTGGGAGAGAGGATAAGGTCAATCGCTTCGCTGAGGTTGTTGACGATTGCCTCAGGTTCGTAGCGGCTGAGATGGGCGCGATCGCGAATTCCAGACAGCACACCAATTGCCTTAATCCCATGGTTTTTGGCGGCAATCATATCCGCTTCGGTATCTCCGACCATCCAGATATCGGAGGCGGGAGGTAATTCCGCGATCGCTCGTTCCATCAACCTTGTCTTATCGTCGATGTCGCGGGTTTTGACATAGTCGTTTTCTAGGCAGTAGCAGCGGTCATTGGGGAAAAAGCGCTCTAAGTTGTAGCTGTTAAAGGCAGAGTAAAGTTGCCACACCCGGCGCATCGTCAAGACCACCAAGTCTAGATTAGGGTTTTGATGCACTTTTTCTAATGCCTCCGACACTCCCGGTGCCAGTTGGTCGTAGACCAGATAAGGCTGCGTATGGATGGTTTTACGCCGTAATTGGGCAAATTCTTGCCCTTGTGCCTGATCCAAACCTGACTTCATCCCAATTTTGGATTCGGGAATGCAGGCACGCTTCATTCGCCAAAACTCCTCTTTCGAGAGCTTTGTCAGAGGCTGGTTTGGGTGTTGTATTTTTTCTAGACAAAACTCATAGACACGGTAGTAGCGCTCCGAAACGTCTAAGATAGGGCCATCGAAATCTGTGATAATTCTTAACATTATTTAGGGCGAAAATGGTTGCGAGTATTAAGTTTATTTAACACTTTACTGAATTTATTCTCACCTGCCTATATGCAGGGATAATTGCCAGTTCAGGAAGGGACTCTCCTCGCTGCTGTTACTCCCTGGTATTTACTACTTCAAACTTCCCCGCTTATGTTGTTCCCGTTCAATTGCTTCAAATAGGGCGCGGAAATTACCTTCTCCAAATCCCTGAGCTTGGGCGCGACGCTCGATCAATTCAAAGAAAAAGGTGGGTTGCTCAAAAATTGGCTGTGTAAAGATTTGCAGCAGTAGGGAATCTGAGGCATCCTCTTGCCAGTCCACTAAGATTTCTTGGATAGCGATCGCTTCTAATTCCTCTGGCGATAAACACAGCCCCCGATGCCGATCTTGCAATTGCGTGTAGTAGGTTTGGGGAATCGGCAGAAAGCATAGACCACCTTGCCGCAGTCGCGCGATCGCCTGCACAATTTGCGGCGTCTGCAACGCAATATGCTGGATTCCTGGGCCATGATTAAAATCGAGAAACTCTTGAATTTGAGAATTTATTGACGTGGGTTCATTAATGGGAAACTGCATCCCACTCCGAGGATGCACCAGCACCTGAGAGCGTAACCCCGACTGCTCCGTCTCAATCGCAAAGGATTGTTGACGTTCAAACCCTAACGTCCCTTCATACCAAGACAACGCCCGTTCTAAGTCCCCAGCAGCGACATTCAGCACCACATGATCGATACCGTTGTAAGTATCAGCAATCTCGGCGTTATCCTCTGGGGCTAGATTGATGTCGGGGAGCAGGGGAGCCACGCCGCAACGCTCAACCAAGGTATGAGTCAGAGAACCCCAAGCCGCGATTTTCACCCACTTCATGCTCCCGTCAGCAAACTGTCGTTGCTCAACAGGCTGCAAGACTTTTGCCCCCTTCGTAATTGCCTTTTTTAGAACAGAGTCTAAATCGGCAACGAGAAACGCTACATCCGCAACACCAGGAGGATACCGACGTAAAAATTGAGCCACAGGGCTTGCCGCCGTCAGAGGAGACGATAAAACAATGTAGACTGAGCCACTTTTTACCACCCTAGTTTGGGTATGGTAGCTGGCACCAGAGGCATGAGCTTGAAAACCCATACAGTTGATAAACCAGTCTTGGGAGGCTCTGGCGTCTTCTACGTAGAAGTGAATGCGATCGATTTTCATGGACTATCACCCCTGTGAGCTTACCTGCGGTGTCATTTTGCCGCTTTTTCAAACGCTAAAGGTCATTCTCAAGGAAGATCGTTCCATATCATAAAAGTTTAGTGACTTTCCGATTCAATGTTGATTTTCCTGGGTAACGCCTGCGGCTCACTAGGGAACGCCAGCGAAGCTAATGCCCCTAGTTACACCGATAACCATAACTTTATTCTGCAAATCCCCCTTCACCTCCTCAGCGCCATCAGGACTTACGCACAAGACGTGAGAACGTTGATTCTCTCCTAGGGGCAAGCCACATTGTCATTCCCTTACTAGGTGCGTTTTGACCCTTTTTAGTTGATGGCTAGAGAAACGCGATCGCCGCCGATATCCTGTAGGGTTCCTAAAAGTCGCACAACGTCTTCATAGGGCAATTTTTTATCCGCTTTTAAGACAACCGTTCCCTTAGGATTGCCTTGTAAATAGGCTTGTACCGGTTGCTTCAACTCCGATGCCTGAAGGGATTGATTGCCGATAAACACCTGCCCTTGGCGATCGATGCTAACAATCAGAGGGTCTGGCGTTACCTGTTGCTTACCTCCTTCCTCGGTACTCGGCAGCGATATGTCAACCGACTGCTGCTGTATCGTTAAGGTCATCGAGAGAATCACGAAAAAGGCAATTACGCTCATCATGACGTCAATCATCGGCACGAGATTGACTTCTGGCATTTGCGATCGCCGTTGTTGAGATTTGAAGCGCATAGAAGTTAGAGCTTAAAGGCAGACACATCGGGAGTGCAACTTTCTTTGACTATCGCTGCTGTAATTGGTTTCAAGGGTTGGCTTGGGCAATAGTCGATTCATACCAAATATTTGCTGATAAATTAGTTTTATTTCGTATCTTTGATCGCTATATTCCAATCTTCATCAATTTTCTTTAACTCAAACACATTGCAAGACTGTAGAAATTTTATAAAACTGGTACTTAGCTTTAGCTGTTTAATAATTGTGGTGGCAGACTGACCGTATTGCTGCCTAAATTTAATTCCTAAGGTATTCAGAGGGATATAGCTTCCTGGAGATTGAGCAGTCGAAACATTAATAATTTTTCTTATTGCTTGTTCCAATTCTACTTTTGACTTAACTTTGGTTGCATTGTTTGGAGAAGTTTGAGGATTTGCTTGTTGACTTAAATTAGAACTTATGATATCAGAAACAGATAGCTTAAACAAGCTAATATAAATTTCTGTTTTATCTGAAACTTGATGAACAACAAAGTCCTGCGGATTTTCAATAAAAACATCTCTGGCTCTTTTGCCAGGTAGGTGAACGGATACAACTTGGCTGATGGTTAGTTTATATTTCTCGTGATATAAGCTGGATATTTTAGATAGCTTTATCCAGTGATTATTTGTAAGTGCTTGTTCAGCTTTGATTATCTCTTTTAACTGCGCGATCGCCTGCTCTAGCGGTGGAACTTCCGGTAACGCTTTCAGCGAATGAGTCTGAGTTTCACTAGTCTTGTTGTTTAAAACAGTTATGTTGTCGCCTTGTTTACGGACTAAATACACTGTTAATCCGTGAGTTTGAAGCGTGTTACAAAGATGGGTCAAGACGCCATCGGAGGAGCAGACTAAAACCTCTTTGGCATTGGGGTAATGAACAAAAATTGACGAACCGACTGTTGCCATTTTCACATCGGCGCTATCTTTACCCGCCGGAACGTGAATGAGTTCGTAGCCGCGTCCGTGATAGTCAACATCTTGCTTGCCCATACTACGCCAGTTGGCAAAGGCAATCTTAATTTGGATGGGATAGGTACAGAGACTAGCAAGAAACTTTTCTGTTTTAGTATCGAGTTGTAAGTTTTCCGCGTCGAGCAGTAGGATAGCAATTCCTGCCGATAGGGAAGTTGAATCTTCAGGAGTATTTGCTGCTAAGGATGCGGTCAGTATGGAAGTAAGCTGCTTTCTTATATCGGTAAAATACGAAGAATCAAAATATTCAGGCACAAACAGAAGTTGAAGAATTCTCTGCAAGTTTAAATTTATTGATTCCCGGTCTTTGGTTTTACTAAATTCTTGTTTAAGCTTTTCCAGCAACGAAGATTTCTGTTTGCTATTGTTCCAAGCAACAGTTTTATATTTTTCTTTAAGAAATTCTGGATGCTGCTGCTGAACGTTCAAAATCGCTTGATGAATGCAGAGACTAATTTTATCGATCAGGGCAGGATGATTCTCTAGTGTCATACTGGCATTGTTTGGCATAGTGACAGGGGCTGAGGGACGAAGAGGTGCTCCTACGGTCTAAAATTCCCCCCATAATAAAAGAAAGGATGGCAGTTCATACTTCTTAATCATGTCAAGAGACTTGCGGGGATTCATTAAGCTACTGGAAGAACGAGGGCAATTACGGAGAATTAACGCCCTGGTTGACCCAGATTTAGAAATTGCGGAAATTGCTAACCGGATGCTGCAAGCGGGGGGGCCGGCGCTACTATTTGAAAATGTCAAAGGAGCATCCTTTCCGGTGGCGGTGAATCTGCTGGGAACTGAGGAACGGGTTTGCTGGGCAATGAATATGCAGCACCCGCAGGAGTTGGAAGAACTGGGGAAAAAGCTGGGGATGCTGCAACAGCCGAAGCCACCGAAGAAGATTTCTCAGGCGGTGGAGTTTGGCAAAATTTTGTTTGATGTGGTGAAAGCTAAGCCAGGGCGCGACTTTTTCCCCGCTTGTCAGCAGGTAGTGCTGGAAGGGGATGAGTTGGATTTCAACAAGCTGCCGTTGATTCGTCCCTATGTGGGGGATGCGGGGAAGATTATCACGTTGGGGTTGGTGATTACAAAAGATTGCGAGACGGGGACGCCGAATGTTGGGGTGTATCGGCTGCAACTGCAATCAAAAAATACGATGACGGTGCATTGGTTATCGGTGCGGGGTGGGGCAAGGCATTTAAGGAAGGCGGCGGAAAATGGCAAAAAATTAGAGGTAGCGATCGCCCTTGGTGTCGATCCGTTGATTATCATGGCAGCGGCGACGCCAATTCCGTTAGACCTTTCTGAATGGCTATTTGCCGGACTTTATGGCGGTTCCGGGGTAAAGCTGGCGAAGTGCAAAACCGTAGATTTGGAAGTACCAGCGGACTCCGAGTTTGTTTTGGAAGGGACGATTACGCCAGGGGAAGTGCTGCCGGATGGCCCTTTTGGCGATCATATGGGCTACTACGGCGGGGTGGAAGATTCGCCCTTGATTCGCTTCGGGTGTATGACGCATCGCAATGATCCGCTTTATCTCACCACCTTTAGCGGACGCCCACCGAAAGAAGAAGCGATGATGGCGATCGCCCTTAACCGCATCTATACCCCCATCCTGCGGCAACAAGTCCCAGAAATTGTAGACTTCTTCCTGCCCATGGAAGCCCTCAGCTACAAAGCGGCAATTATCTCCATTGACAAAGCCTATCCCGGACAAGCCCGTCGTGCTGCCCTCGCCTTTTGGAGTGCGTTGCCGCAGTTTACTTACACCAAGTTTGTAATTGTGGTAGATAAAGACATCAATATCCGCGATCCGCGTCAGGTGGTGTGGGCAATTTCTTCTAAAGTTGACCCCGTGCGGGACGTATTTATTCTGCCGAATACGCCCTTTGATACGTTGGACTTCGCCAGCGAAAAGGTTGGCTTAGGCGGACGTATGGGAATTGATGCGACGACCAAGATTCCCCCGGAAACGGAACATGAATGGGGCGAACCGTTGGAGTCCGATCCCGATGTGGCGGCGATGGTAGAGCGACGCTGGGCAGAGTATGGGTTAGCAGATTTGCAGCTAGGTGAAGTTGACCCCAATTTGTTTGGCTACGACATGAGTTGACAAGTTTCACCACCTTGATTAGATTTATCGGGAGATTCTTCCCCATCTCCCTAATCGCCCTAACAGGAAACTTAAAAGCGTCAAAGTTTATTGATGATCGGGGCTGATCCTGATTACGTATCGAGTGAACCATTGATTTTGGCGTTAAAGCCGTAAACCTGACGGCTACCTGCAAACGGCACTAACGTCACTTCCCGTTCATCTCCAGGTTCAAAACGCACCGCTGTACCCGCAGGGATATCGAGGCGCATCCCATGCGCCTGTTCGCGGTCAAAATCCAGGGCTTCATTGACTTCAAAGAAGTGGAAATGCGAACCCACTTGAATGGGGCGATCGCCTGTATTTGCGACCTGTAACTGCACGGTTGGACGCCCTGCATTCAGCTCGATTTCGCCGTCTTGAACAATCATTTCCCCTGGAATCATCTTGACCTCTAAAGACTTTGGGTATCTATTTAATTAAATGGCGCTGCTATACTAACCCCTCAAAACATGGGTTATCCCCGATGAGGGACTGAGTAAATACTGCCAATGATTAGCAAGGATACTGCGGAACATTACCTCTGGGGCGATCGCTGCGATGGCTGGCACTTAGTAAAGCAGCCGCAATTAAGCATTATTCAGGAACGAATGCCACCGGGATGCTCAGAAGTCAGACATTTTCATGTTTTTGCGTGGCAGTTTTTCTTTATCCTCTCCGGTATAGCCACGTTAGAAATTGCTGGCGATCGCCAAATTCTCTGTACCCATGAAGGCGTGGAGGTGCCGCCAGGAGTGCCCCATCAAATGCAAAATGATTCTGAAGAAGATCTGGAGTTCATCGTCACCTCGCAGCCTCCCAGTCATGGCGATCGCTATATCGTCCAGGGTTAGGAAGCCGTGCTGATTCCCTACCGAATCGGATCGTGAACCGTCACCAACTTTGTCCCATCGGGAAAGGTTGCTTCTACCTGCACTTCCTGCACCATTTCTGGCACACCTTCCATGACGTCATCTTGAGTTAGCAAGGTAGCCCCATAACTCATCAATTCAGCCACTGTCCTTCCTTCTCTAGCCCCTTCTAAAATGGCAGCAGAAATGTAGGCAACGGCTTCTGGATAATTTAGCTTCAGTCCCTTGTCTTTACGGCGTTCTGCGACTAAAGCGGCGGTAAAAATAAGCAGTTTGTCTTTTTCTTGCGGGGTAAGTTGCATGTTGAGATTTAGGAGTTTAGATTTGCCAGACTCGCGGCTTGACGACAGAACGCCCTAGACAGGAAAAGCGTAGTAACTGCCAAACATCTGTAAACCAGTTTCGCACCTCTGCGGTTGATGAACCGCGATAGCGGCACAATAATCCTGACATTAAGGGCGTAACGCCTGATCTTCCTTGGCGTTCTTTGTCACTCCACAACTGTCTGGCTTTCTCGATCAGTTCTAGTGACACGGGTTGTCCTACCCAGGCGAGAGTACCAACAATGGGTTGTCCAGCTAAAGCGTGGGGACTATAGACGCTTTCTTCTCCACCGGGTAACCATTGTCTATCGATCCACAACGGGCGTGCTTGCTGCCAAATTTCGGTATGCGATCGCCATTCCCCCTGCAAGAACTTCTCCCCCCTCGCACTTCGCCCAAACCGCGTAATTTCCCAACCCAACCAACTCGCTCCTGGCGCTAATTCTACCCGCAATTCCTGCCGATAAACGGCACCATTAAACACAATAGTTTCTTGCGGCAACCACTCCAAACAAGCCCCCGCCTCTACTTGAATCTGGATATTTTGTCTCGCCTCTAGTCCCTGAGTGCGATATACCTTTCCCGCCGCCGCCGTTGTAATTAAAGCTTGGGCGTTCGGTTTCAGATGGATGTTTTGGGAAAGCCTATCTCCCCCGACAATTCCCCCCGCTGTATGCAACACCACACTATGACAAACAGCTTCCTTCTCTGGGTAAAACGGACGCTGCACCTTCAGCGGGGCTTGCATCTGAGAGTGAATCACCTGGGTTTTGTTGTGGTGACGGGCATAGACTAAATCAAGACTGCCCTGCCATCCTTGATGTGTTTGTTTTGGTATCACAGTTTGAGTATTTTGCTTCACAGAATTGGAGATTAATTAATTTAATTTTTAGTAGGAATTACCTAATCGTGATCCGCCACAGTCAGGGGCTTCCCCCGAGATGCTAGTACCGCTATGTTCTACTTGGTTGAGCCGAATCTAAAGAGCGATCGCCAAAAATAATCATATTGTTTGCTGGTTGTCAATAATTTACCAACAAGCCAATACATATCAACAAACACTTATACTTTTACGGCAATGAAACTTCACAAAAAAATACATTTGTTATATTAATAAAAAAAACTTATACATTAATAAAAGAGATTTGAAGTTTCAATATCAGTATTCTTGGTATATTCAAAACACTTAAGAAATTATGTGTTGCCTCTACCGCTTCCCTGTTCAACGAAACTTCCACAAGTTGAGTTTGTACAATTAGCAGTGGTTGGGTAATTTCATTTCTCAGCTACACCATGGAATCGTTGCGCGTATTGTTATACCGTTAAAGGCTATTACTCCTATTGTGTAAAGAATTTTGACTTTATAAAGCAAGTTAAAATTTGCACTAATACTCGCAACAATTTCAGTCTGCTAAACCAGCAGTAACATTCAGCAGTTCCCAAGGAAGGAAGACATGAGCTACTCTCAAACAAAAACTCAGTCAAAGGCTGGGTATGAAGCCGGGGTAAAAGATTATAAGTTAACTTATTACACCCCCGACTACACTCCAAAAGATACAGATATTCTGGCGGCATTCCGCGTCACCCCTCAGCCTGGCGTTCCCCCCGAAGAAGCAGGCGCGGCGGTAGCAGCAGAATCTTCCACAGGTACCTGGACAACCGTGTGGACAGACCTCCTCACCGACCTCGACCGTTACAAAGGTCGTTGCTACGATATCGAGCCAGTTCCTGGTGAAGACAACCAGTTCATCTGCTTTGTTGCCTACCCATTGGATCTGTTTGAAGAAGGATCTGTTACCAACTTGCTCACCTCCCTCGTGGGCAACGTGTTTGGTTTCAAAGCTTTGCGTGCCCTGCGCTTAGAAGACCTACGGATTCCGATTGCCTACATGAAGACATTCCAAGGGCCTCCCCACGGAATTACCGTTGAGCGCGACAAACTAAACAAGTACGGTCGTCCTCTCTTGGGTTGTACGATTAAGCCCAAACTCGGTCTGTCTGCTAAGAACTACGGTCGTGCCGTTTACGAGTGTCTGCGCGGCGGTCTAGACTTCACCAAAGACGACGAAAACATCAACTCCCAGCCCTTCATGCGCTGGCGCGATCGCTTCTTATTCGTTCAAGAAGCCATCGAAAAATCCCAGGCTGAGACTGGTGAAATCAAAGGTCACTACCTCAACGTCACCGCCCCCACCTGCGAAGAAATGATGGAGCGGGCTGAGTTCGCCAAAGAAATCGGCACCCCGATCATCATGCACGACTACCTGACAGGTGGTTTCACCGCTAACACCACATTGGCGAAGTGGTGCCGCCGTAACGGTCTGTTGCTGCACATCCACCGCGCGATGCACGCCGTAATCGACCGTCAAAAGAACCACGGTATCCACTTCCGCGTCCTAGCCAAGTGCTTGCGGATGTCTGGTGGTGACCACCTTCACTCCGGTACCGTCGTTGGTAAGCTCGAAGGTGAAAAAGGCATCACCATGGGCTTCGTCGATTTGATGCGCGAAGATCACATCGAACAAGACCGCGCCCGTGGTATTTACTTCACCCAAGACTGGGCATCCATGCCTGGTGTCATGCCTGTGGCTTCCGGTGGTATCCACATTTGGCACATGCCTGCTCTGGTAGAAATCTTCGGTGATGACTCCTGCTTGCAGTTCGGTGGTGGAACCCTGGGCCACCCTTGGGGTAATGCACCTGGTGCAACTGCCAACCGTGTCGCTCTTGAGGCTTGTGTCCAAGCTCGTAACGAAGGTCGCAACTTGATGCGCGAAGGCGGCGACGTAATCCGCGAAGCTTGTAAGTGGAGTCCTGAGTTGGCTGTTGCTTGCGAACTGTGGAAGGAAATCAAGTTCGAGTTCGAGGCAATGGATACCGTATAAGAAGAGCTGAAGGGTGAAGGGTGAAAGTAAAATTACTTCATCCTTCATACTTCATCTTTTAGAGGCTGGGGTCAAAGCATGGATCTTAAACAAGTTACCAAAGACACGGCTAAGATACTGAGTAGCTATTTGACCTATCAAGCCCTGCGGACTGTCCTGGCTCAACTGGGCGAGACAGACCCTCCCCAGGCGTTATGGCTACATAGCTTTTCCTCGCGGAACAGTATCCAAGATGGAGAAGCTTATCTCCTGGAATTACTTAAGGAGAGACAAGACCTAGCGTTGCGGATTATGACTGTGCGGCAGCATATTGCCGAAGAAGTCTTAGATTTTTTGCCAGAAATGGTTCGTACAGGCATTCAAAAGGCAAATATCGAACATCGGCGTCAGCATTTAGAGCGAATTACACAACTCAGTGTTTCTGACCCCGCCCCAACCAGCGAACCTGCAGCCGATTCAGAGTCTAATTTGGATGATTAATCCAGTTAGCCTGCCAACGTTAACCATTCATACCCAGTACACCAACAAGCAATGCAAACTTTACCCAAAGAACGCCGTTACGAGACTCTTTCTTACCTACCTCCCCTGAGCGATGCTCAGATGGGTAGACAAATTCAGTACATTTTGGATCAAGGCTACTTTCCTGCTGTTGAGTTCAGCGAAGTTTCTGAACCCGAACAGCACTACTGGACTATGTGGAAGTTGCCTTTATTCAATGCCAAAAGTGTCCGGGAAGTGATGGACGAAGTTAATGCTTGCCGTTCTGACTACCGCGACTGCTTCGTGCGGATTGTTGGCTTCGACAACGTGAAGCAGTGCCAAGTTCTCAGCTTCATCATTCACAAGCCCAACAGTAGAGGCTTCTAGACCTGAAGTTTCAGGTAATGATTAAAGTGTAGGTTAGGTGCGGCTTTTCCAGAATCTAAGCCTTCAGGAAAAGCCGCATTTTATTCTCAATCCGTGGCAAGTTTTTGGGAAACGCCAAGGAAAACAGAGGTTTACGCCCAGGTAGGCAAAGTTTTTAGGCACCGCATGCCGTTTCCCCTACTTGAGAACTACCTGTGTTACCAATTCCTGAACTTGTTGATGGGCAGATCGCTTGCCACAGTAACGATAAAGTTGTTTTTAATCAAGACGACCTAATTTGGGGTGCTGTGAACGGAAACGCAGTTTTACTCTAACGCTACTCTAGGGGTTTTACAGGTGATGGTGGCACCTGTAGTCGTGCCGATTGGTTTCCGTTTCGCCGCTGCGGGTGTCATTGTCATTCCTAGTTTGGGCAACACCTAGCAGGGCTGTACGTTTGACCTGGCTCTCCTCCTGTTTATAATTTGTCATAAAATTCTGACATATCCGGCTGAAGCAATCGACACATAAGGGAACTGATGAGTTACTATATTTCTCCTCGCTTTTTAGATAAACTTGCCGTTCATATTACAAAAAATTTCCTTAACTTACCTCAGGTACGAGTTCCTCTAATTCTGGGAATTCATGGGCATAAAGGAGAAGGTAAGTCATTTCAATGCGAGCTTGTCTTCGAGCGCATGGGCGTAGAAGCGGTTCATATGTCTGCTGGAGAAATGGAAAGCCCGGATGCGGGAGATCCAGGGCGTCTGATTCGCCTGCGCTATCGAGAAGCCGCAGATCTGATTAAGGTGCGCGGTAAGATGTGTGTCTTGATGATCAACGACTTGGATGCGGGAGCAGGGCGTTTCGACCAAGGTACGCAGTACACGGTCAATACACAGTTGGTTAACGGCACATTGATGAATATTGCCGATAACCCCACTAATGTGCAACTTCCTGGCAGTTATGACTCCACGCCTTTGCCTCGCGTACCAATTATTGTGACGGGGAATGACTTTTCCACCCTCTATGCGCCCTTGATTCGGGATGGTCGCATGGATAAGTTTTATTGGGCACCAGACCGAGAAGATAGAATTGGCATCGTCGGCGGCATTTTTGCTGCAGATGGGTTGTCCCGGAGTGCCATTGAAGAATTGGTTGACACCTTCCCCAATCAATCCATTGACTTTTTTAGTGCTTTGCGATCGCGTCTCTACGATGAACAAGTTCGCAAATTTATTCACCAAACGGGTTTTGAAAAGATCTCTGGTCGTGTGGTCAATAGTAACGAAACACCCCCCAATTTCCAGAAACCGGATTTCAGCCTGCGCCATTTAATAGAGTTTGGCAAGGTGATGCGTGGCGAACAGGAGCGCGTTGAGACAATGCGCCTAGGTCGGCAATATAACCAAAACCTGCGGCACACCGATAGAGATGATTCCCCGCCGCCGCAACGCGAGCCGGAAAAACGTTCAGGCGATCGCGCCCAAACTCAGGGAAGCAATATCGATCATAGCCCTCGCCGCCCTCATCAAGCTACAGAAGACGCCCTCCACGAACGCTTTTTGTACGAAGAAAGCCGTAAAACTACAGACCGCATCGACATTGCCAACCCACCCTCATCTAATGACCAGTACTACCGGAGTTATGGCGATCGCGCTCCAGACAAGGGTAATGGTCAGGCGGCAAAAAACAATCAACTCAGTTCAGAAGTCCAGCAGCAGGTGCAGGAACTCATAAACGGTGGTTACCGCATCGGGATGGAGTATGCCGACAAGCGGCGCTTCCGCACTGGTTCCTGGAAGAGTGGCGGTACGCTTGATACTAAGCGCAAAGACGAGGTACTTGCCGCTGTAGCCGAATGCATCAACGAACATGACGGCGACTACGTACGCCTGATTGGTATCGACGCTAAAGCCAAACGACGGGTTATTGAGACGATTATCCAACGACCGGATTAATGGGGATTAGGGATTGAGGCATTCACCCTTGATCCTGCATACGTTCTCCCCGCCCTGATGATTGAAACGGAAATTCGGCACTAATAATCCAGCGCTGTCCGTTGTGAATCAGCAGCGTTAGCCCAGAGGCAGTAAATTCAACCTCTAGCTGCCGCTGCTGAAATTCTTGCCACGCGGCTCGGAAATTTTGCTTGGTCAAATCGCGGAAGGCAACGGTCATATGAGGGGCAAAGGGGCGACTTTTAGACACCCGGTCTACAATCCCCAACGACTCTTCTACCTCAGCCATCAAGTCTTGCTGTAATGCCAGGAGTTCCGCTGTTTTTACAACATTGATGTAAATCACACGCGGTACAAACGCACCAAACCCCCTCAGGGTAATTGGCACTGAATTATAGGTATCAGCAAACGCTTTCAAACAGCGCTCTAGTTGCTGTACTTCATCCACTTGCCAATCAAAAGGTGGTTGCAGGGTAATGTGAGGGGGAGAGTTCTGAGCCTTGCGGCTGGCGTAGCGATCGCCAAAATACTGCTTGATTTCATTGACATCCTCTCTTATATCCTGCGGTGGTAGGAGTGCAATGAAAAAGCGCTGCTTTGATTTATCCATATTGAGCCATTACCTTTGCCACTGAAAACGATATAACTAGCGAGTCAAATGCCTCTATTTGTAAAGATTGAAGAAGGAATCGTCGATAAACCGACCTTTGACCAGCATGTCCCTGCCCACCATGCCTATGTTAAGGACTTGATCGCTAAGGGACACGGCGCTAAAAGTGGCTACTGGGCAAAGCGCGGTGGCGGCATGATGATCTTCCGAGCTGAGTCATTAGACGAAGCTCAAGCCATTGTCGAGCAAGACCCACTAGTGAAAAACGGCTGCGTCAATTATCAGCTTTATGAATGGCGCGTGATTGTAGAGTGAGCACGAGGGGAAAAAGTATCCGGCTAACCCGTTAACTCCCCTTCGTTAATGTTATGCTGTAAGAGACCTGGACCTACGCGGTCACAACGCCCAAATCTTGTCAGAACCGGAAGGTAGCAGCAATACGGGATGCTTGTGACAGGCGTGGACTCCGGGTCATTTTTTTTGTAGGTGTACATCGCCTTTGACCCAAATCTAGGCTTCCACAAACTGAGCGACAATCTCGTCGAAGCTCTCCAGTCCTGTTCTTGGGGCTATGATTTTGGCATGTTGTCTTCTTTATTCCCTCTATCGCCTAGTTAGAATCGCGATCGCTCTTTCCTAGTAGAGTTTGATTGGAAAGATGCGATCGCCTTCGCCCCATTTTAGATACATAGATTGCTGCTTTTGTCAAGCATGTTAGGGCTTCTCCCATTGACGACATTTGAGTTCATAGTGGATGGTCCCCCAGTATCGCAACAAGCTCGTAGGCGTGAAAGGCTTAGAGCTTGGAAAGCTACGGTTAGACAAGAAGCAGAAAAATACTGGTCTTCAGCTCAGCCGCCAGCTATTGGGCTAGTTATGCTTAAGGTGACGTACTTCTATGATTCGGTTGCAATGGATGTAGACAACATAGTTAAGCCAATTCAAGACGCCATCATTGGTCTGGCATATGTTGATGACAACCAAATAACTGATGTCTTGGTAAGAAAAAGAGATTTGTCAGGCAACTTTAAAGTAGAAAATATAACTCCGACCCTAGCAGAAGGCTTTGCTAGAGGTAATGAATTCTTACACATTGTGGTAACTGATGCCCCTGACCAGGAGGTGATTGTTTAATGGATGCCCGAACTGAGCAATTGGAAAGATCGCGATTACTCGAACTAGTGACGGAATATCGTCAGAAAGGTTACGAGGTGCTACTCTCTCCCAAACCTGAAGAGTTGCCTGATTTCCTGCGGAGCTACCGTCCTGACATGATAGTACGTCGAGGAGAGGAAAAAGTTGTTATTGAGGTAAAGTCACGTCCTTCAATTGCCTCTGCACAATATCTACGGGGGTTAGCTCAAGCAGTGGAAGATCATCCGGGTTGGAGAGTTGAATTGGTAATGACTAACCCAGAGGATGCCCTATACTCTGCAAAAGTAGAAGGTTCTCTTCAAGAACATGAGATAAAGTCACAATTACAAGTAGCTAGAGAGCTTACAGTTCATCATCCAGAATCATCTATCCTTTATGCCTGGTCTCTTGCTGAGGCAACTCTAAGACTTCTTGCTAATAAAGAAGGACTTGACTTGCAGCGATCCGAACCGCTTCGTTTGTTGAAGCAGTTGGCAACTGAAGGGGTGATTTCTAAAGCTGAATATCAATCGCTAATGAATGCTTTTTCGTTGCGTAATGCTATTGCTCATGGTTTCAAAACGACCCACCTCACACCAAACATTGTGCTAAACCTGATTGAAGTTACAGAGCAGTTATTGAACTCACTGAACACCAGTGAACCATCGACCTAATACCTTATTACTCCGGATGGACTGATGATCTTCGAGTCTGTTACCACTGACCTCCACCGCTAATCAAGAAAAATACTTCGCTCAATAGCTTTCTGATACTCTGCCATTTCCCCAAATGACTTAAACTGCCACTCCACCCGATGATAGGGTGACTTTGCATGAGATGCGATCGCTCATAGTGTAATAGGCGAGGGACGTTGCATCACCTCTAACTTTAGAGCCGCCTAATATTGCGCTGCAACCGCTGACTTTTGCCTTAGGTTTCATGAGTTTAACCCTTGCCTAAGCTGTTCAAGCTTTCGCGAATTGAACACCCACAAAGGAATTACCATGCCATACGTGAACATCCAGATTACGAAAGGTGCGACGAGAGACCAAAAGGCTCAACTAGTCAAAGAGGTGACCGCTTCACTGGTGCGTATACTTGGGAAGAAGCCAGAGCATACGCATATTGTCATTCAAGAAATTGCAGACGAAGACTGGGGTTTTTCTGGTCTACTAACCGACGACTGGAAGAAACAGCAAGCCCCTCAGTCACGCACTGAAACCTAACCCTTCGTTGCAGCGGGCTATTATGTGACTAAGGAGTTAAAGAACCCTTATATGGCTTCGGAAGATACTGATCTTAAAAAGCATTCTGCCGCTAAGGTTGTCTACCGATTTCTGGGAGGAGCTGCACTTGGTACTTTTATGGTACTCATCCCTTACTTGTTATCGTCTACAGAATTGAACTTGCTTAACATAGGGATTGCAGCCTTGCTGGTTGTGTCATGTGGGTTATTATCAAGCCTGTTGGGCAAAAGATTTATTGAAGCTTTAATACGGTCATTAGAGTCCTCTGGTCTTTATTAAGGTCGGGGGTTGGAGAAGGATGGGAGGGCGCGATCGCACATTAGTTTGGCTAGACTGATATGAGCAGTTCGCTAAGAAACTAAAGCCGTAGAAAGTAACAAATAATTAGGCGATCGCTATTTTGACTTGGCGCTAGGGCTGGATTACCGTCATAATTAACTAGTGATTTGTCTACCTTGAGTGGGGTGGGCAAGTTTCTGGTTTCGCTCGTATCCTGGAAGCAGATGATACTGGCGTAAGTGTTGGAGCCTTAATTGCGATGGCTGGTGGTTTTGGAAATCTTGTACAAAAAGCGTTTTACCTTGGAGTAGGTTTGGCTGCTTCTGCGAGTGAAAGAGCCGGGGTAACTCTAGGTGAGTTACGTTCTCAGGCTCAAAAGCTGGCAGATGAAATGGTATCCAAGGGCGAAATGACAGCCGACGAAGCCCGTCGCTTTGTAGATGACATGATGAAGCAAGCGCAACAACCTCCGGTTGAGCAAGCTTCGGATGCCTCTAAAAATAAAAATGAGCCGCGCCGGATTGAGATCCTCTCTGATGAGGACGAGACGACTGATACAGATGACGAAAATGTCGAAGTTTTGCGCCAACAGGTGCAAGCAATGCAAGAAGAACTGCGTCGGCTAAATCGTCAATAGAAAAGTACGAGGCAACAACAGGTGTGGAAGTCCGGGCGCGATCGCTCCTATACCTCAGTTGCCGTTATTATTGTGTATAGTTGGTGCCCAAAATGGAAGAGTGGCCTAAAAGTTTTTTGGAAATCGCTGAAGCAGTAGCTTCTGAAGTTGAGCAATTCTTCCAGGGAGTTGCTGAAGTTGTTGATGCGGTTGCCGATGAAGTGGAAAATGCTTTCGGTGCTGAATTTGACCAATATCTCCAAGAGATGCTTGAACCCATTTCTGAGATCTACTCAGAGCTTGAGCAGATAGCCGGAGAACCGGATTATTATTTCGTCTATCCGGAAGAACCAACTGCACAGAAGAACCCCGCTTGCATTGGTTGCTGCAATTACCACGGTCAAGTTTATGAAGGAAACTTGCTGGTTTGTGGGATGCACCCCTATGGATGGGATACCGAGCAATGCCCCGATTGGGAATCCTTCGACACAGACGCCTCAAAATCTCACAAAACTTTCTAATAACAGCTAAAGCTGGAAAGTGAGATAGGTTGGCTAAACTTGCCTAGCCACTAAAAGGTGAAAAAATAACTAGCTGTAAATTGTTCACTTGTAAAATTTATACAGCTAACCGATGCTATTGCTCAAAATCCTCAGGGCGAATAACTACGGACTACAACAACATATACTATGACTCAATTCTCAGCCCAGCCGCCTTCTCCTGAAGCCCCGACCGAGCCAATGACCTATGGCGAACGTGCCATTGCGGAAGGACAGCTAATTACCTTCCCAAACCCGCGCATTGGGCGTCGCTACAACATTCAAATTACGTTGCCAGAATTTACTTGCAAATGTCCGTTTTCTGGGTATCCAGACTTTGCGACTATTCATGTCGATTACGTTCCTGATGAAAAAGTGGTGGAACTAAAGGCACTGAAACTGTATATCAATAGCTACCGCGATCGCTACATTTCTCACGAAGAAAGTATTAACCAAATTCTTGATGACTTAATTGCCGTCTGTGATCCGTTAGAAATTGCCGTTAAAGGTGACTTTACTCCACGCGGCAATGTTCACACTGTTGTGGAAGCGCATCACAAAAAATCATAATTTCTCAGCCCTAATACTAGGAGAAGTGAATAGGTACATTGCCCGTCTTACTAGTAAAGTAGTAAAAATATTCGGTAGCATATCTTAACAAAAATAGTTCTTAGTATCTTTCTTAATTAAACCTAAGAATTATTCCCAACGACAGACTAGCGCCAAGGCAATTTATCTCTTTAGCCTCAGGTTAATTCTTCTGAGTACTTCTTAAATAGAAGGTAGACATAAAACTTTTTCCAAATGAAGTTTTATCGTTTTAATGTTAAAGAGATTATAAAAGAATATGACTACTCACAATCCCAATTTAGAACCGTTCCCTAACAATTCTGAACTGACCACTACGCCACCTGAAGCTCCTACAACCGATAAAGCAGACAACAAAACAATGGGTACTGTTGGCGCAGGTGTCGCAGGAGCCGCTGTTGGTACCGTTTTGGGTGGGAAAATCGCGGGTCGCACTGGAGCCGTCCTTGGTGCAGTCGTCGGTGCAGTTGCTGGTGGTTTGACTGCTCAGAATGCACCGGAAGATGCCGCTGATCAAGTCAAAGGTAAAGTCAAAGATGCGGCTAAAAATGTCAAATCCCGCCTAGATGAGGCGCAAGGGCAAGCCAAAGAGGCGGCTGATCGGGCTAAACCCCATTTAGAACAGGCAATGAACAAAGTCAAAGGTGCGGCTGACCACACCAAGCTATCTGTAGAAGAAGCAACTGGTGACGTCAAGCACGCTGTTGAAAGTGCTCAAGCTTCTCATTCTCAAGATGCTCAGGTAAAAAACCTCTCGGAAGAGCCACGAGTTGAAATGCATGTCAAACAAGATACCGTTGACGCGGCAGAGCAAATGCGTCGCGAAACCTTAGGCGTTGATGCTCAAGATAACACGGTGATTAAGCCCCATCGCTCAATGTAATATCTGGGTGCAAGCTTCAATCAGGTTGCACTCTCAAATATGAGAAAAGAAAAGGGTGGGTCATTAATGGCTCACCCTTTCCCTTTCATCCCTCATCCCGCTCCTATTAAGATATCCTTGGTGCTTCCTTACTCGGTGTTTTTGAGCCAGAATTTCCCTCATTAGTGATGCAATGGGGTGCAAAAGATACCATTTTTTAGAAGTCAGTTGACTATAGAGCTTTTACTAAAAAAAATCCCCTGGTATGTATGTTGCTTTTTCCAAACACACCGGGGGTAAAGATGAATAGTCAAAGGAAGAAGTAATTGAGGAAGAAGTCTCAAAACCAGAGAACTGCTGAGTTAGTAAGGTTAACTTGGGTAGTTCCCAAGCGTAAGAACTCGCTTCTTTTCTGAATCTTCCTATCAACGGAACAAAGCTCTACGAGTTTGTGGCCCAACAATTCCATCTACAAGTAAGCCATTATTTGCCTGGAACCGTCGGACGGCTGCTGCGGTATTGGGGCCGTAAACTCCATCGACGGGGAGTCTCAAAGCGATTTGAACATCCCTAACTGCCTGATTCCGAGCACCTGGACGCAGAAGTGGGCCACCCACGTTTCCAGGAGTACTACCACTACCAGGAGCCGTGCTGATGAATTGAGCTGCAACCCAACGCCCGCTGGAAAGTTGCGCCCAACCGTTTTCAAAACGAACGACATTCTTGAGGGCTGCTCCATTGCGGACGCAGATAGCGGAGGGATAGACTGTGCCGGGGCCAGTGCGGGCATTTAAGCAACTGCCCCTGGTATTCACAAAATATTGGGCGGCTGAAGCTGGAGCCACCATATTCATACTGCCGAACAGAACAGCGACGCCGAGTAAACTCAGCCAAGCTGAACTTGGAAGTTTAGCCCAATTTAGATTTAATTTCGGAAGATCGTACTCGATACCTGCTGCCTCTTCATAAGCAGCATAGGAGTGCGCGTAAGCAAGTATTTCCATGATTATTTACCTATTTTTGAAGTAAGTGATAACACAGATGGACTCACCTCAAAATTAACCTCGATTTTGAGTAAATTTGGGGTTGTTTATCTAAACTTAATGTTGTAGATTATTAGGTTTTGTCTAGAGAATTAGAAACAAAAGAGCGATCGCAGAAGCTAGCCTTCACAGAAAAGGCAACAAGTGCGATCGCTCTAGAGCATCAGTTAAGCCCTTAGGGTGTTACATAACTCAAAATTTTGAGCTAAATAACCCCAAAATAGTAAGTACTTCCACGGGTTGCCAATCTTGTTTACTGCCCAAGAGAATTAGCTACCTCGATTGGACAAATTTTCCACACGAATCCGACGACCATACCGCAACACCTCTAGGCGATTCTGGGTAACGTAGTAGGAATAACTACCGTTATCTGCACGATACCGACCGCCACCAATGTTGCGAGCAGGTATCCGCATGGAATCGTTAGGATTCTGCTTCGATTGCCCAACGTAAAATAACTGACCATTTTCCCGACAAATATTCACACGAAACTTTGCCGTCTCACCTGTAACTAGAGTTTCATTGCTACATATTCCGGTAGCCCTAACAGCAGTTGCTGTAAAAGGTACAGGAGTAGTAAGTTCAGGAGCAACAGATGCAGGTCTTCCTGGAGCAACGGCAATGGATTGCTGTGATGGAATCTTACCTGCCACTAGAGACGGTAAAGACGCCAAGGGGTTAATGGGATCGCGACCATTGGGATAAACTTCAAAATGCAAGTGAGGGCCTGTGCTATTACCACTACTGCCCATCTCGGCAATAACTTCACCCTGGCGCACAACATCACCCTTGCTTACGAATAGACGATGATTGTGACCATAGACCGTTTGACTACCATCGGGATGCTTGATTTCTATGGCATTGCCTAATCCCCAATCATCCCAACCTGCCTTGATCACTTCACCTGTAGCCGCAGCAACAACAGGAACCCCGATCGATCCTGAAATGTCGATTCCTTCGTGATAGGTATGAAAGCCTTGAGAAATGAAGCCTTGAGTGGGCCAGATTAAGCCAGACGTATTTGAGGCGGCGATTGATGTGGGAGCATTGGCAGCTGGCTGAGGGAAAGGAAAGGCGATCGCCCCTCCTATAACTCTGAGTGAAATAAACCCGATTGAACCCAGAATCACCAATCTGGGGACAGCAAATTTTCTCATCTCCTCACCTCGTATTTTTGACAGTGTCGCCAGCAGAGAGTCGTTAGTTCCCCTGCTTGCTCTTCAAAATACTGACCTCAAGACTGGTTTTCTTGAAAGATTGCTATTTACTTTAGACGATTATCGACATTTGCTGAATAGATCAAAGGTAGGGACACAAAGCTTTGCGTCCCTACCTACACGCCTATGGGCGAAAAACGGATGTAACAAAATTCGAGCCGAGAGGAGTAGTCGATTAGTAACGAACTTGCAGCGTCACAGCTTGCTCGATTTTCTGTTCGCCACCGATTACGGGAGTTTGGGCATTTTCTTGGGCGGGTTGACTGGCGATCGCTCCCACAGCAAAAGGTACGGGGGGGTACGGAGGACTCGCACCATTGACTTGAATGCCGATCACTTCTTTTTGGCTAAGATCCAAGGCACTTAGAGCCGCATTCGCTTGTTTTTTGGCATCGTCTGAGGCTTTTTGGATCGCTTGCTGTTGGGCTTGGGCGATCGCTTCATCGGTAGCCACAAAACTAATGCCATCGATCCGAGTTGCACCCGCTTTGATGGCATCATCTAGCAGTGTCCCGGAATTCTTGGTTTCAATCCGAAAGCTGACGATATTCGTGCCAGTATAACCAATAATCGTTTGTTTCCCGCCGTTGTAGTTGTAGTTGGGGTTGAGGCTGATCCCTGTAGTTTCCAATTTTTCTACCTGGCGGGACTTGAGCTGGTCGATTACAGCTTGCGATCGCTGCGCTACTTCCTGCTGCACGTCCTGAGCTGTTTTACCCTGCACCTCAACCCCCAAACGTACCTGAGTCAGGCTGGTGGGGATATTCACAGAGCCTTTACCGGAGACAGTCAGAGTTCTGGGTATTTCTACTTGTTGAGCCGGAGCAGCTTGGCAGGCAGTTAAACCCAGCAAACTCACGACTAGACATAACGTTCTAATTCGATCCCAATTATTCAGGTGGGAATAGAAACAAAGACGAGTCATAACAAAATAAAGGGAACACAATTGATAGGTGTTCCCAATCTGGCATTAACTCTTTTGGAGCGTTGACAAGTTACAGTTTTGGCAACTAAAAATCCGGCTCAACTCTCTTGTTGATTAATCGTCACTGTTTTGAAGGTTCAGGAGGATCAAATAGATAGCCGACGCCCCGACTCGTGCGAATATATATCGGCTGAGTCGAATCCGGCTCAATCTTGCGGCGAATTTGACCGATGTGAACGTCAACAACTCGCCCATCTCCAACAAATTCGTGATCCCACACCTCTCTAATCAATTGCTGGCGCGAACAAACTCGCCCTGGGTGCTGTGCAAAAAAATGCAGCAGATCAAATTCCAACGCCGTTAAGCTAATTAGCCGATTGTCGAAGCTGACCTCACGGCGCATCGGATCAATCATTAATTTACCAAAGTGGAGAGGTTCCCGTTCCGCCGCAGTGGAGGGAGACGGGAGAAGTCGCAACAGCGCTTGCACTTGCTTTTCCAGAACTCGGAGATGGAAGGGCTTCGTCAGATAGGCATCAGCCCACTCTAGTCCTGTAACGTGGTGCTCTACATCGGTCAAGCTAGTCAGCAGCATGACCAGAGTACCCCCCCAGCGCTGCTTCATTTCCTGGCAAACTTCATAGCCGATAATGTCAGGCAAAATCACATCGAGAATTACCAGGTCAGGGCTAAATTCTTCAAATCGTTTTAGGGCAGTCCTGCCGTCTTCAGCCGCCTCCACTTGATAGTTCTTTTGACCTAAAAAGCGGTAGATTAACTTCCGGATAGCAGCATCATCATCAACAATAAGAATCTTTTTGGGAGTTTGAGCCGTCTCAGCGGTTCTAGATTGCTTGGATTTTTCCTCCATTGCCTTCAGTGTCTCCTACAGATTTATTGCCAAAAATTAACTGCCGTTATTCGTGTGGCAGTAGCGATCGCACTTTCATTTAATTAGGCTCTTAATCGCCTTGTTCACCCTACTCCCCGATACCATAACAAACGCTACCTGATTGATTCCGGATTAAATATAAGCTAAAGGGGCAAAATGAAACATCAATCAATCACACGGGCAGTTAATCAGCCCTGATCAACCCACAGATTCTATAATTCGTTCCTTTATACCTACCCCCTCAACAAAAATCCTTAGTAAAGCAGAGCAGGCTAGGATAACCTTACTGATAACTTTCGCGTCCCTCCGTCCAGCCATGCCGTCAACCACTGACTTTCTCCGCCACCTAAATCCCAGCCAACGCCAAGCCGTTGAACACTTCTGCGGGCCCTTGCTGGTTGCTGCTGGTGCTGGTGCTGGTAAAACCAGGGTGCTAATCTACCGCATTGCGAATCTGATTTTGAAGCACCGTGTTGCTCCCGACAATATCCTTGCCGTTACCTTCACAAATAAAGCGGCGCGGGAGATGAAAGAACGGATTGAGAAGCTATTTGCCGAACAAAAAGCCGAATCTGAGTATGGTAAGCCGTGGTCAGCACTGACACCGGAAGAACAGACCAGGCTGCGATCGCGCATTTATAAAACCATTGTCAAAGACTTGTGGATCGGCACCTTCCACGCCCTTTGTGCCAGAATCTTGCGCTACGACATCAATAAATACCAAGATGAAAAAGGTCATACATGGACGCGCAGCTTTTCCATCTTTGACGAAAACGACGCCCAAAGCCTAGTTAAAGAGATCGTCATCAAGCAGCTAAACCTAGATGAAAAGAAATTTAACCCGCGTGCTGTCCGCTACACCATCAGTGCGGCAAAAAACCAAGGCTTGACCCCCAGTGAATTTGAACAAAGCCAATCCAACTATCGAGGACGAGCGATCGCTGAAGTTTACAGCCGTTATCAGAAAGCCCTCGCCGAAAACAACTCCCTCGACTTTGACGACCTGATTCTCGTCCCCGTGCAACTCTTCCGCCAAAACGAGCAGGTACTGGGTTATTGGCATCGGCAATTTCGGCACATTCTGGTAGATGAGTATCAAGACACCAACCGCATCCAGTACGAACTCATCCGCCTGCTAACTACGAATGGAGAGACGCAAAAAACCGAGTGGGAGTGGCAAAATCGCTCTATTTTCGCGGTTGGGGATGTTGACCAAAGCATTTACGCCTTCCGGGGAGCCGATTACAAAATTTTGCTGGAATTTCAGGAAGACTTTGGTGATGGGTTACCTCATGAAGACAGCCGCACATTGGTGAAGCTAGAGGAAAACTACCGCTCTAGAGAAAACATTCTGCAAGCGGCTAATCACCTAATTGAGAAGAACACTCAGCGGATTGAGAAAATTTTGCGCCCTACCCGTGAAGCGGGGCTGCCGATTTATTACCACCGCGCCGAAGATGAGCGTGACGAAGCAGAATTTGTCATCGAGCGCATTCGTACCTACGAACGTCAGCACCCAGAGTGGAACTGGGGCGATTTTGCGATTCTCTACCGCACTAATGCCCAGTCTCGACCCTTTGAAGACATTTTAGTTCGCGCCAGTATTCCTTATCACGTTGTTGGTGGTTTGAAATTTTACGACCGCAAAGAAGTTAAAGACTGCCTGGCTTACCTGCGGATTTTGGTAAATCCTGCCGATAGCGTCAGCTTGAAGCGGATTATTAACATTCCTCGACGCGGGATCGGTAAAGCGACGATGGATCGCTTAGAAGGGGCGGCGGTGGAATTGGGCGTGCCATTGTGGGAAATTATCAGCGATGAAACATCGGTAAATACCCTCGCCGGACGCACGGCTAAGCCGATTCTGAAGTTTGTAGAAACGATTAGCAATTGGCGATCGCAGATTGAGATATTACCTGCTTCCCAGATTCTTCAGGGCATTATGGATGATTCTGCTTACATTCAAGAGTTAAAAAACCAAGGAACGGATGAAGCCCAAGATAGAATCGCTAACGTTCAAGAACTCTACAATGCGGTGTTGCAGTTTGAGGAAGAAAATGACGACTCCAACCTAGAAAATTTTCTGGCTAATGCCTCCCTCGCCTCTGACCTAGATAACTTAAAAGAGGGACAAAACGCAGTCTCACTAATGACATTACACGCGGCGAAGGGATTAGAATTCCCCCTCGTCTTTTTAGTCGGGTTAGAACAGGGGCTTTTCCCCAACTTCCGCTCGATGGACGATCCCGTAGCCTTGGAAGAAGAACGTCGCCTCTGTTATGTAGGGATTACCAGGGCTGAGGAACAACTCTATCTCTCCCATGCACGGGAGCGCCGCCTCTACGGAAATCGGGAACCCGCTGTTGTCTCGCAATTCTTAGGAGAAATCCCCAAAGAACTCCTTTGCAGCACCTTAGTAAAGGTCAAAACTAACGGGAATGCTTCCACGTCCTCACAACGGAAGTCGCAAACCACTAAGCTTTCCTCAGATCAGTCACAAAGTTGGAAAGTCGGTGAACTAATCATTCACGAGCTTTTCGGTACAGGTCAAGTGACTCACGTTTTCGGTTCAGGAACTAAGGTGTCTATTGCGGTTAAGTTCTCCAGTGTGGGGCAAAAAATTCTCGATCCCAAACGAACCACTTTGCAACGGGTGCAGTCTTAATCTGCGGTGGGGATCGCTGACAACTCAGCTTCATTCAGGAACTGTCACTCAGCCTCATCGTCAAGAACTGTAACAAGACAAATTTTTCGGCAGGCTCTAATAAATTAAGCCTGCTTAGTTGAGTGGTAGCTGAAGACGCTTCCTCAACTTTTTGCTGTAAATAAAAGCGATCGCTACTGAGTTTTATTACGCCTTTTACACAAATAAGCCGCACCTAATACAAAACTGCGATCGCTCAAACCTTTTTCAGGCAAGGAATAAACAACTTTGTAAACAAATGTTACGGAAAGTTTATAAAAAAATGTTGCTACTGCTTGATTTGATTGATACAGTATGCATGTAAGCTTACTTCAAGTAGCTATTCGTATCTAGGAGACGTACCATTTATGCTCTACCTCACCCTTGGCTGTTCTGGGAACTAATTCCCGAATTGCCTCAAAGATATATCCCTGACTGTGCTAAACGCACCCCATGCAGTCAGCCAAGAGATATCTTGAATTTGTTTGAGCTGGCTTAGGAATCTACACACCATTGCCTCCTTGCCCCTTCAACTCAAACATTACTGAGGTTTCTACCAAAGATACGTTTCAGGCTCTACAAAAATGAGGTCTTAGCAGCAAGATTTCCGTTAACTATCTTGCTTTGGAAGCATCAATTCATCCCTCAGTTACGAGTCAACATTTGTCTCACTGGGTGCAGATTAGGATACTTAAGCAACAAAAACATCCTATTTTGCACTGGTTAAATCGGTGGTGAGACTCCAACTCTGGAGGTTTTATCTATGAATATTCAAGGAAAGACGGCTCTGATTACCGGAGCTTCTCGTGGAATTGGGCGAGCGATCGCCCTAGAACTAGCCAAACAAGGAGCCAAACGCTTGTTACTAGTAGCCCGCGATGAAACTCGACTAGCAGAAGTCGCCGCAGAAATCGAAGCACTGGGCGCACAAGCCGTAATTTTGGCGCTGGATTTGTCGCAGTTGGTAGAGGTGAATATTGCGATCGCCAAAGCGTGGCGCGATTGTGGCCCCATTCATCTCCTCGTTAACTGTGCAGGCGTTGCCCACCAAGCACCGTTCTTAGAGTCTCGACTGCCGCAAGTGCAGGAAGAACTGGGGATCAACTTAATCGGCATGTACACCATGACTCGTCTGATTGCCCGACGCATGGTAGTGCAACGCGAAGGGACAATCGTCAATGTTTCGAGCTTGATGGGTAAGGTAGCCGCACCAACGATGGCAACTTACTCCGCCACCAAGTTTGCCATATTGGGCTTTACCCAAGCCTTGCGGGGCGAACTAGCCGCCCACAATGTGCGAGTGCTGGCGTTGTTGCCCACCTTGACGGATACGGATATGGTGCGAGACTTGCAGTGGTTTCGCTGGATAGTACCGACGACGACGCAGAAAGTCGCCCAAGCACTCGTCGCCGGATTGCAGAAGGATTTGCCAGAAATCATCGTCGGATGGCAAAGTCATTTAGCGGTGTGGTGCAACCGTATTGCACCTTGGCTACTGGAGAAGATTTTACTGATGGCGGCTCCCCTACCCAAGGATAGGCACAGGCGTTATCAGAATTTTGGAGAGGTAGGGTCTCGATAAGGTGAGAGGGCTGGGGTAGAGTGCTTGGGCAATTACATCTTACTGAGAACTCTCCCCATCCCCAGCCCGCTGAATTAACCCCCACTTTCCATTAACTAACCACTGGGGATCTTCCTGATTCAATGCCTCTACCTGTTCTGGCTGCAATCCTGCTGCTACTTCCGACTTCAATGTGCGGAGGGCAACTAGGAAGGGAGCAGGAAAATAATCAACAATATCCTCAAAATTGGTGGTAAATTCCCAGTGGCGATCGCCTAATAATCGTCGATAGTTGGCATCCCCTTTAACAAACACTAACTGGGATTGGGCGAGTTCTTGACGCAAATCCTCTGGCATTTCCCAAAAACTCTGGGGTGCCGCCCAAAACGCATGTTCGCGCATCCGCAAGCGATCGCTAGCAATATAGTCTTGCAGGCGTCGAGTCACCGCTCCCACGGCTGGCGAATGATCCGCCGCCAATACCTCTAAGGTGTAGTGAACATCCTTAATCAGGGCATCAGATACAAAAAGGGGTTGCCCTTTGAGATGCAGGTAGATCGTTTGAGCCACCTGAGTTGCCAGCAAAAAATCCACTAGGCACAAATCGCAAAATAGCTCAAATCCCGAATTATCAACAATTACATCCAGACGTACCTGCTCAAAACTAGCCAGCTTGTCTGCAATTTGAGCCGTTCGATCGACTAAGACGTGGGTTTGTTCTGGGGGAGCTTCTGTGAGGCGGCGGTCGTGTTCTCCTTCCACCCAGAGGCTTAAGTCCGCCCGATTCCCCCACAGGGCAACATACAGCAGGTTAATCACCTCAGCTTTGTCCCATTGACAATCGTTCTGTTGGAGATTTTCAATGACGACATTGACTTGTTGGCTTAAGGTTTGAATAGAAGCGATCGCGGTGACTAAACCTTGATGTTTTTGCACCGTAAAGGGATCGAAACCCTGCCATTCCCCAGGCAGAAAGTAACCTGTCGCTTCTAGAATGCGGCGGTAAAAGTAGACCTCGGCAAAGTACCAAGGAATATCCAGCCAGCTTTGTCCTAAGTAGGGTTCTAGATACTCCCGCCACACGGCTGCATCCGGTGCCGCCTCATCGTGCAAAAAACGCACAACCCCCTGCAACAGTTCCCGCCTCAGAAGTTCCAGCTTTTCATCAATGCTTGGGGGAAAGGAGTTAAGTTCAATCACTCGTTTAGCGATCGCCGGAAGGCGCTGAGTGACAGTTGCGTGAGCAAACGAACCCAGCTTTGAGGAAACCAAGGGCGGTGGAATCGGTAAGCTGGGTTGCCGTGGTTTAATAAATTCTTCACGCACAAGCTCACCTTTGGGTAATAGTTGAGCTTGATTTTACAGTGATTTTAGGCGATTCACGCCCCTATAAATCCCCTCAGTGCATTGATCCTCAACGACATCTCAGCTCACTGCTTATTTTGTAGTCGCTGCACCAACTCATAGAACGGCTGCCAATTATCCTCTTGAGTAATCGCTGCCCAAACCGACTCAATCAACGGACGCAATAACGCCGTTTGAGGATTTTTATCCTTGAGCCGGATCGCTATACTTTCCAGTTCAGCCGCTGATAAACTCTGCAAAAGGTGATGGTAAGGCTCTCGCCATTTTGTAAGTAGTAACGATGTTTCCTCAGTTATGACAGAAGAGGAATTGGGGTTTAAAATTTGCTCACTATCATCTCGCCAACTTGCCTCAAACTGTTGACTGAGTTCCCCAAAGAAAGCGTGATAACCCACCTGACTAGCTTGCAAAAATTGAATAGTCAGCGTCAATAACTGATCGGCTTGCGGTTCGCTAACTTGCTCAAATCCCAATTTATTCAGCATTAGCTCTCGATAGGTGAGGTAGTAATGCTCCTCGAACCTTGCCAAACCAGCTTCCAAATCAGCTTCTGGAATCACAGCGCCCAAAGCAGAGCCAAGCATTTCTAGATTTAATCGACAAATGGCAGGTTGATTGCCGTAACTGTAGCGCCCGTAATAGTCAAAATAGGCAGCGGTAAATTCGGGATTGTAGGTGGGGATAAAAGCGTAGGGGCCATAATCAAAGCTTTCCCCTGTAATCGACATATTATCCGTATTCAAAACGGCATGACAAAAGCCTGCTGCCATCCATTGAGCCGCGAGTTTGGCAGTGCGTTGCACTAACTCCGCGTAAAACTCCGCGTACTGCTGCTGTTTTTCTCCTGCTTGAGCAAGAATATGGGAATAGTATTCCTCAATTACATGGTCTAAAAGCTTCTCGATTAAATCCTTCCGCTTAAAGAAGTGCAATCGCTCAAAAGTACCAAAGCGAATGTGGGAGCGGTTCAGACGGATCATCACAGAAGAGCGGGTAGGCGACGGCTCATCTCCCCGCCACAGCCCCTCACCCGTTTCAATCATGCTCAGACAGCGGGAAGTGCGGACACCCAGACTATGCAATGCTTCCGCCGCCAGCACTTCCCGGACGCCACCTTTGAGCGTCAACCTGCCATCGGCACTGCGAGAGTAGGGAGTTGTTCCAGAGCCTTTAGTACCGAAATCGTAGAGTTCGCCATCAACGCCACGAACTTGACCGTAGAGAAAGCCTCTGCCATCTCCTAGCCGGGGATTATACTCCCCAAACTGATAGCCGTGGTAGCGCAGTGCCAAAAATGGTCGTACGCCCTGAAATTTACCAAAGGCTTGGATAAAATCAGCGTCCGTGACTTCTTGAGGATTTAAGCCCAGGAGCGGGAGCAATCGGTCATTACGAAACCGCAGGATATGACTAGGAAATTCCGCTGCGGTTACTTCATCGAAGTAGTCATAACCCAATGACTCTAAAGCGGGTTCATATTCGAGAGAGAGAAACATATTTTTTAAAAAGTCTGAAGGATGAAGTATGAAGCGGGCGAAGCCAAGGATGAAAAAATTTTTATGCGTTTGGAAAAAGATGTCAAATCTGAAGCGTGAAGTCAGAAGGTTGGAAGCAATTTTTTGACTTCATCCTTTACACTTCAGCCTTAAAATCAATAGCGTTACACTTGAGCCAGACGCTTCCCAGCTAGGAAATCACCATGCCAGACTCCATCATGTACCAGGAAGATGCCTACGTCCTGCTGGAATCCGACCAACCGGAGCAGTTTCTCACTCAGGCAGAGTTACTGGAAAAATTACAAGCCGTCTTAGCGACTCGGCAGGATGATTTGCCACGAGATTTGCAGAAAATTAGTGCTGTGGAGGAACAAGCTCGCTACTTGCTCAACACATCTTGTGAGCTGGATGTTGGCCCAGACCACTATCTCCAATGGTACGCCGTGCGCTTAGAAAAGTAATCATCAGGCGGTGGCTACTGAACTGAATGTTGGTCTAGACCGCTATCTTTAAGGGTACGCCGTGTGCTTAGACAATGATTAGGCGGCGGCGACTTTAGGTGTAGCAATCAACGCTACATCAACACGGTCTTCCTCTGGTTGCATTAAGTCAACTCGGATACCCGGCCCAAAAAATTTTTCGAGCTTTTCCTGCTTTTGCTGCCAAGTCTCTAAGGGAATCAAGGGTGAGTTGAATTCCAAAATTAACGCGTAACCTCCATCTACTTCAGTTTCTCGCAAGCCTGTCAGTACTGGTCTTTCCTCATCGGTGGGGGATAGACCTAGAAGCTCTAAGGAGCTATCGAGATGAGCTTCTTGTCCGTAGCGATAGCGCATGACATCTTCGCGAATTTGCTTTTGGGTAGAAGTGGATTGTTGCTCGCGCAGTTCCAGCATCTCCGGAGTTGTCGGCTGGCTGAAGGGGACAGGCTTGAGTTCGGAGGCTTTGAGGGCGAGTCCTCCTAAGAGGATAGGAATACCGTAGAAGAATCCCACCAAGTTTAAGGTAGCGTTTCCGGTGCCATAGGCAACGAAGCCCATTAATGCCAATAGCCCACCGACAATTAGACCTAATGTTCCTAGAGAAGTTTGAGGTAATAGTTTCACAAGTTACTATCCAACTAGCAGTCACTTTAGCTTTAATTATCGTTGCCAGTGGGTAATCTTAGGGGTAGATGCTGGACAACGCCTATCTAGGAGAGGGCGGCTTTACTTATACAAAAGCCCGGTCAGCAGCCGTTTTTGTCGATTTTGGCAAAAATTTGACCTCGAAATTGGGGTGAAGATTGTACGGCTTACACTAGAGCGAATTTTCTAAACTTCAGTAATTCACACTAAGGGCAGTTACCGAGACACCCCGTATGATTAAAACAGGTCGTTGTAGTCTGCCATCCGTCACTAGATTAGTAGCCGAGTTCTCACCATGATTAAAGAAGAAAAACAGGAAGCTCCGAAGAAAAGCCGGGTTATCCTCGATCAACTCAACACGTTGAAGCGTGAAGATGAAACGCTCTACAACATCTTGGCTGTAGATGTTTGGGCGTTGGCAAAAACAATGGACGAATTTCAACCGGGCTTCTGGTCTGCCTTTATGAAGAACCGTGAGAAGGCACTCAAGCGCTTTATTTCTGAGGTGATTAAAAATAAGCCTACTGATCCTAAGCGTCCACCGTTCCTGCGTTAGTCTTGATTTATATCAGTAAGAGAGTCGGCACAGGAGGCAGACAATGGACGAAAAAATGATTCGAGAACGGATTGCCATCGTAGAAAGCAAGCGAGAATATCTAGTGCGGCTCTTAGAGCAACCAGACTTGGGTACGCTAAGAATTGATGTCAATCAAGCTCTTGAAGAGTTAGATGACTTGATTGAGGAATTCCAGCGGACTTTTTCGGGAAAAGCCAACGAGAATTAATGAATTAGGTAGGGAGCATTGCTCCCTTCAGAGCTACCAAAGGATTTGAAGGGATTTTTAGCAACTAGCGGCTCGCAAGCCCAATTGTCTAACTAATGCAATCAGATCTTTGGTGGCTGTGTCTTTTTTGCAAAAGGCGTCAACTCGAGCTGTTTGGCTCATGACTTCAATTTGCGGATCATCGACTGACGAGTAGGCGATGATTTGAATATTGGGTTCAATGCTTTTGATGTGAGTAGAGGCACTCAGACCATCCATCACTGGCATCTGCAAGTCGAGGATAATCACGTCCGGTCGATAACGCTCGACCATTTCAATAGCTTCTTTACCATTACTAGCTAAACCTACCAATTCAATGTTTCGTTGGCTAGAGAGAGCTAATTTGAGACTAAAACGAGTCAGTTCGTGGTCATCAACGACGAGGACGCGTAGAACAGGGGGCTGATAGGACAACATGAGGGAACAACTTAAATCGATTAACTAACAATCATAGTCTAGGGTGCTTTGTTATTGAAAGCCCTCTACCGTGCGAATGAATCAACAAATAAAACACTATTAATAGACGCAAGTAATTTATTTATAAAACTTAAAGAATATAAAATTTTTCTAAAGCCGATGGAAAAAGGAGTGATTTTTAGATATCAAAGATTTGAGTTCCCCTCGTTGGGGAAGGAAGAGAGGATCGAGGCGATCGCACTTCGGATATAGAGTTGCAGGATCGCTACATGAGCAGTAAATCAACTCTTTGCCATCATTCCAGCGCCTTGATAAAGCGAGAGAAAAAGTGTTCCTGGTATTTTGAGAATTGTAAAAGTTTCGGGTTTTAGCAGAGAGAGTGTCAGTGTAATTACTGTATTACTGGCTTGACGGTAGAGGATAACCGTGTAATTACTGAACATTTAGAGAGCCGGAAAGGAAGGTAGTTTTTTTATTTTTCCTAACCGGGTAGGAAGGACAATTAATTAAGGCAAATTTTGGGAATGTTAGGGAGCGATCGCCTTTTAGCCCTCTTTAAAGATTTTTGCCTCAAGCGATCGCGCTTTTAAGAAATTTATCTATCAGAAGTAAGACCCAGAAAGGACTGAATGTCTGTAAGGTAGCCATGAAAAAGCTAGGCAGTTATCTATGCAGATTCAGACACCGGATTGGGTTAAACACGCTGTTTTTTATCAAATCTTTCCAGACCGTTTTGCTCGTAGCAAACAACCGCGATCGCACTTTTCCAAAGGAATGCCCTTAGAACCCTGGGATGCCCTCCCGACTCTCCAAGGCTACAAAGGAGGCGACTTGTGGGGCACAATCGAGCAACTGGATTACTTGCAAAACCTGGGAATCAACGCAATTTACTTTACCCCCATTTTCCAATCTGCCAGCAATCATCGCTATCATACCCACGACTACTACCAGATAGATCCTCTCCTAGGGGGGAATGTGGCCTTTATGGAGCTGCTGGAGGCGGCGCACGAGCGGGACATCAAAGTCGTCCTGGATGGCGTATTTAACCACTCCAGTCGCGGCTTTTTCTTTTTCCATGATGTGCTAGAAAATGGCCCCCACTCGCCTTGGGTGGATTGGTTCAAGATTGAAGGTTGGCCCCTATCTGCCTACGATGGCAGCAAACCTGCTAACTATGGCAGTTGGGACGGTAACCGGGCGTTACCGGAGTTTAACCACGACAATCCAGACGTGCGGGAATACATTATGCAGATTGCCGAGTACTGGGTCAAACTCGGTATCGATGGCTGGCGCTTGGATGTGCCGTTTGAGGTGAAGACACCAGGGTTTTGGCAAGAATTTCGCGATCGCGTCAAAGGAATCAACCCGGAAGCTTATATCGTCGGGGAAGTGTGGCGAGACTCTCGTCAGTGGCTAGATGGCACGCAATTTGACGGCGTGATGAATTACCTATTTACCGCTCCCACCATTGCCTTTACCGCTGGCGATCGCGTTGTCATGGAATACGTACAGCACTCCTCCTACGAACCCTATCCTGCCCTCGATGCTGCCGGATATGCCGCCAAAATTCAGTACTTGCTGCAACTGTACCCTTGGGAAATTCAACTCACTCAGCTCAACTTACTCGCCAGTCATGACACAGCCCGATTACTGAGCATTGCCGGAGAAGACCACGCCAGCGTAGAGTTGGCAACCTTGTTATTGCTCACCTTTCCCGGTGCGCCTAGCATCTACTACGGCGATGAAGTCGGTTTGCCCGGTGCTGTTGATCCTGACTCCCGGCGTAGCTTCCCCTTAGAACAAGCCTGGAACCGAGACATTCTTGAGTATCATCGCCATCTAATCGCCCTGCGTCACACTTACACAGCCTTGCGGACAGGTTCCTACAATGTCTTGTTTGCCGAGGGACTGGTGTATGTCTTTGTACGGCGATTGGGAGCAGAAGAAATTATCGTTGCCATCAATGCAGACACGGAATCCGCACAGATCAGCGTTGAGGCAACAGACTTACTCTCTCAGCCCACCCAGGTGTTGTATGGCAGTGCTGAGGCATCGTGGGGTAGTTCAGACTCTCGTAACCTATCCCTGAAACTGCCTGCCCGTAGTGGCTGCATCATCGGCGCTTCCAGGTAGTTGTTACATCAATTCTCTAATGCTTGCTACAGATACTTTTCTTACTCCCCCTACCCTGTACGCACATCTCTTACCAGGATGTAAAAGTCTGATCCCCCTAACCCCCTTAAAAAAGGTTATTAGGGGGATCTTCATGAGGCAAAGCCATCTTGTCAGACACAACACAGTAGCTTTTGGAAGAGAGAGGGATAAGAAGGTTTGAAGAGGGTTACAGGTGCCATGTATCCTGACCCCTTACCTAAACCTAATAGCAACGCTGGCAAAGTTAGCCCGTGCAAATTTAGGATCAATTAATTAGCCGGCAACACAAACACAGGAACTTCTGGTAGGGGTTGTGGAGCTATTTCGGGAATTGGTTCTAAATCAGCAGGTGGGGTGTTGGGTTGGGGAGTGAAGATTAGCTCCCTATCACTTGCTGGAGCCGTAGGAAGTGGGGGTAACGGTTCTGAGCGTGAGGGAAGTAAGGGTTGGCTAGTATTTGCCACAGGAGCCGGAGCCGTTTCCTGACTGCTGAGATAAACATGACCTAAGTTTTTGCCGTTGTAGGCGCGGCGGGCAAATGCCCACTCTGGGTTGAGGATGATTTTGTGGAAGCCGTCGGCTAACCCTTGGGTGCTACCGATTTCAATTTCTGGCGCTTTGCGATTTGTCCGGTGGCTGCCAATCAGCTTCAATTCTCCGTTGCGCTGTACTAATCGCAGGATATATTGCAGTCCCATATCTTCATCTGCCATGCGAATCGAATAGCCATTGCTATCGGTGCTACGGGAACAAATACCCGTAAAGTCAAAGTTCATCAGCAGCGGCTCGATTGTCACAGGTTCGGAACCATTTTCGCTCCAGCAGTCTTGCTGGTCTGATACTTGCTCAATAATTAATAGTTGGTAACGATTGCTTCCGAAGGGAGCCGCAACAGCGACGAATCGACCTTGGTCAACATCAACCGCGTCAAACGTACTAGCAGCAGTGGGGCGAACTCCACCAAAAGAAAAGAAGGATGCTGTAGCAAGGGCAGCGAGGGGAAGCAAACGTAAAGTTTTCATAATTTCTGACATAGGCTAAGTCTTGTCAATAGACGCTGATTCGCTAGGTTTGCTCCCGAACCTCTCTTGAGGATGATGACTAATTAGCTAGTCAGTAAAGCTAAGGTTTCTGCAAGGCGAGTAAGGGAGCGGCTTGGAGTAAGGTGCGGGTGTAAGGATGCTGGGGATTGGTAAACAGTTCGTGGGTTGGCCCAATTTCCACAATCTGACCGTTGTTCATGACGGCGATGCGATCGCATAAAAATCTTGCCACCCACAGGTCATGGGTAATAAATAAGTACGTGAGGTTAAACTCTTCCTTCAGGGACTGCATCAACTCCAGCACCTGCGTCTGCACGCTGGCATCCAACATACTCACTGGTTCATCACAGATTAGCAGTTGCGGATGAGTAATTAAAGCTCTGGCGATCGCTACCCGTTGTTGTTGTCCTCCCGACAGGTTACTAGGGTAGTAAGAGTAAAAATCCTCAGCGGGCGTTAACCCCACTCGTTCCAGCATCTGCAGCACCTGCTGTTTCGCCTCCTCCCGATCCGCTAGCCGATGGATAAATAACGGGTCAGCAATACTTTCACCCACCGTCATCAATGGGTTCAAGCAAGCGTGGGGGTCTTGAAATACCATCTGAATTTGCCTGCGGATTTCTCGCAGTGATTGCCCTGACAACTGGGTTAAATTTTTCCCTAAAAACTCTACCTTGCCAGAAGTAGGGCGAACGAGCTGCAAAATGGTTCGAGAGAGAGTACTCTTCCCACAACCGGATTCTCCGACTAATCCCAAAATCTCACCCGCATACAACTCAAAACTGACTCCATCCACCGCTTTAATCAGCGAGGCAGGCTTTTTAAACAACAGTTGCTCAAAAAAGTTGCTTTCCAGGGTGTAGTGCTGCTTTAAATCCGTGACGCGCAGCAGGGAGGATTCCAAATCGTTAGGTTGGGAGTCCTGAGTATGACTATTAATCGCTTGAATATGCAGTGCTGCTTCTAGAAGCGATCGCGTGTACTCATGTTGGGGGTCTTGGAAAATTGGCTTAACGGCTCCCATTTCCACCATCTGACCTTTGTACATCACGGCAATGCGATCGCAATACTCTCCCACCATTGCCAAATCGTGAGAAATCAACAGCAGTGCCATCTCCCGTTCCTGACATAGGCGGGTCAACTCCTGCAAAATCTGTGCCGAAACCGTCACATCTAAGCTAGTCGTCGGCTCATCTGCCACAATCACCTTGGGTTCCAAGAGTAATGCTAAAGCGATCGCTACCCGTTGGCGCATACCACCGCTAAACTCGTGGGGATACTGAGACCAACGACTAGCTGGAATTTTTACCGCTTCTAAGGTGGCGATCGCTTTCTCCTTACATTCCCGTCGCGACAACTGCGGCTGATGCGCCCGTAACGTTTCCAGACAGTGATCCCCAATCGTCATCAAGGGATCGAGCCGCGTCATCGGGTCTTGAAACACCAACGCCACCACTTCGCCCCGAAACCGTCGCAACTGAGCAGGCGAGAGATCGAACACCGACTGTCCGGCAAACATCACCCGCCCCTCAACCTGGGACGACTCCGGCAACAAGCGCATTACCGCTCGTCCCAGAGTAGACTTGCCACAGCCTGACTCGCCCACCAATCCCAGGCGTTCTCCCGGCTGCAAGCTAAAGGACACATCATCCACCGCCCAAACAGGCGCTGACGTCGAGTGCTGTCGCTGGGGATAAGCAACCCGCAAGTTTTCTACACAGAACAGGGAGTCCATTTTGAATCAACTAAATGCGTAACAGCTTATCACTAGACCTCTTGCATAAGTCGAATAGACCCCCCTTAGTAAGGGGGGAGACTTGAAATCTTGCCCCCTCCCCTTAGTAAGGGGAGGGTTGGGGAGGGGTCTGGTACATTTATTGCAAGAGGTCTACTCACTGCGCTTCGCGGGTTGCGGATTAACGGCAACTTGGCACATGAGGTAGGCAACGCCAAAATCTCCATTAGGGTGTGCTTCACTAAATCTGCCAGTTCAAACACCCGCTCTGCCAGTTTGTGTCCTAACTCATTGCAGTACTGCACTCCCAACTGCTCATCTAGAATGCCATCAACCAACTCTACCTGCTTACATTTCGGACATTGCACAGATGTTTCTTCCTGGTGATTACAACGTGTGCTGGTCGGCTAAATTTCCCTATTTAAGCGACTGCTTTTCTTGCCGATGTTTGCGCCTACTCTGCCTGGGGTTGTAACAAAGCGTCACAGTAGCGTACCAAGATGTTGAGGCGATCGCTTAAATAGGCACGGCGAGTCACCACAGTCGTTGTACTCCGCGCTGCCTGCAACAACATCGCGTCTGTCTCCAACAACCGCATCTGTTTGTAAAGTTCAGTCTGAATAGACTGCCATCGGGACAAAACCGCCCCATCTAATTCCTCTCCATCCAGGCTGAAAATATGATTTTTAAATAACGTTTGCAGGTTTTGAACGATAGGCGCGATCGTCCCTCCGGCAGAAACGCTCGTGGTTTGCTGCGCCTCCTGAAGTGCCTCTAAAAAAGTTTGATAAGCTTGACGATAGGATGGTGTCAACATCTGAGCCTTCTTAGTCTAGAATTAATATAAAGAATTTTATTTCTATTAATAGCGGTCGGTAAAAGCCCGCTTCTTAGCCTGCAAACTGAAAGGAAGCAGCTACCAATATCACTTTGGTGCTTATGTCCAGCGCCAGATTACTTTTAACATCCGATCTGCAAGAATTTTAGCAACTCATATTTAAATCGATTGATGGATTCAACCTGGCTTGGTTTGAGTTGTTAATTGGTAGGCGATCGCCAAGAACAACCAAAAGCCAACAACCGGAATTAGTACTAAGCCATTACGCTCCAGAATAATTCCTCTGGGGTAATTAATTCTCTCTTTATTTTCAAGATATTGAAGAACCTAACAGTTCTGCTAAACTTGCATATCTATTTTTAATCCTTAACCAAAGAATTACAGAACCATGGAAGCCACAGCCACTCTCCCCACTTTTAATTTTGTTGTTCCTGACTGGTTACGGGAATGTCTAATAACAGCCTCATCGTCCCATGATGCAGTCTATTCCGAGGACACTGACCTGATTTGTCGGGCATTTAGCTTTGCCTACGAACTTCATGAAGGTCAGTACCGCGCCTCTGGCGACGCCTATATTGCTCATCCCGTTGCTGTTGCTGGCTTACTGCGAGATTTGGGCGGTAGCAGTGCCATGATTGCAGCGGGATTCCTCCATGATGTCGTTGAAGATACGGATGTTACCCCAGAAGAAATCGAATCGCGCTTTGGTATCGAAGTGCGGCAACTGGTAGAAGGGGTAACTAAACTGTCTTCGTTCAACTTTTCCAGCAAAACCGAACGTCAAGCGGAAAACTTCCGCCGCATGTTCTTAGCAATGGCAGCAGATATTCGGGTCATTGTAGTGAAGCTAGCAGACCGCCTGCACAATATGCGGACGCTGTCCCACCTGCGCCCGGACAAACAGCGACGAATTGCCAGAGAAACGCGAGACATTTTTGCCCCCCTAGCAAATCGCCTCGGAATTGGACGCTTTAAGTGGGAATTAGAAGATTTATCCTTTAAGTATCTTGAGCCAGAGGCTTACCGGGAAATGCAGGAATTGGTTGCCGAACGTCGCTCAGACCGGGAAGAGCGACTGACTCAGGTAACCCAAATGCTGCGCCAACGACTAGAAGCAGTGGGGATTGGGTGCCGAGAAGTCAGCGGGCGTCCCAAGCACTTGTATGGGATTTACCAGAAGATGGAGCGGCAGAGCAAAAGCTTTGATGAAATTTATGATATTGCCGCCGTGCGGCTGATTGTGCAAACCAAAGAAGAGTGTTATCGCGCTCTAGCCGTGGTTCATGATGCCTTTCGACCGATTCCTGGTCGCTTTAAAGATTACATTGGTTTGCCTAAGCCAAACCGCTATCAGTCTTTGCATACTGGTGTGATTGGACAAACAGGTCGCCCCATTGAGGTGCAAATTCGCACGGCTGATATGCACCATATTGCCGAGTGGGGGATCGCGGCACACTGGAAATATAAAGAATCAGGTGGCTCTAACAATACCCAAATCACCGCTGAAGACGAAAAGCTGACTTGGCTGCGGCAACTATTGGAATGGCAAAACGACCTGAAAGACGCTCAGGAATATATGCAAAGCGTCAAAGACAATTTATTTGACGATGATGTTTATGTTTTCACGCCTAAAGGTGACGTGATCCCCCTGAGCCGGAACGCAACACCTGTAGATTTTGCCTACCGGATTCATACAGAGGTGGGAAACCATTGTGCCGGAGGCAGAGTCAATGGGCGGATGGTACAGCTTGATACGACTCTCCAGAATGGCGACATTGTGGAAATTGTCACCCAGAAAAATGGTCATCCTAGTTTAGACTGGCTGAACTTTGTGGTGACGCCCAGTGCCCGGAACCGAATTCGGCAGTGGTTTAAGCGATCGCATCGAGACGAAAATGTGGCTCGCGGTCGGGAACTTCTGGAAAAAGAACTCGGTAAACAAGGCTTTGAAGCCTTAATGAAATCGGCTCCCCTACAGGCTGTTGCCGAACGCTGTAACTACCACAGCGTAGAAGACTTACTCGCCGCCTTGGGCTACGGGGAAGTGACATTAAACCTGGTGGTCAATCGCATCCGAGAAGCCGTCAAAGCCCAGAATCCCCCAGAACTAAACCCGCAAGAGTTGATCGCTACCCAAACCGCGATCGTAAAACTTCCCCCAACCCAAACCACTAAGGGCGAACCCATTGCTGGTGTCGAAGGCCTCATGTATCACATCGCCGGGTGCTGCAATCCCCTACCAGGGGAAGGAATTATCGGTGCGGTTACCCGCTTGCGGGGGATTTCCATTCACCGCCAGGGTTGTCCTAACGTGGAAAATTTCTCCGGCGATCGCCTCGTCCCCGTCAACTGGAACCCCACCGATAACGGTCAGGGGCGTCCGCAAACCTACCCTGTCAACGTTCAAATCGAAGTTCTCGACCGGGTCGGCGTCTTCAAGGATGTCTTGTTGCGCCTCAGCGACCAAAACATCAACGTTCGCAACGCCAGCGTCAAAACTCACCAAGGTAGACCCGCAATTATCGACCTCTGCATCGACATCCGCGACCATGATCAGCTCGAAAGCAGCTTCACCCAAATTAAGAAAATGAGCGACATTCTCAACTTGCGTCGAATTAGTCAAGTTGAGGAAGGTTCTTAGTTATTACTTCAGAGGTAAGTTATTAGTTATTACTTCAGAGGTAAGAGGGCACAGGTGATGGGTGTAAGTCATACTAACTTCTAACCCTGACGACTGGGCACTGCCATAAAACTGTTACTCAACATCAATGGGCTTTCATCAGCTTCTATCCTATTTGAGTAATACCTAATAACTAAAAACTATGAAACGTTCTGCCTGCCTGATCTTTAATCCCGTTGCGGGTCAAAGTAACCCCGAAACAGATTTGTTTAAAATTCGGACGCTTTTAGATCAGGAAATTGACCTAGATATTCACATGACGACGCCGGAAGTTGATGCCAATCAACTGGCGCGGGAAGCGGTAGACAGAGGTGTGGAGCTGATTATTGCCTCTGGGGGGGATGGCACCCTCTCAGCAGCGGCTGAGGCAGTGGTTCAGACGCAGATTCCTTTAGGGATAATTTCACGGGGTACGGCAAACGCTTTTGCCTCGGCTTTAGGAATTCCTGACACCATTGAAGCGGCTTGTCAGACGATTTTGGATGGGACACAAAAGGTTATCGATGCGGCAATATGCAACGGTAAGCCGATGGTGTTGTTAGCTGGCATTGGGTTTGAAGCGGAACTGGTAAAAAAAGCTGACCGCGAGACAAAAAACCGCTTCGGGATGCTGGCTTATCTTTTGGCAGGCCTACAAGAGCTGCGGGAGTTTGATACCTTTGAAGTCAAGATTGAAACCGATGACCGGGTGATTACCCTAGCCGCCGCCGCAGTAACGATCGCCAATGCTGCTCCCCCTACTTCTATCTTGGCTCAGGGCCCAGCAGGAATTATTTATGATGATGGCTTACTGGATGTAACTGTGGTTGCCCCACAAACTCGCACTGGAGTGATCGCCGCATCCTATCATCTGCTACAAACTGCTCTTCAGGGAGAAGCCACCGATCGGGATGATATCGGCTACCTCCGCGCCAAAAACCTCAAAATCAGCACCGTACCCCCGCAAAAAGTCGTCGTCGATGGAGAAATCGTGGGGACAACTCCCATAGATATTGATTGCCTTCCCGGTGCCTTGACCATTATGGTGCCTGCCTCTCAAGCCCTCCCTCCACCCGAACGCCTGCAAGGACTACCGGGCTTGGTCGTTGAGTCAAAGCAAGCAGATGATCTGAGTTAGGAGGTAGGTGGCTACAGTGACGGGGCGATAGGCTGACAATGGGGGAGAGAAAAGGGTGAAGCATGAAAAAGTGGGGAGCTGAGGTGATGGGGAACACCTAACTCACCGACTCACAACAACTGACCCTGGATAAATCCTCAACCTGCTTGCCCAGTTTCTAGTTTTGAAAGCTCTCTATGAAACTGAATTCCTTGAAATCTATCCACCTACGTCGCACTGGGATTGCTTATGTTGTCTTGGTTGTAACGTTGTTGCTAACGGCTATTACCACCCTCTCTGCGTCAAGAATGGCAGACGCCAAAGACCAGTTACGCTTTGACAATGCTGTCGGTCGCACGCAAGAAGACATCCAAAATCGTTTGGACACCTATATTGTTTTATTGCGGGGAAGTCAGGGCTTATTTGCCGCTAGTGACAACGTCAGCCTTAGGGATTTCCGTGCCTATGTTAATAGTCTCGAACTACGGCGTCGTTATCCAGGTATTCAGGGCATCGGTTTCTCGGTAAGAGTCAACGAAGCGGAAAAAGAGGCGCTAATTGCCCAGATGGGGCGTCAGGGACGGGGCAACTTTGCCATCAGACCCGACTTTCCCCGTCCAGAATATTATGTGATCGCTTATCTTGAACCCCTAGATCGGCGTAACCAAGCGGCAATCGGATTCGATATGTTCACCGAACCGATGCGCCGCGCGGCGATGGAACAAGCCCGCGATACTGCGGCGGCGGCGGCTTCGGGGCAAGTCACCTTAATGCAAGAAATTGACGAGCAAAAGCAGTCTGGCTTCCTGATTTACCTTCCGATTTACCGCGATGGCATCATACCTGATACTGTCGCTGAGCGGCGAGAGGCATTAATCGGCTTTGTCTACAGTCCTTTTCGGGCTGATGACCTGCTAACAGGTATCTTCGGTACTCAGAAAAACCCTGTGATCGACTTTCAAGTTTACGACGGCATAACTGCCAGCCCAGAAAAGCTTCTATATCGCTCTAACCCAAATCGTAGGACTGGAAGCTTCTTTAATCGACCTCACTTTACAACCAAGAGAACAATTGATGTTGCAGGACGCCCTTGGACGCTCCTGTTCACCTCACGACCGGAAATTGGTTTGTTGTCGGAAAGACGGCTGATGCCTTATATCGGGCTTAGCGGCGTAGTCATAAGTTTAGTGTTGTTTGGAGTAACGCGATCGCAAGCCCAAGCCCGGACAGCCGCAGAACGCTCGGCAGCCAACCTGCGCGATTCAGAAGCCGCGTTGCGAGAAAGCGAAAAGCGTTTCCGTCGTTTGGTGGAGTCGAATATGTTCGGCGTTACCTTCGGTGATTTAAACGGTGGTATCCACTACGCCAACGACTATTTTCTGCAACTGGTAGGCTATGACTGGGAAGCGCTGCTGGCGGGTCAAGTGAACTGGAAGCAGATGACGCCTTCAGAATTTCTTGCCTTAGATGAGAAAGCGATTGCCGAACTCAAAACCCAAGGCATTGCCACTCCCTTTGAAAAAGAATACATCCGTAGAGATGGAAGTCACATCCCTATTCTCTTTGGTGGAGCAATACTTGAGGAACCGTTTATTCAGCAAGAGGCGATCGGGTTTTATTTAGATATTAGCGATCGCAAAAAGGCTGAAAAAGAGCGCGAACAACTCCTCCTGCGGGAACAGCAGTATTCTAGACAACTGCACGGTTTAACAGAAGCGGCACTTGCCGTCAACTCGGTACTGTCTGTCGATGAATCCCTCAAAGTCATTACCGAACGAGCGCGTTCAATTATTGGCGCACACCAGGCTGTAACCAGCATGACAGTGGGGGAAAACTGGGCGCAAGCGATCAATGCCGTTTCCCTCTCCGATAAATACGCCGAGTGGCAAGACTACGAAGAACTGACCGATGGCTCCGGCATTTATACCTGCGTCTGCCATGCCAATCGCCCGATGCGCCTGACGCAAGCCGAACTCGAAGCCCATCCCCGATGGAACGGCTTTGGGGACGCGGCACATCGTCATCCCCCCATGCGCGGCTGGCTGGCTGCTCCCCTTAAAGGACGCGATGGGCACAACATCGGCTTAGTGCAGTTATCTGATAAATACCAAGGCGAGTTTACTCAAGAAGACGAAGCGATTCTCGTTCAACTTGCCCAAATGGCATCAATTGCCATTGAGAATACCCGCTTGTACGAAGCGGAACAATCGGCACGCACCCAAGCAGAAAGGGCTAACCGTCTTAAAGATGAGTTTCTCGCTGTCCTTTCCCACGAACTGCGTACTCCCCTCAACCCGATTCTCGGTTGGGCAAAGCTCCTGCGACGCGGTCAACTTAGCGAGCAGACAACAGCACGGGCACTAGAGACGATTGAACGCAATGCCCAGTTACAAACACAACTGATTGAAGACTTGCTGGATATCTCCCGGATTTTGCAAGGTAAGCTCAGTTTAAAGGTGAGTACAGTTAACTTGGTATCCGCTATTACAGCAGCACTAGAGACGGTGCATTTAGCCGCCGTTGCTAAGTCCATTACTCTTGAAACCAACCTTGATCCCACTGTCGGTCAGGTTTCTGGCGATCCTGGTCGTTTACAGCAAATTATCTGGAATCTCCTTTCCAATTCTGTTAAATTCACCCCTTCTGGGGGAAAGGTGACAATCCAGCTTGAGGCGGTTGATGCCTATGCCAAAATTACAGTCAGCGATACGGGCAAAGGCATTGAGCCTGATTTTCTCCCCTATGTATTTGATTACTTCCGACAGGAAGACAGCGCCACGACTCGCACCTTTGGAGGGCTTGGTTTGGGGTTAGCGATCGTCCGTCAGCTTGTGGAACTGCACGGAGGCATGGTTTGGGCAGAGAGTTCAGGAGTGGGGCAAGGAGCTACCTTTTGTGTCCAATTCCCCTTGATACCTGCTTCCTCGCCGATTGACTCAGAACCCATGCCGTCTTGTGCGGCTCCCGATTTAAGGGGGATACGCCTTTTAGTTGTCGATGATGATGCAGACTCCCTGGAACTGCTGGTGTTCTCATTAGAGAAGTATGGGGCAGAGGTGATGGCTGCATCTTCAGCAAAGCAAGCCCTATCTGTTTTGAAGCAGTCAACGTCCGATTTACTGATCAGTGATGTCGGGATGCCAGAAATGGATGGCTATATGTTGATTAGCCAAGTCAGAGCCTTAGCGCCAGAAGCAGGGGGAGATATTCCCGCGATCGCGCTTACGGCTTATGCCAGCGAGAGTGACTCCCAACAAGCCCTATTTGCCGGATTTACCTACCATGTCAGCAAGCCCGTCGAGCCAGCCAAGCTCGCTTCCCTGATTGCCGAACGACTAAGGAGCTAGGGATTGGTAAAGAGGCGAATGAGTTTTTCTCTCCCTATCTCCCATCATTCCCGCTCCTTTTCCAATTAAGACACTGGTAAGTACTACTTACTTTTAGAGCAGTAAGTGACAGTTAAAAAACAGTCCACTTGTGGCACACATTCTTCTAAATAATGCTAAATAAGCCTAAAAATAAAGGGTCTATGCTTTCTATTCAATCCGGAAAAATAGATTTAGAATTTATTATAGCTAGCCTTCAACTTCTGGTAGAGAGACAAGTAGTTCTTTATTAATACCTATTTATCTTTCCCCTAAGGAAGTTAGAAGATTTACAAGAATTCCTGGAACTTTTTTAAACTTCCCAACGACTTTAAAAGTAACAACGCAACGATACACCCTAGCCGTTGATGGAAGTAATTATGAAACTCACACTTAAATCTCTCTTCACCATTTCTGCTTTGTCTGCTGTGGCGATCGCTCCCATGTTGCTTTCTGCGGGTAGCGCCTCAGCACAAGCTGTACGAACAGTACAAGCACAACCCGTAAAAGGAACCAACGCCAGCTACGTCGGTGCTGGTGTTGCGGCTGGTGTCACCAATGGCGGACAAGGTGGCGATGAAGCCGAGTTCGGTGGTACTATCCAAGGTCGTTTCGCGCTTCCCAAAGTACCCGTTTCTGTCCGTGGTGCTGTCCTCTTCAGTGATGAAACCAGTGCGATCGCTCCGATGGTGACAGTCGATGTTCCTGTTGCTAGAAATACCAACGTCTACGTCGGTGGTGGTGCCTCATTGGTAGAAGCCGATGGTCAAAACACCCCCCTGGGTAATAGAGACTCCTTCGCCGGAGTTGTCGGTGTGGAAAGCCAATTTGGTCAAAACATCGTTGGCTACAGCGATGTCAAGGTTGGTCTTAACGCCTACGAAAACAGCTCAGCAGAAGCCGTTAGCGTCCAAGCTGGAGTCGGTATACGCTTCTAAACACCTCTGGTAAAGCACAGAGGTGGAGAAAAGCTAGGTGATAGGTGGCACAGGGTAGGAAAGAAAGATGTACCTTCGGAAGCTGGAAATTTCCTCATCTCTTTTCTACCCGCAAATCTTCTGCCACTCAGGCAATTAAAGCAGGTTTTTGTAGGATACGCCACAGTCTGACATTTTTAGACTCCCTTTTCCCCTTTCCTCTTAACGAGGAGGGGGTTTGTTTTTGCCAGAAAATTAGCAGTAAGGTGGCGTTAGCGCTGCCAGTTTCTAGTTTCTATCAGGGCTGACGCTTGTTCCGTACAGATGGCATTACCTTCATTTGGAAGGGGTGCGATCGCGTTTGCGGACACTAGATTAATTAGCCCTATAGTATCTACTGCTCCTTAGCAATTAATGAGATGCTAGTTTTGTAGCAGATCTGCTAAGTTGTTTACTCTAGAATTAAAGATGAAGCACTCCGACTCTATAGACCTCCCCCTTGAGCAACTCACCTACGACACCACCGATGAGCTGCCAGGGTCGTTAGAAACGATTCTGCGAAGAAGCGAGGAATACAGTCAATCATCAGGGGAACAACTAAAAGCATCAGGGCTGTCACTAAATAATATCAGCCGAAATAAAAGGGCATTAATCGAGAGGATTATTGCCATTCGGTATGTTAGACGCTAAAATAATTGCCTTTTTCAGGGAAGACAAAACCAGAATGTGCCTAATGAAAGATCGTTACAAAGACTGCGCGAGTTGATTCAGAATATTGTCGAAGCAGATACAGACAACTTCTCAGAGTTAGCCAAAATTGCTGGTCTTAATCCAGTCAAAGATTTTGCTGGTGCTAACCTCAGTGGTGTTGATCTGCGAGGAGCTGACCTTAGTGGTGCGATTTTATTGAGGACAAACTTGGTGAATTCTGACCTGCGAGGGGCAGACTTCAGTGGTGCCAACTTGAGAAGCGCCAAACTCACAAGTGCAAACCTCAGTAATACTAATTTTCTTAGTGCTGTGTTGGATGATGCGGAGATGATTGGCGCTAATTGCTACAGTGCTAATTTGATTGGGGCTAGTTTAGTTAGTGCTAACTTACTCCGCGTCCAGTTGAGTAATGGCGTTCTGATTGGTGCGAACCTGCGACGTGCCAATTTGGTTAATATTAATTTGAGTTATGCCAATTTAAGCGAAGCTAACTTAAGCCACGCCTCTCTACGTCGTGCTGATTTAAGCTATGCAATCCTAGTTGGTGCCAATTTGCTTGGTGCAGATTTGAGCGGTGCAGACTGTCGTTATGCCAACTTTAGCGATACGAATCTGGGAAGTACCAAGATTGAGAATGCTTGCTTCAAAGAGAATGAAGGGCTTTCCGAGCAGTTACAGCGTGATTTACAGCGACGCGGCGCAAATTGTGAAGGATTGGTTAGGCGATCGTTTTGGAATTTTTGAGAGTTCCTGTTCCCTTTGGGAATTTGAAGAGAAGAGAGGCGAACCAGTTTTGAAAGGTTTGCTCAAGAAGACAACGCTGGTAACTCTGAACGTAACAGCAATGCCCTGCCGTGTAGAAGAAACCTTTGAAGTCTCACTGAAGAATGTGCGTGTGATTGAGGCTGAGGGCTTGTGGCTAAAAGATTTAAGCCCAGAAAAGAGGAAAGTATATAGGGCTTGCCAAACTTCTGCTAAAGCGCAAAATAAAACCCTATCTCAGTCGGCAAGAGTTGGAATATGTCTGACGAAGAATTTCTCCAAGAAGCTCAAGCGCTAATCCAGCAAGTTGTAGAGGCAGAAACAACGAACTTTCTGGAGTTAGCAAAAATTGTTGGTTTAGACCTTCTCACAGATTTTGCTGAAGCTGACCTGAGGGGCACCTTCCTGAGCGGTGCCAACGTGACGTACCCCCACACTCAATCAAAGATTAGAGTGTGGGCTTCTCCTCCGAGACTTCCCGGATTCGCGTTTTATAGTGAGGCGAACGCCCAACCCCACTTTTTTAATTAGAATTCCAGAATTCAAGTCGCGGGGCATGGATGCACCACAGGAACATTCATGCCATCTATCACTTAATTCTTTTGGAACTCTCGAAAGGCATATTGCACAATGTTGAGATGTCCCCGAAGGATTAACTTTTACAACCAACCGCCCAGCTCTTGCAGCCTTGTACGGAAGGACTTCGTTCAAGAATCCAGATATCCCAGCATCAGCAAAACTTTTGTTTAAACCAGACTTGGCAGCTTGCCCGTTAGGAAGAAAGTTTCCTTCTTCATCTTGCTTAGGTTTATTGCGCTTTGCCATGTTAGAAACTTTGAGGTCTTCTATGAAGATAACCTCAGCCTTACCTACCAGATCACCCGCCAATTCAAAGTGCCATTGCTTGCGTTGTCTCGCTATTTGTTGATGCAATTTAGCAAGGCAATGATTGAGTTTGCGACGTGCGGTAGAACCTTTTTTCCTTAGCTCTCTTTTGGCTTGTAGTTTGGCTAGCTTTTGTTCGGCTCGTCGGTAAAACTTGGGAGGTTCCACCATTGTGCCATCAGAGCAAGCGGCAAAATATTCCAGACCCGCATCAACGCCAATACTATTGGCTTCGGTCGGTTCAATGTCAATCGTTGGATTATCTGGGACGCCCGCATCTTCTAATGTCAACGTCAAATACCAGCTATCTGCCTTGAGCGTAACTAATGCTCGTTTAATGACGAATCCATCGGGAATGGGGCGATGTTGGATAAACTTGATTTCTCCTAGTTTGGGAAGTCCAACGCGATTGCCTTGGATGCAGTCAGGCTTTACTCGTTGATAGGCAAAAGTGCGATATCGGTTTTTGCTCTTGAATCGAGGCTTGCCACTACGCTTACCGTTGCTATCTCCCTTTATGAACCGAGCAAAAGCTAAGTCTACCCGTTTCACCATGTCTTGCAAGACATCAGCATGGATATCTTTGTACCATTCCCGTTGGAGCTTGAGAGACACCAAAGAACGCTTTTGTCCGTAGTATTCGGGCTGCTCTCGTGGTTCGGTTATACTGCACACCAACGGACAAGCGTTGATTGAGCAGCGATTCATTTCCCACCAGTCAAACCTATCTGCTAACAAATAATTATATTGGTGTCGCAGCATATCGAGCCATTTACTCATGCGGCACTTTTGACTAGAAGTTGGGATTAGCTTGAACTGGTAGGCTAATTTCATGTCATGATTATAGCAAATATCTATACTTTTTCTATATGCAGCAGATAAATTTCAGACTGGCAGACAAGGAAAAAGCTCACTTAGAGCGGTACTGTGAGCTTACAGAAAGAACTATCAGTGATGTGCTTCGACAATACATTAGGAGTTTGTCTGTCTCTGGGGCGTTGAACCCCATCGACAGACCCGTCATTCCTCTCGACACTGACCCTACGAGTTCAGTGTGAGGCTCCTGGCGGAATTAGCTGATAAAATTGAGCGCGATCGCACTCAACTTTTTTGCTGCTCAGGTTAAGCCCCTATGGATCAACGCATCGACGAATCTATGACAACGGAATGCACTATTGAAGAAGAAGCTTGGGCTTACCTAGAAAAGTCGATCATTTACTACAACGACCGCCCTATCGGGACTCTAGCTGCCTGTGACCCCAGCGTCGAGTCCCTAAATTATGACCAATGCTTTATTCGAGATTTTGTCTCCGCCGCCTTACTATTTTTACTGAAAGGTCGAGCAGAAATTGTTCGCAATTTCCTAGAAGAAACCCTAAAACTACAAATTAAACAAAGGCAATTAGACTTTCTCGAACCCGGTCGCGGTTTGATGCCAGCGAGTTTCAAAGTTGAAACGATCAAAGGGCAGCAATACCTCGAACCAGACTTTGGCGATCATGCCATTGGTCGAGTCACCCCCGTTGATTCCTGTCTCTGGTGGATATTTCTCTTGCGAGCCTATGTCAAAGCCACGGGGGACACCTCTTTAGCAGAACGAGAAGACTTCCAAGAAGGAATTCGCCTAATTCTGGAACTGTGCTTGATAGCGCGATTTGATATGTATCCCACGATCCTAGTCCCGGATGGTGCTTGCATGATTGACCGCCGTCTAGGGATTTACGGACATCCTTTAGAAATTCAGTCGTTGTTCTACACCGCCTTACGCGCAGCGGAAGCACTGCTACTAGATAACGCCATCAACAAATCAACCATTCAGGCAGTCATTCAACGCTTAGGGCCACTTTCTGCTCATCTTCGCAAGCACTATTGGCTAGACTTGGAGCGATTGACTGTGATTTACCGCTACAAAGGGGAAGAGTACGGTAAAGCAGCGATTAATCAGTTTAATATCTATTCTGACTCCATCCCCTATGACTGGTTGAGTAGTTGGTTGCCAGAAAAAGGTGGCTACTTAGCGGGAAATCTCGGCCCTTCCCAATTGGACTGCCGCTTTTTTGCTTTGGGAAATTTGATGGCTGTCATTTCTTCCTTAACCAGCGAAAAACAATCCCAAGAAGTAATGCAATTAATTGACCAACGCTGGGACGATTTGGTGGGCTATATGCCGATGAAAATCTGTTTCCCCGCTTTGGAAGGTCAGGAATGGAAAATGCTGACGGGATGCGACCCGAAAAATAAGTCTTGGTCGTATCACAATGGTGGCAATTGGCCCGTTTTGCTGTGGATGTTGACGGCTGCTGCTTTAAAAACTGGGAGAACAGAACTAGCAGTTAAAGCAGTGGCGATCGCTGAAAGCAGATTGAGTAAGGAGCAGTGGCCAGAATACTATGATGGGCAAAATGGCAGGCTAATTGGCAAAGAAGCCAGGAAGTACCAAACCTGGACAATTTCTAGTTTTTTGCTAGCCAAGGAGCTACTTGAAAAGCCGGATTATTTAGCTTTGCTGACGTTTGATTAGACTCAGATGATCAGCTAAAAAATAGCGATCGCGTCTCCAGTCAACCGCGTAATTTTCCTACGAATACAAGACTTCACCCGTTGCAGCATCAAAGACAAATAGCTCGTCTAGGTTGAGTTGTACAGTAATGCGATCGCCCGGACGCCCTCGCCAATTGGCAGCGGCTTGTACGTTCAACAAAACTTCTGAATCTGGGAGATTGCCGCGAATTAATGTTTCGCGTCCCAAGGGTTCAACGACGTTTACCTCTAGGGTGAGTTGAGCCATCTCTACTTGGGGTTTTTCAGCAGGACTAGAGACAATGCTGAGATGTTCCGGGCGAATGCCTAAGTCAAACACTTGTTCTTGGGTAGGGTGTAGCGATGTTTTCAAGACCGCTGGACAGGGTAAGAATTGACCGCTGACGTGGAAGTCTGCATTCGTGTAAGTTGCGGGCAAAATGTTCATTGGCGGATTGCCCAGAAACGTTGCGACCATGCGGTTTGCAGGGCGGGCATAAATCGTTTGTGGCTCGCCAATTTGTTGAATTTTCCCTCCCTCTAATACGACGATGCGATCGCCTAAAGTCATCGCTTCGATTTGGTCGTGGGTGACGTAGAGGGTAGTGATGCCAAGACGTTGGTGGAGTTGCTTCAGTTCGGCTCTAGTATCGTCCCGCAACTGAGCATCGAGGTTAGACAGGGGTTCGTCGAGGAGAAACACCTGGGGTTCGCGGGCGATCGCTCTACCGAGGGCTACCCGTTGCTGTTGTCCGCCGGATAGCTGTTTAGGCTTGCGGTCGAGGAGATGGGAAATATTCAGCGATCGCGCTACCCTCTCCACCCGTTCGGCAATAGTTTTAGCGTCAGCTTTTCGCATCCGCAGCCCAAAGGAAAGATTTTCCGCCACGCTCATGTGAGGGTAAAGGGCGTAGTTTTGAAACACCATTGCCACATCTCGCTGCCGTGCGGGGACATCATTAACCAAATTTTCACCGATGTAGAGATTGCCATTCGTTGCTGTTTCCAATCCGGCAATCGTCCGTAAGATTGTCGATTTTCCGCAACCAGAGGGGCCAACTAACACCCAAAATTCCCCATTTGGCACTTCAAAACTAATGTTTTCAATTGCCGTAACGTTATCGAATTGGCGGGTAATTTCTTCAAGCCGAACGTTTGCCATTTCTCACTACCAATGAAATGATCTGATTAATTTTATTTGCCCTCCATTCTTGTCTAACGTGAGGGTGAACTTGGAGCAAGCGCCTTGTCATGGAGCAAATCATTTTCATATTTAAATGGCTCGGTATCGCTATTGTCGTTATAGTCGTCGTAATATTTTTTGCACTTTACTTCCTCGGCACCTTCCGCGAGCGCATCAAGTACAGGGCAAAGAATGTTCCTGCTCCTAATGAACCCCGCTTTCCGCTTGCTCTTGCCAGCTTATCAAACTCCCTCACCACCACTGGAGTGACGACAGGGTTTTGGGTAGAAGCGGATGAACTGCAATCAGCGCGACTAGAAGCGATCGCCAGTGCCAAGCGCACCATTCACTTTGAAACCTTTTTCATGACGCCAGGGCGACGCGCCAATGACTTCGCCGCCGCGATTGCCGAACGCGCCGCCGCCGGAGTTGACGTTCAGCTTATTGTAGACAGTTACGGCGTCAAAGAAATTTCCAAAAAGTACTGGAGTCGCCTGCAAAAGGCGGGAGTCGAAGTTCACTTTTTCAACTCTTTCGACTGGAAAGCCCCCACCACCTATGCCGGACGAACTCACCGCAAGCTCTTGTTAATCGATGGAGAAGTTGGATTAATCGGCGGTGCAGGCATTTCTGACTATTGGGATGGGTTGGATAAAATCGGCGATACTGCCCCCTGGTTTGACTTTGAATTTCGCGTGGAAGGCACCGTTGTTGCTGTCCTGGAAGGGGTGTTCATGCAACACTGGACGCTTACAGGCGGCACAGCTGACTTTGGAAAACACATCTTCAATCCTGAACGGGCTGAGGAGGAGCTTATGTTAGTGACGCCAGGGGATGACCCCTCCTACAGGTCTTCTTCAGTGAGAGCCTTGTTTCAAGGCGGTATTTTAGCTTCTCGAAAGCGAGTCTGGCTTGCCAGTCCCTATTTTTTGCCTGACCGCAAATCGCGTCAGGAACTAATCAATACTCACAACACTGGGGTTGAAGTCCGCATCCTCACCACGGGATCGCGCAGCGATAAAAAGTTTGTTTACTACGCCTCTACTGAACTTTACGGCGAGCTTTTGAAAGCGGGAATCGAGATTTATGAATACCAGCCGAGTATGCTGCACGCTAAAATTTTGTTGATTGATGACCTTTGGGTGAGTACAGGCAGTGCCAACTTTGACCCGCGCAGCTTTTTCCACAACGATGAATTAGATATCTCTACTGCCGATCAAGTCATAGTGGAAAATATCCAGCACTTTTTCGAGTTAGGTTTATCCCGCAGTAAGCGAGTGAATTTAGCCGATTGGCGCAAGCGTTCTTGGCGCGATCGCCTTGTCGGTCGTCTGGTACTTTTCTTCCAATGGCAACTCTAATAGAAGCTTGAAATACAGCAACGTTACCAACTGCCTCCAGCACCACCGCCATCGCTGCTACCACCGCCGAAGTCACTACCGCTACTACCGCTACTACTGCTATTACTGCTGCTACTACTACTGCTACTGCTGCTTGGAAGACGGGCAATCGTTGTACGTCTTTCATGAATGTAGCTACAGCAGTGACAGGTATCAGTAATAAGACGAACGCCCGTGCTATGTTGTGTTGGGTGTACCAAAACATCTGAGGTGCGAGTGACCGTTAGCTCTTGACACTTAGGGCAGTTGTGGAAAGTTATGGAATTGAGGACATAGGCGCGGAAATTAATTCCATAACGCGATAGCTTCGGGCTGCAACTAGGACATTGCCAACCTTCATAGCAAACGCTCTTCAGCTTCGAGGCGACTTTTTCTGGCTTGCTGAGGATTTGGGATAATGAAACAGAGTTGACAGCCTTCATGGGTTGAGCGCAGGTTTCACACTGAAAGCTTCGCAAGGCTCGTCCCTCTTTATTGGGGTTAAAAAACTTTTGGGCAAGGAAGAAAGAAAGCGGGATGCCGAGGACTAATCCCAAAAAGGCAGCAATCAGTGGGATTGACGTCTCTGCTAACGGGACAAAGAATTCTAAAATTAGAAAAGATCCCGCAAAAACGGCACAAAACGTGCCTAGCCCTAGTAGCAAGTAAATGGATTGATCGTGAGGATCGGTACGTTGGAAGCGAAAGGAACCCGTTGCTGCGATCGCGGCAGGACGCGAAACGATTCGTTTGGTTCCGTAGTAACTAAGCACAGCTAGCAAAAGGGCGATTATCCAGAGTAAATCAACGTACTTGGGCAGAGGAGAAGAGGGCGCTGGTTCTAGTTCTAGATTAGGAACGTCCGAAGACGTGGTTTCGTTGGGTTGAGAAGAGGGGAGAGGAGCATTTAGCGGGGGCTGAATCGGAGTGATTGACTCTGGCTTTAAAACGTCCACTAAAGCTGTAGTTCCTGCGATCGCTCCGGCTTCAAAATTACCCTGTTTGAACTGAGGGATAATCTGAGTATCGATAATTCGCTTTACTTCGGCATCAGGCAAGATAGCTTCTAAACCATCACCCGTCTCGATTTCCACGCGGCGATCGCCTTTTGAAATCAAAAATAGCACCCCATTATCCCGGTCTTTTTTGCCAATTCCCCAGTAGTTAAAGAGTTCCGTAGTAAAGGCTTTTGGACTCGGTGCGGGGGCTGTTTCTGTCACCGTGACAACAGCAATTTCACTGCCGTTTTGACCCTCCAACTCAGAAATCATCGCGTTCAGTTGGGCTTTAGTACTGTCACTGAGCAGACTTGCCCCATCGCTTACCCAACCGCCATAAAGCTGTCGGGGATTGGGAACCTCCTGCACCGTCACCGCCTGACTGAGAACGGGAAACAAAACAACCGACAGACACAACAAAATTGCCCAGATGAGCTGTTTGCTGCGGGCAAGTCTTTTCATTACGTGCATTGTTCTCGACTTGAATTCGGCAATATCGAGGCTCTAGATTCCCAGCCGAGATCCCCGACTTCTTCAAGAAGTTGGGAATCTGAACAAACCCCTGACCTCTGGCACGATCTACATGCCGAATCAGAGATATTCCAGAAGCGATCGCTTCTAGAACTAAATTTGCTTGACTCAACGCCGATTCTTATTCAGTTGTGCCAAAAATTATTTAGCTTTGAGGATTTGAGCGATCGCGTCTTCTAATTCGTCTTGACTCAAACTCGTGAGGATAAACACTTCTTGATAGGTTTTTCCGGCTCTAGCAATCAGCTTAAATCCCCCACGAATGGGGACAGACACTTTGAGTTGCAAATGAGGGCGATGGCTTTTGGTACGTCCCAGCACAGCAGGCGTAATTGTTTGAATGCCTTGGTAATAAGTCAGTCGTTCCAGAATCGGAATCAAACCTTGAAGATGAGTAGAGTGATTCCAAACCAACCTGCCGCCACTGGGTTTACTCATCACCTCACGCTGATTCCAAAGGAGCCATCGTTAACCCGGCACGTCTAAGCTGTTGGTGGTAAAGTTCCGCCTGTTCTTTGGGGCCCACCCAAACCGTTGCTTGCCCTTCGTTGTGAACCTGATGTGTGAGTTCCCAAGCGCGATCGCTTACCATCCCAGGAATATACTTCATCAAACACTCGGCAACATACTGAAAGGTGTTGACATCATCATTTAGCACAATCACCTTGTAGTTGGGATAGGGCTTTTGGGTAACTTGACCAGAACGTTCAGGAGCTTTAACAGGCGAAGCCGAGGTCGCATAAAAAGCCGCTGAAATTACCATAGACATAGGACAGTTACCAGAATTCTGCACACAAATCAAACAACGATTCGTTTTCCTCTAGTTTACAGAAGTACTGCCAGAAAGCTCAATTTTTCTGCTATAAAAGCCAGATTTTATCAGGTATTGGACAATTTTGGAATACTGATTGATTTAGGGGGGCAAGGCTTGCGCCCTTAAAAATTCTGGTTCCCACGCAGAAGTTTGATGGGCGTAGGCTATACGCCCCTACTGATTGGGCAACACCCTACCGATGACTATCTCCACTCATCCCAATCTTCATTAAAGATAGAAGTATTTGGAAATGTTGTCGGATTGCCATTTCTTTCCAAAAGTTGCCGTAGGGCTTGGATCTGCGTTTTCTGACGAGGTAGCCCCTCCGTTAACTGGTAAGGCATGATGCCGTTTTCCAGCGCAAAGCTAGCGGTTGTTCCGGCGGCTGCTCCTACTGACCATTCAAAGGAATGGACACGATAAGCGGCGGCAGCAATGTGGCTAGTTGCAATACTTTTCCCCGCCACCAGCAAGTTATCGATCTTCTGGGGAATCATCGCCCGCAGGGGAATCTGGAAGGGATAAGCTTGACCTGCACCCTGTCGTTCTCCTTCACGTTCCGTGTTGCCGGGGGCTTCGGGAGGGCTGAGGGTCATACAGGGGTGGAAATCAATAGCGTAATGAGCAATCCCTACCGAATCAGGATAGATACTAGAGCGAGTACGACGCCTCACGTCTTGCGGGGTTTTGTTGCCTTGAATAGCAGAAATGGCTTCTAAACCTGCAAGGGCAGCCCCTAAACTGCGATTGGCTTGGGGTGAAAGAGCCTGTTGGTAATACTCATCTTTGTAGTCGCGGCGAGAAATATCAATTTCTGCAACGGCAAAGCCTTGGGGATAACCAAAACTGGGGCGTCCAATAATTCGCCGTCCCTCGCGCATGTAAGGGTACTTCGACAAGCCATGCACCGTTCCCATCGGGGAATCTAACCCCGATAAGTAGCGGTTGTTGGGTTGGGGTGTTTTGACGCCATCGCCTAGCTGGGAGTCTGTCGTACCAGCAACCAACCAGTGGAAGAAACCTTGAGAAATTTCCTCAGCTTTAGCCAGGCTTTCTGTCCGCAAGCCACCCATCCAATTTCCCGGTTGTAGCTGTCCTGTGGATTGCAATTGTTCGCGGGTGTAAACCAGGTTATCAACGGCATTACCTGGGCGGTAATCGTTGCCCCACGTCCAGTTCTGCATTGAGATGTCTCCCGGCGCGGGGGCGGTGTAAGTTATGCCGCCAAACTTTTGCGTTTCTCCGGCTTGGGGACTCCAAATGCGCCGATAGGTAAACACTAATCCGAAGTCTGCTAGTCGAGATAACTCGTAGCTGTAGTAGGGTTCGTACTGGGGATAAAACGAGGGCATCCGATGGGGCTGTGGTTCCTCTGTGGCTTCCATGGCAAAGGTGTAGGTAAAGCCTTGGGTGCAATAGGGGTCGCTCGTGGTGCTAGCGGAGGAAGGCTCTAAGTAGGAACGAGGATCGATGCCAAGGCGGTAAGGAACGTCAGCTAGGGCGATGAGTTCGCCTGTTTCGCTGGCGTCTACGACATACCAATTTGTCGGTTGCTGGGTTGTGGCAGGTTTGGGAGTAAAGCGGATGATGGTTTTGTCAAACTGCGAGGAAGATTGGTACTGATAGGAATCCTCAATAGTTTGAGATAGAGGTCTAGTGTTGAGGGGCGGGGCGTTAGGAGCAGGTTTGTGTTGAATAGCGATCGCATTTTCAATCTGTTTGCCATCGGCACTAATATCCACTTCCTTAATTACTGTGGAAGGGAACCATTTAAGCTGCCCTTTCCCTTGCTTTGCCGCATCGCGCAATATACCTGACAACATATTGTGGGCGTCGCGGGGCAGAAAACAAGATTCACTTACCCAGCAGTCTCCAGGGTTGAGTTCGCCGTATTTGCGTTCAATCTGCTGTCGCAACTCTAGGTAGCCGCGAGGATAAAATAGTTGCGATCGCTGCGTGGGGCGTTCATCCAGTGCGGAGGTTCCTTGGGAGGAAATTTGTCCACCTACCCAGTCGGTAATCTCAGTGAGACAAACAGTTCGCCCCGCCCGCAAACCCTCATAGGCGGTAGCCGCACCCGCGAGTCCACCTCCCACAACCAAAATTTCACATTCTACTGTTTGATCGGGGGTTCTCGGTGGCGCAGCAAAGGCAACCGGGGCAAGGAATTCTAGCAAAGTTAAGCCGAGGGTGAGACTAATGAGCGATCGCTTCATATTTGGGCGTTTGTTCTACTTTTATATCGTTCTAGCTAGCTCTCAGACGCTACCACGCCTAAAATGTTCATCGCAAGCATCTTAATCGTTGTGGGGTTAGAGATGAAAGACTTGACCCCTCTACCGTTCCCGAATGGGTTTTAGTTGCCCTTAAGCCAGAATTTCGGCTAATTCGCGCTCCTGAGCGATCGCCTCTAATTCACTTGCGGTTGAGCGGCGATTAATTCCTACTGACTTTGAATTTTTTAAGTTAATTTCCCTCTATCTAGAGATGTGCATTCATTTTTAATAGCCTTTTAGGGATTGAGGAATTTAAGCTGAAGTTGACACCAATACACTGTGTCAAGCCCCTACTGATAAATGAATGTGGTGTATTCATCTGAAAATTGCTGTATATATTCAGTTACAGCAACTAAATTCGCTCAATGACTTCACTCCCCGATAACCGTGCTACTACCCTTAAAGCCGCCTTTCGCGCTTGCGATGTTAGTCCCTTGGTTGGTGATATTCAGCAGCGATACTATGTTGACTTGTCAAAAGTCCGCAACACTGAGGCGATTCAAAGCGTTACCACTCGCTTAGAGTTTCTTGAACCAGCGGAATTTTGCACTATCTTGTTTACGGGACATAGGGGATGCGGTAAAAGCACCGAACTTAGGCGGATTCAGCAAAGCTGGGAGTCTGAATACAGAGTCATTTATTTAGAAGCCGATGCAGAATTAGATATCAATGATGCCGAATATACAGATTTATATTTAGTTATTATCAAAAGTATTGCCAATGAACTTTATAAGATTGGTTTAAAGTTTGATGCTAAACTTCTCAGTAATTTTGAGACTTGGTTTAAAGAAATCACTCAAGAGAACGAATCTACGGTTGAAAGATCTATTAGTTTAGAAGCTATTGCGGAAGCAGGCGCGCAGATTCCCTTCCTTTCAAAGCTCCTGGCAAAGCTGCAATCTCAAATTAAAGGGTCTGAAAGGCAAAAAGAAGTAATCCGTCAAACGCTACAAAAAGATATCGGTCGCTTGCAAGCAGATATTAACCTTTTGTTGGGTGATGCTTTTGTTAAAGTTAGAGAAAAGTATCCTGAGTGCAAGAAAGGATTTTTAGTTATTTTTGATAATTTAGATCGAGTTCCTCCGAATGTAGGCAATCATTTGTTTTTCGACTATGCTACACAATTACAAGGACTACACTGCACTGTAATTTACACAGCACCAATTTCTATTATTTACTCTGAAAAAAATTTGAGCAACGCCTTCGATACTCCCAATATTGTACCGATGGTAAATATATATCAGTTTGACCGCGATCGCTGCGATTTAGAGTACGATCCAGAGGGACTAGAAGCGGTTGCTAGTTTGATCGAGCAGCGAGTTGAAATTGATGCAGTGTTTGAGTCGCGTCAGCTCTTGCTAGAACTAGCCAAAGCTAGCGGGGGTCATGTGCGCCAATTAATGCAAATAACTGCTAGAGCCTGCCTCACTGCTGCTACTCGCAAGCACGATAAAGTTACTACCGATGATGTTAGTTATGCGATTAAGCAAGAGCAGTATAACTTTGAGCGAATTATTCCCACAGAACATTATCCGGTTTTAGCGCAGGTGTGTCTGACAAAGGATATTACTAAAGATGAAACTGGACGATTGATGCTGTTCAATCTTTCAGTTTTTGAATATAACGGTAAAAACCGATGGAACTATATTAACTCGGTTGTGAAGCAAAGCGATGCCTTCCAAAAAGCTCTCCAAGCGGCAAAAAAAAGTCCCTAAACTCGATCCTGTTTCTCTACTTCAGGAGAGGAATGTGGCTGAGTTTATTGCTCTCAATCAGCAATCTTTAGCTGAACTGCTGACATTTATAGATTTTGCCGATGAAAAGTTGACGATCGGTTTTGTAGAAATCAACTTTGCTAGAGATAGAAATACTTTAATTGAGATTCTTAAAAGCTATCCCCTGTGTCAGAATATTCAGTTTGTCATCTGCAATTTTTCTGATCCAAATTTGCGGTTTTTAAGGGATGCCATTGTTGAGACGTTAGCCAACGTTACGAGTGAACCTAGTAAAAAACTCGTTTTAATTATCAGCGGTCTGGAACACTCGATTGGGATGGTCGGAGAGTATCCTCTCGTCCTCCAAGACCTTAACTTTGTTCGCGATGCTTTTACATCTAGCGTTTCCCATCCGATTTTATTGTTTCTGCCAGACTATGCCTTAACTCGTTTAGCAAAATACGCCCCGGACTTTTGGGCTTGGAGAGCGGGAGTTTTTCACTTTCAAACGGCTAAATTAACCAAAGACTATGCAATCAGCACAACGATTAAGTCTAAAAAAACTTTAGGAAGCATAGAATTAGCAGAAAATCGAGAGCGGATAGATTTACTTCAGCGTTTGCTGATGGAGTATCGCCCTTCTAATCATCGCAGTCCATCGGAGGAAAACATATACACCCGCGTTACGGTTTTGCATCAGCTAGGCATTGTTTATAGGAACATAGGAGAAATTTGTAAAGCAGAAAATGTACTTCAAGAAGCATTGCAGCTAACCAACAACGATGAAGATTTAGCCCTAACCAAATCAAGCATCCTCTATGAGTTAGGAATTCTTTACAACAATTTAGGGAAAGTTGAACAAGCGATCGCTCTGTATCACGAATCTCTAGAACTCAAAGAGCGCATCGGCGACGTACAAGGGAAAGCGGCGACGTTGCACCAACTAGCTATTATCTACGCCAATACTGGGGAAATTGAGCAAGCGATCGTTTACTATCAGCAGTCCTTAGAAATAGACGAGCGCATTGGTGATGTCCAAGGGAAAGCGGCGACGTTGCACCAACTAGCAGGTATCTACGCCAATACTGGGGAAATTGAGCAAGCGCTCGCTTACTATCAGCAGTCCTTAGAAATATTTGAGCGCATTGATGATGTCAAAGGGAAAGCGGCGACGTTGCATCAACTAGCTATTATCTACGCCAATACTGGGGAAATTGAGCAAGCGCTCGTTTACTATCAGCAGTCCTTAGAAATAGAAGAGCGCATTGGTGATGTCAAAGGGAAAGCGGCGACGTTGCATCAACTAGCTATTATCTACGCCAATACTGGGGAAATTGAGCAAGCGATCGCTTACTATCAGCAGTCCTTAGAAATAAACGAGCGCATTGGTAATCTTCAAGGGAAAGCGGCGACGTTGCACCAACTAGCAGGTATCTACGCCAATACTGGGGAAATTGAGCAAGCGCTCGCTTACTATCAGCAGTCCTTAGAAATAGACGAGCGCATTGGTAATCTTCAAGGGAAAGCGGCGACGTTGCACAATCTAGCTACTATCTACGCCGATACTGAGGATATTGAGCAAGCGATCGCTTACTATCAGCAGTCCTTAGAAATAGAAGAGCGCATTGGTAATCTTCAAGGGAAAGCGGCGACGTTGCACAATCTAGCTACTATCTACGCCGATACTGGGGAAGTTGAGCAAGCGATCGCTTACTATCAGCAGTCCTTAGAAATTAAAGAGCGCATTGGTAATCTCCAAGGGAAAGCAGCGACGTTACACCAACTAGCAGGTATCTACGCCGATACTGGGGAAGTTGAGCAAGCGATCGCTTACTATCAGCAGTCCTTAGAAATAGAAGAGCGCATTGGTAATCTCCAAGGGAAAGCGGCGACGTTGGGAATGTTGGGGCAGTTGTTAGCAGACAATAAAGGAGACTTTGATACAGCACTAGATTATTTGCAGCAATCCCTAGAGATATTTCAGCGTCTCCAATCACCCGACGCCGAGACAGTGAGGAAAATCCTTAGCAGAGTGCAACAGATGAGAGACAACATCTCGTAAAAGCGATGCGATTCTTCTGTTAGTCGTAAATAATCTTACTGAACCTAGACAACGCTCTCGGTTTATCGACGGTAAAAAACAACCCAACACCCTAACGCCGACACCCCCAAAACTGGCGTCAGCCAATCGCCCCATCCCACGTACAAAGTTCGCGTATTCCGGCGATAGACGGTATCGGCGTGGATTTCGTAAGTATTGATATCAGACATCCACACCGTTCTGCCGTGGGGGTCTACAACTCCCGAATATCCCGTATTAGTAGCGCGGACTGCCCATCTATCGGTTTCAATTGCCCGCATCACATCTTGCGCGTGGTGCTGTGCTGGCATGGCTTGACTGTAGTGGGCATTATTAGAAGCCGTGAGGATAAACTCACCCCCCCGTGCTGCCTGAGCGCGAAAGTGACTGGCAAACGCTGATTCATAGCAAATACCAACGATTACCCGACCAAACGGCGTTTCAAATACCTGATCCGGCAAACCTGCCGTTTGGTGTTCCTCCAAAGGCGACAGCCGCTGAATAATCATCCCTAAAACTCGCTCAAAGGGAACATACTCCCCAATCGGCACCAACTTCACTTTGTTATAACGGCTGAAGATCTCACCGTCGCTGGCGATCGTAAACAAGCTGTTGGTGTAGCTATTGCCCTGTTCTCCAAAGGCTCCCAACCAAGCCACAACACCTTTTTCCCGCACTGCCGAAACAAAGTCGCTACCCCTAAGCTTACTTTGGAAAAACGGCAAAGCCCCTTCCGGGGTTAAAACGGCATCTACTCCTTGATCTGCCAAGGTGCGATAGCCGTTGGTGTAGTTTGTTATTGCTCGGCGTCTGCCTTCGTCGTAAAGCTTGATGGTGTTGGGGATGTTTCCTTGAATAATTCCCACCTTGAGGGCTGTTTCTGGGGATTGAGCTAAAGCACGACTGTACAATCCCAGCCCCATCAGGTGTAGGACAATTAACAGCCCCGTTGCCACCATTACCAGCGTTGTCGGTTTTTCAACAAATTTAAGGGGGGAATTTTCCGATTTTAACCCTCTCAAGCGCAATTCTTGATAGCGAATCCAGGCTTCAGCTAGCAAGCCATTTACCGCAACGAGCGCCGCCGTCACTGTCATTGGCCCCGACAACTGACCGAGGTGTAAAATTACTAGGTTATGAGGACTTTGGGTATAGGACAAAGAAGTCCAGTACAAAGCCCCCAATCCCCAGAAAGCTTCCAAGCCACACCAAAGGGCGACACCAGCCAAGACACGAGTTAAGACCAACAAAGAATCGTTTGCCCTGGTTTTCTTTGCTTTTGCCTTTTCCAAGAAAACCATTCCCAGTGACCAGGATGTCACGAGCGCCACGCCCCAGAAGGTGATGAAAAGCCAGCAAAAAAGCGCGATCGCTACACTCGCCAACCATGGCACCCCCATCCAAGTCATCGGGTGAACGCCCGTAACCCAAAACAGTGCCAAGCCGTGATAGCCGAATCCCCACGCTACAGCTAGGGCGATCGCGCTTTTGTAAGGATGTTGCTGTTTGGCGGCATTAACAACCAAAACCCACAGGGGAACCAGGGCAATCCACGCCAACCCCCAAGCTTCTACAGGGGCTGGCGTTATTCCCATCAGCACGCCGCCAGTCAAAGCCACTCCCAATTGGAAGCCGTTCAACTGACGGGACAACAGTAGCTTCGATGTCTTTAACAAGGACTTTGTTCTACCTATCTACCTGCTTTTAGCTTAATCACTCTCTTCGAGTTCTAGCTCATCTTCAGTAGAGGGAGGAACCAAAGCCACAGCCGCGATCGCATCATCCTCATCTAAGCGCTGCACTCTCACCCCTGTTGCCATGCGGGATTGGGGCGAAATCGCTTCAATTGCCTGACGAATGATAATGCCGCGAGTCGTGACAATTATCAACTCGTCATCTTCATTGACGATGCGGAGGGCTGCCAACTTATCCTTATTTTTGTGAGACTTGAACTTCGTTGCCAGTAATCCCATTCCGGCGCGATTTTGCAAGCGGAACTGTCCCACAGGCACCCGTTTGCCGTAGCCTCCCATAGTCACAACCAGCACCCACGGGCCTTGTCCTGCGGTGACGAGAGTTTCCTCAACGGCGGTTTCCTCGGCGTTCAGGTCTTCTGTTTCCTCCTCAATGTCCGTCTCATCAGCAGTTCCGAGATTGGCAACCACCTGACTAGGTAGGATATCCATACTAATCAGCTCATCCTGGGCTTTGAGTTTCATTGCCCGGACACCTCTGGTGGCGCGACCGAGAGGACGCAACTGATCGTGATTGGCGAGGAAGTGGATTGCCATCCCCTGACGGGAACCGATGATGATGCTGTCATCGACTCTGGCACGTCGTACCCAGCGCAGTTGGTCGCCTTCTTCTAGGGAAATAGCAATCAAGCCATTTGCCCGGATGCTTTTGAAGGCGGAGAGGGCAGTCTTTTTGATGTAACCCTGGCGAGTCAGCATCACTAGATACTCATCTTCTGCAAACTCAATCACAGGGACGATGGAGGTAATTTTTTCGTCGCGGGGTATGGGCAGCATCTGCACAATCGGCACTCCCCGTGCTGTCCGGGAAGCGGCGGGGATTTGGTAAGCTTTCAGGCAGTAGGTGACGCCGCGATCGCTAAAGAACAAAACACTGTCGTGGTCGCAGCAGGTGAGGAAATGCTCCACCCCGTCATCTTCCTTCATCCGAGTTGCGGCTTTGCCACGAGTTGCCCGTGCTTGTGCCTCGAAGGTATTGAGGGGCATCCGCTTGATGTAGCCTTGCTCCGTCAGGATGATAATGGCTTGCTCGTTGGCAATTAAGTCCGTATCCTCCAACTCCCCTTCCATCAGTTCGATGACTGTGCGCCGGGGAGTGGCATGAGTGGCTCTAAGCTGATCGACTTCCGCTTCAATAATCTCTAGGATGCGCTCGCGCCGTGCCAGGATATCTCTCAAGTCGGCAATTCGCGTTTGTAACTCTTCGTGTTCTGCCTGAATCTTCTCCGCTTCTAAGGCAGTGAGGCGGCGCAGTTGCATTTGCAAAATCGCGTCGGCTTGAGCATCGGAGAGTCCAAATTGCTCAATGAGTCCCTGTCGCGCTGTAGCGGTATCCGCCGCTCTGCGAATGAGGGCAATTACTGCGTCTAAATTATCTAAGGCGATCAGTAGACCTTGCAGGAGGTGGTCGCGTTCTTCCGCTTTCCGCAGTTCGTACTGCGTCCGGCGGATAATCGTCTCGATGCGAAAATCGAGGAAAACGCTCAAGAACTTCTTCAGCGTTAGCAACTGTGGTTCGTTGTTCACCAACGCCAGCATGTTTGCCCCAAAGTTCATCTGTAGGGGCGTTTGCTTGTAGAGGTTGTTGAGAACAACGCGGGGGTAGGCATCGCGCTTAAGTTCGATCACGATCCGCATCCCGTCGCGATCGCTTTCATCTCGAATATCGGAAATCCCTTCTAGGCGCTTTTCGTTGACCATTTCGGCCATCTTCTCAATCATCCCTGCCTTATTGGTCTGGTAAGGCAGTTCCGTGATAATGATCGCTTCTTTGTCTGGACGCCCCCGCTGCTGAAGTGTCTCGATCTCTGCCACACCCCGCATCGTAATCGAGCCACGTCCGGTGGTATATGCGTCCCTAATTCCTGATGTGCCGAGGATCTGTCCCCCAGTCGGAAAGTCCGGGCCTGGGATATACTTCATCAACTCCACATCCGTGAGGTCTGGATTGTGGATCAGTGCCACCAATCCATCAATCAACTCTCCTAGGTTGTGGGGAGGGATATTCGTTGCCATCCCCACGGCAATCCCACTGGAGCCATTCAGCAGTAACTGAGGAACACGGGCGGGTAAGACGGTGGGTTCTTGCTGAGAAGCGTCAAAGTTATCAATAAAATCAACTGTTTCTGACTCAATATCCCGCAGCAGCGCCTCGGTTGCCAGAGTGTGCAAACGACACTCCGTGTAACGCATTGCAGCCGGGGGGTCATTATCTACTGAGCCAAAGTTACCGTGTCCATTAATCAACGGTTCGCGCATGGAAAAATTCTGCGCCATCCGTACCAAGGCGTCATACACCGCTGTATCTCCGTGGGGATGGTACTTACCCAATACTTCCCCAACTACACGAGCGCACTTCCGAAAGGGGCGCTCTGGTGTTAAACCTAGCTCGTGCATGGCGTAGAGAATCCGCCGATGAACAGGTTTGAGACCATCCCTGGCATCTGGCAAAGCCCTACCCACAATTACGCTCATTGCGTATTCCAGGTAAGACTGGGACATCTCATTCCGCAGATTCGTAGGGATGATCCGCTCCTGGGATGTACTCATAGAATGAATTTCTCCATTAAAAATTAGAATTTGGCAGCTAAGACGAGAAAAGCCGTAAAAGATACCACTTTTCGTTCAAATAGTTGCCAAATATTGATTGTTTCTTCTAAAATTTTAACACAATTACCCTCTCGGCAGCCGCTGCTGCTGGGAGGCGGTAGGTGTGGAGTCAGAGAGATTCTATAAAAAGAGTTATTGCCTTACAGCATAGAAGTCTTGGCTCTGCAAAACTTATTCATCGCCGCTGACTAAATACCGACTTTAATAACTAAAATTATTAGAAATTTTTGGGGTTATTGAGCTTAAAAAACCTAAATAAGTAGGACGTGTAAATAATTAAAGATTTGTAAAAGGCTTTCGCCCCAAAGTAGAGCTTAAGCCCTGACTACGAACCTATTTTTAAAAATAGAGTGCTTCACAGGTGATGTGTTCTCCTCTACTTAATTAGCTTAAATAAGTGACTGAAATCTTGTTAATGTTTGCCAAGGCGCTGATGATCTAAAATAGTAACAGCCATAATTCCCAGAGAGCTAATTAACAAAATTCCTCCTATAGAGAAAGTTGTTACTGCGATTGGGCCAAAAATTGTGTTACTAGTCATCAACCAACAAAACAAACAGGTAGACAAAAACAAACCAACAAGGAGTCCGGCTGCTTTCCTGCATTCCATGAGCCAATTCCGATATTAAAAGAAGTTTATTCTTAAGCTTAAAACTGAGGCTTTATCCTAGACATGCCTGTTATGAAAAATTAACATAAAGCACCTTTATGAATGACTGAAATTGCTTATTTATCGCTTGCAATTAATGCTGAAATGTATTGCATCCCCCTTCAGAAATAAAATTTTTGCAGGGGTAGTTAGTTGTATTTTGAAATATTTTGCTAGCTAAATTATAGTCAACTTCCAAACGTCAGTTCAACATCAAATCTCACTTTATGTGTTGATTTCCTGATACGGGAAGGTTGATTTTAGATAAAATCTTTAAAAGTATGGTGTTGCCCTGGGGTTTCTAAAACTATGTTGCCAGTTATTTACTCTGATGAGTTTCTCAACCACAAAACTGGTCGATTTCACCCAGAGCGACCTGAACGATTGAGGGCAATTGTGGGCGCATTGAAAGCGACGACTTGGGCCGATCAAATCGAGTGGCAACTACCAACACCTGTTGAGCAACGCTCGGTAATGCCCCTGCTAGAGCAAGTCCACTCTCAGAACTACATTGACCTAGTCAAGAGCATTGCCAGTAGTGGTGGTGGGCTGCTGGATGCAGACACATCTATTTCCCCAGAAAGCTACCAGGTGGCATTATTCGCGGTGAATGCCTGGTTAGATGGGGTAGACCGGGTGATAGCGACGAATAACCCGGCTTTTGTGTTGGCGCGTCCACCGGGTCATCATGCCGAACGCAATCGGGGTATGGGGTTTTGTCTATTTTCTAATGCAGCGATCGCGTCTTACTATGCCCTCCAGCAACCCAATATAGAGCGCGTTGCTATCCTAGATTGGGATGTCCATCACGGCAACGGCACCCAGGACATTGTCGAAAGCCAGCCCAACATTGCCTACTGTTCCTTACATCAATCGCCTTGCTACCCCGGTACAGGTGCCGCCAGTGAGAGCGGACAGTACAACAATGTGCTGAATATCCCGATGCCCATCGGTAGCAAATTGGTAGATTACCAGCCGATGTTCGAGGAGAAAGTCATGCCGTTTTTGCACAACTTTCAGCCGGATTTGCTGCTGGTAAGTGCAGGTTACGATGCCAACAGTGCTGACCCTCTAGCAGGCATAGCATTAGAGCCGGAAGATTATGGCTTATTCACAGAATACTGTCTGCAACTGACGCGTCGCATTGTTTTTGGTTTAGAAGGGGGCTATCATCTAGCTGCCCTAGCGCAGTCCGTTATCGCCACGATTGAGAAGTGTTTGGTTTAGGGGGTGTTCACTCCTTCCTCGTTAGTTCGGCATCAGAAGCTCAGTCGGTTAACCCCAGAACAGCAACAGCAACTGAAAGCGATGGTGCTGAGACAACGACCGACCGACTACGGATACGAACGCCATATGTGGACGGGTGTGATTCTGTCCCATTGCTTCTCGATGAAGGGTTTCTACGTCCTGCATTTTTCCACGATCCGTGCTTTGGGAGTGCCAAATTCAACGACGGCAATGTAGCCAGGAGCCACGGTGTCTGAAGGGCTGATCTGCCTTAGCTTCATATTAACTCTGGATTGCATGAGGGCTTCAGAACCTTTACGAATGCCTGAGACTTCAAGGCGGGCTTTACGTTGAAAAAGGGGGTCTGAATCGTCTTATTACAGGCGACGGCAACAGACAACTTAGTCAAAACAGCTACTATAGATTAAGTTTTTAGGATTAGGACTACATCTATATCCTTAGTCAGACTCAGTTTTTTCAAAATCTTGAGATATTGAATTGAAAAAATTAATTCAGAGAGAAATTTATGGCAACTGAGCAAGAGCTTCAATCTCTTTTTAATACCTTGGATTCCGATCAAGATGGCAAAGTATCGAGTAATGAGCTTTTTTTAAGCCCGGCGTTAAATGCAGTCATTTCAGCAGAAACAGGTACTAGCCCCCAGGAAATGCTAGCGATGTATCGAGATGAAGAGGGTAATATTACCTTTGAAGACTTGAAACAAGCTGTTAAGAAAGCAGGGAATTTAGACTAAACGCGCTCGCCTCCAACTTCGCGGACAAGAACTGAGCTGTTTGAAAAAGACCCAACCACTCATCCAGATGAATGAGTGTCTTTCACAGTAAAAGTTTCATAATTTTATTGATGGAGGTATGGGCTAGTAAGTTTGGGGAATTTCCTTGAGTTTGCCTAGCCTCTGGCTAGAGGAATAAGCGATCGCTAACTCTTCATAGTTAGTTCACTGCCACCTCGTACTATCGCCAGTTACGCCCTAATACAAAGGTACAAACAACCCCCAATCAAAAATGAAGCCCCTTCTAGCGCGTTCTAGAAGGGGTTTTTATAGCGCCCTAGACATTCTGCGACATCGGGAACACTGAGGCGGCACAATCCTTATGATTCCCCAATGGGCAAGCGGCTAGCTGCTGCCGCTAGGACAGCTCGGACTTGGAATGGGTCAAAAATAAAACGCGATTAAGTTGGCTGATAAGTAGAGGGATCTAAAAAAACAGAAGATAGAATCAGACCTGAAAAACCATTAATTAAATTAAAGAATGCCTGCACCACGGTTTATCAGCTTAAACAAAGAAGAAGACAGCACCTTGTATGAACTAAGTGTCGCCAATGGAGTACCAAGGCGCACGAAACTGCGAGCAGTAGCTTTGAGGTTAAACGCCAATGGCTGGGCAGTACCAAGAATCGCGGCTTATCTACAACAGTCACAACAAACAGTCAGGCAGACCCTGCAAAGATGGCAAAACCGAGGACTAGCGGGACTGTGGGAAGCACCCGGACGAGGCAAGCCAATCATTGATATTTTTGGGAGAGAAGATGTTGCTGAGATTGCATCTGTTCCCATCAAGTCAGAGGTCGTTGCAACTGGCTTTGCAAAGGCTCCTCAGTATCGATGGTGATGCCGGGATGGTTACGGTTAGGAGGTTTTCCTGAATCCATTGAGAGAGACTGCCACAGTAGCCAACGGCTACCTGCGGTTAGGGAGTTGAGGCTGGTCGGGTTTTGGGTGAGCCAGATCAGGGGAAGGCTAGGGGACTCATGGCGACTATCTTCCTGAGCATGAATGGCGGCGAGGGCTTCTAAAATTACGGAGTTGCCGTGTAGTAGCCCGCTACTAGCTGTCCACAGCTTCACGTTGAGCTGACAGCGACAAGCGTAGAAGTAAAGGGAAGCGGCGGCGATGACGGCTTGCTCAAAGTTGTCTAGTTCCCATCCGGCACTATCTAGACAAATGACAAACTCTTGAGAGCCAGTAAAGACTTCCAACTCCCGCACCTGCAATTGCCCGAAACGAGCGCTAGTGCGCCAGTGAATTAGGCGGGTAGGATCGCCTACACGGTAAGGTCTTAAAGAGCGAGTCAGGTCTTCTGTGGCTGACTGAGAAAGGCGATCGCTAAAAAATTGGGCACTATCGTCTCTACCGATATGATCGACAAGGGGACAACTCGTCAGGGGTAAGACTGTCGGGTAAACAATCGCGGTTGCAGGAGCCTCCCAACTGCGACTACACCAAAACAATCCCAGGGGGGCTGCTGTTCTTAGCTGCACCTCCTGCCATCTATAAATGCCGCGTTTTTCAGCGGCTTGGTAATACGTCCAGTCATGGGTGCTGTGGGGAGGCAGAAACTCTAGGGGCGTCTTCACGGGTGTAGCCAGGACGTAGGGCAAGATATCCTGAACAAGTAATAAGCTTTTGGGTTTAGAAGACTGATTTTCAACTTCTAGGGTTATTGTGAGCAGATCTCCGGCACTCACCGGGGCAATAGCCTGACGGCGGATGGCAATGCCTCGTAGCGATCGCGCTGGCAAAATAGCGGCAAGTACTAACAAGGCAACAATGATGCCACTCAGGACATACAGCCAGCCTGCCATCGTATTAGTGGCGGCAGCAAAAAAACAAACGGCGACCGCTCCTAGCAACCAACCCGCATAAGCAGGAGTTACCCAATGCGTTTCTAACCAGTCAGCGAGGCGTTCTCTCATTGTTGTAGGTTCACAAGTATTGCAAAGGAAGAATTAATCAAAGAGAATTTTCACCATTAACTTCTTCAAAACTCCCTAGTCCTATAGCCAGGAGTTGGTTTGAGTAGATCTCATTTCAACTTTACCTCTACCTCTGGTAGTAAGTAGACGTAGTCATAGGAGGGAATAAACAGATGGTGCAAGGAACTATCTCAAGGCTGGCATAGAAAACCTAATGAAAAAACCGATAAATAACTTGTTCTGTTTGTTTTTAAGCTGATAAAACCTTTTTTTTGGCTACCATTAAGATTAAATCGCTCCTCAAGGGGCTAGTGCCCTTCGTTCGTTATGGATATTCAACTCATTAATATTGGTTTTGGTAATATCGTGTCTGCTAACCGGGTCGTAGCGATTGTCTCTCCAGAGTCAGCGCCGATTAAGCGTATTATTACGGATGCCCGCGATCGCGGACAGCTAATAGATGCGACCTATGGGCGTCGTACTAGAGCAGTCATTATTACTGATTCTAGCCACATCATCCTCTCGGCAATTCAGCCGGAAACAGTTGCTCATCGCTTTGTCATTAGCAAAGACGGTCAGAGCAGTACGGCCTAACTCAGCCTTTTTCCTATGCAAGCAGGTAGACTAATCGTATTGACAGGCCCAAGTGGTGTCGGAAAAGGCACCCTATTGAAAATGCTGTTACAGCGTCATCCAGAGCTGTATCTTTCCATCTCTGCAACGACTCGCCAACCCCGCCACGGTGAGGTTAACGGCAAACACTATCACTTTGTCAGCCGTCAGGAATTTGAACAAATGGTGACGCAGGGTGAATTTATAGAGTGGGCGCAGTACGCCGGGAATTATTACGGGACTCCTCGCTCAGCCGTAGAGCAGCAAATCAAGCAAGGTCACTGGGCGATCTTAGAAATTGAACTGCAAGGCGCTAGGCTGCTCAAAAAAACATTTCCTGCTGCTCTGCGAATTTTTATCCTTCCTCCATCTGTGGCTGAACTAGAAGATCGGATTCGCCGTCGCGCCCAGGATTCTAACGAGGCGATCGCTAAACGTCTCGCTAGTGCAAAAACTGAAATTGCAGCAGCGGATGAATTTGACATTCAAATTGTCAATGATGACCTCGAAAAAGCCCTAAAGGATATTGAATCCACAATTTTTGCCCCTACAAATTACTAATTTCAAAACATTTTTATCATGGCGTATCAACTTAAATCCGACGAATCTGTCCCTGACGGTATCAAGCGCATCGCAGATGAGCAGATTGAAAAAGCCGTGGCTCAGTTAACCGATCAAACTGACGACAGCCCAGACGAAGCCGTACATGATGCTCGTAAGCGCCTGAAGCAAATAAGAGCTTTGCTGCGTCTTGTACGAGATGAAATTGATGAAGATATTTATCACCGGGAAAACGCTTCTTTTCGCGATGCGGGTCGCCTCCTCAGTGACGTGCGTGATGCTCAGGTCAACCTAGAAACCCTTAATAAACTCACTAAGTATTTTGCGGATTATATTTCCCCTAATGCTTTTGAGGATCTGCGTCAGGCGCTAATGGTACAGATCCGCACCGTGAATGAGCGCGTATTTGAGCAAAATAATGCCACAGAAAAAGCCGCTCTTATGCTTTTAGAAGCACAGGAACGTATCAAGGCGTTGCCGATTGAAGCTGATAACTGGTCAGCCTTAAAGGGTGGCTTCAAGAAAGTCTATCACCAGGGTTATAAGGACTTTCCCCAAGCATTTAATAAACCCAGTGCAGAGAACTTTCACGAATGGCGTAAGCGAGTTAAAGACCTGTGGTATCAACTACGGATTCTGCAACCGATTTGGCCCGGTTTGATCAAAGAGATGGCGAATCAAACCAAAGAACTAGCAGATTATCTGGGGGATGATCATGACTTGGTGGTTCTTCGCCAGTTACTTTTGGATCAACCAGAACTATTAGGCGAACAGGCTGAACTGGATATCCTGCTTGGTTTGATTGACCGCCGCCGCATGGAGTTACAGCTATCTGCTAAAGCCTTGGGTAAACGAATTTATGCAGAAAAACCCCGTAGGTTTGTCAAACGTCTCAAGGCGTACTGGCAGGTATGGCAGTCTCAAATAAATCAGCCGCCCGTCGAGCAGATGCGATCGCACTTGGAGTCAGCAAAGGTTTAATAGCGGGAATTCAGTGTCAGGCGGGTTACCTGATGGCTGGGCAGAGTAATCCCCTGATCTCCTCATCCCCTCACACCCGCCCCTAATCGACCCAATTCTTAGATCGCTCGACGGCTTTGAGCCAGGTTTGGAAATGATCTTGAGCGGCTTGCTGTCCCTCTCCGGGTTCAAAGGTTTGATCGATCTGGCGGGTTTTCACTAGGGTACTGTAATTGTCCCAGAAACCGACAGCTAAACCTGCGCCAAAGGCGGCACCTTGAGCGGTGGCTTCCAGAACAGCGGGACGCTGAACGGGAATGCCGAGGACATCGGATTGAAACTGCATTAAAAAATCATTCTGACAGGCACCGCCGTCAACTCTCAGGAGCTTGATGGCGGTGTTGCAGTCTTTGTTCATCGCTTCGACGACTTCTTTGACTTGGTAGGCGATCGCTTCTAAAACGGAGCGAACTAAATGCTCTCGCTGCACACCACCTGTAATGCCTAAAAAGGCTCCTCTGGCACTCATATCCCAGTGGGGGGCACCCAAGCCACTTAATGCTGGGACGAAGTAAACGCCGTTAGTTGACTTGACCTGACGCGCTAAGGGTTCTGTCTGTGCCGCTGAATCAATTAGTTGAATGCCATCTCGCAGCCACTGAATGCTGGCTCCGGTGGTAAACATTGCGCCTTCTAAGGCGTAGTTCACCTCGGTTTTGCCGGATTGGGTGGCGTTTGTCCAGGCAATGGTAGAGAGGAGTTGGTTGCGCGATCGCGTTAATTCCTGCCCAGTAAAACCAATCAAAAAGCAACCCGTACCGTAGGTGCATTTCAACATGCCAGGGCGATCGCAACCATGGGCAAATAAGGCAGCTTGTTGGTCGCCAAACACGGCGGTAATCGGAATTTCTCTCCCCACTAATTCCGGGTCAGTTTTCCCAAATATCCCCATACTTGGCTGAATTTGAGGCATTATGGCAGCAGGGATACCAAATAAATCTAGAAGCGCCTCATCCCACTCTTGGTGTGCCAAATTCATTAGCATCGTGCGGCTAGCATTACTGTGGTCGGTGGCGTGGACTTGCCCGCCTGTGAGGTTCCACAGCGCCCAGGTGTCAATCGTCCCGGCTAAAACATTGTCGAGATTTACCTCAGGACGCTCTCGCTTTACCCAGTCGAGTAACCAGGCAAGTTTCGTGGCGGAGAAGTAGGCATCCAGTACTAAACCCGTGCGTTCTTGGATATCCTCTGCTTTGCCTTGCTCAGTTAACTGGCGACACAGGGGAGCCGTGCGGCGGTCTTGCCAAACAATCGCGTTGTGTAGAGGTTTACCTGTGGTTTTGTCCCACAGTAGGCAGGTTTCGCGCTGCACGGTTAGACCAATCGCCGCGACAGAATCAGCCGCAACACCTGTATCCTTGAAAACTTGCCGCATACAGGCGCGAGTATCTTGCCAAAGTTCCTCCGGGTCATGTTCTAACCAACCCGGTTGGGGATAATGCTGCGTTAACTCTTTATAAGCTTGACCCGCGATCGCTCCTTGCGAATCAAATAAAATGGCTCGGTTGCCTGTAGTACCGAGATCGAGTGCCAGGATGTATTGCGGAGTGTTTGTATTCATCACATTTTAAAACATTTAAATTTCGTCAGTCTTTTAATCAAAGCCTACACTTTTGGTATAAAAGGTTACTCGAACTAAATCATGAGAAATTTACAAACTATTACTAAGGAAACTTACGACTTGGTTGTCATTGGCGGGGGCATTAATGGCGCTGGCGTCATTCGGGATGCGGCGCTGCGAGGGTTAAAAACAATTTTGATAGAAAAGGGTGATTTTTGTAGTGGTACAACCAGTTGGTCAACGCGCTTAATCCACGGGGGATTGCGCTATCTAGAGTCTTTTGAATTAGCTTTGGTGCGGGAATCGTTGCGGGAGCGGGAGATTTTGTTGCATACTGCCCCCCATCTCGTTAAGCCTTTGTTGTTGACGATCCCAATTTATGGCGATCGCTCTCGTCCCTACTGGAAAATCCAAGCCGGGATGATGCTTTACGATACCTTGAGCTTTGATAAAAGCCTGCCACCCCACCGGATGTTGCCAAAAGAAAAGTTTCAGCAACTATTTCGCTACCTCGATCCGGAAAATTTACAAGGTGCTGCCCAATACTACGACGCTCAAGCTGCCTACGCCGAGCGTTTGGCACTAGAAAACATCCTCTCTGCTCAAAAAGCAGGTGCAACGGTGCTGAACTATGTGGAAGTCACCCAGTTGCAGCGACGAGGCGATCGCATTGTTGCCCTCACCTGCAAAAATTGCCTAACGGGGGAAGAGTGGGTTATTCAAAGTGGCGATCGCGCCATCATCATTAATACCTCTGGCCCTTGGGTTGATCAAGTGTTGCACTCAGGCGTGACTCTCTCAGAAAGTCGGGGTGCTGGGGAGCAACAAACGATTGACACTCCTCAAAACTCAGGACTCAGCACCCTTCGGCGAAGCTCAGGGCAAGCTCAGGACTCAGAACTCCCTTCCCCCAACCCCATTGGTAAAAAAGAAAAAATTGGTGCAACCAAGGGAAGCCACATTGTTGTCGATCCCTTTCCTGGCGCACCGACTGATTCTGCCTTGTATGTGGAAGCAAAAACAGACAAGCGTCCTTTCTTTATCGTCCCCTGGTTAGGAAAGATTTTGATTGGCACAACTGATACTCGCTTCCGAGGTGACCTCGATAAAATTAAGGCAAGCAATGAAGAGATTGACTACTTACTAACAGAAACTAACCGCATCATTCCCAGCGCTCAATTAACTCGTCAGGATGTCAAACTTACCTACTCTGGGGTGCGTCCCTTGCCTTATGCAGAGGGCAAAGAACCGGGAAGCGTCACGCGCAAGCATATTCTCTATGACCACAGTTCAGAGAAAGCGACTAACTTAATTTCCCTGATTGGGGGCAAAATTACCACCTATCGCCAAGTAGGGGAAGAAATAGTTGATGCGGTTTACAAGAAACTGGGACGTTCGGCACCGCCTTGCCCAACTCAGGATAAACCGTTACCAGGAGCGATTTTACCCAGTGATCCTCGCTTACAACAGGCATTAGAGAACTATGGCAATTCCTTAGCCCCAGCAACGATTCACTACCTGTTTTCAGTTTATGGAGCCAGAGCCTTGGAGGTTTTAGCGCTGACGGATTCAGAACCAGAACTAGCAGAAGCGATCGCACCCAATCTACCCCATATCAAAGCGCAAATTGTCTACGCCGTACAGTCGGAGTTTGCCCAGACTTTAGTAGACATTATTCGCCGCCGCACAATATTGGCAATCCAGGGAAATTATGGTTTTGATCTATTACCTGTGGTGACTCAGATCTTGATGAGATATTGCACTTGGAGCCAGGAAAAATGCGATCGCCAAGTTGCTCAATATCGCACTTACATGCAGGACAATTGCATCCCTGACTATGCTCTACCTAGTGAGGTTATGTAAGCTTCTGCAATAAACAAGAGACGCAGCTTTTAGTCGCCCTAAACTCTCAATCATTGATAGAGGGTTAGCATTCTCTGACATACTACGCACTAGCTTCACACGCCACTTGTTCTAACACCTGCCCAATCGCTGTTTTGTGTGATAGTGCGATCGCTTACCATAGACTTAACACTTATTAGCTAAATATAGGATGAAAATTACCGTTGAAATTCCCGATGAAATTGCCCAACGGTTAGACCAAACCCAAGGCAGTCTCTCCCGTAGGCTTCTAGAAATAATTATTGCCGATGCTTATCACTGTGGCACAGCCAACACGGCTGAAGTGGGTCAAATACTCCAGTTACCATCTCGTCTGGAAACTCACGCCTTTTTGAAGCGGATGGGTGTTTATTTGAACTATGACGAAGCTGAATTAGAACAAGATCTTCAAACTCTTAAAGAATTCAGAGCGCAATGATTGTCGTCTCTGATACGTCTCCAATTTGTTATTTGTTGCTGATTAACCAGATTGAAATCCTACAAGTCCTGTACAACGTTGTCACTATTCCTCAAACTGTTGCTGATGAGCTGAGTGCGTCTGAGTCACCACCTGTAGTAAAAAATTGGATGACTCAACCTCCTGACTGGCTTCAGATACAAGCGAGCGAAACACTTCAAAGTATTGAACTGGAAAAACTCGATCCGGGTGAACGAGAGGCAATTTTACTTGCAGAACAACTAAAAGCCGATCTGGTGATTTTGGACGACAAAGCAGCAAGACAAATTGCTGTGGAACGTGGATTAACAATTATCGGACTTTTGGGTATTTTGAAAGATGCTGCCAGAGCTGGTTTACTAAATTTAGAGACAACTTTTGAACAGTTGCGAGAAGCTGGCTTTTGGGTGGCACCGAGTTTACTGGAACGATTGCTGACAGACGATTAATCTTCCAACCATCTTTATGAACTTTCTGCTCGCATTCGATATGTCTTACAAGGATTCAACGATGGCATCGATTCAGAGCAAGGCGATCGCTATAACCCCAAAGCCACACTAAGCGTTGATGGATGTTGAGTTTTATCTCTTAACCCAACCTACAAAAGAGGAGCGATCGCACTTTCGACTTAAGCGATCGCCCTATCCGTGCAATCATCGCATTGTGAGGAGAAATGTCAACGTGACGGTTGCGTGTCTATCAGTCACGATGCCAGAAATCACTTGTAGACACGCTCTATGACTCCACCGAATGACACAGCTACATTGTATCCAATGCGGATGCCGAAGAGACGAGCGTTTGGATGTTTTTCGCTGAGGAGGCGGGCTGCTTTTAACCCAGTTTCATCTACTTCGTAGTCTCCTGATTCAAAATCGATAATCACCATCTTGCCGATGTTCTCATCCACCTCTACTTGTTGACGGATGCTGTTCTCGTACAATTGTCTTGCACGCCTTGCCACCTCTTCGCGACTTAAAAGGATTGTTTGCATATTCTCTTTTCCCGTTCGCTACTCTGACTTCCAGAAACTCTTTTATGATATCTTACGGCTAAACTGGGTGGACATTGCTTACCTTACGAGGTTCATAGCGACTGTCTTAAAAGTCAAATGATCGCTCTTTTTTTTGTGGTGCGATCGCTTTTTATAGTTAGTAGTGCGATCGCTGTTTTTTAGTAAAAAAATTCCATGCGATCGCTGTTTTTTTTCGTGAGGCGATCGCTCTTTCCCAAAGCGAAACTAAGCGTTGATGGATGTTGAGTTTTGTCTCTTAACCCAACCTACAAAAGAGGAGCGATCGATCGCCCTTACTCATAGCAGCAAAAGAATCGGGAGTTAGGCTAAAGTGGCGATAGAAATACTAAGCTTGACTTTGCCATGAGCTATCGAAACATCATTACAATCGAGCCAGGGAAACGTGGCGGTAAGCCCTGTATCAGACGAATGCGGATAACCGTGTACGATGTTTTGGGTTGGTTAGCAGTCGGTATGTCTCATGCAGAAATTTTAGATGACTTTCCGGAGTTAACAGAGGAAGATATTAGAGCTTGTCTTGAATTTGCCGCTGATCGAGAACGTCGTTTAACTGCTGTAGTAGGTGAAACTTGAAACTGCTGTTCGACCAAAACTTGAGTCGAAAGTTAGTGAATCGGTTGGTTGAGATTTTCCCGGATGCTAGCCACGTTCAGTTTCACGGGCTTACAGATGCAGATGATATCGAAATTTGGGAGTTTGCCAAAACTCAGGGGTTTTGTATTGTTACTCAGGATGCTGACTTTGCAGAAAGAAGCCGTCTTTATGGTTCACCACCAAAGATAATTTGGCTACGGTGTGGCAATACACCCACAAGCAAAGTGGAAGCAATACTTCGAGCTGGGGCAGAGGCAATCCAAGAACTGATTGATAGTGCTACTTGGGATTGTCTTGAGCTTTACTGACGAACAAACTTTTAAATCAAGTTTATTGTCCACCAATGGCGATCGCTCTTTCTTTTAGTAGGGCGATCGCTATAACCTCAAAGCGAAACTAAGCGTTGATGAGTGTTGGGTTTCGTCCATCAACCCAACCTACAAAAGAGGAGCGATCGCACTTGTTGATGACAAAGCCATCCTCAACTGAGAAACTGCACGAGCTGCTCTAGCTTTGACCAAGCCGCGCCACTTTGCAAGATATCTTTTGCCAGTTGAATCCCCCTAGCATGGTCTTCTAAGGGAACAACGCCGCCTATTTCCAGAGCTAAAGCTGCATTTAATGCCACAACATCCTGCTGGGCTTGAGTACCTCTCCCTTGTAAGACCTCGCGGAGAATTGCGGTATTTTCCTCAATCTCTCCACCGCGCAATGCTCCAGTAGGGGCTGGCGTTAAACCCAACTCCTCAGGGTGCAAGCTAGTCAGGCGTACTTCTCCATCCGCTAATAAGGCTAAATCAGTCGCATCGGCGAGTCCGGCTTCGTCTAGTTTCTCCCGTCCATGCAAAACGATCGCCTGAGACATTCCCAACTGCTGCAAGGCGTGGGCAATTGTTGCCAAGATGTTGGGATCGCAAACGCCGATGATTTGAGCGGTAGGGCGGAGGGGATTGACTAAAGGGCCAAGGAAATTAAAAACTGTGCGGATCTTCAATGTGCGCCGCAGGGGGGCAACGGCTTTCATCGCTGGGTGCCAACCGGGAGCAAAAAGGAAGGTGATTCCTACTTCTGAAAGGGCGGATTGTACCTTTTCTGGTGGGGCGGATAATTTTATGCCCAAGGCTTCTAATACATCCGCAGAACCCACTTTACTAGATGCGGAACGATTGCCATGCTTGGCAACCGCTACCCCAGCAGCAGCGGCGACAAAGGCAACGGCTGTGGAAATATTAAACGTTGATGCCCCATCTCCCCCGGTGCCACAGGTATCAATAACGGGCGTCTGATGAGCAATTTCTGTGGCTAAGAGAGACAAGGACTGCAATACCTGTGCCATCCCGGCTAATTCTTCAGCGGAAACCCCTTTTGCCTGAATCGCCGCTAGTAGCGCCCCCGAAAGCACTGGGGGAATTTCCTCTTTTAGCCATCCTTGCATCAAGTCAGCGGCTTGTTTGCCAGATAGCGATCGCCTATCGAGCACCTGTTGTAACAAGCCCGACCAATCAACAGTTTCAACAACAGCAGTCGTGGAATCTTGGATCATGAGTAAAGATGAGTGAAGATAAATGTTTTGGCTTTCAATATTTTGTCAGTTGTTAGTTGTTATTAGGAAACTATTTTTGTCAGGATTGCATAAACAGTAGAATTCACTAGGAGATTTAGGACAAAACAACCGTTTGCATTTAAACTTTTAGATAATTGTTAATAACATTGACTGAAAGTTTAACTTTGTTTTTATCAAAAAGCTACGCTATTAAATCTCAAAAATTATTTCCATCATTAGCATGAAACATTAGTTTATTATAGTTTCAGCAGATCTACTGAGAATAAGTGCTTCAAAAATATCATACTATCAGTAGAAAATAGAAACTTAAAATCTGCTGGTTCATTTAATAAAATTTTGAAATAAAAGCGAGCGTTCAGTTAATGCGATCGCCTAACCCCGACCCTGAATCAACAACTCGCGAGCTGTTGTCGGCATTTGTGAGGTATACCCCTACCGCTGTCGCGATGCTTGACTGTAATCTGCGCTACCTACTGGCTTCTGATCGCTGGCTTGCAGATTACGGACTAGAAGAGCAAGAAATTATTGGTTGCTCTCACTACGATCTCTTTCCTCTTTTTCAAACTGGAAAATTGGGGAATTTATCAGCCGCATCAGCTAGCAATTCACCACAGCCAAATACTCCCCAAGAAACTGCCTCGACTCAATCTTATTTAGACCGATGGCAAGATATTCACGCCGCTTGTTTAGCGGGGGAAGTGCAGCAAGGAGATGAGGATTATTTTATCAAACCTGATGGTACTCAGGTTTGGGTGAAATGGGAGATGCAGCCCTGGCGCACCAGTACGGGGGAAGTGGGAGGGATCGTCATCTATACCTGCTGCAAGAGCGATCGCCCTAAGATACAAGCAGAGGTGCAGGAGAGTGAAGAACGCTTCCGTAGGACTTTTGAGCAAGCAGCGGTGGGCATTAATTATGCGGATCTCGAAGGTAGATTTACCCGCGTCAACCAAAAGTTTTGTGACATTGTCGGCTATAGCCGTGAGGAAATGCTGACAAAAACCTTCCCAGACATCACCCATCCTGACGACTTAGGCACTGACTTAGAGCATGTGCGATCGCTCTTAACCGGAAAAACTCACACCTACTCTTTAGAAAAGCGCTACATCCGCAAAAATCAATCGGCGATTTGGGTGCAAATTACAGTGTCCTTAGTTCGTACTTCCACCAAGAAGCCAAAGTACTTTCTCAGTGTTGTTCAAGATATTAGCGATCGCCGCGCCGCCGAAGAAGCCCTACAACACAGCGAACAACTCTACCGCACCCTAGCCCGGAATATCCCTAATGGTTTTGTGCTGCTGTTCGACTCCGATTTGTGCTACACCCTAGCAGAAGGTTCCAAGTCGGTGATGACGAGTATTGCCCAGGTGTGGGAAGGCAAAACCCTCTGGGATGTGTGGTCGCCAGAAGTGTGTGAATGGTTAGAACCCATTTATCGAGGGGCGCTAGCGGGGGGAGAAAGCACGTTTGAGTTGCCCGTGGGGGAACAGATCTATCAAGCCTATGTGCTGCCTGTGAGAAATGAGCAAGGAGACATCATCGCAGGCATCACCATGTTACAAGATATTACTGCTCTCAAGGCGCAGGAAAAAGCCTTGCGGCAGTCAGAAGCGCAACTGCGAGAACAGGCGCAGCGAGACGCCCTCCTGAATCAACTGGCGAACCAGATCCGCAACTCCCTAGAACTCAACACCATCCTTGAAACCACCGTAGAGTCAATTCACCAACTGCTGCAAGTTGACCGTAGCCAGTTTGCTTGGTACTATCCGCGCCCAGTCAACCCTTACTGGGAAGTCGTGAAAGAAGCACGAAACTCTTTGCTTCCTGACCTAGCGGGGCGCTATCCAGCAGAAATCCTCGGCCCTTTGGCAGGCAAGCTTTTGAATCGAGAAACGCTGCGAATCGATAACGTCGAGGCAGTGAGTGACCCGGTGTTTCAGAAGTTTTTGAATGCGCTGGGCTATACTGCCGTTTTAATGCTCTCGATGCAGACCCATTCCGGGGCAATTGGCGTGCTTTGCTGCGTTCACTGCGATCGCGAACATGTCTGGCAAGATAGTGAAGTAGAACTGCTGCAAGCAGTAACAGACCAATTAGCGATCGCGCTCAATCAAGCTGCTCTCTATGATGCCAGTCGTGCGGCGGCCCAACAAGCCCAAGCCCAAGCCACACAGATTGAACAAACCCTGCACGAATTGCAACGCACCCAGACACAACTGATCCAAAGTGAAAAAATGTCGAGTTTAGGTCAGTTAGTTGCTGGGGTAGCCCACGAAATCAACAACCCAGTTAACTTCATCTACGGCAACCTCACCTATGCTGAAGGCTATGCTAACGATCTTTTATCGCTAGTGAAGCTGTATCAAGAACACTTTCCCCAGCCTCCCGCCGCCATTAAAGAAAAGATGGAAGCCATTGACTGGAAGTTTTTAATTGCCGATCTTCCCCGGCTACAGGAATCAATGAAAGTGGGGGCAGAACGGATTCGGGAAATTGTACAATCGCTACGTACCTTTTCCCGCCTAGATGAATCTGATAGCAAGGAAGTTGATATCCATTCGGGACTTGAAAGTACTTTAATGATTCTCCAAAACCGCCTTAAAGGTAAATCAAATCATCCCGGTATTTCCATTATTAAAGAGTATGGCGATTTACCCCTTGTCCATTGCTATCCAGGACAACTCAATCAAGTCTTTATGAATCTCCTCAGCAATGCCATTGAAGCATTAGAGGCGTCAGTAGAGAGAAAAAATACTCCCACTACAGCTATCATCCCTCCATTCATTCACATCCGCACTAGTCTTTCTGCCGACCAATCCGCAGTTATTATTAACATTGCCGATAATGGAATCGGAATGGTAGAAGCCACCAAAAAACAACTTTTCAATCCTTTCTTTACTACTAAAGAAGTAGGTCAAGGTACGGGTTTAGGATTAGCAATTAGCTATCAGATTGTTGTTGATAAACATAAAGGAAAACTCACCTGCAATTCTTCCCTAGGACAAGGAGCCGAGTTTATTATTGAAATTCCTGTAAGGCAAGCCGGATCTAATTAAGCGTAGGGTGGGATTGCCTGCGATAGAGCTGGGAATCCAGACAAAAACTTCTTTTTGAGCAATGCCTACCTTACAAAGGGATTGGGTTTATTTAAGCGCACCTATTTATTAGCGACTCCGGATTTCGGACTTCGGATCAACAGAGGCTGTAGAACGCTCGGCTTGTGTCCGAATCAAGCGCTGCACACTAGCGACAGCACGATTGAGTTCGTAGGGAAATCGCTCCGGGTGGTTTAGATAAGCCTGCTGTTCCTGCTCAATCATCTGCACATCCTCGCGCACCAACCCATCCAACAAACTTTGAGCAGAGCCAAACAGCCGATTTTTAACAAAGCGACGAAAATCATCAGGCAGTTTGTGGAGATTAGTGAAGGCATTCAAGGACGTGAAATGTACTAGGTAGGCGCGAGTATGTAGGGGACTAATGGGACACAACAGACAGTAAATCTTGAAATCCTTGCCTAATTCCGATGTCCAGTGGGGATAGATGTAGCTGACTTTGAGGAAATCCGGGTGAAGACGACGCAGTTGGGGGAAGAATAACTGGGAAACCGACCAGATTTTGTCAATGCGGTAGTAGTTCTGTACGTGGTAGAGGGCATCAACGCGATCGCTTGTCTCTTCCACTTCTTCTAAAACTGCTCCCGTCCAAGCCTGATAGTTCTGATGTAAATGCCCGTGGTACATATCCATCAGATTCTCAACCAGAAAGGAAAAGTGGGCTTGGGCATCAATCACCGAAACTGTACCGATGTAGTTGAGGTGTTCCCACTCCGGAATCGCCAGGGGTGAGGTATGCTCTGCCAAGGCTGGCTCCCCTGGAAACAGCCAAATAAAACCATCCTGTTCTCGCACGGGATAACTGCGAATCCGACAACTGGGGAGCTTTTGATTAGCCGCTAGATAGGGAACGGCGCTACATTGCCCTTGGGGATTAATCTGCCAGCCGTGGTAAGCACACTCTAGGGCATCCTCTACAACACGACCTTGACTCAGTTTGACAAAGCGGTGGGGACAACGATCTTCCAACGCCTGGACTTGACCCTTGCTATCTCGGTAAAGCGCGATCGCTTCTTCCCAAAACATCACACTGACTGGTTGCTCCCCCACCTCCTGACTACAAGCAACCACATACCAGTGGTTGAGGTTAATCTCCAATTGGCGGATATCGGCACGTCCAGGAGAATTCATGACAGAACCCCCTTAGGAGTGACCGAGCGCAGAGTCCGGCGCTGGACGCCTTCGGCTTGGCAGATGGCATTACTTGCCAATAAGCCACTACTGGTGGCACGTTCCATCAACCCGCAGGGGAAGGGCATCTTCACCCAATCTCCTGCAAATAAAAGATTGGGAACAGGCGTGCAAGTTTCGGGACGATCGGCATAGCTACCCGGTGGGTAGCCGGAGAAGTTCTTTTGGTTGACGACTTCCCGATGCAGTAGAGTTGCCGTTTGCAGTTCCGGGACAATTTCGTATAACTCTTGCTCAAAGGTCGTTAGCAAGGTCTCCTGAGTGGGAAACTCCTTCTCTTTGTAGCAATAGGCATGTAACTCCACGACACTACCTCCCGTCTTAGCTGCCCAAGCAATATACTCATCTTGAATATGGTGGTAGAGGGTAATGCTGTCCGTGAGGCGGTAACCAGAGAGGGAAGTGAAGTCGCTGTGCTCCCAAGGGAAATCTCGATCGAACCAGAAGCGACAAACGGCAAAAGGATCAGCGATCGCTAATTTTTCTACCTGTTGCCGCACTTGGGGATGGACATCACCTGTCGCCCTAGAAAACAACTGCTGTACTCCTGGCACATCAGTAGCAAACACGTAGTAATCTGCACTGATTTCAGTTCTTGGCGTGGGAGATTTTTCCGACTGAACAGCAATCAATTGGAGACGTTCAAAGACAGATTCAGGAGACTCACCCTGTTGCTGTAAAATGCTAAATCGCGCTAAATTCCGCTTGGCAGGGCCTCGAACAACCTGCCCCTCGTGGTCAAAAACTGAACCGTGACAAGGACAACGAAACTCCCCATCCTCCGTCGGTTGTACAGTGCAACCTTGATGGGTGCAAGAGAGAGACAGAACTTGTTGACTATTTGTAGGTAGGGCGTACACCCGGTCTCCCGCTCCGTAAAAGCGCAGCTTCTCCTGAGCGTACTGCTGGTTTAGGGCTGGATTAGCATCAACCCATAGAGGAGCACCATTTTCACCACTCCCCGTTTGATAACTGAGGGAGGCAATTCCTTCCTGTTCCCAGTGAATATTAGTCACACTAGCCTGGGTGATAACTTTGCCCCCATTATTGATAATGGAGCGGGCAATCGGTTGCACCAAGCTTGTACCCATGTCCTGCCGCGTCCCATTAAATGCCAATCCTTCGGGATTGCCAAAAAAGTAGAAATGGAAAAACTGCATCAGTTCCCCAGCACTCAAAACATCGGGGGAGTTGAGACTGGACTTGGCAAAGGGTAAGAAGTAAAGGTCGTAGAGTCCCTCAGGCAATCCTTTCTGTACCCATTCAGTCATAGATAGCTCATCCAACCGTCGGAAACTGCTTTCTACGCTAAATCCGGCAATTTCCCGCAAAGCCTGCCAGTGTTCAATCTTGGTCAGGTTTAGCTTCCAGCGCAGACGGTTATGAGAAGCAATTGCCAAGTCCACGATATTCCACGGGAACGCCGAATGACTGGGGCGGAACACTTCTGGCTGGTACTTTTGATCTCGATAAACAACAGCATAGGAGTTCAGAGATCGAAAATTTTCAGCCAACTCCAGCTCCGCAATCAGACCGTTGAGATTGTAATACTGGGGAAAGAAGCCATGAAACCCATGTTCCATCATCAACGGCTCCCCATTCACCTCTATTTTCCAACTGGCAATCTTGCCACCTAGTTGGGCTGCCTGCTCCAGTAGAGTAACGCTGAAGCCCCGTTGGCTCAGTTGGTAGGCACAGGCTAGTCCCGCCAGTCCGCCACCGACCACTACAACGCTGCGAGGTTGGCTAGTTTGAGTCGGTAAGATGAGGGCGTCTTTCTGAAATACAGTCGGCTGTGGCTTTGCAAAACGAGAATAGCCGAGCGTCCCCACGACTGCTCCTGCACCAAAAAGCTTGAGCATGGTTCGGCGGGAAATCGGGTGTTGGCTAGGGAAATTCAATGAACGTTGCCTCTTCCTGAGTTGTGGATACAAACTTGTGAGTGTTTACCTACCTGTTAGGTGATGGTAGAACTTGCACAGAGATTGTCAAGTTAACTGAGCGCGAAGATAGTCCTATGGAAGAGTAATGCTTTTCCTATCTTTATTTATCTACTGACTTAAGAAAACCGATCAAACCTTGTGCAGGGGGTCTGGGGGAGGCACTCATCCCCCAGTGGGGGGATTGGGGGAAAGCTCCCCAAACTGGGCTTTTCTCAAGAAAATCTCTCTTTCCCTCAAGTCAGTGACATTCATCTACAGTGCCCTGTGTAACCTCTAAATAGATATGTTCTAAACCTACAGGTTGACGGGCAATAGAATCGAGGGGGATTTGATCGAAACGGGCAATGAGATCTTTGAGTTCTAGTTGCTCTGGCAGCCAAAAAGCGAGGTCGTTGCCATAGCGTCGAGGGATAAAGCCATGCTCATAGGCACGAGCGATCGCCTTTTCCTCCTCCGCCGTCCGCACGATCGCCATCTCTTTGGCTGGGATGCGCTGCCGTAGTTGTTCCATGCTCCCTTCTGCCAGGATACGACCATTTTTGAGAATGCCAATGCGGGAGGAGAGCCGTTCGGCTTCATCTAAAAGATGGGTAGTCAGCAAAATCGTCACGCCCTGACGCTGCAACTGCCGAATCAATTCCCAAATTTCATATCGCGTTTCGATATCTAATCCTGTCGTCGGCTCATCTAAAATCACCAGCTTAGGTTGGTGAACCAGAGCGATCGCCATATTCATCCGCCGCTGCATTCCTCCACTCAGCGTCTCCACCGGACTTTTGGCGCGACTAGTCAAGTTAACCGCCTCCAAACAAATCTGCACCTGTTGTCGCAACCGCTGACCCCGTAAACCATAGAGCCGAGCAAAGAAGTTTAAATTCTCTTCACAAGTCAGGGTTTTATACAGCAAATTTTCTTGGGGAGCGATGCCAATCAGCCGCTTTGTTGCCTCCGAAACCGATTGATTGTTAATAGCGATCGCCCCACTATCGGCTTTGAGCAAGTTACAAATAATGTTAATTGTGGTCGTTTTACCCGCACCATTGGGCCCTAGTAAGCCATAAATTTCTCCAGTTGGGATATGTAGCGTTAAATCTTCAAGAACCTGGCGCTTACCGTAAGACTTGTTTAGCTTCTTGATTTTCAACACAACTTATAGGCTCCTTTCAACGCTGAGCATTCGCCGATAAGACAGCCATCCGGCTGCAACCATTAAGGCAGCGAAGACACACAGAAACCAAAAGTGTGATGCAATATCTGCTAATCCATCTCCCACAGCCGAAACTCCTAGTAATGCCTCATTCATGTGGTATATCGGGTTAAATTGGGCAATTCTCAGCAAATTCTGCGGAAATAAAGCCGTCGGCAGAAATGCTCCCCCCAAAATCAAGAGGGGGACACCAAACGTGGCGACTAAGGCGTTGACATCCTCGGTACGACGAGCTAACTGAGTTCCTAGCACAAAGCCAACTCCCACATAAGACGCGATACTCAGCAAAACGATCAGCCCCCCTAGCAAAATAGAGCCATTGAACTGAGCGCCCCAGAAGCTAGCGATCGCATAAACCAAAAATGTTTGACCGATTCCAATACAACTATGAGCCAGAAAAATTCCTAAAAAATAAGCTGTACCGCTCAACGGTGAGATAAATAATCGTTTGAGGGTTTGCTGTTCTCGCTCTGCAACAACCGTGGCGACACTACCCCCTAAGCAACTAAAGAACAGCGCCGCACCTACCAAAGTTGAGGGGGCGGCGTTTTCAAAGGCGATCGCCATAGATAAATTGGCACGTTCTGCCAAAATATAGCCGTTGAGCAACAAGACAGAAATCGGAAAAATACTCCAGAAAAACAGGCTGCGTCGCCGCCGTAACAATTCAATCAAGATCCGTTGTGCTACAGCCAGAGTCTCGCGCCAAAGTTTCATTGTGGTGTTAATGTGCCTGTTGTACCCTGACAACTGATTGGAGGTTTTCTGATGGGCTTCAAACTAGAGGAGGTCATTCCCTGGGGGCGATCGCTTGACGAATATATCAGGATGTTTGACCTGCAACCTGATGATTTTAAACGAACAATACTCGATTGTGGCGGTGGCCCGGCGAGCTTTAATGCAGAAATGACTCGTCAGGGTTATTCAGTGGTTTCTTGTGACCCGATTTATCAGTTTAGGACGACACAAATACGACAGCGCATCCAGGAAGTTTATCAGACCGTTATAGAAGGCACTAGCGCCAACCGGGAAAACTATGTTTGGCAGGCGATCCCCTCACCGGAACAACTCGGACAAATTCGCCTTGAGGCGATGCAGCAATTTCTGGAAGATTTGCCCAGGGGAAAGCAGCAAGGGCGTTACATTACAGCAGAATTGCCCGTGCTACCCTTTGGCACCAATCAATTCGATTTAGCGCTTTGCTCTCACTTGCTGTTTACCTATTCCGATTTGCTCTCAGAAGACTTTCACCTCGCTGCCATCCTGGAACTTTGCCGCATTGCCAGTGAGGTGCGGATTTTTCCGTTGTTGAATCTTTCTGGAGAGCGATCGCCACTCCTCTCACCGATAGTAAATCGCTTAGAGACACAAGGTTACCACTTGGCGATTCAGCAGGTGCCTTACGAGTTTCAAAAAGGTGGCAACCAAATGTTGCAGGTGAGAAAAAGCTGATCGATTGCCGACTCCGGACTCTGGATTAGATTCAAGTTAAAGCCCCCTACGGAAGCACAATGGCAATAGGAGTGCTAAACTTCCTTTTAACTTTGGATGTATTTTAGGTCTTACCCGCTCAAATGCGGCGCGATCGCTTGATATAGTCACAAAAACGTCATCTTTCTCGTATCTATGCAAATTTTCAGGTGTAACGGCAATAGACAATAAATCAAGAACCACCCTTCATAAACGTCATCAAACACTGAATTTGATAGCAGTTAACAGCCTTTCCCTGCATCAGTTCGTCGTTTGGAGCCATTCCTCTGTACTTTTCTTGATACTCGTATGATGCTCAATCCCAGCCTTGCAGAAGACTTGATCAATACCACCCCTGATAGCAGGTGTTGCCATTGCTCGAAGACAGCTTCTTACCGCTGGGGGTACTAGTGGTTATGGATTCCCGGTTAAACTTTTCCAATCGCCCGACGATACAAGAAGAGCAGGTGTTATACACTCATTTGCTAAAGTGCGTCGAGGTAGAACCACCCAGTCGGCTGATTAATCGCTTTTACCATCTATTTATTAATGGCGTTGATTATCCCGACCCCTACGTCCGCAGAGCGTTAGAGCGAATTGTCGCATCTGATTCTGCCGAACAGGGATTCAAATTTATTCTTAACCGTAGCTGCTACATTCTCATCAACCGCTGGCTGAGTCACCCCCAACTACAAAGTGCCGTTGCAGAACTCATGGCGTTGTTTGAGGCAAAACCGGAGGGATTGGCAGTATCGAAGACAACATGGCGTCTGCGCCAACTGGTGCAGTGTTTCACCCAAACGCAGCAATATATAGTGCTGTACCGTCTAGCGCAAGTGATGAAAGAGACGGGTGAATGCAGTAGTAACGCCAGCGCTAAACCGTTGGGGAGTTTAATTCGTCGCTATCCCTGCATCTACGAACACTGCATATTGACCAGTGACAGCACCGATGAACAGCGACACAAGGTGCGTTTAATTCGAGACCGACGACAGCGACAGCTGGAAATCGACTTGTCCAAATACCTGACTTATCAACAGCTACAGCACTCTCGTACTCTCTGCGGGGATAAAGCGAATTTCAATAACAGCAGCCTGAGCCAGAAAGAGGTGCAACCGGTTAACCCCACATTGTTGAGCGATTGCCAACTCGACTCCGCTCTTAAGCACTTTACCGGAAAAGTCGAAGGCTCTAACACCTATCACGACTCAGCCCAACAGTTTCTCACCTACAGTCGTTGGACTTCCTGCTACCGCACCTTCAAAGACGAACTTTACGAACATCTGACTGCTTCTGTTGACCCCAGCTACGGCAAATATCAGTTCAATCGGCAACTCTATCAGCAACTGCAAAATAGCCTCCCTCAGCACAACGAACAAGAACTTAACGACGCACTACTGCTGAGAACTTGTAGGAAATTGGTAGATTTTTTGGTAGTAGAAAGTTCCCAACGACCTAACCACTACATCTTTTCTGACCTCACGAGTAATCTAGGCGTTACTCCCACAATTGGGCTTTTGCTAAAAATTGTCCTACTCTGTCGCCAAGTGAAGTGTCACTTAGAAAAGCGATTTTCAATTCTCTTTAGCCACTACGAAACTCATAGCAAAGAAGAGGTGGGGTGGTTAGTGGAATCTTTGGAAAATTTAAATGTCGCTTTCAGTACTAATTTCGGGACGATGAGCCTTTGCTCCTGAGCGGTATTACAGCAATTTTCGGAGTACTCTTACAGCCAGTCTCAATTGGCAAATGCCTACCACACGGTTAAAAAGATTCAGGGTGTCCTTCTCGAAAGAAGAACACCCTGTTTCGTATCTTATAGAAAAATTTCTGATTCAAGCTTAAAAAACAAGGAGCTTGCCTGAATGCCAAAATACCCAATTTTTACAGAGAACTCTAGCCTATTGGGAAATGGATTAACTCAGTGAGGCACCGCTACGGTCATAACTTGCTTGAAAGCTAGGATTGAGCTTGCCTTGGATGTCGTTCCAGTATTCGGTGCCATCAACCTCCATACCAGCTTCTACGGCAGAGCGACCGAGCATAGATTGCTGACGATTCTTGACGAGGTGGTGGTGGCGCATCATCAAAGCACGAGCTTGTTCTTGGGTGGAAGACATAGTTGAATTTTCCTTGTTGTTTTTATAATTTCTCTTACTTGATTAATACTATCATGCATTTCTGTAACATTCGCTACAGAAAGCCCCCTGGAATACAAATCTTTACAATTTTTTGGGGAGCAGGGGAGCGTCAATTTAGAGGTCAGACTATCAACCCAGGAAAAAGTGACGGTATTTATACGGACACAAGATTTTGTAGGTAGGTTGCCGATTCTCAGTTGTACCTCGGAGCAATAAATGCGATCGCGCTTGGCAACGACAGGTTGATCAACAAGCCTCAACCCGACAGAGATAGAGGAAGACAAAAAGAGACTTGTTGATACCCAGTCAAGGCAACTGTCAAAAGTTGATGCGACAGACTAGGCTTAATACATAGAGATGATAGAGAAGAATTGACATATGTTTGATGCCTTAGCGGAACGCTTAGAAGACGCCTGGAAGCAGTTGCGGGGTCAAAATAAAATTTCCGCGTCTAATATTCAAGAAGCCCTGCGCGAGGTGCGTCGTGCTCTGTTAGCGGCAGATGTGAATTTGCAAGTCGTCAAAGACTTTATTGCTGATGTGGAAGCTAAAGCCCAGGGCGCTGAGGTCATTTCTGGCGTGCGACCCGATCAGCAGTTCATCAAAATTGTCTACGACGAGTTAGTGGCTGTGATGGGGGAAACGAATGTTCCCCTAGCCCAGGCAGACACTGCCCCAACGATTGTTTTGATGGCGGGTTTGCAAGGAACGGGTAAAACGACAGCGTCAGCCAAACTGGCGTTACATCTGCGTAAGCAAAACCGCAGTAGTTTGTTGGTAGCAACAGACGTTTATCGTCCTGCGGCGATTGACCAGTTAATTACCCTAGGTCAACAAATTGACGTACCTGTGTTTGAGCTGGGAAAGGATGCCGACCCTGTAGAAATTGCCCGTCAGGGTGTAGAACGGGCGAAGGAAATGGGCGTCAGTACGGTGATCATTGACACCGCCGGACGCTTGCAGATTGACACCAGTATGATGGCAGAGCTTGCCCGGATCAAGGAAACGGTTCACCCCCACGAAACGCTGTTGGTGGTGGATGCCATGACGGGTCAAGAGGCAGCCAACCTGACTCGCACCTTCCAAGAGCAAATTGGCATCACGGGCGCGATTCTCACCAAGTTAGATGGCGATAGTCGTGGTGGTGCAGCGCTATCGGTGCGGCGGGTTTCCGGTCAGCCAATTAAGTTTGTCGGTGTGGGTGAAAAGGTAGAAGCGTTGCAGCCCTTTTACCCTGAGCGGATGGCATCGCGGATTCTCGGTATGGGAGATGTCCTCACCCTGGTAGAAAAAGCCCAGGAAGAGATTGACATTACAGATGCCGAGAAGATGCAAGAGAAAATGCTGAAGGCACAGTTTGACTTCAGCGATTTCTTGAAGCAGATGCGGCTGCTGAAAAACATGGGTTCCCTCGGCGGTTTGATGAAGATGATTCCGGGGATGAACAAGCTGACGAGCGACCAACTGCAACAAGGTGAAAGCAAGCTGAAGCAGTCGGAAGCAATGATCAACTCAATGACAGTGGAGGAGCGCCGCAATCCAGATTTACTGGCGAGTTCTCCTAGCCGTCGTCGCCGCATTGCCCGTGGTTCGGGTTTCTCGGAGACGGATGTTAGCGGTTTGGTGAGTGACTTTACCAAAATGCGGACTCTGATGCAGCAAATGGGTCAAGGTCGGATGCCAGGAATGCCGGGAATGGGCGGTGGTATGGGTGATATGTTTGGCGGCATGGGTGGGGGTGGCAACCGTCCGTCACAACAAGGCTGGCGCGGTTACTCCGGTGCGGGTGGAAAGAAAAAGAAAAAGGAGAAGAAGAAGAAAGGTTTTGGTCAATTGTAGGGATTGGTGGCTGGTTAAGGGCTGGCGTCACTCCTTGCTATTCGCCCTTAGCTAACGCGCCATTCGCTAGCAACTAACAACGAACCAAAACAATAGCGTAGAATCAAACAGGAGAATTATTACTTTAAGATGGTCAAACTAAGATTAAAGAGATACGGCAAAAAACGTCAGGTAAGTTACCGGATTGTGGCGATTAAGAGCGAGGCTCGTCGTGATGGGCGTCCTCTGGAGGAACTAGGTTTCTACAACCCTAGAACCGATGAAACTCGTCTAGATGTTCCCAGGATCGTGCAGCGCCTTAAAGAGGGTGCCCAACCGACAGAAACCGTGCGTAGTATTCTTCGCAAAGCTAATGTCTTTGAGCAAGTCCGTGCCTGAAAATCCGGCAACGCCACTGCAAAATTCAACGCCTGACTATATTGGTTTAGTGAAATTTCTCATTGAGCCATTTTTGGAGTCGCCAGAGTCGCTGAGTATCGACTGTGAGCGATCGCCAGCGAGGGCAAGAGCCTGGATTCGGTTGGCGTTTGAAGGTGCAGATAAAGGCCGGGTTTTTGGTCGAGGTGGACGCAATATTCAAGCCATTCGCACGGTGATTCAAGCGGCTGCTCAAGCGGTGGGTGAGTCAGTAAACCTGGATATTTACGACGCTCAGGGAAGCTCATCCTCGTCCTATCGAGATAGCGGCTCTGGAGGGCATACAGGTGAAAAGCAGGTGGTACGACCTTCCTCTTTGCCTAAACCAACCCCCAAGCCTCGTCCTTAGCCGTTTCAATCCCTTTTTCTATACCATGAAGCTAAGTCGTGATTAAACGGGTGTGAAACCAGCCTTGAATCCAGGCAGAATCTGTAGGATAAATAGTCAACTGCAACGCCTGAGCGGTAATGTCGCTTGCAATTTGCTCGGGCGTTTTTTTGTGTTCTTTGATCTGCAAATGAGACAGCAAGACACATGAGTGAGGCATTGCAGACAATCGAGCTGCCAACAACTGAAAGTGCGATCGCTCTAGCCGGAGAGCGGGAAGAAAACATCAAAACTCTAGCCCGCCAAACTGGAGCTATCTTAGTCCTGCGGGGGCAAGAATTAGTAATTTCTGGAACTGAAAAACAAGTTGAGCGTGCGGTATCTTTAGTGCGATCGCTACGACCTTACTGGAAAGAGGGCAAAAGCATCACAGGGGTGGATATCCTCACGGCTAGCCATGCCCTCGATACCCAACAACAAGGCGAATTACAAGACTTACAGCAAGACATTCTCGCTCGCACTCGCCGGGGCGAAGTCATCCGTGCCAAAACATTCCGACAACGGCAGTATATCAAGGCAGTACTAAGCCACGACTTGACCTTTTGCATCGGGCCTGCCGGTACAGGCAAAACATTCCTAGCCGTCATTCTCGCCGCTCAAGCTCTCCTCGCCAATCAGTACGAGCGACTAATCTTGACACGACCTGCCGTTGAAGCCGGAGAAAAACTCGGCTTCCTCCCCGGAGACTTACAGCAAAAAATCGACCCGTTTTTGCGTCCTCTTTACGACGCCCTGTACGAGGTGATTGATGCTGAGAAAATTCCTAGCTTAATGGAACGCGGGATCATCGAAGTTGCGCCTCTGGCTTACATGCGGGGACGTACCCTAACCAATGCTTTTGTGATTGTCGATGAGGCACAAAACACCACCCCAGCTCAGATGAAAATGGTGCTGACGCGCCTAGGGTTCCATTCCCGTATGGTTGTCACGGGCGACATTACCCAAACAGACTTACCACTTCACCAATCCTCTGGTCTAGCTGTCGCTCAAAAAATTCTGCAATCTGTTGAAGGCATTGCCTTCTGTAGTCTCACTCAAGGCGATGTGGTACGCAATCCCTTAGTACAGCGAATCGTTACCGCTTACGAACACCATGAGAAGCCGGGCACATAAGGATAAGAGAGTCCTGAGTCGGTGAGTAGGGGAGAAAGTATGAAGTATGAAGTATGAAGGGTGAAGTATGAAATAGGCGATTGGAGTAATGGCTAATTGTTGTCAATTTTTCTCTCCCCCGCTCCCCTGCTCCCCTGCTCCCCTGCTCCCCTGCTCTAGGTGCTCCTCATATCTCTACCATGGCTCACCTACCAGCGTGAATGCTGCCCAGAAGAAGGGATGGGAAAGGTCTTTGTTTCCGAGTGCTACCAACTCTGGGGGTAAAGAAATATTGCCCTTAGAACCAAGCAACTTACCATTTTCAATTTTGACTTCTCCCCGCAGCATAGCGACTTGCGCTTGTCGCAAGGCTTCAGATTTCATTGGTGTTTCACCAAGTTGCCGATAAAACTCAGTCATCAGCCCTAAGGTGCCTTCATCTTTGACATACCACAGGGTGGCTAGGGTCGATTTCACCCCGGCTGCCAATGCCGAACCAGCAAAACCTAGTTCAGCTTCTTCGTCTCCTAGGGCAGTACGACAAGCGCTAAGGACTAGCAAATCGAGTACTGAGTCGGCTAAGCCCAACTGCCGTAGTTCACCTAAGCGCAGCTTACGATCCCACATTTGAATGTAGGAGTTTTCTGGTGAACCCGGAGAAAACTCAGCATGGGTTGCCAGGTGAAGAATGCGGAACCGTTCTTGGCTCCGGGCTTTACGGAGATTCTCTAGGGTGAAGTTTTCGTTGAGGTAAGACTTGCCCTGCCATACTTTCTCTGTAATTACATTTAATTCCACGGGTACGGCGGGCAAAGGCGCGTCATTGGGAAACCTAGAGGCTCCCATTGCCAAAGCCTGGGCATTTTCGATGTTCTGGTGCTTACCCTCCGTCAAGCTTAAGCTAGGAATCATACCTGTGCTATAGCGCTCCACCAGGAATTGCTTCCCGTCGTGCAGAGCAGCAATTGGTAGCGATCGCAAACCCGAATCCATTACAAATACTAGGTTTTCTATCTCTTGGGCTTCTAACTCTTTTTCCAAAGGTTTAATCAGCCATTGGTAAAGTTGTTGTGCTGAAGATAGATAACTAGTGGTGTTCGTCTTTGTAGGATTAGTCAGCTCCCGGCGAAATTCTTCCGCCGCCGCTAAAACTTGAGCACGCGTTGCTGACGCTACTCGCTGCCGAATCGGTTGACCGTCTGCGGTAATCACCAGAACTTCTAGCTGGTCACTGCCAGGGTTTGAACAATCGCCTGTCTGCCCTTGGCTACTCTGTAGCTGTTGATAAACCTCTGATCTCCGAAAACCAAAGCGGCGATCACTTCTGGTAAGTTGTGGCGAAGACACTGAAGCGCTCTGGCACTGACTTCCCTCCGGTGTAATCAGTGCTGGTGTGAAACTTACATAAACAATTGCACTATTGACACCAATCGCCTGTTCCAAGTCGTGAGTCATTTCACGAGCATCTTCCGTCGTTTTCACCCGCCCCTTAAAGGGACGACCAAAGTACTCCTCATATTCTTGGGTGAATGCTTCTTCAAGGACAAAAACTGGATCGAATGAAGTGGCAGACCCGGTTGACGACTCCCTCTCTAAATTAGTTTGAGTTGACGTTGATGATGAGGCTGTCGAAATAGAATTTGACAACTGCAAAGAAGTGGAAGCCATTTCTCTCATTTTGTCGGAGGAAATAGGCTCTTCCAGGTTCGGAGTTTCAGCATCCCTAGTTAGCGGTTGGTTCGTACCCCTTGAGGGTTCGTTATTGCGATCGCTTCTTGGCTGCTCACCACGATTACCGTCATCTGGCGGTAGCGGCTCTTTAACTGGCGTTGGTACTGGTACCTCCACATTCGGAGGTGAACCGTCGTCTGGCGGTAGCGGCTCTTTAACTGGCGTTAGTACTGGTACCTCCACATCCGGAGGTGAACCGTCGTCTGGCGGTAGCGGCTCTTTAACTGGCGTTAGTACTGGTACCTCCACATCCGGAGGTGAACCGTCGTCTGGCGGTAGCGGCTCTTTAACTGGCGTTGGTACTGGTACCTCCACATCCGGAGGTGAACCGTCATCTGGCGGTAGCGGCTCTTCAACTGGGGTTGGTATTGGTTCCTCCTCTTCCTCATCCTCCTCCTTATCCGGGTTTGAGCCATCCTCATCGGTGTCTGGCTCTTGCGTCGTGGGGGGATTGTCTACTGAACCGCCCTGATCGGTGTCTGGTTCTTCCGTTGTGGGATTGTCTACTGAACCGCCCTGATCGGTGTCTGGTTCTTCCGTTGTGGGATTGTCTACTGAACCGCCCTGATCGGTGTCTGGTTCTTCCGTTGTGGGATTGTCTACTGAACCGCCCTGATCGGTG
>JAHHHJ010000022.1 GCA_019359445.1 Kastovskya adunca ATA6-11-RM4 | reverse complement strand
TCTGGTTCTTCCGTTGTGGGGGGATTGTCTACTGGAGCGCCCTCATTGGAGTCTGGTTCTTCCGTTGTGGGGGGATTGTCTACTGAACCGCCCTCATTGGTGTCTGGTTCTTCCGTTGTGGGATTGTCTACTGGAGCGCCCTGAGCCGGGTTTGGCTCTTCAACTGGCGTTGGTTGCGGCTGCGGCTCTTCAACTGGTGTTGATATTGGTACTTCCTCATCCGGCTCTGAGCCGCCCTGAGTCGGGTTTGGCTCTTCTACAGGAGGATTGTCTACTGGATCTGTTCCAGGATTATTACATAGCCCTATTAGGCAAGGCGTATTTCCATTACGAGAAATACTTCCATTGGTCTTGATATTGTTGTAATCAGCGCTAGCTGCCGTGAGTTCGACATCGCCACCGTTACCCGTACTAGACATCGCATTTATGTTGTTGCGAATCCTCACTGCGCCTTGGGTAGATAAGGTCACATCACCGGCATCTCCCGATGAGCTGGTGTTGATATTGCCTGTCGAGATACCCCCTCGGGCGCTTAAACTGACTGCTCCTCCACTACCCGCTTCATTACTGGTGTTGATATTACCTGTGGAGATCTTGCCAGGAGCAGACATAGTAACGGAGCCGCTGCTGCCAAGACCTAGGTTTTCATTAGTCCTAATGTTTTGAACCGCGATATCTCCATCTGTTACGGTAACGCCAGAACCCTTGAGTTCTACCTGACCTTGAGCATTTGTACTGAGGCTAGTTGCATTACTAACATTTCCTCCGGTAATCAGTTGCGCGATAGTTGGGGAAGGCGTAAAGCCACCTGGAGGGGGGGTAATGCCGGAGTTAGCCGGAATTGGCGTTACTTCTAAGCTGAGTGCTTGTCCCTCTGGGGTGATGCGTACCAAGTTTTCGCCAGGAACTGCCGCGATTGTGATGTTGCCGCCTGGAGCCTCCAATATCTTGGTGCTGACAACTGTACCGCCTAATAAGGTCAGGTCTTGTCCGGCTGACACGCTTAGGGCAGCTTCGTTGATAATCGCTCCTGGCTGGGTAGAGCCAAAAGCGAATGTATTGGGTGTACCGCTCAGATTCGAGTAATCATTGGTACCTGTGGCGTTTAACCAACGATTCTCACCAAAGCCGATCCCTGTCGCAGTTGTAGCGGTGAAGTCGCCAGGGATGTTCAAAGTAGCACCGGAGCCAAAAACCACTCCGGCTGGATTCATCAAAAATAGGTTTGTGTTGCCGCCTGTGACTTGAAGTTGTCCATTGATGATGGACGGGTTACCACCCGTAACACGAGAGAAAATGTTCAGTGTTTCTGGGCTAGACAAAAAATTGGCAACTTGCCCAGAATTCAGACCAAATTCTGTAAAGGTATGGAAAAGGTTTGTGCCATCACTGGAACGTTCACCCCCACTGATATTTATTTGGTTTCCCTGCGGAGCAACACCCGTAACATTAGTGGCTGGAACCACTGATGATTGTGCTGTCACTGGTCGGCTGTCAACGATCCCCAAAAGAGATGTCGTCGCCAGTAATAGGCTAAACCCGCTGATTGTTGCTTTTATCTGGCTCATGGATGCCTAAAACTTCCTGCAGGTCTTAAATACACTCGCTATTAGCATGTGGGGATGCGGCAAGCTAGTAGTGGGTAAAAAATCGAAAGAACGGAACTCTTTTTTATACACCGTCTGATAAAGCTGCTCCGTAAAAGCTATCAGAATCCCTCAGTAGAAGCACTTGATATAAAATTTTTAACGATTGTCAAGTAAGCTTAACTTTGTCTTGAAATATCTATAATCTTACAAAGATTTATCAAAGACTCTCTTCTCTCTGTAGGGGGAAACTACCCGTTAAATAGCTATTCAATCTGAAAGGAGTCGTTATAACCGTGAAACTACGTAGATTAGTTTCCCCTAACTGAATCAATATTAAGCTTTAATTTCGGAAATGTCAGCACTATAAAGATTCCGTAAAGAGTTTCTTCTGTCTGTGGTCAGAAATTTTACGGAAAGTACACTGTATTAGCTTTGCCAACTTCTACCAGGGATTACCCACCACTGTAAAAGCTGACCAGTAATAGGGGTGAGTCAGGGTGCGATCGCTAAGTCCAGACAATTCTGGCGGTAAGGGAATTCGCCGATTCCCTGCCAGCATCTGACCATTTTCCAGACGCACCTCTCCATTGAGTACTGCTCGCTGTGCCCGTCTCAATGCCTCACCCTTGGCGGGGGTAGTCTTGAGCTGCTCGTAGAACTCAGCCATCAGTCCTAAGGTAGCCTCATCACTGATATTCCATAAACTAGCTAAAACTGACTTCACCCCAGCCTGTACAGCAAATCCTGCAAAACCCAACTCTACCTCTTCGTCTCCTAAGGCTGTGCGACAAGCACTGAGGGTGAGCAATTCTACAGGGGGGTCATTCAAACCCAATGAGCGCACTTGGTCAAGCCGCACCTTCCTGTCCCACAGTTGGATGTAGGAATTGCCGGGAGCGCCGGATTGAAATTGTGCATGGGTGGCAAAATGGACAATACCAAAGGGTTGTCTCTGCCGGGCTTGCTTTAGGTTCTCAATGGTGAAAGCCTCGTTGAGGAAAGACTGACCGGGCCAAAGCTGCTCGGTGATGACGGACAACTCAATGGGTACGGCGGGAAGTGATTGCTGATCAGAAAATTCTTCGGCTCCCATTGCCAGAACTTGGGAATTTTGGATGTTCCGGTAACGGGTGTCAGTCAGGCTGAGACTAGGCATCAAACCTATACTGTATTTTTCGACGAGAAATTGTTCACCATCGTGGAGAGCGGCTAAAGGGATAGAGCGTAAACCTGGTTCTAAAAGGAAGGCGAGGTTGTCAATCTTTCTAGTTTGTAGCTCTGCCTCCAAGGGCGCTACTAGCCATTGGTACAACTGCTGGGCAGGTCGTAGATAGCCGGTGGTGTTTCTGACGTTGGTGACAGCGCTACGAAATTCTGTTGCCGTTTTGAAAATTTGCGATCGCGTTGCCCCTTGTATCCGTTTACGAATCGGTTTCCCTTCCGCCGTCACCACCACAATCTCTAGCTGCTCCTCGCTCTCATCAGGCGGCTCTATTTGCCGGATCTGCTTGGTAAGGATGGGGTTCTCAGGGTCGTCGGGGGGAACAGATGCTGGTGCAAACACGCCATAAACCAAAGCGGGTTTTACCCCAGTTTCGCGCTCAATTTGCCGCAAAATTTCCCGTGCCTCTGCAAGGGTGGTAATGCTAGTATTCTGCTCACCCAGGTAGGCTTCAAACTCTGTAGTGAATGTTTCCTCTAATTCCTCTACCTCGGTATCTAGCTCAAGAGACTGGTCATCATTGATCGGTAATTGCGGCGGGGGAGTTTCTTCGGGGATTTGGGGATCGCTAGGAGGTGTAATGATTTGGATGTTGTTGGGGGGAGTGCCTTGAGCGATCGCGTCAGGAAAAACACCAGAACTAAGGATGTTACTAATGCCCGTGGCGATCGCTCCGGTTGTGCCATTGAGACCGTTGTAATCGGCTCCAACAGTAAAGGGAACTTGCCTAGGCCCCCCTCCGTGTTGGAAGGTAACTGAGCCACCTCCTAAGCCCCCGATGGTTGAAATACTATCAAAGCCATTGAAGGTGCTAGTGGCGCGGAAAAATTGCCCAGCCGTAACATTAACGTTTCCGCCAAATCCCGTAATGCCACCTTGGGCATTGATAAAGCCCACCTGAACGTCACCAATCGGATCGAGGGTAACATTACCGCCGTTGCCAAAGAGGGAACTGGAGTTGATGCCAGATGTGGTAATACTGTTCAGGGCGATGACTGTAATTTCACCGCCGTTACCAAAGATAGAAGAAGAGTCAAGATTTCCCGTAGTGATCGCCCCATTGCGGGAGGTGAGACTAATTGTGCCGCCATCTTGACTGTTAGAACGAGTGCTCAGGTTCCCTGTAGTGAGGTTACCATCCGCCAAAAGCGCGATCGCGCCACCTCGCAACCGCTGCACCACCACGTCTTGATTTTTGATGGGGATATTAGAACCCGTTAGTTCGACTTCACCGTTAGCGTTAACACTAAGACCCGTAGCGTTAGTGGCATTACCCCCAGCAATCAGTTGAGCTAAGGAGGGAGGTGTAGCATTAACGGCGTCAGCCGTGTTAGCCGGAATCGGAGTTACGTCTAGACTAAGTAACTGTCCTGGCTGGCTAATACGTACCAGGTTTTTTCCAGGGACAGCCGCCACTGTAATATTGCCTTGGGGAGCGGCGAGGGTGCCTGTACTAACGACAGTCCCTCCTAATAAGGTGAGGTCTTGTCCGGTTGAGACACTTAGGTTAGCCGAGTTGAGGAGGCTACCCACTTGCTGGGAGTCAAAGGCAAATGTGCTGGGGGTTCCGACTAAGTTGGTGTAGTCATTGCTGCCGATGGCATTGAACCACAAGCGATCGCCAAATCCCATTCCGGTGGCGGTGGTAGCCGTGAAGTCCCCAGGGAGGTTGAGCTGGGCGGTGGAACCAAAAACAATCCCGGCGGGGTTGAGGAGAAATAAGTTGGAATTGCCGCTAGTGACTTGAATCAAGCCATTAATCAGCGAAGGATTGCCCCCTGTCACCCGTCCTAAAATATTAGCGATCGCGTCATTAGAAATAAAATTCGCAATTTGACCAGAGTCTAGCCCAAACTCAGTAAAGCTATGAAACAGGTTTGCGCCATCGACTGAGGTCTTCCCCCCACGAATATCCACGCGGTTCCCCACAGACTTAACATCGGTATCCGTTCCGTCAGCGGCTGGGACAATTGTCTGAGCAGCGGTTGATGAGAGGCTCAATGCGCTCAGTAGAGGCAGTGCGGCGATTAGGTAATTTCTTCTCATCAGAGTATTCGTAGGATTTGATCCCAACGAGGTTAACTAATTCGTCAATCGTGGCATATTTCTAAGGGTTTCCACTGACATCGACCGTGAAAACAGGGAATAAGGACTAGGGACGGAAAACAGAGGCTAAGTGTTTCTCTGGAGAAGCAGGAAAATATTTTCTGGCTTCTACGTACTTGCACCACACCGCGTCTGGGATGAAGATAGAGTCTGTCTGGCGATCGCAAACCTTTACTTATCTGTTATGACTGCTAATTTGAAAGAATTTTTAGAAGCTTGCACCACTCTGGGCACCCTGAGGCTGATTGTAACGAGCAGTGCGGCTGTTTTAGAAACAAAAGGAACCATTGAAAAGCTGTTTTATGCAGAACTGCCCAAAGGGAAGTACGCCAACATGCACAAAGACCTTTTTGAATTTCACTTGAATATGGATGCCATTAAACGGGTGAAATTTGAAACTGGGGAAGCCAAACGCGGTAACTTCACCACTTACGCTATTCGCTTTCTTGATGAAAAGGAAGAACCCGCTCTGAGTGCCTTTTTGCAATGGGGAAAACCAGGGGAGTATGAACCCGGACAAGTAGACGCGTGGCAAGCCCTGCGGGAAAAATACGGAGAAGCCTGGGAACCTGCACCTGTAGAAGCGTTGTAGGGTCAGTTCTAGAATAAGATTGCCGTCGGTTTGAGCTTATTCAGACGCGGTAGAGGCACGGGTGGCATTAACATTTTTGCAGTAAAGGTTAATGATGATGCCATGTCTCTGCTTAGCTCAAAAGTTTATTTTTGAGCTAGGTAATTTATTTTCCCGACGAGGAAAATCATTCGGGGAAAAGTTAGATCTACAAGCCAGTCTTTAAGAAGACTCTGTTATTGGCGTCAACTGACTTGCCGTAGACCATCCGATGCCTGAGCATGATAACTTGTTGAAGCTGAACGAGATGATGAGTTTCAATGACCACCCAACAGTCTACAAATAATTCTATGACGAGCCAGAAGCCAACGAGCGCCGTAGCGAATACTCGGCAAATGAATCCCCTAAACAAGTCAATCCTTAGCGTTGACCTCGGTCGTACCTCTACAAAAACCTGTGTTAGCCGCGACCCAAACAGTGTGGTGTTTATCCCCTCCAATGTCAAGCGATTGTCAATGGAACAGGTTCGTGGGGGCACCTTTGAGGCTCGCACGACAGACCCTTTGCTGGATATGTGGTTGGAGTACCAGGGCAGTGGTTACGCTGTCGGTCAACTAGCGGAAGATTTTGGCGCAAATCTCGGCGTCGGTCAATCGAAAGTCGAGGATGCTCTGGCAAAAGTTTTGGCTTGTATCGGGTACTTCACTCTCAAAGATGAGATCTCTGTTATCTTAGGTCTGCCTTACCTTTCCCAAGAGCAGTTTGAGCGCGAAAAAGAGCAGATTGTCAGTCTGCTGAGCGGCCCTCACATCATGAACTACCGAGGTGAGGAATTCTCCGTCAATATCACTAAGGTTTGGGTAATGCCGGAAGGTTATGGCAGCCTGATGTGGAGTGAAGCACAAACCAAGAAGGGGCCGAGCAGCCCTGATTTTACGAAACTTTCCGTGGCAATTGTTGACATTGGTCATCAAACGAGCGACTTTCTGATGGTTGATAGCTTCCGGTTTGCACGGGGAGCTTCTAAGAGTGAAGCCTTTGGGATGAGCCAGTTTTATGAACAGGTGGCTACCCAAATTGAAGGTGCTGATAGCCAGTCTTCTTCCCTCATCGCTGCGGTGAACCGTCCTAAAGGCGATCGCTTTTACCGTCCTAGAGGATCAACCAAGCCGACGAACCTAGACGATATTTTGCCCAACCTCAAAGAAAGTTTCTCCCGCGACATGTGCAACCGCGTACTGGCTTGGCTACCAGAGCGCGTTACTGATGTGATTATCACTGGTGGTGGGGGTGAGTTTTTCTGGGAAGATATCCAGCGCTTGCTCAAGGAAGCAAAAATTAGTGCCCACTTAGCCGCACCATCTCGGCAGGCAAATGCCCTAGGGCAGTATATTTATGGTGAGGCGCAGTTAGCCGCGTCGGTGAATCGCACCGCCAGGACTTAAAGCGAATGTTCCCATGGTCAAATAAGATCAATAGATCAGTCACATTTAGTCAAGATCTAGCTGACCAAGACTTGTTAGCGGCTGTTGAATCGCAGTTAGTGCAGCAGCCGCACAAGACATTTAGTGACCTTTGTAAGGACGCTCTAAGCCAAGTTTTGGGAGCGTCTGAAAGCGTTGGGACTGATGTCAGCACAGGAAGCTTGGAGCAGCAAGTTGCAGAAATGCAACAGCAACTTGCGGATTTGGAGCAACGTTTTTTTGCCAAAGAATCCAGTCGCATTGAAGCGATGGAACGGCAGGTTAACCAACTTTCGCTCCAGTTAGCTCAATTGTCAGTAGCACTTCATCACCCACCAGGTTCCCAAAGTTTCCCTCAACCTGCACCCGCAGCGGAACCTGCACTGCCTCCACCTCCACCCATTGATGACCCTTTGCTCAATCGTCTGAGTCCTCTACTGGATGATTTTTAGAGCCAAATTCGTCAGAGGGAGTTCAAAGGCGATCGCTATTTGTCTCACTGGCCATCCGAAATATTGGTCAATAAAAAACCGTGGAACGGAAAATCCACGGTTTTGTCGCATGAGGAATCTTAACTAAATTCATAGTAAGGAGAGAAAACAAAGACAATAGTGCTGGTAACGGTTTTGGTAACAGGAACTGGTGAAGCGGTGAGTTGCCATCGGCTAATGGCGCTGTGGCTAATGGTTCCTGGCTGAGTGAAGAATCGCCAATCCCTGACTTGAACGTGCCTTTGACCCTGATTTAATACCTCTCCAGGTATCGCTTCAAATCCCGTGCCATTCGCCGAATGCCTTGCTGCTCATCAGCGCGGACAAAGGGCATAAATACACCTGTTAATATTCCCGAATAATTGTCCTTGTGGATGTACTTGGTGCGATTGACCCCAATTTCTTGTAGCTCAAAAACATATTCATTACGGAAGCCAGGAATCGAAGACACCCAACTGAGACACACTCCGGGTTGTACCCGCGTGACAATGGGTTCAAATTCTGTCTCTTCTTCGTTCGGTAGCCGACGCAGAGACAGTAAGACGCTTTGTCCTTGTTGAAAGGGTTGAGTGGAGTCACAGTCGTAAAGGAATGTGTTCCATTGCTTCCACCGCTCTTTCTGGAACAATGCTTGCCAAACTTGCTGTTTGGGAGCACTAATCTCAATTTCAGCATACAAAGTCGTCATAACCTGCGACGGTTCATTCAGTTTGTGTAACTGGGTACAATTGCCATCGACTAAGCTCCGATAGCATAGGGCAATTATGTTAGTCTTGCTGAGATATTTTCTAGCCAGACTCTCTCAAGCAAGGAAGACAGCATTACTCAGCATGGTAGACCTGACACCTAACTCTAGTTTTAGTTTAACGATTCGCCTACAGCTTCCCAATCGCGCGGGAATGTTAGCTAATGTTACCCAAGCGATCGCGTCAGTGGGTGGCAATTTCGATCAAATTTCGCTGCTTGAGCGGACGCGCCAGATTTCGCTGCGTGAGATTACAGTTGATGCCGCGAGTATCGAACATGCTGAACGGATTGTGCAAGCTGTCAAATCTTTGCCAGACGTAAAAGTACTCGATGTCTATGATCGCACCTTTAATCTGCATCGGGGTGGCAAAATCAGCATGGAGAGTAAAATCTCTATCAAAAGTCAGGCAGATTTAGCCATGGCTTACACGCCAGGGGTAGGTCGTATTTGTAATGCGATCGCTGAAAACCCTGAACAAGCCTATGCCCTCACCATCAAACACAATACGGTAGCAATCGTCACCGATGGCAGTGCTGTACTGGGATTGGGAAATCTGGGGGCGGCAGCTTCTCTACCTGTAATGGAAGGGAAAGCGATGCTTTTTAAAGAATTTGCCGGGATTGATGCGTTTCCCATTTGTTTAGCTACCCAAGACACCGACACGATCATTGAGACAGTCAAGAATATTGCCCCAGTTTTTGGTGGCGTAAACTTGGAAGACATCAGCGCCCCCCGGTGTTTTGAAATTGAAGCACGATTGCGACAGGAGTTAGATATTCCCGTGTTTCACGACGACCAACATGGTACGGCAATTGTCAGCCTCGCCGCGTTGATTAATTCCCTGAAGCTCGTCAAAAAATCTTTGGAAGATGTGCGGATTGTGATTAATGGAGCTGGAGCCGCTGGTGTGGCAATTGCCCGTCTCCTCCGCAAAGCTGGAGCCAAGTCAATTCTTTTATGCGATTCCAAAGGTATTATCTGCACTTCTCGCCCTGACTTGACGCCCACAAAGCAAGAATTTGCCTCCACTAAAGAGGGTTCCCTTGTTAATGCCCTTGAAGGTGCCGACGTGTTCTTGGGAGTGAGTGCCCCTGGCGTTGTCAGTCCAGACATGGTGCGCTCAATGGCAAAAGACCCAATTGTGATGGCAATGGCAAATCCCATTCCTGAAATTCAACCAGAATTGGTGTCAGAAGATGTAGCAGTCATGGCAACGGGGCGCAGTGACTACCCCAACCAAATCAACAACGTTCTCGCCTTCCCTGGCATCTTTCGCGGTGCTTTAGACTGTCGTGCGGCGGCAATTACCACCCATATGTACTTGGAAGCGGCAAGCGCGATCGCTTCCTTAGTCAGTTCCACTGACCTAGACCGAGAACACATTATTCCCTCTGTCTTTGACAAACGGGTTGTCACCGCTGTTGCGGGTGCCGTCCAACAAGCAGCACGACAGGATGGTGTTGCCCAAAGCTGAACTCAAAGTGGTGTTTAAAGATTCTCTAGCTCCCTCCCTGTTGATGGGGAGGGATTCTTCCCTTAACTCAAACAGGCATTGACAACTTATCCTAAATATTACCTGCACATTTAGGACAAATTGTCAATGACGAGGAAGTTCAGCTACTCAACAAACCTTACATCCCCCTTGAAGCAGCATCACTAGGCATACAAACAGCTAGCCAATGATACTCCTAAGCAAGAAAGCCCATGTTTCACTTGTCTCTAGAAAGACAACACTCTATTAGTCAAGAATTCTTGAGCCTGAGGTTGAGTGGATAGGTAACTTTCAGTACCAGAGTTTTTTGAACTATTTTATTTCCCGATCGCCCCAACCCAATCTGATTGGTGTAACTACTACATTCAGAGCAAACTAGGGGTTGGAGGCTTGAGTCGCTAAAATTTCCTTGAGCTTTGCCAATTCATCAGCCCAGCGAGGATCGGGTTGAATGGAACCCGTGTCATTAGAAGAAGTCGTGGCTGTAGCACCACGGCGGGGCTTCTTACCACCACCACCACTAGCACCACCACCACTACGGCGATTGGGAACGCTATTGGTAGCCGCACGGGGGGCGGATTCTTGCTCTTCATCGCTCTTAGAGCGGGGTAAAGCCTTTTCGACTTTTAGAGGGCTGTCTTGGAACATGAAACCGTTGAATTTTTCAACGAGTTCATCAGCTTTTTCATCAGTTGGTACGGTGACGAAGGCAAAGCCTCGACACTTACCAGTTTTGCGGTCTTTAATTACTTTTGTAGAAACAGAGTCATCGGCTTCTGCAAAAAGTGCGTGCAGCTCTTGACGGTCTACATCTTCTTTGGGCAAATTGCCTACATAAAGACGAATGGACATTGAAGGTACCTCCAAACTGAGATTTCAAAAAATTTACTGGCACTGCAAAGCGCCCTATGGTAATTCCACCCAAGTTGACGAATGTTTTCCGGCTCAGTCAATATCTTCAACTCCGTTTACCAAACCTCAAGAGCGCAAACCCATGCAGTGAAATCAAACTTCTTCTCTACTCAAATACCTAGAACGATTGCATTCCACCTTTTCAATTTAGGCTGGCAAGCGGCAGAATTAGAGCAAAGAATTTTCTTTTAATTATTACAGAATGTATACACTATTGATAAAGGTAGCATGCCCTTCTATCTGTAGCTAGCTCAAGCAATAGATTTCCGTCTTTAGCCGTATTTCCCAAGACGAGGGCAGGTGAAGACTGAACATAGGCGATCGCAAACAAACCTTGAAAAGTGTACTACAAAAACTTATCGGGTGCCGATAAATGCTGGGCGTGCTGAGTATCCAGCACTTGCCGATCGCCGTCGATCGCGCCTCACATTAAGTGTTAAAGGTACGCTAGATCACAGAATACAGCATCCTGCTATCGATGTAGAGGTACCGCTTAAAAATTAAGCGATCGCTCCCTAGGATTTCAGACTACTGCCGGATCGGAATCTCGATAGTAAACTCTGTCCCCTCTCCCCCGCTAGACGTACACCGCAGTTGACCGTTGTGCTTTTCCGTCACAATCTGGTAGCTAATGGATAGACCTAGTCCCGTACCCTTGCCAATCGGCTTTGTGGTGAAGAAGGGAGTAAAGATCCGCCGTAGAACCTCTGCACTCATACCTGGCCCATTGTCGGCAATTGTGATGCTCGCCCAATCGGGGTTTTTCAACTTTGTGGCGATCGTAATTGTACTAGGATGCGCCTGATTTCCTTCTTCAGAGTGCTGTTGGTTGTACTCATCAAAGACATCAATGGCATTAGAGAGCAGATTCATAAAAACTTGATTGAGTTGTCCGGCGTAGCACTCAACCAGCGGCAACGTCCCGTAGGATTTGATCACCTGAATTTGAGCGTGGTCTGGTTGTGCCTTCAGACGACTTTGCAAAATCATCAAGGTGCTGTCGATTCCGTCATGGATATCCACCGCTTTTTTCTCCGCCTCATCCAGCCGGGAAAAGTTGCGTAGGGACGTGACAATCTCCCGAATCCGGTTAGCACCGATTTTCATAGACGCCAGCACTTTCGGTAAATCTTCAGCCAAAAAGTCCAGTTCTATCGCCTCGATTTCTTCGGCAATCTCCGGGACAGGCTGAGGATAGTGCTGTTGATATTCTGCCAACAACCCCAGCAAATCCTTAATGTACTCCTCGGCGTGGACGAGATTGCCAGCAATGAAGTTGACAGGGTTATTGATTTCGTGAGCAACGCCCGCGACAAGCTGACCCAGACTAGACATCTTTTCGTTTTGTACCAGTTGCGACTGAGTCTGCTGGAGTTGCAATAACGTGGTTTGAAGCTGCTGGGTTTGCTGTCTTAGCTGGGCTTCCGACTGACGCAGGGCGTCAAGAGCTTGTTGACGATGGGTGATGTCAGTGCAGGTACCAACCCACTCTCGAATACAACCATCTGCTTCTAGCACAGGAACACCACGCACCGCGAAATAGTAGTAGTTCCCATCCTTGCCCTTTAACCGATACTCCGTATCGTAGAGACTTCTCGCTTCTACGGCTTGTGACCAAACTTGTGCCACTTGTTCGCAGTCATCTGGATGGATGGCATCAGTCCACCCCATTCCCATAATTTCTGCAACGCCTTGCCCAGTAAATGCCCTCCAAGAGGGTAAATCCTCAATCACCTGTCCTTGAGGACTTGTAACCCAGACAATCTGAGTCGTCGCCACCACTAAAGAGCGATAGCGCGCCTCACGCTCTTGTAAACTTTCTTCTGCTCGTTTGCGATCGCTAATGTCACAAATCGAACCCGCCATCCGGAGCGGTTTACCTGCCTCATTCCAACAAGCTTGTCCGACCGCACTAAACCAACAATAGACTCCACTCTTGTGGCGGAGGCGATATTCTACATTTCGATAAGGAATGCGGTACTTGCAGTGATTATTAAGCGCTGTCATCACCCTTTCCTTGTCGTCTGGGTGCAGTCTTGAACTCCAGCTTTCTACGACATTTTCAAATTCCTCATCTGCGTAGCCCAGCAGTTCTTTGAAGCGGGGTGAATAATAAACCCTGTTGTGGGGATTCAAGGGTTGATCATCACTGATACTCATTTCCCATAAGCCATCAAGACAGGCCACAATAGCTAGCTCAAAGTTCTCTAATCGTGGTGGCGAAACTTGATGGCTATGCGGATAACTGGCACTTTCCTGAAATTGTTTTTGTAAGTCCTTCGCTTTACTGGCAAAAGTGGCTTTTTCAGCTTCCATTAACTATCACTTCTCCTTAGAGACTCGTACGAGCTAGACTGAATTTAGAAAATATACTTTTAAGACGCAGATTACTGGGCTAATGTCTAGTGTATTTAATATATCCTAAGAAGTTTAGAAGTATTATCAGTTAAATTACTTGTATCCTAAACACCTTAAAACAATTTTTGCAGTAGACTCCGTGACTTTATTAAAAAAATATAAAACTCGAAGCAACAAATTTTGTATAAGCAACCATATATAATTTCTTCTAATAAAGCTCATCGATTAGCAACCGTGTTTTTGCGGACATTTGATAATTTTTATTGCCGTAAGCGTATTATTACTGAATCTACTGTTGTCAATCCTCCAAAGAATCTGATTTACTAGAGTCTGTTTCGATTTAATCCAGTAGCGGCAATTTGTCAGTAACTTACTAAATCCGATTCCGCTCTTGCCTTAGTTTTTAAGGAGATTTAACAAATGACTGCTCAACTCAGATTTAAAGATTTTGCCTTTGATGTCTTACCAGAACAATTTGACAGCAACCATAAGCAAGTCGAAGAAGTGCGTTTGATTGTTGTCGATGCCAAACAAGAAACAATTGCCTTCGACAAATTCTCTAATATTACTAATTATTTTGATAGTCAAGATGTTTTGGCATGGAATAATGTCGGCATTTCTCCTTCTCGTTTATTAGGTAAAGCCGGATCGGGTGAGAGTATAGATGTCTGTTTTCTGTTTAAACAGGAAGAATCCCAAACATGGGAAGTCGTCGTCCTCTGTGAGGAGGGATATCCTGAGACGGGGAGCTTTGAGCTAGCAGAAGGAAAAATCAGCGGCAATTTTATGGGAAAAACCCTTGACTTTGATGGGGCTTACTGGATAGAGAAAAACCGTTATTGCGGGTATCGAGGGTTAGTACAAATTGACCAATCAGATGATCAGTTACGTCAACTGATTAACCAAACGGGAAAGTACATGCATCCCTGGTATACCAACCTCAATGAACTACCAGAATCTGACTTAAATCCAGTTATTGCTAAAAGAGGTGGATCAGTTCTGATTGCTGAACCGTCGAGACGGTTTACCAAAAATATTCTCGCTCAGTTGCAGCAGAAAGGGACAGAGTTTATTGATGTATCTCTGGAAATGTCATTTAGTTGGCAACCATCACAACCAGAGATGTTGTTGAGCGACTATCACATGAATTCAGAAGCCTTCGAGGTTAGCGAACAGGATGTTAATACTCTCAAGTCGGCACTAAAAAATAAAAAGCGAATTATTAGTATTGGAACGAGTGGAGTGCGCGTGCTGGAAAGTCTGCCTGTTCCTCCCGTACCCATTCAGGGAAAAACAGACATCTTTATTTCTCCCGGCGTGGAATTTAAATATTGCGATGCAATGTTAACTAATTTGCATGTTTCTATGTCTACCCATGTGATTATGACTTGTGCGTTTGGAGGCACGGAATTAGTCATAGAAGCGTGCAAGCAGGCAGTGCAAAAAGGTTACCGTTTTGGTATTCATGGCGATGCCATTCTTGTTTTAGGCAAGCATCGTAAGCTGGCTGACGACTTATATGGATAGTGGTTCGTCCTCAGCTGTAAATTTCTTCTCTTTCCGCCGCGTTCTCCGTGCCTAGTCGGGTTGATTTTTCTTCCACAAATCTAATTTGTAGAAGTGCAAAACTACTACCGGACACTGAGAAAGCTGTCTAAATCGGGGACATTTACCCATCTCCCGGTTTCATTGGACTCGTGGGTTAAATCCATCAATAACTGAGAGTAGACGCCATCACGGAGGGAAGGGGATAGGGTTTGGCTGGCGTCGATGGCGTTTACCCATTGATCCACGACGCGGATAAAGGGGGCGAGACGCCCATCAGTGTAGGTTTGAGGGAAGGCTAACCGCTTGGGAATTTCGACGGTAGCGAGGGGTTTACCCGCAGGGGCGGCTTGGAGGTGGAAGCCGTGGACGTAATCTTTGAGATTATCGCTACCTAATACTAGAGTGCCGCGATCGCCATAAATTTCCAACCAATGCCCTCTTCCCTGATACGTCACGGAACTGAGGCACACTTGGCAAGGGGTACCATCTGCTAATTCCAGCATTAGCAAGCAGGTATCATCGGCATCCACAGGCTTTAACTTCCCTCCCGATGTGGGATCGGGACGTTCGGGAATAGCGGTACTGAGGTGGGCGCACAAGCGCTTGACGGGGGCAAATAGCCACTGAATATAATCGAAAGCATGAGAACCGATTGCCCCTAAAGCTCCACCCCCTTTTGATTTCTGGGCGTACCAGTTCCAGGAACGAGACGCATCCGCCCGACTCGCTACTAACCAATCAATTTTGATCAGGCGCTTCTGTCCCACATAGTCTTCTGCTAACAGTTCTGCCAGTCGTTGCCAAGCTGGGACAAAACGAAATTCAAAGTCCATCATTGCCACGACGCCTTCAGCCTCAGCGATATGGTACAACTGCCGTGCTTCATCGGCTGAGAGGGTGGTAGGTTTTTCCATCAACAGGTGCTTGCCTGCTTGCAGTATAGTTTTTGCCATCTCGTAGTGGAGAAATGGAGGGGTGGAGAGACTGACCGCTTGCACGTCTTTGCGGGCAATAATTTCTTCTAGGGTGCTGCAAGCGTGGGGAATGTTTTGTTCAGAAGCGATCGCGTTGGCTTTTTCCAAGTCCCGGTGATACACAGCTTGCAGTTGGGTGCGGGGATGGTTCTGGAATCCTGGAATGTGGATTTTTTGCCCAAATCCCGTTCCCACGACAGCTACACCAATTGCAGGCACTGCTGGATTTTGCTCAGAAGATGTCATCGCTCATTCTCAAACACTCGCTCTTGATACTCCCACAGATTGAAGGCAGGTAAAATAAATTACTGCGCTTTGATAATGATTTTAAATCTGTTGAGTAATATAAAGAAAAGGATAAGATAGTTACCGATATCACTGATTAGTAACTGAACTATAAAGAAGAGAGTAGATCTGTGTCTGTCGAGACCATTGAGAAGCGTTCAACCGTCCGTAAACACGCCCCTCGTTATCGTGTATTGCTGCACAACGATGACTTCAATTCAATGGAGCATGTGGTGCAGACCTTGATGCAGACGGTGGCGAGCATTACTCAGCCGCAAGCCGTCAACATTATGATGGAAGCCCATGTTTCAGGAATGGCGCTAGTGATTACCTGCGCTCAAGAACATGCTGAGTTTTATTGCGAAACTCTGAAAAATCATGGGCTGACTAGCACAATTGAACCTGACGAATAGCCACCGACGCGCTTGAATTTTTGAAAATTAACTTTCATCGTGTAGCCCAGTACCGCGCCCCTGCGCGAATGGGCTTTTTCGTCTTGACGCTACTGGTGATCTGGCTACCGTTAGCTGCCCCCATCACCTTGCTGATTCGTGACGAAAATTTGGTCACAATCTTGACAATGGGGCTGTTATTTGGGGAATTTCTGATTTTGCTCCAGGTTTGGGGCAGAAAAGTCTACAAAACTCCCCATCTGATTAAAAGCTATGGTTTAGTGGGCACGCGGCAGAATGGATGGGATCTGCTGACAGGGCTAGGGGTAGGGTTGTTATTCACCTTTAGTCTGTTTGTCGTCGAGGGGATATTCGGCTGGATAACGTTTGGGCCTCCCACAGATCAGTTTGTGCGAATTGTCCTAGAAGGCTTACTCAGCGCCCTAGGTATCGGCTTGGCAGAGGAGTTGGTGTTTCGCGGTTGGCTGCTGGATGAGTTGCAGCGCGATTACAGCCGCAGAACTGTCCTATGGGCAGGGGCGATTACTTTTGCCGTGCTGCACTTTCTCAAGCCCTTGGGAGAAATTATTCGTACTCTGCCAGGGTTTCCGGGGTTGGTGTTGTTGGGGTTAATACTGATTTGGGCGAAGCGATCGCGTTTTGGTCGTCTCGGTTTGCCGATTGGTCTGCACGCTGGGTTAGTCTGGGGTTACTACATCATCAATGTCGGGCAACTAGTGCAGTATTCTGAGCAAGTGTCCCCCTGGATTACGGGAGTTGATGGCAATCCCATCGCTGGGGTAATGGGGCTACTCTTTCTTGGTGTGCTTGCCTTCTGGATACGACAGCAGTTGCACTCTCGGCGAGATACGGTGCGTTACTAAGGAGCTGGAACAAGGGCGGCTTTGTCAGTTGCCTAAACGCGATTTAATGGAATCAGGAAGAAAAATCTTACAATCAGCACAAGAGGCAGGTTGGAGCGATCGCGATCGCGCAGATATCGTAGGAACGAGAGGAGTAATGGGGATGGCGTTTTTGAATACCAAAATCGGTCTTTTCATTGGTGCCACGCTGTTGTGGCTGAGTCTACCGGGAGTAAAAACCGGAGAACGCACCTTAGCGCAATATGTCGATCAGGGAGAGTATACCCCTGAGTATCCCGCCACTGCGCCGCCGCCAGTGACAGCCCCCCTGCCCCCTGAGCGTTGGCGACAAGAAAGGGACGCGATCGCACCTGATTTTCGCGTCAGTGCTTTGCAACAAGGTTATACAGGTGCCCTCTGGGTGGGTTCCTGGCAGGGATTAACCCGACTTGACCCGAACACGGGACGTATTGGCGCACGGATTAGTCTGCCCAACTACATCATCGGGGCTTTGGAACAAGACCGCGTCGGGCGAATTTGGGTAGGAACCTACGGAGGATTGTTGCGGGTAGACCCCCGCAGTAATGAAGTGACCGCCCAAAACTTTACCTTGCCTTCTAATCGAGTATTGTCCCTACAACTTGACCGCCGGGGTTATCTCTGGGTAGGAACCGATCGCGGTCTGGCGATGATTAGCCCGGATCAAGGGCTGTTGATGACCACAGTGCAAAAACTTCCCGGTGTCAGCGCCAATACCTTGGCGCTGGATGATGAAGGTCAGCTCTGGGTTGGCACCTTAGAAGGACTGGTGCGAATAGATACCGCCAGCGCCCTCCCCATAAACCGCATCAGCGCAGTTCCTGGCGGTACAGTGCAAGCCCTTGCCGTCAGTCCTGATGGCACAATTTGGGCAGGTACTCCCAATAGCTTGCTCGTCATTGACCCGGAAACGCGAATCATTACGCGATCGGTCACGCCCCTACGAGGACGCAGCGTTACCTCCATCCGCTTTTCTCAAGACGGTAATGTGTGGGTAGGTACAAATAGTGGTCTATTGCAACTAAAACCTGATAGCGGTGCTGTATTGGGCGAAGTTCCTAACCTTCCCTCAAGCCAGGTTCTCTCCCTGTCTCCCGACACGGGTAATAAATTGTGGGTGGGAACTAGCCAAGGACTTGCCTGGGTAAGTCAGTCAACGGGACAAGTTAGACCGCATTTAGCCTTTATCGAAGAAGCACCTGGTGATTTCTAAGGAAGGATGAGGAGAGTGCTGAGTCCTGAGTGCTGAGTCCTGAGTAGGGGAGAAAGGATGAAGTATGAAGGATGAAGTATGAATAGGGTTGGTTATTGATTCTCCGCCGCTCCTCTGCCCCCCTGCTCCTCTGCTCCCCATCTCCCCATCCCCTAATCTCCACTCAGGACTCAGCACTCAGCACTCAGGACTAAAATGGCAGTCAACATCCAGCAGCTACAGCAGTGGAAACAAAAAAAGCGGCAGATTGTGGTGCTGACGGCGTGGGATTATGCGATCGCCCAGCTAGTGGATGCGGCGGGAGTGGATGTCATTCTAGTGGGGGATTCCCTGGCGATGGTGACATTGGGGTATGAAACAACCCTACCGCTCACTTTAGATGAGATGCTGCACCATGCAAGAGCTGTGTGTCGGGGAGTTAAACGGGCGTTGGTGGTGTGCGATCTGCCGTTTTTGACCTATCAGGAAAGCCCGCAGCAAGCGATGCACTCAGCAGGGCGGGCGTTGAAAGAAGCCGGGGTGCAGGCGGTGAAGTTGGAAGGCGGTCATCCGGCAATGGCGCAAACCGTTGCCCAGCTTACTGCTGTGGGAATTCCGGTGATGGGGCATGTGGGCTTAACACCGCAGTCAGTGCGATTGTTAGGTTTCCGGCAACAAGGAAAAACTGAGGAGGCGGGAGAGCGGATTTTACAAGAAGCGATCGCTCTTGAGCAAGCCGGAGCGTTTGCGATCGTTTTAGAACATATCCCCGCAGATTTGGCAGCACGAATTACACAAAAGCTGACGATTCCTACGATTGGTATCGGTGCTGGAGCCGATTGTGATGGGCAAGTCTTAGTCACTGCCGATGTCCTCGGTCTTTCCGAGCACCAGCCGCCTTTTGCCAAGTCCTATGTCAACTTACGACAGGTAATTGCAGAAGCCGTGCAGACCTATAGCAACGAAGTCAAGTCACGGCAGTTTCCCACCAAAGATTAAAATTAGTGACCCTTTCAAAAATCCCCTAATTCTTTAATTGCTTCATTCTGCTCACGGAAGATAGCTCTTCCGATAGATTAAGAAGTTTTTGCAGCTATGCAAAGCTTTAATGTCACATTTTGAGACAAAAGGCTATTGATTATGAGCGAGCATTTGAATAACAATTCCCTCAAAAGATTTGCCAGCCTAATCGGAATCAGCAGCGCTAGTGTTTTTTTCGCCTTACCATCACTTGCCTTAGTTAACGCTAACAACAGTATTTCTCCTCAATCTCTCAATACTCGCAATAACCAAGAAATCCAAATCTTGGCTCAGGATGCACCCGGCACCGCACCAGAAGATACCTTTGAGACTACACCCGACCCCGCACCAGAAGATACCTTTGAGACTACACCCGACCCCGCACCAGAAGATACCTTCGAGACTACACCTGACCCCGTACTAGAAGATACGGTAGACCCCCTGATAGAAACGACTCAGTATATGGATGATGTCGAGCGCGAACCTGGAACTTACATCTGTTTAAATAATCCCAATCCGGTTTGTGAAAACCCTGAAAGACTTTAAACTTTTTTCGTCTGGACTGTTGAATTCAATTAAATCTTGGCAATTTTTGCTTTAATGCCGTAGTTATTTAACAGTCCCCACTTTCACAGAATAACCTCGCTATTTAGCGGGGTTATTTATTTTAGCTATCAATAATTGAAGCGCTCATAAAGCTATAACAATTGTGAATCAAGGGGTTCACAAAAGCTGTCAATGCCTTGTCTCAGGACATACATCAAGACTGGCGTTGCTAAAATTTCGGGTAGTAACGGTGTCTGTGCCAAATACTCCACTGCTCTAGCAATGGAATCGGCTTGCAAGTCTTCCCGAAATTCTGCTTGACAGATGACTGCACGACATTTACGGGCTAGTGAATCTAACCATTCAGAATTTTCTCGCTGGGGTTGCTGTCCGGCGCGAATTGCCAGGGAAATTGCTGCATCTTCTAAGTCCCCGTCACAGTCTTCGATGGCATCGAGTGCCTTCATCGCTGTGGCGTTGTCTGTTAGTTGAGTGCGAAACTGAGCAATTTCTTGTGGTGTAACTTGAGTCATGGAAATATTCTAGCGATTAGTGCCCTAGGAATTAGCAACTAGCCATTAGCAAGAATAACTGACTGCGGACAAATAAAAAAAGGTGAGCAATGTGCCCACCCGACAATTAAAGTAATTTCTCAACAATCGCTACACGCCAACTAGTTCGCGAGATTCATTTCCTGTAAGTTGTTGGGCGATCGCCATTCTTGCTTCTAACTTGGCGACGCTAAACTGGTTTCGCAGATATTCCAACTGTGTAAGGGTGTTGGCTTTTTCAGCATTCAGACGAATCAGAGTATTCTGTGCGGTTTGGTATTCTTGGTCAACGCAGAGTAACTCAAAACGACGCCCTCGACGCTGGTTTTCATTTTTCAATCCTTGCTCAAAGGCGGCGACACGGTCGGCGTTGCCTTCTAAACGGGCAATGTGCTGCTCAACAGCGGTGATTTGCAAGTCTAATTGATTGACAACTTGTGCCGACGCAGCGATCGCGGCAGGATACTGACTCATTTCCATGCTTTATTATCCTCTGACGAAGTTAGCTCCCTCTCTAGCAAGTTCAGGGAGGTACAAATACTGGCGGTAAGATCTGAACTTAAGCGACTAATTCCTGTCGTTGCTTTTTCACAGCCATCCTTTCCGGCTGAGAGGTTGCGGCTTTTTCCAAAACTTTGACTTCAATCGTGACGGCAACTAAAAAAGAACCTGCTTCTTCTTCCACAGCTTCGGCAATCAGCTTGGCAAAATCTGGATGTTCAGCCGCGATCGGGTCACGTAAGGAACACTGATCCCAGGCGTACTGTGCGTGCGGATTGAGGCTGAGAATGTAGTGCTTCGTCATGGGGTCAAACCTTGATAGTTCAGGTGTTCAGACGTTAGTTAGCTTGCCGAACCTTCTCTTCTATTATAGTTCACTTGTACTGTTTTGAGGAGGAAAAGTGCTTGCCATCTGAGTCTGAACTCATTGCCAGAGAGCGGTTTAACCATACTTCCTGATGGGGTAAAGATAAAGGCAATCCAGCGTTATCAAAGGCTACCTTCAAGCGGCGGCGAAACTCCCGCGCCACCTGCCATTGCTTCAAAGGTTGCGTCTTAATCCACACCCGCACAACGATGCCGCGATCGCCAAAATTATCCACCCCCAAAACCTGCGGCGGCTCAAGAATTTGTTCGCGCCAAATCAAATCTTGATTCATTGCTTCGGCGATCGACTTAATCAACTGCAGCACCTGATCGACATCGGTGTGATAGGCAACCGGGATAGTTAAATCTGCCCGCGACCAGTTACTAGAAAGATTTGCAACTATCCTAATTTCACTATTGGGAATCGTGATTAATCGCCCTTCTGCGTCTCGCACTTGGGTAATCCGCAGATTGATCTTTTCTACCAAACCCCCAACATCTCCCACACTGATCACATCTCCGACCGCATATTGGTCTTCTAGGATGATTAAAAAGCCATTGATCCCATCTTTGATCAGGTTTTGAGACGCCAGTGATAATGCAACACCCACTAAACCAGCACCCGCTAGCAACGGAGCAATATTAATGCCAATTGTGGAGACGGCGACTAAGATACCAACTCCTACCCAGGTAGCTGTGACAATACTCTTAGTGACCCCTGAAACCGTAGATACCCGCAGTTGCAGCCGTCGGTCAGATTCTGGTGTCTGTAGATAATTGCTAGCTAAAGCAGAGGCAGAGCGGTCAATCAAGGCATAGCTGAGACGAATTACAACATAAGTTCCCAATCCGACCAGCGTTAGCTGTAAAGGAATCCGCAGTCCGTAGATAATCCCAGCTTGCAGGATGCGCGTATAGGGAAACAAGCCCAAGATGAAGAGTCCACCGCCTCCCAACACAAGCCCTTGTACCAACTGTAGAAGCCGATGCTGGGCTTCTTTCATATTCCACTGCTGGCGGCGAGATAGTTGGGTACTGATCGGTTGTCCTGCGGGAGTATCTTTGGGCTGCAGTTGTTGCTTGAGAAATATGGACTGGCGCTGTCGCTGGTAAATCCCCCAGCCAATAAAGATAATTATGATGCCAGTCCCCCCGGCAATGGCACCTTGACGGGTAAGAAATCGCGGCGTGCGTTCCAGTTTTGCCCGCTCCAGTCCTTGTTGTAGCTCTTGCTGAATTCTTTTGGCTTGGATTTGTGGATCTACCCCTTGCAATCTTGCATCCAGATCCGTAACGGTTGAGAAGTACTCGCCATTGATTTCGATGATTGGCAAGTCATTTTCTTCGCTAACATTAACGTCAGGTTTGGGGTTGTCAGCTTGCAGATACTGACGGCTTATCTGGTCTAATCTCTGCTGAATGTCTTTCTGACGGGCAGACAACTCGGATTGGGGAGCAGCAATGCGAAACAGACAATACCCATCCAACCGGATACAGGTCGAAGTTGTCCTCTCTGCTATGCTGCTAGCCGTCGGTAAGTTGGGGGCTGATGGGAATAAATTTGGGATCGGGAACTGCGCTAAGGCGGGGGATACAACCCCAGCACCGATCGCCACAGTTTGTAGAGAAGCGATCGCACTCAAGCGAGTTACCCAAAATTTCAAGCGCATGTTTTATTCAACACCTCCAAAACAGCAGTTTCCTGCTAAACAGTAAGAAAGATCAGCTAAGAGTACGCTCAACACCCCTTGTTGATGGAAATTAGCCAATATTGGCTGAATGACACTGTGGCACTGCCATAACTCAAAATAGCGATCTGTGACCACTGAGCAACGGGATAAACCTTGCTCAATGCCAAAGTATCGGCTTCATCGTAGGAATACTTATGCCTTTAGTTAGAGAAAATTTTCTTCCTCAGGGCTTACTAACAGAACTTGCCGCCGCTACGTCCTTTATTCTTCAAGGGATGGCAGCGCGATCGCCCTTGATAGAAAGATAGTTTCTGCTCAGGTTTCTGGCGCAGGGATAAAGTTAAAGTTATAAAGGTTAATTTAGTGAAATCTTGGTTCAATAGATAAATTCATGACTGCAACTCCTACTCAGCTCAAGCACGAAGTCAAAGACCTTTCCCTCGCCCCCCTTGGTAAACAACGGATCGAATGGGCTGGGAGAGAAATGCCAGTGTTACGGCTAATTCAGGAGCGCTTTGCCCAAGAAAAGCCTCTAGCTGGGATTCGCTTAATCGCTTGCTGCCACGTCACTACAGAAACGGCACATTTAGCGATCGCCCTCAAAGCCGCAGGTGCTGACGCCCTGCTGATTGCCAGCAATCCCCTCTCTACACAAGATGATGTTGCCGCCAGTCTAGTTGCTGATTATGGGATTCCCGTTTTTGCCATCAAAGGCGAAGACAACGCTACCTACAGCCGCCACGTCCGCATTGCCCTCGACCACAAACCCAACATCATCATCGATGACGGCAGCGATGTCACCGCTACCCTGGTACAAGAACGCCAGCACCAACTCAGCGAGGTGATCGGCACCACAGAAGAAACCACCACCGGAATCACCCGTCTTCGCGCCATGTTCAACGATGGCGTTCTGAGCTTCCCAGCCATGAACGTCAACGACGCCGACACCAAACACTTCTTCGATAACCGTTACGGTACAGGTCAATCAACCCTGGATGGCATTATTCGCGCCACCAACGTCTTGCTGGCTGGAAAAACCATCGTCATTGCAGGTTATGGTTGGTGCGGCAAAGGCGTTGCCCTCCGCGCCCGAGGTATGGGTGCCAACGTCATCGTCACCGAAATTGACCCCACCAAAGCGATTGAAGCCGTAATGGATGGCTTCCGAGTCATGCCAATGGCCAAAGCCGCTCCCCAAGGCGACTTGTTTATCACCGTTACTGGTAACAAGCACGTTATCCGTACAGAGCATTTCGAGGTGATGAAAGATGGCGCAATGGTTGCCAACTCTGGTCACTTTGACATTGAAATTGACCTCCAGTCCTTGGGTGCCCAAGCCACAGAAGTCAAAGAAGCGCGACAATTTACTCAGCAGTACAAACTCCCTAGCGGCAAATCGGTCATCGTCTTGGGTGAAGGACGTTTGGTAAACCTAGCCGCCGCTGAAGGACATCCCAGCGCTGTGATGGATATGAGCTTTGCCAACCAAGCTTTGGCTTGCGAGTATCTGGTGAAAAATAAAGGAAAGCTTGAACCCGGTTTACATTCTATCCCGGAGGAAGTGGATAAGGAAATTGCCCGATTGAAGTTGCACGCCATGGGGATTGAGCTTGACACTCTAACTCCTGAGCAAGTCGAGTACATCAACTCTTGGACTTCTGGAACCTAAACCTTGTAGAGATAAGGTTTTCTAAAGTTAATGGCTCAATTTTCAAAAGTATTACAACAGTCGTTCTTTTCCTGAAAATACGCCTCTTTTGAAGGGATAAGTCCACAAAGCTTATCCCTTTTTTGAAGTTAACTTGCTGAGGGGAAGAAATCTCCATTTGCCTATAATCTCTGCATAATATACACAAGTTCAGTTGCACAATGGCGCATAATCATTAACCTTTTTACTACCTGCAAAAGGAATTAACCTGATGGGCGAATGGATTACTAACATCGTTGATTCTCTAGGCTATCTGGGAATCGGGCTATTGATGTTTTTGGAAAACTTATTTCCCCCGATTCCTTCGGAGTTGATTATGCCGCTAGCAGGATTTACCGCCTCGCAAGGGAAGCTGGCTTTAATTCCAGCGATCGCAGCAGGAGTGGTGGGTACAATCTTGGGGGCACTACCCTGGTACTACTTGGGGAAGTTCTGGGGCGAGGAGGGCTTAAAGGCTTTTGCTAACAAGTACGGTAAATGGGTTTCCCTTTCGGTTCGGGATATCGATCGCGCCGATAACTGGTTCGATAAGCAAGGCGGGAAGGCGGTGTTTTTAGGTCGCCTGATTCCGGGAGTACGTACCCTGATTTCCCTACCCGCAGGCATCAATGGAATGCCTCTAGTCCCCTTCATCCTCTATTCAACCCTCGGCACTACTCTATGGGTGGGGATACTGACATTTGCTGGATATACTCTGGGCAAGCAATACTATCTGGTTGAAAAGTACATCGGGCCCATAGCAAAAATTGTGATAGCGGCGTTGTTAGTCGGATTTATTCTGTGGATAGTGCTGCGGAAACGGCGCAAAAAAAACAAAAAAGGATAATTTTAAATGTTCGGCGTTCAAATGTTAGGTTATTAGTTTAAAAATTAGCTTGAGGTGTGATGGCTAGACTTTCTGTGGAACTACAACGCTATTTTTTTGAGGAAGAACGACCGTCTCAGGTTAAGTTGGCAGAAATTTTGCTCTTGGCAGAAGAACGAATTTTCGGATTTTTATTAGTGTTGTTGTCTTTGCCATCTGCCTTACCAGTACCAGCACCGGGTTACTCAATTCCCTTTGGAATTGTCATTTTTCTCTTAGCCGTTCAGTTGATTGCGGGTGCCAAACGCCCTTGGCTACCAGAGCGTACCATGAGGTATCCCATTGAACTAAAAAAAGTGCAGGGCATCCTGAAAGCAGGGCTTCCCTGGTTACGACGGATTGAAGCGATCGCCCATCCCCGTATGACCTATATCTGTACATCACTACCGGGTAGGGTAATTATGGGTTGCGCGATCGCGCTGATGGCAATCTCCATGATGATTCCGATTCCCGGCACTAATACCCTCCCAGCCATGGGAATTTTCATTACAGGCTTCGGCTTAATCGAAGATGATGGCGCAATTAGTTTGGCAGGATTAGTTGTTTGCTTGATGGCAGCAATTCTATCGACATCAATTCTGATTGCCGTGTTTTGGGGCGGTGCTAGCTTGCTCGACTTTCTCAAAGAATGGTTGCGATCGCTTTAGGGACGCTCTGAAAAATCTCACCACAGATGAAATGGCGCGTCGAGACAATCAAAGCCATAATTTCATTACCACCGAACCCTTAGCTAAAGGGGGAGAAGCAGGAGAACAAAAAGCCTGGGATGCAGTGCGGGATGCCTTTGCCAAGCGGGATTGTCTAGGCTACTGGCGCTACCCCATTTTTTCCAAAGTGGGAAAGTCTCGCAAAGAGCCAGATATCCTCATTGCCGATGCCCAACTCGGTTTAGTCGTTATTGAGATTAAATCCGTCAAAATTGAGCAAATACTAACAATTCGCGGGCATCGTTGGGAATTTCAGAACTTCTACACCACCAGCAGCAACCCTTACGAGCAAGCGGAAAATCAGTTATTTGCTTTGTTGGGGTATGGCGATCGCGAACCTCTCTTGCGCCGAAAAGTCAGCGGTCGTGCCTTAGTTTGCCTGCCTTCGATTACCGAAGAAGACTGGTACAACAGCGGCTTTTATCAATTACCTAGCTGTCCTCCAATTATTTTTCAAGATCAGCTCCAGGGAGCGGGGGAGCAGGGGAGCTTGAAGAGCAATCCTATCCCTAATCCAGCTTCAACGCCTCTTAGAAAGGCAGGGTTGGGAGAGTCAAACAACAACCTCCTGCAACTTATTCAACAAACCACCCCGATCATCAAAGGTTTCCCCCTCACCGATGAGCAGTGGCGGTTGCTGCAAGCTGTCATTAGCGGTACCCCCGTCTTCCGCAAACGGGTAGGGGTACGGCATGTCGTGCCCCCACACAACGAACAAAAAACCCGCGCCAGCGTCCTGGCAGAAGTCCGCGATCGCCTCTTTGAATTTGACCTACAGCAAGAACATATCGGCAAAGCCATCCCCCCTGGCCCGCAGCGGATTCGCGGCATCGCCGGATCGGGCAAAACCGTCCTGCTGTGCCAGAAAGCGGCTCACATGCACCTGAAGCATCCCGATTGGGATATTGCCTTCGTCTTTTTCAGCCGCAGCCTGTACCACCACATCCTTGAGCAGTTGGACAAGTGGCTGCGTCGCTTCAGTAGCGGCGAAGTGCGTTATGACTCAAAAAATCTTAAACTCCAAGCGCTTCATGCCTGGGGAGCCAAAAATCAACTCGGACTCTACAGCACCATTTGCAAAGCAGCTAGAGTGCAGCGCCTTACCGTCAACGACACTCAAAGTAAGCGACCGAATGAAGCGCTGGCCCAAGTATGCACACAGTTATTGCACAATACGGTCATCCCTACGCTATATGATGCCATCTTGATTGATGAAGGGCAAGACTTAATTGTGGATGACTCGTTTAAGTTTGAAGGCAAACAGCCCTTCTACTGGCTGGCATATCAAGCCCTGCGCCCTATCGCTCCCACCCAGCCAGAACTGCGGCGTTTAATCTGGGGTTACGACGAAGCCCAAAGCCTGGAAAGCTTAAGTATTCCTAATGCCAGCGAACTGTTTGGGGAAGAGTTGGGGCATCTCGTTACAGGACAGTACGCGGGGGGCATCAAAAAAAGCGAAATCATGCATCGCTGCTACCGCACTCCCCATCCCATTCTCACTGCCGCCCACGGTATCGGGATGGGGTTGCTGCGTCAGGGTGGAATGCTGACTGGCATTACCCGTGCGGCAGATTGGCAGGCAATTGGTTATGAAGTCAAGGGACATTTCACCCCCGGACAGCAAATTACTCTCCGACGCCCTCCGGAAAATTCTCCTAACCTCGTCCCGCAACTGTGGGAAAAACCCGTTTTGGAGTTCGTTGCTTATCGTTCTCGCCAAGAGGAATTGACAGCGTTAGTTGAAAACATCCTCTACAATCTCCTTTACGACGGACTTAAGCCCAGCCGCGAGATTCTCGTCATCGTTCTAGGTAAAAACTTCGAGGCGATGCGACTGGAAGCGGATGCGGCGGAGTTCTTGATGTCCCAAGGCATTGATATCTACATTCCCAGTGCGGCTGACTGCAACATCCTTTACACCGACAAAACTAAACGCGATCCCAATAAGTTTTGGTGTGAGGGTGGCGTCACTGTATCGCGCATCCACCGCGCTAAAGGGAATGAGGCGGATATGGTGTATGTGGTGGGATTGGACAATGTTGCCAAGGATGAGAGCAATCTTTACCTGCGGAACCAGCTCTTTGTCGCTTTAACTAGGGCACGAGGTTGGGTGAAGTTGAGTGGTGTCGGTTCTTATTCCCTTTATGAGGAGATGTGGCGGGTGATGCAGAGTGGCGACACTTTCACCTTTACCTTCCGCCATCCTCCGCAACGAGAGATTAGCGTTACGGATGCCAGTGAAATGCGATCGCGCTACGCCGCAGGCGGCAGAAACTTTCAAGGCGCAGATTTAGCCAATGCCCAACTATCCGGGGCTGACTTACGCCATGCTAATCTCATCGGTGCGATTCTCAAAGGTGCTGATTTAAGCCATGCCCAATTAGATGGCGCAAAGCTGGTAATTGCCGATTTAAGCCATGCCAATTTAACAAACGCCAGTTTACGTAAAGCCCAACTAGTAGGAGCAAATTTGCAAGAGGCGCGACTAAATGGTGCCGATTTGAGTCGCGCCAAGCTGAGTAATGCCGATTTGAGGAATGCTCAATTAGTTGGGGCGAAATTGGTAGGAGCGAATCTCAGTGCGGCTGACTTGAGTGGTGCTGATTTAACCCAGGCAAATCTTGAGAAGGTTGATTTGAGTGATGTGAATTTGGCAGGAGCAACGATGCCAGACGGGAGGGTTTGGGAGTAGAGCGATCGCCCTTCTCCCCAAATTGATAGGACAAGCTTCTGGCTGCATAACCTTATCTAAGCTTACGCCTCAAACAACTAGGGATGAATCAATTCCCTAGAGCTAGTCCCGCCGCTCAAGAGCATATCGATTTCTGCTTTTCCTCCGCCGAAGTGGCAAAACGCTATTGAGTACCCACAGTGACTTATCGCCCCCCGACGACGACATCCTTAATCCGCACATGAGGGCCACCAACACTCACCGCTAACGGCATTTGTCCCCCCTTACCGCAGCCACCATTGACATAAACGGCATCATCACCAATTGCCTCAATATCTTTGAGAGTTTGAAAGACATTGCCAGTCAGCGTGATATCACTAACAGGTTCTGCAACCTTGCCATTGCGAATCATATAACCTTCCGCCGCCGCGAAAGTAAACATCTCGCCGTTAGTTTGCCCCCCCAGCATTCGTACGGCATAGACCCCCTGATCAATATCTGCAATCATCGTCTCAAACGGGCAATCTCCCGGCTCAATTCCCGTATTTGTCATCCGCACAATTGGCGGATATGTAGCACCAATTGCCCTAGCATTCCCCGTGGGCGCTTCCTGCATTTTCCCCGCCGTTTCGCGAGAATGTAGACGTTGATTCAAAATCCCGTCTTTAATTAAATACTTGCGTTGAGCAGGAACACCTTCATCGTCATAGGTGAGAGAACCAGGCAAACCGCTGAGAGTAGCATCATCAACAACATTTAATTGCTCAATTGCCAAAGGTTTCCCTAGGGTAAGCAACTCTTGCATTCTCGGATTTTCATAAACAAAGTCCGCTTCTGAAAGATGCCCAAAAGCTTCGTGAATAAACACACCCGCCAGATAGGGATCTAAAACTACAGTATGTTGACCCCCTTTAACCGGTTTTGCCTCTAATTGCCCAACCGCGCGTTTTGCTGCTCCCAAAACCCGGTCTTCAATACCAACAAACGCGTCAAAATCCGCACGGGAGTGAACTGACTCAAAACCTTGACGGACGACACCCTCCTCCCCACGAGCAATTGCACCAAACCGGGCTGACACATCCAGCCGTTCTTGGGCAAGGCAAGTGCCAGTAGAGTTGACAAAATAGGTAATCCCGAAGCGATCGCGCCAGCCCACCATCGTCGTCTGAATCCGGGAGTCATAATCCAACAACAGTTGGTTGTACTCCTGCATCAACTGACGCTTATCCGCCATTGAAACCCCACGCGGATCGCGCCCCAACTGCACCGCCACATAATCTTGAACAGGTTCGACAGACGCTAAAACTGTTTTATCCTTCCCCACCAACTTGGCTTGAGAAATTGCCTCCTCCAGGCGGTCATGTAACTCCGTCAAGCCATTAAACGTCACAAAACTCCAGCCCCCCTTGTGACAGGCACGAATGCCTCCAGAAGCCCCAAAACTGCGGTCTACCGCATCTAACCGAGAGCCTCGAAACGAAATAGCAGTAGACTCAGTTTGCTCAAAGCGAACCTCCAAATAATCCACGCGATCGCCATAAACAGCGATCGCCCCCTGTAACTGCTCCTGCAAAGAACCTTCCACACTTCCCCCCTTACCCGGCTGTAATATCCTCCCTTCCAGTCTATTGTTCCACCCCCTTAACTCCCCCAAAACCCTCTAAAAAAAGAGATACATACCTCGCCCTAATTTCTAATTCCCCTAAATACCTTTACCTTCATTTACCTTTATGTCCATAAACCCATAACCCCTTGCACGGGGGGACTAGGGGCGGTGCTGCGCCCCCAGTGGGGGGCTTGGGGGAAGCCCCCCAAGCTCAGGTTTTCCTCTTAACTTTCTTCTTCAATCAAAAAAACTGCCAGCACCGCCCCACTAAAACCTAGCCATAGTTCCCCTCTTCAACCAACCAAGTCACCGTAGTTATACTAGTGTCTAAGCCAAAAATGTCCACCTTAACAACGCGCCGATGAAAGCCCAACTGCTGACATGGATTTCCGTTGCTTTATCTGCCTTGGCCATAAATCGCCGTTGGATGACCTGGAATCTTTTCCTAGCTTTCATTCCCGTAGCCTTAAGCATTTGGCTATTCCGACTGTCCCGCCAACGCTCCATCCTTTGGTGGTTAGGACTTCTCGTTTTCTTCGCCTTTTTACCCAATGCACCCTACGTCCTAACTGATATCTTGCATCTGGTGTATGACATTCGTGAAGGTTACTCCATCTGGATTATTACCCTCGTTCTTGTTCCCCTATATCTGTTCTTCATCCTAGGGGGATTTCAAGCCTACGTGATGTCCCTCATCAACCTAGGTTACTACCTGCACAAACAAGGCAAAAGCCACTACATCCTTGCCGTTGAGCTAATTACCCATGCCCTTAGTGCCATTGGGATCTACCTAGGACGCTTCCAACGATTCAATAGCTGGGACTTGATCACTCAGCCCGATGCTTTGGCAGATAGCATCATTGACGACTTAGCGAGTAAAGGCCCCGTATTAATCATTGCTATTACCTTTGTGATTGTTGCCGCCTTGTATTGGTTAATGAAACAACTAAGCTTAGGATTTTTGCTGAGAATGCGCCAGAAGTTTAGTGACCGTCCCCTCTACGACCAAAGAAGCGAAGATACCTCAGCACGGCTTTAAACCTATTGATGCCAAGCCTGGTTCACCAAAAGAAGACAGTAATGGCACCTGACCAACAATTACGCCACCTGATATAACAACACCGCTACATCCATCTCTCAATATTTTGTCGAGTTATGCCAGTTCCTATCGTTAGAAGGAGGAATCTGGCACCTATCTTCGCTGCAATGGACAAAGGTAGACCGTATTTTTTAAATAACGACTGCCTTCATTTCAGAACAAATACTTAGTCAGGTCAGCCTCAGCATTATTAGTGCAGCCTGGCTATTTCGTTCTCGAAATTTTTGTTGATATAGGATTTTTAACTCATGCCATTACTGTCTAGAGAAGAACTCAAAACCTTAGTTGAGAAATCACAAAAGCATTGCGTTTCTATTTATATGCCCACCCACACAGCCGGGCCAGAGATTCAACAAGATCCCATCCGCTTTAAGAATTTGATGCGGCAAGCTGAGGAACACCTAGTCGAAAGTGGTTTGCGCCAAGCCGATGCAGTAGAATTGCTCAAACCCGCTCAAGAGCTTGATCGGGACAACTTCTGGCGTCACCAGGATCACGGGCTAGCCATCTTTATTGCTGATAATTTCTTTCACTACTATCGCCTACCGCTTGATTTTGAGGAATTAGTAGTTGTTGGCGATCGCTTCCATCTCAAACCACTGATGCCGTTATTAAATAACAACGGCAGATTCTACATTCTCGCCCTTAGCCAAAATCAGCTCAGACTGCTTCAAGGTACACAGCACCAAATTGATGAAATCGATCTCCACAAGCTTGAAGACATTCCTGAGAGCCTGAAAGAAGCCCTCCGGTACGACGACACAGAAAACCAAACTCAGTTCACTACAACTCATAGCGGAGCATCAGCAGGCGCTCCTGGCTCAGACCCTGGTACTATCCATGGGCGAGGTGTCGATGAAGACGAAGAAAACCAGATTCTGCGATTCTTCAGCCAGGTTAATCGGGGCTTACAAGACTTGCTGCACGATGAGAACGTGCCGATGGTGCTGGCAGGCGTAAAGTACTTGCACCCCATTTACCAAAGAGCCAATTCTTACCCCCATCTGATGGAAGAAGGTATTTCTGGCAATCCGGAGCATATGAAGCCAGAAGAGTTACAGGAAAAGGCTTGGGGAATTCTGGAGCCTTACTTCCATAAAGCCCAAGCAGAAGCGGCGGAACGTTACCGAGAGTTTTCTGGCAACAACCAAGAGCAAGCTTCTCAGGATTTGAAAGAAGTAGTCAAAGCAGCTTACTATCATCGCGTTGATTCCTTGTTTGTGGCAACGGGTTATCAGCAGTGGGGTAAGTATGACCCTGAGAGTGATACAGTGCAGTTGCACGAAGAAGAACAAAATAGCGACGAAGATTTGTTAGATTTCGCGGCGGTTCATACCCTCTTGAATGGCGGTACCGTGTTTGCCACCGAACCTGACCAAGTGCCCGGTAATGCTCCTGTTGCCGCTATTTTCCGCTACTAATGAAGGGAGTCGGTGAGTCCTGAGTGCTGAGTCGGTGAGTAGGGGAGAGAGTGTGAAGTATGAAGTATGAAGTATGAAGTATGAGGGGTTAGAGGTAAGGGGTTATCGGTTTTCTCCATCACCTCATCTCCTCTTCTTTCTAACCTCCGCGTCTTGGTGTGCAGGAGTGTGGTTTATTAAAAATCCTCATCCCCCATTACCCCCAAACGAGCATCAGCCAAATCGGTGCTGATGCTTTTTTAGGAATTAGAGGTAATGCTTGATCAGGAATGTTACGATTCCCTCAAGTACCGTGACCAATGCGGGACTTTGTGGTTGAGGAGCGTTTGTTGTGGACACAAAATCATCATTTTCTGAACGGTCGTTGAACGTTTCAGGAATAACTCTCCTGGCTCTTTTAGCCGTTGGGTTGAGCCTGTTTGCTGTAATTCTTGACTGGAGAGGCGATCGCTTTCCGGTACAGATTGCCTCACTTACCTTGCCTTTGGTAGTTAGTGCCTTAGTGACAGCCGCGTTAGGTTTTTGGGCAGTCCCTGCTTTGCAAGCTTTGAAAATGGGGCAAATTGTCCGCGAAGATGGGCCTCAAACCCATTTACGCAAAGCGGGTACTCCGACGATGGGCGGGGTATTTTTCATCCCTGTGGCAGTAATAGTTGCATTGGTGGCATCAGGCTTTGCGGCTGATGTTGTGGCGGTAGCAACTGTGACCCTTGCCTATGGGGGAATCGGCTTGTTAGATGACTGGCAAATCATCCGCTATCGCTCGAATAAAGGCATCTCCCCACGAGTGAAGTTGGGACTGCAACTTGCTGTGGGGGTGCTGTTTTGCCTGTGGCTAGTATGGACTCAGCCTGCTAGTATGACGACGATTAACCTGCCTTTGGGTATCGTTTTGCCTTTGGGGTTACTGTTTTGGCCGATCGCCGTCTTTGTGCTAGCGGCGGAGAGTAATGCCACCAATCTCACCGATGGAGTGGATGGACTGGCGGCGGGGACTTGTGCGATCGCTTTATTAGGATTGGGCGCGATCGCTGCACCTGTATCCTTAGGTTTAACAATCTTTTGTGCCTGTATGAGCGGTAGCTGTTTGGGCTTTGTCGTTCATAACCGCAACCCCGCCAAGGTATTCATGGGGGATACAGGTTCTTTAGCATTAGGAGGCGCACTAGCCGCCGTCGGGCTTCTCACTCAAAACTTGTGGGTACTGTTTATTCTCAGCCTCCTGTTTTTTGTTGAGTCCCTGTCAGTAATCGCGCAGGTTGCCTATTACAAAGCAACCAAAGATGAAAATGGTGTGGGTAAGCGTCTCTTTAAGATGTCCCCATTCCACAATCACTTAGAACTCAGCGGATGGTCGGAAACCCAAATTGTCGGCGTGTTTTATTTGGTGAATGGAATTCTGGCTGTGTTGTGCGTAATTTGGGGCTAATTACTAAATCAATTCAGTAGGGTGGGCAAGGTATTGTCCACCTTTTTTATTGCTGCTTTATATCGTCTTTTTTTGAAGGGCGATCGCACTAGCTGTTCAACTTGCCCAAATTTACACGATAGGGCTAAAAAGGCGAGGAAGGCTTTATGGGCGTTAGCGAGTCTTCGAGCGTTAGCGCAGATCGCATTTTGGTACGGTTCGCTTACCGCGATCGCTATGAGAGCGTCCTCATCCATTGCCGAAATGCTTTCAAGGTTGCGTTTCTCCCTGCGGTTTGACTTCGCTCCAAATATTGAGGAATGACCTCAGCTAGCGGCATTCCCGGAAAGGTTGGACTTTGTTCAGATTCAACATATTTTCCCTCTCGCAGGACGTTAATTTGTAGTTTGCCCCGCTCGAATCGCCAAAGTTCGGGAACGTTTAATGCCTCGTAAATGCTGGGGTGGGTGCGAGAGGTGATATCAATTTCCAGCACTAAGTCGGGGGGAGGATCGACTCTCAAGTCAATTCGCTTCTTCCCCCGAATTGCCACCTCATTCTGGATGTAAAAGCACTGATCAGGCTCAATCCCCTTTGCCATCGCTTGATTTTGGAATGTTGTCGAGCCAAGGCTTCTAAATTCTATGTCGAGTTCTTCCAGCAACGCCTTCACCAAGTCCCCAACAATTTCCTTGTTGCCCTCATGTTCTGGCAGTGGCGTCATAATCTCTAGCGTTCCATTATCGTAGGCAATTCTTGCAGCACGATGTTCCCCCAATTCCTCTAGAATGACTTCCAATTCTTGCCAGGTAACATTGTGCAACAATACCCGTTGCCCTGGTGGAACACTCAATTGCCTCAGTTCTAACAACATTCTCTAGCTCTCAGCTTTCCAAGCTTTGTAGTAGGGTAACGATATTGCTAATGCTCAAATTCAAAAAAAGCTCTCTGGGTATTATCCATCTGGCGACGGCGCTGCTGAACAATCCAGCGTTTCATTTTGTCTGTGGGGCAACTTGTCCATAGTTAAGCACAGCAACCAGTGTGACTCCACCAAAGATATTGCCCAGTAGTGCAGGCACCATGAACCCGCCGAAATACGCTCCCCAAGAGGTCGTTCCGGTTGTGACGAGATAGAGGACTTCAACCGAGCCAGCAATGCTATGCGCTAACCCACCCAGCCCCACTAGATAGGTGAGGATGATGATAATCCATAGCCGGGAAGATTCCGCTGCGGGGAGCAGCCATACCATCAAGGCAATCAACCACCCAGCAAAAATCCCTCGCTCTAGGATTGTCCAGAAGCCACCAGCCATCGCTGCATGACCTATCTGGGTGAACGCGTGCCGGACTCCAGGTGTAAAGGTTTCGGTATGTCCTAAAAGCCAGACGAACAGGTACGTCCCAACCAGATTGCTCAAGAGTACTACAATCCATAGCCGCAAGACTCGTTTTAGGTTCCTCAGATTAAAGCGATTCAGTAAAGGCAAAACTGCTGTAAGTGTCTTTTCTGTGAACAACTGCTGGCGACCCATCACCACAATCAAAAAACCGATACTATATCCAAGATTTGAGATCAATGGACGCCAGGGTTGATCCGGTAGGCTTGCATGAATTAAGCCCTCTGCAACGAGTGAAAAGCCCATCGAGAGTCCAGCAGCTAACCCAGACCAAGCTAGCTCGGAAAGCGAACTGCGTAATTGACTCTCACCTTCTATCCGAATTGCTTCGTGAATGATGACAGCTTTAGGGCGACCTAGTCGCTTGATCTCCCTTTTTTCGCGATCGCTCAAATCCAGTTCTTCTTGGGGACGAAGCTTGGTTGCTTCATCGTCTCTCTCCGGATCTCGGTTCATAAATAAAATCCCGTACCACAGTCATCAGTTTGCTTTTCACGTCACCCTTACCTTAGACGACACCGCAACAAAGGTGAGGAAGAGTGAGTGCGATCGCACTCCGCACACCAACAAACGCGATCGCAAAACGGTAAATTTTCTAATTGTTAGAACAGTTAACGTCTGGAAGTTGTTGCTATTTTTGTCTATAGAATTAAGTAAAGCAATTCAGAAGACTAGGCAGTAGCAACTATAGAGCCAAAATGCCATTCATCGCACTTAAAAAGAGTACAGGCGAAAGGGTAGACATTACAAAATTAAAAAGTCCACGAGAAGAATTAGTAAAAGGAGACCTTATCTGCCAGCTCTGTGGTGTTCCCATGATTATTAAGTCAGGTGTGGTTAGGCGTCCTCACTTTGCCCATCAACCCAGCATCCCATGCACAACTAATTATGGATATCATCCTGAGAGTGATGAACACAGAGCTGGTAAAGAACTTATTGCTAAAACTCTTATAAAAGAATTAGCAGGATATAGCACAGCCGGAATTGAGTATGAGTGGCGTTGCGAAGAAACCAAACGAGTTGCCGATGTTGCCATACTGTTCCCTAATGGTTGGGTAGTAGTGCATGAGTGTCAACTCTCTTCAATCACAGTTGAAGAACTTCAGAAACGAACGGAGGATTACCTAAATGCAGGAATTGATGTGGTCTGGTGGCTTGGCAAAAACGCTGATACAGATACCAACCGTCAGTGGTGTCTCAGTACCTTCGGTGAGTGCAATACCATTGATTTCAAAGCATTATCAACCTACTTTAAAACTGATCGCCTCTAATCCGAACTCAGTCTCAAACACTTATCAACCCTTTTTAAAACCTAGTGAGGTCGAGCAGATAGATTGGATAGCATTTCGGCTCATAGACGATATTGATTGGCGCTGGCATCAACAGGATAACATCAGGTTTTGTGGAAAAGATTGTCACTTTAAAGAAGGCGAGCGAGTTGACTATAAGTATAAGAATGAAATGAGACTTCTACTCACAGAAGTGAAAAACGATAAAGAATGGAAGCAACGTAGGCAAGAACCTAATGCAAGAATTGAATCTAGATATGCCTTTCGTTGCTCATATAATTACAACAATAAATTGCAACATTCATATCACCTAATTGAGCAGAGCGAATTTGAAAATAATGACCTCAATCAGCTTATTTCACATTACTGCTATCGCTGGCAAGATTCTGTTAAAAAATTCGAGCTAGGCATCCAGGTTTTACCTGAAAAAGACTATGAGGAAAAATTTTTAAACAGCTATACAGTAGGATTAATGGTAAAACGTTGTTTCTCAATATGGTCTCCCATAGGCAGAAAAGGAATTAGCCGGGGGTTGGCATTAACGGAGATGGGACAAAATTATCTAGACGCACAGCTTGCAGAGCTTGAAGCTCAAAGAGTTATCAAGAAAGCAGATGGGAAGGGTTGGGAAGTAGTTGAAAAACAAGGTCTAATACCTCAACCGGGTCAACCGTTGCCTCAGAAGGGCGTTGAAGCTGCCAAAAAGAGAGCACATCAATGGCAAGGTACACCATTGCCATGAACAAACTTATGCTTGGGCTTTTTTTTAAGTGCGATCGCACTCCATAGCGGTCTAACTCAGTTGCCGCGATCACTAAACAGAATTGTCACCTGATGCAGCGCTTCTGGACTGAACGACCAACAAGGCGATCGCAACACGTAATCTTTAATCCTTTCCGGCGATCGCAAAAACTCCGAAAGTACCCTTAGGGGTACTGCGGGGACTGAATGAGTTTTTCCAAAATGAACGTAACAGCCAGAGTAAAGTCATTGTCATCTGCTGCCGCTAACCTTGGTCGTCGGGCATTCACGCCAAAGAGACTTCTACCCTGTTGGACGCGTCAGTATATTGCTCGCGACCTGATTTTGGTTTGCCTCATTAAATTTTGGGAGAATACTTACCCCTATGGCAGATTCAATTCTCGCTTGGAACGAAGTAGCACTCGAAGCTAACCGCGAAAGCCACACTAAAGTAGATAAGAGGGAACAAAACGGGCCGACGTTAAGTTCGCGAGCGCTAGCCATTGTTCATTTGGCAATGTATGACGCTTACGCTGGTGTGCGAGGTAATCCACCAGAATTGCCACCTTACTTGCCCGGACTACCGACTGCCCCAAAGGGTGCGTCGCCACAAGCGGCAGTTGCGGCGGCAGCCTACGAAACGTTGAAAAGTTTATTTTCCTGCCAAAAGGCTTTTTTTGATTCCAAGCTGGCAGAACTTGGCGACCCCTCTAACTCAGGACATGGCTTTGGAGTGCAAGTAGCTCAAGCAATTCTTGCCGATCGAGCCAGCGATCCCAAAGCAAACTCCGATGGCTACAAGCCTTCGCCTGAGCGTTTCCGCCATCGTCCCGACCCCAATAACCCCGATCAATGTTTTGACGCACCGTTCTACGGAGCAAAGTCAAAGGGATTTGCGATTACAGCGCGCCATGAACTTGATGCCCCCCCGCGCGGTGATGGTGAATATTTGAAGGCATTGAGGCAGGTACGCGCGAAAGGAATTATGCCCGAATTGATCGGCTCACTGCCCAAAAAGTTCGAGAAGGAACAACGACTCCCAGAAGAAACGTTGATTGGTATTTTCTGGGGTTATGACGGAGCCATCCGGTTAGGAACACCGCCACGCTTGTACAACCAGATTGTTCGGCGTGTGGCGATCGCTAAAGGCAATACGGAAGACCAAAACGCCCGTCTATTTGCCTTGGTGAACGTAGCGATGGGGGATGCCGGAATTTTGGCTTGGGATCAGAAATACATCCACGATCTGTGGCGTCCCGTAGTTGGGATTCGCGAACACGATGAATCCTTTGGCCCAGCAGCAACCAAAGCTAACAACGATATTTCAGATGATGGCGATCCGTTTTGGTTGCCGTTAGGCGCGCCAAAATCAAACATTCTCAATAGAAAGTTTTTCTCAAACGCCCCGATAAATCCACCGACGAATCGGTCGTTGTCTCAGACTGATGAGGAATCAATATTGGCAATGGATAAAGATCCAAGGCGAAGATGTGCAGAATGTCTAACCTTGAACAAGAATTTCACGCCCAATTTCCCGGCATATCCATCAGGACACGCTACTTTTGGGGCTGCGGCTCTGCATATCACGCGGCTTTTCTATGGCGTAAAGGTTGGAAACAGAAAACCTGACAACTTATTTGACGGACTCGATCTGATTTCCGATGAACTCAACAGCGGCAACGCAGAGCTTGAATGCGGCACTCAGGATAATGAAGGTACCGTGCGACCAACTCATCGCCGTAAGTTTGCTGGGGGTTTATGGCAGATGATTATAGAGAATGGACTAAGCCGAGTTTACCTTGGTGTCCATTGGGTTTTTGATGCCTTTAAAGTCAAAAACAATGACGAACCCGACTTTTCTCAACACATCGGAGGCGTTCCGCTCGGTTTGAAGATTGCGGAAGACATCTTCTGTAGTGGGATGAAAAAGTCAACGGTAGGTTCGCGAATATAATTCAGTAGCGTTACTGATTTTGGTTTAGACGTGAGAGTTTTGTCACGTCTAAACCTTGTGACATCCTCCCGACGCTTCCATTTATCCCAACGCTGACCTTTCAGATACAGCGCGGGACTTATAGCTCCCCGAACCCCTCACAAGTTAAACAGGGAAGAGATACTCAAGAGAAAATTGCGTAGCAGCAAAGAAGTAGCCTAATTAAGAGTTTTCATCCTGTCATCGGTTAGGTTCACCGATTAAGATTGTCATGAGTTACGCAGTTGACGCTCGAATGCCCTCGTTTTCTGTAGGGGATTGGCAATGCCAACTCGTAGGCGACGCCTTCAGCGCGTCAATCCTAATTGTGAAAAAAAGAACGCTATGGTCATTCCTCCTACTGATAGCAGCGCTTCCCAAGCTTTTTTGCCTAACGTTTCTGTAGTCATTCCGATTTATAACGGCGAGGCTGATTTACCGGATTTGATTAGCTGCTTGCGGACGCAAACCTATCCGGTAGAGAAGGTGGAGTATTTATTGGTGGATAATGCCAGTCGCGATCGCACCGCATCAATTATCCAAACCGCTGCTAAGGAAGCGTCTTTTGAGGGAATTACAATCCGTTACCTGGCAGAAACGGAAATCCAAAGCTCCTATGCTGCCCGTAATACAGGCATTCGGGCAGCAAAAAGCGAGTTTATCGCCTTTACAGATGCCGATTGTCGTCCTCAGCCTCAATGGTTAGAAAAGCTCATGCAGCCGTTTGCTAACGCCACCATTGGCATAGTTGTTGGTGAAATTGCTGCCTTTCCCGGTAAAACCTTACTAGAACGACACGCCGACAAAAATGATGTCTTGTCTCAGCGACATACCCTGAGCCATCCCTTTTATCCTTACGGTCAGACGGCAAACCTGGCAATTCGGCGGCAAATCTTCGCAACGGTGGGGCTATTTCGCCCCTATCTGACAACGGGAGGCGATGCGGATATGTGTTGGCGCATTCAGCAGCAGAGTAACTGCCAGTTACAGTTTTCCCCAGATGCGATCGTCCGTCATCGCCACCGCTCAACCCTGGAAGATTATAAAAGTCAGTGGCAGCGTTACGGTCGTTCAAATCGCTACTTGCACGAACTGCACGGTGTTGAGTTGATGCGGGAGATGAAACCACCAGAATATATGCGTCGCTTGACGCGGTGGTTGGTGAAGGAAGTACCGATTCATAGTGTAAGAGCGATCGCGCGGCGAACTTCTCCCATCGAGATTGTCAGTACACCGATTGGCTTATTTGGTGCCTGGGCGCGGACAAATGGGCAACGGGAAGCGAGACTACCGGAGAAGGCGAAGGCAATTGAATGGCTAGAAAATTCCTCCAGCATCAGCTCAGACGGGTATCCTGAAAAATAGGGGCGTTTTTTGTCCCTATCGTTAAATGAAACAGCCGCAAAGGAAGATCGATGTCAGCACAACTATTACTAGTAGACGACGAACCAGGAGTACGTGAAGCCGTTAAGGACTATTTAGAAGAAAGTGGTTTTAGCGTCCAGGTTGCTAGTAATGCTGTGGATGCCTGGAGTTTGTTGCAGCAAAACCACCCTGACTTAATTATTTCCGACATCATGATGCCACAGGTAAGTGGCTATCAGTTCCTTGAGCAGCTACGCAACGACCCCCGCTTTAAAGCCCTACCTGTTGTGTTTCTCACCGCTAGGGGAATGACCTCCGATCGCATCCGGGGTTATCAAGCAGGAGTCGATGCCTACTTGCCAAAGCCCTTTGACCCCGATGAGTTGGTAGCAATGATCGAAAACTTGCTACAACGTCGCGCCACTACTCCTGAAACGTCGAATGGCAATGTTGAACTCGAAAAAATTGCCCAGCAGATTGCAGAAATCAGAGGCATGTTAGACCAACGGGGAGCGATCGCGCAGACGCCGCCACCCATTCGCATTGATCTGACTCCCCGCGAACAAAGTGTCTTAGATTTGGTTGCCCAAGGGCTGATGAATAAAGAAATTGCCCGCCGCTTAGAAACCAGCGTCCGCAATGTTGAGAAGTACGTCAGCCGTTTATTTAGTAAAACCGGAACCAATAGCCGCACCGAGTTAGTTCGCTATGCCCTAGAACACGGTTTGGCAAAGTAAGCCGCCGACTACTTTGAAAGTTCTGAGTAGATGTAGGGTGGGCACGGCTTACCCAGTGCGATGCGTGCTGTTGATGATAAAGAGCTGCTGGTCGATCGGTCGCAGTTGCTGTCCCTGTCAGCCCCTCAGATGACGGCTCTTGTGGGCGGCTTGCGCGTCCTGGGTGCAAACTTTGGCGGGTCTAAGCACGGTGTCTTCACCCATTGCCCAGAGACGTTGACCAATAACTTCTTCGTGAACCTGCTCGACTTGGGGACAACGTGGAAGGCGACCTCTGAAGATGAATATGAGTTTGAGGGGAGCGATCGCAAAACGGGTGAACCCAAGTGGACTACTACCCGTGTTGACCTCATTTTCGGCTCAAACTCTCAGCTCCGTGCCCTCGCAGAAGTTTACGGATGTGTGGACTCCGAGCAGAAGTTTGTCAATGACTTTGTGGCGGCGTAGGACAAGGTGATGAACTGCGATCGCTATGACCTTCGCTCAGTCCAAGCGACCAGCTCTGTGAGGGGTTTCTAGGCGTAACGTCAGCTACGCTAACCTGCGGCAATCTTGAACGCGGGTATAGCGCGTAGCGCTATAAGCTGCAATTGGGTTCTTGTTAGTGCCCAATTGTGCGAGCTTTGGCATAACCTAAAACACCCACCAGAGCACCCAGAAAATCAAACATACAACAACTGCCCACAGCGTTGCGTGGAGTTGCAATGTAGAGTAGGTCTAACCTTTTGAGGTACGCCGCTATTCGCTCCAGATCCTAACGTTCCGATTCACCCGCTGCTGGAAGCCCAAAGCGAGGCACGAGCGCAGGGCTGTAGGTGGTCGGGTGCAGCGCCTTGTTGTGCCGTTGTTAGTGCATCAGGACTTCACTTCTACAATCTCGAACCCCTCTTCTTCGGTTGGAGGCTCGAACTGAGCTATGAAAGAATAGAGCATCTCTTCGGTGATATGAAATACATCATCATCATCAGGCAAAAGTTCATTCCTCGCCTCAAGCCGACGCTGTAGAACCTCGTCAGAAACTTGAATGTAATACAAGACCGGATGTGCTCCTGTTTCTGTGATGCGAGTTTTATAATTCCTTCTTCTTTCCCTCTTCCAAAAGCCGAAATCTAAGATGACAGAACCCCCTAACTGAGTCAGACGGTTAGCAGTTTTCCATATCATATGTTCGCACCGCTCAAAACGCTCGTCAAACTCTTCGCGTGACATCGTTTCACCGTAAAAATTCAGCATCCATTCATCTATAGAAAATCGCACAGCATTATTTTCATATTCGAGTTTTCCTGAGAGTGTCGTTTTGCCAGACCCCGGCAGGCCACACATCAGATACACAACTGGTTTCATACCTATAGTTTACTAACACCTTCTGCCAAGCTGCGGCGCGACGGCACAACGTTCCCAATCACCCGCCGCCAGTAACCTCAAACTCCAACCAATAACCTCTCGACGGTCGGTGTGCATTGGGGTTGTTATGCGGCGCTCTCTACTAACCTTTTGCGGAATAAAGCAAATGGTTGGGATCTAACCAAACAATGTAGAAGACTTCATCAATAAGAAATCCATGAACTCTGCCATGCTCATTTGAAGAGAGAGAAAACTGGTAGGGGGTGTCTACTAACTGCTCCTCATTCGGCAATCCAAAGCCATTTTCACTTGTGTCCTCCCATCTAATTGGATGACATCTAAGAGTGCTACTGCGGTTCACTAGTAGTTCTTGATTAGATAAACCTGACAGAGCCTTTAGACGGTCAATTAGGGTTAACCAATATGTAGCTGCCTTCTCATTACAAGAGAACTTATTATGACCATCCTGATAGTACTTAAACGAAAAGCTGATGCCTTGTGGCTTCAGCTTTGTTGATTTAATCCCAGATGTACTAGTCTTTGGGACTTTAGTCTTTTTAATCTTCTTCGACACGTGCTCCGTAAAACTCCTTCATCCACTTTTTCTTGATAACTTCATTAGAGGGTTCGTCCGGGGCTAGATCTCCTCTAGCGCAGTTCCAAGGATCTTCAGCATGAGTCATCTGCTCTAGCTCATAGGCATCGCAAGCAAAATATTCTTCCGCAACTTCATCAAGAAATTGAAAAACGTCGTTAGGAAGCTCAGGAGCAACATCTTCAGAGATTGGCTGCCATCCAAAAGATTTATATTTCTGATACAGAGATGGAATTACTGGTCCATGCACCCATGCCTCAAAATCTTCTTCAAAGAGAGGATTGTTGTGGAGTGCAATATGCCAAGCCTGAGCGTAGTAAACAAGCTTTTGAAGCTTCAAGTTACTAATGAAGGAGCCAGTTTCATTCGCTATCCAAATAAAATAGTTTGCTATGTCAAAGCAGGACAGCACTAAGCTCACCCCCTTACTTACAACGTCTTAGGAAGATCTGTATACATACATACACAGCTTATACAGTTCTTGCAGTAAAAGCTATGGGAGATCCCCCTACCTCATAGTCTATTTGTACTATTATAAGCTTTTGATTAAGCCATTTGCCTGCCATATTGGTGCAGTTTTGTCATGATCATCCTAAAGTGAGGCTGACGTTAGAAGTTGGTGTTACTCAATTGATTAGTCAGCGCGTAGCTTCTGGATCGCTTGATTTAGCGATTTGCTCACCGCCAAGCGCAAATTTAGACTTAACCTTTGAGTTACTATTTTACGATCCGATCGCACTACTAATTCCAAACACCCATCAACTCGCTATACAGGACATTAAAACGCGTTGTTGACATCGCTCAAACGACCGAGAAATTGGCAATCGCTCCACGTCCAAAGCTTTCCATCTCACCTCATCGACCAAAAGCTTTCAGGAAAGTCTCGACTGCACCGCTCGCGATCCGTTCAATTTCAGAGGGGCTGACCTGACTTTTGACACTAAGTAAGCATTTATAGAAGAGATCCGCTTTGCATAGTTCGATAAACTGATGGGCAGCCAGTTCTGGGTTGTCTATCACCAGTTCGCCCCGCGCCACGGCTTCATTGAAAAATTGTATCAATCGATGCGTCCCCAATTCTGGACCCGACCGATAGAAGGTGTGACCGAGAGCAGGAAACCGTTGGGCTTCTGCGATCGCAATCCGAAACATACTCTGAGCAAAGGGCGACACCAGAAAAGTCACATAGTTCAGTGCAATCTGATACAACACAGTTGCAATCGCTTCTCCATTGCGCTCGATCTGAAAAATGCGTTGTGCCTGCTCGTGACATTCCCCCTCAACCACTGCCGTAAATAACGCCCGCTTATCAGGGAAGTAGTTGTAGAGTGTCCCTTTCGAGACTTTGGCTCGACGGGCAATCGCTTCTACGCTGGTTCCTTCATACCCAAGCTCTAGAAATACCTGCTTCGCGCCGTTGAGAATCTGATGCACCTTGGGGGTTTGAGTTGCGAATGGCTGTAGACTTTCCATCTTTAGACGAATTTTGCACTAAACGGTTTGGTCATTATTGACAAAATTCTAGCCGACTTCTAGGATAAAGGCATCTGACCGAACCGTTCAGTCAGATTTTTTTTAGATTAACACCTCATCGTTTTAGATTTTAGGAGGTCTGTCATGAGCCAAACTGATGTACTGATTGTCGGAGCAGGTCCAACGGGTTTAACCACCGCGATCGAACTTGCACGCCGCAATATTAACGTCCGGATTATTGATCGCCGCAGCACGCCTTCAACCCAAAGTAAAGCGCTCGTCGTCCATGCTCGTACGCTTGAACTCTTAGATTTATTGGGTGTTGCGGATGAGCTCGTCAGGCGCGGCTACACCTCTCCTGGCATTGATTTTAGTGCCAAGGCTCGATCGCCCCTGCGAGCCAATATGCACCGCCTCGATACGCGATTTCCATTTATTTTGATTCTGCCGCAAGCCGAAACAGAGGCAGCGCTAGAAGCTCGTCTGAATCAATTTGGAGTGACGGTAGAACGGCAGCGATCGCTCTCTCACTTCGTCGAAACTGAAACTGGAATACGTGGCACGATTGAAGCAGAGGATGGCAAGACGATTGAAATTGAAGCACGGTACATTGTGGGCGCTGATGGGGCGCATAGCACCGTGCGGAAAACTTTGGGTTTGCCGTTTGCAGGATCGCCCTATGAGTGGACTGCATTTCTCGGCGATGTGTTCATGCAAGGACACCATGCCGAAGGTGGCACTGAGCAGCATTCTAACGATCGTGGACTTGCTTTTATTGTGCCGTTTGCCGACGGCTCGCACCGGATTGTTACGATCGATCGCCACTATCAGAGGGAACCGAAACGGCAAGATTTGACACTAGAGCAGCTTCAGGAGTCGATTAGTGCCATCCTGGAAAAACCGATCCAGCTTAGCAATCCAAGATGGCTGACGCGCTGGGGAGCAGACCTGCGGCTCGTGTCTCAGTATTGTGTAGGTCGTGCCTTTCTCGCTGGAGATGCTGCCCATACCCATAGTCCAGCGGGAGGACAGGGAATGAACACAGGCATTCAAGATGCCTTTAATCTGGGCTGGAAGCTAGCGTTTGTAATCAAGGGAATTGCACCGGAGCCACTGCTAGAGACTTACCACGCCGAGCGTCATACGGTCGGTCAGCGTGTCCTGCGGGTGAGTGATTTGTTGCTTCGCAGCCTATTGCTTCGGCAACGTCAATTGCGTCAGATCCGCGAAGCGCTGTTTCGATTCCTGATCCCGATCGCGCCTGTGCAGAAACAGCTAGCGGGTAATCTTTCAGGAATTGGTATTCGCTACAACACCGGAGACGGTCAAACTCGGGGAATGCGTTTACCCGATCTTGAACTGCGGGATGCAGATCACAATCCTGTTCGGCTATACGATCTGTTGCGGTTTCCGGGATACACCCTGTTGCTGTTTATTAATCCTGACGAAGCAATATCTGTACACCAACAGATCGATCGAATTCTGTGCCAAAGCGATGAAATGTTGCAACCATGTATTGTTCTCAACAGTGGTCTACCAGAACGGCATCGTTTCGGTGTAAATACTTTAGTGGACTACCGGGGTGAATTTGAAACCAAACTTGGCGCAGCAACAGGTCGTATTCTTTTGGTGCGTCCTGATGCCTACGTTGCTTTCGATCTTGCCACACTCAAACCTGATCCTTTCATTGAGCGGCTCAGCGATTGGAAAGTACTGACGAAAAGTTTAGCTAGTGCAGCAGAATTGGCACTCTCCTAATGCTTACAACCAACTAACTGAAGCACTCGAACGACCAAGATAAGCGGCAGAAAACAACTTCGGCAACCCCACAAAAACCTCTCGTCAGCCCGCTTCATCGACTTGTTAGGGTGCGATCGCGCCCTGTAGATAGAACCCATTGCAACAGACCGAAACGGCGAGTACATCAGCGTCATGAGCCGCAAGGTCGGAAGGGCTGAAAGTTAGGGGTGATGACGGGTGCGATGGTCAAAGACTGATCCTTGAGGTCATCGCGCCCGCTCTTTATGGTGCGATCGCAAAACGGGTGAACCCAAGTGGACTGCTACCCGTGTTGACCTCATCTTCGGCTCAAACTCTCAGCTCCAAGCCCTCGCGGAAGTCTACGGATGTGTGGACTCGCAACAGAAGTTTGTGAATGATTTTGTGGCGGCGTGGGACAAGGTGATGAACCTTGATCGCTATGACCTTCGCTCAGTCTTAGCGACAAGCTCTGCAAGGAGTTTCTAAGCGTAACTTCAACTGATCATCAGCGAGCGAGGTTACGCTAACCTGCGGCAATCTTGAACGTATGTAGAACCAGAGGCAACAATGAGAGCGGCGGCGAATAATCTTGGATTTATGCAGATTATCTCCATTCCGCCGCTGCAACGATTTGTTATCCTGCCGTCGCAGTTGTATCTCAGGTAGGAATACCTAATGCTTTAAGAATCAGCGGCAAGAGCTTACTACAGGCTTCTACAATCTTGGCGGTATCGGGCAGGCTTTTCAGCGTTGCATCAAACATTTTCATTGCTTTCCGCACAATCCCTTCCCGCTTTGTCGGTTCCTCAGTCTGTTTAGCTTCAGCAAGGGATTGTACCTGTTCAAGCAGGTCGGATTTATCTGGATCGGATAGATTAGTATCGGTTTCAATTGCCGCTTGTAGTTGGGTTAGCAGAACTTTAAGACTTGCTTGCCCTGTTTCAGAGGAATCAGGCAATTGGTTGATGGCATTAGTCACATGACCGCTGATTATGCCCAAGTTAAGAATACCGTCGCCACTACTCACTCCACTGATATTGGCGTTATCACCTGCACTGACATTAATTCCTCTATTTTCCGGCATAAAATCTCCTTGAACAGTTTCAACATTGAAAGTTGGCTGATGAAGGGCAGTTTGAATCATCTGCTCCAATCTGTGAATGTGATCGTCCTTTTCCGCCAGCCGCAAAACTTGTGCCTCAGATAACGCCTTGAGTTGATTATAATCCGCAAAGTATTCTGAACTGAGTTCTGATTTATCGGCGGCTGCTGCTGTCCGCACTTTTAGATTAAGGCTGTTTTGTCCTCGTTTCTCCATTGCTACAATCTCTAGATTGGCTTCTGGATGATTCTGAGACAGTTCTTTGAAGGCTATCGAAATAGCACGAGGGTCAACCTTCTGACTGTGATACAAATCCAACGTATCAAAGTAAGGTTGAATAAAATCCGCAAACCCCCCTTCTGCAAACGTTTCTTCCAAATAATCCGGCTTTCGCAATGGATGCGGATTTTCCTCCGTTGGCACTCGCATATAGACGTAATCACACTGAACGTTTTCCAGTATAGTCGCACTAGTAATGCCCCAATCTTCGATGTAGGCCCCCGTGAGAACAGCCCCAGTCAAATCGGCTTCGTCCAATTGCGTCTGTTTCAGAATCGCTCTCGATAAATCTGCTCCTCGTAAATTTGACTGGTTCAAACTTGCTCCGACAAAACTAGCACCTTGCAAACGTGCATCCTGTAAATTGACTCCAGCCAAATCCAAGCCATCAAAATTCTTTCCCTGCCCATCACAACTCACAACCAAATTCTGAACCTTAGGATCTGCAAAAATGGAGTTTCTAGTCTTGGTGAATCCTAAACCTCTAACGTTTTTGCAGTAAATTCCTGTAAGCCTAGTATTTTTATTTCCGCTTTTATCAAAGTTCGTACTTTCAAGAATAGATTCATAAAAATCCACTTTGGTTAAGTCTGCCCCCCGAAAATCTGTCCCAAATAAACAGGCAATAAGAGTACCAGCACCCCTTGTAGATGCCCAAGTTGATTTATATCCTACAGCTCCTTTACAGGAAAGCAAACCAATCAAGACAGATGGAGCTACGAGTATTAACCCTGGTATCAGAATGTGCTTTCCTGAAATAATTAAAAGCCCAGTTCCTGCACCTATAAATCCAAATATGATCGACATCTGATAAGGTATGGTTTTAGATGCAAGATAGGAAAAAACTCCAATAATAGAAAGACCCGTCGCTATAGCTTGTCCTATAGCAATCAAGACAAAAATGCTCAAAACATATTTAAAATTTTGATCAAAATTAAAAGATTGATAAAAAATATTGCTAACATATGGCATATGGTATTTAAGATTTTCTGAAACCAAGAATATCATGAAACCAAAAACGCCAAGAGCAAGCCCTAGGGTTGCTGTCAGAATGGCGAAAAAATTTGCCCATGTTGCTTTGAACTCAAAAATTTCACTTTCAGAGAATCTTTGGCTAATCCCTGTGATTGTCATCAGTGATAAAGTGATAATCAGCCATATAGAAACAAATTTAGCTGGTTTAGATATAGAGTGAATAAAGATAAGCTCAGGCTCTAAAAGACTAAGTAATAAAAAGCCAGAAATTGAAGCTGCTGCACAGGCCACAAAAGCAATTAGGCAGGATAAGGCTGCTAAAAAAAAACCGACTCTTAGAGGTATTCCAGCTTCAACTTTACATAATTTTGCCTCTTTTAAAATGGCTCTTGATAAATTTGTACCTCTAATATCAGAACTACTCAAGTTCACGCCTGAAAGATCTGCATTACTTAGGTTCACATTTATTAAATCAATTTCTCTGAAATCTCTGCGTCCTGTCCCATATTGCTTCAGCAAGAGTTGAGCACTGTACTTCACTTTACTCGATCTCATGGCGCACCCGAACTCATATTGAGAGAATGCATGCTGTTAATCTTTTCTAAATCTGATAGTTGTGCCAAAAGCTTCAAAGCATTATTGGAATTCAAAGATTCATATCCGGGAAGCTTTAAAGAATAACATAAGGCATCTATATAATGCTGAAATCCAATTGATACAATGGCTATGTCCCACTGAGTGTCTTGGAAGTAGTAAACTTTTACTGCATAAGAAGTTCCGTTTAATTCTAATTCCCAAGCTTGTTCATGGCTAATAGTAAAAGCTTTTTGCATTCTTTGAGTGAGCTGCTTGGCTTGGTGCTCACTAATTCTAGAGACATTAGCGCTGTAAGATTCTACGTCAACATCAATATCTTGCAGTGAAGAATTTCTAAGGGCGATTTTTATTGCAGAAGACAACTGTTCAGGTGGTGCTTCTGCATGTGAAATCTCAATTTCTTGAAAACTGATAACACCTTTTGGAGTGATATCAAAAATCGTTAATTTATTTGACAATGTACTGTGCATAGAAAATGCGGTAAAAAAGATTCCAGCTAGGCAAGAAGCAAGTAAAGTAGCTACCGCGACTTTAGTTTTTGTGTAGCGCATCAAAGAACAACAGTTTTTCAAGTGAAGAGTAAAATTTCCACAAAGAGATTTATCCTCTATTTTACTGAATGTTGTCTAAAAGTTGGCTTTTGAAAAGATGCTGACAAGCTATTGGAAAACATCACTAATAGCTACCAATAGTTAAGCTTCAGCAATAAAACTATGGTTTCTATTGGGTTTTGTTGAAAAATTTTGCTGTCTGGTAGAAGCTGAGGCAGGATAACAATTATTTAAAGGGAAATTTTCCACCTAATACACCTATAGGGAAGATTAGTTAGAAATACGTCAGCCTAATACACCTATAGTGGAGATTAGGTAGAAAAATTCAGTATAACTACCCCTCTTTCTGCTGGGCTGGATTGTTTAGGTTTTATTTACTATCCAATCAGTATGCGTCTACCTATGGAGTCTAGTCAGCCACCTCCTAAGAAATTGCTGGATCAAGTTCGCGATGCTATTCGCGTGAAACACTATTCGTATCGCACAGAAGAAACCCGGAAGCTACCTACTGTACTGACTTCTAAAGACCGACCCTTGGGGGCGATCGCGCCCGCCCTTCATAGAGCGATCGCAGAAGCCCTTCGGCGGCTGCACGCTTTAGGACATCGGCTCCTGCTCGATCACCACGCCCTGCCCATGAAGTTCATCAGTTCTATGTGTTTTATGATGGAAAGATGCAAAAGCTTACGATCGCCCAACCTGACGACTGGCATCTACATCTACGCGACGGTGCGGCACTGAAAGCGGTTCTGCCCCATACGGTGCGGCAGTTTGCCCGCGCTATCGTCATGCCGAACTTGAAGCCCCCAGTACGCACGGTCGCTGATGCTGCGGCCTATCGCGATCGCATCCTTGCAGCGATTCCAGATGGCAAACGGTTTGAACCCCTGATGACGCTCTACCTCACCGACAACACCAGCCCCGAAGAAATTATCCGGGCTAAAGAATCCCAGTTTGTCAAAGCGGTGAAGTACTACCCAGCGGGTGCAACGACCAATTCAGACTCCGGCGTGACGGACATTCGTCAGTGCGATCGCGTCTTTGAAGCGATGCAGCAGGTAGATATGCCTTTACTACTGCACGGGGAAGTGACCGATCAAGATGTTGATATGTTCGACCGCGAGAAAGCGTTTATCGAGCGACATTTGATCCCCCTCAAGCAGCGATTTCCCAATCTGCGCGTGGTGCTTGAACACGTTACCACCTCAGATGCTGTGCAGTATGTCCTGTCTGCGAACAACGTTGCTGCAACGATTACGCCACAACATTTACTGTTTAATCGCAATATCCTATTTCAAGGTGGCATTCGTCCCCATTTTTATTGCCTGCCAATTTTGAAACGTGAGGAGCATCGCCTGACTCTTTTGCAAGCAGCAACCTCTGGCAATCCTAAGTTTTTTCTTGGCACTGATAGCGCTCCCCATCCCCGCAATGGCAAAGAAAGTTCCTGTGGCTGCGCGGGTTGCTATTCGGCTCTACACGCTATGGAGTTATATGCAGAAGCTTTTGAAAGCGTTGATGCACTCGATAAACTTGAAGCTTTCGCCAGTTTCTATGGGCCAGATTTTTATCAACTTCCGCGCAATACCGAACAGATTACCTTGACCAGAACGACCTGGCGCGTTCCCGATGAAGTGCCATTTACTGAATCCGGACTTGTGCCCTTACGGGCAGGTCAGGAGATGATGTGGCAAATGCTTGACGCTAGCATGGCTGAAGCTAATTGATTTGGTTGACGAGATAGTAGCGGTAAGTTAATCGGCTTTGGACAATTACTCATCTGCGAGTCTAGTGAATCAGTAGAGGGGAAAGCCTCACGGGAGCCAAGCAACTTTATCACGCAGTGGGATTTCAACCTGTTGATACCTGGATCTCTTGGGCGAAAGAGATTTAATTTCTCGTTTACAAAAATACTTGAAGCCCCTCCCCAAACCTCCTGAAAACGGGGAGGGAGCTAGAATTTTCATCACTTTTTTATGGGTGAAAATACGGTTTTAGTGAGCAGGCGATCGCCCAACTTTGTTAACCTGAGTTGCTTTTCTTAAAGAAGTATGTCTTTTTATCAGGTTGCTCTCTAGAAATCTGATATCTTCATTACATAACATTCGAGATAAATTTATGAAAGTTTCGACTAAAAAACACCTCGGCGAATCCCTTGCTTTTGGATCTGTTTTAGTAATCATGAGCATTGGTGTTTTCGCAGTAATGATTGTAAACAGTAGTTTCTAAAGCCTTTTTCATCAATTTATATACAGAAGCCGCTCAAACCCTGAGCGGCTTTTTCATAAGAAACTCACAGATACTCACATCCGCCGCCGCAAATTTAAACCGTGAGTATCCGTACCACAGGTATTGAGTAAACCGTAAGTAGCGCTTAATTTTTTTATGAGTTTGGTTTGAGTGGCACTAGGTTCCCAGGGGTCAGTATTTTTATAGGCGTAGTAAGTTTCGACACCGTCAACGCCTAATTGAGCTGCCGCCGGAATGAGTACCTCTGCCGAGCGGCGATAGCGAGCCGGGTGAGCCAGCACAACTAAACCCCCGGCTTCATGAAGGACAGCAATTACTCTGGCTGCCTTGGCATCTTTACCTTTAACGGCGTGCCCTTGCAAATACATTTTTAAACTTGGGTGTTCTGGGTTGAAGGCGTACCCCAGGATATGAACTTCCGTTTCTAGCAGATTAGATGTAATTTCTACGCCTGTCCACAGGTGAGGTAGGGGACGGGAGGAGGATTGTTGGTCTTGCTGTTCTAACCAGCAATGAGCCGCCTGGTAACCCCTGACGCTATGGTGATCGGTAATGGCAAGTCCCTTAAGTCCAATGCCAACAGCTTGCTCGATCAATGCTTCTGGCTTGAGCTGACCATCGGAACAAGTCGTGTGCATGTGGAAGTTGTAGGAGTGGGGACAGCTATCTGCCTGTATCGTCTCCCAGACCTGCCTGAGTGCTGGCGAATTCTGTGCTGCCACAGGGGTCGAAGCAGAGGCTTGAGCAATATTGACCGCCATAACTGCCTGCTGTATATTGTGTGGGTTGACTGCCAAGATGCGACTCCCAACTATTTAGGAGTTGTTATTTTAGACGATTAATCGCACTAATAAATTGCAAATTGTTAACACTACCTTAGCAAAAGTCAGTAGTCAGTTGTTTAGGAGTACTAACTAGTTGTTCTCCTCCATTGCTGTGTTACGCGTCTTCCACGCCAGCTCTAGAAGCTGAGTCCAGCGCTTTTTCACTTGCTTTAAGGTGCAGCGGAGGGTTTGTGCTATTTCCTCATCGTTGCCAAGGGATTGTTTGAGTTGTAGTAGCTGCTGCTGCTGGGGTGAGAGTTGGGCAATAAATGCCTCCCACTGATCAGAAGACATGCCTAGCTTTTGGTCAAGGTCAGCACCTAACCATTGATGCACCAGCCTCCAGTTGGAAGAACGGGCAAATTTTTCGACATGGTACTTGAAGCGCTGTTGCAGATAGTCGCGCTGACGGGGAGTAAGACCAAGAATTTCTTCGATGTCAGTGGCACAGAGGTCTTTGAGTTTCAAGGCGAGGTAATCTGCACAGTCAGAATGTCCCTGTTCTTCGAGGTAGTGCATTAGTTCTGAGACAACGCGATCGCGTAAAACGGCTTCCGAGGGATCAGTCGTATCGGCAACCATTTGCGATCGCACTTGTTGCAATGCTGCACTGCGACTCTTAGCCAGATCCTCACTTCTGTCAAACTCCACCGCTTGCTCAATATCCAGCACCATGTCTTCTGGCTGACGACGAGCAAAGCTTTGCGCCCGCAGTACAATCAACTGCTGTGTTACGTGATTGCGTAGCGAAATGCGACGCTTGGCGTATTGCTCGGTAAACGCCATATATTCTGCCAGTTCCAACTGAGTGCGGGGAGTATAGTCGCTTGCTACGTCGTTTTCCCGCCGAAACGCCTTTAAAGACTCTGCGTAAAAATTTTGCAAAAAGTCTTCAATTAAATTACAGCGAGCCGCAAATTTTAACTGCGACTGTGCCAGGGCAATATGCCGATACACCATGACGCTCAAGTTGCTATGCAGCTCAACTCGACCTTGCTTGGAACCCAACTGATAGTACAACAGGCACTTTTGCAGGCGATGACGCCCCAGTGTTACCTGCCAAGAGCGGACTTGACCGGAGTTTTGAATCCGCATACTTTTGCAGCAAATTCGTTCTACCTCCTGTGCCATCCGATTGGCTACTGCCTCAACGCTGCGGGAGGTTGAACCCACTGCGCTCTGCAATTCCTCCAGCAATAGCTGTTTGATTGTCCAGGTATCCGGGTCGCCGGATAGATCTTCCGGAGAGTGCAGATGATTATCAGAAGTGTGGTTGAGATTAGCGATTTTGACGTTCATGGTATTGCCCCTATCAATTACAGTCGCGAGATGCAGTGACACCAGCGAAGAATTTGCTTGCCTACAGCGTCCGAAGCCGCTTGAACCTTCGCTAAGTTGTCTATAGTTCGACTGTAGAGGGCTATCCTCATCCGTCGGGACAGTGTTGTGTCACTACGTTCAAATAACTGAGTTACGATCTCCGCATCGGCAGTTGACCATGACTGACGGTCAAGTCCTGTCAGTCATTGCTAGAGCCGGGTTGGGATACTTGTTCCCTCCTCCTGAGTTACCCTAGCCAACTGTTGGTTTTAGTGGACAATCTCAAAACTGGGTTGATAGTTTATCCCCAGTCCGTAATGCCTCACGAGTCGTCTGTAGTTTAGAGATTGGGGCTAGCGGTGTTGTTCATCCCCATCACCTCTGGCTGCCGATCTTTAGCCTCTCCTCATCCCTCGCCCTCAGATTCCAACCCCTAGTTAGTAACGGGTGTTGCCCAAGCCGATGCTTCTTCCCACCCCTGACCTTTTCTAACTATTACAGGTTCCTCAGTCGTCATATCAATAATCGTAGAAACCTGAAAACCGGATTCCGACTCCTCATCGACAATGATGTCTACCATATTATCGAGATGGTCAAAGAGTTTTACTCGCTCTAAGCCCATGGTGGGCATTTCCCCCTCTTCATCAATTAGATAGGCAGAGGTGGAAATAATCGGATTACCCAATTCCTGCAAAAGTGCCTGACAAACCGAATGATCGGGAACGCGGATGCCGCTGGTTTTGCGCTTGGGATTCATCACGATTCGGGGGACTAACTTTGTTGCTGGAAGCACAAAGGTATAGGAACCGGGAATCAGATGCTTCATGATCCGGTAGGCTTTGTCACTAACCACCGCATACTGAGCAATGTTGGACAACGACGGACACAAAAACGTTAAGGGTTTATCATTAGCGAGTTGCTTGAGACGCCTGACTCGTTCTACTGCCGACTTGGCATTTAAATCACAACCGATGGCATAAACGGTATCAGTGGGATAAAGCATCACAGCCCCATCTTTCAGAGCGTCTACGATTTGCTTGATCAGACGCGGTTGGGGGTTATCCGGGTGAACGGTGTAAATAGTAGCCATAAAAGTTTTTGATGCAAAGAATATTCAATAGAGAATGTTGTCAAACTCAGTCAGTAGCGGTGACTTACAGGGGTTGTGAGGTGTGAAAACAGCATATCTGGATTGTCAGACAGGAATTGCCGGGGATATGTGCCTAGGGGCATTAGTCCATGCAGGCGTTCCCTTAGAGTACTTAATTGAAAAACTCCATCAGTTGGGGATTGAACAGGAATTTCAATTACGTTCAGAAGCCGTTCACCGCAACGGTCAGTTGGCGACAAAAGTGCATGTTGTGCTGAGTCAATCGCCAGGCGATCGCGCCTCGCACCACCACGACCATCATGACGCAACACGGCATTTACCGGAAATCGAGCGCTTGATCGTTGCGGCTCAACTTCCGCCCCAAGTAACTGCTCAGAGTCTCGCCATTTTCCGGCGGCTAGCAGAGGCAGAAGGGGCAGTGCATGGGATTGCACCGGAAAAAGTACATTTCCATGAAGTGGGAGCCACAGACGCCATTGTGGATATTGTAGGAACTTGCCTGGGCTTGGATTGGTTGGGGGTTGACCAACTCTACTGCTCACCCTTGCCAACGGGAGGCGGTACGGTGCGAGCCGCCCACGGTCAATTACCCGTTCCTGTACCTGCTGTGTTGAAGTTGTGGGAAAGCCGTCAGGTGCCTGTTTACAGTAATGGTATCAATCGGGAATTGGTGACGCCAACCGGAGCAGCGATCGCTGTTGCTCTGGCTACAGAGTTTGGTTCTCCCCCCGCCATGACCATTCAAACAGTAGGTTTAGGAGCAGGTTCAGCCGAATTCCCCCTTCCCAATATCCTCCGCCTGTGGCTGGGAGAGACGCGTGCTCCCATAACGAGTGAAGATTTTCAGATCAATTCTTCCCCATCAGCTCATTTAGAGACCATTTCAGTCCTAGAAACGCAGATTGATGACTTAAATCCTCAGGCGATCGGGTATGTGTTTGAAGCCCTATTTGCGGCGGGTGCGGTGGATGTCTTCACTCAGGGAATTGGGATGAAGAAGTCTCGTCCGGGGATTTTGCTGACTGTCATTTGTCATCCGGAGCAGTTATCGGCGTGTGAAGCGGTGTTATTTTGCGAGACAACCACCCTAGGGATACGTCGCCTGACTCAGCAACGCTCAATTTTGCAACGGGAAATTCAGCGAGTGCAGACACCCTATGGGGAGGTACGAGTCAAACTGGCTTGGAGCGATCGCTGTGAGCCAAAAACAATTACCAACGTCCAACCAGAGTACGAAGATTGCGCTCAGTTGGCAAGAACCAGCAACTGCTCTTGGCGAGAAGTGCATCAAGCCGCACTACAGGCTTGGTTTCTCCAAACGTCGCCCACTCCCTTAAACACAGATAAACGCAGATAATAACTATCTACGTTCATCAGGTGCAAGATATTTTAACTAACTCTTGCTATCAGCCCGGAACTCAACCAGGCTACTTAAACCATCGTTAAGAGTGGTGTAAGTTAATCAGGATTACTACCCATTGCTTGGTAGGCAGTTGATAGGAGTAATCTGTGTGAGTTTAATCAATCGCGTCACCCGCCTTATTCAAGGCTCCTTTGGTGTGGCTAGCCGCCTGTTCCGCTGCTTGCTGGGTTTTCCGGCTGGCTTCTTTCGCTCTTCCGGTTGCAGCTTCAGTTGCGTTTTGAGCTTTATCACCAAATCCTGCTGCGTCTTCTTTGGCATTCTGACCAAGGTGTTTGAGGTTCTCGCCTTTCTTATCCAAAATGCGCTTGGTATTTGTTCCTAGATCGTCAGTTTGGTCAATGACGTTTCTTTCCGCCTTGTCCACTAAGGCTCTTGACTTGGCTCCTACCTTAGAAGCGTCCATTCTGGGATCAATATCGCTGTAGTTATTCATCCCACCTTCACGCTTGTTGGTGACAGCATTTTCTGGAACTTCTTCTCTGAGGGTGCTAGCATCTCCTTTGACAGAGCTGCTATCGCCTCTGAGTAAGCCAGTATCTCCTGCTCCACGAGCATTAGCCGCACCATTACAAGCTGTACTGACAATTAGTAAGACTCCCGCTAAAAATACGGTCAGCACTTGAGCAAGGCGAATTTTTTTTAACCAGGTAAATACTTTGTTCATAAGTTTCTCTCCTTTGAGTTTCTTTGGGACAGTAAATTGCAAATCGCTTTAACTAAAATTCAGCATTAGAAAGCGTTTTCAATCCATTAACGCACAGCCGGATTAATCTGAGCTTCCGGTCGTTGTGAAGCTTCGTCTGCTTTTTCTTTCAAGAAAGCAGAAGCCTCTTGTACCGCTTCGGTTGACCGTTCTAAAATGTTGGCGTTAGGGTCACTGCGGTCAACGACAGGTTCACGCACCGCTGGTATTGCCGGCTTTTCTAGAATTGAAGTTGCCTTGTCTTTCCCGACGACTGGAAACTGACGATTGGGCGCTGGCGCTTTCGATGCTGGATAAATCAACTCGCTATCAGCACGATTATCGGCAAGCAATGACTGAGATGTATTTGGCAAAGCCGCTTGGTTTTTACGGCTGACCTTGGGGTCGGGGGACTGTTTATAATTGGTATAACCGTCTCCACCAACTTTATGAGGATTGTTTTGACCTCCAGCTTGGACGGGAGGATTGCCAGGACGTGCGCCTTGGACATTACCGCTATTACAAGCCGTGCTAACGAAAAGTACAAATACGGCTAAAAACACAGTCACTACCCGACTGAGTTGTAGTTGTTTCAAGAAATTCTTTATTGTTTCCATCAATACTCCTTCCCACTTCAATTGCAGGGAATGGTGAACATGGAAGGCTAACTGCTACGTCACAACGTTAATAGATGCGAACACCTGATGCTGCTGGCGTTTATCAAAGCAGCGTCTCTACAGCCAGAACTAAATCTTAGTCTGACGGTAGTTCGCGTTGTATGGGTTTTGTAGTTGTGTCCCTTCCGATAACGCTTGTCAAGCATACCGAGGCTGAAACCAATGTCACCTCTAGCAAAGGTGACATTCTAAAGACGATGCACAAATCATGATTCTCTAACTGTAGAGAGAGTGACACTTTTCCTAGGGTTTGCAGGTCATTTTGTAGCGGTAACAACCTCGAAGGAAAGCTGGTCTATTAGTTAGTACTCGGTTGAGCAAATATCTTTACTTAACTATAAATCAATCTTAATCTGACGCCATGGGAAAATAGGCGCGATCGCACTCCTGAGGCTCTCCTCTTCTAAGCTTGCTAGCCCCAAATATCTGTTCCCCGTAATCATGGGTCTAGTGGCGATCGCCATCTTCGCTAAAGTGTATGTCAGCTTACCTTACTTTTCCGTATCTTCAGAGTCTAATTGGTAATCTAAGGTATCTTCCATATCTTCCAAACTCACCGTGTATCTAAGTTGGGAAAAAACCCGATAAGCATCCCAAGCGGTATCTGAGTCATCTTCAAGCACTTGCAGATCAGGCGTCTGTAGATCCATCTTGATCAAGTTGTACTGCACATTGTCTGCGTAAATCGCAAAAGTGATATTAAATATTTCAAAAAAATTCACTACCCATTTACACTCTTCCTCTGGATATTTCATATAGTACTGAATCAAGTCTGCAATACAAATTTCTAAATGAGTACGAGCATTAGGGCAGATCAAGATCACCTTCAACAGTACAATCACCAAGGTTAGGGGATTTCCTTGGTACATTAGCAAGATAAATAAAGACGAAGGATCTTGCCGATTTTCTATAGTTAGAGATTCGATAACGCGATTACAAGTTCTTAACAAAAGAGCGTCATTAAGAGTCTCTTCGTGGTAAATCTCATAAAGATTTTGCAGCTTTTCGGAAAGTTGTTGATTTAAAACTTCAACATTCTCTTTATGAGCCACTGAAAAAATCAAATATCTCTGTAAGCAAAATTTAAAATGCTTATAACTAACTTGATAGACTTGTTTCAAAAAAATATTGGCTAAATTAGCATAACTAAACGAACCCCGTTTAGCTACAATCCTTTTGATAAACTGCAAAACACTATCCCCAAGAGCCGTTGGGTTTTTTGGCACTTGGCTTTGATGAACCGCCGACTGCGAACGAGCAGTATACATCGCCAGTTCAAACTTAAACTGGTCTTTTAGCTTTTTGGAGAGCGCTCTTGCTGCTTCTCGCTGTTCTGCCGAGTTATTGTGGTCGGTATACTGAGGGACTAATAAGTAAGACGTGTAGCGGCTACTCCAATGAGTTTGATCGTGTTTAGCGACAAATAGTTTGAGTTCCTGAAAGTCTTGGCTTTCAACAAAGTTGTATAACCAATGCCTCAGGCGATTGATTGTTAGAGAAAGTGATTTTTTCTTAATTTTTTCTTCTGGAAAAAGCTTAACTAGGTCTTTAATTTTATCGTGACTTCTAGATGTCTCCCAGTTATTAATTAAAATATAGCAAGACCGCTTGAGGACATTTCTAAACTCCTCTTCATCATTAACAAAAAGTATCTCTGCCAAATACTGGATTACTTCTAAATTGCCAGCATGAGATTCATAGGTAATAAATAGATACTTAAACTCCAATAAAACGGTTTCTGGTGGCTCTTTACGAACTAGATTTAAGAGGAATTGGTAGATCATCTCCTGACCCTGCTGCGTAGAGCGCCCCGGCTGATTTAGATTGACGCGCGGCGTTGTCTGATGACCTTCTGATAAAATGTCCCTGCTCATGAGCATCCTTAGGAGGATTTTGTCCCTGCTTAAAGTATGGAAGAAAGCTGAGTGCACCCTGTGTCAATGCTGATAACCGCTTACATCGTAAACTTGATAGCTCAAAATGAAGTTTAAAACAGCATAGACTAATCATCAGAATTTTCAAAAAAGTCTCTTGGGTATGTAAGTAGCGGGTCTCCTTTTATCTAGTGGCGGGGAAGTACATTAGTGAGTAACAGCGAGCAACCAGTTGGCGCTGTCAACCCCAGGGCTAGGCTCTGTCAGACACATCAAGTTTAACTACAAACCAAAGAGCTAAAATTTCTGAATCTAGAATTAGACAACTGTCTCCCAATCAATTGTGGATAGTTTAACGTCAATTCTGCTGGTGGCAGAATTGGTTTGCTCTTCCTATCTCTCTATTTTCCATCAGTTTTAACGATAGCTTAGCAACCGAAAGCAATATAACTCTTCGAGAGGCTCTGTTATGCATCAACTATGACTTTTGCGATCGCGACTTGATTTGGTCAATTTCTTGTTGTAGCGTCTCGATTTGCTGCCGCAGCGTCTCAGCTTCACCATCCGATGAGGCTGTGTTTACCTCAACTGCACCTTTGGCTGTTTCCTTCTGGTAGTTTCCTTGGCGAATCTGATGATATTCTGCTGAGGCTGCCCACTCCTGCAAGTAGCGCAGGCGTTCCACTGGAAAAGGATGGCTGAGGAGGGCACCATTGCCCCCGTTATAGAGTAAGAATTTATAAACTTGATTCAAACCATCTTGATCGAGTTCTTGATAACGTTCGGATTGACGGATGAACTCATTGAGACTGCACTCGTGACCATATTTGGCGCTACCTCCGGAAATTTTCATCATCGTCTGCATCACAAGATTGAGGTCATCTGTCACCAGTAAGGCGGCGCGATCGGAGGAGAGTTCTGCTTTGCGACGCCATTCATAGAAGGCGTAAATTAAACCACTACTGATAAGATTGCCCAACCCAAACGTCATTTCCCCCAGCATTGATGCGGCGTTCATCGCCCAAATACCCATCTGAATTAAGATAGTATGACCGCATTTAATATGTCCCAGTTCATGGGCAAAAACTGTGCGAATTTCTGCTTCGCTGAGCAAGTCTAATAACCCTGTATTCACGACGACATAGGGATGGTCTTGCCCCAAAGCATAGCTATTGACCTCCGGGTTTTGACTAACAAATAAAGCGGGTTCAGGTGAGATATCTAAATCCTTGACAGATTCTCGAAACAAACCATAAATTGTCGCATATTGACGAGGGCCAGCCTGGATGCTGTTGCCCATGAGATAGACAAATTGGGGACGTTCGTAGATGAATTCTACAAATCTACGGGCAACTAAGTCAAAGCCAGGGACACTACGTAGCGAAGCTTCGGCTTGACGATCGAGGGGATGTCTAAAGGCTTCGCACTTGATTCCGGTGTAAGTTGGCATTTTAGTAGTTTTAGAGCAAGACGGCGGGTAGATACGCGGAAATTTTATCTAAGTTAAAGCTAACACTGGTGGCGGGGGTTGTTTGCGGTCTAAAAGGGATAAGTGTTGTCGTACCTTGATAGCCTGTAGTAATGGTAAGAACCAATGTATTTGTTTGGGAAAAAACAGTCTTCTTGTCTCAAGCGATCGCAAAACCTAGCTGGGAAACCGACGATAACCTCGTTTTAGAAGTATCAGTAGCCGTTACCTGTTTAAAAAACGCGATCGCATTTCCTCCTCAACTCTAGCCGACAGATTTCTCCTCTACCGGATGTTGCCCATAAAACGGCAACGCCTCTGACCAGTGGGGGCGCTGTCCCTGTTGCCAATCTAGATAAGCAAGAGACAGCACACTTGTTACATTCCCCAAATCCCCAGGAACATCAACTAACTGATAATGCCTCTCCATCGCCTCCAGCTCTTGCTGCCAAGTATCCGGAGTCATCACTGTCTCTGAGAGCAACGGACTCAATCCACAATCGACAGGTTGATAAATCGCCACAAAGAGCTGACCGCGACGGGCATCCATTTGTAGAGCAATGGGAGTTTTGAGGGCAGATTGAGATTTGCCTTGTTCTGACCACGCGACAGCCGCTAGTGTCGAAATAGGAAATAGAGGGATATCGAGCTGCTGTGCCAGAGTGCGGGCAGTAACGACGCCGATGCGAGTGCCTGTAAAGCTTCCTGGCCCCTTAGCAACGGCAATAAAGGATAAATCTGCCCAAGTCTGAGGAATCAGAAACTCAGCAAGATATTGGTGTAAGTGCGTGGATAAATCCCGCCCTAAGTCCCAGGTGGCAGAGCGATCGCTACCCGCAAAATTGCTCAGAGCCAAGCCAAGCTGGGGGCTGGTGGTGTGGAGAGCCAAACCGTATTTTGAAGGGTTTTGCATTATTCAAACTGCCAAATTTTGATTGTCTGATCTTGAGAGCCACTGGCAAGCAGGGAACCATCCGGACTAATGGCAACGCTAGTTAACCCGGCTGTATGTCCAGTGAGGGTGTAAAGCAGTTCCTGACTACCGGGATGCCAAAGTTTGAGGGTATTGTCGGCGCTACCGCTAATCAGGAGGCTACCTTGAGCGCTAATAGCAACAGAACGAACCGCCTCAGTATGTCCTGTCAGTGTCGTCAACAACTGGCTACTATTCAAGTGCCAAAGTTTGATCGTTTTATCCCCACTACCACTAATGAGCAGTTGTCCACCGGGACTAAATACCAGCGAGTTTACAGTATCGGCATGTCCACACAGAGTTGCTTGTACCTCGCCTGTGGTCAAGTTCCAAATTTTGATGGTTTTATCGGCGCTACCACTGGCAAGTAATGTCCCATCTGGGTTAATGGTAACGGTGTGAATGGCACTGTCATGTCCCTCAAGGGTTGCCTTAACTTCGCCTGTAGACAAATCCCAAATTTTGATGGTTTTATCCGCACTACCACTGGCAAGTAATGTCCCATCCGGGCTAATGACTAGGGAGTGAATCCAACCGGAATGCCCGTAGAGGGTGCGACGTAATGCCAGGGTGTCTACCCGCCAGAATTTAATCGTGTGATCCCAGCTACCGCTCACCAGGAACTGACCATCTGGGCTGAAAGCAACAGCAGCAACTAAGCTGGAATGACCTGCAAAGGTGCAAGGCGTAAGGGTGCTATTGAGGGAGCGAAGTTTGACCGTTCGGTCGGCACTGGCACTGGCAAGGCTTTGTCCATCTGGGCTAAAGGTGACGGCGTGAATCGAGCTGAGATGACCTGTAAGCGTGCGTAGGCAGTGCCAGGTAGGAATAATAGATTTGGGTGCTGGGGTCGGGTTTACGACCGTTGAGGCAGGCATACCTTGGGGGTTGAGGTCGTTGAGGATTGCCTGGGCGGATTGGTAACGCTGGCTAGCCGCATCTGCCAGCATTTTGTTCAAGATTGCAGTCAATTCATTACTTACCGGATTAATTAAGTAGTCTTGCCACACCCAAATTCCTTCCAGGCTGTTGAATAAGTCGAAGGGATGGATGTGAGTCAGGAGGTGAATGCAGGTGACGCCTAAGCTGTACAAATCACTGGCGGGAAAAGCTTTGCCTCGGAGTTGTTCGGGTGCGGCGTAGGCAGCAGAACCAATTGTGGTTCCGGTTCTTGCCAGGGCAGTTTTGGTGGTAAATTTTGCTGCACCAAAATCTACCAGCACGAGTTGATCCTCTTTGTCGGAACGAATGATATTTTCGGGATTGATATCCCGATGAATCACGCCTTGAGCGTGGACAAATTCTAGAACTGCTGCCAGTTCGTTGAGGATTTGCCGAATTTGAGTTTCGCTCAATGCTCCTTCGGCTTGTAGTTTCTGCGCTAAACTCTCTCCCTCAATCAAGCTTTGCACCAAAGTCGGTGCGCTGCCATTTCCTAACAGGCTGTCAGGTTCAAAATATGCCAGGAGTTCGGGAATCTGAGGGTGTTGTCCCAATTGCAGGCAGGCGGCAGCTTGACGAGATAACTTGGCGGCTTCCTCAACGTTGTCGGTGCCTTGGTTTTTGGGGGGCAATTGCTTAATGACGCAACGGGGTTTAGCTGCCTTCTGCTCGTCTACCCCTAAGAAGGTGCGACCGATACCTCCCTGGCTCATAGGTTGCAAAGCCCGGTAGCGATCGCCCAACAATAGCCTCGCTCCACAAGTTAAGCAAAACCTGGCATTGCTAGGATTTTGAGGCTTCTGGCAACGCAGGTTGAGGCAGTAACTCATAGCTGAGGTTGTACCTGCTTACTTGATGATCTCCACGTCGCGACACGTTGAGGGTACCTATCTTTCGCTTTGTTGCCGATGAAGCCGAAATTAATTTGTCTGTTTCCCTAGTTTCGGTATCGACAACAACTTTAGACATGCCCAAAGGTGGGGATTGGCCCTGTCATGGGGCGAGCGAAACTCGGCAAATCAACACGACTCACATTGCGGCTTCTGACGGCGAGGCGATAGCTGACGCTTTGCAGTTCGGCATGGAGTTGACGGTTTTCCCGTTGCAGCATTGCTACTTTTTCCCGTACAGGTGCCATCCGTTCGGCGAACTTCTGACGGTAAATTTGGGGCAACTCTTGAACTACTTGCTCTAGCATCCGCGAGCGATCGCTTAACTCCTGAACAGACTGCCGCAACTGATAAATCTCGCCATCGCGGCTAGCAATCTGCTCTTGATAAAACGTTACCTGCTGCTCAACCTCTTGCAGTTGCTCGCGCAGGACACGCATCTCAGTCAGATGACGTTCAGACGCTTCCGCCTTGGGCATAAAGGTAGCATTACCCTTAACTAGCCGGAATAGTTCTTGTGATAGCTGCTGGACTAACTGGTCTCGCATCTGTAACTCTTCCCGCAGACGAGAAACTTCGGCTTGAACCGTTTTTGGGGTTGGGGTTTCAGTCTGGCTCACGATGGCTTACGGCTCCAATAAGATAGTGTTCCCAAAGTTTTAAGGGCGACAGGCAGCATTGAGTCGCACTTTACATTTCTAATGCCGCTAATTTACCATCTGTCAGGGGAAAATGGCACATGAAGGAATGGGAATGTGGGGAGAGGAGGAGCGGGGGTGCAGGGGTGCAGGGGTGCAGGGGAGAGGAAAAGAACCAATAACCGAATTCATCCTTCATACTTCACACTTCATACTTTCTCCCCTACTCAGGACTCAGGACTCAGGACTCAGGACTTTCTTCAACCGTCCTCTCCTGACTGCATTTCATCAATTTCAAATAAACTAATTAAAACTCCAGCAATCGGAATCGCTAGAAAGATACCAAACAGTCCCGCAAGTTTTGCACCGACTAATAAAGCAAAAAACATCACCACGGGATTAAGATTTATTGAGTCTTGCATAATGCGTGGCATCAACAAGTTTTCTTCGACTTGCTGTAACAAAATACAGCTAATTAACACTTGAATACTTAACCAAATTCCTTGAGGTAGCAAAGTAAAAGCAATAATAGTAATTCCAATTGTGGCTCCAATTCCCGGAACTAAATCAAAAACCCCTCCGACTGCGGCTAAAATCACGGGATAGGGAACTTGCAAAAATAGAAAGACGATAAAAGTAGATACCCCGAAAAATGTTGAAAGAATCAGCCGTCCCCAAAAAAAGCCTAAAAAGTTACGCTGGATCGTTTCGGTGATTTTGCCGCGAAATTGTCTGGGAAAAATTCTTAGCAGCAAATTCCAAAGACGTTGTCCATCTAGGAGCATAAAGAAAGCAACAACGGCAATCAAAATCAAATCTACTAAGTTTGTTAGTATCTGCTGTATGGCAGTTAATCCTAACCCAATTCCTAATAAAGCTTGCTCCCGGAGTTGCTCTTCTATCGCTCCTAAATCTAATTGCAAATTCCAGCGACCTAAAATGTTTTCTATCCTTTGTATTTGAACAATTACAAAATCCAACAATTCTGGATCTTGACTAAGTAGTTGTTGTGCTTGAGACAAAATTGCTACCCCGATTGTCAAGGTCAGACTAGCAAGAATTAAAAGACTAAGAAGAAAAACAATAATAACGGCGGCGCTACGAGGTAAAAAACGCCGCAGCCAGCCTACAGGGTAATTGAGTAAAAAAGCTAGGATGGCGGCAGAGGTAAAGACGATAATTACTGTTTCAAAGTAGGCTAAAACTTGTAGGCTTGCCCAACCCAAAGCAAATAAGAGCAAGTAGCGAACTAATCGGCTATTGTTTAACATTTCTAAAATGGTTCTTCTCGGAAGTTCGCTCATGTAATCTTTTTTGCCTTGTAGCGGATTTTAAAACCGCCTTACCTGAAGCCTCAGTTTAGGAGGTTTTCGCCTCTAAAGCTTTGTTAGGGAAGTAGATAACAATCATAGAAATCTCGGTGTGGCTGCGAGCGATCGCTTCTGGTTCGCTACCCAAGGCAGGAAAACCCGGTATATCAGGATGGGTTCCAGTCGTTAAAATCAGTAAATCATCCGTGGTCAGGCTCTTAGACACCTTATTGACAAAATTGCCTCGTACCCGCTCAATGGGAACATCTGACTTTAACCCCACAGATTCAACATTCAGGGGAGTACTTCTAGCATTGGTCATTACCTGCAACAATTGCAGCGATGCCTTGAGTTCATTCGCCAAGATTTGGGCAAGAGTTACCGTTTGCCCAAAGGAACCAGATTTCGTTTCTGTCTCTGTGAAAGCTAAAAATACTCGGTTCGTATTCTCAATCGGTTGAGGAAAGCGGGAGATTAAGACAGGAACAGTCGCTTGTCGCGTTACCTTATCAATCACACTGCCAAAGAAGTTGTCTCGATAGGTAGAGTATCCCTTCCAGCCACAAACAATCAAATCAGCGTTCCGCTCTTGGGCAACTCGGACAATCCCCTTAGCAATGGAGCTATCCACGCGTCCAATCGGTTCAACAGCGGTGACAGCCGCATGAGCAACGGTTTCGGCGGCGGCAAGAAGCTGGGCTTGCTGGGTCTTTGCTTCTGGGGGAATCGCCCCATTTCTATCAGATAAAACATGCAGGGGGAGCAGCGTCCCGTTTGACTGTTTCGCCAAAATCAGTGCTAGTTGTAGGAGATTATCTTCTGTGTTGGGGTTGGCAACAGGAACTAAGATGCGTAGGCTTTTATCTAGGCTTTCACCAGATTGTTGTTTCCCACTCGTGGCTGGCTTTGCCACCTCTGACTTAATATCCCGTCCCCAACGTTCAGTAATCCAAGGTGAAGCAATACAGGTAAATAAAATCATGGCAATAATGCCATTGACTGTGGCTTGATCGACTAATTCGATGCGAAACGCCACTGTAATCGCGGCTAGGGTAGAAGCGGCTTGCGCCATAGAAAGACCAAACATCACCATGATGCTAGGAAACTGAAAGTTAAACAGTTTTCCTGAACCCCAAGCTGCGGCGTACTTACTAATGATTTCTGCAACAATCATGACGCCAGCAACGAGAAGCGATCGCGGTTCGCTCAGTAAAATCAGCGGGTCAATCAACATCCCTACCGAAATCAGAAAAAATGGCACAAACAAAGTATTGCCAATAAACTGAATCCGATTCATCAAGGGGCTGAGTTGAGGAATCAGTTGTGTAATCGCAATTCCTGCCAAAAATGCGCCAATGATCGGCTCAATTTCGATTACCCCCGCGCCATAAGACACCACAAATAATGTGGCAACAACAAAGGTAAACTCTGCACCCTCATCATGACCGAAGCGTCGAAAAAACCAGCGCCCGACTTTAGGAACTCCCCACAGCGTTACAAAGGTATACACGATTAAGGAAGGAATCAGGGTGAACCAAAAGCCAAGGGTGAGACTGCCTTCGTGCGCTTTCACTACAACAGCCAGGACGAGTAGGGCTAAGACATTAGTAATTAACGTTGCCCCCAAGGTGGCTGTCACCGCCTGCGATCGCATAATTCCTAACTTGCTTAAGATGGGCAACGCCAGTAGGGTGTGGGAGGCAAAACAAGACGCTACTAAGACGGCGGCGAGGAGGTTGTAGCCTAGCAGCATCATGGCAGCAGTTCCTATCGCCATGGGCAAGGCAAATGTGGCTAACCCAAAGACGGCGGCTTTATCGCCGTTGTATTTCAGGTCATCTAGACTCGTTTCTAGTCCCGCCATGAACATGAGAAACAACAGTCCTACTGTTCCGAGTAGAACAATGGTGCTGTCTCGTTCTAAAACGCCGAGTCCAGAAGGCCCGACAACTACCCCTGCCAAAATCAAACCGACAATGCCAGGTAGCCTTAACCGCTGAAATACTAGCGGGGCGACCAGCATAATCGCCATGATGACCAGAAATACTAAAACTGGGTCAGTGATTGGCTCAGAGAAGATTGAAAGACCCAGAACATTAGGAAGCGATCGCTGCCAGTTTTCGAGTTGGTGCAAAATACTTTCCATAGAGTTTCTAAACTATTGTTTTTTGGAAAAACTCTGTCAGCTATAGCAAGTTAGATTTGTGTTTATATCTAAAGACAGATTTCCTTTCCCAAAATTAATGTGATAGCAGAGGAAACTCGCACAGCCTAACCCTTGCCAATTAAATACGGCTTAATGACGGCGGGTATTACAAAGCCGCAGCAACAGTGACAGGAAGCGAATAATTGTGGCGATCGCAACTGCCCAAATACCCAACCGCAGACATAACTAGCTGGCAAATTGACTTGGCTTCCTCAACATCCAAATCGCTCATTTCAGCCGCATCAAACTCAGCTGTGCTACCATCTGAAAAAATCTTTATATATCACTTGCGATCCAATGAGCAAGGTTCTGGTGTTAAACGCCTCCTTCGAACCGCTCAACATCACCAACTGGCGACGGGCGGTTGTTTTGTTGATCAAAGGTAAAGCCGAACAAGTTGAACATAACGGCTTATACGTTTACTCGGAGTTTCCACTCCCAACGGTAATTCGGCTACGTTACTATGTCCGCGTTCCCTATAAAGAAATTCCCCTAACGCGCCGTAATATCCTCCATCGAGATAGTCATACCTGTCAATACTGCGGTTACACGGGGGACGACTTAACCCTAGACCACGTTATTCCCCGTTCCCGTCATGGAGGTGATTCCTGGGAAAACATTGTCACAGCTTGTGTCCGTTGCAATGTCAAGAAAGGCAACCGAACTCCTAAAGAAGCCAACATGATATTGCGGCATCAACCTCGCCGACCCTACAGTAGTCTCCATTTTGAAGTGGCTAAACACGTCAAAGGTGGTTTACATCAAGAGTGGCGAAAGTATGTAATTGGTCTTTAATTACCCCTGTCTAACCTAAAAAGCACAGTTTTTTTATAGTTCCTCTAAAAGAGGTTGTTGGGTAAAACGCGGCTCCTGACGGGGGGACATTTTTAGGGGAGTCCGCAGGTTGAACCAAACGCCGACTTGACATCAGTTCTGTTTTCCGAGCCAGCCTTGTCTCATTTCCCTACTCGGAGTTACGCATTTAGATTGATATCGTAAAACACAACGGCTAAATGCTTCCTAGATTACTGTTATTTTGTCAAGATAGTAGTGGACTGATTATAGATCCAGATTATTCATAGCTGCTTCAAAAAAACAGCCACCCTGACTGCACTGGCGAAGTTACTATTATCTTGCACTTTTTTACCCAACATGTCATCGAATTCTCTCAAGTCTCCTAAACAAGATTCTAAACTCACCGCGTCGCCTCCAGAGCCGACGCTCCGTGAATCTAAAGAGAAAGAATCTACTACAGCCAGCAGCAGTAACTCCCGTCAGAAACGGTGGTTAGAAGCCTCTTCAGAGCCGAAAGTTTCGGAGCTACGCAATATCTTAGAGCTGCACCGCTCTGAACGGCAACTCATTGTTATTCAGGATTTCCCAGACCCTGATGCGCTCTCCAGTGCTTGGGCGTACCAACTGATTGCCCAACAACACAATATCCAAACAGATATCGTGTATGCGGGTACTCTGAGCCATCAGGAAAATGTTGCCCTAGTCAAGTTGACCGGTTTACCTGCAAAACGCTGGGGTGTGCAGACCTTAAAAGACCGGGATTGGTCTACTTATCAAGGTTGTGTTCTGATTGATAATCAGGGAACCACGAGCCAACTCTTACCTTGGATAAAGCAAGCGGGTCTGCCGATTACCGTCATCATCGACCACCACAAAATGCAGGAAGATTTAAACGCGGAATTTATCGACCTGCGACCTCAGACGGGTTCCACAGCCACCCTGATGGCGCAGTACTTGCAGGGGGGGTTACTGAAGCTAGACGGTAACGACAGCGACCACATCAAGTGTGCGACGGCTCTGATGCATGGTCTGCGCTCGGATACCAATCGACTCATGCAGGCGCAGGAAGAAGACTTTATGGCGGCGGCGTATCTGAGTCGCTTCTACGATGTCCAATTATTGAATGCGGTGCTACAGACAGCACGGTCTAAACGTGTGATGGATGTAATTGAGCGATCGCTAAAAAACCGCCTCCTCCAAAACAACTTCTCCATCGCTGGTGTCGGCTACCTCCGCTACGATGACCGAGATGCTATCCCCCAAGCGGCTGACTTTCTGGTGACTGAAGAGAATGTTCACACAGCCGTTGTTTATGGGATTGTACACGACGAGGATGAAGACTTAGAGGTGGTGATTGGCTCTTTGAGAACTAATAAACTCACCCTTGATCCAGACGAGTTCATCAAAGAAGCTTTCGGTCAAGATAGCCACGGACGCTTCTTTGGAGGTGGGCGCATGACGGCGGGTGGTTTTGAAATCCCCATGGGCTTCTTAGGCGGCTTTAATGAAAGTGCTGAGTATACCAAGATGAAATGGGAAGTGTTTGACATCCAACTCAAGCAAAAACTTCTGCGTTTGATTAGCCCAGAAGATACTGTGATTCATACAGATTAGGGACTGTGAGAAGTTTTTGGCTGTTAGTTGTTAGCGAAAAAAGGTTTTGGCGATCGCGAGTAACTAACAACCCATGAGGAAGTAGAGAGCAAAAGGGAGAGACCGCCTAGTTGCCAAATGTCACCTCCTCGCCCAACACTGAGAACTCATAAGCTGAGAACTTCGATCATGGAACTTTACCTAATTCGCCACGGAATTGCTGTGGAGCGAGACGCCTGTATTAGTGATGAAGACCGCCCCCTGACTGATAAGGGGCGTCAGAAAACTGACAAGGTAGCCAAACGTCTGCGGGATATGGGATTGCGCTTCGACATGATTTTGGCATCCCCGCTAGTGCGATCGCGTCAAACCGCTGCTATCCTGAAAGCCGCTAACCTCAGCTCCCACATGCAAGAGTTTCCCCCCTTGGCTCCTGAGGGTAATATCCAAGACTGGATTAGCTGGCTAGAAACCCAACGACGTCAGGATGCCAGTAAAGTACAGTGTCTGGCTCTAGTTGGTCATCAACCTAACTTAGCAAACTGGGCAGAAACCTTAGTCTGGGGTCAGATCAAAGAAAAACTAGAGTTAAAAAAAGCCGGGGTCATTGGCTTACATCTACCGGATTCAGGAATGCCTATCGCCAAGAGCGAGTTGTTCTTACTCACTTCACCGAAATGGCTGATTTAGAGCAGGGAGCAGGGGAGCAGGGGTGCGGAGGAGCAGGGGAGCAGGGGTGCGGAGGAGTAGGGGAGAACCTCTTACCCTTCATACTTCATACTTCATACTTCATCCTTCATCCTTCACACTTCACACTTTCTCCCCTACTCAGCACTCAGGACTCAGCACTCTGCCTTCATCCTTCATAAAGCTTGACCATTTTTCACCATGCCCTGACAGTGTGGCGTCTTGTGAAAATGATTTTGGTAAAAGGGGCAACTCTTCAGTACTTTCTGGTAAGTTAGCCTGAGAAGGTTTAATGTCACGTTGTTAGCCACATGAACGTCTGCGAGTACAAGCCAGGTTTAGAAGGTATTCCCGCTGCCCAATCCAGTATCAGCTACGTTGATGGTAAGCAAGGCATACTGGAATATCGCGGCATTCGCATCGAAGAACTCGCAGTCAAAAGTACGTTTTTAGAAACTGCGTATCTCTTGATTTGGGGCGAACTGCCGAACAAAGAAGAACTAGAAACATTTGAAAACGAAATTCGCTATCATCGGCGGATTAAGTACCGCATTCGGGACATGATGAAATGTTTTCCCGAAACCGGGCATCCCATGGACGCTCTGCAAGCTTCAGCAGCGGCATTGGGTCTTTTTTACTCAAAACGAGCCTTAGATAACCCGGCTTATATCCGAGAAGCGGCGGTACGGTTGCTGGCGAAAATTCCCACGATGGTGGCAGCGTTTCAGCTGATGCGGAAGGGGAACGACGCGGTTAAACCGAATGATGAGTTGGACTATGCAGCTAACTTTTTGTATATGCTCAATGAGCGGGAACCCGATCCGCTGGCGGCTCGTATTTTCGATATTTGTTTGACGCTGCACGCCGAACACACGATTAACGCTTCAACCTTCTCCGCAATGGTTACGGCTTCGACATTGACTGACCCCTATGCGGTCGTCGCGTCGGCGGTGGGAACCCTTGCGGGGCCCTTGCATGGGGGAGCGAACGAGGAAGTGATCACGATGCTGGAAGAAATTGGCTCGGTGGAGAACGTTCGCCCTTACCTAGATCGGTGTTTTGAGGAAAAATCGAAAATTATGGGTTTTGGTCACCGTGTTTATAAGGTGAAAGACCCGCGAGCAACGATTTTGCAAGAACTTGCCGAACAGCTATTTGAGAAGTTTGGTCGTGACCAGTACTATGACATCGCCATTGAAATGGAACGGGTTGTTGAAGAACGACTGGGCGAAAAAGGTATTTATGCGAATGTAGACTTTTATTCAGGGCTGGTGTATCGGAAGCTGGGAATTCCGACTGACTTGTTTACTCCGGTATTTGCGATCGCTCGTGTGGCGGGTTGGCTGGCTCACTGGAAAGAGCAGTTGGGAGAAAATCGCATCTTCCGTCCTACTCAGATTTACCGTGGTCGTCGCGATGCCTCCTACACTCCAATTAAGGAACGAATGTAGAGCGTCGGGTGTATCTTCGAGGCGATCGCCTGATTCCTGTTAAAGGCGAACTACGCTTATTTCTAGAACAGGTTACTTGTTGTGGCAGTATTCTAGAAGCATGAAGTCACCTTTCCAACGCCAGCCGCCGTCTACAGAGCAAACCGTTCCTGCCAAATCTTCAGGACTAGGAACCTTCGGTGGAGTTTATACTCCGTCGCTTCTGACCATCCTCGGCGTGATTATGTATCTGCGCTTTGGGTGGGTGGTTGGTAATGTTGGCTTGATTGGCACGCTGATCATTGTCACTCTCGCCACCTCGATCACCTTTTTGACAGCACTTTCAATTAGCGCGATCGCTACTGATAGGGTTATACGAACGGGTGGAGCCTACTACATGATTAGCCGCTCCCTCGGCATTGAAACGGGAGGAGCGGTGGGGATTCCCCTCTACTTTGCCCAAGCCCTCTCCGTTGCCCTCTACACCATTGGCTTTGCCGAAAGTGTTGTTGCAGTCTTTGGAAACCTCAACCAGCTTTATGTAGCATTGGCTACTACTGTATTTGTTGCCATCCTAGCGCTGACTTCTGCCAGCTTGGCGATTCGCGCCCAGTACATCATCATGGCAGCGATCGTTCTCTCTTTAGTTTCACTACTGCTTGGGCAGCCGATAGAAAACACACAGATTGAGATGTGGGGGGCAGCCGATCGCCTCTCCGAACCTTTCTGGGTTGTCTTTGCCGTCTTTTTCCCCGCCGTGACGGGCATTATGGCAGGGGTAAATATGTCGGGTGACTTGCGCGACCCGATTCGCTCTATCCCTAAAGGGACGCTAGCCGCTGTAGGAACAGGATATATCATCTACATGGGTTTGCCCGTCATCCTAGCAATGAGAGCAGATGCAACAACGCTGATTGCAGAACCCCTGATTATGCAGCGGATAGCATTTTGGGGGCCGGCAATTCTCCTAGGAGTCTGGGGAGCAACCCTTAGTAGCGCCATTGGTAGTATTTTAGGGGCACCTCGCGTCTTACAGGCACTAGCGCGGGATGGAGTTTTGCCCCAGTGGTTGAGCTTTTTGGGTACAGGGAGTGGGCGAGACGACGAACCTCGCATTGGTACGGCTGTTACTTTGGTTGTGGCGACAGCGGCTGTTTACGTTGGCGAATTAAACTTGATCGCCCCCGTGCTGACGATGTTCTTTCTTACTACCTATCTGGTATTGAACCTCTCAGCAGCCATTGAAGGTTTTTTACAAAGTCCGTCTTTCCGTCCTTCCTTTCGCGTTCACTGGTCGTTATCCCTGTTAGGGGCGATTGGCTGCCTCGCTGTCATGTTTTTGATCAACGCTGTTGCCACAGTAGCAGCGGCGGTAATCATCCTAGGGATTTACTTTTGGCTACAACAACGGGAACTGCGAGCCACTTGGGGAGATACCCGGCGCGGTATGTGGCTGACGCTGATACGGACTGCCATATTTCAAATTGGTCATCAGCCGGATACGAAAAATTGGCGACCTCATATCCTCGTCCTTTCTGGGTCACCGACAAAGCGTTGGTCGTTGATTGAATTAGCCGATGCCCTGACCCACAATCGGGGACTAGTGACGGTGTCTAGCGTTCTCCCTAGCGGTTCGCGAGATATTGCCCAGCAAGCCAAACTTGAAGCAACAATTCGCGACTATCTCGACCGTCGAGGTGTGCAAGCGTTGGTGCGGTTGGTAACTGCCCCCGATCCGTTTGAGGGAGCAAAGCAACTGGTGGAAACTTATGGTCTTGGCCCCCTTGTGCCGAATACGATTTTGCTGGGAGATAGTGAGGAATCCTCGCGGCGCGATCGCTACTGTCAGATGATCAACCAGCTCCACCGCGCCAAGCGTAACGTAGTGATCCTGCGGGAAAATACCGCCAAGGGTTTTGGTTCGCGCCGACGCATTGATGTCTGGTGGGGTGGTGGTGTGCAAGCCAACGGTGGCTTGATGTTGCTTTTAGCCTATCTCCTACGCTCCGATATTGACTGGCGCAACGCTGAGATTTGCCTGAAATTAGTTGTTCCTAACGAAGCCGCTGCCCAAGCTGCACGGGCAAATGTTGAAGGTCTCGTCAAGCAGATACGCATTGGGGCATCTTCCCAAATCTTAGTGGCAGATGGACGTTCCTTTGATACTATTCTTCATGAATCATCCGAGAAAGCCGATCTCATTTTCCTCGGCATCGCTACACCAAAAGACAACTTCAGCGATTACTACGAAAACTTACAAGCACGCGCCGCCAATCTTCCCACAACCCTTCTGGTACTTGCCGCTCCTGATTTTGCCTTTGGAGAAGTACTGACGGATGTTTAAGAAAGTTTGCGTTTTGAATTTTTAGTTAGGTTTTTCAAACTTGACCTGGTAAATCCAAAGCAATCAACAAAGCTTGATTCAATAAATCCATTACTTCTTCACTTAGCATTCCTCGTAAACGCAATAAGCGAGTTTTGGATAATACCCGTACCTGATCTGCCATAGCGATAGAGTTGTTGGTTAATCCACCATCCGGAGCTTGAATTAGCGCCTGAGTTGGATAAACTCGTTTACCAGTTTGATAAGTAGTGCAGGGAATAGCCAAAACTACAGGACTATAGACATTGATTGCATCTCGACTAGCGATAATGACTGGACGGGTTCCCCCTTGTTCTGAACCCTCGACAGGTTCAAGTCGAGCATCATAAACTTCTCCCCGCTTCATGCTGGGGATTCTCCCAATTGCAAGGCTTCCCAACTGGCTACGGCAAACTCAGCCTCCATCTGTAGCACTTGAGCTTGATACTCTGGGTCTTGTGCCATTTCAGCTAGTGCTGCATCAATTTCTGTCCGTTTGAGTGCTTCCAGCTCATGTAGAAGTGCCTGCGCTACAAACTCATTGCGACTCTTAGCTTTTCCTTGGCTCACTGCTTTGTCAGCCGCAGCTAACAGTTTTGCAGGTAGAGTTATTGTCGTGCGGACAGTCTGATTTTTCATAGCTATCTTGATGCTTAGAATGATGTTGATAATGGCATCACCTTGAGCATAGCGTAAAAACCCTCATCAGTTAGGAAGCGATCGCTCCTCCTTCTGTGCCATACCAGCGATCGCCTTTGACAGTGCAGCAGCTTCAACATTACGGTTGATAAACTTGACTTGACCGGAGGTTAATGTTGATTCGCTACTGCCTGTTATTTTTCATTCCAATCTGGAAATTAAATAGCTGTGTTCTTACTAAGAGTGTAGAACCAGAAATCGTCGCCTCCAGTAATTCTGAACAACACTCAGAGTTAAGCGAACCACAAGTAAGTTCATCTAGTCAGGATGACCAGTGTTTTAATCATCAAAGACTTCTCTAGGAAATATCACTTCGCAGAGGAAGTTCTAGAAATCGCCCTACAGTTGCTGAATGAATGCGATCGCGTTGTCTAAAACTCTGCCAAGCAGCCATTAACTACTATCTAAATTGATAGGTCATGGATTTTTGGAATAGTGTGATCGCAGAGAGAGTCATTATGAACCTGCTTGGCTTCTCGGTGGAGATGGGAGGCTGAAGCTTATCTGTCGGAGTTGAGCGTTATGTGACCTTGAGAGCTGTTGGTGAGACAGATCTTCTAGATTATCGGTGAAATATATTCAAACCATAAAATGCTAAAGCTATAATTGAAGATTGATGAATTTTTGATTTATGTCTTGTGAGTTAACTTGAAGTAGATAAATGCATAGAAGAGATTTAATTAGTAGAGGGTACTTTCCTAAAGAACTTCCTCCACCATTCAAAACCGACTCTCTCGCCAACTTTGCTGTAACTAATCCATCTTTACAGTCAGCTTCCAAAGCCACTTCAAAACTGTATTCACATAGCCATGTTAAGTATGGATCTTTAAGAAGAAAACTGAGCATACCAAATCCAGTTTTCTTTTTAGAAACCACTAAAATAATAGAAAGTCACTGGGCTGACATAAAATTGATAACCCAAAAATCTCATTTATCAAAAAGTCAACCTATTCATACACCACATCCAAAACGCAATCGTTCAATTTCTCCTCTACTTGATTTCTCTGATTTACCTAAAGAAAGAGCTAAGAACAGAGCAATTGGTCGATATGCTTTACAAACAGATATTTCACAGTTCTATCAGTCTATCTACACACACAGCATTCCTTGGGCTGTACACGGAAAGGAAATTGCCAAAAACCAAAGAAGCAATTTCTCTCTATTTGGAAATCAGCTTGATAAATTGGTTCGCAATAGCCAGGATGGACAAACAATGGGAATCCCCATTGGTCCTGATACTTCGCTAGTTATCGCTGAATTAATACTTTGTGCGTCGGATATAGAATTGGAAAAACGACTTGCAAGCTTGTGTGCATATCCCTATAGAGGTTTTCGTTATAGCGATGATTACGAACTTATATTTTTAACACGCTCAGAAGCCGAAACAGCTTTAAGTTATCTTCAACAAGTCTTATCATACTTTGAGCTGACACTTAATCCTAACAAAACTAGAATTACTGAGTTGCCATGCTCTTTAGATGCTATCTGGGTCTTAGAAATATCTGATTATAAGTTTAGCGATAAAAAGCTTGCTCAAATGCAAGATCTGATTCGTTATTTTGATCGAGCTTTTCAAATTGCTAGAGAGATTCCTCAAGAGCCAGTGCTTAAATATGCCATTGCAAGAATTGGAAACTTCGACGAACTTCATCACGATAATTGGTCATTGCTCGAAAGCCTACTCTTGCAATCAATGACAATAGAAGCTAGCACTTTACGCGATGCTTTATCAATATTTCAAAGCAAACAAGTTAAGAATTATCCAATTGATCTAGACTCTCTTGAGAAAAATCTGAATTTGCAAATCCTCCAGCACGCCCCACTTGGACATAGTAGCGAAGTCGCTTGGGCAATATGGTCAATAATCGTCTTTAAGTTAGCTATACATAAAGAAGCAGCCCAGGTAATTTCTGATATGGAAGATTCTATTGTTGCTATTGTGGCTCTGGATGCACAGAAAAGAGGAAGAATTCCAGCCAGGTTAAGTACAAAGAAATGGGAACAGTTTCTAACCGAAGATGAACTGTATGGTAATCAGTGGCTACTCTCATATGAGGCAAATCTTCAAGGATATCTGCCTACTGGGTATGATCATGTCTCCAAAGATTCTTGGTTTTCTCAACTAAAGCAAAATGGTATTGCTTTTTACGATCAATCTGTACCACTTATCATTCCTCCTGGAGACACTAGTGGTCCTTCTGGTGAAGTATAAACTCTGAGTTTACACCCTAAAAGTTAGAGTGGTTCCGCAGGCTAACACTGTGGTGCAGCGAATAGAAGGGAAATCTCGGTGCTGAGTTCTAGGTTACTTGCCGCCACTGACCCTTACCGCTAAACTACTGAATCCAATCACTTATATTCCCTTGATGAAGTGCCTGATAACGAGTTTGGGCTTTGAGCTTTCTGAGAACATTTTTATATGGAACTTCACAGTACTCTCAGTAATAATGAGACGATCACCAATATCGCGATCACGTTGTCTCAAACTCTGTCAAGCATCCGTCAACTCCTACCTAAATCGATAGGTTATGGATTTTTTACGTAGGGCGATCGCAGAGTGAGACAATTAAATTAAATGAAAGACGTAGGGAAGATTTCGGTAACTTTCTGAATATGCCTGCAAAACTCTCTGGGCCATACCAACCTCTTCTTCTTCGTATTCTGCATGGCTTTACTAGTCTTTTCGTAATTGCCGCGATTTTGACCGCCTATTGGACATACGATGTCTACGACGGACGATGGGGAAGAATTCCCTTGCCTAAGTTGAAGGAAATAGAAGGAATTCATGGCACCTTTGGGCTATATGCCTTACTTGTATTCCCTCTATTTGCTCTATACGCTTTCCATCGTGGGCAAAAAAGACTTATCCAGCAGGATTCTGTGGGAAAACTTGGACAGTTGGGTAAACCGATATGGTGGTACACGCTGCATCGAGTCATTAACACCCTGGCTATCTTGGCACTGACTTTTGCCGTTTTCTCCGGCAAGATGATGGATGAAAAGTGGCTACCTAAGGGAGAGCTTGACCATAGTTGGTATTATGCTCACCTCATTTCATGGGTGGTGATGGTTGGCTGCATCGCCTTGCATCTCTTGATGAGTGCCAAGGTAGGAGGAGTTCCCCTTCTCTTGTCAATATTAAGTTACCAATTTCGCCCTAAAGATAGTCCTGCTTTGTGGCGAGAAAATATTCTTCAATGGTGGTATGGTTTGCGACCGACTTTAGCTAAAGAGTGGTTGAAACTGTCTTTTCCCCTCAAGGTTCTAGAGATTATCGTGTTGATGAGCATAACTGCTGCTTGGATTATTTCACTCTTTAAGTAGCCGCTTAGCCTGAACGCGATCGCGTGGGACTAGCGATTAGGCAAACAACAGCTCAGCTTTACTGGCGATGATTCTTCCTCTGAGTCTGATGCATTTACATAACATAAGCTTATCGCTGGTGACGAAAGTTGCTTGATTATGATGTCCTATACGCGCAACAACTTAGTATTCATGCCCAGGCGATCGCTCTGTTTCTTCGACTCCTTGCATTAAGTGACAGCGCTTTGGAGATAAGTACTACTGCAAGCAGATGACGATTGGATATCTTGCCAGATCCAATCTCATAATGCTTATTTTTTTCTATCACAATCATAGATATTACTCATGGAAGGAATCCTGTAGTTAACTAACTCTTTAGTAAATAATAAATACCAGTCTATGAATAATTCATTCCATCGTGGACATACCTAATTGCCCCTTGGGTAGTACCAACGGCAACGTGTGTATGAATAACTGACTTATCTTTGAAGCCTATGAAATTGCGTTGTATCCCTAGACATTGGTGGCGATCGCTTAAGTATTTTTCCTTACTCTTCATGGGATTATTCCTTACAATTTTGTTGGCGGACTATCCTATGTCTGCGATCGCCCCTTGGGCGGTGCCACAGGCAATCGCACAAAGCGCAATGCCAGAGCCAATTGCACAGCGGCCCATGCAAGAAATTCGTGGGGTTTGGATGACTGAAAATGACCATGACATTCTCAGCGATCGCACCAAAATGCAAGAGGCTGTGAGTCAATTAGCACGGTTGAACCTCAATACGATCTATCCAGTGGTGTGGAATTCTGGCTACGTACTGTATCCGAGTGCTGTAGCTCAACGGGCAGAGATTCAACCATTTATTCGCCAAGGCTTACAGGGGCAAGATATCCTCGCTGATCTGATTACTCAATCCCATCGCCAAGGGTTGCTCGTAATTCCCTGGTTTGAGTTCGGCTTCATGGCTCCTCCTACATCGGAACTGGCATTAAATCATCCGGAGTGGCTGACGCAACAGCGGGATGGTAACCAAACTTGGATTAGTGCAGCAGGTGAGGTTGTGTGGCTCAATCCCTTCTTGCCAGAGGTGCAGAAGTTCATCACCGATCTCGTGCTAGAAGCCGTTACCCAATATGATGTTGATGGCATTCAGTTTGACGATCACACCAGCTTACCCAATGTATTTGGCTATGATAGCTACACGCTGGCTTTGTACAAACAGGAAACCAAGAAAGATGCACCTGCCAATCCCCAAGATCCCGAATGGGTGCGCTGGCGGGCTGATAAAATTACAGCGTTCGTGACCCAACTCAACCAAGCTGTAAAACAGAGAAAGCCCAATGCAATATTCTCCGTTTCCCCTAATCCCTATGTCACGGCTTACAATACTTACCTACAAGACTGGCTGACTTGGGTGCGGCAGGATATTGTGGATGAGCTAATTGTGCAGGTTTATCGTCCTGATTTGCAAAGTTTTCTCAACCAGATTACCCGACCTGAAATTCAAGAGGTGCAACAAAAGATCCCAACCGGAGTTGGTGTGCTAACAGGCTTAAGAAATAAGCCAGTTGCGATGTCACTGATTCAGGCTAAGGTAAACTCGGCACGCGATCGCGAATTGGGTGTATCGTTCTTCTACTATGAAAGCCTTTGGGACGAAGGCCCCGAACCCATTACAGAACGGCAATCTAACTTTCAAGCTCTCTTCAACCTCCCCGCTTCCCGCTTTGCGATGAGATAAGGCACTACAGAGGGTACATCTGCATCTCAGGACTTACGCAAAATTCTCCGTTAGACACTATCTATAAAGTAGGGGGTTAGCATAAGCAACCTACTAGTAGAGTTGCCGCGTAAGTCCTGCATCTGTAGATCCGCACTGATGTGTTCCCGTAGCAGAGGATGTCGCACAAGGGACAATTGCTGTAATTCTCCAGCCTCCGATCTCTCACAACAATCCCCGATAATGAATAAACACCAAAATAGCCGCCCAAGAACCCAACGCGACTTTGACGGCGACTAGGATGTTGAGCAGGGGAATGACTCCGCCGCTGAAAAGTGCGCCCAACTCTCCGTGCGGTAATTCTAATCCGGCTAGAGTTATAACCGACAGGACAATGAAAATCAGAACCGAAACCTTCTCCCATATAGCGGCGTTCCAGCGTTTGTAGATCGCCTGCATCCACTCCGATGATGAGGTAATCGCCACCAAACCGATCGCAGTTCCACCCGCAACTCCAGCCGCAAAACCACCTCCTGGACTCAGATGCCCCCGAATCGCCAGTTCGATACCCACCATCGCGGCAATTGTTGCTCCTAGACGCGCCATAACAATGGATGGTTGATCGGTGAACCGATAAACCGTGCAGAAAGGTCTTTCATCAGCCAGCAGAAACTTTGCACCCATGACCGCGATCGTAAATACCACCACTTCAAAGATCGTGTCATACAGCCGATTCCTGAGAATGACAGCCGTAACGGCATTAGGTACTCCACTCTCTTGTACAAGCGTTTGGACGATCGAGAGCGATAAGTCCGGTGTTGGATTGGGCATGATCAGGAATTTGACAAACAGCGCTATCCCCGCTGCAATGTAAACCCATTTCATTGATGTTTCTCCTCTGAATCTGATGCATTTACATAGGTTAGGCTTGTCGCTGGTGACGAAAGTTCGGCTTGCATGATCTCATAGAGGCGTTGAACTCTAGTCGCCGTGTGATAGGGTTGCTTTTCGGCTTCAGGCAGCGCCTGGTTTTGAGCATCGTGTTCCGATCTGGCACAAGTTGCATGGACTTCTTTGTCGATCAACGCTCGGTGCAAAGCCTGCGTATTCGTGAACGGGACTACCTCAACACGCATATAGTGTTTGTGAAAAATTGAACGCATGTCATCCATCAGTTGCTTAAAATGGTCACACTCCTGCGGAGTCGCTACGCTAACGGCTTTGCCGTCTGGTAGAGACTCGTCATCTGTCTCGATTGCCTTTGGCACTGCGCTTTGCACAATCGGCTCGTCTTCGAGTACACCAAGACGCATCACCAGGGATGAACGCACCGCGATCGCATAAAGCGTAATCGCCAGCAGAGTGCCCATCAAGGCTTGCGTCAAAGCAACATCCGCCGCCCCCAAAACCGCAAATACCAATGCTGCCACCGCTCCCAGTATTCCCTGGATTACTAAGGCATGGTAAGGATTAGTCTGAAGTACCAACATCAACGCGGACAACGGCAGCAGGGCAGTTATGACATAGATATAGCTATCATTCATCGCTCCCTCCCGTGCTGGAAGAGTATGCTAATACATACCCCAGCACTGTATTCCAGATTGCTAAGGTGATAATGCCCAGGACAAGCAGCGGCCATTCGCCCGGTCTCTTCAGGAGCAGTCCGACGATGATGAGCATGCTCCCTAGGGTATCTGCAACCGAAAGAGTATGTAGCTTGAATAATACCGAGCGGTGACCGACTAGGGGAAAGGTTCCCCAAAACCAGAAGAAAATTCCTATACCTATGAAGGTATAACTAAGCGCGTTGATCATAGTTCATTGATGCGTTTAAGGACTTGTGCCAACAACATTAATCCGGCATTACCTACACTTAGGATGATTACTCCTGTAACACCGAGCATCCAATCATCCCGTAAGATGGATACGACTAGAATCATGATTGATGTCTTGGTCGCAATACTTGAAAATGCCAACATCTTCTGCCAGATATTCTCATCCTGCCAAGCCTCGTACATGGGTATGAGCAGAGCCAGAATCATTGCAATCAGTACCAAGTTCATGCCTTTTTCCTCCGTCGTACCCAGTGGACTTCGTACCAGCCCTCTTCGTGGTACTTCAAGACAATGGACTTGGGCGTAAAGGTGATCAGGAATATATCCAGGAAGATGAGTCCAGGTGTCCGTCCGGCTTTGACTCGTTCCATCGTCACATCTTCGTGATTATGGGGACGGAAGATGATTTCAAATGCCTCCATATACGCTTGGGGAATCGCCACGAGGGTTTCCCACAGCACGCGCAGCCAATCCTTTAAGGCTTCCGGGGTTTTGGGGCGTCCCGGTAATAGGAGTGCGACACTGACGCCGATGATGATATTTGCCACACTCAGATTGGCGGTGAGCAAAAACCAGATAGCCAGTCGCAATATCAGATTCAGATGTCCAATCATGGTTATCCAACACTTTGACGAAATGAACTTAAGTAAGAACGGAGACCATAAACTCCCGCCACACCTAAAAGCTCTAGGTTGTGAGCCGCATTGTGGTCAGCATGGGTGAGGTAGCCACAATGAACGCACTTAAACCTGTCGCCTTTTCGGTTTCGTCTGTCCCATCTGTTGCAGCGAGAGCAAAACTGTGAGGTCTTAAAGGGATCTTTGACCACAAGCTGAATTCCCTCCTCCTCACACTTCCGTTCCAACAACTGCACCAAAGTGCGATAAAGCCAATGAGACAACCGCCTGTTAAACACGCGAGAGAACGTCTCCCGTTTTCCGTGTTTAACCTTCTTCAAGTCCTCAATACTAAGGACTTTTATCGAAGACCAATCAACGGATTTCAGTGCATAACCCAGCATCGATTTAATTTCAGTACGGGTGTGTTTTTGCCGCTTCTTGAAGCCTTGAATTCGTTGATAAATACCTTCTCCAACTACTTGGCAGTTGCTAAACACGACACCGCTTTTGTAGTTGGAATCCATGCCAACTACCCTACCAAATGTTCTCAAGGGAGGTCGTTGTTTCTCAAAAATAAAATCAATCCACAGGCATCCCTTCCTCAAGCCCATGCGGATAGTTTTAGATATCTGCCAGCCTGAAGCCAATCGTTGATTGATAAGTTTTGTGGACTTGACAGGAATAATTAGTTTTGGCGCACCAGAGCCAATCAGTTTTACGCACCAATCAAAGCCATCTCCTTTGAAAGGTTTAATAGTAACGAAATGGTAAAACAGTGTGACAGTGTGCCATCTTAATTGAGGCTTACGCTTGCTGTACTTTTTGTGTTGAGAACGAACGCACTCACTCGCTTGTTTGGCTAGGGCTTGTCCCAAGCGGGTTGTGATGCCAAACCTCTGTCTTGCCCTGTGGACGGTAGGCAAGTCAGCCAGCTTCCCGGAAAAGTCTTTTCGCTGCCAAAACAGGTCAATAAAATACTGCATGACATCGTGACATTGAAACAAGAATTGACGCACAATCTCGGATTTACCTGCATTCAGGTCATTCAGGTAAACTCTTGCCGTGCGCTTCATCAGATTCTTGTTTCGCTTCGATGCCATTACTCTATTTCCTCTAATAAGGCTTTAATAGTCGCTTGGGTTTTGTTTTTGTGCCGTCTTTGCTCTACCATTGCTGAAAGCATAGCCAAGAAACTCAAAGTTTTTGGAAATTACTTATCATGCCAACACCATCCAGAAGAGTAGGAGCAACATTAGACTCATTCCACCGATCAGATGCTCAAATTGCTCCACAACACGGGGCAGCTTGAGTACGGATCGTTTAAAAATTAAAAGATACGCCAACCAACCAAGACCGATGGTTGCGAGTGGTTTTACGATATTCGCAAGGGTATAAGCCTCGTAATAGGCAATATTTGCTACAAACAGACCACCGAGCAGCAGGATCGCCGCTGACCAAAAACCGGGCTTTACTACCTCTTCGCCGTCTGCTTTATGCGGCAAGAATATGAATTTGGCAAACGAGATTGCTGTTCCCAAAGCCGCAACGTTCATGGCGATCGCTTGCCAGGGCAGAAAATTCTTTGCCGTCAACACCTTCGCCCCAAAGCCAGACAACAAAGGAAAGCCTGAGATCGAGAAGCTGGCTATTACCAGAGCAATCCAAAGCGTTGTATTGATTGGTCTATGTTGCAACTCTTTGAAGTTGCGGCTCGGTAAAGCACCCGCGATTAGGAAGAGTGCCGATTTGACCAAGCCGTGCGTCAGTGCATAAAAGCCACCTACGACTGGGGCGGCAAGGACAAAGCCTAACTGCGAAACCGTATGAAACGCCAGCATCCGCTTGGTATCTTTTTCAAAGACGGCATAAAATACGCCCAGCAGTGCCGTTCCCACTCCAAACAGCCGGATGAGCGGATCAATCTCCTCCACTATCAGCGCACAACGCACTAGCGGATAGACTCCAGCTTTGACTACAACTCCCGACAGCAAGGCTGATACTGGTGTCTCTGATTCGGAGTGGGTTAACGGCAACCACAATCCCGATACAAAGATTCCCCCCTTAACCAAGAGTCCCAGAAAGATCAGGGCAAGTGCCTCCGGTGGTGCCCCGCGCAAACTTGCAAAACTAAAAGAATGATTAGCCTGATAGGCTAGGACGGCACCCACCAGATAAAACAGCATTGCCGTGTTACTGATAAATAGATAGCGCAAGGCAACCCAAATCGAGCGATTAGTCCGGGGATAGGCAATCAACAGAAATGCGGCAATACTGATTACCTCTAATGCCACGTATAAACTGATAAAGTCCGCACAGACGAACGCGGCATTGACGCTGCCATGCAGAATGATGGCTTGTGTATAAAAGAAAGCTGTCTTATCGGTGTTCCAACAGTAGAGGATGACTGCGGTTGTTACTAGCGCATTGGTCAATATAAAGTAGCCGCTTAACTGATCGACGATTAATGTGACGCCGAAATTATCTAATAATTGCAGTGTTAGCGACGACTGAGTGACAAATAGCTGCAACGCATATCCAGTCGAAACAAAAGCCATGCACAATGCGATGATTCTGTCAAGTTTGGGGAGCAGATAAATGGTGAACCCCAAAAAAAACGGTAGTGCGATCCATGCGATGGTAATGCTACTCATGGGGTATTGCTCTTCTCGATCTCGTTGCTTTCCAATGTCGGATTATCCCGCGCCAGCTTCATGACACCGACCAGCATTACGCACTGAACCGAAAAGCCGATCACAATCCCCGTTAATATCACCGCCTGGGGAACCGGATCGGAGTAAGCGACATTTGCGCCGTCTGAAATAATGGGTGTGAATAAGCCATCTCGCGATGCAACTAGCACGTAATAGGCGATAACCCCTGTGCTCATGACATCCATTGAGATGATCTTCATAACCAGGTTCTTTTTCAGGATGATGCCGAAAAATCCGCAGAATATTGTTGCGAATATGAAGGCTTCTAACATGGAAATTGCCTATAAATAATATTAATCAGGTTTAAGTTTGACGCAGATAAGATAAAGTCTCTAAATCCTTTTCATGAATAAGGCTTCGATTAAAAATTTCCATTTAATAACATATGTAATCAGGGCTTAATTTAAATCTTTTAGAACTTTTCATGCTCAGGTGTTAACTGAGTGAGATTAGTAAATAACTGCCGCTTGTCAAATTTTACACAGGTAAAGCGATTGTACTTTTTCAAAACTACGCTTTTATTTTTGCTGATACCAGCAACTTTTTGAGAGCTTCAGATTTTTCTTTCATCTCATCAATGCGTGACAACTTTGATAAGTAACTTATAGGAGAAGATTTATTTAATGGTGTCACTATTAAACCCAGTTGGCATTGATGCCTGTCAAACGGTGCTAAAACATATATAACATTCTTTAATACCCCTAAAGAACATTAACACTATTGAAAAATACCAAGGTAAACGATAGACTCATGCCATAGTAATGTGCTGACCGAGAAGCCGCAGCTCAAGTTGGGATAAGCCCTCAGTCGTTCCTGCTGCTTAGGAATTGTCTATGAACTCAAAGAGGAGTTCAGACAGGTTTGTCAAACTGCTCGCACACCCCAATCAAGCAAATGACGCTATCTAGCCTGCTTGACTGATGCCAGACCATTGTATCAAGACTCTAGTCAAATAATGTTTGACTATTTGGATGGTAGGGAGAAAACCATCTTATCAGTCATTCATCCAGTTAATTAATCGCTAAGGATATAGGTTCACAAACTTTGATGATTTCCGAAATTGCTTGTTAGCTTGATATTTGATTAATTTTACTTATTACCAATATAAAGAGAGAACTACTTACTATAAGTCTGAGATTATGGTGTGAGACTTCTGCCGCTTTAGTTCATCCCTGCAACTGTAGTTCCGTATCTATTAACTAACAATTAATTGGGAAATTTTTGTCCGCCACAATTGCTCTAACCCCGCCGCAGGCAAGGTAAGATACAAAACATCGCCTGCACTGAGGTAGCTTTCTAAAACATCCCAGCCATGAATTGTTTGATGTTGAGTTTCGATATATAGCGGCACGAAATCCCCTTCGATGGCGGCTTCTTTAACACAGCGTCCGCAAAAGGGATGTCCTGGCGTAATCATGGTTGCTAAGGCAACCCAAAGAGTGTCGCCTGTCATGCCATTACCGAGGATTTTTCCGCCCAACGCCGCCGCTGCAAAGGAAGGTGTTGCGAGTTCGATCGGACTGAGTACTGTCTCAAATTCCAAGACTTGTTGCACGGTGCGGGCAAATTGGGGGTCTTGATTGCGGACAATTACAGGTAACTTTGGTGCAAGGGCTTTTGCACTCAAGGCAATCTCGACATTTGCCATGTCGTTGCTAGTGACAGCCAGTAATGCCGTTGTGTTTTGCACATTAGCCGCCTTAAGAGTGTTGGCTAAACTGGCATCGCCTAAAATTACGGGGACTCCTAAAGAACGAGCGGTGCCAATAAAGCGGTTATTGGGGTCTTGCTCAATCACGACAACTTCGTGTCCGTGGGCGTGTAGTTGGTTCGTAATCTGGATGCCAATACCGCCGAGTCCGCAAATGAGATAGTGATGACGTCGGGGAACCCTGGCGGCATCCCAAAACTGGCTAAAACGGGTTCCTAAAACAAAGTCGTTGAGGAGGGCATAGCAAATGCCAATTACGGCTGCACCCACCAACATCATGATGGCGGTGAAAACCTTGATGCTGTCGGGGGCTTGTTCTGCAACTTTTTCTTGTCCTCCCGCCCCTGTAATCATGCCGACGGAAAAGTAGAGGGCATCAACAATGGAGGTGTCGAAGTTAACGCAGACATAGGTGAGGGTAGCGGTGAAGATAGTCAAAAACAACACCAGGGACACGAGCAGCATTGGCTGACCATGGCGTTGAAATTGTTGTAGGTTCGTCAGAACTTTGAGGAATTTTTGCAGGCGACCTTTGTGAATTTTGCGGACGTTGGGTTTGGTGCCAATGATTAAGCGATCGCCTTTTTGTAATTGTTGTCCGGATGTAACCCCTGTAACCAAATTCATCTGACCATCAATCGGCAGGTAATAGATCAGCATTCGCGATCGCTCTTCCCACAGTTCGCTCAAAGCACGTCCTAGCCAGGGATGGTTTTCATCGATGTACTCTTCATAAATCGGCCAAGTTTGATTAAATAAGCGCAACTGTCCGATGGCTTGATTGCCTTGGGCAGCAAAGACAAACACAGGTGCTGCCATCGCGGCTACGCTCATACTGACGTGATCGGGCAGCGTTTGATCGAGGCGATCGCCTAAGCTTTGATTAAACAGCCGATTCAAGACACGAATCTTCGGGTTGAGGACGCGTGCTTGGGTCAAAATTGCTAAATTCAGAGCATCATCATTCCCAGCCAACACAAGGGCTTGAGAGTCTTTGATACCCGCCTCTAGCAAGGTCGAAGCTGCCCGTAGGTCTCCAACAATGACATCGGTTTCCCCCACCATAATACGGTCGCTAATCCCAACCACAGCAGCTCCTTGCTGCCTCAGTAAGCAAAAAATTTTATAGCCAGTGCATCCCAAGCCACAGACAATAATTCGGGGTTTCATGGAGATCGGCATTACTGAGAGAAGTGCTTTGTATTGTATTCAAACCCCTATTTTGCTTGAAGGCATCCAAGACGACTGTAGCTAAAGACACCACCACTCGTTGCTGAACATTTAATAGGCTGTTTCATCAAATCGTTTTCTCGCAATATTTTGGAATTATTTGTTAAAAATAAAGATATAAACCCAAAATTACAGAATAAGTAACGATTTTTATGAACTATCACGTCATTTACGATGGCAAGTGCAATTTATGTTCAAATTTAGTGCAGTTACTCGAAACTTTAGATCAAGGGCAACTATTTGATTACACCCCCATGCAAGATGAAGCTGCCTTGAAAGAGTTTGGGATTACGGCGCAAGATTGCGAAATGGGGATGATTTTGATTGATGCCAACTCACCCGAACGCCGTTGGCAAGGCAGTGCGGCGGCGGAAGAGATTGGCAATCTCTTGCCACTGGGGGATATTTTTATCGCGGCTTATCGGGCAATGCCGGGAGTGAAGTGGATGGGCGATCGCGTCTACGAACAAATGCGCGACAACCGTTATAGTTGGTTTGGTAAGCGCTCTAGCACCTATCAGTCCGCCTACCCCATAGGCTGCAATGCCACAAAATCGCCATAAGATTAACTCTCAAAAACTAATTAAATAACTCAAAAACCTGGCGGCAAAAGTGTTTCAGCTTCTCCTGTACTTCCGGGGCGGGTTGCGATTGCCCCAAAATCTGCCAATTTTCCACTGTCGAGAATCTCCACACTTTGCCCCGATGGTCAAATCCCGCCGCCTCCACACCAATACAAGCGTGGGAACCATTCAAAGGGTCTTTGTAAAAGCGAATCTGCACCAAAATACTGCGGCTTTGAAACTTCCGACTCCAGCCAGGGAAATGAAAGCCAATATCAATGGAATCAGGATCGATTAATTCCCGCGTATCCGGGTCGTTTTTCCAGGGCTTCAAGTCTGCTTTTGCATCAGGAAACTCAGCCTTAAACAAATTTACAACCGCCGCAATCTTAGTTGTGACTTCTAACCCTCTTGCTTGTTCAGCCGCGTTCATGTCTTTACCTCCGCTCAGTAGTTACCACTAGCACAACGCTTATTATTTCTTATTATTCTCAAATCGCTGGACTAATTAGGTTCCGGATGATTTGAGCAGTGGCGGGAGCAAGGAGGATACCGTTGCGATAGTGACCTGTTGCTAGGAGGACGTTACTGTAACCAATAAGTGGCTCAATAATGGGAGCAGGGCGATTTTCGGGACGAGGACGTTTACCAGACCAGGTACGGAGAAGGGTGGCTTCAGCTAAGGGGGGACAAAACGAGATTGCCTCCTGTCTTACCTTCTCCAGTAACATGGGTTGGGCAATCGCCTCCCCAGTTTCATCGGGAAACTCAACCGTTGCACCTACCCAGTATTCCCCGTTACCTAGGGGCACAATATGGACATCATCTCCAGTAATCACAGGCTGAAAGTCGGCGTTGCCTAAAGACTGTGGGAGCCGCAGGTGTAGAGCTTGACCGAGGACGGGTCTAATATCAACGCTTGGCTCTAAAGCCGTGGTAAGGGGAGTAGAACCGAGTCCGGCGGCAATTACTAGCCAATCAATATCCAGCGATAAATTATTACTGGTGTGGATCTGATGGCAGGTTTTGCGGATTGAGGGTTGTGGGGTTGTAGACTCAACGCCTTCGACAGCGACGCCAAACTTAAAGGTGACGCCATTGTACTTAGCGGCGGCGACTAATGCCTGGGTTAGGGCAAGGGGATCAACTTGGCGGTCTTGAGGGGAATAAATCGCACCGATAATCCTGTGATTGTGCAGTTGCGGGCATTGGTGCTGAAGTTGAGCGCTATCCCAGATTTCTATTTGCCAGCCTTGAGAACGGCGAATTTCTACTAATTCTTGCCATTTGTTTAAATCATCCCCAGCAAAACATAGCCGGAGAATACCTTGCTGGTTAAAGGGGATTTTTTGCCCAGCGATCGCCTCAATTTCGGGAATTAGGGTTTCATACCGCTGCATACTGCTTTGCCGCAATTGCCACGCCCTACCTTTGGTTTTTTTACTAATCGCTCCCATCAAAACCCCTAGGGCTGCACCTGTTGCACCTTGAGCGGGAGGCTGCCGATCAAGGACGGTAACCTTTAGTTGAGGAACGCGGCTGAGTTCGTAGGCGATCGCTGCCCCAATGACTCCACACCCAACGACGGCAACATTAGTCATATTTCCAGAAAAAACTATAGCAGTTCTGATTTGATCGGCGAAATAAAAACGCACCCTATTAGGTAAGAAAGAACACGGAAGTAAAGAGAAAAGAGAATTTTACAACCCCTAAACGAGTAGCTATATAACAACTTAAAAAATCAGGTGGGCATTGCCCACCCGACTCTAAACAATCAGCCCAAATCAGTGTCTACTTCCTTACCCGTTTATGAAACGACTTCGGTTGTTTCTGGAATCAGTTCCAAAAATTCATCGAAGCTTTCGATGGCAGCATTGTAGCTGGAGATCGATTGACGGGTATCGCGAGACTGAGCCGCTTGATCTAGGGCTTCTAAGCGATTAAATAAACTTTTAGCCACATCCAGTGCCGCCCGTTGGTCATTGGGGAGGAAGTTCCGAGCGGTATAGTTTATATACCGACGCAGTTCCCCTAAAGGCCCGTGGATGACCGATTGGATATCTGTCCACTCTTGCGACCCAATCATAGCGGGAATGTCCTTCAGGCGATCGCGAAATTCATAAACCATGGGAGCATAGCGCTGAATTTGTTCTAACTGCGCTGCTGTATAAGTAGGAGGCGGGACGTTAGCATTAGGGCCGCCGCAGCTCACTAAGAATGTAGTAACTAATACCAGAATTCCTGTCAAAATCGAACGATAAAATCTCATAATTGCTTATTTTTTGCTATTTACCAACTTAAAAATACCGCGATGCGGGTTTTGTTAAGAGACATAGGGCAAACTTCTACCTCTAGACTGACGTTTGTCAAAAGATAGCCTTCGTTCTTAGATAAAGTAACGGTTTGCTCAACTCCCTAGCTTTGGGAAACATAATCTAAAAAGGTGTCAAATTCCTCCAATGCGGCTTGATATTCTTGTCCCGCCTGGGAAGAGTCTTGATTTTCTGTCGCTTGCTCGACGCCGTCTAAGTGTTGAAAAAAGCGCGTTGCAGTGTTACGGACTTGAACTTGGTCTTTGGGAGGAAAGAGCTGTGTTACTTCGCTCATACTGGAGCGCAACTCATCCAAGTCGCCATGAATCAAGGGATCGACATTTTGCCACTGTTGGGATGCAATCAGTTGCTGGAGTTCCGGCAGGCGATCGCCTTTTTGGATGATTGTGGGTACGATCTCCTGCATTTGCCGTTTCTGGTATGCCGTAGCAGTTGGCTCATACTGAACATGATCGGCAAGAGCGCTGTTGCAGGTCAAGCACACAACAGCAAAAAACACAAGTATTCCCGACACAATAGTTTTCAAACGAGTCATCAACCGAGCATTAACCGTTAACCAATTCAAAACATCACCCAACTTAAGTTTCGCCATGAAATATAGCGAAAAATCCCATCACAGCTTTACACCTGAGGTAAGAGTTGCCAGGAGATATTTAGCTCCCTTATCCCTCTGAGACAGCGGATGTAGTCAAGATAGGGAGTGGAAGGAGTTGGCTGTCTTAGCGTCAACCCAACTGATAAGAGTAGCGATCGCACTTCCTAGTAAAACGACAAAGAACCTCTCAGAATTTTACTGAGAGGCTCCTTAGTTACCTACTTATGCATTTTGTAAGACGTGACTACAGAATAGACCTCTTACACAAATCCTCTAGACCCCTCCCCAACCCTCCCCTTGGCAAGAGGAAGGAGATAGTTTCCCGCCTTACCAAGAGGGGTAATTCCAATTCATGCAAGAAGTCTAACTCATCACAACCGATCAAACCTTGTGCAGGGGGTCTGGGGGAGGCACTCATCCCAAGAGTGGGGGGTTTGGGGGGCTTCCCCCCAAGCTGGGTTTTTCTCAAAAACAACCATTTGCCGCTTAAGTCAGTGCCATTCCCTTTAAACTTCCTGCTTCTGGCGCTTCAAAGTAGCAGCACTAACACCAGCTAGAGCGAGTAAACCCAGAACAGTAGTAGGTTCGGGAATAGGAACAGGCTCTGAAACTGTGATTGTTCCGAGCGCTAAGTCAGGGTTCCCTTGTGAAACAACAACGTCTCTAGCTTCAGAGTTTTCCACACGTAGAAACTCTAAATCGAGGTAATAATTTCCAGCCGTAAAAGCTCCTTGATTAAGCTCAGGGCGAGCAGCATCAAAATCAAAGGGCTGATTAGGCGTGCCATCAACATAGAAGCTGGGGAAGAAAGCATCGGTTGATGCACCTGCATCCTTAGAAGAGATGGAAAATGCCGATATAGCATCATTTCCACTCCAATTCCACATCCAAGAATTCATTTCATCAATCGATATGATTCCGTCTGAGGCATCCTCTTCATCAGCGGAGAACATACCCGAAATAGAACCGCCGCCATCAGCTTCCCACCAACCGGTATATTCAACATTCCAACCAAACATTGCAGCATTAGCAGGTGCAGCGAGTGTCGCTAAACCTAAACCCAAACTTGTAGCTACAGCAACAGCAAAGCATTTCATAAAACTATCCAATTAGTAAACATTGGTGAACAGATAAAGCTTGCAGGCGATCGCTTTTGGCTAACAGAGCAAGCCCTATCTGCCCGATTCTCTAGCATTAGACTTCTGAACACTCAGGAAGCCCAACGCCACACCGATCTAGGAACCGATGATGCCGCCATCCTTCTTGGTGATGACAATGGTCGCGTCACGGGGGATTTTGTTGCTACCTTGTGGTGCCGGGAAGTTTGTCTTGCTGGGGTCGCCATTACCGGGATGCTGGATGTTGATGAACATCGTCCGGCGATCTGGTGTAACCGTAATGCCAGTCACTTCACCATCCGTTACACCCGAAAATATCCGGCAAATTTCACCTGTACTTGGGTCAGCAACGAGCATCTGGTCATTGAGCTGTACACCATTGACCATTGGCTGACTTCCGTCGGTTTCAATAAACAGCCTGCCATCGGGATCAGCCCAGAGACCATCCGGGCTACCAAAGGCACTTTTGTCAATGCTATGGGTATCTTTGGCGAGAACGAAGATGTCCCAAGTAAAAGTAGTACCGATGTGGTTGTTGCTATCTCGCCACTTGATGATGTGACCAAAGGGGTTAGGTGCCAACGGGTTAGCGGCATCAGCAACTTGGCGGCGAGTGTTGTTCGTGAGGTTGCAATAGACTTCGCCATTAGGAGCCACAGCAATCCATTCTGGACGATCCATGGGCGTGGCACCCACTGTGTCAGCAGCGATACGGGTGTAGGTCAGCAATTCAGCCTGGTCGGCAAACTTAGCTTTCAAAGCTGGGTTATTAATGGTGAGTTCGAGCCAGTTGCCTGTACCGTCATCGTTAAACTTAGCGACGTAGAGCTTACCTTGATCTAAGGGGCTGATGCCGCGTGCGCGCATTGACCGCCAGTTGCTCTCGGAAACAAACTTATAGATGTAGTCAAAGCGCTCGTCATCGCCCATGTAAACCACAGCACGACCGCCCTGTCCCTCTACGAGTTCTGCGTTTTCGTGCTTAACGCGTCCCAGCGCCGTTCTCTTAACGGGTGTTTGAGAACCGTCCATCGGATCAATCTCGACTACCCAGCCGAAGCGGTTTTCTTCGTTGGTATAACTAGAGTTCGATAGATCAAAGCGCGGGTCAAATTTTTCCCAGCCGTAGCCAGATCCACCTGCACTAAGACCATAGCGGGCTTGTGCTTCTGTGGGTGTCCATTCACCAGTCGCAGCGAAGTAAGCGTTAAAGTTTTCTTCACAGGTGAGATAGGTTCCCCAAGGGGTTTTACCATTGGCGCAGTTGTTCACTGTACCCAGTGGAGGATTCCCCGCAGTTGTTCTTAGCAGTCTACTGTTGGCGGCTGGCCCGCTGAAGGTTACAGGCGTATTGACGTGGATGCGGCGAGCGTTAGCACTGCGAACTGTTTGCCACTTGCCGTTTACCTTTTTAATCTCAACTACTGAAACTCCATGAGCGTGCTGAGAAAGGCGCACATCTTCGAGACTCTCTGGTACCTCTTTACCCAGCACATGGGTGTTGCTGCCAAATTCGTTGTTAAGAGCGAGCATTCCGTGATCGTTACCGTTGCCGATGGGGAAGAGCCACATGCCGTCGTGACCAATTCCTACTTGCTGGGCTTGCTGGGCAGCAGTCGGTCGTGTATTAGGATTCCCGTCGTAGGTGGGGCCACCTGGCTGGATCGGTGTGCCCCAGGGGATCAGCACGTCAAACTGGTAAGCTGACGAAATGCTGGGTACAGGGCCCGCACTCTTGGCGGCAGGAAGGGGTGGGAAGTTGATCAAGCTGCTGCCTTGACGCTGGGCGATCGCTGTACCGGAACCTTGAGCGACGGTCTTGCTAGCACTCTGAGCTGTAGCAGCGGTGGCATTATCGGCAAAAAGCTTGTTGCCAGCCAGAGCGGCTAAAAAACCGGTTGCTGACAGTGCAGCGCCATGACCAATTACGTTGCGCCGAGACATCCTAACCCGCAGGACATCCTCGAAGGAACGATTACCCGATCTGTTGCTGCTTTTGTTGTCGTGAGTCATGTGTGTTCCCCTCTCAATGCTGAACTTTATTATTGACAAATGCGAACTGAAAATTGCCCTGTTTCCGAACTCAAAAACGCCTAGCACCCCCAACTCAAAATCTGGAGTTTTTCTCGAATGAGAAATCACCCCTCTGGACTGAAACAAGACTTGAGACGCTCTTGTCATTGAGCTGTTACACTCACTTGCCAGCCATCACAAAAATTAGTTCAATTAATCCAAGTCATCTAGGTATTTCTGGGCGGCTTTTCCAGTTAGACGACCTTCATCGAAGGCTGTATCAATTAAGGTTTGCTCTCGATTATTCGTAGCAGTAGACCTGACCGGAGCCGCTGCTACCGTTGCCACCTGCCTAACCTCATGACGCTGAATCAGCGCGTAGGAATTCATGTAGTATTCAGTCCAGGCTCTCACCTGGGGAGTTTTTTGCCACTGAGTACGAGACACAGTAGTAGTCAAAATCGGAATAACTTCACCATTGCGGTTGCCCATAACAACCACTTGAACGGTTGAAGTGTCAGCGCTTTGAGTAAACTGACCGTTAATCACACGGCTAACTAACAATTCTGCCTCTGTTATCAAATCGCCATAGATGATCTGACCATATAAAGGCATGTTAATAGCAATGCCTTGAGATTCTGAGCGTGCTGGTTGATAACTCCCACAAAAAAAATCAACAATACACGCGGTTGTGGCAGCTATAAGAAATTGACGAATTAAACTCTTATTGAGCCACAAGAGGGAAAACCTATTCAAGGTCATTTGGAGGAGAGAAAAATCAAAAAAATATTACAAGAAAAATCAGGGTTCACACCCTTGTATACAATCCCATGACTTGTTTATATAGAGATGAAGCCATGGTTAAGTAAAGTTCAACGGAGATTAAGAAACTGATAACGCGGTTGGCTAGCTTTACCCTGTTGAAGAAGTTGAAGCTGATCAAGCAGGATTAAGATTTGCATAGCGATCGCCGCCATACCTTTATGGAGCAGGTATTGCTGAAAAGCCAAGGATTGGCGGATCGTGCTATGCCTTACCGATAGCGGACATACAAAGCGATCGCCTAAATCATCTGACGACGGAGAAAAGTTTGCAGCGTATCGTTAATTTCCCCTGACCAATGTTCCTGAGGGTAATGTCCCCCCTCTTCCAGTTGCACCACTTCCACTTGCTTTAAGCGATCCACAAATTGCTGCACCGGGGAAAAGGGTAGCCAACGATCCTTCATTCCCCAGACAACCAGCGTCGGCTTTGTCCATTGGTGGAAGCCCGTTTCAATTTCCGCCATTGCCTGCTTCATCTGAAGATTCTGCACCGTTGCTAGGAGACTGCGCCCCACATCAGAACTTTTGAGGAACGGTTGGCGGTAAATATCAAGGTCTTTATCGACAATGGTATAGCCGCAACCTTTCTCTAAGGTACGGTCAACTAACAGAGGGTCTTGGGTTAAGATATCCCCCATAAAGGGAACACCCCATTGCTGCATTGCCCAAGGCAGTTTTGCTGAGGTTGATATAGGTGTGTTGAAAATCGCCAAACGGTCAATTTTGTCAGGGTAGCGCAGAGCATATTGCAGACCGACAGAGGCTAGAAAGCCCTGCACAACCAGAGAAAAGTATTGCAGGTCTAACTTGTCTACAAAGGCAGCTAAGACATCTACAAAGGCATCAGGGGTATAGGCAAAATCTCGCTTATCGGGTTTTGCAGAAGAACCGGAACCAATCCAATCTGGCGCGATCGCGCGAAATCCTTTTTCTGCCAGCCCTGGCATCAGTCCCGTCCAACACAGACTATGGGAGGGCAGACCGTGCAGCAACAGCACAGGAGGCTTATCACTTTCTCTCTTGGGAGTTGCTTCTCGATAAAACCATTGCAACGATCCAACCTTAATAATGTGTTCGCTCGTTGTCACTGTTATTTCCTATACCATATTTTTCAATTTTGAATGAGCTTACCGCCCTGTTGGAATTTGGGCAAGAAGAAAGTGCTGAGCTTCACACCCCAAGGCTTAGAGGCTGTCTCTAAAAACTTGTAAATCCCTCGAGATCCCCCTCGGAGATCCTCACAGGTGTAGGTTTTTTACAAAAGAGAGAAGGGCAAAAGTGGAGGAGGGAAAATAGGTTTAGTGTAACGCCGAAAAAATCAGGTCAGAAAATGTGGAAAAACCAATACCT